>JAKOMT010000043.1 GCA_022241475.1 Microvirga sp. | reverse complement strand
CGACGAAGCTGCCTGCGGCGACGCCGAGCACCACCGGAATCGCCCATATCTTCAGGATCGACATATCCACTGCCCCGCGTTGCCAGTGGGCGCGGAACGACCGGATCGAGGTCGGAATGATGATGGCGAGCGACGTGCCGATGCACAGCGGCATACGCACATCTTCCGGCACGCCGAGAATTCGGAAGAGTTCATAGAGGATCGGCACCGCGACGGCGCCGCCGCCGACGCCGAAGACGCCCGCAAGCAGCCCCGTCACGGCCCCGCCGGCCAGTAGCGCCACGGCGAGCCAGATCGCCTCCCCCATCGCGATATCGATCATGTGACTTCCCCTCGTGTCCCCCTCTCATAGGTGCGGGGAACACGCCGGCACAAGGTGTGCGCGCGGATATTCCACCGCATGCCTACTTTAGAACGTGGTGGTGACCTTCAGGTAGAAGGATCTCCCCGGCTCGTTGAAGGTGGCCGCGCCGGCTGCGTTGCCGCTTCCCTTGCGGAACAGGCGCTCGTCGAAGATGTTGCTGACGCCCGCGCCGATGCGCAATTGCTCGTTGGCCTGGAAGTCCAGGTTGAAGCCGACCAGCGTATACGGATCGAGATCGTCGGTATTGGCCGCAGCGCTGCCGGTGACGATATTGCGGTACGGGGCTTCGGTCTTGCCGTAATGCGTCAGCGTCAACGCGGTGAAGAGGCGCTCGGTGGTCTGCCATTCGAGCGCGGTGTTGATGGTGTATGCCGGCACCAGCGACAGCGGGTTGCCGGTTTCCTTGTCCTCGGACTCCAGCATGTAGGTGGCGTTGGTGCGCCAGTTCAGAGTGTCGAGCAGCGGCACCAGAAGGTTGCCTTCCAGGCCCGACAGAACGGCTTTCGGCGTATTGTCCCA
>JAKOMT010000042.1 GCA_022241475.1 Microvirga sp. | reverse complement strand
ATGTTTCACGACACGAGCCTGCTCGACCCGGCCATCCGCGACTATCTCGAAGCGGAGAACGCCTACCAGGAACAGGTGCTCGGCCCCACGGGCGGTTTGCGCAAAACGCTGATCGCGGAGATGCGCGGGCGCATCAAGGAAGACGATTCATCCGTGCCGGCCGCCGACGGCCCCTATGCCTACGGAATTTCCTATCAGACGGGCGCGGAATATCCCCGCTTCATCCGCACGCCGCGTGAGGGCGGCACGGAGGAAATCCTGCTCGACGTGCCGCATGAGGCGGGTACACGGAGCTATTTTTCGCTCGGCGCCGCCACCCACTCGCCCGACCACGCCCGCATGGCCTGGAGTTTCGACGATAAGGGTTCGGAATTCTACACCATCGCCATCCGCGACCTCGAAAGCGGGCAGGATGACGCCGTGCGCATCGACGAAACGGCCGGCGGCGCGACATGGAGCGCCGGCTCGGACGGCTTCTTCTACACCCGTATGAACGCCAACCACCGGCCGGACAAGCTGTTCTACCACCGGCTCGGCAAGCCGGTGGAGGGTGACAGGCTCGTCTTTGAAGAGGCGGATGCCGGCTTCTTCATGAATGCCGGGGAAACGCAATCGCGCGCCTTCGTCACCATCGACCTGCACGATCATGAAACCTCGGAAGTCTGGCTGATCCCCTCTGATGCGCCGGATACCGCACCAAGGCTGGTCGCCCCGCGGGAAACAGGCGTCGAGTACAGCGTGGAGGAAGCCGGCGGGCTCCTCTACATCCTGACGAATGCCGACGGCGCCAAGGATTTCAAGATCGTCACCGTTGCCGCCGCATCCCCCGGCCGCGAAGGGTGGCAGGATCTCGTCCCGCACGAAGCCGGGCGGCTGATCCTTTCGCATTTCGTCCTCA
>JAKOMT010000004.1:20000-263392 GCA_022241475.1 Microvirga sp. | reverse complement strand
GGCCGCGCCAGCGTCCGGACCGCCCTGTACCTAGGCGCGCTCGTCGCGAGCCGGCGCAATCCCGCGCTCAAGGCCTTCCGCGACAGGCTCGTCGCACAGGGCAAGCCCAAGATGGTCGCGCTCGTCGCAACCGCCAGAAAGCTCCTCACCATCCTCAACGCAATCATCCGGGACACCGCCCCATGGCAGCCGAAAGACGCTTGACCCGCAAGACAGTCGCTGAGGGGAGGGTTTTCGTGGCGTGGTTCCGGGGCCAACGATATCCGCATCAGAACGCGTCCTCGGCCAGAGCCATCGTCGAATCCGCGCCGATTTCGATGCGGTTGCGGCGGAGGGCGGTTTCGGGCGGCGTGCGCTCTAGGAAGAAGCGCGCGGTCACGAGCCGCGCCGCCATGCGCGGATCGTCGGGACTACGCGCAGCGACGAGCGCGATGCGCGCCCACATGTGCGCAAGCGCGACGCGCCCGAACAGATGCATGTAATCGACCGCGCCGCTTCCGGCGTTGTCGGGCCGCGCCAGCGCGTTGTTCATGAACCACATCGTCGCGCGGCGAAGATCGTCGAGACCTGCGGCGAGCGGAGCCACGAACGGCGCGAACGCCGGATTCGCGCCATGCGCCTCACAGAACCCGCCGACCTCCGCGAAATAGGCCGTCACCGCGCGCCCACCGTCACGAGCGAGCTTGCGACCGACGAGATCCATCGCCTGGACCCCGTTCGCGCCTTCGTAGATCATGGCGATGCGCGCGTCGCGGACGAATTGCGACATGCCCCAATCCTCGACGTAGCCGTGCCCGCCGAAGAGCTGCTGCGCGGCCACCGCGTTGGCGAAGCCGCAATCGGTGAGGACGCCCTTGATCACCGGCGTGAGGAGGCCGAGCCGGTCGTCGGCGGCGAGCCGCGCGGCGGGATCCGCCGAACGACGCGCGATGTCGGCGTTCAGCGAAGCCTCGAGCGCGAGCGCCCGCGCCGCTTCGTTGAACGCCTTGATCTCCATCAGCGTGCGGCGCACGTCCGGATGGACGATGATCGGATCGGCGGGCCCTTGCGGGTTCTTCGGCCCAGTCAGCGCGCGGCCCTGCAGGCGCTCGCGGGCGTAGGCGAGAGCGTTCTGGTAGGCCGCTTCGGAGATCGCGAGCCCCTGCGCGCCGACCGCGAGACGCGCCTCGTTCATCATCACGAACATCGCCGCGAGCCCGCGATTCTCCTCGCCGACCAGCCACGCGGTCGCGCCGTCGTAGTTCATGGCGCAGGTGGAAGAGCCGTGGATGCCCATCTTCGTCTCGATCGCGCCGCAGGACACCCCGTTGCGCGCCCCCGGCGCGCCATCGGCCTCGGGCAGGAATTTCGGGCAGACGAAGAGCGAAATCCCCTTCACGCCGGCCGGCGCGCCCTCGATTCTGGCCAGCACCAGATGCACGACGTTCTCGCACAGATCGTGTTCGCCGGCGGAAATGAAGATCTTCGAGCCCGTCAGCGCGAAGGATCCGTCGGGATTGCGCGCGGCGCGGGTGCGGATGAGGCTGAGATCGGTGCCGCAATGGGGCTCGGTGAGGTTCATTGTGCCGGACCAGAGGCCGGCGATCATCGGCGGCAGGTAGAGCCGCTTCTGCTCCTCGCTCCCGTGCGCGAGAAGCGCGGCGACGGCGCCCTGCGTCAGGCCCGGATACATCGAGAGCGCCAGATTGGCCGAGGCGGCGAATTCCTGGACGACGGAGTTCAGCAAGCCCGGCAGGCCCTGCCCGCCATACTCCTGCGGAGCCGACAGCCCGAGCCACCCGCCCTTGCAATACGCGTCGTAGGCCAGCTTGAAGGCGGCGGGGGTCGAGACCGCGCCGTCTGCGCCGCGAACACAACCCTTGACGTCCCCGATCGCGTTCGTCGGCGCCCACACGCCCTCGAACAGACGCGCCGCCTCGCGCAGGACGGATTCCAGCGAATCGGCGTCGAGATCGGAATAGCCGGGCAGCGCCCGCCCGGAGGAGATATCCAGAACGTCGTTCAGGATGAACAGCGTCTCATCGACGGGGGCCCGGTAGACCGGCATGAATCCTCCGCAGCGTCACGATAGTTCATATATAAACTATTCTGGGCGCGTGTCAAAGAGGGATGGCCGGACGACGCGGGTTGCGCTAGGACAGGGACAGTGAGGCGGCTGAGAACCGGCGTCGCGGCGAATCTTTCGCCGGCGAGTCAACCACGGGCCGCCTTCAGCCGTAGGAAGACGCAGAGCTTCGCCGGCGGAGGCGCGAACCGCCTCCCCGACCTCGCGCCAGGGACCAGTCCGTCATGCCCCTCGAAACGCCCCTTCTCGACACGATCCTCACCCCGCACGACCTGCGCAATCTGCCCGAGGACAAGCTCCGGCAGGTCGC
Source organism: Microvirga sp. (assembly GCA_022241475.1). The sequence continues at coordinate 261,017 of JAKOMT010000004.1, read as the reverse complement.
GGACGAGCTGCGGGCGGAGACGATCGACGCGGTGTCGGTGACGGGCGGGCATCTCGGGGCCGGGCTCGGCGTCGTCGAGCTGACGGTGGCCTTGCATCATGTCTTCGACACGCCGAACGACCGCCTGATCTGGGACGTCGGCCACCAGGCCTATCCCCACAAGATCCTCACGGGGCGGCGCGAGCGCATCCGCACGCTGCGCATGGGCGGGGGCCTCTCGGGCTTCACCAAGCGCGCCGAGAGCGAATACGACCCCTTCGGCGCAGCCCATTCCTCGACCTCGATATCGGCCGGACTCGGCATGGCGGTGGGGCGCGACCTCGACGGCCGCAGGAACAACGTCATCGCCGTGATCGGCGACGGGGCGATGTCGGCGGGCATGGCCTACGAGGCCATGAACAACGCCGGCGCGATGCATTCCCGGCTGATCGTGGTCCTGAACGACAACGACATGTCGATCGCCCCTCCGGTCGGCGCCATGTCGGCCTATCTCGCCCGCCTCGTCTCGGGCCGGACCTATCGCAGCTTGCGCGAGACCGCCAAGCAGCTGACGCGTCGTCTGCCCAAGTTCATCTCCGAGAAGGCCGCCCGCGCCGAGGAATACGCGCGCGCCTTCTGGACCGGCGGGACCATGTTCGAGGAGCTGGGCTTCTACTATGTCGGCCCGATCGACGGGCACAATCTCGATCACCTCCTGCCCGTCCTCAAGAACGTGCGAGACATGGAGACGGGGCCGATCCTCGTCCATGTCGTCACCCAGAAGGGCAAGGGCTACGCGCCGGCGGAAGCGGCGTCCGACAAGTATCACGGCGTCGTCACCTTCGACGTGGTGACGGGCGCTCAGGCCAAGGCCAAGGCGAACGCTCCCGCCTATACCCGCGTCTTCGGCGAAAGCCTGATCCGGGAGGCGGACAAGGACGACAAAGTCGTCGCCATCACCGCCGCGATGCCGTCCGGCACCGGGATCGACATGTTCTCGAAGGCGCATCCGGACCGCACCTTCGACGTCGGCATCGCCGAGCAGCACGCGGTCACCTTCGCCGCCGGCCTCGCCTGCGAGGGCTACAAGCCGTTCTGCGCCATCTATTCGACCTTCCTGCAGCGCGGCTACGACCAGATCGTCCACGACGTCGCCATCCAGAACCTCCCCGTCCGGTTCGCGCTCGACCGGGCGGGCCTCGTGGGCGCCGACGGGCCGACGCACGCCGGATCGTTCGACGTCGCCTATCTCGGCTGCCTGCCCAACATGACCATCATGGCCGCCGCCGACGAGGCCGAACTGGTGCATATGGTCGCGACCGCCGCCGCGCACGATTCCGGGCCGATCGCGCTGCGTTATCCGCGCGGTGAGGGCGTGGGCGTCGAGATGCCGGCGCAGGGCGTCCCGCTCGAAATCGGCAAGGGCCGCATCGTGCGCCAGGGCTCGCGCGTGGCGCTCCTGTCGCTCGGCACCCGCCTCGCGGAGGCGCTGAGGGCCGCCGAGGATTTGGAGGCCCGAGGCCTCTCGACCACCGTCGCCGACGCGCGCTTCGCCAAGCCGCTCGACGAGGACATGATCCTGCGCCTCGCGCGCGAGCACGAGGTGCTGATCACCATCGAGGAGGGGTCCGTCGGAGGCTTCGGCTCCTTCGTGCTGCATCTCCTGTCGGAGCGCGGCGCGCTCGACGGCGGACTGAAGGCGCGCGCCATGGTGATGCCCGACGTCTTCATCGATCAGGACAAGCCAGACCGCATGTACGCGCAAGCCGGCCTCGACTCCGCCGCCATCGTCAAGACGGTGTTCGGCGCGCTCGGCGCCGGCGCCGGCGCCGGGGCGGCCGTCGCCGGACCGGCGGCCGGCTGAAGCGGCCAGCCGAGGCCGAGCGTCCTCCGCCGAACGCCCCGCCCCGCCTCCTGCTGGGCGTCAGGCGTCTTCCATCGCCTCGAGTTCGGCGATGAGGCCCTCGATCATCGAGAGGCCGATGCTCCAGAAGGCCGGGTCGCGCGCGTCGAGCCCGAAGGGCGCGAGCAGCTCGCCGTAATGCTTCGTCCCGCCCGCCGAGAGCAGGGCGAAATAGCGGTCCACGAAGCCGTCGCCGGCGTTCTGGTAGACGCCGTAGAGCGAGTTCACGAGGCAGTCGCCGAAGGCGTAGGCGTAGACGTAGAACGGCGAATGGATGAAGTGCGGAATGTAGGTCCAGTAGCTCTCGTAGCCTTCCGAGAGACGGATCGCGGGGCCGAGCGATTCGGCCTGCACCGACATCCACAATTCGCAGAGCTTCTCGGACGTCAGCTCGCCCTCGCGGCGCTCCAGATGCACCTTGCGCTCGAACGAGTAGAAGGCGATCTGGCGCACGACCGTGTTGATCATGTCCTCGACCTTGGAGGCGAGCATCGCCTTGCGCTGGGCGGGGTTCTTGGTCTGGTCGAGGAGGCGGCGGAACGTGAGCATCTCGCCGAAGACGCTCGCGGTCTCGGCCAGCGTCAGCGGGGTGGGCGCCATCAGCGCCCCGTTGTGGCCCGCCAGCACCTGATGCACGCCGTGGCCGAGTTCGTGGGCGAGCGTCATCACGTCGCGCGGCTTGCCCTGATAGTTGAGGAGCACATACGGGTGGGCCGAGGGCACGGTCGGATGCGCAAAGGCGCCCGGCGCCTTGCCCGGACGCGTCGGCGCGTCGATCCAGTTTTCGTCGAAGAAACGGCGGGCGATGTCGGCCATGCGCGGCGAGAAGTCCGCGTAGGCGTCGAGCACCGTGGCGCGCGCCTCGTCCCAGCCGATCGTGCGCTGCTCGACCTTCGGCAGAGGCGCGTTGCGATCCCAGAAATTCAGGGCGTCCCGACCGAACCAGCGGGCCTTGAGCGCGTAGTAGCGATGCGACAGGCGCGGATAGGCCTCGCGCACGGCCGCCACCAGCGCGTCGACGGTCTCGCGCTCGACGCGATTGGCGAGATGGCGCGAATCCGCGACGTCCTCGAAGCCACGCCAACGGTCGGAGATTTCCTTGTCCTTGGCGAGCGTGTTCGTGATCAGCGTGAAGGTGCGCAGGTTGGCGCGGAATGTTTCCGTGAGCGCGGCTGCCGCGTCGCGGCGCACCGTCTCGTCGGCGTCGAGCATCTTGTTGAGGGTCGGCTCGATCGGCAGCTCTTCGTCGCGCACCTTGAAGCGCAGGCTCGATATCGTCTCGTCGAAGAGCCGGTTCCAGGCGCCCCGGCCGGTGACGGATTTCTCGTGGAAGAGCTGTTCGAGCCTGTCGTCGAGCTGGTGCGGCTTGTCCCTGCGCAGATCCTCGATCCACGGGCGGTAGCGCGACAGCGGCGCGCTCCCGGTCAGCCCGTCGACGATCGCGTCGTCGAGCCGGTTCAATTCGAGCGAGAAGAACAGGAGATCGCTCGACGCGGTCGTCAGGCGCTCCTGCGTGTCCCCGTAGAACTTGGCGCGCGCGGGATCTGTCGTGTCGCCCGAATAGACGAGGCCGGCGAAGGACATCAGCCGTCCGAGACGGTCTTCTATTTCCTCGTAGGCGAGGATGATCTCGTAGAGCTTGCGCGCCGCGCCCTCGCCCCGGGCGATCTGGTCGAGGCGTCCGCGCCAGGCTTGCGCGAACGCCGCGCAATCGGTCCTGGCGCGCGCCATGTCGGCGGCGAATTCCGGGCTGTCCATGCCGGGATAGAGATCGCCGAGATTCCATTCCGGCAGGTTGCCGAGCGCGGCGTTCAGGCTGGCGGAGATCGTCATCGTCTGCGTCGCTCCTCGATCGTCAACGTGTCGGACGGATATCGCGCCTCGCGCCCTCCGTTACAATGCGCCGGGTGCTCCCGCGACGCGCGTCAGAACGCCTTCCCCGCGCCCGGGCGATGGCGGTTCGACGGGGTGAAGCCGGAGCGCGACGCGTCTCGGGGATCGCGCACCCAGACCTCACGGTCGGGATGGAGCCCGCCCCCACGCGTCGCGGGCACGGCCGTGCGGCGCGCGCGGTGCAGGAGACGCGTGTCGGCTACGCCGCAATTGGGATGAACGCCGCCGTTCTCGGCGACGAGCTTCTCCCACGCCTCCGTGCGCGCCGCGAAGATCGCCGGATCGTCGAGAACCGGGCAGTCGAGCCGGTTGTCGTTCAGGTCGGCGACGATCTCGTCGCCCTCCTCGATCAGCGCGATCGGCCCGCCGAGCGCCGCTTCCGGTCCGACATGGCCGATGACGAGACCGACGGAGCCGCCGGAGAAGCGCGCATCCGTCATCAGGCCGACGACGATGCCGCGTTCGCGGCAGATCGTGGTGATGCGCGAGGTCGGATCGAGCATTTCGGGCATGCCGGGAGCGCCGGCCGGACCTTCGTAGCGCACGATCACCATGTCGTGGTCCTGGAAGCTCTCGGGCGCCTCGTCGAGGGTCGCGAGGAGGTGGCGCTCGCCTTCGAACACCCGGGCGCGGCCGCGGAAAATGTTGTCCTCCAACCCGCCCTCGACGCCCGCGAGCTTGAGGATGGCGGAGAAGTCGGGCGAGAGATTGCCGCCGAGCATGCGCAGGCCGCCCGTCGGCTTGTAGGGCTTCTCGACGGTGTGGACGACGTCGCCGTCGGGACGGACCGCTCCGAGGCGCGCGACCTGCTGCGCCAGCGTCTCGCCGGTGCAGGTCATCACCTCGCCGTTGAGGAGGCCGGCGTCGAGAAGCTCGCGCACGATCACCTGCACGCCGCCGACCTTGTCGATGTCGACCATCGAGTACTTGCCGTAGGGGCGCGCGTTGGTGAGCACCGGCACGACGTGCTGCGAGAGGTGGTTGAACTCCTCCGGCGTCATCACGTCCTTCCAGAAATCGGCGTAGCCGGCGGCGCGCGCGATTTCGGGGACGTGCAGAACGACGTTGGTCGAGCCGCCGATCGCCATTGAGACGATGACGGCGTTGCGCAGCGAATCGCGCACCACGATGTCGCGCGGCTTGAGGCCCCTCTCGATCAGGCGCGCCAGATGCTCGACGAGTTCGGCCGGGAATTCGTTCAGGCGGCGCGGATCGTCCGAGGCCGGAGCGACCATGTGCAGCGGCTGCATGCCGACGACGCCGATGAAGGTCTGCATCGTGTTGTAGGTGAACATGCCGCCGCAGCTGCCGATGCCGGGGCAGGCGTGGCAGGCGATGCGGTGGCGCGTCTCGGCGTCCGGGTGGGCGGCGACCTGGTAGGCGCTGACGATGTCGAGCGCCTCTCCGGTCTCGGGATCGCGGCCGGGATGGATCGGCCCGTCCGACATGATGATGCCCGGCTCGTTGTGCTCGAGAAGCGCCGCCAGCGTGCCGACCGGAGGCTTGTCGCAGGCCACCACCGCGATCGTTCCGGCGAGGCCCGACGCCTCCAGATGCTCGCAAAGCGCGTCGTGCGTGACTTCGCGCCCGATCAGCGAATAGCGCATCTCGCGCGTGCCGTTGCGAATGCCGTCCGACGTCGCGATCGTGTATTCGGGCTGGACGAGGCGCAGGCGCAGCTGGCCCTCCTCGCGGCCGATGCGGCTCTTGAGCTTTTCGTGAATGGCGTCGACCTTCGACACCACGCCGAGATAGCACTGGCTGTCGCCCTTGGTGCCGACGACGCCGACGGAGGGCTCGTGGATCAGCTCCGGATCGGTCCCGATTTCCTTGGCGAGCCCGATGGTCTGGGCGGAACGGCCGGGATGGCGGTCGATCAGGACAATCTTGGAGCTCGTCACGGCAGCTACCTCTGGAATTCAGGCGTCGGGGCGGCGCGCGAGGGCGCCGGTTGCGATCCGTTCCATATCAGATCGGTTTCGGGGAGCCCAGCGTCTTGGTCCCGCGCGCAGGATTGGGCTTTCGCCCGCGCGAAGGCTCAGAGATCGAGGTCGAGCTGCTCCGTCGGCCCTTCCGCGCGACGGCGCGGACGCGGCGCCCTGTCGTTGACGAACCGCCGATCGGCGCGGCTCGCATGGCGCTCGACGATGCGCGCGATGTCGCCGCGATCGGCGGCTTCGCGCAATCCGAATATCGCCTCGCGGGCGGCGCGCGCGCTTTCGGCGACGTCGATCACGGGCTCGGGATAGGCCGCGCCCAGAAGCGTCTGCGCCCCCGGCCAGAGCCACGGCTCCTGAAGGAAGGCGTCGGGAACCTCGCGCAATTCCGGGCACCAGCGCCGCGTGAATTCGCCGGTCGGGTCCTGATCGCGGCCTTGTTTCAGCGGGTTGTAGATGCGCGGCGTATTGATGCCCGTCACCCCCGACTGCATCTGCATCTGCGGCCAGTGGATGCCCGGCTCGTAGTCCGTGAAGGCGCGGGCCAGAACCGGGCCGGTGTCGCGCCAGTCCAGCCAGAGGTGATAGGAGGCCACCGCCACCAGCATCGAGCGCATGCGGAAATTCAGCCAGCCCGTCGCCTGCAGATAGCGCATGCACGCGTCGACGAAGGGCAGTCCCGTCTCGCCCCGGCTCCAGGCCGCGAGGCGGGCGGCGTCGCTCTCGCGCGGGCGCAGGCTCTCCGCAGCGCGGTGAAGGCAGTCCGTCTCGATGCGCGGCTCGTCTTCCAGCTTCTGCATGAAATGGTCGCGCCAGGCGAGCCGGCTCTCGAAGCTCGCGAGCGCTCCCGGCCAGCGACCGCCCGGGCGTTCCGCCGCCCGCGCGGACGAGGCTTGCGCGGCCTCGCGGATCGAGAGCGATCCGAAGGCGAGATGCGGGGAGAGCCGCGAGCAAGCGCGCTCGCCCGAGACGGGCGAGGACATCGCCGCACGGTAATTCTCGCCGCGGCGGGTGAGGAACCCGTCGAGCAGCCGCAGGGCCGCCTCCCGCCCGCCGCGCTGGCGGCGCGGACAGACGTCGGGAGCGAGCCCGAGCGCCGCCGCGTCGGGAATCGCGCCGGGATCGAGCCCGGACACGCCCGCAAGCCCCTGCGGAGCGTCGGCTCGCCGGGCGGCGGCGAAGCCGTCGCGCTGCGCCGCCCAGCCGTCGCGTCCGCGCAGTCGGCGCACGACGCCGGATTGGGGACGCTCCTCCCAGACGATTCCGGCTTCTCGCGCGAACGCCGCGACGCGCCGGTCGCGGCCGTAAGTCCAGAGATTGCCCGTCTCTTCATGGCTGACGATCCGCGACACCCCGTGCGTGCGCGCCAGGCCCTCGACGATCTCGACGACGTCGCCGACGCGCACGACGAGCGGCGCGCCGCGCATCGCCAGAGCAGCGCGCAGGTCTTCGAGACATTCGGCGGCGAAGGCGTATTGCCGGGCGGAAACGTCGGGCAGCCGCCAGTATTCCGGCTCGACGACGTAGAGCGGCAGGACGGGCGCCCCCGTCTCGCGCGACAGCGCCGCCGCTCGCGCCAGCGCCGGATGATCGTGGACGCGCAGGTCGCGCTTGAACCAGACGAGGATCGTCATTAGGACGCAGCTAGGGCCGGCGGCGTCCGCGTAAAGGCCCCGACCCGCGCCGCGTCAGATGGCGTGATACTCGCGATACCAGGCGACGAAGGCGCGCACGCCCTCCTCGACGCTCGTGGAGGGGCGATAGCCGGTCAGCGCCTCGAGCAGATCGGCGCTGGCCACCGTCTCACGCACGTCGCCCTGCTGCATGGGCATCATGTTGCGGACGGCCTTGCGGCCAAGCTCCCTCTCGATCGTCTCGATGAAGGGCAGCAGGCCGACCGGTTTGCCCCCGCCGATGTTCACGACGCGGAAGGGCGCGGCGGGCGAAAGCGAATCCTCGACGCCCGCGACCGGCTCGCCCTTGCGCGGCGGCGCCTCGATCAGGCGCGCGATCGATTCGACCAGATCGTCGATATAGGTGAAGTCGCGCTGCATCGCGCCCTCGCCGTAGACGTCGATGGGCGCGCCTTCCGCGATCGACCTCACAAATTTGTAGGGGGCCATGTCGGGGCGCCCCCACGGCCCGTAGACCGTGAAGAAGCGAAACATCGTCGTGGGAAGGTCCCACAGATGCGCGTAGGAATGCAGCATCGCCTCGTTCGCCTTCTTGGTGGCGGCGTAGAGGGTCAGCGGATGGTCCGTCCGATGCGTCTCCGCGAACGGCATGACCGTGTTCGCGCCATAGACGGAGCTCGTCGAGGCGGCGAGAAAATGCGCGGGCTTCGCGAGACGCGCGCCCTCCATGACGTTGAAGGTCCCAACGAGATTCGCGTCGATATAGGCGCGCGGATTCTCGATCGAATAGCGCACGCCCGCCTGCGCCGCGAGATGCACGACGACGTCGGGCTGCGCCTCGTCGAAGGCGCGCGCGAGCGCCGCCTCGTCCTCGAGCATGATCTCGTGGAAGACGAACGCGTTCGAGGCCCTTTGCGCACCGCCGAAAAGCGCAGCTAAGCGCCCTGTCTTGAGTCGCTGGTCATAATAGGGTGTCATCCCGTCGACCCCGGTCACAAGCCAGCCATCTGCGAGCAGGCGGCGCGCGACGTGGAAGCCGATGAAGCCCGAGACACCGGTGACGAGGGCTCGACGGGGTAGGACGGACGACGATGTCATGACTTGCCTCGACGCAGGCGGCGCGCAACGCGCGTTCATGGAAGGACTTAGCGACGCGAAGGGGCGTTGTCTAACGCGAAGCGCCTCCGGCGGGCGGCGAAGCGGAGACAGGCCGGAGTGGGGTGACGTGTGACGGCCGGCGAGGTAATTGAAGTCGGCCGGAGCGTCAGCCCGGCGCGAACCGAAGGCTTCTCTTGACGCTCCCTCGCATTAATTCCTCAGAATCATCCGGCGAGGCCCACGGCGCAAGGCTCGTGGCGGCCGCGCTCTGGCTCGCAGCGCTTCTGCCGGTAATTATGACCTTCGCGCGCGCGTCGCCGCCCCTTGTCGCGACTATCACAGCGTTCCTCGTCGCGGCGGCGGCGATAGCCCAAAGGGATGTGTATCTTGTGCCTGCCGCAGCGAGGATGCGTACGCCCGTGCTGCTACTTGCCCTGGCATGCGTGGCGTATATGGGCGCGTCGCTCGTCTGGACGCCCGATCCCGGACGCGATCGCGCGGTTTCGCACCTATTTCACATCATCGGCGCGCTCCTGATCGCGGCGACGCTGCTACGCCTTGGGCGGCCGACACAATTCGATTCAACTTGGCCGATCATCGCGGGCTTGTCGACCGCATGCCTACTGGTGCTGGCTCACTTTCAATTCGACGGCGCGATCAACGCCGCAATGGGCGCGGCGACCGAGCCGTTTCGACTGAACCGGGCCGCCGTCGCCATCGCATTGCTGTCCCCACTTGCGCTCGCGCTTGCCTGGCGGCGGGGACTTCGCCTCGCGCCGGCGCTCCTCGCGGCGCTCGCCGTCGCAGCGGTGAGCGTCACCGAGAGCGAAACGGCCAAACTCGCCGCGCTCCTCATGGCGGCGGCGTGGCCGATCGCACGATGGAGGCCTCGCGCGTTTCATGCTTTCGCCGCGACCGCGATGGTCGCGAACCTCGCACTCACACCTCTTTATATCGGTCATGTGAACGATCTGATCCCGACGGCCGTCCATGAAGCCGTCGGCTACGGCGTCCTGACCATTCGAGGAGAGATTTGGCGGGAATATGCGACGCTGCTCGCCCTGCGTCCCGTCCTTGGCTTCGGCCTGGAGGCAAGCCACGTCATCGCGGCTTCGCCCCTGGTAGAGGCCCTGCCGGAGGCGCGGCGCGCGCTCCTCGACTACGGTCATCCGCACAACGCCGCGCTTCAAGTCTGGTTCGAGCTCGGAGCGGCGGGCGCGCTGCTCTTGTGCGCTCTCATGGCCGCCGTTTTCCGCGCGATGGCGAAACTGCCCGCCCCGGACCTCGCGCTGGCGACGATGATCAGTCTGGGGATCTACGCGGTCGCGCTCGTCAGCCATGGCGCCTGGCAGGCATGGTGGCTCTGTCTCATCGCCCTGATCGCCATGCAGTTCAAGGCGAGCGTCTCCGTGTCGCCGCTTGACACGGTAGCGCATTAGAGCGAATGACCGCCGAGTCGGTTCGTCCTCGTCTCCCGGGGACGGATGGTTAGGTCACGCGTTCTGGGGGTAGCGGAACTTCATGCAGGCGAATGTCCCTTCTGACGGCGCCGCTCATACGGCTGACGTCTCCGAGCTGCTCAAACGATATACTGATCGCGTCGCGACCATCGGCATCATCGGGCTTGGCTATGTCGGAATCCCACTGGCCCTGACGGCGCAACGCGCCGGCTTCAGGGTTCTCGGCTTCGACATCGACGAGGCCCGCGTCGCCCAGATCAATCGCGGCGAAAGCTTCATCAAGCACATTCCCGCCGCGAGTGTCGCCGCCGCCGTCGGGCAGGGCGGATTCGAAGCGACCGCCGACTTCAACCGGCTCGGCGAGCCGGACGCCGTACTCATCGCCGTGCCGACGCCGCTTACGAAGCATCGCGAGCCGGATCTGTCGTTCGTCGAGAGCACCGCTCACGCTATCGCCGGGCGGCTGCGGCGCGGGCAGCTGATCGTATTGGAATCTACCACCTATCCCGGCACGACGGACCAGATCATCAAGCCCATCCTGGAGCGCGCCGGGCTGAAGAGCGGCGTCGACTTCTTCCTCGCCTTCTCCCCCGAGCGGGAGGATCCCGGCAATCCGGATTTCGGCACCTCCACGATCCCGAAAGTGGTCGGCGGGGAAGGCGAGGCGGCGACCGCGCTCGCGGACGCGCTCTACTCGCAGATCGTCGTGACGACGGTGCCAGTCTCCAGCGCCGCGACGGCCGAGGCCGTGAAACTGACGGAGAACATCTTCCGCTCGGTGAACATCGCCCTCGTCAACGAACTGAAGGTCGTCTACGACGCCATGGGCATCGACATCTGGGAGGTGATCGACGCGGCGAAGACTAAGCCTTTCGGTTTCATGCCCTTCTACCCGGGGCCGGGTCTCGGCGGTCACTGCATCCCCATCGACCCGTTCTATCTGACGTGGAAGGCCCGCGAATACGACATCGCCACGCGCTTCATCGAGCTCGCCGGCGAAATCAACACGCGGATGCCCTATCACGTGGTCGGCCGCCTCGCGGAGGCGCTCGACCGTCGGGCAGGGCGCGGCCTGTCCGGCGCGCGCGTCCTCCTCATCGGGATCGCCTACAAGAAGAACGTCGACGACATGCGCGAGAGCCCGTCGCTGAAGCTCGCCGAACTGCTCGAGGAGCGCGGCGCGGTGGTCGCCTTCCATGATCCGCATATTCCGGTGATCCCGCCCACGCGCGAACACGCCGAACTCACCGGACGGCGTTCGATCGCGCTGGACGCGGAGGCGATCGCCGGCTTCGACGCGGTCCTGATCGCGACCGATCACGACGCGGTCGACTATCGCGCGCTGGTCGACGCGGCCGCGATCGTCGTCGACACGCGCAACGCCTGCCAGCGGGCCGGCGTGTTCAGCGACAAAGTCGTCAAGGCCTGACCGACGGCGGTCGCCGTCGCCCGAACGAGGATGGAAGCCGTGACCAATTTCGCACTGATCGGAGCAGCCGGCTACATCGCGCCCCGGCACATGACCGCGATCAAGACGGTCGGCGGGGACCTGCTCGTCGCCTTCGATCCCAACGACTCGGTCGGCGTCATCGACAGCCATTTTCCCGACGCGCATTTCTTCACCGAGTTCGAGCGCTTCGATCGCCATATCGACAAATTGCGCCGTCGCGGCGACAGGATCGACTATGTCTCGATCTGCTCGCCGAATTATCTCCACGACGCGCATTGCCGTTTCGGCCTGCGCTCGGGCGCCGACGTGATCTGCGAGAAGCCGCTCGTCCTCAATCCGTGGAACATCGACGGCCTGGCGGAAATCGAGCGCGACACCGGCCGGCGGATCGCCACGATTCTGCAGCTGCGCCTGCATCCCGCGATCAGGGCGCTGAAAGAGCGCGTCGCCACGTCCACCGCGCGCCACGCCGTCGACCTGACCTACATCACCTCGCGCGGGCGCTGGTATCACGCTTCGTGGAAGGGCGACGAACACAAGTCCGGAGGCGTCGCCACGAATATCGGCGTCCATTTCTTCGACATGCTCTCCTTCGTCTTCGGGCCCGTGAAGACGAACCGCGCGCATCTGCGGGAGGAGAGCCAAGCGGCCGGCTTCCTCTCCTTCGAAAAGGCGGACGTGCGCTGGTTCCTCTCGGTCGACCGCGACGACCTGCCCGAATCCGTGCGCGGGAAGAAGACCACCTATCGCTCGATGACGCTCGACGGCGAAGAGGTCGAGTTCTCGGACGGCTTCACCGAACTGCACAACGACAGCTATCGCGAGATCCTCGCCGGACGCGGCTTCGGCATCGACGAGGTGCGGCCCTCGATCGAGGTCGTCTCGGCCTTCCGCGAAGCGCCGGTCACGTCGGGCGGCGAGCGGCATCCGCTCGCCGCGGCGAAGGCGGGCTGATCCGATGGCGAGCGTCGCCGACCAGATGCGCGGCGATCCGCGCTTTCCCGACGTCGCGATCCATGAATCGTCCTATGTCGACGACGAGGTCTCGATCGGCCCCGGCTCGAGACTCTGGCATTACGTCCACATCCTGCCGCGCGTCGAGGTCGGGGCGGGCTGCATCATCGGCCAGAACGTGATGATCGGCCCGGACGTGCGCGTGGGCGACGGCTGCAAGATTCAGAACAACGTGGCGCTCTACGCCGGCGTCGAGCTGGAGGACGGCGTATTCTGCGGCCCGTCCTGCGTTTTCACCAACGTCAACAACCCGCGCGCCTTCGTCAGCCGCAAGAGCGAATTCCGCCGCACGCTCGTCAAGCGCGGCGCGAGCATCGGCGCGAACGCCACCATCGTCTGCGGCCACACGCTCGGAGCCTATTGCTTCATCGCGGCCGGCGCCGTCGTCACGGCGGACGTGCCCGACTACGCGCTGATGGCGGGCGTTCCCGCCCGCCGCATCGGCTGGATGAGCCGTGAGGGAGAGCGTCTCGGGCCGGACCTCCTCTGCCCGCGCACGGGCGAGCGCTACCGCGAGACGGAAACAGGAACCCTCGAACCGATGACTGAGCCGCCCCGCCCCGACGGCGCGGAATGATCGAACCGAAGCGGCGGACGCCTCCGGCCGCTCCGAACGCAAGGGAGCCCGGATGCGTCCGAACGCGAAGTCCTCGATGATCAGAAAGGCGAGCCACGCCGTCCTTCTCGCGCTGCCGCTGGCACTTTCGGCCTGCGGCGCGGAGCAGGAGGCGGCGGCCCCTGCCCCTCCCGAGCCGATCGACAACGCGACGCTGATCTCCGAACTTCATGCGCGCTTCGAGCCGGACCGCCCTGGATATGGCGCGGCCGATTATCCCGGCTACGGCGCCGTCCACATCCCGAAATCCTACGCGAAGATCCTTCTGGCGGAGGTCGAGCGGCGGCGCCACGGCCTGCGCCCAGATCTGTCCGACCTGAGCGCCGTGGCCGGCCGCTGGCTTCTTGACAACGCCGACGTCAACGACGACGGGGTCGTCGGCTGGGGCGTCCCGATCGCCTGGGACGCCTATGGCGACGGCTCCGAGAACCCAGCGGATACGGAGTACACCATCTCGACGGCCATCGTCGTCGACGCGCTGTTGACCTGGATGGAGGCGGACCCGACCGCGCCGGGCGACGAGATCATCACCGTCGTGGCGCAGTCGCTCGTCCCGTACACGCAGCCGGAGATGCGCTCTCCGTCCGGGATGGCGCCCTATTCGCTCCTCGTCTGGGACCGCGTCTACGACACCTTCAACCCGGCCGCCTATCTCGCGGGGCAGCTGCAACGCTTCAGCCGGATCGCGCCGGACGCGGATTTCGGGCGAAAGCTCGCCGACACGGCGGACGCGACGGCTCGCGCGCTCCTCGACCAGAAGCGGGTCAATCCCGAGACCGGCTCCTGGCACTGGACCTATTCGATCCAGGAGAACGTCGCCAACGACCTGCCGCACGCGAGCTATATCGTGGACGGCGTGCTGAAATACGCGGCCTATGGCGGCCGGCTCGCGGCCGAGTTCGACATCGAGGCGATCGTCGCGCATCTGCGCGAGTTCCACGACCCGGAGCTCGGATACGTTCGCGGCTGGCCGCGCCTTCAGGACAACATCGACCGGATGGCGCGGACCTACGACATCGGCATGGCGATGACGCTGGCCTGCAACAACCCGCAGATCGCCGATCTCGGACCCGTCTTCGCCTCGGACATCCCGAAATACCGCGTCGGCGACGAAGGCTTCCTCAAGTATCCGGTCGGCGCAGATTTCGTCGACCCGCTCGTCGTCAACGAATACGAGGCCTACCTCTACCGCGGGGCGGTGGCCTGCAAGCTGTGGGAGGACCGCAACGGCGCGCGGGGGGGCGCCCGCAGCGAACCGCTCGCTTGGGACGGCGCCGCCGAGGGAACGGCGGGCCTGCGAGACGGTCTGGTGGAGACGCCCTTCGCCTCGCCGTCGCAGCCGGGCCCTGTCCGGGCGCGGCTGATGACGAACGGCCTCGATCCGGCGCAATTCCTGCTGCGCCAGATCGGCCGGCCGGACGTGCTGTTCGATCGCGGCGAAATCCCCATCGCGACGCATCCCTTCGGCGAGGGCGAGGCGGCGATCGTCAGGACGATGGGAGAGAACGGCCTGACGATCGAATTGCGGGATCGCGACGGCGCCCGCACGGCCCGCATGGCCGTGCCGCGCGGAGAAGGCGGCGCGCACCCGATCTACAGGGCCTCCCTCGTCCATGGCGGGCGCCTCCATCTCGCGCTCTACGACAACGTCGCGCAGACGAACGCCGTCTTCGTCTTCGACGCCGACCCCGACGGGCTCGCCCCCGTCGGCAAAGCCGTCGTCCTGCCCTCTTTCGAGGACCCGGCGGGCGGCACCTACGAGATGATCCCGGCCGTTTTCCTCGCGCCTCACGACGAGAACGTCTCGATCGTCGCAGGCGTGATCGAGGCGAGCCTGTCGCGCGAGGGCGTTCTGAGCCACCGCCGCATTCCCGACTGCGTGCGGGCGGTCGAGGCGATCGCGACGCCGCGCGGCCCCGCCATCCTCTGCGCGAGCCGGGCGAAGGCGAACGGCCCGTTTTTCGTGAGCGCCCCGGCGGGCCTTTCCGCGCCGGCGCTGGAGCGCGACGGCGTTCCCTTCGCGCTTGCGCTGCGCGAGGACGCGCTGTCCGTCGAATACGCCCGCGCGCCCGCCGATTTCGCCCGAATGTTCGCCTTCGACGCGACACGGGCGCAACAGACGGGCCTGATGGAGTTCGGGATCGGCAACGAGGAAGGGCGGATTCCCTGGTCGCAGATCTATTATCTGAACGGACTCATCGATCTCCTGCTGCTGATCGACGCCGACGAGGCCATGCGCGAAGCCTTCGGCGGGCAGGCGCAGCAGATCCGCACGCGCCTCGACCTCGAGATGGTCTGGCTCGAGCGGCACTGGCGCGAGGGCCTTTACGCCACGCAGGCCTTCACGGTCGACCGCAGCCCGGCGCTGTTCGCCGTCCAGACGAGCCGTCTGCTCCTGCTGATGGACCGCTACGTCACGGAGATCGCCCGCGGGGCGCGGTCCCCGGCCCACGAGGATGTACGACGCGCCGTGCATTGCCTCGATGGCCATATCGAGGTTCTCGCCCGAGGCGGCGAGCCCGCACGCTGGATGTCGCGCGGCGCAGCGCATCTGCGCTGGCCGAAGGGTTCGCAGTTCTCGTTCGACGGCCTCGCGGTTCCGTTCAACCATCAGAACGAATGGGCTTACGCCGTGCTTCGCACGGGCTCGGTGGAGGCCTGCCCGCAGGCCCGGGCGGCGGCCGTGGAGATCCTCGACCATTTTGCGACGCGCATCGCGCCGATGGGCGCCCTGCCCGGTAACGGAGTCTGGGATTACTGGTGGGGCGTCGCCCATGACGGCTGGAGCGAGGAGGACGGCGTGTCGACGAACCGGCCCTCCTATCCCGGCGACAAGATCCGCGCGTGGATCTCGTTCCGCACCATCGACGCGATGGCGCTGCTCGCCGGAGCGGACCACCTGCCCTACCCCACCGCCGAGAACGCGCTCGTCGCGGTCCGCAGCCTGACCGAGAAAGGGCTTCTATATCCCTTCGCCTCCTACGAGCTGGCGCGGCGCGGCGAAGCCGTCCGCCTCGAGCGGGACGTCGCGCTGACGTACGCGCGGATCAGCGCGCCTTGGGAGATGCAGAGCGCCGTCTGGGCCTATCGCTCACTGCTGGAGCCCTGAGGAAGAACCGGATCAATCCGATCGGATGCTATCGCTTACTAATTTGCAAGAGCGCACCCGATGCCTTGCCCCAAACACCATTTCCGTACTGCATATTGCCTTGCGCCAAGCTATCACCTAGCTGATCTGGATCGATGGGCCTCGAACAAACTTCTTCATCATTTGAGTAAATTGACATTTTTTCTTTATATATTTTGAATCTAAAATTCATATCGGATTCCAGATTTATATCGCATGTAATTTCGTAATCCCTCTCCAATAATAAAACACGCCCATATTCTTCCTGCGCAACCCCTGGAAGCAAATCAAGATGATCACTTAGAGACGGATGCTTAAGATAGGTACTGACGGCAAGTCCATTGGCCCAGTTCGCGAATCCAAATATCCTTTGGCCAAGAGCATTATAGACTTCACCTTCATCCTCCAGCAATTTCGCAAATGGCACCGCGCCGCATGGCTGCTCCGGATGCTGGAAGACACGTGCAGCCATCGTCCAGTCGCGACCAGGTCGCCCTGTCCAAACCTCACCCCAAGGCCACATACCAACAGCTACCTCACCGCCCCAGATACTTAAACTCTGCGCTTCGCGACCATGCGGCTCACTACAAGCTTGAGCACCAATCTCAGGTATGACTGGCGCCAACAAAGCCCCGCGCATTAAACTTTTCAGATTTCCTGATGGATACTGGCCCAGTAAAAATGTCGATCCATATCTGAGAGAAGCATAAATTTGATAACTTATTTCTGATCGACCATTTATCACATTTACATTTCCATCATTACTTACATCAAACACTTCACCGCGTGAGCCAAACACGAATATACCGTCATCTTGGGGAATTGATGTATAGAACCAAAAGCGGCCAATATCGCCAGAGATCGAACATTCGTCCAATTTTTTCTCAGACCATAATATATTGCACACATAGAAATGCGACGTGGTAATCCTATCAATTTCGGTATTCTTAAGCGCGTAAATAAAAGCTCTATTTTTGTTAATAAAAGCATTAAATACAATATCATCTCTTCCGATATGATCGATATCATAGTAATCGTTGCTGATCTTGATACGATTCGGGCCCGACCTAAATTCAATAATTGAACCGCCAGAGGGCTGGAATGAAGCAATCATTGATTCAGATTCGGGCGCGATATTATTTACTGATTCCCAAAAATTTCCTTCTTTATTAAACAATTTGGCACCCACGCCTCGCGTGTTATATGGTATTGCATAAAGATTTCCCTGAAATGTCGTCAAATGAAAGGCTACACTTCTATCAAACGGCTGACCAAGATCTGAAATTGTGACATCTCTATCTTTTTTTCTGACGAAAAATGTCAAAGCTGAATTATTTGATATTTGATTGGTATTATTCGCATAAACAAATCCCGCGCCCGCATAGACTATATCATCATCACTTAACTGAAATATAGTACCCAATGGCTCGACTACAGGCAGTCTATCCAATAAGAGTGAGACTTCCAGATCGAATAAATCCGCTTCCACCGCGCGCACAGCGCCGCTGTCAACGCAGGCTGCGATCATAATCGCAGGAAGTAGTATCCGTGTCAGCGATCTCATCTTGTAAAAACTCTGAATTGTATGCCGTAGACGTTACTCTGAATTGCATAGCTGCTTAGGTCGAATTTTGTCAATGATACGACGCCTCCCGCTGCGCTTCCGCAGTCGCGGCGAAGCCGTGTCATCCCATCAGCATGCAGCCCATCCGACCTCAAGCGCGAGAATTGTTCATATGTTCATCAATCGCCGACTAGGCGTTTGCGCCCCTCTTCCTTTGGCGTTCGACGAAGCCGCGAGGTTGAGTTCCGACGCGAGATAGGCGAAGAGACGGGTCTCGATATCTTCCGAAGCGATCGAAGCAGGCTTTCTCCACATGTGCGGCATTTTCGGCCTCGTCACGACCTCCTCGCGGAACCTTGACCGCGCGGCCTGGAGCAAGGCTGTCCGCAGCCTATTTTTGCTTTCGCAGAGCCGCGGCAAGGAAGCGGCAGGCATCGCACTGGCGAACGGCGCCGAGATCGTGGTCCATAAGGATTCGGTGTCGGCCGAGGCGATGCTGCGCACGCCCGATTACGAACGCGCCGTTGCGCGCGGCAGCGATGGCTTCTTTGAGGGCCGCGCCGATCAAGAGAGCCTAGCGGCGATCGGCCATGCGCGCCTCGTTACGAACGGCCTGCAGGGCATCGACGCCAACAACCAGCCTGTCTGGCGCGACGACATTGTCATCGTCCATAACGGCATCGTGACCAATTGGGAGAAGCTCTGGGCCGAAAACCCAGATGTCACCCCGCGCGCCGAGGTCGACACCGAGGTCATCGCCGCTCTGATGCACAAGCGCATCGCGGCGGGCGACACGCCGCGCGCGGCGCTGGCGGGCGTCTTCGGCGACGTCTACGGCGAGACCTCGGTAGCGTTATTCATCCGGGGCACGAACGAGCTCCTGCTCGGCACCAACACCGGCTCGGTGCATTACTGCGTCTCGCGGGCGGGCGACGCCTTCTTCTTCGCCTCGGAGAAGTGGATCTGCCAGAAGCTCACCGCGGGAGGCCAGACCATCCCCGGCTTCGAGGGCGTCGCCGTCCGCCAGCTCACGGCCGGGCGCGGCATGGCGGTCGATCTCACGCGCATCGCCGTCGACGAATTCGCCTTCGCCGACGGGGTCGCCGCGCCGCAGCTCAGCCCGATGCTCGCGACACAGCGCAACATCGAGGAGAAGGCCTACCGGCTCAAGCTCGCGCGCGCGGGAATGCGCCGCTGCACGCGCTGCATCCTGCCGGAGACGATGCCCTATATCGCCTATGACGCCGACGGGGTGTGCAATTATTGCCACACGCACGAGCCCTGGGTGAAGCGCCCCGAAAGCGATCTCGAGGAGTATCTGGCGAAGTTCCGCGGCGACGGGAAGTCCCCCGATTGCGTCGTCGCCTTCTCGGGCGGTCGCGACAGCTCCTACGGCCTGCATCTCCTGAAGGAGAAGTACGGCATGCAGCCGATCACCTTCAGCTACGATTGGGGGATGGTGACCGATCTCGCGCGGCGCAACCAGGCGCGCATGTGCGGCAAGCTCGGGATCGAGCACATCTGGATCTCGGCGGACATCAAGCAGAAGCGCGCCAACATCCGCCGCAACGTCGAGGCGTGGCTGAAGAAGCCCGATCTGGGAATCATTCCGCTGTTCATGGCGGGCGACAAGCAGTTCTTCTGGTACGCAAACGCGCTGATCAAGCAGACCGGCATCCCGCTGATGGTGTTCTGCACGAACCAGCTCGAGAAGACCGATTTCAAGCTCGGCTTCCTCGACATCGCGCCGCAGACATCGGGCTTCAACCAGCCTTCGAGCTTCGGGCTGGGCCGCAAGGCGCAGATGCTGATGGAATACGGCAAGCGCTATATCGCCAACCCGCGCTACATCAACCGCTCGATCCCCGACACGGCCTGGGCCTTCGTTTCCTATTACGGGATCAACCAGGATCACCTCTACCTCTTCGACTATGTCGAGTGGAACGAGGAGGAGATCGACGACGTGCTGATCAACGGCTACGACTGGGAGCTCGCGGAGGACACCCAGTGCACCTGGCGCATCGGCGACGGCACAGCGGCCTTCTACAACTACATCTACACGAGCGTCGCGGGCTTCTCCGAGCACGACACCTTCCGATCGAACCAGATCCGCGAGGGCCAGATCACGCGCGAGCGGGCCCTCGCGCTCGTCGAGCGGGACAACCAGCCGCGCTGGAAATCGATCCGCGAATACGCCCAGCTCATCAATCTCGATTTCGACGAAGCGATCCGCGCGATCGACCGAATTCCGAAGCTCTACGCGCCGAAGGATGCGTGAGGGATTAGGAGCATGGCCGCGAGGAGGCCCGCTGGCGGCGAGGGGGTCCGAATGACAGCGACGAGGCTTGGAGCGTGATCCTTCTTCCAGTCGAAGCTTTCGCGCTTCTCCTTCTTGCTATCGGCGTCTCGACAGTCGCAGGTCTATGGACTTCGGCACTGTTGCCGTGGGACGACGCCGCGCGCCGGGCGGGCCTCACCCGCGCGGTGGGCGTCGGCATCGGGCCATTCCTATTCGGGATCGGCGGTGTTCTCGCTCTGGCGCTAGCCCCGGGAGCCGCCAATGGCGTTCACCTGGCCTTCGGCTTCGCGTTTCCTGCGGCGGTCGGGATAATCGCGCGGATCATCGGGGGCCGACGCGCACCCGCCGTGCCCGTCGCGCGCCAGCCCCTCGATTTCGGCGAGAAGGCCCTCGCGATGGGACTTGCGCTCGCGGTAATCTTCCTGTTTGGGATCGTGATATTTGTCCCGCTCACGCAGAACGATGCCCTCGAATACGCCCTTGCGGCACGCGAGTTGTTCGCGGCGCGGGATCTTGCGGCCTACCCTGTCTTCAATCCGGCCACCAACGTTACCGGCTTCTTCGGCCCATGGACGCATCCGCCGCTCTACGTGTCACTTGTCTACCTGACGAACGTGGTCCAGGGCCACGCCGACACGCCGGAGGCGATGCGCGTGATCTCGCCTTGGTTCATGCTCGTAGGCGCGCGCGTCGTGTATGCGTTGGCGCTCTATGTCGACCGGCGGACCGCACTCGCTTCGGCTCTCGTCTTCATGGCGCCGCCGCTGTTCTTCCTCGGCTCGGCTTCCGCGCTGATCGACGCGCTACCCGTGCTCGGCTTTGCCCTTATCGTCGCTAGCGTCGTCGGGATCCGCGCCCCGCCCATTCTGTCGGGCGCCGTGACGGGCCTTCTTCTGGGCCTAGCCCTCTGGACGCATTCTCAGGCGATCCTGTTCCTCGCCCTCGCGCCGGCAGGCCTCGCCATCCGGGCGGGCCTGAAGGGCTGGCGCGCGCTCGCGCTCGAAAGCGTCGCCATGATCGGCGTCGCGCTCGCGGTGGGGGGCTGGCCCTACTGGCGCAACGTCGAAATATTCGGCAGCCCCGTCAGCGACAATCCAGCAGTCTTCGCGCTGACAGCGCTGCGCTGGAACGAGTATTTCGCGATCGGCCGCGGTCTCGACAATCCTGTGGCGATGCTCCAGTACGGCGTCCTGAAGGGCTGGTTTGCGTTCGAATCGTACTCGCTGGTGTTCTGGGGGATGACGGTCGGCGCCGTTTTCTTCCTCGCCGCGCAACGGCTTTCGGTCTTGCCCGGCCTGATCCTCGGAGGCGCGCGCTCCTTCGCGCCACGCGAGATGGCGCTCTGGACCCTTCTCTCGCTGATGCTCGTCTATCTCGGAGGCGTCGTCGTCTCGGTGGCGCTCGGCATCGAGCACATGGTGAAGAACGAGCGCTATCTGCTTGTCACCTCACCAATGGTCGCGGTGCTATGCGCATACGGCTACATGCGCCTCGTAGACACGATCGGCGCCCACCGGTCTTGGTCCACGCGCTCCCGCCAGTTGGCCCAGGCTCTGCTGGCCGCAGTCCTCGTCGCGAAGCTCGGGCTTCTCACCGCTTATGCAGGCGTCACGCACAACATCCATCGCACCGGTTTTCTTGCGACGCATGACGAAAAGATCTTCAACATGGAACAGTATCGCCCGCTCGCGAGCCTGCGCGCGGGCGGAGACGAGTCCGCACTAATCCTGTCGATGCGTCCGGCCGACATGTTTTATATGCCGAACCGCATGCTCAGCTATCTCGACGAACGGCTTTTGCCCTTCTATGCGCAAACCAATCCCGAGGCCGCGCACGCCACGCTTAGAGAGCTCGGCGTCAAATACATCCACATCCCCGATTACGGGCTCCCGCCGCTCTACAATTCGCAACTCCACTCCATCGTCGCCGATCGGGCTAAGGCGACGCTCCTGCACGCGGCGCGGGAGAGCCAGATCTATCTCCTCGCAGACGCAGGACTTCGACCGCGCGGCGCATACGAGCTGACCTATCCGGCGCAGCCGTGGACGCGCGGCTCCTACTTCCTGCTCGGCGGACGCAAGGGCTTCGCGGCGATCTCGACCGGTCAAGAGGATTACGCGGGCGGGCCGTCGATCGGCGAAGGCGTGTTCCGCGCCTTCCACCGGAACACTATCTCGACGCTGTCGGTCGGGGCGCAAAATGAAAGCGCGCCGTACGAGCGCGCTCTGTTCGACCGAACCGAGGAACTCGAGTACCGTTTTTCGTTCCGAGCCCGTGGGTCCGGTCTGGTCCGCGTCGTTCTCGACGAGACTTACAAGGAAGAAGACGACGAACTGAGAACGCGGGTAACGCGATTGGTGACGTTCGAGCTGAGCGACGATCAACCCGTCCGCGACTACGCCCTGCGGTTCCTCGTGAGCGACGCCGTGGTGAACTTTTCGATCACCTTCGAGCATGTCGGCCTCTCGCAGCTTGAGATCGAGCGCGCCGTCGTCGAGACTTACGAGAGGCCCTGAACCGGGAGGCTCCCCGGAGCGGCGCGGGAGACGACATGACCAAACGCGCCTTCGATCTGGCTCTATCCCTGGCCGCGCTTCTCGCGCTGTCGCCGGCGCTGCTCCTCCTCGCCGCCCTAGTGCGCGTGAAGCTGGGCTCGCCTGTTCTCTTCCGGCAGGCGCGGCCGGGCCTGCATGGCGCGATCTTCACCATGCTGAAGTTCCGCACCATGACGGACGCGCGCGACGCGCAGGGGCGCCCGCTTCCCGACGCCGAGCGGCTCACGCCCTTCGGGCGCTGGCTGCGGTCGACCAGCCTCGACGAGCTGCCCGAGCTGATCAACGTGCTGCGCGGCGAGATGAGCCTCGTGGGCCCGCGTCCGCTGCTGCCGGAGTATCTGCCGCTCTACACTCCCGAGCAGGCGCGTCGCCATGACGTCCGCCCCGGGATCACCGGCTGGGCCCAGGTGAACGGGCGCAACGCGTTGTCATGGGAGGAGAAATTCGCCCTCGACCTATGGTATGTCGACAACCGGTCGTTCCGGCTCGACCTGCGGATCCTCGCGCTGACCGCGCTCAAGGTGGCGCGCCGCGAGGGCGTCACGTCCGAGGGCAGCGCCACGGCGGATCGGTTCCGGGGGTCGTAGACCAGGGGGTGACGGGGATGCAGACGACGGCGCGGGCGAAACTGGCGATTCTCGGCGCGGGCGGACACGGGCGCGTGGTGGCGGACGCCGCCGAACTCTCCGGCTGGCTGGCGATCACCGCGTTCGACGACGCGGCGCAGGGGGTCGCCGGGGGAACGGACGCCCTCGTCGCGCGCGCGCTCGAGTTCGACGGCGTGATCGTGGCGATCGGGAACAACCGGGCGCGCGAGGCGGCGTTGGCGCGCCTGCGCCTCGCCGGCGCGCGTCTCGTCGTCATCCGCCACCCGGCCAGCGTCGTCAGCCCGCGTGCAAGCGTCGGCGAAGCGGCGTTCCTCGCCCCCGGGGCGATCGTCGCGCCCGGGGCCAGGATCGGCCCCGGCGCGATCGTCAACACCGCCGCGAGCGTCGACCACGACTGCGAGCTGGGCGCTTGCGCGCATGTCGCGCCGGGCGTACGCATGTCCGGCGGAGTGCGGGTCGGCGCGCGCGCGTGGATCGGCGTCGGCGCCTGCGTCAAGGAAGGCGTCGTCATCGGGTCCGACGCGATGATCGGGGCCGGGTCCGTCGTGGTGCGGGACGTGCCGGACGGCGCGGTCGTCTACGGCAACCCGGCGAAGCCCCCTCGCGAG
Organism: Microvirga sp.; assembly: GCA_022241475.1. Next base: position 237,272 of record JAKOMT010000004.1, on the reverse strand, counting down.
AGCTCCGAACCGAAGAGAGCGCCATGCTGAACACCCCCTTCGCTCCCTGGCCGAGTTTCACGCAAGACGAGATCGACGCCGTCTCGCGCGTGCTCGCCTCTAACCGTGTGAATTACTGGACCGGCGAGGAGGGGCGCGCCTTCGAACGGGAATTCGCCGCGTGGTGCGGAACCGACCACGCGATCGCTTTGGCGAACGGCTCGCTCGCTATCGAACTGGCGCTTCGCGGGATCGGCGTCGGGCCAGGAGACGACGTGATCGTCGCGCCGCGCACCTTTGTCGCCTCAGCGAGCAGCGCGCCGCTTGTGGGCGCGAGGCCCGTTTTCGCCGATGTCGATCCCGTGACGCAGGGACTGAGCGCGGAGACGATCGAAGCAGCGCTGACGCCCGAGACCAGGGCGGTGATTTGCGTCCATATCGGCGGCATGCCCTGCGACATGGACCCGATCATGGATCTCGCCGGCAGGCGGGGGTTCGCTGTGATCGAGGATTGCGCGCAGGCGCACGGCGCGGTCTACAAGGGCCGCAAGGTCGGCGCCATCGGCCATGTCGGCGCCTGGTCCTTCTGTCAGGACAAGATCATGACCACCGGCGGCGAAGGCGGGATGGTCACGACGAATGATCGCGAGGTCTGGTCGCGCATGTGGTCCTTCAAGGATCACGGCAAGAGCTGGGAGGCGGTCTACGAGACGCGCCACCCGCCCGGCTTCCGCTGGCTCCACCACAGCGTCGGCTCGAACTACCGGATGCTCGAGATGCAGGCCGTGATTGGCCGCATCCAGCTTGGGCGGATGGAGGCGTGGACGGCCCGCCGCAACGCCATCGCCGCGCAGCTGAGGGCAGTCTGCCAGCGCCACCCGCACGTGAGCGCGCCGCCGATCCCCGAGGACGTGATCCACGCCCACTACCGCTTCTACGCCTTCGTCGACCCGGACGCCCTCGCCCCCGGTTGGACCCGCGACCGGATCGTCGCGGAGATCGTCGCGCGTGGCGCGCCGTGCCTTCAGGGCTCCTGCTCGGAAGTCTATCTCGAGCGCGCCTTCGACCCCGAGGGCTGGCGCCCGGCCGAACGCCTGCCTATGGCGCGGCGTCTGGGCGAAACCTCGCTCGCCATGCTGACCCATCCGACACTGACAGACGCCGATGTCGACGCCGCCTGCGCCGCGCTCGACGGGGCTCTCGCCGCCAGCGCTCCCGCCGCGGCGCCAGCCCCTGCGCGCGCTACGCTTTCCCGTTGAAGCAGCCAGCCGAACGCGATAGGACCACGACGCGCAAGGCGGGCTCGTGCGACGATCCCACATTGAATCCACGTTCGCCCCGGTTCTCGCCGGGGGCTTGACCCGCAGGGTCGACGAGATCCGGGAAGGTTGTCATCCGATGTACAGAGGCAAGAAGATCAGCGCGGTCGTCCCCGCCTATAACGAGGAGACGCAGATCTCGCGCGTGATCGAGACGATGCCGGACTTCGTCGACCACATCGTCATCGTGAACGACAAGAGCAAGGACCGCACCGCCGAGGTGGTGACGAACCATCCCCAATACGACGGCGTGCGGGTCATCCTGATCAACCACGAGGTCAATCAAGGTGTCGGCGGCGCGATCGCGACGGGCTACAAATGGAGCCGGGACAACGGCGTCGACGTCAGCGTCGTCATGGCCGGGGACGCCCAGATGAACCCGGACGACCTGCCGTCGCTGCTCGACCCCGTCGTCGAGGGCCGCGTCGACTACACGAAGGGCAATCGCCTCGTGACCGGAGAGGCCTTCAAGAAAATCCCCAAAATCCGCTTCTTCGGCAACTCCTTCCTGTCCCTGTTCACAAAGATCGCGTCGGGATACTGGCACGTCGCGGATTCACAGACCGGGTACACGGCGATCAACGCGACGGCGCTCGCGGCGATTGACTGGGACACGATGTTCAAGCGCTACGGCCAGCCCAACGACCTGCTGGTGAAGCTGAACGTGGAAGGAATGCGCGTTCAGGACGTGCCCGTGGAGCCCGTCTACAACGTGGGCGAGGTGTCTGGCATCAACATCCGCAAAGTGATTTTCACCATCGGATCGCTGCTGGTGCGCCTGTTCTTCTGGCGCCTGAAGGAAAAGTACATCATCCGCAACTTCCACCCGCTAGTCTTCTTCTACGCCTTCGGCATGCTCACGGCGGCGCTCAGCGCGGTGCTGTTCATCCGGCTTCTCGTTTTGTGGATCTCGCAGGGATCGGTCCCCGAAATTACGTTCCTGAGCTGGCTGTTCTGCTTCTCGATCAGCTTCAACGCGATCTCGTTTGCGATGTGGTTCGACTACGAGGAGAACAAGCACCTCAATCCGCCGCTCTCGGCCCGAGACGTCGTGCGGACGGTCAAGTAAGGAGCGCATCGGATGCCGCTCCCCCGGCTCGGCGCGCTGCTGCGCAACAAGCTCTCGAGCGACATCGCCTGGACCACGGCGAGCTTCGCCGTCTTGGCCGCGAGCGGCATACTGATCAACCTCGTCGTCGCCTACTTCCGAAACGCCGAAGATCTCGGCGTCTTCAACCTCGCCTATTCGGTCTACATCATCGTCTCGCAGATCGCAGTGATGGGCATCCACTACTCGGTCCTGCGAAACTCGGCCCATTACGATGATGACAAAGCCACGCTCGGGGCCATGCTCGGCTCGGCGGTTGCGCCAGTCGTCCTCTTCGGGCTGCTCTGGGCAGGGGCGGTATTCGCAGCGGAACCTTGGCTCGCCTGGTTCTTCGACAGCGATCGCGCGGCGCGCAGCATCGCGGTCGGGGCGCTCGGGATCGCGCTGTTTCCGATCACGAAGGTTCTGATCTCCTTCCTCAACGGCCTGCGCGAAATGAAGGCCTTCGCGATCCTCCAGGCGGGGCGCTACATCGTCGTCGCCGGCGTCGTGACGATTTTCGCGGTGAGCGACCTGCCGTTCGAATATGCGTCCCTGTGTTTCCTGATCGCGGAGATCGCGACGCTCGTCGGAGCCATCGGATACATCGCCGCTCGGGGGCTCGTCGCCTCCCTGAGAATCGAGCGCGGCTGGCTCGGGAACCACCTGACCTTCGGCGGCAAGAGCCTCGTCGCCGGGATGTTCGGCGAGATCAACACCCGCGTCGACGTGCTGATCATCGGCTTCTTCCTGTCGGACCGGGCGGTGGGCGTCTACAGCTTCGCGGCGATGCTGCTCGACGGCCTGTATCATCTGCTCGCGATGGTCCGCGTGAATTTCAATCCGCTGCTTGTTAAGGCGGTACGCGACGAGGCCTGGCCCGACGCGCAGCGCATCCTGCGGCTGTCGAAAATCTACGCTCCGGCGGTGATGGGGGCTTTGGCTCTAGGCGTGTTCGTCTTCTACTGGATCGTGACGTTCCATTTTGTGCCGGAGCGGGGGTTGCAGGAGGGGCTGCCGGTTCTGTTCATCCTCCTCACCGGACTCGTGCTGACGGCGGGGCTCATTCCCTTCGACAATCTTCTGCTCGTATCGGGTTACCCCGCCTACCAGACCCTCCAGCAGCTGGTCGCGGTCATGACGAACGTCGTTGTGAACATTGCGCTGATCCCGCTCATCGGCATCGAAGGGGCGGCGCTCGGAACCGCCGCGAGTTATCTTGCAGCGGTGATCGCACTCGCGGTGATGTCGCGTCGGCTTCTGGGTTGGAACCTGCTCACGAACAGCGTCGCCCGCCCCTAAGCCTCAGCTGCGCGTCAGTGTCAAGGCTCGCTCGCGCAGCGATGCGGGGACGACCAGGGAGAGCCATGCGCCAATCTCCCAGATTGTCCGTTCGACATGGACGCTGATTCCGCGCGGCTCGTCGCCCGGCGTGAAAACTGCGTCTCCGAGCGCGCCCGGATCGGAGGCGACGAACCACGCGATCCGCCAGAGATGGTAATCATCGCTCACGAGATAAACGGGCCCGCTCGGCTCGTTCTCCGCGAGATGGCTGCGCAATGCGGCGAGATTCGAGACCGTGTCCGATGAGTCTCTGTCGGCGACCCAACGCGCTGCGGACGCCCCCTCGCGGGCCGCCATGATCTCCGCCAGAACGGCGGAACCGTAGAATCCTCGATCGGGCCGGGCGCCCCCGACAAGAAAGACCTGGTTCACCCGGCCGCTCCGCACCAGCTCGAGCGCTTTCTCCGCACGCGGCAGCGTGGTCTCGACATCGGCGTCGAAGAAGACGACGGCGAGACCCGGAGCAGTGTCGACGGGCGGAACCGGAAGCCCAGCGCGCCAGAGTGCGACAGCGGCCGGCAAGGCGCAGACGAGGACCAGCGCGCAAACGCCGAAAAATGCAATGCACGCGACCAGAGTTGGAAATTGGAACCTGCGCGTCACGACGGCGTCTCGATTCAAGCTAGACAGAGCGGCGCTTTCATCCCGGCGAGTGTGGCCGCGAGCGCTTGGCGGCCGCCCTCCTCGTCTCCCGCAGCCGCTGCGGCCGAAAGGTCGGCGATATGCCGAGTCACCACACTTCGTTCAATCAGACGCGCCGAGGCGACGAAGACGCCGTCCGCCCCCGCAGGCTCCGTCGGTTCATCGGCGTCGAACAATTCCTCGAAGAGCTTTTCGCCGGGCCGCAGGCCCGTGTAGACGATGCCTATATCCTCGTCCGGCTTGAGGCCCGACAGCGCGATCATCGTTCGCGCCAGTTCGATAATAGTGATCGGCTCGCCCATATCGAGAACGAAGATGCGGCCACGCTGATCGTCGCGGGCGACGCCGTTCGCGGCGGCCTGAAGGACGAGCTCCGTGGCCTCCCGGATGGTCATGAAGTAGCGCTTCATCTCGGGATGCGTGATCGTGATGGGTCCGCCGTCGGCGATCTGTCGCTTGAACAAGGGCACCACGGATCCGTTGGATCCGAGCACGTTGCCGAAGCGCACGGTGATGAACCGCGTCGCGACGCCGCTGATGTCGAGCGCCTGGCAATAGGCCTCCGCGACCCGCTTCGTCATACCCATCGCACTGGTGGGACGAATCGCCTTGTCAGTCGAGATCACGACGACGGCGGCGACGCCGGCCGCAATTGCCGCGTCCGCCACGTTGCGGGTCCCGATCGCGTTGGTCAGGATCGCCTCGCCAATGTTGGCCTCGACGAGCGGCACATGCTTCAAAGCCGCCGCATGAAATACGATTGCGGGTTTGTGCTCGCGCATCACCGCCCCGACGCGTTTCGCGTCGCGGACATCGCCGATCAGTGCCGCGCGCGTGATCGACGGCGCCTCGCGCGCCGTCCGCAGATCGACTTCGTAAAGGGCGAATTCACTCGAATCGAGCAGCACGAGCTTCGCCGGGCGCCGCTGCGCCACCTGCCGGACGATTTCCGAGCCGATGCTGCCTCCGGCCCCCGTCACCAGCACCACACGGCCCTCGATGAAAGCCTGAATATTGTCGAGGTTGAGTTGAACGGGAGCGCGGCCGAGGAGATCCTCGAGCGTGATGTTGGCGAGATCCGGCTCCGAGCCGATCAAAGGAGCGTCCGAGACCCGGCGCAGGGGCAGCCCAAGTCGTGCGGCGGTCGCCGCGAGCTTCTGCATGGAGGGTCCGGCGGCGCGCGGGGAGGCGATGACGACGGCGCCGATCCGGATCCCGCCACGACGCAGGCGCTCGACCACGGCATCAAGATCGTCGATCGTCCCAACGACCGGCACGCCGCGAACGACCCGCCCGCCCTTGCCTTCCGCCAGATCGACGATGCCCTGGACGCGGTAGCGGCGCGAGGTTTCAAGCGCGTAGTTCCGGATGACCCTGTCCGCGTCGGCCACGCCGCCCGCGATGAGAACGTGCTCGCGAACACGGTCATCCGTCCGGTTCGGTCCGACTCCGGTCAACGCGCCGTCCTTGAACGCCCGATAGAGCAGTCGCGGGGCGCCGAGCAGGACGATCATCACGAACCACGCGATCAGCGGCGCCGTTCTGGGCAGAGCCTCGAGACGATTGATGATGAACACGACGACGAGGAACCCGAGCACGGCCATCGTGCTCGCCGCAGCGATGGTGCGGAAGTCGCTCAGCGACGCGAACCGCCACATGCCCCGACCGAGGCCGAAGAATGCGAAGACCACTCCGGAAACCAGCGCGAAGACGCCGACCCAGAACCCCACTTGTTCGAGCCCGGGAAGGTCGTCCGCGCCGTATCGCGCCAACAGCGCGATCGCCATGGCCGCCGCCGCCATACCGACGTCGTGCAGACTTGCGAGAAGCCGCTTTCCAGCGAGCCGCGTCACCGAACGAGCCATCGAACCGATTTCCATTTGCGCAGCCTAGCGTCGCTACCGATGCCGGGACGCGCCCCGGCCATCTGGTAACACGCGCCTTGGAGCCGGTGAAGGGTTCAGGGCGATGTGATTGGCGGCGTGCTGGAGTTGATCGCTATTCAACTTCGACGACGCGAACGCTCTCCATCGGAAGATCCAAACTCCAAAGCGTCGTGCGAGGCGACGCCGAAAATCCGAAGCTGCGATTCAACCAGTCGTACTCGAATCGGGGTCGGTCGTCGGTGTTGTGCGCTACATTCGCCCCAACATTACAGCAAGGAAGGCGAACAACGCGGAGGATGTCCTCGCGCTGCCCAGCGGACCCTGCAGTACCCGGGATTAAACGCCGCCAGGCGTCGGCAATGTCCGGGGTTATAAGCGCTTCATCCGGTATTGTTATCGGACCATTCTTGAAGAAAAGGTGGTAATATCCTGGCCAGATAGCCTCTCCAAAAACGCTTAATCCGTCTACGGCATGCCCAACATGCGGCCGAACACCGAGATAACCCCCATCATTTAGTATTTCTTTCTGAGAATTAAAAAATTCAATGGTAAATAAGTTTCCAGATCCCGCGTGCCAAGGCTCATTAATTTTGGTCTGGATGAGATCAAATTTATCCCCACGGGCCTTTGCTTTTTGCACAAAGCGCCGACCATCTGCGATTATGATCTCGACCCGAGGATCTGAAAATATTCTTCTTGTGCCTGTCAACGTATGCGTACGTACGGCATCGACAATTTCTTGGGCAATTTCGACTACTGTAATTCTTTCAACGAAGGGCAGATCGAGCAGCGCGTCGATAAGATAGGCATGACCGATACCGATAATGAGTATCTCGCGAGGCCTAAATGATGCGTCCAAAGCGAACAACTCGGTATGGTTCCAACGCCAGGCCTCATATTGATCCTCTGGCCCGGGCTCGTTAACGAGCGCGGAGGCCGATGCGGTGCGGTTGATATCAATGATCGAATAGAACCGGCCGGTCGGAACCACGGTTGCAACGCCAGTTCGCCCCTCGAAAACGTCGGTGATTTGATAGCGCCCTATGCCAAAACTCCTGTAGTAGTCCAGCGGCATCAGCATTACGGCGAACACGCTCAGACCGGCCGCTCCCAATGCCCATGCCTTATGAGACCTTTTCTTAGGACCGGACCACAGGATTACCGCCAGGGCGCCGAGGCCCGTGATGCACACCGTGGCCATGGCCGTGCCACCTGTTCCGAGCCAGTCGAAGAAAACGAGCCCCGACGCCAATGCTCCCAGTACGTTTCCGATTGTATAGAGGGAGTAAGCTGCAGCAAAACGCTCGCCGGCCTCAGCGACATTTTGTGTCATCAACCTTAACATAACCGGAAACAGCGCCGCCCATGCAAGTACCGCGCTCATAAAAACAAGTGAGAACAGAAGTACGGTCAGAGGATTCGGATCTCCGACAAGATTCGGATAAATTTCGCTTACCATCTGGCCATTGAACGAGGTGAAAGCGAGCGATCCCAAGCTTGCGGCCCATTCGGGCGGGAAACGGAGGGCTGCCAGCAACAACAGCGCTCCCACCGCGAACAGCGCTACAGCGACCTCCGCCAAACGCGCGGGATGCCTATCGGCCAAGCGCCCGCCTAAAATCTGGCCGAGCGACATTAGTCCGAGATAGGCAGCCAGAATGGCAGGGAACACAATCACCGATAAAGTGAAATAATTTGAAATAATCCTGAAATATATGATCTGCAAGGAAAGCGTACCAAAGCCAAAGAGCCCGGAAGCAACATAAAGATGGAATTGCTCTAACTTTATAGAATTTTTGGAATTGGAATCCGGTAATGCATTAAAAGATCGCTCAACGGATTTAATCTTCTGAAATGCAAAAAATACGATAAGCCCAACGATGAGATTCAAAGATGCAGCTATCAAGGTTATACCAAAAAGTCCAAACAGCTCGATAAGAAATAAGCCTGTGGCCAGCGCACCGACTGCTGCGCCAAGTATATTCAGTCCATAGAATCGTCCAATTGTGCGCCCGAGATCGTCGAGACGATTCTTCGCAAGCTCCACAATGAACGGGGTCGTCATTCCCATTCCTATGACCGGAATCGCAAGAACGAATAGGTTCAGAAGCACATCGAACCAAAGGGAGTCGTGTCCAGTTCCTGCCAGCCACGCATTCGCGGCCCGTAGAATGGGAATCGACACAATTCCAGACAAGCCAACTATAATCTCTAATATCCCATAGGCAAGACCTGCGCGTCTTCGCAAATACGGGAGCAGACGTCGCGCAAGTTCGGCCCCCACACCAAGCCAAATCATAAATATCGAGACAACCAAGACAACTGACATGGCGTCGGAGCCGACGACCTGCGTCAGAACACGCTGCCACGCAATCTGGTAAGCAAGCGCTGAAAAGCCTGATAGAGTAAAGGCAACGGCGAAGAGCATTAATACGCGCGCTCTGGCGTCGCTCTGAGAGAGAGTCATAGACTAACGCCACCCACCTTGAGGCGCAACCGCGCGCTGTTCTGAGAGATCAAGCGACAATCATGCGCCCAAGATCACTCCACCATATGCAATTTGCAAATCCGATATAGAAGGCGCATGCTCCGCGCAAGAGCTCGATATTTAATATTGTTTAGCCTGCTGTGCAAAGAGGCTGGGGGTTGGATTATGGCGATGCGGTTTCAAAGTCGCATTCACCCCTAGAGAGGATCTCTCGCAAGCCCCCCTCAAGGCCTGACCGGCTCCATACCCGCCTCGACCCGAAACCGCTCCGCGACCGCGAGCAGCAGGTCTTCGCGCCAGGGCGGGGCGACGAGTTGCATGCCCACGGGCAGGCCGTCGCGCGTCAGGCCGATCGGGACGGAGAGCGCCGGGAAGCCGATCACGGAGATCGTGAAGGTGACGCTCAGATAATCGATGATGTTCTCGAGCTTCTCGCCGTTGACGTAGAGCACGTCGCTCTGGTCGTTGGGGAAGGGCGGGAGCGTGGTCGTCACGGTGGCGAGCACGTCGTGCGTCTCGAAGAAGCGCATGAAATTGAGATAGAGGCGGCTGCGCGCCTCCTCCGCGGCGAGATAATCGTCCGCGCTCATGCCGTGGCCGCGCTCGACGTTCCAGATCACGGTGCGGGTGAGCTCGTCGCGATGCGCGGCGACGAGGGGGCCGAGGGTGCGGTGCAGGAAGCCGGCGCGCAGGCCCCCGAAGGCGGCCTTCGCCTCGGAGCAATCGGGATGTCCGGGCCGGGTCTCGCGCCAGACGCCCGCGATCTTGCCGACGGCCTGATCGAACAGGTCGAGCACCGAGCGGTCGACCGGCGTGATGTCGAGGCTCGGGCTGAATCCGACGCGCAGGTCGTCAGGGGCCTTCGTCATGGGATCGGCGGGGAACGCCGCGCCGCGCAGGCTCAACGGGTCGCGGCGATCGGGGCCGGCGGTCGCCGCGAGCGCCAGCGCCACGTCGCCCGGCGTGCGCGCCAGGAAGCCGTGCTGGTTCAGTCCGTCCCAGAGAAGCTGCTTGGGAACCGAGGGGATGAGACCGACGGTCGGTCGAAGTCCGTAGACGCCGCAGAAGCTCGCGGGAACGCGCGCCGAGCCGCCGAAATCGGTGGCGTGGCCGAGCGCGCTCATGCCCGTGGCGACGGCGACCGCCGAGCCGCCGGACGACCCGCCGCTGGTGCGCGTCACGTCGAAGGGATTGCAGGTCGGGCCGTAGAGCTTGTTCTCGCAGATCGCCCCGTAGCCGAATTCCGGCGTGTTGGTCTTGCCGATGATGATCGCGCCCTGCGCGCGCAGCCGCGCCACGACGAGTTCGTCCTCGTCGGGAACGTTGTCGGCGTAGACGAGCGAGCCGTAGGTGGTGCGCAGCCCCTTCGTCGCGGCGAGATCCTTGATCGCGACGGGCACGCCGGCGAGGATCCCCGGGTCGCGCCCGGCGGCGCGGGCTTCGTCGACGGCGCGGGCGGAGGCGAGCGCGCCCTCCTCGTCGATCGTGATGAAGGCCCGCAGCTGGTCGTTCAGGGCGGAGACACGCGACAGCGCCGCGCGGGTCGCCTCAGTCGCCGAGGCGGTTCCGGAGCGCACGGCGCCCGCCGTCTCGGCTGCGGTGCGGAAATGCGGCTCGTGATTCGCGCTCGTCATCGCGGTTCTCCCCTGTCGTCCCTTAGTACCCGGCGCCGAAATAGGCGTGCTGGAACGCGTCGCTCGCGGCGAGCTCGGCGGCGTCGCCCGATTCGACAACGCGCCCCTGCTGGAGCAGGTAGCCGCGCCGCGCGATGGCGAGCGTCTGGTGCACGTTCTGCTCCACCAGAAACACCGTCACGCCCTGCGCGGCGATGCCGGCGATCGTCTCGAAATTCTCCTCGACGAGCTTCGGCGAGAGGCCGAGCGAGGGTTCGTCGATGATCAGAAGCTCCGGCGCCTTCATCAGGCCCCGCCCGATCGAGACCATCGCCTGCTCGCCGCCCGACATCGTGCCGGCGAGCTGCGAGCGGCGTTCGCGCAGGCGCGGGAAACGGTCGTAGACGATCTCCATCCGGCGGCGGATCTCGGACCGGTCGGCGATCTCGTATGCGCCGAGCCGCAGGTTCTCCTCGACGCTGCAACGCGGGAAAACCTTGCGGCCCTCGGGAATGACGGCGATCCCGGCCCCGACGATCCGGTGCGTCGGCAGCGCCGTCAGATCGGCGTCGCCGAAGCGGATCGCGCCCGCGCGCGGCTGGGTCAGGCCGAGGATCGCGCGGATCAGCGTCGTCTTGCCGGAGCCGTTGGCCCCGAGCAGACAGGTCACGCCGCCGGGCTCGACGGTCAGGTTCACGTCGTGGAGGACGTCGGCCGCGTCGTAGCCGGCGAAGACGCCGGAGACGAAAAGGGTGCGCTCGCTCATGCCGTCGCTCCCGCCGCGGCGGCCGTGTGGCGCGAGCCGAGATAGGCTTCCTGCACCTGCGAATCGGAGGCGACCTCCCGGTAGGAGCCCTCCGCGATCTTGCGCCCGTAGTTGAAGACGACGCAGCGGTCGCTGACGCGTTCGATCACGGGCATTTCGTGCTCGATGATGACGACGGCGAGATCGGGATTGCCGCGCCGGGTTTCGAGGATGTCGTCCATGAGCTGGCGGGTCTCGTCATGGGTCATGCCGGCGGAGGGTTCGTCGAGCAGGAGCAGGCGCGGGCGGCTGATCAGCGCGCGGCAGATCTCGATGCGCCGCCGGTCGATCATCGGAAAGCGCCCGATGGGTTCGAACATGCGCTGCGCGAGCTCTTCGCTGAAGACGGCGAGCAGCGCGCGCGCCTGTTCGCGCCTCTCTTCGAAGGCCGCGCGAAACGCCTTGCGGCGCAGGATGTTGGCGGCGAAGCCGAGATCGAGGTCCTTGTGGGCGCCGATCATCAGTTCGTCGAAGATCGACAATTCGGTCGAGATCCGGCAGCGCTGGAAGGTGCGGGTCACGCCCGCCCGGTAGATCGCCTGCGCCGGGAGGCCGCCGATCTCGCGGCCGTCGAGCAGGACCCCGCCGGAATCGGGCCGGTAGATGCCGGTGACGACGTTGAAGAACGTGGTCTTGCCGGAGCCGTTCGGCCCGATCAGCCCGAGGATCTCGCCGCGTCTCACCGAAAGGGAGACGTCCGCCAGAGCCTGGAGGCCGCCGAAGCGCTTGCCGAGCCCGCGCGCCTCGAACATGGGCGCCTCGAACATGGGCGCCTCGAAGAGCGGAGCAACGTTCGTCATCATGCGCTCCCTTCCCCGAAATAGCGCCGCAGCCGACGCGGCGCGAGGCCGTTCGGGCGGATCAGCAACAGTCCGACCACGAGCGCCGCGAAAAGCAGCACGCGGTATTCCTGGATGCTCTGAAGCCGCTCCGGCACGAGCACGATCAGCGTCGCGCCCAGTAGCACGCCCCAGCGGTTGCCGATGCCGCCGAGAATGATGATGGCGACCAGCATCAGCGAAGCGGAGAAGGTGAAGTTCGGCGGCGCGATGAAGCTCATCAGCATGCCGAACAGCGCGCCCGCGACCCCGATGATGAAATTGCCGAGGCAGAAGGCGAAGATCTTCCAGCGCGCGAGATCGATCCCGAAACAGGCCGAGCGGGTCTCGTCCAGCCGGACCGCGTCGAGCGTCAGGCCGATCCACGAGCGCTCGATGCGCGTGATCAGCGTGAACGCCCCGACCGCCAGCAGAAGCGCCACGACGGCGTAGCCGAAATAGAACGACAGCGTCACGCCGGGCGCGAGGCGGACGTTGCGGGTCATGTCGAAGCCGAACAGGTTCAGCCCCGCCACGTGCATGCCCTGCGCGCCGCCGAAGGTCTCGTTGATCTCGAGGAAGGTCGTGAACAGCACGCCGAAGGCGATCGTCACGACCGAGGCGTAGTGGCCCCGCGTGCGCAGGACCGGCGGGAGCAGCGCCAGTCCGATGAGCGCGGCGAAGACGCCGCCGAGCACCATCACGACGGGATGCGGCAGCCAGGCGACCTGCGTCAGCACGGCGGCCGTGTAGCAGCCGATCCCGAAGAACGCCGCGCCGGCGAAATTGAGGACGCCCCCGTAGCCGAACTGGAGATGGAGGCCGAGCCCGACGGTGGCGTAGATCAGGAGCGTGCAGATCAGCAGCAGCGCGAAGTGGTTGGCGTGGAAGACGAGGATCAGCGCGACGACGGCGAGCAGGACGGCCGCCGGCGCGGTCGCGACCGCGCCGCGCACGAGCGCTGAATCCGGCGCCTGCGTGACCCGCCGCTCGAGAAGCACGATCCCGAGCGCAAGGGCGACGAGGAGGCCGACGATGAGACGTTCGTCGTCGACGGTCAGGAGCGCGCGGCCGAAGCCGAAGCAGAGGAGCGCCGAAAGGACTAAAGCCACGGCTGCGGCGAGGCGATCGCGCGACCTGTCGGGGGCGGGGCTTTGGGAGGGGGAGACGCTCATGGCTCAGACCCGCTCGCTGACGCGCTCGCCGATCAGGCCCGTGGGCTTGAGCGCGATGAGCACGAGGATGACGGCGAAGGCGAAGACGTCGCTGTAGGCGCTCGAAAACGGCATGAACAGCGAACCCACGATCTGGAGGCCTGCGAAGATGAAGGCCCCGAGGATCGCGCCGGCGATGTTGCCGAGTCCGCCGATGATCGCCGCGCAGAAGCCGATGATCGCGAGCATCAGGCCCATCGAGTAGTTCACCTCGTTGTAGTAGAGCCCGTTTATCAGGGCGGCGCAGGCGGCGAGCGCGGAGCCGAGCGCGAAGGCGCCGAGCACGACGAGGCGGTAATTCACGCCCATGCAGCGCGCCGTCTCCTCGTCCTGCGCCACCGCGCGGATGGCGAGGCCGAAGCGGGTGCGTTCGATCAGCGCGCCGGTGGCGACGATGATGGCGAGGCCCGCGAAGATCAGGATGATGGTGTCGACGCGCACGTTGACCGCGCCGATCGAGACGAAGTCGGTCGGCAACAGCGCGGGGAACGCCTTCGGGTTGGAGCCGCGCGGGTAGAACAGGCGCACGCCCTCGCGGATGACGGTCGCGAGCATCAGCGTGATCAGGAGCGTGTTCAGCATCGGCGCGCCCTTGAGCGGCAGGATGAAGAACCGCGCGACGACGAGCCCGAGCGCGATCGTGCAGGTGATCGAGGCGATGGTCACAAGGATCAGCTGGAGGAAGGGCGAGGTCACGCCGAGCCCCGCCAGCGGCAGGAAGGCGGTGAAGCCCGCGAAGGCGCCGAACATCAGCACGTCGCCGTGGGAGAAGTTGAGGACGTTGAACACGCCGACGAAGAGCGTGAAGCCCACGGCGACGAGAGCGTAGATCACGGCGAGAATGAGCCCGCTCACCACGATCTGGGAAACGAAAGCGATGTCCACGGCAGCCTCGATCTGGGCGCGGGAGGGTGAGGCGGCGCCTTAAACGCCGCCGCCTCGTCGGATCGAAGAAGCCGGCGTCAGTTCGGCTTGCGCAAGCTGCGCGCGCCGCTGGCGTATTCGCTGTCCTCCCAGACGACCCACTTGCCGTCCTGGACGACGTAGGTCGAGATCACGGCGACCGTGTTCTGTCCCGATTCGTCGAAGGTGATCTCGCCGATGGCGGAATCATAGCCGTTCACGCCGTTGAGCGCGTCGCGAAGCGCGATGCGGTCGGGTCCGACCTCCTCGATCAGGTCGATGGCGAGCGTCGCCGCCGAATAGGCGAAGGGGCCATAGGCCTCGAAGGGCTCGCCGAAGCCGGCCGTCTCATAGGCCGAGACGAATTCCGCGCCGCCGGGAAGCTGGTCGACCGGAGCGCCTTCGAGGAAGGCGATCGTGCCTTCGGAGAGTTCCGGCGCGAGACCTTCGAGATAGGCGTCGGAGAGGATGCCCGAGGTGCCCTGGAGCTGCGCGGTCACGCCGAGCCGCTCCATCTGCGAGCGGATGCGCACGCCGAGCTGGGCCTGTCCGCCGAAATACAGCACGTCCGGCTTCAGGCTCGCGACCTGCGACAGTTCGGAGCTGAAATCCTGCTGTTCGGCGGTGACGCCGAAGGTGCCGACGATCTCGCCGCCGGCCTCGGTGAGGAACTGCGAGAAATACTCGTTGTGGGCGCGCCCGTAATCGGTGGTGTCGTGGATGATCGCCCAGGTCTTGTAGCCCTGTTCGACCACGAACTTCGCGGCGTGGTCGTTCTGGTTGATCATCGTGCCGTTGACGCGATGGATCTCCTTGAAGTCGTTGCCGTAGATGATCGCCGGCAGGACGGCGCCCCAGAGCACGACGGGCAGCTCGAAGCGATTGTAGGTGCCGACGGCGCCGATGGCGACGGCGGAGCAGTAATGCGGGAACGCGACGACGATGCCGTCGTCGGAGGCGGCGCGCGTGGCGACGCGCAGGCCGACGTCGGGCTTGCACTCATCGTCGAAGGATTCGAGCACGTATTCGTATTTCGCGTCCGGATCGGCGTTGCGCAGGCGCACCGCGAGTTCGACCGAATTGCGCGCGCCGATGCCGACGCTCGAGAGCGGTCCGGTGAGCGGACCGATATAGGCGAGCTTGACCTGATCTTTCGCGAGGCCGTCCGACGGCGCGGCGAAGACGAGGCCGAGGGCTCCAAGCGCCCCGAGCCATATTCCAGAAAATTTCAGCATGTTCGTTCCCCGCTCTTATCGTTGTCCCAGGCGGCGTCCGTTCGTTCTTTTGGGACGGCCCGCGCGATCGCGCCTTGTTCGTTCACGCCCGAGGGGATGACTCCGGCGGTGTTTATGTTCGGCGCGCATCGACATTATGCGTCATGCGTATTGGGGGCGAAGCCCTGAATCGTCAAATCAGATTTCGCGTATTGAGAAATCTATGGCGGTCGACAGGCTATTCGCAGATGTAGCGGCTTGCGGGCGTTTCGCGCCCGATGAAGCAGCGGCAATAGGCTTCGGCCAGCCGGGCGGCGTGCTGGAGCCGGGCGCGCGTCTCGGCGTTCGCGCCGTGCAGGCGGTCCGCCGCCGCCTGCGTTCGCCGGCGCAGCTGATCGTAGTCGATCCTGGTGAGACGACGCTCGCGCACGACGCAGCGCCCGCCGACGAAGACGTCGCGCACGCCGGAGCTGTCCTCGGCGTAGACGATCTGCGCGGAGAGGTCGTTCATCGGCGTGTAGTGCGGCTGGCGCAGGTCGAGGATGACGACGTCCGCCGCCGCCCCCTCGCGCAACGCTCCGATGGAATCGCCAAAGCCCAGAGCCCTCGCGCTTCCCGCGGTCGCCGCATGCAGGGCCTCCCGCGCGCCGATCCACTCGTCGACTGGCGCCCCGAAGACGCGCGAGGCGTGGGTGGCGAGCCGCATCGCCTCGAACATGTTGAGCCCGTCGGCGCAACTCGCTCCGTCCGTCCCGAGGCCCACATGCACGCCGGCGTCGAGGAACGCGCGCACGTTCGCGACGCCCGATCCCAGCCGGAAATTGCTCGCCGGGTTGTGGATGACGTTGGCGCCCGTATCCGCCATGCGGCGCATGTCGTCGCCGTCGAGCCAGACGCCGTGCGCGGCCGTGAAGCGCGGTCCGAGGAGCCCCAGCCGATGAAGCTTGGCCGTGATGGTCTCGCCGAAGGTCTCGCCGCTGACCACGGTCTGCACCTTGCTCTCGGAGACGTGGGTGTGGATCCCGATCCCGAACTCGGCGGAGAGATCGCGAACGCCCGTGAGGAACGCGTCGGAGCAGAGGAAGGGAATGGCGGGGCCGAGCCCGAAGCGGATGCGGTCGGAAGGCCAGCGCCAGCCTTGCGCGAGGGCGCGAAAGCGCGAGAGCAGCCCGTCCGGCCCCTCCGAGGACATCTGCGGCAGCCCCTCGACGCCCGCCCCCACCAGATGGTCCCGCAGGCCGGGAACGGCCCCGAGGAACGGTTGGTCGGAGGCCATCGGCGCGATCGTCGCGCGCATGCCGACATCGTCATAGGCGCGCGCCACGGCGTCGATCCCGTCCGCCGTCGGCAGTGGAAATTCGAGGCACATGTCGTAGGCCGCCGTGCAGCCCTTGAGCAACATCTCGGCGGCGCCGATGGCGGCCGAGGCGTAGATCTCGTCGAGGCTGCGCACGCCCGAGATCCAGGGCGCGTTGGTCAGCGACATCTCGAGCGTCCAGCGGTCGCCCATGCCCTTGGCCATGTTGGAATGGGCGTGGAGATGGCCGTTCACGAGGCCGGGCAGGATCGCGCATTCGCCGGCGTCGAACCGGTCGGCGTCGATCCCCGCGGGGGCGCCGCCGCGGAAGATCGCGGCGATGAGGCCGCCCTCCATGAGCAGATCGGCGCGCGCGCCTCGCGTCTCGCCTTCCTCGACGAGGACGCCCCCGATGATCAGCGTGCGCTCCATGGCGTCCTCCCGTCCGTTGCGGGCTCGATATCGCCCGACCCTATCCGATCCCCAGCGACGGGATCAGCGACCCATCCAGGTGAGCGGCGTCATCACGATCTCCGGGAAAACGGTGATGATCACGAGCGCGAGGCACATCAGGAAGAAGAACGGGATCGTGCCTGCGATGATCGTGCCCAGCGGCTTTCCGCTCATGCCCTGCAGCACGAACAGGTTGAATCCGATGGGCGGCGTGAGCGCGGAGATCTCGACGATGATGACGGTGAAGATGCCGAACCAGATCAGGTCGATCCCCGCCGCCTGGACGAGCGGCAGCACCACGGCGGCCGTCAGCACGACGATCGAGATGCCGTCGAGGAAGCAGCCGAGGATGATGAAGATCAACGCGAGGATCAGGAGCAGCGTGTAATGCGACAGCTCGAGGTAGCCGATCAGCGAGGCGAGGCCGCGCGGAATGCCCGTGAAGCCCATGGCGACCGAGAGGAACTTCGCGGCCACGAGGATGAGCACGATCATCGCCGACGTGAGCGTCGCGGCGAAGACGCCCTCCTTGAACGACGCCCAGTTCAAGGAGCCGAAGGCCGCGGAGAGGATCAGGGCGCCGATGACGCCGATGACGGCCGCCTCCGACGCCGTGGCGACGCCCGTATAGATGGACCCGACGACGCCGCCGATCAGGAGGAAGACGGGGATCAGCGAGCTCGACGCCTTGATCCGCTCGAAGAAGCTCATCCGCCCTTCTTCCGAAGGCACCTTGTCCGGGTTGAGCATCGACCAGACGATGATGTAGGCCATGAACATCACGATCAGCAGCATCGCCGGCGCGACGCCCGCGATGAACAGCCGGCTGATCGAGACCTCGGCCGCGACGCCGTAGACGATCATGATGATGGACGGCGGGATCATCAGTCCGAGCGTGCCCGACGCCGCGAGCGAGCCGAGCACGAGCCGGTCGTCGTAGCCGCGTCGCGCCAGCTCGGGCAGCGTGATCTTGCCCACCGTCGCGCAAGTGGCGGCGGACGATCCCGACACGGCGGCGAAAATGGCGCTGGCGAGCACGTTGACGTGCATCAGCCGGCCCGGGAGGCGCGTCACCCAGGGCGAAACGCCGCTGAACATCTGTTGCGGCAGTTTCGACCGAAACAGGATCTCGCCCATCCAGATGAAGAGCGGCAGCGCCGTGAGCGACCAGCTGTTCGCGCCGCTCCAGAGCTGCGTGGCCAGAATGCGGCCGGCGGAGCGGTCGAGCAGGCCCTCGAGCGCGAAAACGCCCACGGCGACGAGGGACAGCGCAACCCACAATCCGCTCCCGAGCAGGAGCATGACGAGGGCTGCGAGAATGAGGCCGTACGTGACGATTTCCATTCAAGTCACCATTGGAGCCGGATCGGCGGTCAGAGCTGCGCGGCTGCGGCTTCGTCGTCCCACGAGCGCCTGAGGCCCGAGGCGACGGCGAGGATCCGTTCGAGCAGGACGAGGGAGAACAGCGCGAAACCCCACGCCATCAGCGCCTGATACGGCCAGAGCTCGAAGGGGATGATATCCGTCGACCGCTCGTTGAAGCGGTGGGATTCGAACGCCTGCTGGGTGGTCCACCAGGTGCAGTAGGCGGAAATCAGGAATCCGACCCCGTGGCACCAGGCCTCGAGCAGCGTGCGGGCGCGGCCCGAGAGCCTGTCGATGAACAGGCTCACACGAATGTGCGTATTGGCGCGCAGGGCCGGCGCGATCGCGAGGAACGTCGTCGCGACCAGCGCGTAGCCCGCGACCGGGGTCGTCCAGGCGATCGAGGTGAGCGTGAACCGCGCCACGATCTGGATCACGATCGCGACCGCGAGGCCGACCATCGCCAGCGCCGCGAGCGCCACCGAGGCGCGGCACATGGCGTCGACCAACCAACCAACGATCCGGGCCGGAAGAATGAGAAAGCGTTGCATCGGATTGCCCCGAAAGGGCCGGGCGCCGCTTCAACGGCGCCCGGCGAGGGATTCGGACGGGCGGCGCCGATCAGTTCTCGAGAGCCATGCGCGCGTTGTAGCGATCGATGATCGCCTGACCGTCCGGACCGGCGTTGGCGATCCACGTTTCGGCCATGCTCGCGCCAAGCTCCTGAAGATCGGAGACGAGTTGCGCGGGCAGCGGATCCGGGCACTCGACCTCGGCGCACAGGGCGGCCTGCTTCTGCGCGAGATCATATTCCATCATCAGCCAGCCGCGCGCCTCAGCAGCCGCCGCCGCCGCGATCACCGCGTCGCGGTTCTCAGGCGAGAGCGCGTTCAGCATGTCGGTGTTGATGAAGGTCACGTTCTTCGGGATGTAGGCGTTGATGTCGTAGAAGTAGTCGATGTAATCCCAGGCGCTGCTGTCGGCGCCGGTCGACGCGGACGTCGAGAAGGCGTCGACGACGCCCGTCTCCATCGCCTGCGGCAGGTCGGCGGATTCGACGCGCACCGGAACGGCCCCGAGCGCCTCGGCCATCAGCGCCGTGGACGGATTGAGCGTACGCAGCTTCTTGCCGGCGAAATCAGCGGCGCTTTCGACCGGCTGCTTCGTGAAGAAGCCTTGGCCGGGCCAGGACACGCCGTAGAGGAGCGTCAGGCCCTGCGCCTCGAGGCGCTCCGACACAGCGTCGCGCGACACTTCCCACAGGATGCGCGCGCTCTTGAAGTCGTTGGCCAGGAACGGAATCGCGTCGACGCCGAAGATCGGGTCCTCGTTCTCCATCGTCGACATCACGAGCTCGCCGATCGCGATCTGCTCGGTGCGGGCCGCGCGCTTGATTTCCGGAAGCGCGTAAAGCGACGCGCCGCCGTGGACGGTGATCTTCACCTCGCCGCCGGTGACCCGGTCGACTTCGGCGGCGAAGATCTCCGCGTTCTGGACGTGGAAGCCGAGCGCCGCGTAAGGCGACGCGAAATCCCAGGTGGTCTGGGCCGATACCGACGTCGCAAACAACGCCGCCGTCGCCGTCGCGGCGACGAATCCGATGATTCTCATGATGTTCCCCTCGCGTTTAACGGTCGCCTGCGATGATCCCGTCGACCGGGCCCGCCAACGCCGTCTTATTTTGGTGAGAAAAGGCTAGGCTATAGGTTGTGCGGGGAGAAGGCTCTTTTTGCGAAGGGTGATTTCGCGAAATTCGGCAACGGCGCCAGCCAACTGCCTATTCTTGGCTCATGCCGATGAAATCGAATCCATCGTCGCCCGTTCGAGAGGCTTCCGGAGCTGGCGCCGAACGGTCGGGCGCGTCGCGACGAAAAACGACTCCGTCGGCGGCGAGCGGC
Organism: Microvirga sp.; assembly: GCA_022241475.1. The sequence goes on along the minus strand of JAKOMT010000004.1, from coordinate 216,947 downwards.
GCCGCTCGGGCTACGCCGCGCCGAGTCGCATGAACCGGTAGCCCAGAAGCCCCACGGCGATCACCACGAGAAGCGAGCCGAGAACGACGACCAGCTCGTTGTGCGTGTTATCGACGACGATCTTGCCGATCAGAAAGGTGACAACGCCGATCTGGAACAGCCAGAATTGCAACTTCGCGGCGGATCCGTTCTTCAATACTGGCCAGAGGCGGTGAACGAGGCCGACAAGAACCAGCATTACGAATCCGACGAGATTGATATGCGCGTGACTGTTCACAAGATGCAGATTTTGGGACGCGCCCATCCATGCTCCAAAGATCATTCCGACCAGAGCATAGGCGAAACCTGTAAGAACATAGTGATGATCGACTTTATCCATCGGAATTCTCCGATCCTTCCTGCCGAAGGAACGGAGAATACGCTTTCCGTATTTTCAGACAATAGGCGTGCGACGGATCGGAGCGGGCGGCCGGGCGATCGGGGCGGTCAGGTCGACCGGCAATGCAAGCCGCCGTCGACGGAGAGCGCGACGCCCGTGATGTAGCGCGCCTCGTCGGAGGCGAGAAAGACCGACGCCCAGGCGATGTCCCAGGCGTCGCCCTGGCGCCGCATCGGCGGGATCGCCGCGCGTTTGGCCCGCATCTCGTCCGCGTCGCCGTAGAACCCGCTGATGTGCTGGTAGATGTGCGGCGTGTCCATGATGCCCGGCATGATCGTATTGGCACGCACGCCCTTGGCGGCGTATTCGAGGGCGATGCTCATGGTGAAGTTGTTCACCGCCGCCTTGGAGGCGTAGTAAGAAGCGTAATTATATCCGGTGTGGCGGATCGCGGCGAGCGAGGAGATGTTCACGATCGCGCCCTCGCCTTGCGCCTCCATTACCGGCAGGACCGCCTTGCAGGCGAGGAACACCCCCTTGACGTTGATCGCCATCACCCGGTCCCAGCTTTCCTCGCTGGTGTCGGCCGCGCCTCCGGCCTCGTTGATCCCGACATTGTTGTGGAGGACGTCGATGCGCCCGAATTCCGCGCGCGCGCGCTCGACCGCCTCCCCGACCTGCGCCGCGTCGACGACATTCGCGCTCAGCGCGATCGCGGCTCCCCCCTCCGACCTGATGATGGCTGCGGTCTCCTCGGCGGCTGATGCGTTCAGATCGACGCAAACGACCTTCGCGCCTTCCCGGGCGTAGGCGACCGCAGCGGCCTTGCCGTTGCCCCAGCCTTCGCCGACGGAGCCGGCGCCGAACACCAGCGCGACCTTATCCTTCAGCCGATCCGCCATGAGACCCTCCCGGTTCAGTTCAGCAGCAGGTTGGGCAACCACAACGTGATTGCGGGAAAGAGGGAGAGAACGAGCAGAAACGCGATTCCCAGCAGCACGAAGGGAAGGATGTCGCGGATGCTCTTCTCGAGCGGCAGGCCGCCGATCTTGCAGGCCACCGCGAGGCAGAGCCCGATCGGGGGAGTGATCAGGCCCAGGCAAAGGTTGACCACCACCACGATGCCGAGATGGATCGGATCGACGCCGAGCGCGACGCCGGCGGGATGCAGGATCGGCACGAGCATGACGATGGCGGCGTTGGCTTCGAGGAAAGTGCCGATGAACAGGAGCAGCACGTTGGTCAGAAGCAGGAACAGGATCGGATTGTCGGCGATCGTCGTGATGAGATCGACCGCCGCCCGCGGCGCGTCGGCGTAGGCCAGCTGCCACGCGAAGAGCTGCGCGGCGCCGACGATGATCATGATCACGGCGGTCAGATGGACCGTTTCCCGCAGCGCCTCCATGAAGCCGGCGAAGGTGAGCTCGCGATAGACGAAGATTCCGACGAACAGCGCGTAGAACACGGCGATCGCCGACGTCTCCGTCACCGTGAAGACGCCGCCGACGATGCCCAACAAGATCAAGACGGGCATGGCGAGCGCCGGGATCGCGCCGCGAAAGGCGACCAGCAACTCCCCCATCGACGCGGCCGGCTGCACGGGATACCCGCGCCGCTTGGCGATGACGTAAACGGCGGCGAGGATGATCAGGCTCAGCAGAACGCCCGGAATGAGGCCCGCGACGAACAGCCGGATGATGGATTGCTCGGAGACGACGCCGTAGACGATCAGCACGATCGACGGCGGAATGATCGGCGCGACGATCGACGAAGCGGCGGTCGTGGCGACGGAGAAGCTGCGGCTGTAGCCGTCGCGGATCATCGACGGAATGAAGATGCGGCCGAGCATGCTCGTATCGGCGACGGCCGACCCGGAAATGCCCGAAAAAAAGATCGAGGACGTGACGTTGCTGATCGCCAGCCCGCCGGTGAACCGGCCCACGAGGCTGTTGGCGAAACCGATCAGACGCTGCGTGATGCCGCCGCGCGACATCAGCGAGCCGGCCAGCAGGAAGAACGGGATGGACAACAGCGTGAAGCTGTTCATACCGGAATGAAAGCGCTGCGCGATGATGACCGGATTGATCGTGCCGTCGATCCAGATCACGACGAGCGACGCGGCGATGATCGAGAAGCCCAGCGGAACGCCGATCGCGATCAGAAGGACGATCAGGCCCCCGAGAAGCAGAATGGTCACACGTCTTCTCCGCGTAGTCGCGCGATCCGGTGCAGAACCAGCAGGAGCGCGATCATCGCGGCTCCCAGCGGAATGGACAGGAACGGCCAGTACATCGATATCTCGAGAGCCGGAGACGAGCGCCGCGCGCCGATCATCGCGAAGCCGTAGCCGTACCAGGCGAGGGCGCCCGCCATCGCGATGACGATGACGTCACGCAGCCAGCGGACGGCTTCGCGCAGGCGCGGCGGCAGCGATTCCGCCACCACCGTCACCGCGATGTGCCCCTCGGAGCGGATGACGGCCGCGCTGCCCAGCATGGTGATCCACGCCATCAGAAAGCGCGCCACTTCCTCGGTCCAGCTCGGGGAATGGTTCAGCACATAGCGGCCGAAGACCTGATAGGCGATGCTCGCGACCATGACGGCCAGGGCCGCGAGCAACACGGCGTCGAGAATCCGTTCGATGATTACGGCGATCTTCGTGAACACCGGCCGCCCTTTCGCCTACTGACTGCGCGAACGGGCGTCACTCTACGGCTTCGAACCGCTCGACCCATTCGGCGAGATCGGGAAACTCCTCCCGAACCGGCGTCAGCGCCTCGCGGAACGGTCCGAGATCCGGGGAGATCAGCGTCACGCCTTCGGCCTCGAGCAGGCGGCGGTATTCGTTCTCCCGCTCGATCATCTGATCCGTGCCCCAGAGCATCGCGTTGCGCCCCTCCTCGATCAGGATTTCCTGAAGCTCGGGCGAGAAGGATTCGAACCGCGCCTGGTCGAAGATGAAGGTCATGGCGCCGATGACGTGGTCGGTGTCCATGACGTGCGACTGGACCTCGTAGAAGCGGAAGGAGTGGATGAACTCGATCGGATTCTCCTGACCGTCGATCACCCCCTGCTGAAGCGCGGTGAAGATTTCAGTGGCGGCCATCGGGACGGCGCTCGCCCCGAGCAGCTCCCAGGTGCGCGTGTACATGCGCAGCGGCGGGACGCGCAGCCGCAATCCGGCGAGATCCTCGACCGTCTCCACCGCCCGGTTCGCCGAGAGCTTGCGCGCGCCGCGATAGCCTGCGCCGACGATCTTGAATCCCGTGCGCTCGGCGACTTCGTCCGAGAACGCGTCGCCGACGGGGCCGTAATCGACCGCCCGGAAATGATCGATGTCGCGGATCAGATAGGGAAAGGCCTCCACGTCCGGGAGCGGATCGTACCTGTCCAGCGTGCCGATGGATTCGAGCACGACGTCGTTGGTGCCGATCTGCAACGCTTCGATCGCCTCTTCCCAACTCCCGGTCGTGCCGCCGGCGGCGATCGAAACCGTGACCTTGCCTTCGGTGCGCTCGGCGATGGCCGCGGCGAAGCGCTCGGTGGTCTCGTTCCAGATATTTCCTTCGGGATAAACGTGCGCGAACTGAAGTCTTTTCTCTGTAATCTCGGCCGAAGCCGTCGTCGCCAAAGCGACGATCGACACACATGCAGTGATAGCGAACGCCAAGGCTGTTGATTCGCGCATGATATTCTCCCTCCCCGTGATTTTATTCTCGGCGACGAGCCGATCGTTGCTCCATTCGACGCGTCAAGGCGCATACTATTTCAAATTCTTCTCGATGCGCTCTGGCGGATGATCGACGAGCGTCTCGCGGCGCCGCACGCTGAAGCTGGCGGCGGCGCCGAATCGCGTGGGAACGCGGCACGGGGAAGGAAGCCGGGAACAAGGGCTGGAGGCGAAACGGGCGAGCTCGCGCGCAAGCCGTGAAGGCTCTTCGAGCCGACTTCGCGAGGCGCTGCGGCCGGAGGCGGAATTTGGAGACGTCAGGCCAGCAAAGTGGCGCTCCCTAGGGGAATCGAACCCCTGTTTTCGCCGTGAGAGGGCGACGTCCTAGACCGCTAGACGAAGGGAGCTGGCCTTGGCAAGGCGCTTCGTATATCGATCCGGCGGGATCGCCGCAAGCCCTGCGGCGAGAAAAAGATCGAGGCGTCCGATGGACACGCGGCGCGCCGGGACGGACCCGCGGCGTCGCGGCGTCGACGGGCGAAGGTAGGCTAACGTGGTCGAACAGATGACGGGCGACGGTGCGTCGAGCCCGGGCGGGATGGACGAAACGGTCGTCGACCGGGCCGGGGCGACGGCCGAGCAGACGACGCGCGAGGCGGTCCACGCCGGCGAGGCCGTGCGTCTCGACCGCGCGCTGACGCAGGCCTTCCCCGATTTCTCGCGGGCGCGCCTGCAGGACCTCGCGCGCGACGGACGGGTGAGCGTCGACGGCGTGGTGGCGCGTCAGCCGTCGGCGAAGGTCGCGGACGGCGCGCGGCTCGTCCTCGTGACCCCGCCGCCGACGCCTCCCGAACCGGCGGGCGAGCCGATTCCGCTCGCGGTCGTCTACGAGGACGCCGATCTCGTCATCGTCGACAAGCCGGCCGGGCTCGTGGTGCATCCGGCCGGCGGCCACGAAACCGGAACGCTCGTCAACGCGCTCATCGCCCATTGCGGCGACAGCCTCTCGGGCATCGGCGGAGTGGCGCGGCCGGGAATCGTGCATCGGCTCGACAAGGACACGAGCGGGCTGCTGGTGGTGGCCAAGAACGACGCGGCTCATCACGGGCTGTCGGCGCAATTCGCCGATCACGGGCGCACGGGGCCGCTGGAGCGCGCCTATCTCGCGCTCTGTTGGGGCGCGCCGGACCGGCGTCGCTTCACCGTCGACGCGCCGATCGCGCGCAGCCACCACAACCGCGAGAAGATGCGCGTCGTGACGCCGCGGATCGCGCAGCGCGAGGAGGATCAGCCCGGCGGGGGCGGCGGATCGCGGGCGCGCGAGGCCATCACCCATGTGGAGGCGATCGAGAGCTTCGGCCCCGTCGACGCGCCGATCGCGACGCTCCTGCGCTGCACGCTGGAGACGGGGCGCACGCACCAGATCCGCGTCCACCTCGCCCATGTCGGCCACCCGCTGCTCGGCGACCAGCTCTACGGCGCCGGCTTCGCCTCGAAGGCGCGGCTCCTTCCGCCGCGGGCCGCGGCGGCGCTCGAGGCGCTGGGGCGACAGGCGCTGCACGCCACGTTGCTCGGCTTCGCGCATCCGCGCAGCGACGAGACGATGCATTTCGAAAGTCCGCCGCCCGACGACCTCGCGGCGCTCGTCGAGGCGCTGCGCGACGGCGTGTGATTCCCGAACTGGCGCAGCCTCTTTCGGGAACAGACGGCCTCGGTGAGGGTTGCGTCACCATGACCAAACGGTAAGTTTTCATCGTCCGTCGAATGGTCCTATTATGCGGGGCGGTCGTCGCATTCGAGGCCGCGCTTTGGAGGCCCGCCCGGACGGGGGGCTCGGGAGGATTTGAAGATGGCGGCCGGGTTCGTTCCGATTCTCGCAAATGAAGGCGGTCTCTCGCGGTATCTCGACGAGATCCGCAAGTTTCCGATGCTGGAGCCGTCGGAGGAATACATGCTCGCCAAGCGCTGGCGCGAGCATGGCGACCGCGACGCGGCCCACAGGCTCGTGACTTCGCATCTTCGCCTCGTCGCCAAGATCGCCATGGGCTATCGCGGCTACGGGCTGCCCATCGCCGAAGTCGTCTCAGAAGGCAATGTCGGCCTGATGCAGGCGGTCAAGCGCTTCGAGCCCGACAAGGGCTTCCGCCTCGCGACCTACGCCATGTGGTGGATCAAGGCCGCGATCCAGGAATACATCCTGCGCTCGTGGTCGCTCGTGAAGATGGGCACCACCGCCAATCAGAAGAAGCTTTTCTTCAACCTGCGCAAGGCCAAGAGCCAGATCTCGGCGCTCGACGAGGGCGATCTGCGCCCCGACCAGGTCGCGATCATCGCGACGCGTCTGGGCGTCACCGAGCAGGACGTCATCGACATGAACCGTCGCATGGGCGGCGACGCCTCGCTCAACGCGCCGCTGCGCGTCGAGGGCGAGGGCGAATGGCAGGATTGGCTCGTCGACGCCTCCGACACGCAGGAAAATCTGCTCGTGGCCCAGGAGGAGGGCGCGAACCGTCTCGCCGCCCTGCGCGGCGCGCTCACCGTGCTCAACCCGCGCGAGCGGCGCATCTTCGAGGCGCGACGCCTCTCGGACGATCCGATCACGCTGGAGCAATTGTCGACGGAGTTCGGGGTCTCGCGCGAACGCGTGCGCCAGATCGAGGTGCGCGCCTTCGAGAAGGTTCAGGAAGCCGTGCGCCGGAACCTCGCCGATATCGAGGAGCCCGAGCGGGCCCACGACTGACGCGCCGATCGACGACCCCGGGTTTTCAGCGATCCCGAGCCTTCAGCGATCCCGGACGATCAGCGATCCCACGCCTCGAAGGCGCGGGCGAAGGCCTGTTCGCCGGAAACGCCCTTCTCGAAGCTGACGATGGCGCGCTGACCGTTCGAGAAGCGGATCGGGATGTCGATCCAGTTGCGCTGGGCGAGCAGGTTGCGATTGCGCTGGGTGTCGGCCGCGACGTTCGAAAGACCGATCAGGAACAGGTTGTCCTGAACCGGCACCGGAAGACCGGCGATCGGCGCGCCGCGCACGACCTCCTCCTCCTTCAACTGCAGCAGACCGATGTCGCGGACCGTCCGGCCCTCGCGGCCGGTCGTGTTGAAGATCAGCTCGATCGTGTGCGACGCGGGAAGCGTGGCGTCGAGATTGCGGCGAATCGCCATCGTCATCGTCAGACCGGCGTCGGGAATCTCGACGACGGCGCGCACGCTCGGATCGCCGGAGCCGGCGGGCGGGGGATCGAGCATCCACACGGCGCCGCCGCCGGCCGCGCGGGGCTCGCCCTGCGGATTGACGGGGTCTTCTTCGTAGAGAATGGCGCGTTGGGTCACGGCGACGCCGGTGGCCGGAGCCGCCGGCTCCGCAGGCGCCGCGGCCTCGCCGGCGGCCGGAGGCGCCGCCTCGATGCGCTCGGTGATCTTGCCCTCCTCGTCGACGCTCGGCGCCTCCGCGACCGGCTGGGCCGTCTGCATCGGGACCGTGTCGTCGCCGGCCAGGCGGAACGCGACGAACGCGATGGCGCCGATCACGAGCGCGATGCTCGCCGCGACGATCGCCATGCGCAATCCGCCGCCGGATTCGCCGCGCGGCGCGACCGAACCCAGACGCGGACGCGACTTCACCTGGGGCCTCGACGTCTGACCCGGCGTCGGTTGCGCCGTGTCCTGCGACGCGGGGGAGCGGGGCGCCTCCGCGATCGCGGCCTCAGAGGGAGATTCCGACCGGAATCCGCCGGTCGGGCCCCGGGGCGCCGCCGCGATCGGCGCGACGACCTGGGGAGGTTCGGGCTCGGACCATTCTTCCGGCTCGCGCTCAGATTCCGGCTCCGGCTGCTCTTCCCGCGCCGGCCACTCTCCCCGGTCGGGACTCTGCTCCGCCTCGGGGTACGGCGCGGGCGCATAGCCCGCATCGGGGGCGGGCTCGGGTTCGGGCGCATACGCTTCCGGCGAAAAGGCTTCGGGCGAGTACGCGGCTTCGACGTCGGCGATCGCCGCGTCGAGCGACACCGTCTCGTCCGCGATCTCCTCTTCGGAGAGCGGGGGGTCGAGGGAGCGCAGCTGACCGATGAGCGCCGCGCGCGCGCGCTCGTAAACCGCGCCGCGCATTTCGGGCGATTGCTCGGAGAGGGCCTGGACGGCCCTCGCGATCAGAGGGAAATAATCGGCCATGGGCGACATTAATCTCGTGATTGCGGCTTCGCCGGTCAAGCCTCGAAGGGGTTCTGAACGAGAATTGTGTCCTCACGCTCAGGGCTGGTAGACAAAAGCGCGATCGGCGCGCCGATCAGTTCCTCGATGTGCCGCACGTATTTCACCGCTTGCGCGGGAAGTTCGGCCCAGGTGCGGGCGCCGGCCGTCGAGCCGGACCAGCCCTCGAAATCCTCGTAGATCGGCTCGACCCGCGCCTGCGCGCCCTCGCTCGCCGGGAAATGGTCGATGACCTCGCCGTCGAGCCGGTAGCCGGTGCAGATGCGAATCGTCTCGAAGCCGTCGAGCACGTCGAGCTTGGTGAGCGCGATGCCGTCGATGCCGCTGGTGCGGACGGTCTGGCGCACGAGCACCGCGTCGAACCAGCCGCAGCGGCGCTTGCGGCCCGTCACCGTGCCGAATTCGCGCCCGCGCTGGCCGATGCGCTCGCCGGTCTCGTCGGCGAGTTCGGTCGGGAAGGGCCCCTCGCCGACGCGCGTCGTGTAGGCCTTGGCGATGCCGAGCACGTAGCCGACGGCGCCAGGCCCCATGCCGGAGCCGGTCGCGGCCTGTCCGGCGACGGTGTTCGACGATGTCACGTAAGGATACGTGCCGTGGTCGACGTCGAGCAGCGCGCCCTGCGCCCCTTCGAAGAGGATGCGCGCGCCGGCGCGGCGCTTCTCGTCGAGAAGCCGCCAGACGGCGTCCATGTAGGGCAGGATGCGCGGCGCGACGGAGGCGAGCTCCTCGTAGATCGCGTCGGCCGAATATTCCGGCAGCCCGGCGCCACGGCGCAGGGTGTTGTGATGCGCCAGCAGGCGCTCGATCTTGGCGGGCAGCGCGCCGAGGTCGGCGAGGTCGTTGACGCGGATCGCGCGCCGGCCGGCCTTATCTTCGTAGGCGGGACCGATGCCGCGCTTCGTCGTCCCGATCTTGGAGCCGGTCGCCGCGTTCTCGCGCTGCGCGTCGAGCTCCTGGTGAATCGACAGGATCAGCGTGGCGTTGTCGGCGATGCGCAGGTTGTCGGTCGTGATCTCGACGCCCTGCTCCGCGAGACGCTCGATCTCGGCCACAAGCGCGCGCGGATCGAGCACGACGCCGTTGCCGATGACGGCGAGCTTGTCCTTGCGCACGACGCCCGACGGCAGCAGAGAGAGCTTGTAGACCTTGTCGCCGATGACGAGCGTGTGGCCGGCGTTGTGCCCGCCCTGAAAGCGCACGACGACCTCGGCCTGGCTGGAGAGCCAGTCCACGATCTTGCCCTTCCCCTCATCGCCCCACTGGGCGCCGACGACGACGACGTTGGCCATGGCGTGTCTTCAAATCCCGATCGAGTTACCGACAACGCAAAAAACCCGGCGCAAGGCCGGGGTTGCGAAAAACCTTGCAGCGCCTTCTGCGGGATAGCAGCGGGAACGTCAATAGCGGGCGGCCGCGCGCCCTTTCCGGCGCCGATCCGCGCGGACCGATTGACTTCGTCGAGGTTCACTCTATCACTTGTCACCTGCCGTTTCGATCCCCGCGGAAGAGAACGGGCGAGAGCCCGTCGCCGAAGGCGCAACCGCCCCGGAAACGCTCAGGCAAATGGACCGCGGGGAGCTGGCACTCTGGAAAGCGACGCGCCGCGAGGCGCGTCCACCGAAGGGCGTAACTCGCCATGTTCCCGCTTTCCGGCGGGGATCGGCCGAGGAAATCTCTCAGGTCTCGGGACAGAGGGGGCGCGTGACGAAGCCTTGACCAGGGCGGCGTGACGCGTTTTCGACCCGTGACCCGATGAGGACGCCCATGCCCGAGACCGGCGACATTCTGCTGAAGACGCCGTTCCACGCGCGCCACGTCGCCGCCGGAGCGCGCATGGTTCCCTTCGCCGGCTACGACATGCCTGTCCAGTATCGGGACGGCGTGCTGGCCGAGCATCTCTGGACGCGCGCCCACGCCGGTTTGTTCGACGTGTCGCATATGGGCCAGGCCTGGCTCGTCGGCCCCGATTTCGAGACGAGCGCGCGCGCGCTCGAGACGCTCGTCCCCGCCGACATCCTATCCCTGAAACACGGCCAGCAGCGCTATTCGCAGTTCCTCAACGACGAGGGCGGGATCCTCGACGATCTGATGATCGTGCGTCCCGCCGATCCGGCGCTCGAGGGACGCATCTTCCTCGTCGTCAACGCCGGCGTGAAGGAGCGCGACTACGCGCATCTCGCCGCGAAGCTGCCGGCCGGCGTGCGGCTGGAGCGCGACGATGACCGCGCGCTCCTCGCGCTGCAGGGTCCGGAGGCCGTCGCCGTCCTCTCGGGCCTCGCGCCCGACGTCTCGCAGATGACCTTCATGACCGGGCGCTTCGTCGAACTCGTCGGCATGAGCGCCCACGTCACCCGCTCGGGCTACACCGGCGAGGACGGCTTCGAGATCTCCGTTTCCGGCGACCGCGCAGGGGACTTGTGGGACGCGCTTCTCGCGGACGTGAGGGTGCGCCCGATCGGGCTCGGCGCGCGCGACTCGCTGCGGCTCGAAGCCGGCTATTGCCTCTACGGCCACGATATCGACGAAGCGACCTCCCCGGTCGAGGCCGGGCTGACCTGGTCGATCCAGAAGCGTCGCCGCGCGGAGGGAGGCTTTCCCGGCCACGCCCGCATCGCGCGCGAACTCGCCGAGGGGCCGTCGCGCCTGCGTGTGGGCATTCGGCCGGAAGGCCGGGCCCCGGCCCGCGAGGGCGCCGTGATCACGACGCCCGACGGCGCGGAGATCGGGATGGTCACCTCCGGCGGCTTCGGCCCGACCATCGAGGCGCCGCTCGCGATGGGCTACGTGTCGAAGGCGCATGCCGCCATCGGGACCCCGCTCCATCTCGTCGTGCGCGGCAGGCCGCTGCCGGCCCGCGTCGTCGCCATGCCTTTCGCACCCCATAACTACAAGCGCTGATCAGCTTCAGGAGCCGCCGCCAATGACCGACACCCGCTACACCAAGGACCACGAATACATCCGCATCGAGGGCGACACCGGCGTGATCGGCATCACCGACTACGCCCAGAGCCAGCTCGGCGACGTCGTCTATGTCGAGCTTCCGGCGCTCGGGAAAGCGGTCGAGAAGGGCGGCGAGGCGGCGGTGGTCGAGAGCGTCAAGGCGGCGAGCGAGGTCTATTCGCCGGTCTCCGGCGAGGTCGTGGCGGTGAATTCCGGCCTCGAATCAGCGCCGGGCGCGATCAACGAGGACCCGGCGGGCGCCGGCTGGTTCATGAAGGTAAAGATCACGGACGCGACCGAGCTCGAGGGCCTGATGACCGAAGAGCAGTACACGGATTACGTGAAGTCGATTTCGTGAGGTGACGCGGCCCGCGGGCTCCCTCGCCTCCTGGGCGGGCCGCTTCGATCGGGAAGGTCGGCGCTGACCGCCCCACCCCGACCCTCCCTTGCGGGGAGGGAGTCAGGTTGGCGCTCGAACCACGCGGGATTTCCCTCCCCTCAGGGGAGGGCAGGGTGGGGCGCTTCGCGCGACAGCGCGAAGAGCCGACGAACGGCGAGATACTGGAGAAAACCATGCGTTACCTGCCCCTGTCCCCGGACGATCGCACCGAGATGCTCGCCCGAATCGGCGTCGACCACATCGACGCGCTGTTCGCCGACGTGCCCGCAGACAAGCTCATCACAGAGCCGGTCGACCTTCCGCGTCGCAAGGGCGAGATCGAGGTCGAGCGAATCCTGTCGACGATGGCGGGGCGCAACGTCTCCGCCTCGACGGTTCCGTTCTTCGTCGGGGCGGGCGCGTACAAGCACCACGTGCCCGCCAGCGTCGACCATCTGATCCAGCGCTCCGAATTCCTGACGAGCTACACGCCGTATCAGCCGGAAATCGCCCAAGGGACGCTGCAATATCTCTTCGAGTTCCAGACGCAGGTCGCCGCCCTCACGGGCATGGAGGTCGCCAACGCCTCCATGTATGACGGCTCCACCGGAACGGGCGAGGCGGTGCTGATGGCGCACCGCGTCACCAAGCGCCGCAAGGCCGTGCTCTCGGGCGGGCTGCATCCGCATTACCGCGAAGTCGTCGAGACGCTGTCGCGCATGGCGAGCGACGCCGTCGTGGCGCTCCCCGCCGATCCCATGGCCGACGAGGACATTCTCGCCGCCATCGACGGCGAGACCTCCTGCGTCGTGGTCCAGACGCCCGACGTGTTCGGCAACCTGCGCGATTTGACGAAGATCGCCGAGAAGGCTCACGCGAACGGCGCGCTGCTCATCGCCGTCTTCACCGAGGTCATGTCGCTCGGCCTCGTCACGCCGCCGGGCGAAATGGGCGCCGATATCGTCGTCGGCGAGGGCCAATCGATCGGCAACGCGCTGAATTTCGGCGGCCCCTACGTTGGGCTCTTCGCCGCGCGCAAGCAGCATGTCCGCCAGATGCCCGGGCGGCTCTGCGGCGAAACGGTGGACGCCGACGGACGACGCGGCTTCGTGCTGACGCTCTCGACCCGCGAGCAGCATATCCGCCGCGACAAGGCGACCTCGAACATCTGCACGAATTCGGGCCTCTGCTGCCTCGCCTTCACCATCCACATGTCGCTGCTCGGCCAGACCGGCCTTCAGCGCGTGGCGCGCATCAACCATTCCAACGCGGTCAAGCTCGCCGACCGGCTGGCCTGCGTGAAGGGCGTCGAGGTCTTGAACGGGACCTTCTTCAACGAGTTCACGGTGCGGCTGTCGAAGCCCGCGGCGCAAGTCGTCGAGGCGCTGGCCGGGATGGGCGTTCTGGGCGGCGTTCCGTATTCGCGCCTCGCGCCGGAGGCCGGACTCGACGATCTGCTGCTGGTGGCCTCGACGGAGGTGAACACCGACGAGGATCGCGAAGCGCTGGCGATCGGCCTTGAGAAGGCGCTCGGCTGATGGGCGGCGCCTCCACTTTCAGCTCCATCCAAGGAGACCACGCATGCTGAACCGCCAGGGACGTCCCACTTCCGCCGGAGACGCCGCGACGCAGGCGCACGAGACCTTCACCGGCAACCGCGCCCTCCAGCAGGAAGAGGCGCTGATCTTCGAGATCGGCCGCTACGACGTGACCGGCGTCGATTTCGACGAGCCGGACGCCTTCGCGCCGCGCCTGGGCTCGCTGGAGCGCAAGGGCGAGATCGGCCTGCCGGGCCTCTCGGAGCCGGAGGCGATGCGCCATTACGTGCGCCTGTCGCAGAAGAATTACGGCATCGACACCGGGCTGTTTCCGCTCGGCTCCTGCACGATGAAGCACAACGCCCGCCTCAACGAGAAGGTCGCGCGGCTGCCGGGCTTCTCCGACGTGCATCCGCTCCAGCCCGTCTCGACCGTGCCCGGCGCGCTCGCATTGATGGACGAACTCGCGCGTTATCTCGTGACGTTGACCGGCATGGCGGGCGTCGCCCTGTCGCCCAAAGCCGGCGCGCACGGAGAATTGTGCGGGATGATGGCGATCAAGGCCGCGATCGAGGCGAAGGGCGAAGGCGCGACGCGCAAGGTCGTGCTCGTGCCCGATAGCGCCCACGGCACCAACCCCGCCACCGCCGCGCTGATCGGCTTCGAGGCGAAATCCGTGCCGGCGCGCGACGACGGATGGGTCCATGTCGACGACGTGAAAGCCCGGATCGGACCCGACGTCGCGGCGATCATGCTGACCAACCCGAACACCTGCGGCCTGTTCGAGCCGCAGATCGTCGAGATCGCGAAAGCCCTGCACGACGCGGGCGCGTACTTTTATTGCGACGGCGCGAATTTCAACGCCATCGTCGGCAAGGCCCGTCCCGGCGATCTCGGCGTCGACGCCATGCACATCAACCTGCACAAGACCTTCTCGACGCCCCATGGCGGCGGCGGTCCGGGCTCGGGGCCGGTGGTGCTGTCGGAGCGCCTCGCGCCTTTCGCGCCCGTCCCCTTCGTCACGCCGGGCGAAGGCGGGCTGACCCTCGTCGAGCACGCGGGCGATGCGGACGAGAAGCCTTTCGGGCGAATCACGGCCTTCCACGGCCAGATGGGCATGTATGTGCGCGCGCTCGCCTACATGCTGTCGCACGGCTCGGACGGCATGAAGCAGGCCTCCGAGGACGCGGTGCTCAACGCGAATTACATCCGCGCCGGTCTGCGCGACCTGATGAGCCAGCCCTTCGGCGACAAGCCCTGCATGCACGAGGCGCTGTTCGACGACGAATGGCTGAAGGGGACCGGCGTCACCACGCTCGATTTCGCCAAGGCGATGATCGACGAGGGCTATCACCCGATGACGATGTATTTCCCGCTCGTCGTGCACGGGGCGATGCTGATCGAGCCGACGGAATCCGAATCGAAGGCCTCGCTCGATCTGTTCATCGCGACGCTGCGCGATCTCGCCATCGCCGCGAAGGCGGGCGACGCCGCGCGCTTCACCGGCGCGCCCTACCACGCCCCGCGCCGGCGCCTCGACGAGACCCGCGCCGCGCGCCAGCCTGTGCTGACCTGGACGCCTCCGCAGCGGGCGGCCGAAGCGGCTGAGTAAGCGGGAACAGCGCTATCCGCCCGACCCTCCCGGCAGGGAGGGGCCGGGCGGGAGGGCGTCGATCAATGCGTGAACCACGAGGCTTCGACAGCGTCAGCTGCATTCCTGCTGCGCGCGGCGCAGCGCGGCGGTGAAGCCGCTGAGCGAATAGACGTCCGTCGTCGCGTTGCCGCGACCGGAGGTGACGCGGAATTCGGCGCGCGATCCGCGGATGAAGGATTCGACGAGGCGGGTCTCGTCGGCCGGATCGCGAACCCAGACGTTCGAGCCGCTCGTCACCAGAGCGTAGGAGGCGTCGCCGACGACGGCGCGCGCGTCCTGCCCCTCCTGGGTGGGAAAGCCCATGACCAGCGCGACTTCGTTCGTGACGCCCTCGGCCGGGCGGAAGGTCACGAAGAGATAGCCCGGGTCGCGGCGCAATTCGGCCGGCGTTCGTTGCTGGGGCTGCGACAGGATGAAGCAAACCTTGTTGCCGCCTTCCGTCGAGGTGAAAGCCCCCCAATCGTTGAAATTTCCAAGCTGCGTCGCCGGCTGTCCCGCCTGCGACAGGGCCCCCGTCGCGGAGGCGGCCGCCAGGGCCGTGGCGAGCGCCAGGCGCGGCGCATTTCGGCGAATGAATAGGGATAGCATCATCGATTTGACCTTGAACGTTGGTGTGTGTCGCCTGACGGCGAGGCGTGCTCGCGGTTCGGCAGTAGTTTGTCCTGAAATGGGCAAAAATGCGTTAACCCTGACCGATAAACTCGTTTTGCGTTGCGCCACCGCCTGAAGCCTCCTAATTTCACGCTGCCGCGACGGCGGCTGACCACCTCCCCGCCAGCGTGACGGCAGGACGCCGCCCGAAGAATCGAGGACCGACGTGCTTTCGCCAGGCGAACTCGCAGCGCTCGCCGCCGCCGTTGCGCGTACGCGCGACCGCGAGGCCTTTACGCGCCTGTTCGATTTCTTCGCCCCGCGCCTGCAAGCCTATCTCATTCGGCAGGGCTCATCACCCGCGTTGGCCGAGGAAATCGCGCAGGACACGATGGTGACCCTGTGGCGCAAGTCCGAATTGTTCGATCCGGCCAAATCCTCGCTCTCGACCTGGCTCTACCGAATCGCCCGCAACCGCCGCATCGACCTCCTGCGCCGCGACCGCACGACCCTGATGGAGCCCGACGACCCGGTTTTCGACGTGGTCGACGACGTCGATCTCGAAGGCGGGCTCGACGCGCTCCAGCGCGAGGAGGCCGTGCGCGCCGCCATGACGGAACTGCCGCAGGAGCAACTCTCCCTGGTGCGGCTCGCCTTCTTCGACGGCCTCTCGCACAGCGAGATCGCCGAAACGACGGGCCTGCCGCTCGGCACGGTCAAGTCCCGCATTCGCCTCGCCTTCACGCGGTTGAGGCGCACCCTGGAAACGGGCGGCGTCGTCGAGGCTGGCTGAGGCTCGCGAACGCTCGCGGTTCAGACCCGCGCCGCGCGAATCATGTCGAGAGCCTCCGCCGGATCGATGCGTCCGTCATAGAGCGCGCGGCCGCTGATCGCGCCGGCGAGCGCGGCGCAATCCGGCTGCAGCAGGCGCTCGATGTCCGCGATCGAGGCGAGCCCGCCCGACGCGATCACGGGAATCGACACGGCGCGCGCCAGCGCCAGCGTCATCTCGATGTTGAGGCCCTTGAGGATGCCGTCGCGGGCGATGTCGGTATAGACGATCGCGGCGACGCCGGCGTCCTCGAAGCGGCGGCCCAGCTCCTCCGCCGTCAGGGTGGAGGTCTGCGCCCAGCCCTCGACGGCCACGAGCCCGTCCTTGGCGTCGACGCCCACCGCGATCCGGCCCGGATGCAGGCGCGCCGCTTCGCGCACGAAGGCGGGATCGCGCACCGCCGCGGTGCCGATCACGACGCGCGCGACGCCCTTCTCCAGCCAGGCCTCGACGGTGCGCATGTCGCGAATGCCGCCGCCGAGCTGCACCGGAATCGAGATGCGCTCGAGGATCGCGTCGACGGCGTTGCCGTTCATCGGCTGGCCGGCGAAGGCGCCGTCGAGGTCGACGACGTGCACCCATTCGAAGCCCTGGCGCTGGAACGTCGCCGCCTGGTCGGCGGGATCGTCGTTGAAGATCGTGGCCTGCGCCATGTCGCCCTGCACGAGCCGGACGCAGAGACCCTCCTTCAGGTCGATCGCGGGGAAGAGAATCACGGACGCCACCTCAGGAAATTGGCGATGAGCGCGAGACCGAGCCGCTGGCTCTTCTCGGGGTGAAATTGGGCGCCGGCGACGTTTTCCCGGGCGACGATGGCCGTGACCGGTCCGCCGTAATCGGTGACGGCGACCACGTCGCCGATGTCGGTCGGCTGGAGCGCGTAGGAATGGACGAAATAGGCGTGCAGCCCGTTCGGGCCGGTCTCGATCCCGTCCAGCAGGGCGTGCTCGCGCTGCTTGTGCAGGACGTTCCAGCCCATATGCGGGATCTTCAGGCTCTGATCGGCCGGGCGGATCGCCGTGACGTCGCCGGCGATCCAGTCGAGCCCCTGCGAGGTCTCGTATTCTAGCCCGCGCGTGGCGAGAAGCTGCATGCCGACGCAGATGCCGAGGAAGGGGCGGCCCGCGCCCTTCACGGCCTCGGTCATCGCTTCGATCATGCCCGAGGCCGCGTCGAGCCCGCGCCGGCAATCGGCGAAGGCGCCGACGCCCGGCAGCACGACGCGCTCCGCCTTGCGCACGATTTCCGGGTCGCTCGTGACGATCACCGGCGTGTCGAGACCGCTCTCGCGCGCGGCGCGCTCGAAGGCCTTGGCCGCCGAGTGCAGGTTGCCGGAGCCGTAATCGATGATGACGACGCTCATCGGGCGCGCTCCGGAAACAGGCCGATCACGTCGCGCTCGGGCGGGCGCGCGGGGCCGAAGGCGGGCGCGGCGGCCTCGTGGGTCGCGGCGGAGGAGGTCTCGGACCGCGCCAGCCAGCGGGCGCAGGCCTTGGCTTCCGCGTCCTCGTACCCGGAGCCGGAGACGAGGTCGATCGCGGGCGCCCCCGCGCGTTGCAGCGACCAGCGCCGCAGGCTGCTCGCTTCGAGACCCACGAGCGAGGAGGCGAGAAGATGGGCGCCGAACGCCGCCCAGGGCGTCAGGTCGAGCGCGTTCACGAGGACGGCGAAGCCCGCGAGCGCGACGAACACCCCGACGGCCGCCAGCCAATGCCGGTGCCGGGCGAAATACAAAGCCGAGAACAGGAAGGCCCAGATGTTGAAGCCGTCGCGAACCAGCACCGCCCGGTCGAAGGCGGCCGGATCCCCGGGCCGGGCGCTCGCCGGCATATGAACCGTATAGACCTGCATGGCCTCAGAGCGCTCCCTTGGTGGACGGCACCCGGCCCTCCTCGCGCGGATCGATGGCGACGGCGCGACGCAAGACGCGCGCCAGCCCCTTGAAGCAGCTCTCGGCGAGATGGTGGCTGTTGTCGCCGTAGAGCGTCTCGACGTGCAGCGTGATCCCGGCGTTCGCCGCGAAGGCCTGGAACCACTCGCGCACGAGCTCCGTGTCGAACTCGCCGATCTTCTGCGTCGGAAAGGTCGTGCGGAAGACGAGGAAGGAGCGGCCGGAAATATCGACCGCGACGCGGGTCAGCGTCTCGTCCATGGGCATGTGCATGTCGGCGTAGCGGGCGATGCCCTTCTTCTCGCCGAGCGCGGTGCGGAAAGCCTGGCCGAGCGCGATGCCGACATCCTCCACGGTGTGGTGAAAATCGACGTGCAGGTCTCCCGTCGCGCGAATCTCGAGATCGAACAGCGCGTGGCGCGCGAAGAGCTCGAGCATGTGGTCGAAGAAGCCCACGCCGGTCTCGATCGCGATCTTTCCCGTCCCGTCGAGATCGAGGGAGAGGGCGATGTCGGTTTCGGCCGTGCGGCGTTCGATCCGCGCGACGCGCTGCGTCTTCGTCATGGTCGGCCATCTCCGCTGCGACGCGCCCCGCAAGCCTCCGGAACGCGAGCGGGTTCTAGCAAGGGCGCGGCGAAAACGCCATACGAGTTGGAAACGCCGCTGCGAACACTTAAGTGAAGCCACAGGCTATCAACGGAGTCCGCGCCCTTGTCCACAGACGACGCCCATCGGCCCCAGAGCATGCACGCCACGACGATCCTCATGGTCCGCAAGGGCGACCGCCTCGTCATCGGCGGGGACGGTCAGGTCAGCCTCGGCCAGACCATCGTCAAGGGCAACGCGCGCAAGGTGCGCCGCCTCGCCAAGGGCGCGGTGATCGGCGGCTTCGCCGGCGCCACCGCCGACGCCTTCACCCTGTTCGAGCGGCTCGAAGCCAAGCTCGAACAATATCCCGGGCAACTCGTGCGCGCCTGCGTCGAACTCACCCGCGACTGGCGCACCGACCGCTACCTGCGCCGGCTCGAGGCCATGATGCTCGTCGCCGACAAGGAGGTCGGCCTTCTGCTCTCGGGCTCGGGCGACGTGCTGGAGCCGGACGGCGGAGTCATGGCGATCGGGTCGGGCGGCAATTACGCGCTCGCCGCCGCCCGCGCGCTGATGGACACCGACAGCGACGCCGAGACGATCGTGCGCCGCTCGCTCCTCATCGCCGCCGAGATCTGCGTCTACACCAACGGCAACCTCGTGGTGGAGAGCATGGAGAGCGCCACGTGACGGTGACGTGCGGACCGGGCCCGGCGCCCATCGACCAGTTCCATCCCGACAGCGAGACGCCATGACCACCTTCTCCCCCCGCGAAATCGTCTCCGAGCTCGACCGCTTCATCGTCGGCCAGAAGGCCGCCAAGCGCGCGGTCGCCATCGCCCTGCGCAATCGCTGGCGGCGTCAACAGATCACGGGGCCGATGAAGGACGAGGTTCTGCCCAAGAACATCCTGATGATCGGCCCGACGGGCTGCGGCAAGACGGAGATCGCGCGCCGGCTCGCGCGCCTCGCCGGAGCGCCTTTCCTCAAGGTCGAGGCGACGAAGTTCACGGAGGTCGGCTATGTCGGGCGCGACGTCGAGCAGATCGTTCGCGATCTCGTCGAAATCGGCATCGGGCTGGTGAAGGAGGAGCGCCGCAAGCAGGTTCTGGCCAAGGCGCAACTCGCCGCCGAGAACCGCGTGCTCGACGCCCTCGTCGGCCCCGGCGCCTCGCCGACGACCCGCGAATCGTTCCGCAAGAAGCTGCGCGCCGACGAGTTGAACGACAAGGAGATCGAAATCGAGCTGACGTCCTCCGGCGGCGGGATGCCGATGTTCGAGATCCCCGGACAGCCCGGCGCGTCAATGGGCGCGATCTCGCTCGGCGACATGTTCGGCAAGGCCTTCGGCGGGCGCACGAAGACCCGCCGCACCACGGTCCAGGAAGCCTACGAGCCCCTGATCGCGGAGGAGAGCGACAAGCTGCTCGACCAGGAGGCGATCGTCGCGGAGGCGATTCGCGAGGTCGAGAGCAACGGCATCGTCTTCCTCGACGAGATCGACAAGATCTGCGCCCGCGAGGGCCGCGCCGGGGCGGACATCTCCCGCGAGGGCGTGCAGCGCGACCTGCTGCCGCTCATCGAGGGGACGACGGTCGCGACGAAACACGGCCCGGTGAAGACCGACCACATCCTGTTCGTGGCCTCGGGCGCCTTCCACGTCGCCAAGCCCTCGGACCTCCTGCCCGAATTGCAGGGCCGGCTGCCCATCCGCGTCGAGCTGAACCCCCTCGACGAGGACGATTTCCGCCGCATCCTGACGGAGACCGAGGCGAGCCTGATCAAGCAATCGGTCGCGCTGATGGCCACCGAGGGCGTGACCCTCGACTTCGCCTCGGACGCCATCGACGCGCTGGCCAAGATCGCGGTCGAGGTGAACTCGAACGTCGAGAACATCGGCGCGCGGCGTCTGCAGACGGTGATCGAACGTGTGCTCGACGACATCTCGTTCTCCGCCACCGACCGCGCCGGCGAAACCATCGTCATCGACGGCGATTTCGTTCGGCGCGAAGTGGGCGATCTGGCGAAGAACGCCGACCTGAGCCGGTTCATCCTCTGACGCGCCTCACTCCTCCATCGCGATCAGCGCGGCGTTGCCGCCCGCGGCCGCCGTGTTGATCGTCACCGTCTGCTCGACGCCGAATCGCGCGAGATAATGCGGGCCGCCCGCCTTCGGGCCGGTGCCGGACAGACCGGATCCGCCGAAGGGCTGCACGCCGACAACCGCGCCGATCATGTTGCGGTTGACGTAGACGTTGCCGATCGCGAGGCGTTTCACCACGGCCTCGACCGTCGCCTCTATCCGGGTGTGCAGGCCGAGCGTCAGCCCGTAGCCCTTCGCCTCGATCGCATCGAGCACGCCGTCGAGATCGTCCGCCCGGTAGCGAACGACGTGAAGGATCGGCCCGAAAACCTCCTCGGTCAGATCCTCGGCGCCCGACAGCTCGAACAGATGGGGCGCGACGAAGGTTCCGCGCGCAGGCGCTTCGCCGGCATAGTGAACCTTCTTCGCCTCGCGCTTCATGCGCGTCACATGCGCGTCGAGGCGGGCTTTCGCTTCGGCGTCGATCACCGGCCCCACATGGGTCGCGAAATCGCGCGGATCGCCCAGCGCCAGTTCGCGCGCCGCGCCCGCGATCATGCCGATCATCTTGTCGGCGACGTCCTCCTGCACGAACATCAGCCGCAGCGCCGAACAGCGCTGGCCGGCGGAGCGGAAGGCGCTCATGACGGCGTCGTCGGCGACCTGCTCGGGCAGGGCGGTGGCGTCGACGATCATGGCGTTGATCCCGCCCGTCTCGGCGATGAGCGGGACGATCGGCCCGTCCTTGGCGGCGAGGGTCCGGTTGATGGCGCGCGCCACTTCGGTCGAGCCCGTGAAGACGACGCCCCCGATCGCCGGATGCGCCACGAGGCGCGCTCCGACGCGGCCGTCGCCGGTGACGAATTGCAACGCCGAGCCCGGCACGCCCGCCTCGCGCAGCATCGCGACGGCCTCCGCCGCGACGAGCGGCGTCTGCTCGGCCGGCTTGGCGACGACGGCGTTTCCAGCCGCCAGCGCCGCGACGACCTGGCCTGCGAAAATCGCCAACGGAAAGTTCCAGGGCGAGATCGCGACGAACACGCCGCGCCCGCGCATCACGAGCCGGTTCGATTCGCCGGTCGGCCCCGGAAGCTCCTCGCCCGCGGCGTAGAGCCTGCGGGCCTCGTTGGCGTAGTAGCGGCAGAAATCGACCGCCTCGCGCAATTCGGCGAGGGCGTCGTCGACGGTCTTTCCGGCCTCGGCTTGCAGGAGATGGAGCAGGCGCGCGCGCCGCTCCTCCATCAGGTCGGCGAAGCGCTCCAGCGCGCGCGCGCGGACGTTCACCGGCGTCTCGCTCCAGCTGCGGAAACCCGCCAGCGCGGCGGCGACGGCCCGGTCGGCGAGGGCCTCGTCGGCTTCGACCACGCGCCCGACCACCGTCTCGCCGTCGATCGGCGAGACGACGTCACGCGCGGCCCCGCGCTGCGACTGGCCATCGATGAACGGCGCGGCCTCGACTGCGCGGGCGCCGGCGGCCGCGATCTCGGCCTGCAGCGCGCGCGCCGCCTCGCGGTCGCCGAACTCGACGCCGCGCGAATTGAGCCGACCCGGCCCGTAGAGATCGCGCGGCAGGGGAAGTCTCGAGTGGCGCGCCCGCGCCGGGCTCTCGACGATCGCCTCGGGACGGCGCAGGAGCTGCTCGACGGCGACGCCGGGATCGGCTGCGACCGATACGAAGGAGGAATTCGCCCCGTTCTCCAGAAGCCTGCGCACGAGATAGGCGAGGAGGTCGCGATGCCCGCCGACGGGGGCGTAGGTGCGGCAGCCGATTCCCGGCCGGGTTTCGATCAGGCGCCCGTAGAGCTGGTCGCCCATGCCGTGCAGGCGCTGGAACTCATAGCCCTGCGCGTCTCCCGCCAGCGCAACGATCTGCGCGACGGTCAAAGCGTTGTGCGTGGCGAATTGCGGGAAGATGCGCGGGCGTAGCGCCAGCATCCGCTCGGCGCAGGCGACGTAATTGAGATCGGTCATCGCCTTTCGCGTGAAGACGGGATAATCGGCGAGGCCTCGCTCCTGCGCGCGTTTCACCTCCGTATCCCAGTAGGCGCCCTTGACGAGGCGCACCATGAGCCGCCGGTCGAGCCTCTCGGCGAGCGCCGCGACATGGTCGATCACGGCGCGGGCGCGCTTCTGATAGGCCTGGATCGCGAGGCCGAACCCGTCCCAGCCAGCAAGCGAGGGATCGGCGAGGACCGCGCCGATGACGTCGAGCGAGAGTTCGAGCCGATCGGCCTCCTCCGCGTCGATCGTGAAATTGAGGTCGTAGCCCTTGGCGCTGCGGGCGAGTTCGAGCACGAGCGGGGTCAGCTCGGTGAGAACTGCCTCGCGATTGAGCGCCTCGTAGCGCGGGTGCAAGGCCGAGAGCTTCACCGAGATGCCGGGACGCTCCGGGAGCGGACGGTTTCCCGCGGCGCGCCCGATCGCCTCGATCGCGCCGGCGTAGGCGTCGAAATAGGCCTTCGCGTCGCGGCGGGTGCGCGCGCCCTCGCCCAGCATGTCGAAGGAATAGCGGTAGATCCGCCCCTTCGTCGAACCGGCGCGCTTGAGCGCCTCCTCGATCGTCTGGCCGAGCACGAAATGCCCGCCCATCACCCGCATCGCCTGCCGCGTCGCCGTGCGCACCGTCGGCACGCCGACGCGCTTCGCGAGCTGGCGCAGGACGCCATCGGGCGTCTCGCCGGGCTGGATGACCCGCGCCGTGATCCCGAGCGCCCAGGCGGAGGCGTTGACGAGGAAAGCCTCCGACTTCGTTTCGTGATGGGCGAAATCGCCCTGGCCGAGCTTGTCCTCGATCAGCCGGTCGGCCGTCTTCGCGTCCGGCACGCGCAGGAGCGCTTCGGCGAGAACCATCAGCGCCAGGCCCTCGCGGGTCGAGAGCGCGTATTCGCGCAGCATATCCTCGACGCCGCCGAAGCCGCCCGGAGCGGAGCGGATGGCCCCGATCAGGTCGCGGGCCAGCGCGTCGACGGCGTCGCGGCGGACCGGCTCCTCTCCCGCCGACGCCAGCAGCGCGCGCGCCAGCGCCGCGTCGTCCTCCGCAAAGGGGGCGGCGAACGGAGGCGGAGAACCGGCGGCGGGCTTGGAATCCATGGGCGTATCCCTCAGGGCCGGAAGATGACCGGCAGGCTATAGCTAGGACGATACCCCGGATGCCGCCGCCGTTCGACCGGCGAATGGACGCCTGGTCCGTTGAATACGCGGTGGATTGCGCTTATGGTAGCGATCATGACTGATATCGATCGCATCGACCGCCGCATCCTGCGCGAGCTTCAGCGCGACGGCCGGCTCGCCACCGTCGAACTCGCCGAGCGCGTCGGGCTCTCGCCGACCGCGACGGGAGAGCGGGTGCGCCGTCTCCAGAAGGATGGCGTCATCACCGGGTTCGGCGCGCGGCTCGATCCGCACCGACTCGGCCTCGGTCTCCTCGTCTTCGTCGAGGTCTCGCTCGACAAGACGACGCCGGACATCTTCGAGAAATTCGCCGCCGCCGTGCGCCGCGCGCCGGAGGTGCTCGAGTGCCACATGGTGGCCGGGGGCTTCGATTATCTGGTCAAGACCCGCGTGGTCGACATGGCCGATTACCGCCGGTTTCTCGGCGAGGGGCTGCTCTCGCTCCCGGGCGTGCGCGAGACGCGGACTTACGCGGTGATGGAAGAGGTCAAGAGCGACGGCGCCCTGCCCGTCTGACGCCCGTTCCGTTCGGCAGTGTTGCAGGAGACGCACAGCGCGAAAGCCTGCGATTGGATAAGATGCGCCCTTGCCGGCGCCGTTTTGACGCCGTCGAATTTCTTTCGGTGGTTTTTTCAATCCATGGTTCATCATGCCGCCCCCCGGGCCGATCCGGTTGTATCCGCAGCGGGCATGTTGCGGCGGATCGGCTTCTTCATCCTGATGGTCGGCGTGCCGGTCCTCGCCTTCGTCTCGCGACGCGCGGTGGTGGTGCTGACCCCGGTCGCGATCGCGCTCATCGTCATCGCGGCGGTGATCGACGGCGCCAACAAGCCGCTTGGCGACTCGCGCCGCGCGCTCCTCACGGCGACCCCGGCGGTGGCGACGCTGGTTCTGCTCTTCTGGATCGCGCTTTCGCTATTCTGGACGCCGTATTTCGATCCGGCCGCGAGCCGCGTCGTCAGCATCCTGGCGACGACGGCGCTCGGAATCGCCGCCTACTGCGCCATTCCCGCGCGCATGCGCTCGGCCAATCTGTATCTCGTGCCGATCGGCGTCGGCGTCGCCGCGCTGCTCGCGGGCGGGCTCTATCTGGCCCGGGGCCAGGGGGTCGCATCCGCCTCGGGCCTCATCGCCGGCGAGACCTATCTGCGCGGCCTCGTCGTGCTGGTGATGGCGGTCTGGCCTGCGGTCGCCTGGCTCTCGTCGCGCGGACGCGACGCGCAGGCGCTCGCGCTGGCGATCGTGGTCGGCGCGGCGAGCGCGCTCGCGCCCGACAAGGCGCCGCTTCTCGGCTTTCTGGCGGGCGCGGCCGCGTGCGTCCTGGCCGCCGCCTATCCGGCGAAGGTCGTCGCCGTCGTGGCGACGGGGATGGCCGTCGCGATCCTCGCTGCGCCGGCCCTGCCCTTCCTCGCGTCGCCCTTCGGCTCCGGCGATCCCGGATCGTGGCTCGAATCGCTCGCCGTCTGGCGCGGCCTGATCCTTTCCGACCCATGGGCGGCGCTGACGGGCTACGGCATCGAAGCGGTGTTGCGCTCCCGGCTCGCGGGCGCCTTGCCGTGGAACGCGCCGTCGTCGATCCTGTTCGAGATCTGGTACGAGTTGGGCGTGATCGGGGCGGTCGCCGCGGCGGCGGCGCTCGCGGGCGCGGTGCGCGCCTCCGCCCGGCGGCATCCGGCCCTCGTTCCCGGCGAGACGGCGGGCTTCGTCTCCGCCTTCGTCATGGCCGCGCTCGGCGTCGCGACGACGCAGATGTGGTGGATCACGACGCTGATCGTCGTGGCCCTGATCTTCGTCGCGGGCGCGCGCGGGCAGTTCCGCACGACGCGCCCGCGCATCATGCTGGGCCTCTCGCGCCGCGACTGAATTCCGGCCGCGATCACTCCGGCGAACCTGAGGATAAGCTCCATGCCCGTCGTGAACCGCATCGCGGAACTGGCCGCCGAAGCCGCCGGATGGCGGCGTGATCTCCACGCCCATCCAGAGCTCGGCTTCGACGTGCGTCGCACGGCCGATTACGTCGCCGGCCGGCTTCACGAATTCGGCGTCGACGAGATCGCGACGGGGATCGGGCGCACGGGAATCGTCGGCGTGATCCGGGGCCGCGGGCGCGCCTCTGGCCGCGTGGTGGCGCTTCGCGCGGACATGGACGCGCTGCCGATCGAGGAAGCCGCGGACGTTCCGTTCCGCTCGACCGTTCCGGGCCGGATGCACGCCTGCGGCCATGACGGGCATATGGCCACGCTGCTCTGCGCCGCGCGCTATCTCGCGGAGACGCGCAACTTCGACGGCGACGCCGTCGTCATCTTCCAGCCCGCCGAGGAAACCGGCGGCGGCGGCGGGGAGATGGTCCGCGACGGCGTCATGGAGCGCTTCGGCGTTCAGGAGGTCTACGGTCTCCACAACATGCCGGGCATTCCCGTCGGGTCCTTCGCGATCAGGGCAGGCCCGATCATGGCGGCCGCGGATTCGTTTCAGATCGTCATCGAGGGGCGCGGGGGCCATGCGGCGATGCCTCATCGCTGCCTCGATCCCGTCCTCGTCGCGGCCCATGTCGTGACCGCGCTGCAGGGAATCGTCTCGCGCGAGGTCGATCCGCTCGAGGCCGCCGTGATCACGGTCGCCTCCGTCAAGGCCGGAGAGACATCGAACGTCATCCCGCAGACGGCCACGCTGCTCGGCACCTGCCGGACCCTGCGCGAGGACGTGCGAGACGTTTGCGAGAGGCGCATCTCCGAAATCGTGTCCGGCATTTGCGCCGCGTTCGGAGCGAAGGGGTCCGTCGACTACAGGCGCGGCTATCCGGTGACCGTCAACGATCCGGCCCGCGCGGCCTTCATGGCGGACGTGGCGGCGGGCATCGCCGGCGAGGACCGCGTCGCGCGCGACGTGGCGCCGATGATGGGCGCGGAGGATTTTTCCTTCATGCTCAACGCGCGTCCGGGGGCCTATATTTTCGTCGGGAACGGCGAGGGACCGATGCTGCACCATCCCGCATATCGCTTCGACGATGCGGCGATCCCGCACGGAGCGTCGCTCTGGGCGCGGCTGATCGAGACGGCGATGCCGGTCCCGAACGCGTCAACGGCGCGTTAAACACCCTGAACGCGATCTGAACACGGCTCTCAGTTTAGGTCCAGCGAGCCATTGCTAAGGTTCTCTCCAACACGGGAGACCTGCCATGCACCGCGCCATCGCCACCGCCGCCGTCGCCTTCTACTGCTTCGCCATGATCGGACTGATCGGCGGGCTCGGCGTCATGGCGTCGGGCGCGGGCGCGTCCGCCCCCAAGGACGACATGGGCGTCGGCCTCGCGCTCATCATGCTGCTTCGGTACTGAACGGCGAGCGCGAAGAGCGGCCAGGCTCCCGACTGCGCCCGTCTCAACGCGCCCGTCTCAACGCGCCCCGCGCAGCACCAGATCGTCGCGATGCACCATGGCGTCGCGCCCCCGATAACCCAGAATGGCCTCGATCTCGCCGCTGCGGCGGCCGGCGATGCGCGCCGCGTCGCCGTGATCGTAGGCGACGAGGCCGCGCCCGATCTCGGCGCCCGCGAGATCGCGGATCAGGACGGCGTCGCCGCGCGCGAAGGCGCCCTCGACGCGGCTGACCCCCACGGGGAGCAGGCTGCTCCCGGCGAGAAGCGCCTTCGCC
This sequence comes from Microvirga sp., assembly GCA_022241475.1. Next base: position 189,369 of record JAKOMT010000004.1, on the reverse strand, counting down.
GCGCCCGCATCGACGACGATCGCGCCGCGCGGCTCGAGCGTGCCGCCGATCCAGGCCTTGCGCGCAGTCGCGGGCGTGGAGGGCGTCAGGAACCAGGTGCAGCGCCCGCCCTCGGCCACACGTCGCAGCGGGTTCTTCACGCGGCCGTCGGCGATGATCATGTGGGCGCCGGCCTGCGTCGCGATCTTGCCAGCCTCGATCTTGGTGCGCATCCCCCCGCGCGACAATTCCGACGCCGCCCCGCCGGCCATCGCCTCGATCTCCGGCGTGATGCGCTCGACGACGGTCAGGTGCTCGGCCTTCGGATCGCTGGCCGGTGGGGCGGTGTAGAGCCCGTCGATGTCCGAGAACAGCACCAGCAGGTCCGCCCCGATCATCGCCGCGACGCGCGCCGCCAGCCGGTCGTTGTCGCCATAGCGGATCTCGGTCGTCGCCACCGTGTCGTTCTCGTTGACGACGGGGACGGCGCGCAGTTCGAGAAGCTTGGCGATCGTGGCGCGCGCGTTGAGATAGCGCCGCCGCTCTTCGGTGTCCGAGAGGGTCACGAGGATCTGCCCGGCCGTGATCGCGTGATGCGCCAGCACCTCCGCCCAGACCCGCGCCAGCGCGATCTGGCCGACCGCGGCCGCCGCCTGGCTTTCCTCCAGCCGCAGAGGACCAGCCGGCAGATCGAGCACGGTGCGGCCCATGGCGATGGCGCCGGAGGAGACGACGAGCACCTCCGCGCCGCGCGCGTGCAGGTCGGCGATGTCCTCGGCCAGAGCCGCCAGCCAGGCGGCGTTGAGCCGGCCCCGCGCGCGGTCGACGAGGAGAGCCGAACCCACCTTGATCACGACGCGGCGGAACTGGGCGAGAGACGGCGTCATCGGGGCGTTTCCGGGCGAAAGGGGCCGAAAGGGATATCGCGATGCTTTCCACCATTCCGCGCGGCGGAGCAAGCCCGGGCGCGCTCGCTCAGGCGCGGGGCAGGAACGACGTCCCGCAGGCGGGCGCCGCGACGCGCAGATGGGCGGCGACGCTGGCGCCGATATCGGCGAAGGTCTCGCGCCGCCCGACGCTTCCCGGCTCGACGCCCGGGCCGAAACAGAGCATCGGAACCTGCTCGCGGGTGTGGTCCGTGCCGCGCCAGGTCGGATCGTTGCCGTGATCGGCGGTGACGATGCAGATGGCCCCGGTCGTCAGCGCCGCCTCGATCTCGGGGATGCGCGCGTCGAACGCCTCCAGCGCGGCGGCGTAACCCGGCAGGTCGCGGCGATGGCCGAACTCGCTGTCGAAATCGACGAGATTGACGAAGACGAAACCGCCGTCGTCGAGCTCGCGCAGGGCCGCGATCGCCGCCGACAGACAGGCGTCGTTGCCGGCCGCCCTGATCTCCCGACCGGTGGCGCGATGAGCGAAGATATCGCCGATCTTGCCGACGCTGACGACGACTCGGCCGGCCTCCGCCAGTCTGTCGAGGATCGTGCCCTCGGGCGGCGGAATGGCGAAATCCTTGCGGTTCTCCGTGCGCCGAAAGCCGCTCGCCGCATCGCCCGTGAAGGGCCGCGCGATGATGCGGCCGATGCGGAGCGGATCGCACAATTCCCGCGCGATGCGGCAGGTCTCGTAGAGGCGCTCCAGCCCGAACGCCTGCTCATGCGCCGCGATCTGGAGCACGCTGTCGACGGAGGTGTAGACGATCGGCGCGCCGGTGCGGACATGCTCGTCTCCGCATTGCTCCACGATGGTGACGCCGGCGGCGTGGCGCAGACCCAGCAGACCGGGCAACCGCGCGCGCGCGATCAGGGCGTCGGTCAGCGCCGGCGGGAAGGCGGGCGTCTCGTTTGGAAAATAGCCCCATTCGAAATCGACGGGGCGTCCCGCGATCTCCCAATGCCCCGAAGGCGTGTCCTTGCCGCGCGAGGTTTCGACCGCGTGCCCCCAGAGCCCCTGAGCGCCGCCTTCGGGCGGGGCGAGGTCTGCATGCTTGCGTCCCGTCGCGCCACGCATCGCAAGGCCGAGGCCCAGCCGCGCCATGTGCGGCAGGCGAAGCGGCCCCGCGCGAAGACCCGCGCGATCGCCCGCGCCCGAGGCGCAGCCCTGCGCGATATGGCCGAGAGTGTCCGCCCCCTCGTCGCCGTAGGCTGCGGCGTCGGGCGCGCCGCCGATCCCGACGGAATCGAGCACGATCAGCAGGACGCGGCGGCGCGCCGAGCTCACGACGCCCTCACTCGTTCACCGCGCCCGCGTGATCCGCCGCGGCGAGGTTGAAGGCGGCGGCGAAGAGCGCGCGGGTGTAATCCGTCTGTGGCTCGTTGAAGACGCGGGCCGCGTCGCCCTCCTCGACCACGATTCCGTTGCGCATCACGATGACGTGGTTGGCGAGCGCCCGCACCACGCGCAGATCGTGGCTGATGAACATGTAGGCGAGCTTGCGGCGCTTCTGCAGGTCGCGCAGCAAGTCGACGATCTGCGCCTGCACCGACATGTCGAGCGCCGAGGTCGGCTCGTCCAGCATCACGAAGCGGGGCTCGAGCGCCATCGCGCGCGCGATCGCGATGCGCTGGCGCTGGCCGCCGGAGAACTCGTGCGGATAGCGATCCATCGCGGCGGGATCGAGCCCGACATCGACCAGCGCGCGCGCGACGATCTCGCGGCGCTCTCCCGGAGTCAGCCCCCGGTCGAGGACCAGCAGCCCCTCCTCCACGATCTCCGCGACGGACATGCGCGGCGACAGCGAGCCGTACGGGTCCTGGAAGACGACCTGCATGTTCTTGCGGAACGGACGGATCTCGTTCGATTTCAGCCCGTCGATGCGGTTGCCGAGGAAGACGACCGGCCCCTCCGAGGAGATCAGGCGCAGGATGGCGAGGCCGAGCGTCGTCTTGCCCGATCCCGATTCGCCGACCACGCCGACCGTCTCGCCCTCGCGCACGGCGATGCTGACCCCGTCCACCGCCTTCACGTGACCGACGGTGCGGCCCATGAAGCCGCGCTTGATCGGAAACCAGACCTTGACCGGCCCGGCCTGGACGACGACCGGCGCGCCGTCGGGCACGGGCTCCGGCCGACCGCGCGGCTCGGCGGCGAGGAGACGCTGCGTATATTCGTGCTGCGGATCGCCGAACACCGTCTCGACCGGCCCCGCCTCGACGATACGTCCGCCGAGCATCACGCAGACCCGGTCCGCGACCTTGCGCACGATGCCGAGATCGTGGGTGATGAAGAGCATGGCCATGCCGAGCCGGGACTTCAGATCGGCGAGCAGTTCGAGGATTTGCGCCTGCACCGTGACGTCGAGCGCCGTCGTCGGCTCGTCGGCGATGAGGAGATCGGGCTCGTTAGCGAGCGCCATCGCGATCATCACGCGCTGGCGCTGGCCGCCGGAGAGCTGGTGCGGATAGGCGTCGAGCCGGTTGGCGGCGTCTCGGATACCCACGAGCTCCAGCATCTCGAGCGTGCGCGCCCGCGCCTGCGCCCCGGTCAGCCCACGATGCACGCGCAGGATCTCGCCGATCTGGCGCTCGATCGTGTGCAGCGGGTTGAGCGACGTCATGGGCTCCTGGAAGACCATGGTCACGTCGTTGCCGCGCACCCCCATCATCTCGATCTCGCTCGCGGCGATGAGATCGCGACCCTTGAACAGGATCTGTCCCGACGGATGGCTCGCGGCCGGATAATTCAGGAGTTTGACGATCGAGAGCGCGGTCACCGACTTGCCCGAACCGGATTCGCCGACGAGCGCCACCGTCTCGCCGGGCGCGATGTCGAGCGAGACGCGGTCGACCGCCAGCGTCTCGCGCCCGCCCTGCCGGAAGGCGACGGAGAGATCGCGGATGGAGAGGAGGGGTTCTTTGGTCATGGCGTCTCTGTCAGAAAGGTCGTCAATGTCGAAGCGTCAGGGTTCAAACGCCTCATCTCGACCGGCAGGCGGATACGCGCGTCGCGGGCGAGAAACGTCCCGCATCCGGCTCTCGCGGCTGTCACGACGTGGATCGCGTCTGGCAGGAAATTTCGGCGATCGGGGGCCTCAACGCCGGCCTGCCCGGCAGCCGCGCGATACTCTGCGCTCTCGACGAGAACTTCCCGGCTCACTGGCGTCAACGTCACGAGCCGCGAGAAAACGGGAAGATCGAGGTAGGTCTTGACGAGCGCGACGTCGCCCTCCCGTTTGGGACGCACGAGTATCTCCGCGAGCGTAAGTTCGCTCGTGGGTGCTGTAAGCCGTCCGTCGCGAGCTGCTTGAAAGACGCGGCCCAGCGCATCGGAGGCTTCGCCCTCTCTCTCGATGAAGTCGATGAAAGCGTTCGTGTCGACGTAGACGCGGCGCGGATCAAAGCTCACGGTGCGCCCATTCCGCCCGTAGCGACCTCACATGTTCGTCGATCTCATCCGCCGAGGCGAAGGTGTTCTGCCGTCGCGCCATGATGTCTTCGAGGGTGGGGCGCGGTTCGACTGTCAATTCGAGTGTGACGAGCGCGTCGGGATCAAGCCCCTCGCGCAGCCGCTCCGGCAATTCGGCCACCGGGACGTGCTCCCTGACGATCCTGTTCATGCCCAAAACCTCCGACGTTCCACCATACGCCACTCTCACGCGAAGGTCTTCCTCGGGTCGAACGCGTCGCGCACCGCCTCGCCGACGAAGATCAGGAGCGACAGCATCAGCGCGATGACGAAGAAGCCCGTGAGGCCCAGCCACGGCGCCTGGAGATTGGCCTTGCCCTGCGCCAGCAATTCCCCGAGCGACGGCGAGCCGGGCGGGAGGCCGAAGCCGAGGAAGTCGAGCGAGGTCAGCGTCGTGATCGAGCCGTTGAGGATGAAGGGCAGGAAGGTCAGCGTCGCGACCATGGCGTTGGGCAGAACGTGCTTGACCATAATCTTGGCGTTCGAGAGGCCGAGCGCGCGGGCCGCGCGCACATATTCGAAGTTGCGCGCGCGCAGGAACTCGGCGCGCACGACGCCCACGAGCGAGACCCAGCTGAAGAGCAGGAGGATTCCCAGCAGCACCCAGAAGCTCGGGGTGATGATCGAGGCGATGATGATGAGGAGATACAAGGCCGGGATCGCCGTCCAGATCTCGATGAAGCGCTGGAAGACGAGGTCGGTCCAGCCGCCGAAATAGCCTTGCACCGCGCCGGCGAAGACGCCGACGACCGATGAGATCGAGGCGAGGATCAGCCCGAACAGCACCGAGATGCGGAAGCCGTAGATCAGCCGCGCCAGCACGTCGCGGCCCTGGTCGTCGGTGCCGAGCCAGTTCCATTCGATGTCGCGGCAGGTCGAGCCGCCCGTCTGCGCCGCGACGGTGGCGCATTGGGCGTCCTCCAGCATCCACGTCGGCGGCGCGGGCGCGGGCGTCGGGAGCGAAAGGTTGTGCGTGGAATGGTGGAAGCGGATCGGCGGCCAGATCGCCCAGCCGTCCTGCGCGATCGCCTCGGCGATGAACGGGTCACGGTAATCGGTGACGGGCAGGAATCCGTCGTCGATGAACTTCTCTTCCGGATAGCTCGTCACGATCGGAAACAGGATTTCGCCCTTGAACGACATCACGATCGGCTTGTCGTTGGCGATCAGTTCGGCGACGAGCGTCAGGAAGAACAGCGCCAGGAAGATCCAGAAGGACCAGTAGCCCCGCTTGTTGGCCTTGAAGTTGTCGAGCCTGCGCCGGTTGATCGGCGTCAGACGGACCAGCCCGCGCCGGCCCTGCGGCGGAGCGAGCGCCGGCGCGGCCGGCTTTTCGAGAACGTCCCGAGCGTCGGGCGTCAGCGGCGCGGTGGTCCGGTCCATCCTCACACCTCCCGCGTGTCGAAATCGATGCGCGGATCGATCCAGACATAGCAGAGATCGGAGACGAGGTTCACGACGAGTCCGAGCAGCGAGAAGATGTAGAGCGTCGCGAAAACGACCGGATAATCGCGATTGACGATCGATTCGAAGGAGAGAAGGCCCAATCCGTCGAGGGAGAAGATCGTCTCGATCAGCAGCGAACCCGTGAAGAAGGCCGTGATGAAGGCGCCTGGGAAGCCGGCGATGACGATCAGCATGGCGTTTCGGAAAACGTGCCCGTAGAGCACCTGCCGTTCGGAGAGGCCCTTCATGCGGGCCGTCAGCACGTATTGCTTGCGGATCTCGTCGAGGAAGGAGTTCTTCGTCAGGAGCGTCGTCGTCGCGAAGGCGCCGATGGCCATGGCCGTGATCGGCAGCGCGATGTGCCAGAAATAATCGGCGATCGCGGCCGGCGTGGTGATCCATTCGAAGAAGGGCATTCCGGCGTATTGCTCCGACCAGAGCCCCCGGAGCGGGAAGATCTGCCAGAACGACCCGCCGGCGAAGAGCACGATCAGCAGGATCGCGAAGAGGAAGCCGGGGATGGCGTAGCCCACGACGACGATCGCCGAGGTCCACCAGTCGAATGGCGTGCCGTCGCGCACGGCCTTGCGCACGCCGAGCGGGATCGAGATCGCGTAGGAGATGATCATCATCCAGATCCCGAGCGAGATCGAGACCGGCAGCTTCTCCTTGATCAGTTCGAGCACGCTGATATCGCGGAAGTAACTCTCGCCGAAATCGAAGCGCAGGTAGTTCCACATCATCAGCCCGAAGCGCTCGTGCGCCGGCTTGTCGAAGCCGAACTGGCGCTCGAGTTCGGCGATGAAGGCGGGATCGAGCCCCTGCGCGCCGCGATAGGTCGACGACTGGCCGCCCCCGTCGAAGCCGCCCCCCATGCCGTCGCCGCCGCCCCCCGAAAAGCGGGCCGTCGCGCCGACGTCGGCGCCCTGCAGCTGCGAGATCACGCGCTCGACCGGTCCGCCGGGCGCGAACTGCACGATGGCGAAGGAGATCAGCATGATCCCGAACAGCGTCGGGATCATCAGGAGCAGACGTCGCGCGATGTAGGCGTGCATGGATCCTCGAACCCGTCGTCGCGCCCGCCGGATGGGGGCGCGCGAATCAGACCGTCGCCCCGGATACTAGGGCGAATGATTGAAAAAGCTTCATCCGCGTCGAACGCGAGCCGCCTTCTCCTCGTCGCGCCACCACGTCCCGAGCGACCCGACGGAATAGAGCGGGCGCGTCTCCGGGCGGCCGAACTCGTCCCAATGCGCCACCCAGTGCGTGCCCTTGAACCACATCGGCACCCAGTAGAAGCCGGCGCGCAGGACGCGGTCGAGCGCGCGGGCGGCGACGTACATCGTCTCGCGATCCGGAGCCTCTACGACCTTCTCGATCAGAGCGTCGACGGCCTCCTCCGCGATCCCCGCGACGTTCGCCGACCCGCGCAGCCCGGCGCTTGCCGATCCGAAGATCACGCGCAACTCGCCGCCCGGCGTCAGCGAACCGACGAAGCGGCGTGTGATGACGTCGAAATCGAAATCGTCCGTGCGGCGCTGATATTGCGAGGCGTCGACGACGCGATAGCTCGTCTCGATCCCGAGCCTCTGCAGGTTGCGGCTGAAATGCAGCGTGTGCGGCTCGAGCGCGTTGCTGAAGTCCAGAAATTCGATGGTGAACCGCTCGCCCGAAGGCAGATGGGCGTTGCGTCCCTGAAACGTGACGCCGGCCTCGCGCAGAAGTTCGGAAGCGCGCCGCAGGTTCGCCCGGTCCTGTCCGGTTCCGTCGGAGACGGGCGGCGACACCGCCTCGCCGAAGACGCGCTCGGGAAGGTCGGCGCGGAACGGCTCCAGAAGCGCGAGTTCTTCCGGCGAAGGCGTTCCTTCCGCCTTCATCGGCGAATTCTCGAAATACGATTCAACCCGCATGTAGGAATCGAACATGATCGTGCGATTGGCGGATTCGAAGTCGAAGGCGTAGCCCAGCGCCTCGCGGATGCGTGGATCGGCGAATTTCGCCCGGCGCGTGTTGAACCACCATCCCTGCCGGCCGGACGGCGTGGCGTCGGGCAGTTCCTCGCGCAGGACGCGGCCGTCGCGCATGGCGGGAAAGTCGTAGCCGGTCGCCCAGTCGCGGGAGGTGAACTCCTCGCGGTAGTTGAAGGCGCCCGACTTGAACGCCTCGAAGGCCACCTGCCGGTCGCGGAAATAATCGTACCGAACGACGTCGAAATTGTTCTGGCCGCGCGCGACGGGGAGGTCGGCAGCCCAGTAATCGGGCACGCGCTCCACGGAGACGAAGCGCCCGATCTCGTAGCGGCCCATCCGGTACGCGCCCGACCCCAACGGCGCATCGAGCGTCGAGGCGGCGAAATCGCGCCCATCCCACCACGCCTCGGAAAAAATCGGCAGCGCGGCGACGAGAAGCGGCAGGTCGCGGGGACGTCCCTGCGCGTAACGCACGACGACGACGTCCTCGCCCTCGGCTTCGGCCCCCTCGACCCCGCCGAGCTGCTGGGAGAGCCCCGGATGGGCTTTTTCCTTGAGGATCATGATCGAGAAGGCGACGTCTTCCGGCCGGATGCGCGAACCGTCGTGAAACCGGGCCTGCGGCCGCAGGCGGTAGCGATAGGTCAGACCGTCGGCGGAGCGAGCGACGGATTCGGCGACGAGGCCGTACATCGAATCCGGTTCGTCGGCGGCGCTCGCCATCAGGCTGTCGAAGGTGAGGCTGACGCCCGCCGCAGCGTCGCCCTGGAGAATGTAGGGATTGAACGAGTTGAAGGTGCCGAACATGTCGGTCCCGAAGAAGCCGCCCTTTGGCGCATCGGGGTTTACATAGTCGAAATGGGCGAAATCCGGCGCGTATTTCAGATCGCCGAAGATCGACATCCCGTGCGACCATTCCTCGTCGGCCCGGGCCCGAAGCGGCAGGGCGGTCACGGCGACGCTCGCCGCGACCCCGACGAAGAACGTGCGGCGGTCGATTGTCAGCATTCGGTCAATCCCCTGGGCTGGTCGTGATCGCGTCTCGCGCTGACCTCGCAGCGCGATCATGGCGATAATGGCGCGCGGGGCCGCGGGTGTCGACGCCCGCGACGATGCGTCGCCGCCGAAACCGCCCCGCGGCCGATCAATCCCGCGCGAGATCGCCGAGCAGGCTCGCCGCCACGGTGAGCTTTGAAAGCGTCAAACCGGAAGACACCATGCCGTCGACGGCGCTGCGAATGCGTCCCACGTCGCCGCCCCGCGACTGCGCCCAGGTTTCGACCGCCTCGGCCCCGGACAGCCCCTCCGCCTGCGCCGCGATCTCCGCCGTCAGGCGGCGATGGGCGGTGGCCACTCCGCCGACTGCCCGATCGAGGGCGAGGCCGTCGTAGTAATCGGTGACGGTGACGTCGCGCCCCTGCGCGACGAGGGCGCCGAGCTTGAAGGCGTCGTCGACGGCGAAATAGGTCGCCGCGATCTCCGGGATCGGGCGGCCCAGATCGCCGGCGATCTGCACGATGTCGGGACCCGCGACGAGGATCGGCAGGGCCGCGACGTTTTCGGCGAACGTCTCGTCGAGGCCCTGGCCCGCGAGGGCGGCGGCGGCTTCGCGCCACTGCTTGAGCGCGCCCGCCGGGAGGGCGTCGGGCAGCGCCGCGCGCACCTGCGCGACGCCGTCGGCGAAGCGGCGCACGATCGCGTCGAGCGGCTCGGCGCCGAGATCGACGTTGCGGATGAACCAGGTCATCCGGTTCAGCGCGAGATCCTGCACCTGCGCATAGAGCTTCAGCTGGAGATCGCCGGGAATATGCGTGTCGCAGCCGTCGATCGCGAGGTTGAGCGCGTTCGTGGCGAAGGTCTCGCGCACGGCGGCGTAGGCGGCGGCGATGGTGGGGGCGTCGGCCCCCGTCTCGTCGACGAGGCGGGCGATCACGGCGGGGCCGCAGCGGTTGACGATGGCGTTCGACAATTGCGTCGCGATGATCTCGCGGCGCAGACGGTGGTCCTCGATCGTATCGGGGAAGCGCTCGCGAATCTCCGCTGGGAAATAGCGCTGCAATTCGCGGCCGAGATAGGGGTCGTCCGGCACGGAGCTGCCGAGCAGCCGATCGTAGAGCGAGAGCTTGGCGTAGGCGATGAGCACCGCGATCTCGGGGCGCGTCAGCGCCTCGCCGCGCAGGGAGCGCTCGGTGAGCGCGCCGTCGTCGGGCAGATACTCCACCGTCCGGTCGAGGCGGCCCTCCTGCTCCAGCATCTGCATGAGGCGGCGGGCGAAGCCGATATCGGCGACGCCGCGCCGCTCCGCCAGGGAGACGGCGAGCGACTGAAGGTAGTTGTTGCGCAGGACGAGACGGGCGATTTCGTCGGTCATCTCGGCCAGCAGCGCGTTGCGCGCGGCGTCGTCGAGACGGCCGTCGCGTTCGGCGGCGGTGAGCGCGATCTTGATGTTGACCTCGACGTCCGAGGTGTTGACGCCCGCCGAATTGTCGATGGCGTCGGTGTTGAGCCGCACGCCCGCCCGCGCCGCCTCGATCCGGCCGAGCTGCGTCGCGCCGAGATTGGCGCCCTCGCCGACGACGTGCGCGCGAAGCTGCGCGCCGGTGACCCGGATGGGATCATTGGCGCGGTCGCCGACCTGGTCGTCGGTTTCGCTCGTCGCGCGGATATAGGTGCCGATGCCGCCGAACCAGAGCAGGTCGACGCGCATCTTGAGGATGGCGCGCATCAGCTCCTGCGGCGTGGCGCGGTCCTTGTCGAGGTCGAGCAGCGCACGGATCTCCGGGCTCAGCGGGATCGATTTCGACTGACGCGAAAAGACGCCGCCGCCCTTCGAGATCAGGGACTTGTCGTAATCCTGCCAGCTCGAGCGCGGCAGGTCGAACAGGCGCTGACGCTCGGCGAAGGAGCCGGCGGGATCGGGCTGCGGGTCGATGAAGATGTCGCGATGATCGAAGGCCGCCACGAGCTTGAGCGCCTTAGAGAGCAGCATGCCGTTGCCGAAGACGTCGCCGGACATGTCCCCGACGCCCGCGACCGTCACTGATTCGTTCTGGATGTCGATGTCGAGCTCGCGGAAATGCCGCTTCACGGCCTCCCACGCGCCCCGGGCGGTGATGGCCATCTTCTTGTGGTCGTAGCCGTTGGAGCCCCCCGACGCAAAGGCGTCGCCGAGCCAGTGGCCCTTCTCCAGCGACAGCGCGTTCGCCGTGTCCGAGAACGTCGCCGTGCCCTTGTCGGCGGCGACGACGAGGTAGGGATCGTCGCCGTCGTGGCGGACCGTGTCGGCGGGCGGGACCGTCTCGCCGTCGACGATGTTGTCGGTCATCTGCAGGAGCGTTCGGATGAAGATGCGGTAGCTCTCCGTTCCCTCTTCGAGCCAGGCCTGGCGATCGCTCGCCGGCGGCAGCTGCTTGGGCACGAAGCCGCCCTTGGCGCCGACGGGCACGATGACGGCGTTCTTGACCTGCTGCGCCTTGACGAGGCCCAGCACCTCGGTGCGGAAATCCTGCGGCCTGTCGGACCAGCGCAGGCCGCCGCGCGCCACCTTGCCATAGCGCATGTGCACGCCCTCGACGCGGGGGCTGTAGACGAAGATCTCGTAGAGCGGCCGCGGCAGCGGCATCTCCTCGACGCGCGCGCATTCGAACTTGAAGGCGATCGTCGTGCGGGGATGTCCGGTCTCGTCGATCTGGAAGAAATTCGTGCGAAGCGCGGCTTCGACGAGGTTCACGAAGCGGCGCAGGATGCGGTCGTCGTCGAGGCTCGACACGTCCGCGAGCGCGGTCTCGATCGCCTCGCGCGTCCGCGCCTGGGCTTCCTCGCTTTCGCCCTTTTCGGCGATGCGCGGATCGAAGCGGGCGTAGAAATACTCGACGACCAGCCGCGCGATGGCGCCGTGGCGGGCGAGCGTGTCCGCCAGATAATCCTGCGCATAGGCGATGCGGACCTGGCGCAGATAGCGCCCCAGCGCGCGCATCATGGCGACGTCGCGCCAGCCGAGCCCCGCCTCGATGACGAGTTTGTTGAAGCCGTCCGATTCGGCGAGCCCGCGGAACAGCGCCTGCAGCGCCGCCTCCATGGGCCGCTCGATGGTCGCGATCTCCAGCTCGCCCCCGGCGGCGCGCTCGAGCGCCATGTCGTGCAGCCACACGCGCCCGTCCTCGGGGACGCCGGCGGCCACGATGCGATAGGTCCGCTCGTTCACGACGCGGAAGCCGAGGTTCTCGAGCAGCGGCACGCGCTCCGACAGCGGCAGGCTCACGCCCCGCGAGAACACCTTGAGGCTCACGCGCGTCGTCGGGTCGCCCTCGCGGCGGTAGAGGTCGACGGCGCGGGGACGGTCGGCCGACAGACGTTCCAGCGAGCCGATGTCGCGAATGGCGGAACGGGCGTCGAACGCCTCGCGATAGGCCGCGTTGAAGGCTTCGCCGTAGCGGGCGCCGTATTCGCGGGCGCGGGCGCCGCCGGTCTCGTCGAGAAGGGTGTCGCGCAGGGCGTCGCCCCAGGTTCTGGCGATGGCGGCCACGCCCTGCTCGAGCGTCCGGCGGTCGATGTCGGGGGTCGCTCCGTCCTCGCGGCCGATAATCACGTGGGTGCGCGCCAGCGTGCCTTCGGGGTAGGCGGGATAGGCGGCCGAGACGCGCCCCTGATAGATCCGCGCCAGAAAATCGGCGACGCGCCGGCGCACGTTCGTGTCGTAGCGATCCTTGGGAATGAACACGAGCACCGAGACGAAGCGGTCGAACTGGTCGGCGCGGGCGAGGACGCGCACGCGGGGCCGGTCCGCGAGGCTCATGATCTCCAGCGCGAATTCGTAGAGCGTGTCCTCGTCGACCTGGAAGAGCTCGTCGCGCGGATAGTTCTCGAGCACGGTCAGCAACGCGCGGCCGGCATGGCTCTTGGGGTCGAACTCCGCCCGGTCGAGGATCTTGCGCACCTTGTGGCGCAGGAACGGGATCGTCGCCGTCGAGCCGGTGTAGACGTTCGACGTGAACAGCCCGACGATGCGCAACTCGCCTTCGAGAGCGCCCGCGGCCGAGAACAGCTTCACGCCGACGTAGTCGAGATGCACCTTGCGGTGGACCCGCGACTTGACGTTCGCCTTGGTGATGATGAGCGCGCGCGGCTTTTGCAGGAATTCGCGGATCTCGGGCGTCATGGTGACGAGCTCGGCGCCGCGCCGCAGGACCTTGACGGCGGGATCGCGCAGGATGCCGAGCCCCGAGCCCTCGACCACGTCGGCGGCCGCGTCGCCGTCCGGGAAGCGGTATTCGCGCAGGCCGAGGATGGTGAAGTTGTCGTTCACGACCCAGTCGAGGAAAGCGAGCGCCTCGGCGTTCTCGTCGGCGGGTAGCGGCGGGGGCGTGTCGCGATAGGCGCCGATGACGTCGTTCAGGCGCGAGCGCATCTGCGGCCAGTCGGCGACCGCGACGGCGACGTCGGCGTAGACGCGCTCCAGCCCCTCGACGAGACGCGCGCGCGCCCGCTCGTCGTCGATGCGGTCGATGTGGATCTGGATCAGGCTCTCGTGCACGGCCGACGGGGCGCGAACGGCCGTGGCCTCGCCGCAGAGCTCGATCAGATCGCCGCGATCGTCGCGCTTCACGGCGAGAATCGGATGCACGACGAGGCGCGGCTCGTAGCCCTGCTCGACGATTTCGGCCAGAGTGGAGTCGAGCAAGAAGGGCATGTCGTCGTTGACGACCTGAACGACGGTGAGCTGGCGCGTGCGCTCGCTCCCGGGATGGTCGAAATCGATCAGGCGGACGTCGCGCTCGCCGGGCAGGCGCGGGCTGAGCAGGTGATCGTGGGCGAGGCTGGCGAGCGTCGCGAGCGCTTCGGGCTCATAGCTGGCGAGATCCTCCGGCGGCGCGCGGCCGAACAGGTCGGAGACCATGCCGGGCGGCGTCTGGCGCCGGCTCCGGTCGGCGAGTGCGTCGGAGGCCGCCTTGAGGGAATCGGGCTGAATGGTGCCGGCCTTGATGTGATCGGCCATGATCTGACCGGCCTTGTCGCGCGTCATGATTGTCTCGAACCTTTTCGCCTGCTTCGTCGACGGCGCGCGAGCGTTCGCACGGGCGACGCGGCGCTGCAACCGGAGACATGGGTGTAAACCTGATCCGATAACAATCCTGCAACAGATCAGCGGAGGAGACAGCATGAAAACGCGTGATTCGGGCGAGTCGGGGGCGAAAAGGGCGCCAGACAGGGCGCCGGCAGGGGAAATTCCCCGGAAGCAGGACGACGCGGGACGCGTCATGGCGCTGGATCTGCCGCCCGGGGAGCTGTCGCCGGACATGTCCGCCTACCTCGCAAAATGCGATGAGAAGTTGGGCTTTGTTCCCAACGTGCTGCGCGCCTACGCCCATGACGACGCCAAACTCTCGACCTTCGCGGGCCTCTACAACGATCTCGTGCTGGCGCCCTCCGGCCTTTCGAAGCTGGAGCGCGAGATGATCGCCGTGGTCGTCTCGGGGGCTAATCGCTGCTTCTATTGCGTGGCCGCGCACGGGGCCGCCGTGCGGCAATATTCCGGCGATCCGGTTCTGGGCGAACTCATGGCGGTGAATCACCGCGCCGCCGATCTCTCGCCCCGCCACCGCGCGATGTTGGATTTCGCGCTGAAGCTGACGGAGGCGCCCTGGAGCGTCGAGGAGGAGGATCGCGCGCGGCTGCGCGAGGCCGGCTTCGGCGAGCGCGACATCTGGGACGTCGCGGCCGTCGCCTCGTTCTTCAACATGTCGAACCGGATGGCGTCGGCGGTCGATATGCGCCCCAACCCGGACTATCACGGGCAGGGGCGCTGAGGGGGACCGGCGCGACGCCGGCTCACAGACCTTCGAAGAGAGCGCTCGAAATGTAGCGCTCGGCGAAGGAGCAGGCGAAGGTGACGATGCGCTTGCCCTCGTTCTCGGGGCGGGCGCCGATTTCGAGCGCGGCGGCGACGTTCGCGCCCGTCGAGATGCCGCCCGGCACGCCCTCGATCCGGGCGAGCGCGCGGGCCGTGTCGAAGGCGGTCTGGTTGCCGACGGTGACGACCTCGTCGATGACGCTGCGATCGAGCACTTCGGGAACGAACCCGGCGCCGATCCCCTGGATCTTGTGCGGGCCGGGCTGGCCGCCCGACAGCACCGGCGAATCCTCGGGCTCGACCGCGATCACGCGGATCGCGGGGTCATGCCGCTTCAGCACGGCGCCGACGCCGGTGATCGTGCCGCCGGTGCCGACCGCCGAGACGACGATGTCGACCTTGCCGCCGGTGTCGCCCAGGATCTCCTGCGCCGTCGTCGTCCGGTGGATCTCGGGATTGGCGGGATTGGCGAATTGCTGCGGGATCACCGATCCGGGGATCGAATCGCGCAATTCCTGCGCCCGGTTGACCGCGCCGCGCATGCCGAGCGGCCCGGGCGTCAGTTCGAGCTGGGCGCCGAGCAGGCTGAGCATCTTGCGCCGTTCGAGCGACATGGTCTCGGGCATGACGAGGATGAGACGGTAGCCGCGCGCGGCGGCGACGAAGGCGAGCGCGATGCCGGTGTTGCCGGAGGTCGGCTCGATCAGCGTCGCGCCGGGCTTGATGCGGCCCTGCGCTTCGAGCGCGTCGATCATGGCGACGCCGATGCGGTCCTTCACCGAGGCGATCGGATTGAAGAATTCGAGCTTGAGCAGGATCTCGGCCTCGACGCCGCGCTCTGCCGTGAGACGGCTGAGGCGCACGAGCGGGGTGTCGCCGACGGTCTGCGTGATCGAATCGTAGATCCGTCCGCGGCCGGCGGTGAAGGCGCGGTCCTGCGGCGTGGGGGTGGTCATCGGGTCAGTCCTCGAAGTGGCGTCCGCTCGTCCGGAGCGGCGGGCGTCAGATGGCGAAGTCGAGCGCCGGCGGCGGGCCGCCGAACGCGGCCTGGGAATCGGCGCGCTGGCAAAGCTCCTCGACGGTGAGGGCGTCGAGCGTGGCGAGGAACGCCTCCCCGGCGTCGCGCACCACGGGGCCGACGACGGAGTCGACGAGACGCGATTCGGGGAGCGGCGGCAGGCCGTCCTCGCCGGTGGCGGTCATGGCGGCTCGCACGATGTCGCCGGCTGTGATCTTGCGGCGCTCGCGGGCGAGCTCATACCCGCCGCGCGGCCCGCGCACGCCCTTGAGAATACCCTGCCGCACCAGCGCCTGGAGCACGGTTTCGAGATGGCGCGGGGGCAGATTGTGGCGCTCGGCCAGCATCTTGGCCGCGACCGGCGTCGGTCGGGCGTGGAGCGCGACATCGACGACGGCGGCGATGGCGAGGAGGCTGCGGCGCGACAGGAGTATCATGACGACGGACCTTCCGTTCCAACCAGACGCTTTCGGCGACGACGCCGGCCGGCGTCGTCAGATTCCGGTCGACCCGAAGCCTCCCGCCCCGCGCGGCGTCTCCTCGATCCGGGAGACTTCGGACAGGGCGGCCCGCGTCACCGGAGCCAGCACGAGCTGGGCGATGCGCATCCCTCGGGTGACGGTGAAGGGCTCCTCGCCGAGATTGATGAGGATCGCCTTGATCTCCCCGCGATAATCCGCGTCGATCGTGCCCGGCGCGTTCAGGACCGTCACGCCGTGCTTGAGCGCCAGCCCCGACCGCGGGCGCACTTGCGCTTCGTAGCCTTGCGGTATTTGCAGGCTAATTCCCGTCGGCACAAGCGCTCGTCCGAATTTTTCCATCAGGATCGGTGAATTTTCGGGAATAGCGGCGAGGAGGTCCATTCCGGCCGCGCCCTCGGTCTCGTAGGCCGGCGCGGGCAGGCCCTGCGCGTGCGCGAGACGCAGCATCGGCACGGCGACGGGATCGGGGATGCTCACGCGCCTCCCTCCCGGCGCGCGAGGCGCTCCGCCAGGGCGGCGACGAGGCGCTCGGCCACCGCGTCCTTGTCCATTTCCGGCCAGCTCTCGACCCCCGACCCGTCGACGAGATGCACGGCGTTGCGCGCCCCGCCCATGACGCCGCCGGCGATTCCGCTGTCCTGCGAGACGTCGTTGGCGACGATCAGGTCGCAGCCCTTGCGCAGGCGCTTGGCGCTCGCGTTTTCGATCACGTCGTTCGTCTCGGCGGCGAAGCCCACGACGAAGGCGGGCCGGCCCGCGCCCATGGCCGACACGCCGGCGAGAATGTCGGGATTCTCGGCGAGCGCCAGCGGCGCCGGCTCGGAGCCGTCCTTCTTGATCTTGCGCCCGCTCGCCTGAGCGGGGCGCCAATCCGCCACGGCGGCGGCGAAGATCGCCAGATCGACGGGGAGCGCGGCGCGCACGGCCGCCTCCATCTCGCGCGCCGTCTCGACATGCGCGACGGCGACGCCCGCAGGATCGGGCAGGTTCACGGGGCCGCTCACCAGCGTCACGGACGCGCCCGCCCGCGCGGCGGCGGCGGCGATGGCGTGGCCCTGCCTTCCCGACGAGCGGTTTGCGACGTAGCGCACGGGATCGATGGGCTCGTGCGTCGGGCCAGAGGTGACGAGCACGCGCCGCCCGGCGAGGGAGCCGTCCGCTTTCGCGAACAGCGCCTGCGCGGCGGCGACGATTTCGAGCGGCTCGGACATGCGCCCGGCCCCCGTCTCCGCCTCGGCCATGGCGCCGACGCCCGGCCCGACGACATGGACGCCGTCGGAACGCAACGTCTCGAGATTGCGCACCGTCGCCGGATGCGCCCACATGGCCGGGTTCATCGCCGGCGCGATCAGGATGGGCAGCCGGGTGGCGAGAAGCACGGCGGTCGCGAGATCGTCCGCGAGCCCGTTGGCCATGCGCGCCATGAGATTGGCGGTGGCGGGCGCGGCGATGACGCAATCGGCGTCGCGCGCGAGGCGGATATGCCCGATCGCCGCCTCGTCCTCGCCGTCGAAGAGATCTGTGAAGGTCTTCTCGCCGGACAGCGCGGAGGCCGCGAGCGGGGTGACGAACTCCCGCGCGCCCGCCGTCATCACGACGCGCACCGCCGCGCCCGCGTCGCGCAGCCGGCGGATCAGATCGAGCGACTTGTAGGCCGCGATCCCCCCGCCGATGACGAGCAGGACCCGCCTGCCCCGCAATGCCGTGTCCATCCGCGAAAAACCCCCGATAACGCCATACGATGAGCCGCGATCTGCATAACACGGGGCGACGGGGATGGGTAAATGGGGGGGGGCGCGCAGAGGCCGCAGCCGGCTGTAGGTCGGTGAACTCGACGAGCGCCGAACGGGTCCGGCCTCCGACGCAACGTTGTCGGCGGCGATCGCCCGTCAGGCGCGAAAGGCCTGACAGGCCTGGTGTTTGTGTTTCAGCTCCTCGGGCTCGCGCGCGGCGTTTCCGCCCCTGGCGTCAGAGGTTTACCTTGGCGTGATCGCCAATCTCGGGCCGGCTGCCGGACACGGCCGCCGCGAACATCTTGATGTAGCTGACGACCGTGCCGGGACTGTCCCAGTACTGCGCGTCCTTCGGCGTGATCTTCAACACCCGGATTGACGGGTCGTCCGCGCTGTCCCACCACGCCTTCGCCGGCGTGGAGAAGAGGTCCTTGATTTTTTGCCGGTCGTTGGAGACGACCGCGTGCCCCGCAACGGAGACGTACTTTTGGTCCCCGGCGTCGGCGAAGGCGAGCCCGACATTGGGATTGCGCTTGATCTCGTCGTCCTTGTGGCTTTCGGCGTCCGTCAGGAAGTAGATCGCGTGCTCATCCCGCTCGACATGGGCGGCCATGGGCCGGGCTCGGATATCGTCTCCGTCCCGGGTGCTCAGCATGCAAAAGCCGATTTTCTCCATCAGCGTCCAAGCGCGGTCGACATCCGTATCGCTGCCCATGAGCGTCCTCCTTCTCGCTGTTTGTCCAACCACTAATCCAATCCGGCTCGATATGTTCCGGGAGGCGGATGCGGCTGAATGACCGAAGCGACCGTTTGGACGAGGAACGCGCTCGTGGGCGGCTCTTCGCGAAGACGCTACCTCTGCAGAGTCTGGCCCACTGAGCTCAGATGCAGCAGCTGCCGATGGCGACGTATCGTGGGGGATGGACAAACCGGGAGGCGACGCGCAGTGAAAAAATGGTGCCCCTGGCCGGGATCGAACCAGCACTCCTTGCGGAACTCGATTTTGAGTCGAGCGCGTCTACCAATTCCGCCACAGGGGCGACGCCGGATGTCGAGGTATCACCGGGGCGGGCGCAAATCAACGATGATGGCGGAAAGCGGCGCCCGCCGACGCGGTTTTTCTTACCCTCGCGCCCGACTTCGCGTATGAAGGCGCCGCCGCCCGCTCGGGGCGGCCGCAGCGCAAGGCTTTCGATGCTCAGACGCCTGTATCACTGGACGCTCTCGCTCGCCGCGCGCCCCTGGGCGCCGTGGGCGCTCGGAGGCGTGTCCTTCGTCGAAAGCTCCGTCTTCCCGATCCCGCCCGACGCGATGCTCGTGCCGATGGCGCTGGCGCGGCCGGAGCGCGCCTTCTTCTACGCCTTCATAGCCACGATCACCTCGGTGCTGGGCGGGGTGCTGGGATACGTGATCGGTGCGCTTCTGTTCGATTCGGTCGGGCTGTGGGTCATCGAACTCTACGGGCTCGAGGAGAAGTCGGCGGCGTTTCGCGCGCTCTTCGCCGAGCACGGGCACTGGACGATCATGATCGCGGGCTTCACGCCCGTGCCCTACAAGCTCATCACCATCACGGCGGGCTTCGCCGCCTACGATATCTGGTGGTTCATCGTCCTGTCGCTGCTGACGCGCGGCGCGCGCTTCTTCCTGCTCGCGGCTTTGCTCTACAAATTCGGCGACTGGATCCGGGCGTTCATCGATCGCCATTTCGCTGTGCTGACGACGCTCGTCGCGATCGTGGCGGTTCTCGGATTCGTCGCCGTGCGGTATCTGTTCTGACCATGGCCCGAGCCGACGCCCCCGCCCTGTTGGCCAACCACCGGCTCGTCGCCGGCGCGATCGCGCTCGTCGCCGGCCTCGTGATCGCCACGGCGCTCGTCTTCGAGCACGGCTTCGGCATGCGCCCCTGCCTGCTCTGCCTGTATCAGCGCTGGCCCTATTACGTCGGCGTCCCGCTCGCGGCGCTCGTGGCGATCGTCGCCCGAAGCGAGCGCGCGGCGCGCGCCGGGCTGGCTCTCGTCGGCCTCGTCTTCCTGGCGAGCGCGGCGCTCGGCGCCTATCATGCCGGCGTCGAGTGGGGGATCTTTCTGGGTCCGAACGGCTGCGGCGGCGAGCCCGCAACGCCGGCTGCGGGCATGGACGCCTTCCTCTCCCAGCTCGAGACCGTGCGCGTGATCGACTGCTCACAGCCCGCCTGGATCTTCCTCGGCCTCTCCATGGCCGGATGGAACGCCCTCGTCTCGGTCGCCATCGCCGTCCTCGCGCTTGCGAGCGCGGCGCGCGCCGAACCTCCGGTCGCGCTCACGCGTTGACCCCTTTAAGACATCCCGGACCCTCAACCAATCAAGGAGAACACCATGTCGATGTCCCGCAAGAGCGAAGAGCGCTTTCTCGACAAGGACGAGAAGGAATTCGTCAGCCAGAGCCATCATCCCGAGCTCAAGTCGCTCTCCGATTCGGCGCTCTCCGATCTGATCGGCAAGCTGCGCGATCGCCGCGACAAGGCCCGCGACGTCGGCGCCCGCCAGCGCCGCGAGATGCGCGGCAAGGCCGCACCCGCGGGCGCGCGCCGGGCCGCCGACAACACCGGCACGCGCGAAAAGCAGGCCGTGCTCGCCGCCGCTCTCAAGCGCCTCAACAAGGAGCGCGAGCGTCGCGGCGAGACCGTCGAGGCGTAAGGCGCCGGACCGGACGCCCATATGACGGCCCCCTCGCAGGCGATCGCGACGGAGCGCCTTTCGGCCGACGAGGCCGGGATCGCGCGCGCCGCGCTTCTCCTGCGCGAGGGCGGCTGCGTGGCGTTTCCGACCGAGACGGTCTACGGCCTGGGGGCCGACGCGACCTCCGCGCAGGCGGTCGCGGGCATCTACGCGGCCAAGGAACGCCCGCGCTTCAACCCGCTCATCGCCCATTGCGCCGATGTCGCGGCCGCGATGCGCGAGGGCCTGTTCGACGCGCAGGCGACGGTGCTGGCGAAGGCCTTCTGGCCGGGGCCGCTCACCCTCGTCGTTCCCCGCGCTCCTGCGGGAAGCGTCTGCGATCTCGCCCGCGCGGGGCTCGACAGCGTGGCCCTGCGCGTCCCCGCCCACCCGCTCGCGCAAGCGCTTCTCGAAGCTGTGGGCAGGCCGGTCGCCGCGCCGTCGGCCAATCGCTCTGGCCGGGTCAGCCCCACCAGCGCCGCGCATGTCGCGGGCGATCTCGACGGCCGAGTCGCCGCGATCCTCGACGGCGGGTCGACGCAGGTCGGGCTCGAATCGACGATCGTGGCCTGCCTCGACGGGACGCCCCGGCTGCTGCGTCCTGGCGGAGTTCCCCGCGAGGCGATCGAGGCGGCGCTCGGCCGGCCGCTCGAAGCCCCGGCGACCGAGGCCGATCCGCATGCGCCCGTCGCGCCCGGAATGCTGACCTCCCATTACGCGCCGCGCGCGCGCGTTCGCCTGGACGCGCGCGACATTCGTCCGGGCGAGGCGGCGTTGCTCTTCGGGGGAGGGGCGCCGTCGGGCGTCGAGGCCGCGACGACGCGGCTCGACCTCAGTCCGTCCGGCGATCTCTCGGAGGCGGCGGCCAATCTGTTCGGCTACTTGCGCGCGCTCGACGAAACGGGGGCCGCCGGCATCGCCGTGGCCCCCGTTCCGGACACTGGTCTGGGTGAAGCGATCAACGACCGGCTGCGGCGCGCCGCGGCCGAGCGCTAGACCGTCTGGTCAGCCGGCGATCTTCGCCGCGATCTGCGCCACGTGACGACCCTGGTAGCGGGCGCCGTCGAGCTCGATGGCGGAAGGCTGGCGCGATCCGTCGCCGCCCGCGATGGTCGAGGAGCCGTAAGGCGAGTTGCCCATGACTTCGTCGACGCCCATCTGGCCCGTGAAGGAGTAGGGCAGGCCGACGATCACCATGCCGAGATGCAGGAGCACCGGGTGGAAGGTGAGGATCGTCGATTCCTGGCCGCCGTGCTGAGTGGCGGTCGACGTGAAGACCGAGCCGACCTTGCCCACGAGCTTGCCCGTCGCCCACAGGCCGCCGGCCTGGTCGAGGAAATTCTTCATCTGCGAGGTCATGTTGCCGAAGCGGGTGCCGGTGCCGAAGATGATCGCGTCGTATTCGGGCAGCTCGTCGATCGTGGCGATCGGAGCCTTCTGGTCGAGCTTGTAGCCGCTCTTCGCCGCGATCTCGGCGGGAACGAGTTCGGGGACGCGCTTGACGTCGACCGTCGCGCCGCCTTCGCGCGCGCCTTCGGCGACGGCGTAGGCCATCTGCTCGATATGCCCGTAAGACGAATAATAGAGGACGAGTACCTTGGCCACGATGGAGCTCCTTGGCTGATCCCGGATCCGCGCGACCGGGGCCGACTGCGGATATCCGGACGGGTTCGCGAAAAGCCCCTTGTTCCGGCGGAAGAGGGCACTCGCGCGTGTTTCGGACACACCTGATGTAATCTTTCTTTTGCGCAAGAGAAGCGCTAAGAATGGAAGAGATAAATTGCGCAGGTGCAAACGATGGCTTCACCCGACCAGATCGCCTGGGACGATTTCCGGCTCGTCAAGACCATCGCGGAGGCGCGCGGGCTGACCGGCGCGGCCGAGATTCTGGGCGTCAACCACTCGACCGTCTTCCGCCGCCTCGGTCAGCTCGAAGAGACGCTGGGCGTCACCCTGTTCGAACGCCACCGCACGGGCTACGCGCTGACGACGGCGGGCGAGGAGATGGCGGCGCTCGCGGGCCGAATGGACGAGGACGTCGCCGCGTTCGCGCGCCGTCTCGCCGGCAAGGCGATCACGCCGGCGGGCGAATTGCGGGTGACGACGAACGATTCGCTTCTCGTCCACCTGCTGACGCCGATCTTCGCCGATTTCTGCGCGGCCTGTCCCGAGATCCGGCTCGACGTCGTGCTCGCCAACCAGCCGCTCAACCTCTCGAAGCGCGACGCGGACGTGGCGATCCGCGCCACCGACGATCCGCCCGAGACGCTGGTGGGACGGCGGGTCGCCACCATCGCCTGGGGGTTCTACGCCCGGCGCGGGGATGTCGGCGATCCCGCGTCGATCGACCTCCTCGACCTGTTCTCGCGACGCTGGGTCTCGCTCGGCGACAATCTCTCGGGACTGAAGGTCACGCGTTTCGTCGCCGAGCACGTGCCGGCGGAGCGGATCGTCTATCGGGTGAACACGGTGCTGGGCCTCGCCGAGGCGCTGTCGGCGGGAGCGGGCGTGGGCGCCCTGCCCTGCTTCATCGCAGAGAAGAACCCCGATCTCGTGCGGATCGGCCCGTTGCGCGAGGATTTCTCGGCCGGATTGTGGCTCCTCACCCATCCGGATCTGCGCCATTCGGCGCGGGTGCGCGCCTTCCTCGATTTCGTCACCGCCGCGATCCTGCCCAAGCGCGCGACGATCGAGGGGCGCGCGCCGGCCGAGGAGCCGGCCTGAGAACGATCGTCAGGCCTCCGGCTGCGCGAACCGCGCGAAAACCTGCGCCACCTGCTCGTAGACGCCGCGCTTGAACGGGATGATCAGGCCCGGCGTGTTGGCGAGCGGCTCCCAGCGCCATTCGTGGAATTCCGGCTTGTGGCCGGCGGGGGAGGCGATGTCGATCTCCGAATCGGGCCCGTCGAAGCGAAATGCGAACCATTTCTGGGTCTGGCCGCGATAGCGGCCGCGCCAGGCGCGCCCCGCGACGTCGACCGGCAGATCGTAGACGTACCAGTCGGGCGCCTCGCCCAATAGGGTGGCGGAGGAGACGTTGGTCTCCTCGAACAGCTCGCGCCGCGCGGCCTCCAGCGGGGTCTCGCCCGAATCGATGCCCCCTTGCGGCATCTGCCAGGCGTAGGTCCTGTCGACGTGCTCCGGGCCGGCCGACGCGAGGCGGCGACCGACGAAGACGAGCCCGTCCTTGTTGAACAGCGCGATTCCGACGCAGGGCCGATAAGCCGACGCGCGCCCGCGTCCGGCGACCTCGTTCACTGTCATCCTCCAACCTCGTTGCGGAAGCCGGCCGAAACCGGCACGAGCAGCAATCCGCGCCCGGCCGCCTCTTCCGCCCAGCGCGCGATGCGCTCGACGCTCACCGGCAGGGCGCTCGCCGAGCCGATCGCGAATCCCGTGCGCCGCGCCTGCTCTTCGAGCCGCACCAGCATCGCGTCGATCGCCTCCGCCTGCGGGACGGCGTCGAGCACGATATCCGCGCGCGCCGCCGGCGCGCCCGCGGCCTGCGCGTCGGCCATGATCAGCGAGCGCGGCGACGCCCCGTCGTCGACGATCGCGAGGCCCCTGCCGGCGATCTCGTCGAGGATCGGCCGCAGGGCCGAACTGTCCGACGTGAAGCGCGCGCCCATGAAATTCACGATTCCAGTATAGCCGGCGAACCGCCCCATCACCCAGCGCAACTTTTCGACATTGGCCGCGGAGCGCGCGGAGACGGTCAGCGTATGGGGTCCGGGATCGTTGTTGGGATAGTCGAAAGGCTCCATCGGCGCCTGCAGCATCACCTCGTGCCCGGAGGCGCGCGCGCGCTCGACGAGGCGGTCGAGATCGCCGCCGTAGGGCGCGAAGGCGAGCGTGGTCTCGGGAGGAAGGCGCGCGATCGCCTCGTTCGTCACGGTGAGGCTGACCCCGAGCCCGGTGATCAGGATGGCGACGCGCGCCGGATGGGACGCGGCGCCCGTCGGCGCGGGACGGGCGTAGACGCCCGCGGCGCGACGCCCGTCGGGAGCGATGCGCGGCAGGAGGCCGAACCGGCTGCGCTCCAGCAGCTCTGGATCGGGAGCAGGGGCGGGCAATTGCGCCCGGCCCGGCGACGGTGCGGCGCCCGTCATGGGCGAAGCGTCGGGAATGGCGATGATGATCGATTGCGGCGCGTTCGCGCCGTCGGGGCGAACGACGGTGACGCCCGACCGGCTCTCGACCTCGACCGCCGTCGCCCCCGGCCGGTCGCGCGGCGCCTCGACGACGCGCGCGGCGTTCGAATCCGCCTCCGCCTCCAGAGCCGGGCGCTCCTCGATCGGCGCGAGCGCGTGCGGCTCCCCGCCGAGCGGATCGTCGGCGACGCTGAAGTAGACGAACAGCGCAATGGCCGAGACCCCGAGGATCGAGGCGAGAACCCGGCGCGAAAGCCGCGAGCCGGCCGATGCCGACGCCCCGGCCGGCCGGCGCCGGCGCGCGCCGGCGAGCGGCTTCGTCAGGTCGTCGGACGCTGAATCCCTGCTCATACGGTTCCGTTTCTCCGACGACGCCCGAAGGCGCCGCGAGGATTCCGGCGAATCACGCGCCATCGTCGATCAATGTCGTCCAAAGGGGACTGCCCGTCGAGAACTTCGCGGCGTGCAAGCAAATTCAGGCCATCCAGGGCTTTGGCGCGGTTGCGGAAAAGTTTAGCCATAGTCCTTACCCGTCCGACACGGAATCGCGCCTAGTTTGTCCGCAACAAGGAAACAGGTGTGCGGTGCAGGAATTCATGAGCGAAATCGAGGCTTCCGTGGCGCGCTCGCCGTCGGCGAGGCGGGCGGACCATCTGGCGCGGGTCACGGATCTCTTCATGAGGGATTCCGAGATGCTGAGCGAAGAGCAGGTCGACCTGTTCGACGTGGTCATCGCGCGGCTGGCGACCGCCATCGAAACCCGGGCGAGGGTCGAGCTGGCGGAACGGCTGGCCGACGTCTCCAATGCGCCGCGCGGCGTCGTGCGCTCGCTTGCGCACGACGAGATCTCCGTGGCGCGCCCGGTCCTGACGCGGTCGGAGCGCCTGTCGGACGACGATCTCGTCGCGGTGGCGCTGGCCAAGGGGCGAGATCACATGCTCGCGATCTCGGAGCGGCCCTCCCTGACCGAGCCCGTGACCGACGTGCTGGTGAAGCGCGGCGACCGGGGCGTCGTGCACGCGGTCGCCGGCAATCCGGGCGCGCGCTTTTCCCGCGACGGCATCGCGACCCTCGTCGATCGATCGCGCGCCGACGAGCCGCTGCGCGACCTTCTCGCGCGCCGCGACGACATCGGCGACAGCGAGTTGCGGCAGCTTCTCGCGATCGCCAAGGAAACGGCGCGCAGGCGGATTCACGAGGAGCGGCCGGCCATCGGCCAGACCGATCTGGACTATGCGGTCGAGATCGGAGCGCTCGACGTGGAAGCCGAGGTCATGCCCGGCGCCCGCGACTATGGCCCCGCCCTGGCCGAGATCGAGGCGCTGTCGCGCATGCGGCCGCTCGTCGAGAGCGACCTTGCGGGCTTCGCGACCGCCGGGCGCTTCGAGGCGGCGATCTGCGCCGTGGCGCGGATCGCCGATCTCTCTCTCTCCGCCACGGAGCGTCTGTTCGACGAGGGCGACGCTGAGCTGCTGCTGGTCGTCGCGCGCGCCGGCGACTGGAGCTGGAGCACCGTCCGCGATCTCCTGCGTCTGCGCGGGCCCGACGCGGCGCAGCCTCACGCGATGAGACGCGCCCGCGACACCTTCGAGAAGCTCAAGCCCGCGACGGCGCAGCGCGTGGTGCACTTCCTGAAGGCCCGCGAGGCCAGCCAGAGGCGGGCGCTGGAGGCGGCGGCCGGCCGTCAGATCCGGGAAAACGTCAGGTAGGACGGCGTGCGGCCCTCGCGCAGGGCCTTCGCCTCGTACCGGGTTCCGGGCCAGCCGGGATAGGGCTCGCGCCAGTCGTCGGGACCCTGCGCCGTCCAGCGCAGGCGCGGCTCGCCGGCGGCGCGCGCGAGCGTCCAGCCGACGTAATCGTCGATATCGCTCGCGAACTGGAACGTCCCCCCGGGCGCGAGCAGGCGCGCGATCTCGGACAGGTGCTCGGGCGAAACGAAGCGGCGCTTGCGGGCGCGCCGCTTCGGCCAGGGATCGGGATAGAGCAGGTACACGCGCTCGAACGCGCCGTCGGGCAGGCGCGGCAGCAGCAGGCCCGCGTCCTCGTCCCACAGACGGACGTTGGACAGCCCCCGCTCCTCGACCGCGCCGAGCAGCTTGACCACTCCGTTGACGAACGGCTCGCAGCCGATGAAGCCGAGATCGGGGCGCTCGGACGCGCGATGCGCCAGATGCTCGCCGCCGCCGAAACCGATTTCGAGGACAAATCCGGCCGGCGGCGAGGGATAGAGCGCGGCCAGGCCGTCGCGCGTCATCGGCGCGTCGCCCTCCGGCAGGCGAAGCGAGGGCAACAGGTCGCGCAGGCGCTCTTCCTGCGCGGCGCGCAGGCGCTTGCCCTTGCGGCGGCCGAAGAAGGCCGCGGCGGGCCCCTCGGGAGCCGCGTCCGTCATCGGCGCCGCCCTCAGGCGAGGGCGGAGCGCAGGGCGTCGGCGAGGTCGACCCGCTCCCACGAGAAGCCGCCATCGGCTTCGGGCGCGCGGCCGAAATGGCCGTAGGCCGCCGTGCGGGCGTAGATCGGACGGTTCAGGCCGAGCTTCGTGCGGATGCCGCGCGGCGAGAGGTCGAGGGCGTCCATCAGCGCCGTCTCGAGGCGGGCTTCGTCGACCTGGCCCGTGCCGTGCAGGTCGGCGTAGATCGACAGCGGCTTGGCGACGCCGATCGCGTAGGAGAGCTGGATCGTGCAGCGCGAGGCGAGGCCGGCGGCGACGACGTTCTTGGCGAGATAGCGCGCGGCGTAAGCCGCCGACCGGTCGACCTTGGTGGGATCCTTGCCGGAGAAGGCGCCGCCGCCGTGCGGGGCCGCTCCGCCGTAGGTGTCGACGATGATCTTGCGGCCCGTGAGGCCGGCGTCGCCGTCGGGACCGCCGATCACGAACTTGCCGGTCGGGTTCACGTGCCACACGCAATCCTTGCCGATCCAGCCGTCGGGGAGCGACTGGCGGACGTAGGGCTCGACGATCGCGCGGATGTCGTGGGAGGACAGGTTCTCGTCCAGATGCTGGGTCGAGACCACGATCTGGGTGGCGCAGACGGGCCTGCCGTTCTCGTAGCGCACGGTGACCTGGCTCTTGGCGTCGGGGCCGAGGAAGCGCGTCTCGCCGCTCTTGCGGGCGTCGGCCATCGTCTTGAGGATCTTGTGGGCGTAGGCGATCGGCGCGGGCATCAGTTCCGGCGTCTCGTCGCAGGCGTAGCCGAACATGATGCCCTGGTCGCCGGCGCCCTCGTCCTTGTTTCCCGAGGCGTCGACGCCCATTGCGATGTGCGCGGACTGGGCGTGCAGGAGAACCTCGACCTCGGCCTCGGCCCAGTGGAAGCCGTTCTGCTCGTAGCCGATGTCCTTGATCGCGAGGCGCGCCAGATGCGCGAGATAATCGGGCGTGATCGAAGCGGGGCCGCGGACCTCGCCGGCGATGACGACGCGGTTCGTCGTGCACAGCGTCTCGCAGGCGACGCGGGCTTCCGGCTCCTGGGAGAGGTAGGCGTCGACCACGGTGTCGGAGATCCGGTCGGCGACCTTGTCGGGATGGCCCTCGGAAACGGATTCGCTGGTGAAGAGATAGCTGGAGCGCGCCACGGTCAAACCACCCTGTCTAAGGAAACGATGCTCATGCGACCCACGATCGGACGCCACGATGCGAAAGCTCTGATCACGGCGCCGGAGGCGTCCGCGTCGCCCGGCGGCGCGCGAAGCTCCGCCGCCATATCGAACGAACGCGCGCTTGTGCCACCGGAAATCCGGACAGTCAAGCCGATCGAACGAATACGTTCGGAATATCGAACAGACGGAAAATTAAATCAAGAGTTGTGTTGGCGGGTCTCAGCACGCCCGGCGGGCGCTCACTTCGCCGCGCCGAGCGCGTCGTCCGCCTCCGCGAGAGCCTCGACGAGATCGACCACGCGCTTGCGCACGCGCGCGTCGCGCACCCGCACGAAGGCGCGCATCAGCTGCAGGCCGTCGGCGGTGGAGAGGAAGTCGGTCATATAGGGCGGGTTGGGATCTTCGGCGAAGCCGTCCGCCGACACCACGCCGCCGGCTGGAGGAGCGCCCTCGTAGAAGAACTCGATCTGCACGCCGAGCGCCGTCGCGATCTGGTGCAGGCGGCTGGCGCCGATGCGGTTTGCGCCCTTCTCGTATTTCTGGATCTGCTGGAAGGTGAGGCCGAGCGCTTCGCCGAGCTTCTCCTGGCTCATTCCGACCATCATCCGACGCATGCGGACGCGGCTGCCCACGTGCAAATCGATCGGATTGGGGATTTTCTTTACGAGCATCGTCACGGGCACCTCTCACGGGCGCGTCCGCATCCGCAGACCCCCGCCCTCATGAGTCGAAGCGACGCATAGTCGTCGCCGCGACGGCGCAGAATAGAAAGAGCAACCAGAAAACGCCATCGCCAATTCGGGAGAAATGCGTCGGCGGCGCCATTTCAGGCAATCCCGCATCGAGAACGCCTTCGATTCCAACGCCCAGTGACCCGACTATGCGCCCATACGGGTCGACCACGGCAGAGATGCCCGTATTGGCGGCGCGCACCAGCGGCAGACCTTCCTCGACGGCGCGCAACCGCGCCTGCGCGAAATGCTGACGCGGTCCCGGCGTATCGCCGAACCAGGCGTCGTTCGTCACGTTGAGGATCCAGGCCGGCTCGGCGCCCCCCGGCCCGCTCGGGCGCACGGCGCCGGGAAAGATCGCCTCGTAGCAGATCGTGGCGGCGGCGGGCGGCAGGCCCGGCGCGACGAGGGCCGCGCGGCGCGAGCCGGCCGTGAAGCCGCCCGGCACGGCGACGAATTCCCGCAAGCCCAAAGCGCGCAAGGCGCCGTCGAAGACGGCCGGAAGGTATTCGCCGAAGGGCACGAGATGGACCTTGTCGTAGGTCGCGAGCACCGCGCCGTTCGAGCCCACGGTCTGGATGGCGTTGTAGAAGGAAAAGCCCTCCCCGTTCAGCGCCTCCTCGACGCGGGCCGCGCCCGTCAGCAGCGTCACCCCGTCGGGCAGGAGCCCGGCGATCTGCGCCAGCGCCCGGGCGTCGCGATGCAGGAGGAAGGGAAAGGCCGATTCCGGCCAGATCAGATGCGTGGCGTCGGCGACGCCCGACGTCGCGGGCGAGGTGGCGCGGTCGCTCAGGCGCAGATAATGCGCCATGATCTCCTCGCGGTTGTCCGGATTGAACTTCGCGTCCTGCGCGAGGTTCGGCTGCATGATGCGCAAGCGCACGTCGGGCGTGAGCGGCGTCGGCGCGGAGGGCAGTCGCGCGACGCCGTAGGCGACGAGGCCGCCGAGCGCGACGACCGCGAGAAGCGACGGGGCCAATCGACCCCGCCCGCTCGATCCCGTGGCGAGGGTCGCCGGCGCGGCGGCGATCGCAACGGCGACGATCGTCAGCCCGTAGAGCCCGAGCGTCGACGCCGATTGCATCGTCCAGAGGTTCTGGCCGAGCGCCATGCCGAGGGTGTTCCAGGGGAACCCCGTGAAGAGATGGCCGCGCAACCATTCCGCAAGTCCGAGCCCGGCGGCGAGCGCCAGGATGCGCCAGGCGCCGCGCGACCAGACCAGGCGCGCCGCGCCGAAACCGAGGGCGAAGAAGACGGCGAGCCCCGCGGGTAGGCCGACGACGCCGAGCGGCATCGCCCAGGCGAAGCGCTCCGCCTCCACCAGGAAGGCGGCGCCGAGCCACCAGAGACCGGCGAGGAAGAAGCCGAATCCCCAGAACCAGCCGGCGACGGCCGCCGCGCGAACCGGCCCGAAGCGTCCTTCCTCGCCCGAGCCGTCGACGAGCCAGACGGCGACGCACAGGGACGCCACGAGAGCGGGCGCGAAGCCGAACGGCGGCATCGCCAGAGCGCCCACGGCGCCCGCCACGAAGGCGATCGCCGCCCGACGCCAACCCCAGCTCAGGATGACGGCGTGGGCGACGCCGATCATCGTGTGGCGGAACCGGTCTTGCCGGGAACCGGCGCGTCGGGGCGCGCGGGGTCGTTCGCGGGACCGCTCGCGGGCGGCGCGTCGGCTGGCGAGGGGGACGGCGCGTCGGGCGGCGCAGCGGGTACCGCCTCGACGGTCGGCCGCGCCTCGGAGGGCGTGGCCGGATCGTTGCGTTCCGCGAGGTCGACGATCGGCATGGCGGCGCTCCCGGGAGCGTCGCGCGCCGATTCGGGCGCCAATTCGCTCTCTGGTTGCTTATCACCGACCAGCTTCGGCGTCGCGATGCGGGCTCCGATTTTCGCCCTCGGGTCTCGCCGATGGATGCGCACGCGCTTGAGCCGCCGCGGATCCGCGTCCAGAACCTCGAATTCGAGCCCGTCGGGCCCGGCGATCAGTTCGCTGCGCGCGGGCACGCGGCCCGCCAGCGTCACGATTAGGCCGCCCAGCGTGTCGACGTCGTCGGCGAGGTCGCCGATCGTGAGATCGACGCCGAGCGCCTCGGAGACCTCCTCGAGATCGGCGCGGGCGTCGGCGACGAAGGTGTGGGGCTCGACCTTCTCGATCATCGCCGCCGTGGCGAGATCATGCTCGTCCTCGATGTCGCCCACGATCATCTCGACGAGATCCTCGATCGACACGAGCCCGTCGGTGCCGCCGTATTCGTCGATGACGAGCGCCATGTGCGTGCGCGTCGTCTGCATGCGCACGAGCAGCTCCACCGCCGGCATCGAGGGCGGCACGAACAGGACCGGACGCAGGATGCGCGCGTTGGCCAGCGTAGCGGAGAGATCGATATTGCCGAGATTCAACGCGTCGGGAATCTTGACCCGGCGACGACGCCCGGCGCCGTTGCCGTTCTCGGCCTTGCCGACGAGGTAATCGAGGAAGTCCCGGATGTGGATCATGCCCCTGGGATCGTCCAGCGTCTCGCCGTAGACGGGCAGGCGCGAATGGCCGGCCGTGCGGAAGATGCGCAGGAGATCGCCGAGCGTCGTGTCGGCGGAGATCGCCACGATGTCGGCGCGCGGCACCATCGCGTCCTGCACCCGCGTCCGGTGGAACCCGAGCACGTTTCGCAGCATCGCCCGCTCTTGCGGGGAGAAGCCTTCGCTTTCGGCGCTCGAGGACAGCGCGTCCTCGAGATCGGTGCGGATCGTATCGCGGCTCCTGAGCCGCACGGCGCCGAGCAACCGCTCGAACCAGGACTCGCGACCGACGTCCCCCGCCCCGCGCGCGGGGAAGCGACTTGATCCTTCGGCGTCGTTCGCGTCAGGGGCGGATCCGGCGGGCTGACCCGCCACGTGACTTCGACCTTCGTTCATCGTCCTCGCGCCGTCTCTCTTCACAGTTCCGACCCGGCGTAGGGATCTGCGATCCCCAACCGCGCCAGCGCCGCGATTTCGAGCGCCTCCATAGCCTCGGCCTCGGCCTCGGTCTCGTGATCATAACCCAGACAATGCAAAACGCCATGAACGATAAGATGCGTTGCATGGTCCTGCAGGGTCTTGCCCTCCTCCAGCGCCTCGCGCGCCGTCGTCTCGTAGGCGATCGCCACGTCTCCGAGCGGCTGCGGCGCTGCGCCTTGCGCTCCCGCCATCGGCGCTTCCGGCGCGGGGAAGGAGAGCACGTTCGTCGGTTTGTCGAGCCCGCGCCAGTCGCGGTTGAGCGCCCGGATCGCCGCGTCGTCCGTGAAGAGAACGCAGATCTCCGCATCGGCGGGCGCGTCGTCGCACAGCGCGAGCGCGGCGCGCGCGGCCTCGCCCGCCAGCGCCTCGGGGTCGCCGAGCGCTTCCCAGCGCTCGTCGTCGACGGCGACGTCGAGTGCGATCACGACGGGGCGCCCTCTCGTCCCGTGCGGGGCGCGGTCGCCGCGAGGTCGCGGGCGGTGGCGGCGTCGTAGGCGGCGACGATGCGGCGCACGAGATCGTGGCGCACGACGTCGACGTCCCGGAACTTCACCCGGCCGATGCCTTCGACGTTCTCGAGAATCCTCGCAGCCTCGATCAGGCCCGAGCGCTGCCCGGGCGGGAGATCGATCTGGGTCGGATCGCCGTTGACGATCATCCGCGAGCCTTCGCCGAGGCGGGTCAGGAACATCTTCATCTGCATGGAGGTGGTGTTCTGCGCCTCGTCGAGCAAGACCACCGCGTTCGTCAGCGTGCGGCCGCGCATGAAGGCCAGCGGCGCGATCTCGATCATGCCGGTCTGCAGCCCGCGCTCGACGTGGCGCGCCTCCATGAAATCATAGAGCGCGTCGTAGATCGGCCGCAGATAGGGATCGACCTTCTCGCGCATGTCGCCGGGCAGGAAGCCGAGCCGCTCGCCGGCCTCGACGGCGGGGCGGGAGATGATGAGCTTGTCGATCTGCCCGGTTTCGAGCAGCGAGACGGCGTAGCCGACCGCGAGCCAGGTCTTGCCCGTGCCCGCAGGCCCCTCGGCGAAGACGAGCTCGTTCGTGCGCAGCGCGCGCAGATACGCGTCCTGCGCGGCGTTGCGGGCCTTCACCACGCCGCGCCTGCGGCTGGAGATCGCCTCGAATCCGCCGCCCGGGCCGGACGGTCCGGAGGTCGCGGGAAACAGGCTGCCCTGGAACGCGGATTCCTGGATGACGCCGTCGACGTCGCCGGGCGACAGGACCGTCCCGTCTGCGACGCGCGCATACAGCGCCTCCAGCACGCGCCTGGCCTGCTCGGAGGCTTCCGGCGCGCCGCGCAATACCACGCAATTGCCGTTGGCGTTGGCGAGCACGTCGAGCCGGCGCTCGATCTGGGCGAGATTCTGGTCGTAATGGCCGAAGACGAGGCTCGCGAGCCTGTTGTCCTCGAACGTCAGCGTGATCTGTGCGGCCTCATCGACGCCGTTGGGGGACGGAGCGGGGCGGATGGCGCGCTTGTCGCGGGCGGGGCCCGATCCGCGCGCACCGGGTTCTCGGGGACGACCGTCAGTGCCGGACACGCGGGGGAGCTCCCATTCTGGTGGTTCGGATCATGCGGCGGAGGCCTCATGAGAGGCGGCTTTCGCGTCGAACGGGGCGCCGACATCGTCGCCGAGAGCCTCGCCGAGAAGAGAGTTGCCGCCCTGCGCGACGATGCGCACGGGAACGACGTCGCCGACGGAGAGGCCGGCGCCGTCGAAATGCACCGCCTGGAGATAGGGCGACTTGCCGCCGAGCTGGCCGGGATGGCGCCCCGGCTTCTCGATCAGCACCTCGACGACGCGGCCGACAGTGGCGCGATTGAAGCCGTGGCGCTGCTCGTCGAGCAGGGCCTGCAGCCGGGCGAGCCGGCCCGACATGACGGATTCGGCGATCTGTTCGCCGCTCTCGGCCGCCGGCGTGCCGGGCCGGGCCGAGTATTTGAACGAAAACGACGAGGCGAAGCCGATCTCGGCCACGAGCCGCATCGTCTCCTCGAAATCCGCGTCGCTCTCGCCGGGGAAGCCGACGATGAAATCCGAGGAGAGGGCGATATCGGGCCGGGCGGCGCGCACCTTGTCGACGATGCGGCGGAAGTCGTCGGCGGTGTGCTTGCGGTTCATCGCCGCGAGAATGCGGTCCGAGCCCGCCTGCACGGGCAGGTGCAGATAGGGCATGAGCTGGGGCAGGTCGCGGTGGGCGGCGATGAGCGCGTCGTCCATGTCGCGGGGGTGGCTCGTCGTGTAGCGGATGCGCTCGACGCCCTCGATCTCCGCCACGGCGTGCAGCAACCGGCCCAGCGTCCAGTCGCGGCCGTCGACGCCCGCGCCGTGATAGGCGTTGACGTTCTGCCCGATCAGCGTGATCTCGCGCACGCCGGCCTGAGCCAGCAGGCGGGCTTCGTCGAGCACGCGGGCCGCCGGGCGCGAGACTTCCGCGCCGCGGGTGTAGGGCACCACGCAGAACGAGCAGAACTTGTCGCAGCCTTCCTGGATCGTGAGGAAGGCCGTGACGCCCCGGGCGCGAATCCGCGAGCGCTCGAGCTTCGGCAGGTGTTCGAACTTGTCGTCTTCGGGGAAGTCGGTGTCGACGAGGCGCCGGCGCGACCAGGCCCCGCCCCCCGCCTCGCGCACCATCGCGGGCAGGCGATGATAGCTCTGGGGTCCGACCACGACGTCGACCACCTTGGCGCGCCGCAGGATTTCGGCGCCCTCCGCCTGGGCGACGCAGCCGGCCACGACGACTTTCGTCTCGCGCCCCTCGGCGGCCCGGGCCTCCTTGATCTCGCGCACGCGGCCGAGTTCGGAATAGACCTTCTCGGCGGCCTTTTCGCGGATATGGCAGGTGTTGAGAACGACGAGATCGGCGTCGTCGGCCGAATCGGTCTGCGCGTATCCGTCCGCAGCCAGCGCGTCAGCCATGCGCTCGGCATCGTAGACGTTCATCTGGCAGCCGTAGGATTTGACGAAAACCTTTTTCACGCGCTCCGACCGTCCGCTTGTCCCGACGCGCCGCGAGTGCAGTAAGTCGTCGCGCGGCGACGCCCCTGTTTAAGCGCTTTCGCGCCGCAAGAGAATAGCGGCGACGCAAGATTCCCGACGAGGCGGACATGACGCAGGCGGCGGATCGGCTCCGCCTGCGTCCGCATCGGATCCCGCGACGGGACGTCAGGCCATGTACTGGCCGCCGTTGATCGACAGGGTCGACCCCGTGATGAACCCAGCCTCGTCGGAGGCGAGGAAGACGACGCCGCGCGCGATCTCCTCGGCCTCGCCGAGACGGCCGACCGGAATTTGCGGAATGATCTTCGAATTGAGCACCTCGGCGGGCACGGCGCGCACCATCTCGGTGGCGATGTAGCCCGGCGCGATGACGTTGACGGTGACGCCCTTGGCCGCGTTCTCCTGCGCCAGCGCCTTGGCGAAGCCGATGACGCCCGCCTTGGCGGCGGAATAGTTCGTCTGCCCGGCCTGGCCTTTCTGGCCGTTGATCGAGGAGATGATGATGATGCGCCCGAAGCCGCGCGTCTGCATGCCCTCGATCACCGGACGAGTCATGGTGAACATCGAATCGAGGTTGGTGCGCATGACCTGGGACCATTGATCGAAGGTCATGCGGTGGAACATCTTGTCGCGCGTGATGCCGGCGTTGTTGACCACCACGTCGACCGGCCCGAGATCGGCCTCGACCTGCCTGATCGCCGCCTCGCAGCCGGCGGCGTCGGAGACGTCGAACTTGTAGACGGGGATGCCCGTCTCGGCCTTGAATTTGGCGGCGGCCTCGTCGTTGCCGGCGTAGTTCGCCGCGACGGCATAGCCGGCGTCCTTCAGGGCCTTCGAGATCGCTTCTCCGATGCCGCGGGTTCCGCCCGTGACCAATGCGACGCGCGCCATGTCGTTCCCTCCCAATGATTGCGTTTGATTTGATGTTGCCATCCGGGCGGGCTCCCACCACGCCCGGACGGAGTTGTCAAGCGGATCGCGCTCGCTGCGACCGTCCGCTCAGCGCTCGAGGCACATGGCGACGCCCATGCCGCCGCCGATGCAGAGCGTGACGAGGCCCTTCTTGGCGTCGCGACGGACCATTTCGTGGAGCAGCGTGACGAGGACGCGCGCGCCGGACGCGCCGATCGGGTGGCCGATGGCGATAGCGCCGCCGTTCACATTCACGATCGCCGGATCCCAGCCCATGTCCTTGTTGACGGCGAGCGCCTGGGCCGCGAAGGCCTCGTTGGCCTCGACGAGATCGAGATCCCCGACCTTCCAGCCGGCCTTCTCCAGCGCCTTGCGCGAGGCCGGGATCGGGCCCGTGCCCATGATCGCGGGATCGACGCCGCAAGTGGCCCAGGAGGCGATGCGCGCCAGCGGGGTGAGGCCGCGCTTCTGCGCCTCTTCGGCGGTCATCAGCACCACGGCGGCGGCGCCGTCGTTGATGCCGGACGCGTTGCCGGCGGTGACCGTGCCCTCCTTCGAGAAGGCCGGCTTCAGCTTGGCCATCCCGTCGAGCGTGGCGCCGGCGCGGATGTATTCGTCCTGATCGACGATGGTGTCGCCCTTGCGGCCCGGGACCGTGAAGGGGACGATCTCGTCGGCGAACCGGCCGTCCTTCTGCGCGGCTTCGGCCTTGTTCTGCGAGGCGACGGCGAAGGCGTCCTGCTCTTCGCGGGTGAGCTGCCAACGCGAGGCGACGTTCTCGGCGGTGGTGCCCATGTGGTAGCCCTGGAAGGCGTCGAGCAGGCCGTCCTTGAGCATCGAATCCATGAGCTTGAAGTCGCCCATCTTCGTGCCGGAGCGCATATGCGCCACGTGCGGGGCGAGCGACATCGATTCCTGGCCGCCGGCGACGATGATTCGGGCGTCGCCCGAGGCGATCTGCTGCATGCCGATGGCGACGGCGCGCAGGCCCGAGCCGCAGAGCTGGTTGAGCCCCCAGGCGGTGGCTTCCTGCGGAACGCCGGCCTTCATGGCGGCCTGCCGGGCCGGGTTCTGACCCTGGCCGGCGGAGAGGATCTGCCCGAGGATCACCTCGTCGACGTCCGCGGCCTCGACCTTGGCGCGCTCCAGCGCCGCCTTGACGGCGACCGCGCCGAGTTCGTGAGCGGGCGTGTTGGCGAAGGCGCCGTTGAACGAACCGACCGCCGTCCGCGCTGCGGAGACGATCACGATATCCTGGCTGGCCATTGTCGGTTTTCCTTGTCGCTGTTCGGCGTCTTGTTTCGGCGTCGGTGCGTCGCCGCGCGGAC
The DNA here is from genome assembly GCA_022241475.1 of Microvirga sp. The sequence continues at coordinate 152,065 of JAKOMT010000004.1, read as the reverse complement.
CGCCGCTTCATCCCATGAGCCCGATCAAAACGAGCCCACCGGCGAAGTCAAGCTCGGGAGGGCCGGCCCGAGCGACGGCCGCGCCAGAAAATTGCGGTTTCGCGGGGCGTTCGAAGCGCATAATGTCAATATCAACGAAAGGCGCGCCATCCGGCTCGCCCAAACGCGAGACGCGGGCACCAGATGGCGAAAGACATGGCGACGGAAAAGCAGCCGATCATCATCAAGAAATACGCCAACCGCCGGCTCTACCACACCGGCGCCTCGACCTACGTGACCCTCGAGGATCTCGGCGTGATGGTGAAGGCCGGCGACGATTTCGTCGTCTACGACGCCAAGAGCGGCGAGGACATCACCCGCTCCGTGCTCACCCAGATCATCTTCGAGCAGGAGAACAAGGAAGGCGGCCAGAGCCTCCTGCCCGTGAACGTCCTGCGCCAGCTCATCCGCTTCTACGGCGACAGCATGCAGGTCATGGTGCCGGGCTATCTCGAGAACGCCATGACCATCTTCGCGCGCGAGCAGGAAAAGTTGCGCGAGCAGGTGAAGCAGGCGCTCGGCGGCAAGACCTTTCCGACGCTCGACGAACAGATGCGCGCTAATATGAGCATGTTCACCGAGGCGATGAAGATGTTCACGCCCTTCGCCCAGCGCGGCGAGGGAGAGGCCGGCAAGGGGGACGCTGGCAAGGGCGAGGGCGGCAAGTCCGAGAGCGGACACAGCGGCTCCGACATCGACGCGCTGAAAGCCCAGATGGCCGAAATGCAGACGCGTCTCGAGACGCTCGCCAAGAAGGGCTGACGGCTCACGCAAGGCCGAGCGCGCGGGAGCGCTCGACCTTGCGCCCCGGTCACAGGCGGCGCAGGGCCACTTCCTCGATCCGGTGACTCGGCCCCTTGCGCAGAACGAGGCTCGCGCGCTGGCGCGTGGGCAGGATGTTGTCGCGCAGGTTGACGAGGTTGATGCGGTTCCACAGCCCCTCGGCCGTCGCGATGGCCGCGTCCTCGTCGAGCTCGGCGTATTTGTGGAAGTAGGAGCGCGGATCGCGGAACGCCGTGTGGCGCAGGCGCAGGAAGCGGTTGACGTACCAGCGGTGCAGGTCGTCCTCGTCGGCGTCGAGATAGATCGAGAAATCGAAGAAATCCGACACGAACGGGATCGCCTTGCCGTCGCGCGGCATGCGCGCGGGCTGGAGCACGTTGAGACCCTCGACGATGAGGATGTCCGGACGGTCGACGACGATCTCCTCGCCCGGCACCACGTCGTAGACGAGGTGCGAGTAGACGGGCGCCACGACTTCGCGCCGTCCCGACTTGATGGCGTTGAGGAAGCGCAGGAGCTTGCCGGTGTCGTAGCTCTCGGGGAATCCCTTGCGCTCCATCAGCCCCTGACGGCTCAGCTCGGAGTTCGGCAGCAGGAAGCCGTCCGTCGTGATCAGATCGACCTTGGGCGTGTTCGGCCAGCGCGCGAGCAGCGCCTTGAGCACGCGCGCCGTCGTCGACTTGCCCACGGCGACGGAGCCCGCCACGCCGATGATGTAGGGCGACTTCACCTCGTTTTCGGCCAGCAGGAAGCGCTGCGTCGCCCGGAACAGCCCCTGCGTCGCCGCGACGTAGAGCGCCAGCAGCCGCGACAGCGGCAGGTAGATGGCGATCACTTCGTCGAGCGAGATCGGGTCGTTCAGCGATTGCAGCGCCATGACCTCGTCGCCCGTCAGCGTCATCGGCTGATCGGCGCGCAGACCGGCCCACTCGTCCCGCGTGAAGGTGCGGTACGGCGAGATGGAGGCGTCCTCGCCGATCACCTGGGCGAGCGTGTCGGGGGCCAGGCTCATTCGCCGGGTTCTCCGGGACCTTGCCCCGCCGGGCGCGAGGCTTTTTCGGCGAGCCCGGACTGCGCGGTGCGCCGCGAGAGCTCGGCCATGACCTCGTCGAGTGCGACGCCGCGCGCGGCGAGCAATGCGAGGAGGTGATACAGCGCGTCCGCGCTCTCGCAGACGAGTCCTTCGCGATCGTTTCCGACCGCCGCGATCACGGTCTCGACCGCCTCCTCGCCGAATTTCTTGGCCGCCCGGGCGGGATCGGCGACGAGGCGGGCGGTGTAGGATTGCTCCGGCGACGCGGCCGCGCGGGTGGCGACGATGCGGGCGAGGTCGGCGAGGGTGAAGCCGCTCATGCCGGGCGCCCGCTCACGCGTCGAGCCGCATCGGCAGACCGGCGCCGGCCATGTAGCTCTTGGCCTCGCCGATCGAATATTCGCCGAAATGGAAGATCGACGCCGCCAGCACCGCGCTCGCGCGCCCGTCGCGCACGCCGGCGACGAGGTGGTCGAGCGTGCCGACGCCGCCCGACGCGATCACGGGAACGCTCACCGCCTCGCTGATCGTTCGCATCAGTTCGATATCGTAGCCGGACTTGGTGCCGTCGCGATCCATGGAGGTGACGAGCAGTTCGCCCGCCCCGCGAGCGGCGACCTCGCGGGCGTAGTCCACGGCGTCGACGCCGGTGGCGTTGCGCCCGCCATGGGTGAAGATTTCCCAGCGCGGCAATTCGCCCGCGCCCGAGACGCGCTTGGCGTCGATGGCGACGACGATGCATTGAACGCCGAACTTCTCCGCCGCGCGGCGAACGAAGTCGCGGTCCTTCACGGCCGCCGTCATGATCGACACCTTGTCGGCCCCCGCGAGCAGGAGCGCGCGGATATCCTCGATCGTGCGCACGCCCCCGCCGACGGTCAGAGGCATGAAGCAGGCCTCCGCCGTGCGGCGTACGACGTCGAGCAATATGCCGCGATCCTCGTGGCTGGCGGTGATGTCGAGGAAGCAGAGCTCGTCCGCGCCGGCGGCGTCGTAGGCGAGCGCGCATTCGACGGGGTCGCCGGCGTCGCGCAGGTCGACGAACTGGACGCCCTTGACGACACGGCCGTCCTTGACGTCGAGGCAGGGGATCAGGCGGGTTTTGAGCATGGGCGCCGGGATCCTCTCGGCGGGCGCGGGATCATCGCCACTTCCTTGCGCAAGGAAGGGCGCCCGCGTCAAGACGAAAGGTGGGAAGCCCGGAGGCTCAACCCCTCACGACCGCAGCGCCTCGCGCGCCAGCTCGCGATGCTCGGGGGTGATCGATCCCGCCACCGCCGCCAGCGCGGCCGCGATCACGGCCGCGTCGTCGGTGAAACCGAGGAGCGGCAGGAAGTCCGGGACGATGTCGACGGGCAGGAGAAAATAGGCGAGCGCCCCGAGTAAGATGAGCTTGACGCGTCGCGAGGTGTTTGCGTCGCGCACGCAATACCAGCCCGCCATCGCGTCCTCGGCGAAGGGGATGCTGCCCGCCAGCGACAGGAGCTTGCGCCTCGCGCCGCGCAGGACGCTGTCCTCGTCGCGCGCCGCGCGCCGGATCGTCTCCATCTCCTCGGGAGTGAAAACGCGGCTCAGATCATCATCGTACCCGGCTTGGCCCATATAAATCCCCTGTCAGCTCCAAGGCGGCTTCAAGGCGCCGCGCCCGCCGCCACGTCAAGTCCCGCCGATTCGGCGGGCGCTGGACAAAGTCCCTCTCGACCGCGATAGCCTAGTGCGACGGACAAACGGAGGAAAGCAATGAAACTGGACGGAACCATGGCCGCCATCGTCACGGGCGGCGCCTCTGGCCTCGGCGAGGGAACCGCTCGCATGCTGGCGGAGCGCGGCGTCAAGGTCGCGCTGTTCGATCTCAACGCCGAGCGCGGCGAGGCGATCGCCCGGGAGATCGGCGGCCTCTTCTGCAAGGTGGACGTCACGGACGACGCTTCGATCGACGCCGGGCTCGCGGCGGCCGGCGAGGCTCACGGCGTCGCCCGCATCCTCGTCAACTGCGCCGGCGTCGCGCCGGGCCGCCGCACCGTCTCGAAGAACCGCGACACGGGCGCCTTCCAGGCGCACGACACGGCGATGTTCGCGAAGGTCGTCCAGATCAATCTCGTGGGCACTTTCGCGATGAGCGCCAAATGCGCCGCCGCCATGTCCGCGCTCGATCCCGTGACGCAGGACGGCGGGCGGGGCGTCATCGTCTGCACGGCCTCCGTCGCCGCGCAGGACGGCCAGATCGGTCAGGCGGCCTATGCGGCCTCGAAGGCCGGCGTCGCCGGCATGACGCTGCCGATGGCGCGCGACCTCTCCGGTTCGGGGATCCGCGTGATGACGATCCTGCCGGGGCTGTTCCACACGCCGATGTTCGACGGCATCAACGAGGAATACCGCAAGGCGCTCGAGGCGAACGTGCCGTTCCCCTCGCGCCTCGGCAAGCCGGCGGAATACGCCAAGCTCGTCGCCGCGATCATCGACAACGACATGCTGAACGGCGAGATCATCCGTCTCGACGGCGCGCTGCGCATGCAGCCCAAGTGACATCGGGCTGAATTGATCGCCGGGGGCGGCGCGCCCGCCCCCGCCTCGCGGCTTCTCGAACGCGTCCGCGCGATTGAGCGCGGGCGGGGTTCGTGCTACCGCCCGCGCAAATCCCATCACGCAAATCCCATCAAGCAAGACAGAGCGAGACGATGATCGAGCGCTACAGCCGCCCCGAAATGACCGCGATCTGGTCGCCCGAGACGAAGTTCCGGATCTGGTTCGAAATCGAGGCGCACGCGACGATGGCGCTCGCGGAGCTCGGCGTCGTGCCGATGGACGCCGCCCGGATCGTCTGGGAGAAGGGCTCGGCGGCGACCTTCGACATCGCGCGCATCGATTCGATCGAGCGCGAGGTGAAGCACGACGTCATCGCCTTCCTGACGCATCTCGCGGAAATCGTCGGCCCCGAGGCGCGCTTCGTGCATCAGGGCATGACCTCGTCGGACGTGCTCGACACCTGCTTCAACGTGCAGCTAACGCGCGCCGCCGACCTGCTGATCGCCGATATCGACGCGCTGCTCGGAGCCCTCAAGCGCCGCGCCTTCGAATACCGCATGACGCCGACGATCGGCCGCTCGCACGGCATCCACGCCGAGCCTACCACTTTCGGCGTCAAGCTCGCGCAGGCCTACGCCGAGTTCGAGCGCTGCCAGGCGCGCATGGTCGCGGCGCGCGAGGAGATCGCGACCTGCGCGATCTCGGGGGCGGTCGGCACCTTCGCCAACATCGACCCGCGCGTGGAGGAATACGTCGCGGACAAGCTCGGCCTCAAATCCGAGCCCGTCTCGACGCAGGTGATCCCGCGCGACCGCCACGCCATGTTCTTCGCCACGCTCGGCGTTGTCGCCTCCTCGATCGAGCGGCTGGCGACGGAAGTGCGCCATCTGCAGCGCTCGGAGGTGCTGGAGGCGGAAGAGTATTTCTCGCCGGGCCAGAAGGGCTCCTCGGCGATGCCGCACAAGCGCAATCCCGTGCTGACCGAGAACCTCACTGGCCTCGCCCGCATGGTGCGCGCCTACGCCCTGCCGGCCATGGAGAACGTGGCGCTCTGGCACGAGCGCGACATTTCGCATTCCTCGGTCGAGCGCATGATCGGCCCGGACGCGACGGTGACGCTCGATTTCGCGCTGGCGCGCCTCACCGGCGTCGTCGACAAGCTCCTCGTCTACCCGGAGAACATGCAGAAGAACCTCGACCGGCTCGGCGGGCTGGTTCATTCGCAGCGCGTGATGCTGGCGCTGACGCAGAAGGGCGTTTCGCGCGAGGACAGCTACCGTCTCGTGCAGCGTAACGCCATGCCGGTCTGGCGTGGCGAGGGCGACTTCCTGACGCTGCTGAAGGCGGATTCCGAAGTGACGGAGCGGATGTCGGACGCCGAAATCGAGGAATGCTTCGATCTCGGCTACCACCTCAAGCACGTAGACACGATCTTCCGTCGCGTTTTCGGCGAGGCGTGACGAACCGCGCTCAGCCCGCGTTCAAGGCGTTGGACTCAAGGCAGGCGCGGGCGAGCGCCACGAAGGCGCGGGCGCGGTGGGACAGCGCGTTGTCGGGCGCGGCGAGCCAGTCGATCCCGTGCTTCTCTTGCGCGGTCATCTCGCCGAAGGTGCGATCCGCGCCGTCGGGCGTGAACATCGGATCGTAGCCAAAGCCTTTCTCGCCGCGCGGCGGCCAGACGACCCGCCCGTGGACGCGGCCCTCGAAAAGCTCCTCGTGGCCATCCGGCCATGCGATGACGAGCGCCGAGACGAACCAGGCGCGCCTGCCGCCCGCGTCGACGACGCCGCGACGGCCGAGCTCGCGCTCGACCTTCGCCATGGCGACCCCAAAATCCTTGTCGATTGCCCAGTCCGCCGAAAACAGCCCCGGCGCGCAGTCCAGCGCCTCGACGCACAGCCCGGAATCGTCCGACAGCGCAGGCAGTCCCGTCGCCTTGGCGGCGGCGTAGGCCTTGATCGCGGCGTTCTCCGAAAACATGTGACCGGTCTCGGCCGGAACCGGGAGCCCGAGTTCGCCCGCCGACGTCGCCTCGACGCCGAAGGGCGCGAGCAATTCGCGCATCTCGCGCAGCTTGCCGGAATTGTGCGTGGCGATGACGACTTTGCCCGTGAGCTTGCGATGCATCGTCTGGAATCCTCTTTCGCTCACTGCGCCGGCGTCACGGCGTCCAGGTGGCGGGCTTGTCGGTGCGAAGCGCCTCGCCCTTCGATTCCTCGACCGCGGAGAAGAGCAGGCGCAGCGCTTCCGTCACGCCCTCGCCCGTGGCGGAGGAGAGCAGCAGCGGCTTACGCTTGGCGGCGCGCTGAAGGCGTTCGCGCTGTTTCTTGAGCGTCTCGGGATCGAGCGCGTCGACCTTGGACAGCGCCACGATCTCGGGCTTGTCTCCCAGACCGTGGCCGTAGGCCTCCAGCTCCTCGCGGATGATCTTGTAGGCTTTGCCGGCGTGCTCGCTGGTGCCCTCGACAAGGTGCAGGAGCACGCGGCAGCGTTCCACATGGGCAAGGAAGCGGTCGCCGAGCCCCACGCCCTCGTGCGCGCCCTCGATCAGGCCGGGAATGTCGGCGAGCACGAATTCACGCGCGTCGACGCGCACGACCCCGAGGCCGGGATGAAGCGTCGTGAACGGGTAGTCGGCGATCTTGGGCTTGGCCGAGGTGACGGTAGCGAGAAAGGTCGACTTGCCGGCGTTCGGCAGTCCGACGAGCCCTGCGTCGGCGATCAGCTTCAAGCGCAGCCAGATCCATCGCTCCTGTCCCTCCAGCCCGAGATTGGCCCGGCGCGGAGCGCGGTTCGTCGAGGAGGTGAAATAGGCGTTGCCGAAACCGCCGTTGCCGCCCTTGGCGAGCAGGATGCGCTGGCCGACATGGGTGAGGTCGGCGATCACGGTCTCGCCGTCCTCGTCGAGGATTTCGGTCCCGGCGGGGAGCTTGAGCACCACGTCGTCGCCCGAGGCGCCGGTGCGGTTGCGGCCCATGCCGTGAACGCCCTTCTGCGCCTTGAAATGCTGCTGGTAGCGATAGTCGATCAGCGTGTTCAGCCCGTCGACGCATTCCGCCCAGACGTCGCCGCCCCGACCGCCGTCGCCGCCGTCGGGGCCGCCGAACTCGATGAATTTCTCGCGCCGGAACGAGACGGCGCCTGCGCCGCCGTCGCCCGAACGAATGAATATCTTGGCTTGATCGAGGAATTTCATCGTCTGTTCGCTTCCCGGCCGCCCCACCTGAGGGCGGCGTTACTCATTGTTACGCATCTGTGGCGCGGCGGCGTCATTCGGCCGCGAGCGGCGGTTCCGCCGTCGTCACCGTCGCCGCCGTACCCAACGCGCCGGCGGGGACGGGAACGATGGCGCTGGGGACGATCCCGCTGGCGGTCCGCGCGAGGCGCAGGACGGCGAAGCGCGAATCCTCCCGGACCCGTTCGCCGTCCGGCGAGAAGCCGCACTTCTCGAGCACGCGCCGGGCGGCAGGGTTGCCCACCTCCACGGCGGCGGTGATCGCCTCGAGCCCCGCGAGATCGAAGCTCGCACCGATCAGCGCCTGAACGGCTTCGGTGGTAAAGCCCGAACCGCGCCACGGGGCGCCGATCCAGTATCCCAGTTCACCCTCGCCCGGCGTCTGAGCGGGCGCCACGCCGACCATGCCTATGAGGACGTTCGGCCGCGCCTTCGGCGTGATGGCGAGCGTCAGCCGGGCGCCCTGCATGTTGTCGCCGCGCGCCGAAAGCACGAACCCGTCGGCGTCGCCGCGCGGTGCGAGATGCGGGATCGAGGCCGAAAGGTCCGCGGCCTCTTTCGCGCAGGCGATGTCGGCGACCGCGCGGGCGTCGCTCTGACGCGGCCAGCGCAGCCAGAGACGCGCCGTCTCCAGCCGGAAAACATCGTCTCGCATCAGGTCGGGGAACATGGTTCGGCTCCGATCTCGGGGACATTCCTGCTGTGGGAATCATCCCGCAGAAACGACGAAGGGGGAAGCGTGTTCCGCTTCCCCCCGGGGCCTTGTCGGAGCTCTTGAGACGCGTGCCGCCTCGGGAGCTTCGACCGCCGGGGGTCGACGGGACCCGGCGGGAGCTCCTTCGTCAGTCGCGCTCTCGCCGGTTTTACTCTGCGGCCTCCTGGGCCGGGATCACGGATACGACCGATCGGCCGAGCCGTTTGCCGAACAACACTGCGCCCTCGCAAAGCGCGAAGATGGTGTGATCCTTGCCGACGCCGACATTCACGCCCGGATGCACCTTGGTGCCCCGCTGGCGAACGATGATGTTGCCGGCGATGACGCGCTCGCCGCCGAACTTCTTGACGCCGAGGCGACGGCCTGCGGAATCGCGACCGTTGCGGGATGAGCCGCCTGCCTTTTTGTGTGCCATGGGTCTACTCCCCTAAAACGACTGTCTTGCGACGGCGCCGGGCGCGCGTCGCATGAATGATGATCACTCGGCGGCGGCTTCCGCCGCAGCGGCGTCCGGCTCGGCCTTGGCTTTCGCAGGAGCCTTCTTGGCCTTCGCCTTCTTCTCGCCCGACGCCTTCTCGCCGTCGGCGAGAATCTCGACGATGCGAATCGTCGTCAGATCCTGACGATGACCGCGCTTGCGCTTCGAGTTCTGGCGGCGGCGCTTCTTGAAGGCGATGACCTTCGGTCCGCGCGTCGCCTCGACGATCTCGGCGATGACCGAGGCGCCCGCGACGAGCGGCGCTCCGACCTTCACGTCGTCGCCGCTGGAGAGCAGCAGCACTTCGCCAAGGGTCACGCTCTCGCCCGGCTCACCGGAGAGGCGCTGAATCGTAATCACATCGTCGGCGGCCACGCGGTACTGCTTGCCGCCGGTCTTGATCACTGCGAACATCGTTTTCATCCTCGTGTTCGTTCCGGCTCTCCGCCGTCGCTCGAAATATCGAACGCGCCGGGGCCGGCTTCTTTGCAGTTTCCGGCATCCCGCGCGTGACCTCGTCGAGGACGCAACGCGGGCGTTTTCTGCAGGTTGATTTGCAGGATGGTGGGGACTAGCGCGCAACCCGGTTCATGTCAACGAAAAGCTGCGCCGGCGCCGCTCTTCGCGACTGCGCTCGCCGGGGCGAGGGACGGGCGGGTCGCGACGGGGCCATGATGGCTTCGAGAATCGCCCGGCGCTGGAGCACGCGGGAGATCTCCAGAGACACGGCGCGATGGAATCGCGCCTCCCGGTCGCGCCCGTCGCCCGCGGCGCGCCACGCCGCTTCGTGGCTCTCGAAGAAGGCCCGATCCCCATGGGCGTCGAGAAGATCGCGCGCCGTCGCGGCGACGCGCCGTCGCCCCGTCCGCCACCTGAACAGATCCAGTATCGACATGGATTTCTCCCCGAGCGCCGCGCTCTCTCTCGACTTCGAATCGCTATGGACGAGGAGGATCTTTGAGTTTCGCCGGGAGGCCGGCAATCAAAAATTCACGTTTCTGACCGATGACTGTTGATCTGTTGTTTTGAGTAAAATTGTAGTTCGATTTACGTCAATATTCTCGTTTAATACATGTCTCAAGGCTGGATATATCCGCCCCGGAGCGGGACGTTTCCGTCCGGCGGAGAGCGCCGGCGCGAGCGCGCGGCAAATCGCGCGCCAGCGGCGCGGCGTCGAGAGCTTCCGTCCGGGCTCGGCATCGCCTAAATGGCCCTCATGAGCGCAGAGCCCTCCGACACGGACGAACAGACGCCCGCCGACCCGTCGGGGATCCTGATCGACGGCGACGCGCGGACGCGCGACCCTGCGGGCGAGCCGGCCGGCATGGAGGTGATCCGCCAGTTCTGGACGACGCTGCCGAACGCGCCCGGCGTCTACCGCATGATCGACGCCTCGGGCGAGGTGCTCTACGTCGGCAAGGCCAGGAGCCTGAAGGCCCGCGTCGGCTCCTACGCCCGCGGCCAGGCCCATTCGAACCGGATCGCGCGGATGATCGCCGATACGGTGCAGATGGAGTTCGTGACGACGAGCACGGAATCCGAGGCGCTGCTGCTCGAAGCCAACCTGATCAAGCAGCTTCGCCCGCGCTACAACGTGCTCCTGCGCGACGACAAGTCCCTGCCCTACATCCTCGTCACCGAGGACGAGCGGGGGCCGCAACTCACCAAGCATCGCGGCGCGCGCAACCGCAAGGGCGCGTATTTCGGCCCCTTCGCCAGCGTCTGGGCCGTCAACCGCACCATGACCGCGCTGCAGCGCGCCTTTCTCCTGCGCACCTGCTCCGATTCGTATTTCGACAACCGCACGCGCCCGTGCCTGCTCTTCCAGATCAAGCGCTGCTCCGGCCCCTGCACGGGCGAAATCGCGAAGGAGGATTACGCCGCGCTCGCGGGCGAGGCGCGCGACTTTCTGGCGGGCAAGAGCTCGAAGGTGAAGGAGCGTCTCGCCGCGGACATGCAGGCGGCGTCCGACGCGCTCGAATTCGAACGGGCGGCGCGCTGCCGCGACCGTCTCGCGGCGCTCTCCGCCATCCAGTCGACGCAGGGCGTGAACACGCAGAGCGTCGAGGAGGCCGACGTCGTCGCCATCGCCGAGGAGGGCGGGCAGTTCTGCGTCGAGGTGTTCTTCTTCCGCAACTGGCAGAACTGGGGAAACCGGGCCTATTTCCCGAAGGCCGACAAGTCGCTCTCGACAGAGGAGGTGCTCACCGCCTTCCTCGTGCAGTTCTATTCCGACAAGCCGCCGCCGCGGCAGGTGCTGATCTCGCAGGATATCGAGGAATGCGCCGTCGTCGCCGCCGCGCTGTCGGTGCGGGCCGGCTCGAAGGTCGAGGTGATCGCGCCCAAACGCGGCGAGCGCCGGCAGATCGTCGAGAACGCGCAGCGCAACGCCCGCGAGGCTCTGGGGCGCCGTCTCGCCGACACGGCCTCGCAGCAGCGCCTGCTCGACCTCCTCGCCGACGCGCTCGGCCTCTCCCGGGGCCCGCGCCGGGTCGAGGTCTACGACAATTCCCACATTTCGGGCGCGAACGCCGTCGGCGCGATGATCGTCGCCGGCGCGGCGGGCTTCATGAAGACGCATTACCGCACGTTCAACATGCCGCTGGAGAAAGTCGCCGCAGGAGACGATTTCGCCATGATGCGCGAAATGCTGCGCCGGCGTTTCTCGCGGCTGCTCAAGGAAGCCCCGCGCCCGTCGGCGGCGCACGAGGCTCCGGCCGCCGGCGCCCCCGACGCCCCCGTCGAGGAGGCCGGCTGGGAGGAGGAGAGCGGCGACGAATTCCCCGCCTGGCCCGACCTCGTCCTGATCGACGGCGGGCAGGGGCAGGTCTCGGGCGTGCGCGCGATCCTCGCGGAACTCGGCGCGGGGGACGTGCCGGTGATCGGCGTCGCCAAGGGACAGGACCGTGAGGCGGGGCGCGAGACCATCTTCGTCGAGGGAAAAGCGCCCTTCCGCCTGCCGCCGCGCGACCCGGCGCTCTATTTCATCCAGCGCCTGCGCGACGAGGCGCATCGCTTCGCCATCGGCGCGCACCGCGCCAAGCGCAAGCGCGAATTGTCGAAGAACCCGCTCGACGAGATCGCCGGGATCGGGCCGACGCGCAAACGCGCGCTTCTGCATCATTTCGGCACCGTGAAGGCCATTCGCCGCGCGTCGCTTGAGGACCTGATGCGCACGCCCGGGGTCAACGAGGCGACCGCCCGCGCGGTGCATGACTTCTTTCACGAAGGGGGCGGCTGAGAGGTTCAGGCGCTCCCGATCGGAAGCCGCGCCTCGAACCGGGCGCCGGCGCACTCGCCCGCCCCTTCGCGCAGCAGCCGGACGGAGCCGCCGTGCTTTTCGGCGATCTGTCGCACGAGCGAAAGCCCGAGCCCCCAGCCGCCGGCCGCTTCCGAAGCCTCTTTCGGGCGGAAAAAGCGCTCGAAGACACGCTCCTCCGCGCCCGCGGGCAATCCGGGGCCGTGATCGCGAACGAGGATGATCGCAAATCCCGCCTCCTGCGAGAGCGCGATATCGATCGGCGGCGCGCCGTGGCGGACGGCGTTGAGGATCAGGTTCCGGATCATGCGCCGCAGCAGGCGCTCGTCGCCCTGAACCAGGGGGCAGGCGCCGCTCACGGCGACGTCGCCCTCGCGAAGGTCCGCGAAAGCCGCCTCCTCGGCGCAGAGCCCCACGAGGTCGACGGGCTCGCGATGCTCCGGCGCATCGAGCCGGTCGAGCCGGCTCGCCAGCAGGATTTCGTCGACGAGTTCGTCCACCTCCGCGAGATTGCGGTCGATCTCCGCCCGCAGCGCCGCGCTCGGCTGCTCCGCCTGCCGGTCCACCGCGAGCCGCAGCCGGGCGAGCGGCGAGCGCAATTCGTGGCTGGCGTTGGCGAGAAGGCTGCGATGCGCCTCGATCAGGCGCTCGATGCGCTCGGCGGCGAGGTTGAAGCTGCTCGCGAGCGATGCGATTTCGTCCTTGCCCTCGACGGGCACCCGGGGAAGCCGGGCTTCGTTGCCCCATTGTCCGACGCCGTCGCGCAGACGCTCCAGCCGCCGCGTCAGGCTGCGCACCAGCGGATAGGCGCCGAGCCCGATCACGATGGCCGCCCCGCCGATCGGCAGAATGGGGTTGCGGGACGCGCCCCCGTCGATCGGCTCCCGGAACCGCGCGACGACCCGGCTCCCGTCGGTCAGGGTCCCGGCCGGGAAATACCCCCGCTCGAGCCCCCGCCACCGGCGCAGCGAGTCGATGAGCGGAGGGAAGGGTTCTCCGGCGGAGACGGCCAGGGCGCCATCGATGTCGTAGACCGCGATATCGACGCGCAGGGCCTCGGCGAGCCGTGAGACGTCGGCGGCGAGGCTCTCGCGGTCACGGCTCCCGGGACCCCCGGGCGCGCTGAAATAGGTCTGGACGAAATGCTGCCGACGTTCGCTCCAGTCGAACCCGTCCGCCCCCGCGCCCAACCGGAAAAGGCCCACGCCCGCCGCCACGACGAGCACGAGGGACGCGATGATCGTCAGGTAGACTTTCCAGAACAGCCGGCTGCGCATGCGCCAATCCTTATCCTTCGCCGTCCTGGCGACGGGCGAAGACGTAGCCCGACCCACGGACGGTGAGTATCCGCTTCGGCTTGCGCGGATCTTCCTCGATCGCCGCCCGGATGCGGGAGATGTGGACGTCGATCGACCGGTCGAAAGCCTCCAGCTCCTCGCCCTTGACGAGATCCAGAAGCTGTTCCCGGCTCATCACGCGCCCGGCATGGGCGGCGAAGGCGACGAGCAGGTCGAACTGATAGCTCGTCAGCGGCTTGTCTTCGCCGTGAACGCGGACGGCGCGCGCTCCCTCGTCGATCTCGAGCCGGCCGAAACGCGTGACGCGCGCCGACGCCGGCGCATGGCGTCGGCGCAGGATCGCCTTCAGCCGCGCCAGCAATTCGCGCGGGTTGAAGGGCTTGGTGAGGTAATCGTCCGCGCCGAGTTCGAGGCCGACGATCCGGTCGGTCTCGTCGCCCTTGGCCGTCAGCATCAGGATGGGCAGGTCGTGCCGCGCCCGAATGCGGCGGCAGACTTCGAGCCCGTCGATGCCGGGCATCATCAGATCCAGGACGACGATGTCGGGCGGGTCGCGGCTCAGCGCCTGCAGCCCGGCTTCTCCGTCCGCCGCGCGGCGCGCCTCGAGCCCCTCCTGCGAGAGATAATCCACCAGCATGGCCGACAGCCGGGCGTCGTCGTCGATGATCAAGACCCTGTCGGCCATGCCCGATATCTCTCCGCGGACGCCCTGTTTCACCAGCGCCGACGATGGCGCGCCTCGGCCAGATTGTCGATCAGCGCCTTGCGCTCCTCGACGGTGAGTTTCTCGGCCGCGTCGAGCAATCCGGCGAGCGCCAGGCGCGACGCTTCCTCTACGCTCTCGAACCTCGTCCGGCGAAGCGTTTCGGCCGCCTCCCGATCGATCGTCGGCGCGGTGAGGATGGCGATCGCCTGCTCGCGGGTGTCGCGCATTTCCAGCACGATGGGCAGGATGTCGTCCGCGGCGCCCCGCATGACGGCGGCGACCTCCTCCGCGGTTTCGCGCGCCGTTCCGGCCTCCGTGAGGGCGCGCTGCACGCGCCATTCAGCGAAGTCGAGCCCCATGCCGCTCATCATGGACTGGCCGCGAGCGTGCCCGCCCCAGCCGGGCGACCCGCTCGACAATGCGACATTGGCGCCGGCGACGGCCGCGATCGCGACGCCGCCGATCGCGGCGTAGCGCCAGGCGCGGGACTTGCGCGGGTTGGCGGCCGAGGGGGAAGCCTGCTCGGGGGAAGGATTCTCGGGGGAGGCGTTCTCGGGGGAGCCGTTCTCGGGGTGGATGCTCATGGTCTCTCTCCTGTTCCGGGGCGGCCGATTGTCAGCCGCTCCCGTCCGTCCTCGAGAGATAACGCCCGTTCGTTTCGCTGCGTCCGGCGGATTGTAAAGTTCTGTTGCGCGCGGCGGCGGGTTTCGGGCGGGGCCGGATCGGGACTGGGCGATTTACAGGCCGGCGGCATTGGTGCTACTCGGGAGGCGGATGAGCGATCATTCCCCGAGCGGGCCTGCTTCGCCCCGTAACCTCGAAAATTGTTTTCCCGACATGCGACGAAACAACCTTCTCGCGCTGCCGAACTTGCTCACCTACGGACGCTGCTTCGCCGTGCCGGCCGTGGTGGCGCTCCTGTTCTGGTCGGACAATCACGGCGCGCGCTGGTGGGCGCTCGGGATCTTCGTGGCGGCTGCGGTGACCGATTACTTCGACGGCTATCTCGCCCGCGCCTGGAACCAGCAATCGGCTCTGGGGCGGATGCTCGATCCGATCGCCGACAAACTCCTCGTCGCGGCCGTGCTGTTCATGCTTGTTCGCGACGGCACGATCGAGAGCTTCACCATCTGGGCGGCGATCGTCATCCTGTGCCGGGAGATCCTCGTCTCGGGCCTGCGCGAATATCTCGCGGGCCTGAAGGTGAGCGTGCCGGTGAGCGCGCTCGCGAAATGGAAGACCACCGTCCAGCTCGTCGCCGTCGGATTTCTCGTGGCGGGGCCGGCGGGGGACATGGTCCTGCCGGGCACGACGCTCATCGGCACGATCCTGCTTTGGATTTCGGCGATCCTCACCATTTATACCGGATGGGACTACATGCGCGCGAGCCTGCGCCACATGGTCGATTAGGGAGCGTGATCGAATGAGCCTCCGGGTCGTCTATTTCGCCTGGCTGCGCGAGCGCATCGGGAAGACCGACGAGACGATCGACCCGCCGGCCGGCGTCGCGACGGTCGCCGATCTCGCCGCCCATCTCGCCGGAATGGGCGAGGAATACGCCTACGCCTTCGAGAACCCGGGGATCGTGCGCGCCGCGATCGACCAGGTTCACGCGCGGCCCGACGCGCCGATCGCCGGCGCGCGCGAAATCGCCTTTTTCCCGCCGATGACCGGCGGCTGACGGGGGACGAGCCGCATGAGCGCCCCGGCCATCCCCGTGATTCGCGTTCAGCGCGAGGATTTCGACGCCGCCGCGGAAATCGCCGCGCTCGCGCGGGGCCGGACCGACATCGGCGCGATCGTCACGTTCACCGGGCTCTGTCGCGACGAGGGCGGGCGGCTCGAGGCGCTCGAGCTCGAACATTATCCGGGCATGGCCGAGGGCGAGATCGCGCGCGTGGCCGGGGAGGCCGCACGGCGCTGGCCCCTTTCGGGGCTCGTGGCGGTCCACCGGTTCGGGCTGATCCGTCCGGGCGAGAACATCGTCCTCGTCGTCGCCGCCTCGACGCATCGCCGCGCCGCCTTCGAGGCGGCCGATTTCATGATGGATTTCCTCAAGAGCCGCGCGCCGTTCTGGAAGCGCGAGCATCCGCGCGAAGGCGGCCCCGGGGCCTGGGTCGACGCGAAGGACGAGGACGAGGCCGCGCTGGGGCGCTGGACCTGACGGGCCTCAACGCACGGAGATCGACGTCTTCGGCAGCGCCACCTCGACGAGGGTGCCCTCGTCGCGTCGCGAGGTGATCTTCATATATCCGCGATTGGCTTCGACCAGCGCCTTGGTGAGAGGCAGGCCGAGCCCGGTTCCGCCGCCCTTGCGCGAGGTCGCGAGCTGGCGGAACGGCTCCAGCGCCGTCTCGATCTCCGCTTCGTTCATGCCGATCCCGGTGTCGCGCACGCGGAAGACGACTTCGCCCGCCCCGCTGAGCGCCGTCGAGACGATCACCTGCCCGCCCGCCTCGGTGAACTTCACCGCGTTCGAGAGCAGGTTGAGCACGATCTGGCGCAGCGCGCGCTCGTCCGCCTCCACCGGCGGAACGTTCTCGGCGAAGCTCGTGCGCAGAACGATCCGGTCGCGGGCCGCTTGCGGCTGAAGCAGAGCGACGCAGGAGGCGACGAGCTCGTTGAGCTTGACGGGCGCGAACATCAGCTCCATCCGCCCGGCCTCGATCTTGGCGAGATCGAGCAGGTCGTTGACGAGGCTGATGACGTGCACGCCCGAAGCGTGGATGTCGGCGACGTAATCGCGGTAGCGCTCGTTGCCGACCGGTCCGAAGCGCTCCTCGAGCATGACCTCGGCGAACCCGATGATGGCGTTCAGCGGCGTCCGGATCTCGTGGCTGATCGTCGCGAGAAAATCGGATTTCTGGGCGCTCGACCGTTCGGCCGCGCGTCGGGCGGCGATCAGTTCGCCCTCCGCCTGCTTGAAGGCCGTCATATCGCGCAGGACGGCGCAGAACTTGCGCTCCGGCCCTTCGCCGACGACGCCGAGGGTCATGAACAGGGGAATCGCTCCGCCCTGGCGCTCGCGCCCGAGGACGTCGCGGCCGTCGTTCAACAGCGCTCCGAATCCCTCCCCGCGCATGGCGTCGAGGTAGCCGAGCGCGGCCACGTGGCTCTCGGTTTGAAGCAGCAGCGTGAACGGCTCGCCCGCGACCTCGCGCTGGTCGTAGCCGAACAAGGCCTCCGCGGCGCGGTTGAGCGAGAGGATGCGCCCGCCCTGGTCGAGCAGGACGACGCCGTCCGTCGCCGTGTCGAGGATCGCCGCCTGCTCGCGCAGGCTTTCCTCGCGGGCGCGAAGGTCGAGCTCCATCGCGCGCAACCGCTGCGCCGGATCGGCCTCGGTCATCTTGCGCAGCATCAGCATCGAGGCGGGGGAGCCTGACCATTCGACATTGGTCAACCGGATCTCGATGGCGATCGTCTCGCCTTCGCGGGTCGCGATCGAGAGCGGCGCGGTCGAATCCTCGACGGCTCCTTCGAGCGCGCCCGGTCGGCCCCGCAACAACCGCGCGAGCCCGCCGTCGCGCTGGAACGCGTCGAGATCGGGATAGCCGAGAAGGTCGAGCAGATAGCGGTTGGCGAAGATCGCGCGTTCGCCGCGATGCACGACGACGCCCGCCGGCAGCCTGTCGAGGACTGCGCGGCTGTCGGGCGCGAGATCGTTGGCGGGCCGCAGGACGACCCGCGCGAGGCCGCCTCCGGACGCCTCGTCAGCGTCGCCGGCGGTCGCGACGGGCCCGTCGACGGAATCGCGTCGAGAATCCTCGAACCACTCCGCCACCGAATCCGCTTCGGGGTCGGCGCCGATATCCGCGTCGCGAGGCCCGGCGGTTTCGGGGGACGGGGGAACGCCTTCGGCGCGATCCGCATCCGCGTCGCGCGGAAGGCGCGCGCCGAGCGCCTGGGCGATCTCGCGAAAGGCCTTGCGTTCGGCGTCCGTCAAGGCGGACTTGCCCGGCGCCGCAGGCGCCGCGCCGTCCGCCCGGTCCGCGATCTTGCCGATATCGTCGCCGGCCGGAATGGCGTGCTGCGGGAGGGAGGGGTCCAGAGAAGCGGGCGCGGCCTGGGTCGCGTCGAACGCCGCCTCGACCTCGGTCGACAACGATCCGAAGACTGAAGGCGCGGGGGCGCCGGGCTCTTGCGGGGGCGCCTCCGGCGAGTCGTCCTCGGAGACGACCGCGTCATCGGCGGCTTCCGCGACGTTCTCGGGCTCATGAGCCGACGCGAGCTCTTCCGACGGCGCGAGATCTTCGTATGGCGCGATCGGCGCCAGCGGATCGGGGGAGCCGGCGTCGGCGAGCGCGGGTCGATCATCGGCCCCGCCGTCGGAGACGGGCTCCGGCGTCGGCGCCGTCCATGGCAGGCGATGCTGCGGGCGGCATAGGCCGAAGCCGCGATAGCCGACGACGCCGCGGTCCCGGTCGCGCACTGGCAGACCCGCCAGATCGACCGGCACGGCCTCGTCGCTATCCCCGATCCGCCAGTGGAGCGAGCGTCCCGAGAAGGTCTCGCCGCGCGCGATCAACTCGGCGACGATGTCCTTGGGGTCATGAACGCGCTCGCGCAGGAGCTCGGCGAAGCTGCGGCCCACGATGTCGGCCGCGACCGGTCCGACCGCGTCCGCGAGCCCCTCGGTGACCCGGGTGACGCGACCGTCGGCCCCGGCCTCCCAGAGAAAGCGGATCGTCGAGGGCGGCGCGGGAACCGCGGCCGACGCGTCGAGCGAGGCGGATTGAGGCGAGGGCGCGGGGGCGACGTCAGGCGCGGGCCCTGACGCAATCTCCGCCGCGGTCGGCGCGGCGGGCTCCTGCGCGACGTCGCGCGCCGTATCGCGCAGAGGCGACGGGCGCGGCTGGACGCGCAGGCGCGGAAGCCGGTCGACGAAGATCGTCAGGAGCGCCTGGGTTCCGTCGGGCAGGGCGACGAGGCGGCAGGCGCAGGTGGAGAGCGGCGCGAACGCGCTCGATTCGAAGCGCAACTTCTCGAGGCGGGTGCGATCGCGCGGGGCGAGCCCGCCGGCGAGCGCCGTCAGCCGCTCGGACGCCGGCAGCGAGGAGGCGACCGCTCCCGCTCCGTCCACAATCAGCGCGGCCGGAATATCGGCGGCGGCGGACGACGCCCAGATCAGACGCAGGGGCGAGGCGATCCAGAGAAGGGCGGCGACGTCGGGCCGGCCGAGCTCCGGCGCCGCCCCGCTCGACACGAGTGAGGCAAGCGTCGATTCGATCTCTGCGCGGCTCGGCGTCGACACGGGATGCATTGCTCCGGATACGGTAACCAATGATTAACCGATCGATCCATGGAACGCATCCCTTGTCGCCGGCGTAACCTTTCATCAACCTTAACGCCGTTCCGACGACGGTTGATCTCGCAATGCACAATGTGTATATTGCGCTGCAACATGAGCTGAGCAAATGGTCCGGCTCTCAAACACCCTTGGAGTTTCGCCATGAACAACAAGCCCAACGACAAGATGCCGCCCTTCGAAGTCCCGACCGAGGTTCGCGAAATCGCCGAGCGCAGCGTCGAGCAGGCCCGCAAGGCGATGGACGGCTTCGTCGCCGCCGCCGGCAAGGCCTTCGACACGCTGGACGGTTCCGCCTCGACGGCCGGCGCCAGCATGAAGGACATGCGCGCGAAGAGCTTCGCCTATGCGGAGAAGAATCTTCAGGCCGCGTTCGACCACGCGCAGAAGCTGGTTCGCGCCAAGGACCCGACCGAGGCCATGCGCCTCCAGGGCGAGTTCATGCAGGCGCAGTTCGAAGAGATGCGCAAGCAGATGGCCGAGTTCGGGTCCGCCGCTCAGGCGGGCGTTTCCGAAGCGGCCAAGGACGTCGCCAAGGCCGCCACGCCGAAGAAGTGATGCGCCGCGCGCGAGGGCCGGCGGCGGGTAATCCCCGCCGGCCCGCCGCGCCCGATACGGGATGGAGAACACGGTGACCGACACGAAATCCGCGCAGTCCGGCGCGCCCAAGCCGGCGACTGACGTCAACGCAGCTCCGGCCAAGGCCGCGGCTCCCGCGCCTGCGCCGGTCGTCAAGGCGCAGCCGGCTCCGATGAAATTCGCGCCGGTCACGGCGGAGCCTCCGAAGGCCGCCCAGCCCAAGGTCGAGGCCGCGAAGGTCGAGGCTCCCAAGGTCGAGGCTCCCAAGGCCGACGCTCCGAAGGCCGACGCTCCGAAGGCCGAAGCCGCCAAGGCTGACGTCGCCAAGGCCGAGGCCCCGAAGGTTGTTCCGAAGACGTCGCCGGAGCCCGTCGCCGTGAAGCCCGCGGCCAGCAAGCCCGCGCCGGTCGTGACGAAGCCCGAGCCCGTCGCGGCCAAGCCTGTCGCGTCCAAGCCCGTCGAGGCCAAGCCCGTCGCGTCCAAGCCCGCCGCGGCCAAGATCGCGCCGGCTGAGCCCGCGCCCGCCAGGACGGCGACGGCGTCCAGGCCGGCCGCCTCGACGAAACCCGCGCTGTCCAAGTCTCAGGCCTCCAGCTCTCAGGCTTCCAAGACTCAGGCTTCCAAGGTTCAGGCCTCCAGGTCTCCCGCTCCTACGGCTCAGGCCTCGAAGGCCAGCGTCGCCCAGCCGGCCCTGATCAAAGCCGGGCAGCCGAAAGCCGTGGAGCTCAAGGCCGTCGAGACCAAGCCCGTCGGCGCCGGGGCCGCTGCGCCAAAGTCCGTCGTCGACAAGGTCGCGGCGATCGCGCAGAAGCCCGGCAAGCCCGCCCCCGCGTTCGAAGCCGCCTTCACGCTGCTGCCGAAGGGCGACACCGTCGCGACTCCTCTGCGCGCCGCGCTCGACATCGGAGTGGAGAACGCGCGCCGCGCCTACGCGCAGGCGCAGGAGACCAGCGAGACCTTCCAGGGCGCCTGCGTGAAGAGCGCCGACGCCGCCTCGAAGGGCTTCCTCGCGCTCAACGCGCAATGGCTGGATCTGATGCGCGCCCAGAGCGACGCCGCTCTCGGCATCTGGCGCTCGACGATCGCGGCGCCGTCCATGTCGGAAGCCGTCAAGGCCCAGACGAGCGGCGTGCGGCACGCCTACGAGACGTCGGCCGCGCATCTGAAGGCGATCGCCGAGACGGCGCGTCGCGTGGCGGACGAGACCGCCAAGCCGATCCGCTCGACTTTCGACGGCCGCTGAGCCGGCGCCGCTCACGAAAAGAACCCCATCCGGGGGCTTGCGAAATTTCCCCGGATGCGTCATCTACCCGTCAGCCCACGGGCGACCGGGCCGGCCCGCCGGCACGTCGTGCAGCTGTAGCTCAGTTGGTTAGAGCGTCGGATTGTGGCTCCGAAGGTCGGTGGTTCGAGCCCACCCAGCTGTACCATTCGCCCTCCCGACGCTCCCCGACGCCGCCGATCGCTTTCCGCTCGGCGCGCATTCGCCGAAGCCGGGAGGAAGCCTGACCATGCCCCGCACCGCCCGAACCGTTCTCCTCGTCTGCGCGGCGCTGGCTTTGGCCGCGTGCACCGTCACGACGTCGGGCTATGTGCGCACGGAAGTGACCACCGCGCCGCAGCCGAACCGCTGACCGTCCCTCCCGCCACGAAGCGCCGCATCCGGTTCCGCGCGCCCATTCCGGTCTGCGCGTCGAGGCGTCGCGTCGCGCCGCCTCGTGTCGTATACAGGATTCGGGGTTACAGGACCCCGGGTCCCGCGCGCCGCGCCGGCCCGCGGGCGGGAGGCTTTGAATGACGAGAACCTATCGAATCGCGGTGATCCCCGGCGACGGGATCGGCAAGGAAGTCGTTCCGGAAGGCGTGCGCGTCCTCGAGAAGGCCGCCAAGCGGCACGGCTTCGCGCTGGAGTTCGAGTGGTTCGACTTCGCCTCGTGCGATTACTACGCCAAGCACGGCCGGATGATGCCGGAGGACTGGAAGTCGCAGATCGGCGGTCACGACGCGATCTACTTCGGCGCCGTGGGATGGCCCGACACGGTCCCCGACCACGTCTCCCTCTGGGGCTCGCTGCTGCAGTTCCGGCGCGAATTCGACCAGTACGTCAACCTGCGCCCCGTGCGCCTGATGCCGGGCGTCCCGACGCCGCTCGCGGGCCGCGAGCCGGGCGACATCGACTTCTTCGTCGTCCGCGAGAACACGGAAGGCGAATACACCTCGATCGGCGGGCGGATGTTCCCCGGCACGGACCGCGAGCTCGTGATCCAGGAAACCGTGATGACGCGCATCGGCGTCGACAGGGTGTTGCGCTACGCCTTCGAGCTGGCGAGCCGGCGCCCGCGCAAGCGCCTGACCTCGGCCACGAAGTCGAACGGCGTCGCGATCACGATGCCCTATTGGGACGAGCGGGTCGAGGCGATGGCGAAGAGCTATCCCGAGATCGCGGTCGACAAGTTCCACATCGACATTCTCACGGCGCATTTCGTCCTGCATCCGGACTGGTTCGACGTCGTCGTCGCCTCGAACCTGTTCGGCGACATCCTCTCCGATCTCGGCCCCGCCTGCACCGGAACGATCGGCATCGCGCCGTCGGGCAACATCAACCCCGAGGGCGACCACCCCTCGCTGTTCGAGCCCGTCCACGGCTCCGCGCCCGACATCGCCGGCCAGGGCGTCGCCAATCCGATCGGGCAGATCTGGTCCGGCGCCATGATGCTCGACCATCTCGGAGAGCGGCAGGCGGCGGCGGAGATCGTCGCGGGGATCGAGCGGGTGCTCGCCGAGAAGACCCTGCGCACGCGCGATCTCGGCGGGAACGCCGACACTCAGGCTTGCGGAAAAGCGGTCGAAGAGGCCATCTGAGGGCGCATTTTCACGATTCGCCTTTGCAAAGGGTCCGATTGATGACGCTTTCGACGAAAATTGCGGCGACCGCGCCGCTCTCGCCCCTGCGCGAGGGCGACTTCTCAACGCAGGCTTGGCGCCGCAATCTCGCGCTCTACGAGACGATCCGCGCCATGCCCTTCAATGCGGAGCTGGCGGCGGGGACGCTCTCGCGCGAGCGCTTCACGCAATACGTGGTGCAGGACGCGCACTACCTCATCGGCTTCGGCCGGGCGCTGGCGATCGCCGCGGCGAAAGCGCCCCATCCCGACCGGATCGTCCAGTTCGCCAAAGGGGCGGAGGTCGCGATCGTCGTCGAGCGCTCGCTGCACGGGTCGTTCTTCGAGGCGTTCGGGATCACGCAGGAGCAATTCGAAGAGACCCCGGTCTCTCCCGGATGCAGCCATTACGTCTCCTACCTGATGGCCACCGCATGGGGCGAGCCCTACGAGGTCGTGCTCGCCGCGCTCCTGCCCTGCTTCTGGATCTACGCCGAGATCGGACGCGACATTCACGCCCGCGCGGGCGGCGACAATCCCTACCGGGCCTGGATCGACACCTATGCCGGCGAGGAGTTCCACGAAGCGGTGCGGCAGGTGATCGTCGCCACGGACGAGGCCGCGGCGGGCGCCGCGCCGGGTCTGACCGAGCGGATGCATGGCGCCTACACCCGGGCCTCCCAGCTCGAATATCTGTTCTGGGACAGCGCCTACCGGCTCGAGGACTGGCCGGTCTGACGCGCGCGGCGGCCTCCCCGCGACGCGTCCGGGATGGGAAAAAATGCGCCGCGACGCGATTGCCCGGATCGCGCCGCGCGCCTATCTAGCAAGGCGGACAGGCGCCGCGCCGAAGAAAGAACGAAGAATGGCCCGAGACGTATCAGACGCGACGCCGCTCGAATCGCGCGACGAACTCGTCGCCTGGGTCGCCGCCGGCGAGAAGCCGAAGGCGCAATGGCGGATCGGCACCGAACACGAGAAAGTCCCCTTCTACCGCGCCGATCATTCCCCGGTCCCCTTCGCCGGAGAACGCGGGATTCGCGCCCTGATCGAGGGTCTGCGCAGCGAGACCGGCTGGGAGCCGATCACCGATTCGGGCAATCTGATCGGCCTGTTCGAGGGCGAGGGCGGCGGCGCGATCTCGCTCGAGCCCGGCGGCCAGTTCGAATTGTCGGGAGGGCTCGTATCCGATCTGCACGAGACGCAGGCGGAGCTCGACGCGCATCTCGCCGCCGTCGCCAAGGTGGCCGGTCCGCTCGGGATGGGCTTCCTCGATCTCGGCATGAGCCCGCTCTGGTCGCGCGAGCAGACGCCGGTCATGCCGAAAAGCCGCTACCGGATCATGATGGGCTACATGCCCAAGGTCGGCTCGCTCGGTCTCGACATGATGCTGCGCACGGCGACCGTGCAGGTGAACCTCGATTTCGCAAGCGAAGCCGACATGGTGCGCAAGCTGCGCGTCTCCACGGCGCTCCAGCCGGTCGCCACCGCGCTCTTCGCCAATTCGCCCTTCACCGACGGCAAGCCGAACGGCTTCCAGTCCATGCGCTCGCAGATCTGGACGGACACCGATCCGCACCGCACCGGCATGACGCCCTGGGCGTTCGAGGACGGGTTCGGATACGAGCGCTACGTCGACTGGGCGCTCGACGTGCCGATGTATTTCGTGATGCGCGACGGCGTCTATCACGACGTCGCGGGGGAGAGCTTCCGCGACCTGATGGAAGGCCGGCTGCCGCAATTGCCGGGCGTGCGCGCGAGCCGCTCCGACTGGGCGAACCACGTCTCGACCGTTTTCCCCGAAGTGCGCGTGAAGCGCTTCCTCGAGATGCGGGGCGCGGACGCCGGGCCGCGCTCGCATCTGGTGGCCCTGCCGGCCTACTGGACGGGGCTTCTCTACGACCAGTCGACCCTCGACGCGGCCTGGGACCTCGTGAAGGGATGGAGCGCCGAACAGCGCCAGTCCCTGCGCGACGCCGTTCCCCGCGAAGGCCTCGACGCGCGGATCGCCGGACGCAGCGTCCGCGAGATCGCCGGCGAGACCCTGCGGCTGGCGCGACGCGGACTTGCGGCGCGCGCGGTCAGGGATGCTCGAGGACGAGATGAAACGCGTTATCTCGATCCTCTGGAAGAGATCGTGGCGCGCGGCACGACGCGCGCTCAGGAGCTGCTGGCCCTGTATCACGGACGATGGAGAGGCTCGGTCGAGCCGGCCTTTTCGGAATGCGTCTTCTGAGGGCGTCCTCGGCGAGGATCGCCGAGAAGGACACCCGCGCGACCTCGCCGGCGTCGTCATAGACGTAAGCCGACCAGTCGTCCCAATCCCGGTGGCCGGGGATGGCGGCGATCAGCTCGCGGGCGCGGCGGCGCGCCGCCTCGACCGCCTCGCCGATGCGTCTGAATCTGTGCGGGACGCGGTCGATCACCAGATCGACGCCGTCGCTGCAATGGATGAAATGCGCGCCCACGGAACGCCTCCGTTCGTTCACCCTGACCGTTTCGCCCTCGTATGCTCCACGCGCCCGATGAACGATTCGCCCTCACGCCGGGCGGCGCGATGACGTCGGCGTGTCTTTTTCGCACGCTCCCCGATATCCCCGTTATCCACAGGGCATAGTCGGGAGCGGAGCGAGGCCCGCCTTCCCGGGCGGAGGCTTGATCCTGCGGTTCTTTCGATGCGGCACGAACGAACGCCACGCTGGATTTGGTCGGAGGGGCGACGTCAGGCGTCCGGAAATCCAGGGGCGTTCACTTTCATCAAGTCCGCGCGCATCGCGCACGCGCGCCGACCATCAGCCTCGGTGACGTTTCCGACGACGTCTCGACAGTTCCCGATAGAGCGCTTCGCGGGAGACCCCGAGTTCGGCGGCGAGGTCCTGCCATGCGCCCTTGGCAGGCAAGCCGCCTCCCTCTCCCAGCCAGGCGTCCAGACGTTCGGCGACGGTCCGCAGGGTCCGGATTTCCGCGCGGAGCCTGGCGGTCTGCACGGCATGCGCCAGATGCGCGGCCCAGCGCTCGGCAAGCGCGGGATCGGCTGTCAGCCGCGCGCGAAACTCCTGGAGAGGGATGGAATGCACCAAGGCCGGGGTGATTGCCTGCGCATCGCAATGATAGTTCGCCGAGTAGGCCGATGCCTCGGCCAGCACCTGTCGCGGTCGCGCCCTTTGCAGGATGACAGGCGCCCCGGCGGCGGTCACGCGGGTCAGATCGACCGCGCCCTCCGCGACCAGATACATGCTCTGGACCAGGTCGCCTCCGTGAAAGAGCCGCGCCCCGGCATCGATCCGGCGCGGCTCGGCGTCTTTGAAGAGACAGGACAGAGCATTTGACATGATCGGTATCATACGTGGATGGCGCCGGACATGCCATTCGGATGGTTAATGATCTGGAGAAGCACAACCCATGATATCCCTGCGCATTCTGTTGCTTGGCTTTGCCTTGACCGTCAGCCCGGCCGTCGTCCTCGCGCAGGGCCACTCCGGGCACGCGTCGCCCTATGCCGGTTTCGAGACCCGTGCGATCAAGAGCCTGTCTGAGACCGATCTCGAGGAATTGCGTCGCGGCGGCGGCTGGGGCCTCGCACTCGCCGCCGAGCTGAACGGGGTTCCGGGGCCGGCGCATCTGCTGGAACTGCGCGATGAAATCTCCCTCGGCGCCGGTCAGGCGGCGGCCATCCAGGCGATCTTCGACGAGATGAAGAGCGAAGCCGTCGCGGCCGGCGCCCGCCTGATCGAGGCGGAGGAGGCGATCGAGACGGCCTTTCGGGCAGGCGGGCTGAACGACGAACGCCTGCGCGCGCTGATCGCCGAGGCCGAGGCGGCGAGGGCCGAGCTTCGTTTCATCCATCTCTCGCGGCATCTCTCGACGCCGCCGCTGCTGAGAGCGGATCAGATCGCCCGTTACAACGCATTGCGGGGCTATGGCGCCGATCCCTGCGCCAACGTCCCGGAAGGGCATAATCCCGAGATGTGGCGGCGCCACAACAACTGCAGCTGACCCCGGCGTCATGTCCGCCCCTCCGCCCGGTTCGCCGTAATCAGCCTCGGCGCATCGTGATGCGCTCGCTCCGTCTCCGGGCGCGCCCCCCCCTCCCCAATCGCCGCGTCCCGCCTTATGGTCGCGCGCATGAGCGAACAGCCGTCGAACGCCGCCGAATTCACCGTCTCCGAACTGTCGGGGGCGCTTCGCCGCACGATCGAGGACGCGTTCGGCTATGTGCGCCTGCGCGGCGAGATTTCGGGCTTCCGGGGGCCGCACTCGTCCGGCCATTGCTATTTCTCGCTCAAGGACGAAAACGCGCGCATCGACGCCATCATCTGGCGCGGGACCTACGCGCGCCTGCGGGTGAAGCCGCAAGAGGGGCTCGAAGTCGTCGCGACGGGCAAGATCACGACCTTTCCCGGCAAGTCGAGCTACCAGATCGTCATCGATTCGATCGAGCCGGCGGGGATCGGCGCGCTCATGGCGCTCGTCGAGGAGCGCAAGCGCAAGCTCGCGGCGGAAGGTCTGTTCGCGACCGAGCGCAAGCGGCCCCTGCCCTATCTGCCCCGCGTCATCGGCGTCGTCACCTCTCCGACGGGCGCCGTGATCCGCGACATCCTGCACCGGCTCGAAGACCGTTTCCCCCGCCATGTCCTCGTCTGGCCGGCGCGGGTGCAGGGCGAGACCTGCGCGCAGGAGGTGGCGGCGGGCGTGCGCGGCTTCAACGCGCTCGAACCCGGCGGCCCCATCCCGCGCCCGGACGTGATCATCGTCGCGCGCGGCGGCGGTTCGATCGAGGACCTGTGGGGCTTCAACGACGAGGATCTCGTGCGCGCCGTGGTCGAGAGCGCCATCCCGGTGATCTCGGCCGTCGGCCACGAGACCGACTGGACGCTGATCGATCTCGCGGCGGACGTGCGCGCCCCCACGCCCACGGGCGCGGCGGAGATGGCGGTGCCGGTGCGCTCGGAGCTGGTCGCCGCGGTGAACGGGCTCGCGCGGCGGCGAGAGGAGGCGATGCTGCGGCGCGTGGAGCGGCTGCGGGCGGATCTGCGCTCGGCGGCGCGGGCGCTGCCGACGCCGGACGCGATCCTCGCCGCCAAGCGCCAGCGCCTCGACCTCGCCGCCGCGCGATTGCCCGCCGCCCTGCGCGCCGCCGCCCGCGCCAGCGAGACGCGGCTGTCGCAGGCGTCACGTCGGCTGGAGCGCGCCTCCCCGCGCGTCGCGATCGCCCGCGCCCGGTCCCGGCTCGACGCGATCGGGGAGCGGCCGCGCAACGCGCTCGCGACCCTCGCCGCCCGCCAGCGCCCGCGCCTGACCGATCTCGGAGCGCGCCTCGCCTACGTCTTCGAGGCGGCCCTGCGCGAGCGGCGCGCGCGGCTGGACGGGCTCTGGCGACAGGCGCACGCGCTCAGCCACAACGCGACGCTGGCGCGCGGCTTCGCCATCGTGCGCGACGCCACGGGCGCGCCGGTGCGCCAGCGCGCGGCCCTGTCGGCGGGCGAACGGGTCGAGCTGGTCTTCCGGGACGGCGGCGTCGGCGCGACGATCGAGGGCGACGCGCGGGGTTCGGGAGGCGGCGACGCGCGGAGTTCGGGAGGCGCCGACGCGCCGGCGCCTCGACCGCAACGGCGACCGCGCAAGGCGCCGGAGGGCGGCTCGCGCGCGGGCCAGGGCACGCTGTTCGATCCATGAGACGCGCAACGAACGCGTCTTGAACGGCGCTCGCGCCTCGCCTATCCATGCGGCTAGGGAGAACGCGCATGTTGAACCGGCAGGACCGCTTCGGGCACGAAGCCAAGCTCGAATATCTGGACGCCTCGATCCGCGTCGTCTCCCCCGGCCGATTCGTGCGCTGCGCCGTCACCGGCGAGCCCATCCCGCTCGACCGCCTGCGCTATTGGAGCGTCGAGCGACAGGAGCCCTACGCCTCGCCCGAGGCGGTGCTGTCGCGGCTCGGCCTGAAGACAGCCCACGCCTAGGCGACGGCGGTCCCACGCTTCGGGCCGTATCGGAATTAATCTCGCTCGAAACGAACCGGTAACCATGCCGGCTAACCCAATCGTCAAGTTTCCGGTGCTCTACTCCTGAGCGGTCGAAAAGCCGCAGTGGAGGGGGGCGCTTGGGGCCGAACGCGACATCGCTGCTCACCGCCATGGCCATGATCCTCGTCGTCATGGCCGGCGCTTTCTTTCTGGCGGGCAGGCGCGAGAACGGCGAATCGTACTGGGGCTCCTGGTGCGTGGCGAACCTGCTGCTGGCGGGCGCCGTCATCGTCTATCTCTTCCAGAGCCGATTGCCGCCGATGCTCGTGGCGACCCTCGCCAACGGGCTCCTCGTGCTCGGCTTCTCGTTGCGCCTGCGCGCCGCGCGCCAGTTCTCGGGCCGATCCGCGCCGGCCGCGATCGTCTACGCGCCGCTCGCGGCGCTTGCGGCGATCTGCGCCGGGCCCGTCCTCGCCGGGCTGCCGGGGGAGATCTTCAAGGGGGCCAATTTCCTGCTCGGGGCGCTCGCGGGCGCCGTGGCGATCGAATTCTGGCGCGACCGCGCCGACGGCCTGCCGTCGCGCTACGTGCTGATCGCCGCCTATGCGGTCGTCTCGGCGTCGTTTCTGGCGCGGGCGGCGCAGCTCACGCTTTTCGGCGGCCTTCGTTTCGAGGGCGGCTTGCTGCAACAGCCGGAGATGCTGCTGGTGCATCTCATGGCCGCGATCTTCCATGTCGTCGGCAGCGGCGCCTTCGCGCTGTCGATGGCCTATGAGCGCGGGGCGGCGCGCCTGCGTCACGTGGCCACGCACGATTCTCTGACCGGGCTGAAAAATCGCGGAGCCTTCGAGGCCGCCGCCCTTCACCGCATCGAACGCCGCAGCGGGCGCTTCGCGGTCGCGCTCATCGACATCGACCATTTCAAGCGCATCAACGACCGTTTCGGCCACGCGGCGGGCGACGCGGCCCTGCGCGCCTGCGCCGAGACCTGCCGGCGGGAGATCCGCGCCACCGACGTCATCGCCCGGGTCGGCGGCGAGGAATTCGCCGTCATCCTCGACGACGTATCGCTGGAGGACGCCGCCGCCACGATCGAGCGCGTCCGCGCGGCGGTGGCGGCTCACGTCATCGCGATCGACGACCGGCAGGTGACGCTCACCGTCAGCGCGGGCCTGCGTCAGGTCGACCACGCCGCGGAAGCCTCCGACGCCATCACCCTCGACGTCCTCATGCGCGCCGTCGACGACAGCCTCTATGAGGCCAAGCGCAACGGGCGCAACCGGATCGTGCAGGCGACGGCGGCGTGAGCAGGCTCGCTCACCTGCGAGCGTCGCGTCAACGTGTCGGCGATCTCATGTGCTTAGATCTTTCGCGAGCCCGGGTATGTTCATCGCCCGCCATATGGTTATCCTGTCGAAAGTTCGGCCATCAGGAGTTGGGCGGTGAACGTTGAAAGGATTATATCGGCGCTGCCCGGTATGTCACATCAGGAGCGCGAAGGCGTTCGGGCCAATGCAGAAAAACTCGCGGCATCCGGCGATTCCGACAAGGCGCTTGCAGCTGCGAGAGTTATCAAGGCCCTCGGAGAGCTCGAAGCATCGGAGCACAGCGAACTTGTCAATCGGCTGAATGGATTGGAAGTATCCGCGCGCGTCATCGAAGCGTTTCGAGTGTTCCCTATGACGGAAACCGAAATCAAGATCACTCAGGCCTTGCTCGATAATCCGAACTCGACATCCGCCGAGCTTTCGCAGGCCCTCGGTTGGGGCGCTCAATCATGGCATATGCACTTCGGCGCCATGTGCGCAGAGCGCGCGGTCTACCTATGGCCTGCGCCAAAATCTGAAGTCAGAGCCACCGATTTCTATAGTTGCATCCTCGCAAACATTTCTGCCGATAGCCGCTGGACAATGAAGCCTGAGGTCGCGGTCGCGCTCGCTGAGGTCGGTCCGCGTGCGCAAGAATTGCCGGTGGGTCGCTTGAGGTCCGGATAGAGATCGCCCTGCGAGAACTAGGAATATTTTCCTAATTATATACGTGACAAAGCAAGAATCATGTGCGATCCAGAGAATCGACAGGCCGGCATAGAGTTACGCGATATCGGGATCACGCCAGAGATGATCGGGGCGGGCATTGAGCGCCTCAACGATCTTCAGGGGCACGCGGGCTCAGCTTATTTGGCCGAGGAAATTTATCGGGCAATGGAGCAGGAAAAGGCTTCCCGCCAGAGGTTAGCATCCTGCTCGGCCCTGCCCAAATCGCCATCTGAAGAGAGAAGCCCCATTGGGCGAGGCTATGAGTAGTCGTTGCCACTTCTATCATGGTGGCGGTGGGCACCGTGTATCGGTTGGGTGAAAGCCTGCCCCGGCCCGACGCCTTCGTCAAATTCAGCCCGCCCTCCACCGCGTTCATGCCAATCTGGCTGTGTGCGATCAGGTTTCTATTTTCTAAACATATCGAGTAGGCCGATAGGAAATTTTCAACACGCTGAATTTCTTCTTCGGTGAGTCTCGCTGATGCTTCGAGGCGGAGAAGGTCCTGGCGGGAACTGTTGCCAAGCATGTTGAACACGAGTCGGGCTGTTTTCCAGTCGAGTTTGACCACTCTCCTGATCAACATTTCGAGCACGCCTTCGCAGAGGTTCCAGGCTACAATCACGGCGCCAATTGCATAAATTTCGTCGGCTGTGCCGAAGCGCCGCTGATTTAGGGGGTCGTCAGAAAAAGCCATGTCTGGAGCCGATAGAAATAGTGACGAAGATAGCTTCAACCAGACGCTGAAGCGGATGCTCGATACGCCGCCGAAGAAGCATGGCGTTAAGGCTCCGTTAACCAAACGGCGCGAGAAGAAGGAAGGCGACGGAGAGCCTGACACTCACCGCCGCCCCGCCGTCAAAAAGGGCTAGCAGCCCTTCTTGGTCGGCTTTCTGGTTTCAACGACGTGAGTCCTTGGTTTTGACTTCGCCGTCTTGACCGTAGTGAAGCGCCCCGTAATGGCGCTTCGACCAATGCGCTTAGCCATTGGCTATCACCTCCCTTCCCGGGCCAGTTGCCCGGCGTCAAAGGCTTAGGTCCGGAAGGAATGCGAATCAGGTGCGCGGCGTATTATCTCGGCTAAATCTACTGTGAGTCGAGTTGGCGCTTGCGCGCTCTCAACAGCTTCCGCGCCTTCTGCTTAAGCGTGCGCGGCGTCGTCAAGCCGCCGATAGGTGAGGCGCTTCCCTCCGATCATGGAAAGCAGATCGTTGTGGCGCTCGGTATCGGTCACCTTGAGCGCCGTGCGGCGATTGTAGCGAAAATCGAATTCGGCGAGGTAGCGGTGAAGGTGCGCTTCGCCGCAATGCTGATAGACGCCAACCATGCCGCGCTTGAAGATCGAAAAGACGTTCTCGATCGTGTTGGTGTGGACAACCACGTCGCCCTCGCGGCGGGCATACTCTTTCGCAGAATGCTTGACCGTGCGGTGCGCGCCGAACTCCTTGCCGGTGACCGGATACAGGTTCGATTCGTCAGTATAGAGCGTTGACTGACGATCGGCGTTCTGGACGAGAATGTCGCGCACGGACGCCTTGGTCGCGTGCTGGACATGGAAGGTGCGGACCTGTCCGCCGCGCTCGACAAGGCCGACGACCGTGCGCTTGAGGGGCTTCTTGCGCTTGAGGTATGGCTTACCCTTGCGCTGGGGGGACACGTACCCGTCCTCACGGCGACCGTGATACATTTCGTCGGCTTCGATGGTCTTGCCTTCGCCGCCAAGCGGGCCGGAAGTGGACACGTCCTCTTTCATGGCCTCGCGGATACGATGGGCCATGAACCAAGCGGTCTTGTAGGTAACGCCAAGCATGCGGTGCAGCTGGTGCGCGCTCATGCCCTTCTTGGAGGACGTGAGAAGGAACGTAGCCAACAGCCACTTGTTCAAGGCGATCTTGGAGCGCTCGAACACCGTCCCCACGGTGACGGAAAACTGCTCGCGGCATTCCATGCAGTTGTAGAGGCCGGGACGGTGCGCTTTCCCTTGCATCTTGGTGATGCGGTCGCCGTTGGCATTGCCGCAATGCGGGCAAATGGGGCCATTCGGCCAGCGCTGAGCCTCAAGATGCTCGCGGGCTTTGTCGGCGTCCTGAAAGATCGGGCTATCGAGTTTCATGGCTTGGTCCCTTCGATGGCCAAACCTATGAAGCGGCATGTACTTTGTCAAGTATATAATTAGGAATATTTTCTTGACAATCGCCACTCCCCGCGCTTCCATCGCCGCCTGATCATTCTACTCCAGATCGTCGCGATTGGAAAATTTCATGAACATTTCGCTCTCCAAGTCCCCCCTTTCTCCCGCCGAGGCCCCCGGCCGACCCGCCATGCGGCTCCTGAAGGCCCTCGACGGCGCGGGGGCGGCGGCGCGGGCGCATCCGTTCGAGGAGGGGCGGGTCGTCGTTCGAAAAGCGCGCGGGAGCGCTTGCGCATCGGCGGGCGCGGAAGCGGGCGTGGCGACGAATGACGGCCCGGCGCGGGTGTCGCTGGGGGGCGGGGAGCATCCGCTCGCCGCGCTCGACGCGCTTCTCGCGCGCGATCTCGTCGAGGCGCGGGGCGCGGATATGGTGATCTCGAAAGCCGGGCGGGCGCTGTTGCGGCGGGCGGCGGCGCGGGCGGAGGGGCTGGACGCGACGGAGGGCTTCGCCGCGCAACACCGTCGGTCGCGGACCGTCACGCTCGACGACGGCGCCCGCGCGCGGGTCAACCGCGACGAGAGCCCGCTCGCCTGGCTCGCCTCGCGGCGCGGCCCGAAGGGCGATCCGCTCATCGACGCGGCGAGGCTGGAGGCCGGCGAGCGGCTGCGGCGCGATCTGACGCTCGCGGGAATCATGCCGGGGATCGGGCTCGACTGGGACCGCTTCGGCGCCGGGGCGGGGGGAGGCTCCGGCGCGCGGGCGGCCGATCCGACCGAGACCCGCATCGCCGCCCGCCAGCGCCTGGCGCGAATCGTCGACCGTCTGGGGGGCGAGGACGCCGACCTGCTCGTCGATCTTTGCGGCTTTCTCAAACCGATCGCGGAGATCGAGCGCGAGCGCGGCTGGCCGGCGCGCTCGGCGAAGGTGGTGATCGCCCGCGCGCTCGGACGGCTCGCCGAGCATTACGGCATCGCCTCACAGGCGCGCGGCCCGGAGACGGCGCGGCGCATTCTCGCATGGTCGGCGCAATAGCGAAGCGGGACAAAAAAAGACGCCGCCCCGGGTCTCGACGGGACGGCGTCTCCTCGGCGGGCGCGAGATCGAAAGCGCCCGTCAATCCTGATGCGGCGCGGCGAGCACCGCGTCGAGGTCGATCATGTGCCCCGCGCGGTCGCGCTTGGACGCGAGATAGCGCAGGTTCTCCGGATGGGCGCGCCCGATCGAGCGCTCGGCCACCACGGTGAGCCCGGCCTCCTGAAGCGCTCCGATCTTGAGCGGGTTGTTGGTCAGCACCCTGACGCTCGCCACGCCGAGCTGGATCAGCATGCGGGCGGCGAAATCGAAGCGGCGCTGGTCGAGCCCGAAGCCCATCGCCTCGTCGGCGTCGTAGGTGTCGAAGCCCTCCGACTGCATCTTGTAGGCGCGGATCTTGTTGGCGATCCCGTTGCCGCGGCCTTCCTGGTCGAGATAGAGCAGGATGCCGCCCTCGCCCTCGGTCATGGCCCGCACGGCGCCGCGCAGTTGGTCGCCGCAATCGCATTTCAGCGAGCCGAAGAGATCTCCCGTCAGGCAGGCCGAATGCAGCCGCACGAAGACGGGCTTTGTGAGATCGGGCTTGCCGACGATGATCGCGACCTGGTCGCGCATGCCCTCGCCGCCGCGGAACACCACGAACTCGCTGTCCGGCGCGCCTTCGAGCGGCACCGGCGCGCGGCTGGCGATGCGCAGGCGCGTCGCCTCCTTGCGGCGATAGGCGCGCAGATCCTCGCCGGTGACGGTCAGGATCGACGGCTCGCGCTCCATCTCGTCGGGGAGCGGAATGACGATCACCGCTGGCGACACCAGCGCGAGACGCGCGAGCTCCAGCCCGTCGAGATCGATCTGCGAGACGGCGCGCACCGGCGCGTCGATGCGCGCGTCGATGCGGCGGGCGAGCGCCTCGACGCGCGCGGGATCGACGACGGGCAGCGCCACGGCGCCGTGATCCTCGCGGTCGAGGCCGAGCCGGCGCAGGCGCGGGCCGGTGAGAATGAGACGGGCGCGGCCGCCGGCGACGACGTCGAGCCGACGGCACAGCTCGGCGTCGACGTCCTCGACGCCGATGACGAGCGCGTCCACGCCGCCGTCGGAGACGAGCAAGGGACGGGCGAGGCGAAACTCGGCGATCGCGCGTTCGACGCTCATCAGACCCGGATCGCCGGAGTAACCAAGAACAAGACGCATCATGGAACTGGGCTTCCTATCGGTGACGAGTGGGGCCCGGATGAAACCTTACGAACGCGTGCGGATCATATCGCACTGTTCAAGGCCCCACCGAGCGCTAAATATCCCCCCACGCATCCGAAGCGACCGACCACTCGACCATCGCCCTGCCGATATCGGTCGAACGCTTCGTGGATGCAACGGTTCTACGACGGCAAAGTGGCCATAGATCAATGATGAAACCCTGTTTCGCCTGCTTTGGTTCCGGGACGACCTCGCGGCCCTTCGTCGTGGCCCAGCTGGGGCAGTCCCTCGACGGGCGCATCGCGACCGTCACGGGGGATTCGAAATACATCAACGGCGAGGCGGCTCTGGACCATCTCCACGCCATCCGCGCCCATGTCGACGCCGTCGTCGTGGGCGTCGGAACGGTGATCGCGGATGATCCGATGCTGACGGTGCGCCGCGCTCCGGGCGCGTCTCCCGCGCGCGTCGTGATCGACCCCTCGGGCCGGGCGCCGGCCGGCGCGGTCTGTTTCGCGGATGACGGGGCTCGCAGGATCGTGATCGGCGGGTCCGACCGCCCGGGCGCGCCGCCCGACGGAGTCGAATTCCTGCGCGTCGAGCGCGGGGCGGACGGGCTCATCGCTCCGGGGGAGATCGTCGCGGCGCTGGGGCGGGCCGGTTTCGCGCGCGTGCTGATCGAGGGCGGGGCGCGCACGGTGTCGGATTTCCTCGCCTCGGGCTGCGTGGACCGGCTGCACATGCTCGTCGCGCCCGTGCTGATCGGCTCGGGCAAGCCCGGGCTCGAACTGCCCGTCATCGAAACCCTGTCGGGCGCCTTGCGCCCGGCCACGCGGACGTTTCTACTCGACGGCGGCGACGTCCTGTTCGATTGCGACCTGCGCGCGGGAGCCGGGAGCGCGGGAGCCGGGAACGAGTTGACGAAGGAGGGCCCATGACGACCGTGACCTCGCCGGCGCGAACGCGGCCGGAGCGCTATTCGGGCCTTCAGATCGCCCTGCACTGGGCGACGGCGATCATCATTCTCGGGATGATCCCGACCGGCCTCGTGATGACCAGTCTCGATCCCTCGCCGCTCGTGAACCTGCTCTACGAACTGCATAAATCCTTCGGCCTGATCGTCGTCGGCCTGACCGTGATCCGCCTCGCCACGCGCTGGGTCGCGGGCGCCCCGCCGCTCGTGCCGATGCCGGCCATCAAGCGCGTCGCGGCCAAGGCGACGCACATCCTGCTCTACGCCCTGATGCTTCTGACGCCGCTCGCCGGCTGGGCCGCGACGTCCGCCTGCTGCGCCCCGGTGAACCTGTTCTGGAGCGTCCCGCTCACCCTGCCGATCAGCGGCGGCTTCCCCGTCGCCGAGCCGATCTTCGTGGCGCACAAGATCTTCGCCGTCATGCTCGCCGCCCTGCTGCTCCTGCACGCGGCGGCGGCGCTGCATCACCATTACGCGCTGCGCGACGCGACCTTGCGCCGGATGCTGCCCGGCTCAGGCCGGGTGCGCTAGCAGGTCCGCGTGACCGACGAGACAGGAGACGCCCGCCTTCGTCCGCGCCGCGCGCCAGCTCTCGACATCGGCCGCCGGCAGGTCGCCCGTCTCGGCGACGGCCTGCGCCGCGCCGTTCGCGAGAGCGGCGATCAGGGCCGCGTCGTCCGAGCCGAGACGCCACGGGCTGTCGCCCGTCTCCACCCGGTAGCCGGCCGAGGCGAAAGCCTGCGCCAGAACTTGCGTCGCCTGCGGCCCCGCGGACAGGCCGAAGCCCTTGTCGCTCGCCTGATGCGCATGGAACGCCGCGAGCACCGCGGCGTCGGCCGGGTGCGGCGGCTCCCAGGTCTCGCGCCCGTCATAGGTCAGCGCGGTGTAGAAGGCCGCGCCCCGTTTCGCTACGGCCGCCGCGAAGCGGGCGATCCAGTCGCGCGAGCAGAGATCGAACAGGGCGGCCGCCGTGACGAGGGCGGGGGTCGGATCGAGCACGGCGTCGACGTCGCGGGCGAGGTCGGCCTGCACGAACGAAACGCGCAGACGCTTGCCGTCCGTCTCGACCTCGAGATTGTCGCCGTCGCGGCGCGCCTCGTCGGCCCAGTCCGCGATCGTCTCGCGCGCGGCTGCGAGCAGCGCCGCGTCGTGATCGACGAGCCGCCAGTTCTGCCGCGCCGGCAGATGCGCGGCGAGCGCGCGCAGGTTCGAGCCGGAGCCGCAGCCGAGATCGACCACGTCGATCTCCTGGCGGCCGGCGAAAGCCGCCGAAAGCGCGGCGAGAAGCGCGCGATCGCGCGAACGGTGGTCCGCGCCCTCGCGCAGGGAAAGCCAGTCGACCGAAAATCCACTCATCACGCTCTCTCTCGTCCAATGTCCATGATCGCCCGCGCCACGACGCGCGCGGCGTCCTCCCAGCGGGGCAGCGCCGCTCCCGCCCGGGCCGATTCCGCCGCGAGGCGCGCCCGCAGGGTCTCGTCGCAGATCGCGCGCTCCAGCGCCTCGCGAAGCGCCGCGACGTCGCCCGGCGGGACCTTCAGAGCCGCTCCGTCCGGGACCGTCTGCGCCGCCGCGCCGCCCGTCGAGACCACCATCGGCAGGCCGCGCGCCATGGCTTCCGCGAGCACCATGCCATAGCCCTCGTAGAGCGAGGCCGACACGAAGAGGTCCGCGCCGGCGTAGAGGTCCGCGAGGGCGTCTTCGGAGACGGCCCCGACGAGATCGATCCGCGCGCCGAGGCCGCGTTCGGCGATCAGCGCGCGCAGGGCGGCGGCCTCGTCCGCGTCGCGATTCGCCCCGGCGATGACGAGGCGCCATTCGAGCGATGCGGGAAGACCCGCCAAAGCCTCGACAAGGAGTCGCTGGCCCTTGCGCGGCGACACCGATCCGACCGCCAGAAGCGCCGGCGGAGCGCCGGGCGGCCCGCCACGGGCGGGCGGCGCCGCATCCGTTCCCGGCTCGGCCACGCCGATCCGGGATGCGGCGACGCCGAAATCGGCGACGAGCGTTCGCGCAGTTGTGGGGCTTGTCGCGACGATCCGGGGGCAGAGCGCCAGCACCGCCGCCTCGTTGGCGAGAAGCTCCGCGGCGCGTTCTTCGGAAAGGCCAGTCTCGAGCCCGAGCGGATGATGCACCAGCGCGACGATGCGCGGAGCGATCTCCGCGATCAGCCCCGGCGGGATCGCGCCGAGCGCCAGACCGTCGACGAGCAGCACGTTTTCGCGCGCGGCCTCGCTCAGCAGGGCCTGCGTCCGCGCGAGGTCGGCCTCGTCGGGATGCGGAAACGCGGCCGGCAGGGCGAGATGCGTCACGCTCACGCCCTCGCCCGCCAGCAGCGGCAGTATGCGCCGCGCGT
The DNA here is from genome assembly GCA_022241475.1 of Microvirga sp. Next base: position 113,541 of record JAKOMT010000004.1, on the reverse strand, counting down.
AGGCGTAGCCGCCCGTCGGGCTCGCAAGATCGCCCGGGATCGCGAATGCGGCCCGGACCATGGCCCTCTCGCTCACGCCAGATCCGCCTCGTACCAGGCGCGCGCCACGTGCGATTCGCCGATCAGCACGCGGATGCGCGCGATCTCCTTCGAGCCCGGCCCCAGTTCGCCGCTGCGCGCGGCCGCCGCCATGGCGTCGAAGATGTGCTTGCAGAGGAATTCGGTCGTCGTGTTGACGCCGGCGAATTCCGGAACTTCGTCGAGGTTGCGGTAGTTCAGCGGCCCGAGCGTCGCCTTCAGCGCGTCATGGGCGCGGCCGATATCGACGACGACGCCGTCCGGGCCGAGTTCGCGGCGGAAGAAGGCCACGTCGATGACGAAGGTGGCGCCGTGCAGCTTCTGGGCGGGGCCGAACAGGTCTCCCCGGAAGCTGTGGGCGATCATGACGTGGTCGCGGACTTCGACGGCGAACATGGGCAGGTACTCCAAGGAAAGCGGTTACGCGTAGGAAACGGCGACGCACAGGCCCGGCGCGCCGGGGGCGAGCAGGGCGGGCAGCGCGGCGGGGAGGTCGGCGAAGGCGATCTCGTGGGTGATCAGCGCGTCGAGGCGGGGATCGTCGAGCAGGTCGAGCGCCTTGGCGAGGCGTCGGGCGTAATCCCAGCGCGGGCGCATCAGGGGCGCGATGCGCCCCACCTGGCTCGACACGATCTGCAGCCGGCGGCTGTGGAAGGCGAGGCCGAGCGGCACGGGCGCGGGCTGCGAGCCGTACCAGCTCATCTCGACGATGCGCGCCTCGTCCCCGGCGCAGGCGAGCGCGCAGGACAGACCGGCCGGATTTGCCGAGGCGTGGAACACGACGTCCATCTCGCCGGGCGCGTCGAGCGGCTTCGAGAAGCCGCAGCCGAGCGCGGCGGCGAGCGGCGCGCGCGCGGGATCGACGTCGACGAGCGTCGCCTCGACGCCAGGCATCCGCCCGATCAGGGCGCAGACCAGCAGCCCGAGGACGCCGCCGCCCACCACCATCGCCCGCGCGCCGGGCGCGACGCCCGAATCCCAGACCGCGTTGAGCGCCGTCTCCATGTTCGCCGCAAGCACCGCTCGCCGCGCGGGCACCTTGTCGGGCACCAGCGCGAGCGCGCTCTCGGGGACGACGAAACGCGTCTGATGCGGATGCAGGCAAAAGACGGTTCGCCCGAGCAGATCCGCCGAGCCCTCCTCGACCACGCCGACCGCGCAATAGCCGTATTTCACGGGGAAGGGGAAATCGCCCTCCTGAAACGGCGCGCGCATCCGGTCGCGCTCGTCGGCGGGGACGCGGCCTTCGAAAACAAGGCGCTCCGTGCCTCGGCTCGGCGCGCTCCAGAGCGTGCGCACGAGGGCCTCGCCGGGCTCGGGCGCGCTCAGGGGGACGGACCGCAGAACCGCTGAGCGCCGTCCCGCGTAGAACAGAGCGTCGGCGTCGCCCGGGCGGTCGGCGCGGGTGGGGATGTCGGAGATCGGCGCGAGGTCGGTCATCATGCTCTGTCAATGGCGCTGCGCCCGAGCGGTTCCACGAGGGCGGGACCGGGCGCGGCAGGTCTGGGTTCGTTTTGGCGCATCCGGCGGCGGAACGCTACGAACGACCGTCAAGATACGCGCCTGATGGAGGGACGGACCATTATCGGGCGGCGATGCGAGAAATAAAGGCGAGGATTGCGGGATGGCGAGCGAAACGATCGACGCGACGAAACAGGGGCTGCGGCCGCGCGGGACGGCGCGGGCCATCGGCCGCTCGCTGCGCCTCTATCGCGGCGACGGCGAGCGCGCAGCCGCCATGGACGCCCTCTATGGCCGGTTCGTAGGGCCGGGCGCGCTGGCCTTCGACGTCGGCGCGCATGTGGGCGACCGCGTCGCCAGCTTCCGCCGGCTCGGGGCGCGCGTGGTGGCGCTCGAGCCGCAGCCCGGCGCGATGCGCGCTTTGCGCCTCCTCCATGGCCGCGACCCGGACGTGAGCCTGCTCGCGGCGGCGGCCGGCGATCGCCCCGGCGAGATCGAACTGCACGTCAACAGCGAAAACCCCACCGTGACCACGGCCTCCGCCGACTTCCTGCGCGCCGCGGCGGGCGCGGCGGGCTGGGAGGGGCAGACCTGGGATCACAGGATCACGGCGCCGGTGCGCACACTCGATTCGCTCATCGCGGAGTTCGGCGCGCCCGATTTCGTCAAGATCGACGTGGAAGGCTTCGAGGACCGCGTCCTCGCCGGACTGACGCAGGCGCCGCCGGCGCTGTCCTTCGAATTCACGACGATCCAGCGCGATGTTGCGCATGCCTGCCTCGCGCGACTGGCGGCGCTCGGGCGCTATCGCTTCGACCTCGCGCTCGGCGAGACGCAGCGCCTCGAGGCGGGCGAATGGCTCGACGCGCAAACCGTGGCCCGCCGGATCGATGCGCTGCCGCACGACGCCAATTCCGGCGACGTCTACGCGGTGCTTGCGGATTAGAAGTCCCCCGCCCTCGCGCGGATCAGGGCGCGAAGCCGCGCCGCTGCATCCAGAGCGTCTCGCCGACGAGGCAATCGACGGGGGGTGAATCGTCGACCCGACGGACGAGCTCCGGCTCCGGCTCGAGCCCCGCGATCTCCAGCACGAGCTTGCGCCGGATCGATTCGGCGAACTGGTCGGCCGCCCGCACCGGGATGACGAAGGCGCCCGGTCCGCCGATGACGCATCCGACGAAATAGGCGTCGAGCGCCGCGATGTCGATCGAGCCCGGCCGGTCGATCATGATCGGCAGGCCGTTGATGACGACGCCACGGTCGAGCGCCGCGTCCCGCGCGGCCTCGACGAGGCGGCCTTCGTTGTTGGGGCCGTCGCCCGAAATATCGATCACCTCGCGGATCGCCAGCACGCCGCTGGCGGACAATGCGTCGACCGCGCGGTCGATGGCGGCCGAGATCGAGGTGCGGCGCATGCGCCGCAGGGGACGCCGTTCGATCTCGGCGGCGAAGGCCTCGGCGCCGGCCGCGTCCTCGATCACGGCCCAGGGCGCGAGCGCCGGCGCTCCCCCGGCGCCGGCCCATTCCATGTAGGTCACCGCGATGCGCCCGGTCAGCCCGTTGGCGATGGCGTCGTGCACGTCTTGCGAACGGAAGGCCGAGACGAAGCCGTCACGCTGCAGCGCCAGCTCGTCCATGCTCATCGAGAAGGAAATGTCGACCGCGAGGACGAGGGCCACGTCGACCTCGGTCTGCGCGCGCGCGCCGGATGCGGCCGTGATGGACAGGCAGAACGCCAGGGGAGCGATGACGACCCCGATCCGGCGCGGGAGCAGGTTCCGCAGCATGCGCGTCGTCCTGTGCTCGCGGCGTCCGGGGATGCGGTCGCCTTCCCACGCAACCAGAGTGCGTGGCGCTCGAGGAGCGCGCAAGTCCGTTACATCGCGTGCGCGGCGCCCCGTCCCCTCAAGCCGGTACGCAGCCACGACCGGGACCCCGTCACGATCGCGTGAACGGCGTCAGGGGCGCTGCGCGACGTCCGCCGCGACGGCGTCGACGATGGCGCAGGCCTCGGCGAAGGCGGCGTCGGGATCGAGGTCGGTGGTGTCGAGAATCACCGCGTCGTCGGCGGGCTTGAGAGGCGCGGAGGCGCGGTTCATGTCGCGTTCGTCGCGCTTGAGGATGTCGGCGAGGATGTCGGCGAAGGAGGCGGTTTCCCCGGCTTGCGCGAGCTCGGCATGGCGCCGGCGGGCCCGCTCCTCCGCCGAGGCGACGACGTAGATCTTCACGGCAGCGTCGGGGCAGACCACCGTGCCGATGTCGCGCCCGTCGAGCACCGCGCCGCCCGCCCGGGCGGCGAAGCGGCGCTGCTGGGCGAGGAGCGCCGCGCGCACCGCCGGATAGGCCGAAACGACGGACGCGGCCTCGCCCGCGCCCCGATCGCGCAGTCGCTCCGGAGACAGCGCGCCGAGATCGAGGGCGAGCGCCGCCGCGTGCGCCGCGTCCTCGTCGTCGAGCGGCGATCCGGCGTCGAGCAGCGTCCGGCCTACGGCGCGGTAGAGCAGCCCGGTGTCGAGATGCGCCAGCCCGTAATGCGCGGCGAGACGCCTGGCGAGCGTGCCCTTGCCGGCGCCGGCCGGGCCGTCGATGGCGACGACGAGCGGCGGCGTCATCGCAGCGCGCCCTCGCCGATATCGGCGCCGAGGCCGCGCATGAGATCCATGAAGGCCGGGAAGCTCGTGGCGATCATCGCGCCGTCGTCGACCGCCATGCCTTCGCGCGCGGCGAGGCCCATCACGAGGAAGCTCATGGCGATGCGATGGTCGAGATGCGTCGCGGCCGTGCCGCCCCCGCGCGGCGCCTCGCCCGCCCCCGAGACGATCAGATCGTCGCCCTCGATGCGGTGTTCGACGCCCGCCTGGGCGAGCCCGTCGGCGACGGCCTGGAGACGATCGGATTCCTTCACGCGCAGCTCGTGCAGGCCGCGCATGCGCGTCTCGCCCGTGGCGAAGGCGGCGGCGACGGCGAGGATCGGATATTCGTCGATCATGGAGGGCGCGCGCGACGCTGGCGTGTCGACGCCGCGCAGGGCGGAATGGCGCACGCGCAGATCCGCAACCGTCTCGCCGCCGTCCTCGCGCTCGTTCGTGATCTCGATCGAGGCGCCCATCTCCAGCAGCGTCGTCAGGAGGCCGGCGCGCAGGGGATTGGTCATCACGCCCTCGACGAGGACGTCCGAACCCGGGACGATCAGCGCCGCGACGATGGGGAAGGCGGCGGAGGACGGATCGGCGGGGACGACGACGCGCGTTCCGCGCAGTTCCGGCTGGCCGCGCAGCGCGATGCGCCGGCCGGTCTCGCCATGCGGCTCGACGGTGACCTCGGCCCCGAACAGGCGCAGCATCCGCTCCGTATGGTCGCGGCTCGCCTCCTTTTCGATGACGGTCACGGTTCCGGGCGCGTTGAGGCCCGCGAGCAGCACGGCCGACTTGATCTGCGCCGAGGGCACCGGCGTCTCGTAGACCACGGGGATCGACTCGCGCGGACCGCTGAGGGTCAGCGGCAGGCGCGCCCCCTCGGCCTGGCTCACCACCGTCGCGCCCATCCGCGTGAGCGGCTCGACGATGCGGCCCATGGGGCGCTTGCGCAGGCTCGCGTCGCCGTCGAAGGTCGCGGTGACCGGATGCGAGCCGACGACGCCCATCATCAGGCGAGAGCCCGTTCCGGCGTTGCCGAAATCGAGCGGCCCGGCCGGAGTCGACAATCCCCCGATCCCGACCCCGGCGACCCGCCACGAACCCTCGCCGAGACGCTCGATCCGCGCGCCGAGCGCGGCGCAGGCGTCGGCCGTGCGCAACACGTCGTCGCCTTCGAGCAACCCCTCGATCTGCGTCTCGCCGATCGCGAGAAGCCCGAGAATCAGGGCGCGGTGCGAAATCGACTTGTCGCCGGGAACGCGCAGGCTCCCGGTCAGGGGATGTCCGGGGCGGGCGGAGAGGGGGGCGGGCGCGAGACCGTGCGACACGGGCGAAGTCCTCGATACGGGCCGGCGCGCGCCGGCCGCGACGGCGGCGGAAGGGGATGCGGCCCAAACGGCGCGCTTCGGGCCGGCGCTCGTTAGCATGCGGCGCCGCGCGCGTCACCCGCCCGGCGCATTTCCCATTTGACAAGTCGGACGATCCGCGACAAACGCAGCGCAATCCATTACCGCGAGCAATCGAAGGGTTCGACCCGTGGCCAAAACGGAACTCGGCACAAAGCGGACCTGCCCCGAGACAGGGCGCAAGTTCTACGACCTCAACCGCGACCCGATCGTGTCGCCCTACACGGGCGCGTCCTACCCGCTGTCGTATTTCGAGGGCGTCGTGAAAGCTCGCCCGGTCGTCGTCGAGGCGGCAGTCGAAGCGGAAGAAGACGAGGTCGTCGCCGACGACGTCGTGCTCGTGCCGCTCGAGGAGGCGGACGGCGCCGACGAGAAGGCGGCCGCCACGGTGGACGACGACGACATCGAGATCGAGGACGACGACACGGACGACGCGTTCCTGCCCGACGACGAGGAAAGCGACGACGACGTCTCCGATCTGATCGACGGCGACATCGACGACGAAGAAGACACTTGACTTCGTAGGGCGCCCGGTTAAACAGGCGCTCCACATCGCCGGCGACGGTGATGCGCAGGACCCGCGGCTCCCCAAAGCTGCGGTTGAAAAGTGGGGCCATAGCTCAGTTGGGAGAGCGCTTGAATGGCATTCAAGAGGTCGGCGGTTCGATTCCGCCTGGCTCCACCAAATTCCCGAAATTCAGGCTTCTTCCGTTCGGGAAACGCCCGATGCGAGGCTCCGGTCCCCGGGGCCTTTTTTGTTTGGGCGTCCCCCGACTTCTCACACGAACGTGAAACCGGCGGCCTTCTCGCGGGCTGGGCCTCCGCCATCTAGCCGGTCACCATTCGACGGATTCATTCGTTCTGAAAAAGGGGACCATCCGCATGATCAAACAGAACCGACGTGAACTTCTCGCCCTCTCGGGCCTGTCGCTGGCGGCGCTCGCGGGCGGCGCGGGCCTCGGGTTCGGCGTGACGCCGGCGCGCGCGCAAGGCGCCCGCTCCTTCGCCGATATCGGCGGCGCCTATCGCTACGCCGTCGGCGACATCGACGTCGTCGCCATGCTCGAGGGCGTGCGCGGCGGGCCGTTGCAGGACGGATTCGTGGCCAACGCCCCGATCGAGGAGGTCCGCGCCGCGCTGGCCGCCGCGCAGCGCCCGGAGGACACGCTGGAGAACCCCTTCACCGTGACGCTGATCCGCACCGGCGACCGGCTCGTGCTCATCGACACCGGATTCGGCCCGGGCGCCGACGCGCCGCTCGGGCGGCTCGTGCCGGGCCTCGCCGCGATCGGCGTGCAGCCGGGCGACATCGACATGGTGATTATCTCGCATTTCCACGGCGACCACATTTCCGGCCTCAAGGACGCGAACGGCGCGCCGATCTACCCCAACGCCGAGGTTCTCGCGCCGCAGGCCGAGATGGACTTCTGGCTCGACGAGGGCGAAGCCTCACGCGCGCCGGAGAACCGCCGGGGCGGCTTCGCGGCGGCGCAGCGCATCTTCGCGCAGGGCGGCCCGGGCGCGCTGTCCGTCCGGCCCTACGGCGACGGCGACGAGCTCGCGCCGGGGATCGTCGCCGTCGCCGCCTATGGGCACGCGCCAGGCCACATGGCCTTCCGCGTGCATTCGGGCGACGCTCAATTGCTGCTCGTCTCGGACGCGGCGCACCTGCCCTTCCTGTTCGTGCGCAATCCCGGCTGGTCTGTGATGTTCGACATGGACCGTGAGATGGCGGTGGAGACCCGCATCCGCCTGCTCGACATGGCCGCGGCCGACCGGATGCTGGTGGCCGGCTACCATTGGGGCTTCCCGAATGTGGGCCACGTGCGCCGCGACGGCGAGGGCTTCGACTTCGAGCGCCTGCCCTGGCCGACGTGATCCGCGCCCTGATCACATCACCATCCAACGCGCGCCGCCCCCTATGGCGCGGCGCGCGTCTCCGTGATAATCGGGCGTTGACGGCCCCGTAGCTCAGCCGGATAGAGCGACGGTTTCCTAAACCGTAGGTCACAGGTTCAAGTCCTGTCGGGGTCACCAGCAGCGCCGGAGCGCCGCCATGACGGACGCCGTGCCGCCTTCCGAGCCTGGTCCCGCTCCCGATCGGAGCGCGCGTCCCCTCGACGGCCTCCTCGTCCTCGACTTCTCCACGCTCCTGCCCGGCCCGATGGCGACCCTGATCCTCGCCGAGGCGGGCGCGGAGGTCGTCAAGATCGAGCGGCCGGGAACCGGCGAGGACATGCGCGCCTATGCGCCGCGCTGGGGGCGCGACAGCGCGAATTTCGCGCTGCTCAACCGGGGCAAGACGAGCCTCGCCCTCGATCTCAAGGACCCGGCCGACCGCGCCCGCCTCGATCCGCTGATCGCGCGCGCCGACGTCATCGTCGAGCAATTCCGGCCGGGCGTGATGGCGCGGCTCGGGCTCGATTTCGAAAGCCTCGCGCGCGTCAATCCGGGCCTGATCTATTGCTCGATCACGGGCTACGGACAGACCGGACCGAAGGCCGGCTCCGCCGGGCACGATCTCAATTACATGGGCGATTCGGGGCTGCTCTCGCTCTCGCCGGGGCCGACGGGCGCGCCCGTCGTGCCGCCCGCGCTCGTCGCGGACGTCGCGGGCGGAGCCTATCCGGCCGTGATCAACATCCTGCTCGCGCTGCAGGACCGCGCCCGCATGGGGCGGGGCCGGCGTCTCGACGTGGCGATGACCGAGAACCTGTTCCCCTTCGCCTTCTGGGCGCTCGGGGCGGGCTTCTCCACGGGACGGTGGCCGGGAGGGGGCGACGCGCTGCTCACCGGCGGGAGCCCGCGCTACGCGCTCTATCCGACGGCCGACGGCAGGCTCGTCGCCGCCGCGCCGATCGAGCGGAAATTCTGGGACGCGTTCTGCGCGATCATCGGCCTCGACGAGGCGCTGCGCGACGATTCGCGCGATCCTGCGGCGACGCGCGCCGGGGTGGCGCAGATCATCCTCGGAGCGAGCGCCTCGGACTGGGCGGCCCGGTTCGCCGGCGTCGATTGCTGCTGCACGATCGTCGCCACCCTCGAGGAGGCGCTGGCGGATGCGCATTTCCGCGAACGCGGCGTCTTCGCGCATACGCTCGCGGGCGAGGACGGGCGGTCGATGCCGGCCCTGCCGCTGCCGCTCGATCCGCAATTCCGGGCGCCTCCCGGCGAGCCAATCGGCGCGCCAGCGCTCGGCGCGCATGAACGCGATCCGGACTGATCACGATCCCGACCGTTCGTGACGGCGGCCGAGCAATCGCTCAGTCCCGGCGCGCCCAGAACTGATCGTTGGCGATCGTCCCGAGAGGCCGGTAGCCGCAGGCTTCGAGCGTCGCGACATGGGTATCGGAAAAGGCCTCGATCTGGAGGAAGCAGCGGTTCTCGCGCAGCACCCTCTCCATGCCAGCGAGCACGCCCGCCTCGCGGCCCTCGACGTCGATCTTGGCGAGGATGCGGGCGCCCGACAGCGGGACGAGATCGTCGAGCCGGCGCACGGGCACCGTGTAGGCCGCGCTCTCTTCCTCCCCTGCGCCGTCGACGAGACGCGAGGCGCCGCGGTTGCTCGCCGGCCCCTCCGCGAGGCGGGCCTCGCCCGTCTGCGGCCCGAGCGCGACGGGTTGGACGGCGATGATCCCGTCGAGACCGTTACGCGCGATGTTGGCGCGCAACTGCGCCTCGTTGCGGCGATCGGGCTCGAAGGCGACGGCGCGCGAAACGACCCCGTTCGCCGCGAGAACGCAGGCGTAGAGGCCGAAATTCGCGCCGATGTCGAGGAACAGGTCCGGCGGCTCGCGGCGCGCGACGTCCAGCATCAGGCTCAGCTGGCGATGGTCGTAGGTGTTGAGCGCGACGCCCTTGCCGACGCCGTCGGCGAGCCGGCAGGCGAAGCGCGCGCCGAAATACTCCGCGACGAACTCCGCCTCGCCATGCCGCAGGCGCAGCCAGCGCTTGCGCAGCGCTCCCCATTGGCGGCGCGCCCAGGAATGGCTGCGCGCATGGCTGCGGATATGGCTGCGCGGGACCGGGACGGGTTCTTGCGGATGGCTCATTGTTCGATCTTCCGGCCGGAGACGACGCTCTCGACCGCCGCGTCGAAGGCGGAGGCGAAGGCGTCGATGGTGAAATTGGCCTCGAACCGCGCCCGTCCGCGCGCGCCGAGGTCTTCGCGAAGCGCCGCGTCCGCGATCAGCCGCCGCAGCGCCTGCGCGATCTCATCGCGGTCGCCGCGCGCGAGCGACAGCGCGCAATCGCCGATCACCTCGTCGAGGCCGCCGGCGCGCGTCGAGATCAGGGCGAGCCCGGCGGCGAAGGCCTCGATGGCGACGCGCCCGAAGCCCTCGCTGCGCGAGGCGACGACGGCGATGCGCGCGCCGAGCGCGATCTCGCGCATCCTCTCGAACGGCAGAGCGCCCTCCCACGTGACCGCGGGGCAGACGGCGATCGCTTCGGCGAAGGCGCGGGAGTAGGCGGGATCGCGGCTCGCCGGCCCGACGAAGCGCGCCCGCCAGCCGGGATGATCGGGCAGCGCGTCGGCGAGCGCCCGGGCGATCTCGAGCGAGCCTTTCTCGGGCTCGATGCGGCCGACGCAGACGATCTCGTCGGCGCGCCCGGGTTCGGGCCGCCAGGGCGCCGGATCGAGCCCGTTCGGGACGACGAAGGAGGGGGCGGCGACGTCCGGATAGAGGGCGGCGAAGGCGTCGCGCGCGGCGCTGCTGACGAAGATCAGGCCCGCGAGCCGATCATGCCGGCGCGCCTTGAGCCAGCGCCGCCAGCCGCTCGCGGGACGCGGCATGCCGTGCATGTAGAGAAGCGTCGGCGTGTCCGGCAGGCGCGCGGCGAGTCCTGCCGCCGTCGGCAGATGCTGGTGCGCCACCACGAGATCGGGGGCGAGGCCGCGCGCGAGTCGCGCGATCTCGCGCACGCGCCCGAAGGTCGTGCGGGCGCGGAACGTGGCGACGGGACCGTCGCCGAACAGACCCGGAGACTCCTCGCAGAGGACGGTCATGCCGGCGCGGTGTCGGGAATGGAGCGCGGCGTCGCGGGCGCACAGGTCGATCGAGGTGGCGCCGTCGGGGCCGTAGCGCATGTTTCGGGGCAGGACGACGGCGAGGCGCATGATGGCTCCCGGTGCGGAGCCGGCTGCGAGCCGCTCCCCGGAGGGTCGCTGAGGAACCGCTCGGGGTTAGGCGAAATCGACGCCCGACTCAAGCTGTCCCGCGTGACGGTTCAGGCGACGCCCGTGAGCGTCGTCAGCACGGAGAGGCCGAGGCAGGCGGCGGAAACGCTCGCGACCCACAAGCCCTTCTCGCGCAGTTCACGCTGCATGGCCGGCACGATCAACCGACGGGCGAGCGCCTCCGGTGGGCGCTGGTCGTCGGCCAGCATGATCCAGACCTCGCTCTCGCGGATGCGCCGCTTGCGCGGGTAGACTCGGGCCCGGTAATCCATGACGACGGCGAGGAGGAGAAAGAAGATACCCCCGACCTGGAGCGACAACGCCGGATCGAAGGCGAGGGTGGCCATCGCGAGGCCGATGGCGAGGGTCGCGAAACCGGTCGCGCGCAAGACGCTCAAAGCCGCCAGCTGACCGATCCGATCCATGCGCCGCACTCCGCACGCCGCCTTCATCGCATGATGATGGCGCAACGGCGACGGCGGTCAAGCGGCGGCGATCAGGATCCAGAGCAGGATGAAGAGCGGCGGCAGGCCCAGCACGATGTCGCCGAAGAGGAAGACCTTCAGGAAATAGATCAGAAAGGCCACGTAGAGCGATGCCGCGAAGGGCAGGAGGAACCCGGGCGTCAGCGGCGCGAACAGGGCCAGCAGCGGGTCCGTGATCTTGCGCATCACGATGAAGAAAGCGATGTCGCGGTCGACGCCGATGAAGAACTCGAGGACGCCGCGCGAAAACAGCAACGCGGCCAGCGCCGACAGCGCGTAGGAGCCGCCGGAATAGGTCGCCGCGATCGGCGTGTGCCCCCCGAAGGCGAAGGCGCCGACGCCGAGCACGAAGGCGATGCAGAGGACGAGGACGCCGCGCAGCGGGCTCGCGTTGATCGGACCGGTCGATTCCACCTCACCCTCCTCCCGGATCGCCGCGCGATCCCCGTCATGGCCGGAACCCCGGTTCTCCAAAAAATCGGGGCGCCGCAGCGCCCCGCCAGTCCGGGACGCGCGGAGTCCGAAGAGCCCCGCGCGTCGATGATGAGCCCATCAGGCCGTCTGTTCAATCATCGCGCCGCCCGAGGGCATGCGAAGGTTGTTGACGAAATCCTGCATTTCGGGGCTCGGTTCCGGCGTCATCAGCGAGACGACGTAGGTGACAGCGAAGGCCAGCGGCACGCCGAAGACGCCGGACGAGATGCTCTTGACGCCGAACCAGGCGCCTTCGCCCCACGGCTCGCCGATGAACAGCCCGTACTTGGAGCCGAGCAGGTAGATCATCGTGATGCCGAAGCCGGCGATCATGCCCGCGATCGCGCCCGCGCTCGTCGTGCGGCTCCACCAGACGCCCATCACCAGCGGCGCGAAGAGACCGGCCGCCGCGATCGAGAAGGCCCAGGCCACCATCGACAGGATGTCGGAGGGCTTCGTCTGCGCCAGCAGCGCCGCCGCGACCGCGACGACGACCAGCAGCACCTTCGCGATGGTGAGGCGGGTCTTCGTGTCGGCCTTGGGGTTGATCATCTTGTAGTAGATGTCGTGGCTGAGGGCGTTGGCGATGGCGAGCAGCAAACCGTCGGCGGTCGAGAGCGCCGCGGCGAAGCCGCCCGCGCCGACGAGACCGACCACCCAGATGGGCATGCCGGCGATCGAGGGCGTCGAGAGAACGATCATGTCGTTGTTCAGGCGCAGCTCCGAATAGGGGAAGCCGCCGACGTGACCCTTCGCTTCGCAGGCCGCCTGGATCGCCATGACCGTCTCGGCCTTGATGCCGCAGATCGTGACGAGCTGGTGGCCCTGGATCGATCCCCATTCGATCATCCACGCCGGGATGGCCGTGTAGGGAAGCAGGTAGTCCGGACTGTTCACGAACAGGTCCATGAGATTGTACTTCGAGAACGCCGCGTAGGCCGGCGCCGTGAAGTACAGGAGGAAGATGAAGAACAGCGACCAGCCGACCGACTTGCGCGCCTCGCGGACCGTGGGGGTCGTGAAGAAGCGCATCAGGATGTGCGGCAGCGACGCCGTGCCGACCATCAGACAGAAGATCAGGAAGAAGTAGTCCATCGGCGACATGTTCGTGAACGGCGCGACGTGGGACTGCGCGACGCCGAGCAACTGTTCATAGGCCCCGATGTCGGTGAGAACCGTGCCGTACATCAATTGCGGAATGGGAACGCCCGTGCGGACGGTCGACATCCAGATGGCCGGCAGAAGATAGGCGACGATCAGCACGATGTACTGCGCCACCTGCGTCCAGGTCACCGCGCGCATGCCGCCGAGCATCGAGCAGACCAGAATGCCGGCGAGACCGGCGAACACGGCGTAGTTGAAGTCGATATCGAGGAACTGCGAGGCGATGATGCCCGAGGCGTAGATCTGCGCCGTCACGTAGGTGAAGGAGCAGGCGAAGAGCACGAGAATTCCGACGAACCGCGCCATGTTGCCGCCGTAACGGGTGCCGAGGAAGTCGGGAACCGTATAGGCCCCGAACTTGCGCAGGTACGGCGCGAGAAGCACCGCGACGAGCACGTAGCCGCCCGTCCAGCCGAGCACGAAGGCGAGACCGTCGTAGCCGAGCACGAAGAGCGTCCCGGCCATGCCGACGAAGCTCGCGCCCGACATCCAGTCGGCGCCCGTCGCCATGCCGTTGTAGATCGCCGGAACGCGACGGCCGGCGACGTAATACTCGGACACCGCGCTCGTTCGAGACATGATGCCGATGAAGGCGTAGATGCCGATCGTGGCGCCGATGTAGCACCACAGGATGACGCGGTCGGGCACGCCGAGCGCCGTGAAGATCATCATGAGAACGACGAAAGCGGCGAAGCCGCCGACGTAAATTCCGTAGACTTTGCCGAGGTTGTCGACGAAGTCGCCTTTCATTGAAGCCGCCATGTCAACCTCCCGTTCAGTCTTCGGCGACGCCGAATTCCTCGTCGATCTGATTTTGCTTCGAGCAGAACCAGAAAATCAGAATGACGAAGATGATCAGTGATCCTTGAGCGGCCATGTAATACCCCAGCGGAAAGCCGAAGATGACAATGGAGTTCAAGGGAACGGCGAAAAAGTGGATGAAGAAGCTGAAGAACGCCCAGATTGCGAGGGTCACGAACATGAGGGATCGTGTTTTCGCCCAGTGAGCGCGCCCGACTTCAGGCGTGATCTTGTTTGCCATTGAAGACCTCCCTTAGAGACAGGGAGAAGTGTTCGCATCACCGGCGGGCGACGACGTTATCCTCCCCAGGAACCTCTTTCGCTCGACGCTCTGATACGGCGTCTTCGACGAACAGGTGACGCCCGATTCGCTATACATGAGCGGTCGAGCGTAGTATTCGTCATCCAAAGCCTGTTAACCGTCAATGCTACGATAGGCGGACGATTCGATGAGCGACGCGATGACGAGACCTTCCCCGCAATGCCCGCGCGCCCGTGAGCGGGAGGGAGGCCGCCTGGCGCGCTTCATCGAGGCGGCGCGCCGGCGCGTCTCCGAGACGCTGACGGGCGTCGAGCGCCCGCGCGCGACGGATTGGGACGGCGCGACCGAGGCGATCCGCTCCGGCGCGGCCTATCTCGCCCAGGGCTCGGTCTATTCCTATCTGCGCGCCCGCACCGGCATGGCGGGTCCACGCCTGTTCCAGGACGAGGGTTTCGCCTTCGCGCTCGACATCTGCAAATGGGAGGGCTTCGCCTGCGCCGCGCAGGATCTGATCCTGATCCTCGAGGGCGATCTGCGCGATCGTCCTCTCGGCCCGCGGGAGGGATTGGAGGACGCGCTCGTGGCGCTCTACGAGGCGGCGCTGGCGCGAGAGCCCGCGCCCGCGCACCGCGCCGACGAGGGCTGGAGCGACGTCGTGGCGGAGTTTCGCGGACGCCTCGCCGACGCGTTGGCCGCGCCGCCGCGCAAGGCCGAGGAGATCAGCGGGGCGACGGCGCGCCGCCTGATGCGGCACGCCCCCGTCGAGGAGGCGATCCGCGTTTCGGATATCGGGATGGTGCTCAACAACGTCGCCTTCCGCTTCGTCGACTACAAGCGCCGGATGCGCGAGGATATCGACTATGACGCGGTGGCCGGGGCCATCGCGGCGCGGGCCTCGGTCGCGCCGTGAGAAGCGGGGCGGGGCGGACGGGCGATTTCCTCGCCGATCGCCGTTTCGTCGCGCTGGATCTCGAGACCACGGGCCTCGACGTGCGCCGCGATCGCGTGGTGCAGATCGGCGCCGTGCGCATGGCCGGCTTCATGCTCTCGCCCGACGCGCCGCTCCTGCGCCTCGTCGATCCACAGAGACCGATTCCGCCGCTCGCCACCCGCATCCATGGAATCGCCGACGCCGACGTGGCGGGCGCGCCGACGATCGCCGAGGCGCTGGCGGAGCTCGCCCATTACATCGGCGACGCAGTCGTCATCGGCCATTCCATCGCCTTCGATCTCGCCGTGCTGCGCTTTGAGGCGGCGCGCGCCGGCGTCGTCTGGCGGGAGCCGCGCAGCCTCGATATCGGGCTCGTCGCCGCCGGGCTCGACCACACCTTCGCCGAGCCGTCGCTCGAGGCTCTGGCTGCGGCCGCGGGCGTCGTGATCGAGGGCCGACACACGGCGCTCGGAGACGCGCGCGCCTGCGCGGAGGTGTTCGCGGCCGTCGGGCCGGACTGGATCGCAGCGGGCCTGCGCACGCTCGCGCAAGCCGAGGCCGCCTCGCGACGGCCGCGCGACCTCGTCGCCCGACAGGAGAAGGCGGGCTGGTTCGACCGCCCCGGCGGCAAGCCCGATTTCACCGACGGCGCCATCCCGCTCGGCGCCAGCCGCGCCATCGACGGGTTTCTCTACCGGCACCGGCTGTCGGAGGTCATGACCTCGCCCGCGCGCGCCGTGTCGACGGACGTCAGCCTCGGCGACGCCTCCGCGCGCATGATCGCGGCGGGGATCGGATGCCTCCTCGTCGAGCCGCTGGCGGCTGGCAGGGCGGGGATCGTCACCGAGCGCGACGTCCTGCGCGCGATGGGCAAGGCGGGCGCGGACGCGGCGGCGCTGCCCGTGTCGGCGGTGATGAGCGCCCCGGTCATCGCCGCGCCGCAGGACACGCTGCTCTATCGGGCGCTCGGCCTCATGGCGCGCCGCAACCTGCGCTACCTTCCCGTCACGGATCCGAACGGCGCGATCTGCGGAATCTTCACCCTGCGCACGCTGCTGCGCGAGCGCGCGCTTGCGACGCTCACCGTCGGCGACGAGATCGCTCAGGCGCGTTCCGCCGAGGATCTCGCGTCCGCGCAGGCCGCGCTCACGCCGCTCGCCGCCTCGCTCCTCGCCGACGGCATGGATTCGACGGGCGTCTCGACGGTGATCTCGGCGGAGAACCGGGCCATGGCGGCCCGCGCGGCGGAA
Organism: Microvirga sp.; assembly: GCA_022241475.1. The sequence continues at coordinate 97,414 of JAKOMT010000004.1, read as the reverse complement.
TTCGCCGAAGCGGAGCTCGCTTCGGCGGGGCGCGGACCGGCCCCGGCGCGGTGGTGCCTCCTCGTCCTCGGCTCGGGCGGACGCGGGGAGAGCCTCCTCGCCCCGGACCAGGACAACGCGCTCATCGTGGAGGATTCCTACGCCGGCGATCTCGATGCGCCGCAAGACTGGTTCACTGAGTTCGGCGCGCGGATCAACGCCATCCTCGACAGCGCGGGCGTGCCCCTGTGCAAGGGCGGCGTCATGGCGGGCGAGCGCGCCTTTCGGCGGCGGCTGTCCGAATGGACGGCGCAGCTCGACGCCTGGGCCGCGCGGCCCGAGCCGGAGGCGCTGCTCAACGTCGACATCTTCTACGATTTCGTCGCCGCCGCGGCGGGCGGCGGGGCCGGCGCGGAGGGGCTGGCTGCGGCGCTGCGCGACCACGCCACCGCCACGGCCCGGCGCAGCCCCGGCCTGACGCGCTTCCTCGCCGAGCAGGCCATCGCCCGGCGCGCGCCGCTCACCCTGTTCGGACGCGTGCGCACGGACGAGACGGGGCGCGTCGATCTCAAGGCAGGAGCGCTCTTCCCGATCGTCGCGGGCGCGCGCGCCATGGCGTTGCGCCACGGCGTGGCCTCCACGGCGACGGCGGAGCGGCTGCGCGAGGCCACGCGACGCGCCGGCGCGGGCGAGGCGGACGCTCGCATGCTCGCCGACATCCACGCCTTCGTCGCCCGTCTCGTGCTGGCCCAGCAGATCGGCGACCTCGCGGCGGGGCGCAAACCCTCGACCCGCGTCGCCGTCAAAAGCCTCGACCCGATCGACCGCGACCGCCTGCGCGAGGCCCTCACCCATGTCGACGTCGTCGGAGAAACGACGCGCGCTGTGCTTTCCGCGGAAGGGTAGGCAAGAACCGGTCGGCGCGCCGGTCGGCTAGGGCCGGACCCGCTCTTGCTGTATGCCTTGCTGCGGTCGGCCTTCCGGCCTCCGGCGGTCGATCGGGTCCGCGAACCGGCGAGGGAGCAGGCGATGAAAATGGCGGTGTTCAGCACGAAGTCTTACGATCGCCAGTTCCTCGACGCCGCCAACGCCGAGGGAAAGCACGAGTTGCATTACCTCGACGTGCGGCTCTCGGCCGAGACGGCGGCCCTGGCGCAAGGCGCGGAGGCGGTCTGCGCCTTCGTCAACGACGAGCTCGACCGCGCCGCCCTGCAGGACCTCGCGGGGCGCGGCGTGCGCCTCGTCGTGCTGCGCAGCGCGGGGTTCAACCATGTGGACATCGAGGCGGCGCGGGAGCTCGGCCTCGTCGTCGCGCGCGTGCCGGCCTATTCGCCTCACGCGGTGGCGGAACACGCGCTCGCCCTGATCCTGACGCTCAACCGCAAGACCCACCGGGCCTATAACCGCGTGCGCGAGGGCAATTTCGCGCTCGAAGGACTGCTGGGCTTCGATCTGAACGGCAAGACCGCGGGCGTCGTCGGCACGGGCCAGATCGGCGCGGTCGTCGCGCGCATCCTCACGGGTTTCGGCTGCGTCGTGCTGGCTCATGATCCGGTTCCGAACCCGGCCTGCGTCGCGCTCGGCGTGCGCTACGTCGACCGCGAGGAACTGTTCGGCTCTTGCGACGTCGTCACCCTGCACTGTCCGCTCACCCCGGACACGCGTCACCTCGTCGACGCGGCCTGCCTGCGCCAGATGAAGCGTGGCGTGATGCTGATCAACACCAGCCGCGGCGCGGTGATCGACACGCGCGCGGCGATTCGCGGCCTGAAGGAGGGGATCATCGGCAGCCTCGGACTCGACGTCTACGAGGAGGAATCGGACCTGTTCTTCGAGGATCTCTCGAACCGGTTCATCCCGGACGACGTGTTCGCGCGCCTTTTGACGTTTCCCAATGTCCTGATCACCGGCCATCAGGCCTTCTTCACCGCCGAGGCGATGCTCAACATCGCCCAGACGACCATCGGCAACGTCACGGCGTTCGCCGAAGGCGGCCGCGCCCTGCACGAGGTTTCGGTCGAGCGGATCGTCGCGAGACCCCCGACGTGAGAACGCGCGCGAGCGCCGCGCCGCAGTTTGGCGGCGCGTCCGGGCGTCGATTATCAGGCGATCTGGAGCGGGCGATCGGGATCGAACCGACGACATTCAGCTTGGGAAGCTGACGTTCTACCACTGAACTACGCCCGCAACGCCCTATCCATAGACGCGCTGCGGGGGGCAGGGCAAGGGGATTTCCGAAGCGGAGCGACGCCTCAGTCGCAGCGCATCAGGCTCGGGCGAGCGCCGCCCGAATCCGCCACCGGCGCGAACTCGCCCGTCTCGTTGTCGAGCGCGAGGAGCCGACCGTCCGAGACGCCGAAATAGGCGCCGTGAAGCTGAAGCTTGCCGCGCTCGACGAGAATGCGCACGCAGGGAAAGGACATCAGGTTGCGCAGGCTCTGGCGCACCGAGGCCAGCTCCAGGAGCCGCTGGTAATCGGGCCGGTTGCGCTGCGAGGGCGGGATCGTCGCGGCCGCCGGGTCGATCGTGGCGATCCATTTGCCGATAAAGTCGCCCGGCGAGAGCGGCTCGCCCTCGGCTGCGTGCGCGGCGACGCCGCCGCACTGGGCGTGGCCGAGGACGACGATGTGCTTCACGCGCAGCACCTGCACGGCGTATTCGAGCGCGGCGCTGGTGCCGTGGTTCTCGCCGTCGGGCTGATAGGGCGGCACGAGATTGGCGACGTTGCGGGTGACGAACATCTCGCCCGGAGCGGCGTCGAAGATCGCTTCGGGCGCGACGCGCGAATCGCAGCAGCCGATCAGCATGATCTCCGGGGTCTGGCCGCGCGAGGCGAGTTCGCGATAGCGCGCGCGCTCGCGTTCGAAGCGTCCCGAAAGGAACGCGTCATAGCCTTCCGCCAAGCGATCCGGAAACGTCGGCACAGCAAACCCCTTCCGCGCAACGCCAAATACGAGAAATCCCGTCTTAGCGCCGTTCAATTGCGACTGTCTACTCCCTTTCAGGCCGCGATCAGCATACGCCCGTCATGGCCCGCGATGGGCACGTCGAGGATCGCGCCCGCCTCGACGCGGTCGGGAAAACGCACCGCCGTGAAGGCCTCCGTTCGGCCGACGCCGCCGCGCTCGGTCAGCACGCGGCGCACGAGACCCGCCTCCCCGTCGAGATGCCGGCGAAGCGAGCGCTCCCCGGCGGCGCGCAGACGCGCGGCGCGGTCCTTCACGATCTCCCGCGCGACCTGCGGCATCCGCGCCGCCGGCGTGCCGGGACGGGGCGAATACGGGAAGACGTGCAGGTGCGTGAGCCCGCATTCCTCGACGAGGTCGAGGGAGCGGCCGAACATCGCCTCGTCCTCGGTCGGAAAGCCGGCGATGACGTCCGCGCCGAAGACGACGTCCGGCCGCAAGCGGCGCACGTCCGCGCAGAATCGGATCGCGTCGGCGCGAGAATGCCGGCGCTTCATGCGCTTGAGGACGAGATCGTCGCCCGCCTGCAGCGAGAGGTGCAGATGCGGCATCAGGCGCGGGTCGCTGGCGATCGCGTCGAGAAGATCGTCGTCGGCCTCGACGGAATCGATCGACGAGAGGCGCAGGCGCGGCAGGTCCGGGATATGGCGCAGGATCGCCTTGACCAGCGCCCCGAAGGCCGGCGCCCCCGGCAGGTCACGGCCCCAGCTCGTGACGTCGACGCCGCTGATCACGACCTCCTTCGCCCCGTTTTCGACGAGCGCGCGGATCTGGTCGACGACGACGCCGGCCGGCACGGAGCGCGAATTGCCGCGGCCGTAGGGAATGACGCAGAAGGTGCAGCGATGGTCGCAGCCGTTCTGAACCTGCACGAAGGCGCGCGTGTGGCCGCGCATTCCGTCGATCAGGTGCGACGCCGTCTCGCGCACCGCCATGATGTCGTCGACCCGAACGCGCTCGGTTTCCGACACGCCGAAATCGGCGAGGCGCCGCCACGACTGCGCTTGCGTCTTCTCGTGGTTGCCGAGCACCTGCGCGACTTCCGGCATCGCCGCGAAGGCGGAGGGATCGATCTGAGCCGCGCAGCCGGTCACGACGATGCGCGCGCCCGGCTTCTCGCGGGCCGCGCGGCGGATCGCCTGCCGGGCCTGCCGCGTCGCCTCGGCGGTGACGGCGCAGGTGTTGACGATCACGACGTCGGACAGCCCGGCTTCGGCGGCCTGCCGCTCCATAGCTTCCGACTCGTTGATATTGAGCCGGCAACCGAACGTGATCGTCTCGACGCTCATCCCGTCGCGTCCGCAGCGACGAAAAGGTCGGGATCGATGCGGCCTTCGTGTTCCAGCTCCACCGGGCCGGTCATCAGCACATGCGAATCGCTTTCCCGCCAGGCGATGCGCAGGTCGCCGCCCGGCAGCGACACGATCGCCTCGCGGCCCGTGAGGCGCAGGCGCGCGGCCGCGACGAGCGCTGCGCACGCGGCCGAGCCGCAGGCCTTCGTCAGCCCCGCGCCCCTCTCCCAGACGCGCAGGCGGATATGGTCGGGCGCGAGAACCTGCGCGAGCGAAATGTTGGCGCGCTCCGGAAAGATCGGGTGGTTTTCGAGAAGCGGGCCGATCCTCCCCAGATCGTAGCCGTCGACGTCCTCGACGAAGAAGATCGCATGCGGATTGCCCATGTTCACCGCCGCAGGCGAATGCAGGATCGGCGCGTCGATCGGCCCGATCTGCAACTCGATGCGGCGGGTGTCCGGGAAGCGATCGCGCAGGGGGATCTCGTCCCAGGCGAGGCGCGGCGCGCCCATGTCCACGGTGAACGTGGTCTCGTCGAGCTTGGCTGCCGAGAGCACGCCGGCGCGGGTGCGCAGGCGCAGCGTCTCGCGATCGAGACCGCCCGACATCGCGGGGTCAACGGTCATGGCCCAGGCGACGCAGCGCATGCCGTTGCCGCAGGCGCCCGCCTCCGAGCCGTCGGCGTTGAGGATGCGGATATCGGCGTCGACGCCGGGCTCCGTCGGATCGTGCAGGATCATCAGCTGGTCGAAGCGGGAGCGGGGATCGGCGGCGAGCGCGCGCGCCTCGCGCGGCGCCACCGCGATCTTCGTCCCGCGCAGGTCAAGCAGGGTGATCTCGTTGCCGAGGCCGTTCATCTTGAGGAAACGCCTGCCCGCCAGACCGCCCATCGGTTCGCTTCTCCGCTGCGGGCGCGCGCCATGCGCTCGATCCCGCCCGGCATATCGGGTATATCGCCCTTCAGCGCAAGATCGGGAGGGGGCGGATGCGATTGGTAGGGGCTCGACGCGCGGGAGCGGCTGGCCGTATCGGCGCGCTCGCCCTCGTGCTGGCGCTCCTGGTCGCCCCGGACGGCGCGGCGCCCGCCCTCGCCTATGCGCGCCCCGACCTGCCCGACGAACTGCGCGAGGAGAGCGGCTCAGGCGCGCTGCGCTCGCCGATCCTGCCCGACGGCTCGGGAGCGTTCGCCCTTCCCCGCCCGTTCAACCTCCCCGGCGACGCGCCGACGCTCGCCCCGCCGCCCGCCTCGGTGGACAGGATCGACGCGGTGCGGCTGACGCCGCGGCGCGCGGCGGTCTTTCGGGGTTCTGGCGAATGGGACGACGGGTTCACCGCGCTGAAGGAGGCCTTCGCCCTGCTGGAGCGCCGCACCGCCGAAGCCGGCGTCGCGCCGGTCGGCCGGCCCTTCATGCTGTTCACGAAGACCGACGACCGGGGCTTTCGCTTCTCGGCCATGCTCCCAGTCGGGGACGACGCGCCGGAACTCGCCACGATCGGGCTCGAAGAGGGCGAGAGCCCGTCCGGCCACGCCCTGCGCTTCGTCCACGCCGGACCCTTCATCGACATCGACGCGACCTATGACCTGATCACCAGCCACCTCGAAGCCGAGGGGTTCGAGGCGCAGGAGAATTTCGTCGAGGAATACGTCGTCGGCGCGGCCGACGAACGCGACCCCGCCCTCGTCGTCTTCATCTACGTCTTCCTGCGCTAGGGGCGCCGGTTCAGACGAAGTGCTTGGAAAGCTTCAGGCCCTGCGCCTGATAGTTCGAGCCCGCGCCCGCGCCGTAGAGCACCTCGGGACGCTCGGCCATGCGCTCGTAGACGAGGCGTCCGACGATCTGACCGTCTTCGAGAATGAAGGGCACGTCGCGCGAGCGCACTTCGAGCACCGCGCGAGCCCCCGCTCCGCCGGCCCCGGAATGGCCGAAACCCGGATCGAAGAAGCCGGCGTAATGCACGCGGAATTCCCCGACGAGCGGATCGAAGGGGACCATCTCGGCGGCGTAATCCGGCGGCACGTGCACGGCTTCCTTGGAGGCGAGGATGTAGAACTGCCCGGGATCGAGGATCAGCTCGGGCCTGCCGGAGCCGTGGATCGGCTCCCAGAAATCCGCGACGGCGCAGGATCCCGGCGCGTCGACGTCAACGAGCGCCGTGTGGCGCTTCGCCCGGTAGCCGACGAGCCGCTCCGGCCCGAACCCGGCGAGATCGACGCTCACCGCGACGCCGTCCTGGATCGACGGGGCGGCCGACGCGACGAGGGTTTCGCGCGCGTGCAGGGCCCTCAGTTCGTCATCTGTCAGGCGGCATTCGCCCTTGCGCAGGCGCAGTTGCGACAGCCGCGAGCCCATCCGCACGCGCACCGGAAAGGTGCGCGGCGAAATCTCGGCGTAGAGCGGGCCGTGGTATCCCGCTTCGATCGTGTCGAATTCGCGTGCGCGATCGGTGATCACGCGGGTGAAGACGTCGATGCGTCCCGTCGAGCTCTTGGGATTGGCCGACGCCGCGAGATCGGCCGGAAGGGCGAGGCTTTCCTGCAATTCGGCGATATAGACGCAACCGGTCTCGAGCAGGACGGGCCTCGTCAGGTCGAGTTCATGGAGTTCGAGGTGGGCGAGCCGGTCGCGCACGTCGCGATGCGGGCCGGGCAGGAAGCTCGCCCGGACGCGCCAGGCGCGGGCGCCCAGACGCAGGTCGAGGCTCGCCGGCTGGATCTGGTCCCCGGCGTAGGGCGTCGCCGGCAGGATCGCGCCCGCCTGCGTGAGCGCGGCGATCGTTCTCGCGGACTGGATTCCATCGCGCAAAGCCATTCGCAGCCCCTCGTCTCGACCCGCCCCCGCCCCCGCGTGTTTCCCGGACGGCCGCTTTCCTTAAGCACGGGAGCCGGCGGGCGCGCAATGCCGGGCGGGCGCAGAACGCTTGACGCGCCGGGCCCGGCGTGGTTTTCGAGCAGGAACCAGCTCACACGATACGATGCGCAGCGGAGCCGATGCCGGCCCGCCGCCCGAAAACGCACGAAAGCGCCCCATGATCCGCTCGCCCCTGATGACAGTGATGCTCGACGCCGTGATGAAGGCCTCGCGCGGATTGAAGCGCGATTACGGCGAGGTCGAAAACCTGCAGGTCTCCCGCAAGGGGCCCGGCGACTTCGTCTCGATCGCCGACCGCAAGGCTGAGCAGACCCTACGCGAAATCCTGGCGAAAGCGCGCCCCGGCTACGGGTTCAGGCTGGAGGAAGGCGGCGTGGTCGAGGGAACCGACCGTTCCAACACCTGGCATGTCGATCCGCTCGACGGAACGACCAACTTCCTGCACGGCATTCCGCATTTCGCGATCTCGATCGCGCTCGAGCGCGAGGGGCAGATCGTCGCCGGCGTCGTTTACGATCCGATCAAGGACGAGCTCTACGCAGCGGAGAAGGGGCAGGGCGCGTTCATGAACAACCGGCGCCTGCGCGTCGCGGCCCGCAACGAGATGATCGAATCCGTGGTCGCCTGCGGCATTCCCTTCATCGGGCGCGGCGATCATCCGCTGTTCCTCTCGGAGCTGGGCGCCGTGATGGGCGTCACCGCCGGCGTTCGCCGCATGGGCTCGGCCGCGCTCGATCTGGCCTGGGTCGCCTCCGGCCGCGTCGACGGCTACTGGGAGCGCAACCTTTCGAGCTACGACATCGCCGCCGGGATCATCCTCGTGCGCGAGGCGGGCGGCTACGTCACCGACGCGGACGGCGGGGCCGACATGCTGACCAAGGGCTCCGTCGTGTGCGGCAACGAATTCGTCCAGCGCGAACTCCTCAAGATCGTGCGCAAGGCGGGTCGCGAGCGCGCCGCCGCCGCCGAAGCCGGCTGAGGCCGCCGTTTCCGGCTTGCGGCCGGGCGTCCGGATGGCCAACTTGATGGTCAACCCCGCCCCGTGCATGCTAAACGCATCCTGCGTCGGCGCGCCCGGCGCTGGAATCGCGGCCCGGATACGCAGCCCGACGGGGAAGACATGCAGGCAGAGACCCGTAAGCCCCTGACGCCGCCAAGGATTTACATGATCCGGATGGTGGTGTTCCTCGTTCTTGCGGGGTTCCTGGCCTTCATCCTCTACGAGCCGATCTGGACGGCCTTCCTGAGCAATCCCGGGCTCAACGGCCTGATCGTCGGCGTGCTGCTCGTCGGCGCCATTCTCGCCCTGCGCCAGGTGGCCCGGCTCTTCCGCGAAGTTCGCTGGATCAACGGGCTCGACCTCCACGAAGGCGCGTCATCCGACCGGGGTCCGGTTCTCCTCGCGCCGATCGCCCTCGCCGTCGAGACCCGCGCGGGCTCGGGGCAGATCGCCATCTCGACCACCACCATGCGCACGCTCCTCGACACGATCGGGGCCCGCCTCGACGAGAGCCGCGAGATGGTGCGCTACATCGCGGGTCTGCTGATCCTGCTCGGCCTGCTCGGCACCTTCTGGGGCCTGATCGAGACCGTCGGCTCCGTGGGGCGCAACATCGGCGGCCTTCCGAGCGGGGGCGACGCGGCGGTCCTCTTCGACGAGCTGAAGAGCTCGCTCGCCTCGCCGCTGGTCGGCATCGGCATCGCCTTCTCCTCGTCCCTCTTCGGCCTCGGCAGCTCCCTCGTCGTCGGCTTCCTCGACCTGCAGGCGGGTCAGGCCCAGAGCCGCTTCTTCATGGAGCTCGAGGATTATCTCACCGTGCACGCCGTCGACGCCCCGGCTCAGCCGGCCGCGCGCAGCCTGCCCTCGACTGGCGTCTCCTCGTCGGAGATCACGGCGGCGCTCGCCAAGCTCACCACGGCGGTCAACGAGGGCGGCGGCGGGCGTCAGGCGACGCAGGCCATGGCGAGCCTCGCCGAGGGCGTGCAGGGGCTCGTCCAGCACATGCGCGCCGAGCAGCAAATGATCCGCGACTGGGTCGAGGCCCAGGCCGCGCGCGAGAAGGATCTGAAGGCCGTGCTCGAGCGCCTCGCGCAAGAAAGGACGTGACGCCATGGCGCTCACGTCCCGCGGCCGGCGCGACCGGAGCCTGAATTACTGGCCGGGCTATGTCGACGCGCTCTCGACCCTGCTTCTCGTCATCGTCTTCCTGCTCTCGATCTTCATGCTGGCGCAGTTCTTCCTCTCGCAGGAGATCTCTGGCCGCGACACCGTGCTCGACCGGCTGAACCGCCAGATCGCCGAACTGACGGACCTCCTCGCGCTCGAGCGGTCCTCGCGGCGCGATCTCGAGCTCAGCCTCGGCTCGCTCGAGACCACGCTCGACGCGGCGCAGGCCGAGCAGGCGCGGCTGCAGGCGCTGCTCGACACCGGCGCCGGCGCGGCCGAGCGCGCGGACGAACTCGCCTCGGCGCTCCAAGGCGAGCAGCAGGCCGCCTCGCGCGCGCTCAACCAGATCGACATCCTCAATCAGCAGATCGCCGCCCTGCGCCGCCAGATCGGCGCGCTGGAGGCCGCGCTCGAAGCCAGCGAAGCCCGCGACCGCGAGAGCCAGACGCGGATCGCCGACCTCGGTAGCCGGCTCAACGTCGCGCTGGCGCAGCGGGTGCAGGAGCTGGCGCGGTTCCGTTCGGACTTCTTCGGCCGGCTGCGGCAGATCCTCGGCGCGCGCGAGGACGTCCGCATCGTCGGCGACCGCTTCGTCTTCCAGTCGGAGGTGCTCTTCCCGCTCGGGCAGGCGGAGCTGCGCCCGGGGCCGCAGCCCGAACTCGACCGCATAGCCTCGGCGATCCGTGAATTGGCGCAGGAGATCCCGCCCGACATCCCGTGGGTGCTGCGGGTCGACGGCCATACCGACGCCCAGCCCATCGCCACGGCGCGGTTTCCGTCGAACTGGGATCTCTCGACCGGGCGCGCCACCGCCGTCGTGCGCTACCTCATCACGCAAGGGGTGCGGCCGGAAAACCTGCTCGCCGCAGGGTTCGGCGAGTTCCAGCCGCTCGATCCGGGGACGACGCCCGAGGCCTACGACCGCAACCGGCGCATCGAGTTCAAGCTGACGGAGCGTTGACGCGCCTCATCCGGCGATGGCGTCGATCTCTTCGTCCGTGAGCCCGCCCGGCACGATCACGACGGGCACGGGGTATGTGGAGGCGGTCTTGCCGGCGAGGCCGCTGACGAGCGGACCGGGACCTTCCGACGCGGTTCCGGCTGCGAGGACGAGGAAGGAGATATCCTCGTCCTGCTCGATCAGCTTGAGGATCTCGTCGGTGCGAACGCCGATCCGCACGATCAGCTCGGCCTGGACGCCCGCGGCGTCGCGAGCGAGTTCGGCCGCAGTCTCCAAACGATCCTGCGCCTCCTCCTCGGCTTCGGCGCGCATCATGTCGCCGACGCCGAGCCATTCGAAGCCGTCGGGCGGCTCGGACACGGACAGGAGCACGAGCTTGGCGCCGAGGCGCGCCACGCGGCGGGCGGCGAAGCGCACGGCGCGTTCGCATTCCAGCGTCTCGTCGACGACCACGAGGAATTTCGGGCGGTGCCCCGCCTCGTAGGATCGTCGCCTTGAATAGGGCATGGATCGCCTCCGGTCCGCCGCCGGGCGATGCTGCCCGCGAACGCGCGAGCGAGCAAGCGCAATGAATGGGCGCCTCAGCGCCCTCGAACGAAGCCCAGAATGTCCTTGACCGCGTCGATATTCGGCTCGGCGACGGCCCGCGCGCGCGCTGCGCCGTCGGCCAGCACGGCGTCGATATAGCCGGGGTCCTGGGTCAGTCGCTTCATCTCGCCGGCGATCGGCGCCAGCCGCTCGACGGCGAGATCCACGAGCGCGCTCTTGAACGCGGAGAACTGCGCCCCGCCGAATTCGGCGAGGACGTCCTCGCGCGTGACGCTCTTCAGCGCGGCGAAGATGCCGACGAGGTTCTCGGCTTCCGGGCGTCCCGCAAGGCCCGCCGGTTCGCCGGGAAGGGGCTCGGGATCGGTCTTGGCCTTGCGCACCTTTTGCGCGATCGCGTCTGCGTCGTCGGTCAGATTGATGCGCGAATAGTCGGAGGGATCCGATTTCGACATCTTCTTCGATCCGTCGCGCAGGCTCATGACTCGGGTGGCCGGCCCCTGGATCAGCGGCTCGGGCAGCGGGAAGAACGCGTCGCCGTGGCCGCGCTCCGCGATCGACTCGGCCCAGTCGTTGTTGAATTTCTGGGCGATGTCGCGGGACAGTTCGAGGTGCTGCTTCTGGTCGTCGCCCACCGGCACGTGGGTGGCGCGGTAGGCCAGGATGTCGGCGGCCATCAGCGTCGGATAGGCGAAAAGGCCGACGGAGGCGTTCTCGCGGTCCTTGCCGGCCTTCTCCTTGAACTGGGTCATGCGGTTGAGCCAGCCCATGCGCGCGACGCAGTTGAAGATCCAGGCCAGCTCGGCGTGCTGGGGAACCTGCGACTGGTTGAAGACGATGTTCTTCGTCGGATCGATGCCGGCGGCGATGAAGGCGGCCGTGACCTCGCGGATCTGCCGCGCGAGTTCGCGCGGATCCTGCGGCACCGTGATCGCGTGCAGGTCGACGACGCAATAGATGCAGTCATGCGTCTCCTGCATCGTCACGAAGCGGCTGATCGCGCCGAGATAATTGCCCAGATGCAGGTTTCCGGTCGGCTGAACCCCCGAGAAAACCAGCTCCTTGAATGCGGCCATGATCCGTCCCTTTCGCGCTTCGCCGGGCCATATGGCAAGCGCGCGCCTTATGCAAGGCCTCAGCCGGCGCTTTCCTCACGGGCTCCGAGCAACGCCCGCAGATCCTCGCGCCGGATCGCTCCGCACAGGAGCGCCACGGCGCCGTACAGCGCCGCGCCGCCGAGACAGACGAGAGCCAGGAGCAGCGGGCTCCCCGACGCCGGGAGCCCGCGCGCCGCCAGCAGCGCGAGACCGAGCGCCGCGAGCGCCGGCGTGGCGCGCGCGAGCCTCCCGATCAGCCGCCGGTCCGGCGCCCACTCGCCCCGCGCGACGAGAAGCGCCGCGAGCGCCGCCGCGTGCGCGGCGAAGGCGAGAGCCGCCCCGAGCCCGATCCCGAGACCGCCCCAGCGCGCCCCGAGAAGCGCGCAGGCTGCGAGCGCGACGAGGAACGCGAAGACCGTCGTCAGCGCGGCGGCGCGCATTCGCTCGCCGGCGAACAGCGCCTGCCCCAGAACTTTCGCCGCGGCTGCGAACGGAAGACCGACGGCGAGGCCCGCGAGAGTGGCGGCGGTTGCCGCGCGGTCCTGCGCTCCGAAGGCGCCCCGCTCGAACAAGACGGCGACGATCGGATCGGCGATCAGGGCGAGCGCCAGCCCGGCGGGCAGGGCGACGAGGAGGGCGGCCTCCATGGCGCGGTTGAGCGCCGCCACGCCCCCCTCCCTGTCGCCGGCGCGCCAGCGGGCGGCGACCGCCGGCAGCAGCGCGATCCCGACGCCAGCGGCCAGCAACCCGAGCGGCAACTGGAAAAGCCGGTCGGCGTAGTGCAGATGCGCCACGCCGGACGGCGTGAACGAGGCCGCCTGAAACGCCGCGAGCAGGACGAGCTGCGAGGCGCCCGCGGCGAGCAGCGCCGGCAGGCCGAGGGCGAGGAGTCGGCGCATCTCCGGATCGAGGCGCGGCCGGGCGACGCGCAGCCGCTCGCCGCGTCCGCGCCGCTCCGCCGCCAGAACGCGCAGCAGAAGCGCGAGCTGCGCCGCGCCGCCGAGGCTGAAGGCGGCCGCGAGCGCCATGGCGAGGTGGACGGGGTCGATGCGGGCGCCCGCGAGCGGCGCGCACAGGACGAGGATCATCGCCCCGTTGACGACGAGCGGCGCCAGCGCCGCCGCGCGGAAGCGGCCGCGCGCGTTGAGTATCGCGCCCGCGACCGCCGCGAGCGTGAGCAGGCCCACCGCCGGCAGGGCCAGCCGGTTGAGGAGCGTGGCGAGCGCGTAGGTCTCCGGATCGGCGGCGTAGCCCGCCGCCATGGCGAGCACGAGCGGGCCCGCGACGAGTTGGCTCAGCGCGACGAGGACGATCAGCGCGGCGCCGAGGCCCGAAAGCGCGTTCTGCGCGAACCGCGCGGCCTCCGCCTCGCCGCGCTCGGCCGCGATGCGCGCGTGGAGCGGCACGAAGCCGGCGTTCACCGCGCCCTCCGAGAGCATGCGACGCAGCAGATTGGGCAGGCGCAACGCGGCGAGGAGCGCGTCTGCCACGGGGCCGGCGCCGAGCGTCGCGGCGAGGAGCACGTCGCGCACGAAACCGAGGACGCGCGAGAGCATGGCGGCGAGGCCGATTCCAGCGCCGGCGCGCAGAAGCGAGGATCGGTCGGCGGCGGGCCGGGTCATCGCGCCATACCTCTCATCGCGCATCCCGCCAGGATGCGGCGCGGGCGCTTCCGCCGGTTCAGGCGACGGCGCTGCGCCGCCCGTCAATCGCGGCGGCTTTCGACGCCAGCGCCGGCTTCCCGCAATGGTCGCCCTGGAGATAATCCACGCCCCATTCGGCGAGCATCCGCGCGGTTTCCTCGTCCTCGACCCATTCGGCGACGGTCCGGACGCCGAGATTGACGGCGAGCTCGACGAGGGTGCGCACGAAGAAGCGATCGTCGGCCGAGCGGGCCAGATTCTGGACGAAGACTCCGTCGATCTTGAGGATGTCGACGGGAAAGCTGCGCAGGTGGCGGAAGGAGGTGTGCCCCGCGCCGAAATCGTCGATGGCGATGGAGACGCCGAGCGCCTTCATCGTCTCCAGCTGGATTTTCGTCTGCGCCGGGTCTCTGACGGCGGCGGTCTCGGTGATTTCGACGATGAGCCGCTCGGCGACGCCGGGATTCGAGCCCAGATGCGCTTTCAGCGCGAGCATCCAGTCGGGCCGCTCCAGAGTCGAGGGCGACAGGTTGATCGAGAGCCGTTCGGACGGATTGGCGGCGAGCCAGGCCGTCGACAATTCGAGCATGCGCGCGTCGAGAAGCCCCATCAGCCCGGCCCGCTCGACGGAGGGGACGATCTGGCCTGCGGCGAGCAGGGGCATGTCGGGCCGCTCGAGCCGCGCCAGCGCCTCGCAGAAGGCGACTTCGCGGGTGCGCGCGCAGACGACGGGCTGGCGCGCGAAAGTGAGCCGGCGTTCGTTCAGGGCGGCGATGATCTCGTGGCCGGACATGGAGGGCTCGGCCCGCAGCCGCGCCTCGCATTTGAGATCGTGCATGACCAGCGGCGCGTGCGGCGCGTCCTTCGCGCGGGCGAGCGCGTCTTCGGCGCGGCGCATCAGCGACGCCGCGTCGCGCGCGTGCTCCGGGGCGCAGGCCGCCCCGATCCGCATCATCACCGGGAAGGCGCCGGCGGCGGTCGCGACAGGCGTCGCCGACACCGCATCGCGCAGTCGCATCGCGGCGATCGGAGCCTGCTCCGGCGAGCAGGACATCATCGCGACGGCGAAGCGGTTGCTGGCGTAGCGGACGACCTTGTCGCGGGTGCGCAGGACCTGACGAATCCGGCGCGCGACCTCCTCGATGACGAGATCACCGCCGTCATAGCCGACCTCGTCGTTGATCCGCTCCAGATTGTCGATCGCGGCGACCATGATGGTGACGCGCCGCTGGGAGCGGGCGGTCTCGATCACGTCGCCGGCGATGTAGTCGAGAAAGGCGCCGCGGTCGCCGGTCCGCATGGCGGACGAGTCGGCGGCCTCGACGCGCACCACGCCGTGAGCCGAGACGGGCTGTCCGGCGGGTCCGGCGTACCACCGCCCGGAATCCTCGACGGCGACCCGCCGCCCGTCCGGCAGGCGAAGATCGTATCGGGTGCGGTAGGGCGCGCCGACGCCCGAATCGACGCCGCGCGAGAGCGTGATCGTCTCGTTCCGGCTGATGCCGCTGCCGGCCTCGACGAGCAGCCCGTAGGCCTCGCCGCTCGCCAGCTCCGACGGCGCCGCGCCCAGCACCTCGCCGGCGTTGGCGCTCCAGGCGATGGCGTCGGTTTCGATGTTCCAGTCGTAGATCGCCTCGCCGATCGAGGTCAGGACGGCCCGGGGGTCGAACACGCGCGCGGGTTCCGCCGAGGCGGAGACCGAATCGGCTTCGCGCCTCTTGCCCCTGTCGTCCGACATGTCCCACTTCCTTCTCGCCGCTGGCGCGGACGTCAATTAGAGATTGCGACGACTGGCTCGGCCGACCGTTCCGCCGAGGGACGTCTGTGCCGAAATGATGCGGATCAGAGGGTTAACGAGGCGTTAAAGACGGCCGGCGAATTGCATGGATCGATGCGAGAACCCGTCGGAGTTTCAACATCATGCATAATGATCCGTTGCCGCAGCCGCCGATCGAGGGCCAGACGCGCGCGCTCGTCCCCGTCGGGAGCGAGGAGGCGGATGGCGGCGGGGCGCGGGTCCGCAGCCATGCCGCGTTCGTGACGCAGCTCATCGCCTGCAGCCGCGGTCTGCCCGCCTACCGCGCCCGGCGCCGGGCCGACCCGCGCGAGGCGAGCCTTCGTTACGCGGAGCGCGAGGCGGCGCCCTCGCCTCGGACCGGGCGCGATCGCCTGCTTTGAGCGGCGCGCGCCGTCAGCGCAACTGACCCTTGTCGACGAAGTTCAGCTCCTCGACCAGCAGCTCCCGAATCACGGGCGCGTCGAAGCGCCGGTTCACCCTCTCGACGATGCCGGCGAGGAAGTCGCGGCTGTCGAAGGCGCGCAGATTGCGGAAATCGATCTCGGTCGTCGTGAAAATGTGGTGGAACGCCTCGTCGACGATGAAGCTGTCGGGGGGCACGACGAGATCGCGCAGCCGCCGCGTTTCGGCGGTGTAGACGAACTGCGCGACCACGTATCCCTCGACCTCGCCGCCGGCGATGATAGGCACGGTGATCGGCCGCGTCTTCTCGTAGGCCACGCCCCGGAAATAGTCGGCCGCTTCGGGCTCGGCTCCGGCCTGTCGCGCGAAATGCTCGATGGCGAAATAGCCGGTGGCGAGGGTCACCAGACAGATCCAGAAACCGGCCAGCACCATGCGCGTCATGGCGTTCCGCTCCGGAGCGTCTCGGTTCCGGCGGACGGCGCGTCGGCGCGCAATTGCGGGCGATCGGCGTAGGTGCCGTCCGATTCGTGCGCGCGGATGGCGTCGGCGATGATCGCGGCGATCTCGCGCACGGCGGCGATATGGACGCCGAGCGCCGCCTGATTGCGGCCCAGCGCGCCCTGCAGCGCGGCGATCCGCTCCGTGAGATCCGGATCGCGCGCCTGGCCCTCCAGAGCGCGCGAGGCCCGTGTCAGCTCGAGCAGGCATTGGCTCTTGCGCCGGTTGAGATCCTTCATCTCCGCGATCGACACGGCCCGCAGCCCGCCCGTCTCGTCCTCGAGCAGCGTTTCCAGGCGGTCGAGCAGCCCGATCGCAGCGCGCGCCGCCGGGCTCGCGGGAAAGACCCGGGCGATCTCGGGCGCCGCCGTCACGGCGACGGAGGGCGAGTCGGAATCGCCCTCATCGGTGGTCTGAGCCTTCGCCATGCCTCGTCTCCCTCGTCAGCTCGCGCGCCAGAAGCCGGTGAAGAAATCGCTTCGCGCATCGTCGCCGGAACGGCGTTCGCCGCGTTCCGCGCCCCCGTCCGGATGGCTGCGCGCCAGTTGCTCGGCGATGCCGATCCCGCCGGCGCGGGCCATCTCGTCGGCGATCTTGTCCGCGAGCATGCCCTTCCAGATGTCGCCCGCCGTCCCGGAGCCGAAGGCCGCCGACGAATCGTCGGGCAGCATCGTCTCGACGAAGTTGCGCAGCACGAAGGCCTCGAATTGCTGATGCGGGGTGAGCGCCCGCGTCTCGGCGACGCGGGGCGCGCCGCCCGCCGGCCCCGAATCCGCGGCGTGTCCCAGGAGCGCGCGGTTCTGGAGCGCGACGCGCGCCGAGCCCTGATCGAATGAGCGCGTCGACCCCGCGCGGCGTCCGTCGGCCTCGCCGAGCGCCTGCGCGAACGCGCCGGCGTCGGGACCGCCGCCGGCGGCGAAGCCGACGAGCCTCTCGGTCGCGGCGGCCATGCGGCCGGGATCGGCGGCGCGGGCCACTTCCAGAATGATGTCGGTCGACGGGCTGATCATGGCTCCTCTCCGGCGCGATCCCCGCATTCGCCGGGGAGGCTTCTCTTGTAGAAAGCGGCGCTTACGTCAGGCTTGCGCCGTCGCCGGGAGCGAACTGGTCGAGATAATCCAGGAACGCCTCGCGGCGCTCCTCCTCGCCGACGTCTCGCCCCGCCTCGCGGACGAATTTCTCGGCGACTTCGAGCCGCCGCGCCTGTTCGAGGGCGAGCGCGCTCTGCCGGGCGGAGCGTCGTTCGGCCTCCTCCACGGCGCGGCCGAGGGCGCCGACGCGGTTTCCGAGCCCCGCGAGAAACAATCCATGCAGCGGGTGATCGGCGTTCAGCGCGTCGAGCACGGCTTTTTGCGCGGCGCGAAGGTCGGCCTCCTCGGCGCGCGCGCGCACCATCCGCCATTCCTCCAGGCGGTGGCGCTGCTTCTGGACGGCCTCGATCCGCTTCAGCGATTTCAGGCGGTCGCGTCTTTCGCTCATTGCTCAGCCTCCGATCAGCCAGGCGCCGAAGCGGCTCGAAAACAAGGCGAACATGTCGCCCGACAGGAAGTAGAAGACGAACAATCCGCCGATCAGCATGATCGGCAGCGACAGGAAATAGACCGGGATCTGGGGAATGAACTTGTTCGTGATCCCGAAGGCGAGGTTCATCACGAAGGAGAAGACGAGGAACGGGGCCGCGATCTGGAGACACAGCGCGAAGGCGGCCGACAAGCCGTCGACGAGGCGCACGAGTCCGAGCCGCGCCGACAAGCCGTCGACCGGCGGCATCACCGTGTAGGAGCCGACGAGGCCGCGGATCACTTCCCAGTGCTGGTCGGTGATGAACAGGAGCGCCGTCGCCGTCGTCATGATCAGAGTGGTCAGCGCCGGCACCGGCTCGGGCTCGTCGATGGAGACGCCGGCCAACATGCCGAAGCCCATGAACATGGCGATGGCGTGCCCCATCGTCTGCAAAGCGAGGAAGAACAGACGCCCGACGAGGCCGATCTGCGCCCCGACGAGCGATTCGGTGACGATCAGCAGGACGACGCGCGAGAGATCGGCGCCCGCGACGAGCGGCCCGAGCGTCGGGGCGACGATGGGGGTCAGGGCGAGCGAGACTCCCAGCACGACGAAGAGCCTGACCTGCGTCGGAATGCGCGCCGAGGAGAAGCCCGGCATGATCATCAGGCAGGCCCCGACGCGGCAAAAGACGATGAAGGCCGTCAGGATGGCCTCGGGCGCCCAGACCGAAGCCCAGGCGCTCACGAGATGGAGCCCAGGGTCTCGATCTCGACGCCGCGCGGGATCTCCACGTGCGAGAGCACCGGCAGCGTCGCGAACAGGCGCTCGATCACCATGCGGACGTACGGCCTCGCCTCCGGCGCGGTGACGAGAGCGAAGTTGTGGCCCTCGCGCATGCGCTCGCGGATCGCGGTCGAGGCGGCGGCGCCGAATTCCTCGAGCTGGCGGGGATCGATGTCGAATTCGACGACCTCGCCCTTGCCGTCGCGTTTGACGGCCTGATGAAAGGCGAGGTCCCAGCGCGTGCCGAGCCGCAGCACCTTCAGAGCCATGCCCTCCGTGAGATCGCCGCAGATCTGCTGCGCGATGCGCATGCGCACGTGCTCGACGACCTGCTCGGAGCGGCGGACATGCGGCGCGATCTCGGCGATGGCCTCGAGGATGAGATGCAGGTTGCGGATCGAGACTCGCTCGGCGAGCAGGAGCTTGAGCACGCCCTGCAGGCCCGAATAGCTGATCTGCGAGGGACAGATGTCGTCGATCAGGCGCTTGTATTCCGGGTCGAGCCGGTCGAGCAGCGCCCGCATGTCCTTGTAGGAGAGGAGATGCGGCAGATTGTTGCGGATCGTCTCGGAGAGGTGCGTGAGCAGCACCGAGACGATGTCGACGGGGGTGAAGCCCTCGCGCTTGACCTCGGCCGCGTAGCTCTCCGACACCCAGACCGCGTTCATGCCGAAGGCGGGTTCGCGCACGGGATCGCCGGGCACGTCGGGCTTGCCCGCTTCGCCGGTGATGACGAGGACCTCGCCCACCCGCAATTCTCCCGTCGCGACGGCGGTGCCGTGGATGCGGATCTCATAGCTCTTGGGCGCGAGCGTCAGCGAATCGGAGAGCTTGATCTCGGGCACGACGAAACCGTACTGCCGCGCGAACTTCCGGCGCATCTTGCCCACGCGGGCGGCGAGTTCGTTGCGGGCGGTGAGGAGTTCGGCCGAGAGCTGTTTTCCGAGCGTCAGCTCGATCTCGGCGGTCTTGAGCGATTCCTTGACCGAGTCGCGCGTCTCCTCCTGCTCGCGGACGTCAGCCTCCTGCGCCAGAGCCGCCACGCGCGCCTCCTCCCGCGCCTTCTTGCGCGGCGCGGCCCAGGCGACGAAGCCGAGCAGCATGGCGAGCGCCGCGAGCGGCAGGGTCGGCAATCCCGGCGTGAGCGCGAGCAATCCCATCACCGAGGCCGACACGACCAGCGCGCGGGGATAGCCGCCGAGCTGCCCGAGCACGGCCTGCTCGGCCGCGCCCTTGTTGCCGCCCTTCGAAACGAGCAAACCCGCCGCGAGCGCCACGACGAGCGCCGGGATCTGGGTGACGAGGCCGTCGCCGACGGAGAGCCGTGTGAACACGTCCGCCGCGTCGCCGAGCGACATGCCGTGGCGCGTCGTGCCGATGACGATGCCGCCGAAGAGGTTCACGGCCGTGATGATGATGCCGGCGATGGCGTCGCCGCGCACGAATTTCGAGGCGCCGTCCATGGCGCCGAAGAAGGAGCTTTCCTCCTCGAGCTCGCGACGGCGCCGCTGCGCCTCCTTCTCGTCGATGACGCCCGCCGACAGATCGGCGTCGATCGCCATCTGCTTGCCGGGGATGGCGTCGAGGGTGAAGCGCGCGCCGACCTCGGCGATGCGCGTCGCGCCCTTGGTGATGACGAGGAAGTTCACCGTGACGAGGATGACGAAGACGATGACGCCGATGACGAAATCGCCGCTCATCACGAGGTTGGCGAAACCCTCGATGATGTGGCCCGCCGCCCCCTCGCCCGAGGGTCCCTCGGAGAGAATGACGCGCGTCGTCGCCACGTTGAGCGCGAGCCGCAGCATCGTGGCGAGCAGAAGCACCGTCGGGAAGGCGGAGAATTCGAGCGGCTTGCTGATCCACAGGGCGACCATCAGGATCAGCACCGACAGCGCGATCGAGATGGCGAGTCCGAGGTCGATCAGGATCGGCGGGATCGGCAGGAACAGGATCATGAGGATCAAGACGACCCCCACGGCGAAACCCATTTCGAGGCCGCGCCGCCCTCCCGATGCCGGGCTCGCGCCCGCAACCGCCTGATTCATCCTCGCCCCCGGCTCGTTGAAGGGCCGCGCGCCACAAAGGGACGCGACGGCGGCATCGTTCGAGCCTTAAGCGGCGAGGCTTGCGCGAAGGTGGCGAAGGGGCCGGCGCCCCTCCGCCGGGGTCAGGCGAAGAGCGGCTCGACGCCCGCCGCGACGGCGAGCAGGCTCTCGTCCCGTCCGCGCCGACCGAGCAACATGAAGCCCGCCGGGCGCGCCATGTCGGGCATGGGAAGGGAGACGCCGCACAGATCGAACTGGTTGCCCCAGGTCGTGTTGCGCAGCATCAGCACGTTCGCCTTCATATAGGCGTCGAAATCGGCGAGCAGCGGCGCCAGCGGCACGGCGGTGGTCGCGGTCGAGGGCAGCGCCAGCGCGTCGAAGGGCGCCATGCGCGCGTCCATCGCGGCGATGAGCGCGTCGCGCTCGCGCATGAGGCGAATGTATTGCGCCGCCTTGAGATCCGCGCCCATGCGGATGCGGGCGACGACCAGCGGGTCCATCCGGGCGAAATCGGCCTCGGAGCGCTCGGAGTGGACGGCGGCCGCCTCGATGGCGACGAGCGGCGCGGCGCCCATGATCCGCCCCATCTCCTCGAGCAGGTCTTCGACGTCGACGTCGACCACGCGGGCGCCGGCGGCGGACAGCCGCGACAGGCTCGCCTCGAACCCTTGAGCCACGACGTCCTCGGTCTGCGTGAACATGCGCCCGCGCGGCGCGCCGATGCGAAGGCCCGCGACCGGGAGCGGCGCGACCGGAGCGGGCTCGACGCCGCGCATCACCGCGTCCGTCGCCACGCAATCGGCGACGCTGTGCGCGAGCGGGCCGATCGAATCGAGCGCATAGGAGAGCGGGAACGCCCCCGTCGTCGGCACGCGTCCGGTCGTCGGCTTGTAGCCCACGACCCCGTTGAGCGAGGCGGGAATGCGGATGGAGCCGCCGGTGTCGGTTCCGATCGAGATTTCCGACGTGCCCTCGCCGACCGCGACGCCCGCGCCCGAGGACGAGCCGCCGGGGACGCGCGTCGGATCGGCGGCGCAGCCCGGCGTGCCGTAATGCGGGTTGATGCCGATGCCGGAGAAGGCGAATTCGGACATGTTGGTCTTGCCCACGATCACCGCGCCCGCGCGGCGCAGCCGGGCGACGATGGGGGCGTCGCGTTCGGCGGGAGGCCGACCCTGGAGCACGACGGAGCCCGCCGTGGTCGTCTCGCCCCGCACGTCGAACAGATCCTTGATCGAGACGATGCGGCCGTCGAGCGGGCCGAGCGTGACGCCGGCGGCGCGGCGCGCGTCGGCCGCGTCGGCTGCGGCGCGGGCCTGTTGCGCATAGACCCGGGTGAAGACCGTCTCGTCTCCCGCCCGCGCCTCCAGACGCGCGAGGACGGTTTCGAGAGCGTCGCGGATGTCCGTCATTTCCTGCACCTTATCTGGTTGTTTGGGCAGCCGCGCCGCGTCGGCGCGAGATCTGCAAGAGCACGAGGTTCCATAGCACGGCCGTGGCGAGGCCGATCGAGAGCGCGGCCGCCGATCCGAGGGGAACCGCCGCGACGCCGACGATTCCGACCGCGACCCCGAATCCGAGGAGGCCCGGATAGCTCCCGAGCGCCACCTGCGCCGTCGCCGGCCCGCCGATTCGCGGATGCAGGATGACGGCGAGCGACGTCAGGACGAGGGGCACCGTGGCGATGACGCCGGCCGCCGTCGGACCCGCGAGGCGCCCCGAGATGACGACGGCCGCGACGAGCGCCATCACGGTCGCCGCGCGCAGCGGCAGATCGAAGGCCCGCCGCGCCACCGCCGGAACCCGGCGTCGCGTCAGAAGGCTGCGGACGCCGAAGTGGCATGCCGCATAGATCGCGACGTTCGCGAGGAAGGTGACCGCCGCCGGCGGGTCGAGATGGCGCACGAGGGCGACGACGGCGCCCCAGGCCGCAAAGCCGACGGCGAGCGAGACCACGACGTTGGCGCGCAGAGCGGTCAGTCCGTAGCCGAGGACGAAGACCGCGGTCGCGACGTTCACCTGCAATCCGATCCGCGCGGCCTCCGCTAGAAAGGCCGGGCCGTGGTCCATGGCGAGGTAGACGTAATTCGGTCCGGCCGAGAGCGGCAGCGTGGCGACGAGCGCGCCCATGACGGGGCCGAGCCTCTCGACGACGATGGACGCCACGACCACGATGACCGCGCTCGTCAGCATCTTCATCGCGAGCGTGAACCAGAATGGATCCATTCGAGACGCCGCTCCGTCGGCCATCATCTTCGTTCCGGGAGGGATAACGCTCCCGCGCCGTCATGCAACCGCCTTGATCGTGCGCTAACCACGCTTCGGTACGCGACGGCGCGAAAGACGCCCGCGTGTTCGGATCTCGTCGGGGAGGAAATCATGCTTGCACAGGGACATTCGCACAGCCAGACGGCCGACGCCGCGCGCGCGTTCAACCTGTTCAGACGTAAGGCGGAGCCCGATCTTTTCTGCGCCGTCCCCGAGGACCGCGCCGTGCCCGGATTCATCGACGGCGACGCCTGGGAGTTCGGAGGGCGGATCGACCCCGGCGCGCGGTCGCAGCGCGGATTCGACTCGGAGGTCGCGATGCGGCTCGCCCGCGTCAACGGCTACTACTTTTTCCAGACCTGGACGGAATGCCCGCCTCGCGCGGCGTGACGACCCAACCGGCGCGTTCAGGCCTTGTCGAGTGGCGGCGGCTCCGCGAACCGCCCGTCGACCGGAACGCGCAGCCCCGTGGCGATTCGGTTCGTTTGTGAGGCGAGCCCGACGACCGCGATCAGCTCCATCAGCTGCGCTTCGCTCATGCCTTTGGCCCGGGCCGCCGCCGTGTGCGAGGCGACGCAGTATTCGCAATTGTTCGCGATCGACACGGCGACGTAGATCAGTTCCTTCATGAGCGGATCGAGCGCGCCCGGCCCCATCGTGACCTTCACCTGCCCCCAGATCCGCGCGAGCAGCGCGGGATCATGGGCGAGGGATCGCCAGAAATTGTTGACGTAGTCGACGCCGCGCGTCGCCCGGATATCGTCGAAGACGGCCCTCGCCTCTGGCGAGAGCCCCTCGTCCGACAGGAGGCGGACGCTCGACACGTGCGCCTCAGCGCGCCATCGACAAGGGCGCGCCGGAGCGGGAGATCACGCCCTGCATCGAGCCGGAACGCGCCTGCAGCCGCGCGGCGACCGCGCCGCCCTGCTGATAGAGATAGACTTCCTCGCCGCGCAGATCCCACGAATTGATCCGCGACATCTCTGCGTTCGAGCACTGGGAGGCCGAGGCGCGGTAGAGATCGAGCACGGGCGTGCTGGACAAGGTCACGCTGCAGGAGCCGCCGCCGGGCTCGCTGGCGCGCCAGGTGCCGACGATATTGGTGCGGGACACGGCGCGCGCCGGCGCGGGCGAGGGCTGCGACAGGGCCGCCTGGCGCTGGCCGCTCGTCCCGGGGAGATCGACGACGCCGGCGCTCATGCGCGGCAGGTCGCCGAGATCGCTCGATCCGGCCGGCGGCGCCAACGGTTCGGCCATCACGACCCCAGCCGGCGCGGCGAGGCCCGGCGAGAGCGGCTGGACGACTTCGGCCCGAGGCGCGATGGGAGGCTGGCCCATCCGCGCCGACTGGCAGCCGACGAGCGCGCCCGCGAGGGCGAGCGCGGCGCCGGCGCGCCAGGCCGTCCGGCGAAGCGCGCCGTCATCCGACGGAGAGCGGGCGATCACGGTGCGGTCGATCATGCTTTCAAATCCCGGTTGCGCGACATTCAAGAAATGACGCGTCTTTCACTTGATGGCAAGACCGGCCGCAGCCGGGCTCAGACGTGGCGCGCGACCATCATCGCCTTGATCTCGGCGATGGCCTTGGCCGGGTTGAGCCCCTTGGGGCAGGCGTTGGTGCAGTTCATGATGGTGTGGCAGCGATACAGCCGGAACGGGTCCTCGAGGTGGTCGAGTCGCTCGCCCGTGTTCTCGTCCCGCGTGTCGGCCAGCCAGCGATAGGCGTGCAGCAGCGCGGCGGGGCCGAGAAAGCGGTCGCCGTTCCACCAATAGGAGGGACAGGCCGTGGTGCAGCAGGCGCAGAGGATGCACTCGTACAATCCGTCGAGCTTGACCCGGTCCTCGGGGGACTGGCCCCATTCCTTCTCGGGCTTGGGCGATTCCGTCTGCAGCCACGGCTCGACCGAGGCGTGCTGGGCGAAGAAGCTCGTCAGGTCGGGCACGAGATCCTTCAGCACCGGCATGTGCGGCAGCGGATAGATCTTCACCGCGCCCGAAGAACATTCCTCGATCCCCTTGGTGCAGGCGATCGTGTTCTGGCCGTCGATGTTCATCGAACACGAGCCGCAGATGCCCTCGCGGCAGGAGCGGCGGAAGGTCAGCGTCGAATCGACGTTGTTCTTGATCCACAGCAGCGCGTCGAGAACCATCGGTCCGCAATCGTCGCGATCGACGTAGTAGGTGTCGATCCGCGGCTTGGCGCCGTCATCGGGGTTCCAGCGATAGATCCGGAACTCGGTGACGTTATTGGCGCCCTCGGGCTTCGGCCAGGCCTTGCCCTCGACGTATTGCGAGTTCTTCGGAAGGGAGAATTGAGCCATGATCCTGGTTTCCGATCCTCAGTACACGCGCGCCTTGGGCGCGATGTACTCGATCTCGTTCGAGAGCGTGTAGGCGTGGACGGGGCGGTAGTCGATGGCGACCGTCTTGCGGTCGGTGTCGGCCCAGCACAGGGTGTGCTTCATCCACTCCTTGTCGTCACGATCGGGGAAGTCCTCGCGGGCGTGGGCGCCGCGCGATTCCGTGCGGTTGGCGGCCGATTCCATGGTGACGACCGCCTGTTCGATCAGGTTGTCGAATTCGAGCGTCTCGATGAGATCGGTGTTCCAGATCAGCGAGCGGTCGGTGACGCGCACGTCCTCGGCCGCGCCCCAGACGTCGTTGATGAGCTTGCGGCCTTCTTCGAGCACCTCGCCGGTGCGGAACACCGCGCAGTTGTTCTGCATGGTGCGCTGCATCTGGAGGCGAAGCTCCGCCGTCGACGTGCCGCCGTTCGCGTTGCGGAATCGGTCGAGGCGGGAGAGCGAGAGATCGGCCGAATTCGCCGGAAGCTCGGGCTGCTTCTCGCCGGGCGTGACGATCTCGGCGCAACGCAGGCCGGCGGCGCGGCCGAACACCACGAGGTCGATCAGCGAGTTCGAGCCGAGGCGGTTGGCTCCATGGACGGAGACGCAGGCGGCCTCGCCGATGGCCATCAAGCCGGGCACCACGTGATCGGGGTTGCCGTCCTTGAGCGTCAGAACCTCGCCGTGGAAGTTCGTCGGAATGCCGCCCATGTTGTAGTGGACCGTCGGCAGAACCGGGATCGGCTCCTTGGTGACGTCCACGCCGGCGAAGATCTTGGCGCTTTCGGAGATGCCGGGCAGGCGCTCGTGCAGGATCTTCGGGTCGAGATGGTCGAGGTGCAGGTAGATGTGGTCCTTGTTCCTGCCGACGCCGCGGCCCGCGCGGATCTCCATGGTCATGGAGCGCGAGACGACGTCGCGCGAGGCGAGGTCCTTGGCCGACGGCGCGTAGCGCTCCATGAAGCGCTCGCCCTCGGAATTGGTGAGGTATCCGCCCTCGCCGCGCGCGCCCTCGGTGATGAGGCAGCCCGCGCCGTAGATGCCGGTCGGGTGGAACTGCACGAACTCCATGTCCTGCAGGGGCAGGCCGGCGCGCAGCACCATGGCGTTGCCGTCGCCGGTGCAGGTATGGGCGGAGGTCGCCGAGAAATAAGCGCGCCCGTAGCCGCCGGTGGCGAGGATCGTCGTCTTGGCGCGGAAGCGGTGGATCGTCCCCGTCGTCATGTCGAGGGCGACGATGCCGCGGCAGCGGCCCTCGTCGTCCATGATCAGGTCGATCGCGAAATATTCGATGAAAAACTCGGTGTTGTGCTTGAGCGCTGCGCCGTAGAGCGTGTGCAGGATGGCGTGGCCCGTGCGGTCGGCGGCGGCGCAGGTGCGCTGGGCCGTCCCCTGCCCGTAATGGGTCGTCATGCCGCCGAAGGGACGCTGGTAGATCTTGCCCTCTTCGGTGCGCGAAAAGGGCACGCCCCAATGCTCGAGCTCGTAGACGGCGGCGGGCGCCTCGCGCACGAGATATTCGATCGCGTCCTGGTCGCCGAGCCAGTCGGCGCCCTTGACGGTGTCGTACATGTGCCAGCGCCAGTCGTCCTGGCCCATGTTGCCGAGCGAGGCGGAGATGCCGCCCTGCGCCGCGACCGTATGGGAGCGGGTCGGGAAGACCTTCGAGATACAGGCGGTGCGAAGCCCGGCCTGCGAGCATCCCACCGTCGCGCGAAGGCCCGCGCCGCCGGCGCCGACGACCACCACGTCGAAGGTGTGGTCCGTGATTTCGTACGCCGGAGCGCCGGTCGTTCCATTGGCAGCCATTTGGGGTCTCTCCCTCAGAACAGGGGGCTGAAGCCGATCTTGAGGATCGCGAAGAGGCTCGCCGCCCCGACGAGTATCGCAAAGAACGTGTTGGCGATGAGAGACGCGAACTTGGCGCCCTTCCCGTGCACGTAGTCCTCGATGACGATCTGCATGCCCAGACGCATGTGATATGCGACGGATACGACGAACAGCGACAGAAGGATCGCCGCGACCGGATGCGACACGATGGCGATCGCCTCGTCATGGGGCCGGCCGGCGACCATGGCGACGATGATCACGACGGGCGTGACGAGCAGGGCGTTGGCGAGCGCCGAGACCCGCTGCTCCCAGAAATGCCCGGTGCCGCCGCCGGACGCGCCGAGGCCCTTGACGCGCGCCATCGGCGTGCGGACGGACCGGCCGGTGTCGAAACGATGTTCCGCCATGTTTGCCTCCTCAGCGCGCCGCGAACGCGACGACCCAGATCAGGATGGTCAGCGCCACCGAACCGGCGAGCGTGGCCTTGGCGAGCAGGAAGCGATGCTCGTCGCCGAAGCCCTTCCCGAAATCCCAGATGAAATGGCGCAGGCCGCCGAGCATGTGGTGGGTGAGCGCCCACGTGTAGCCGAACAGGATCGCGATCCCGAACCAGGAACCGAGCAACCATTGCGCCGAGGCGTAGGCGTCCGGCCCCGAGGCCATCGCGACGAGCCAGACGGCGAGGATGGCCGTACCCAGATAGAGCGCCACGCCGGTGATGCGGTGGACGACGGACATCGCCATCGTCCACGTCCAGCGGTAGATCTGGAGGTGAGGCGACAGCGGACGCTGCGGCTGTCCTTTGCGAAGTTCGGCTTGCGCCATCCGACTTCTCCCGTTGACGCGCGCTCGGCGCGGGCAGTAGCGGCTATAATTTTAATGCGTTGACGGCTGCTTAAACAATGAACGTCCGATGGGCAATGCGGCAAGGCCGCCAGTTGGTGACAATTCTAAAGTTTTGTCAGTACGGTTGCGCTTCGCAATTCGCCTGAAATCCGCCGCGCCTGCGCGCTGCGGAGCGCGCCGCCGGAACCGCCGTGCGCGGACGAATGGGCGGCCTGCGGGAAAGCGCGCCGCCTCCCGGCGCGGCGACATCCGACGATCGGAACGCCGATCGGGACCCCTATATCCTCGGCCGGCGCGCCCCAGGGGCGCGAAACGGCGTGAATACGCGCACCCGGCCGCGCCGTCCGTCGGATTGGGCGAATTGCCCCAGCGCATGTGGCGGTTTGGCGGCGATGCCGCCATCGCCCCGCCGCGTTACTCTATGGTGGATCGATCCGCGGCAGCCCGATGATCCGAGAGGAGTCCCATGGACGAATTGACCGGCCATCTCGAAGGTCCGCTCACCCTCGAATGCGACCTGCTCATGCGCGGGCGCGTGAAGGGAGCGGTGACCGTTCCGGCCGGCTCGCGCCTCGATCTCGAGGGCGTCGTCATGGGCGACCTGATCGTGCAGGAGGGCGGCGCCGCGGTGATCCGCGGCGCGGTGGCGGGCACGCTGATCAACCACGGCGGCGACGTGGAGGTTCTGGGCGTCGTCAACTGCGTCCACGATTACGGCGACCGCCTGACCCGTTTCGGTCGCGACGCCAAGATCGGCTTCGAGCGGGCCCGTGCGGGCGTGCGGCCGGCGACCTGACGCCAAGCCTCAACCGGACGCGGCGAGAACGACGATCCCCAGATTGAGCGCGCTCGCGAAGACGACCCAGGCGGCGTACGGCGTGAACAGCAGAGACGACGTGCGGTCGAGAGGCGCGAAGACGCGGATCGCGGCGAGCACGCAGGCGGTCAGCGCCGCGAGCACGACGAGCCCCGCCACAGGGCTCTGGAAGGTGAAGAACGCCACGCTCCATAAGGCGTTGAGGACGAGCTGGCCGTAGAACAGGGCCAACGCGCGGGAGCGCTCGCGCGAGGGCTCCAGGCCGAGCAGTCGCCACGCCACGGCGATCATGGCGAGGTAGAGCAGCGTCCAGACGGGCGCGAAAACCCATCCGGGCGGCGCGAAGGAGGGTTGCGGCAGGTCGCGGTACCATTCCGTGCCCGGCGCAGTTGCGAGGCCCGCGATCGCCCACGCGGCGACGACCGGGCCGGCGGCGGCCGCAAGGCGAAGGAGGGGGCTCATCGGCTCCCCGCGCAGGGCTCGACTGTCATTCATGCGCTCGTCCTCGCTGCCGGCGGCCGGCGAACTCTGCTATGGCTCGTCGGGAGATCATCCATACATGCGGATCAAGGTAATGTCTCAGGACGCTTTTTCCAGAAGAAGCCGCGCCGTGCAGGCCATGGGGCGGATCGAGCCCGAGACGGGCGGCGTCGTTCCGCCGATTCACGTGGCCACGACCTATATCCGCGACGCCGACAACGCCTATTCCTCGGGCTACGTCTATGGCCGCCCGGACAACGCGACGACGCGCGAAGCTGAAGAGATCCTCGCCATGCTGGAGGAGGCGCCCGCCGGCGCGCTGCTGTTCGCGTCGGGCATGGCGGCGGCGACCACGGTGTTTCGCGCGCTCGATCCGGGCGACCACGTCGTCGCCCCGACGGTGATGTACTGGGCGCTGCGCAACTGGCTGGCGACCGAGGGCGCGCGCTGGGGGATCGCCGTCGATTTCGTCGACGCGACGGACCTCGACGCCCTCCGCGCGGCCGTGCGGCCGGGCGCGACCAAGCTCGTCTGGATCGAGACGCCGGCCAATCCGCTCTGGGACGTCGTCGACATCGCCGCAGCGGCCGAGATCGCGCACGGAGCGGGCGCGCGTCTCGCGGTCGACTCGACCTGCGCCTCGCCCGTTCTTACGCGGCCGATCGCGCTCGGCGCCGACATCGTCATGCATTCGGCCACGAAGATCCTGAACGGGCATTCCGACGTCATCGCCGGCGCGCTGGCCGGCGCCGTGGACGACGCGTTCTGGCGGCGGATCGTTTCGATCCGCAAGAGCGAGGGCGCGATCATCGGGCCGTTCGAGGCCTATCTCCTGATCCGCGGGCTGCGCACCCTGCATCTGCGGGTCGAACGCCAATGCGCCGGCGCGATGATTCTCGCCCGGCGCTTTTCGGAGCATCCGCTCGTCTCGGGCGTCCTGTATCCGGGCCTGCCCGGCCATGCCGGCCACGCGATCGCCGCGCGCCAGATGGAGGGAGGATTCGGTTACATGCTCTCGATCCGCGTCGCGGGCGGGGCGCAGGCGGCGATCGGCGCCGCGGCGCGGGTGCGGTTGTGGAAGCGGGCCACCTCGCTCGGTGGCGTGGAGAGTCTGATCGAGCACCGCGCCTCGATCGAAGGCCCCGGCACGCCGTGCCCCGACGATCTGTTGCGGCTCTCGGTGGGGATCGAGGACGCGGGCGATCTCTACGACGACCTCGACGCCGCGCTACGCAGCGCGGACGTCTGACGCCGCGACCAACCTCAGCCGCCCCAGTCCGGATCGGACAGCACCTCATCGGTATGTTCGCCGAGGCGCGGCGAGGGCCGCGACGACGTCAGCCGCTCGCCGTCGAGCACCATCGGCGAGGCGACGGACGGCACGCTTCCGCCCTTCGCCGTCGGGCAGGGCAGATCGACCTTCATGCCGCGCGCGATGATCTGCGGATCGGAGAAGACGTCGGCGACGGTGTTGATCGGCGCGGCGGGCACCGCAAGCGGCTCCAGCGCCGCGAGCAGGCCGTCGCGCGTGAAGCGGCGGGTCAGATCGGCGAGGATCGCCACGAGCGTCTCGCGATGGCGCACGCGCGACTCATTGGTGGCGAAACGCGCGTCGGCGGCGAGCTCCGGCGCGCCGAGCGTCTCGACGAGCTTGCGGAACTGCCCGCCATTGCCGATGGCGATGATGATATGCCCGTCGCTCGTCGGAAACACCTGATAGGGCACGATGTTGGGATGGGCGTTGCCCATGCGTGTCGGCGCCTTGCCCGAGACGAGGAAGTTCATGGCCTGGTTGGCGAGCACGCCGGTCATGCTGTCGAACAGGGACATGTCCACATGTCCGCCCACGCCCGTCTCGTCGCGCCGGCGCAAGGCCGCCATGATCCCGATCACCCCGTAGAGCCCGGTGAAGATGTCGGCGAAGGCGACGCCGATCTTCTGCGGCTCGCCGGCGGGATCGCCCGTGAGATCCATGATGCCGGACATGCCCTGCACCAGGAAATCGTAGCCGGCCCGCGCCGCATAGGGGCCGTCCTGCCCGAAGCCCGAGATCGAGCAGCAGATCAGGCGCGGATTGACCGCGCGCAGGCTCTCGTAGTCGAGCCCGTATTTCTTCAGGCCGCCGACCTTGAAGTTCTCGATCAGGATATCGGCCTTGGCCGCCATGCGGAGGATCGCGTCGCGACCCTCCGGGGTCTCGAAATCGAGCGCGACCGAGCGCTTGCCCCTGTTGCAGGAGTGAAAATAGGCGGCGTCGAGATGCTCGTCGCCAGCGCCCTCGACGAAGGGCGGGCCCCAGCCGCGCGTGTCGTCCCCCGAGCCGGGGCGCTCGACCTTGACGACGTCGGCGCCGAGATCGGCGAGGGTCTGGCCGATCCAGGGTCCGGCGAGGATGCGCGCGAGTTCGAGGACCTTGATCCCCCTCAGCGGCTTGCCCGCATCGCCGGCTGTCCGATCGTCGTCAGTCTGGCCCAAGGCTCGCCTCCCGAAATCCGCGACTGAATTCGCACTAGCATCGCCGCGCCCGCTCATAAACGGCGCGTCGATCCGATCGGGATGCGGCGTTTCGCCCAGACGGCGCTCAAGACGGCGCTCGCGAGGAGCCGGTTCACGCCTCCGGGTCGAAGGGCGCGGCGCCCACGGCTTCGCCCGACGCCGAGAGGTTGATCTTCTCGATCCGAGCCTCGGCCTGGCGCAGCAGGCGCTCGCAATGGCTCTTGAGCGCTTCGCCGCGCTCGTAGATGCGGATCGAATCCTCGAGCGGCACGGAGCCCTTCTCGAGCTGGCCGACGATCGCCTCCAGTTCGTGAAGCGCCTGTTCGAAGGGCATGGCGGCGATGTCCTCGCCGGTTCCGGTCTTGCTCATGCGTCTCCTCCGCGGGACGGGTTGGCCGATCACTCAATCAGACTGAGCGGTCGATCGCCAGCCGTCCGACCGAACGTCCCGCTTCCCTCACAGCGGCAGATTGTCGTGCTTCTTCCACGGACGCTCCGTCTCCTTCGCGCGCAGCATCGAGAAGGCGCGCGCGATCCGGCGGCGTGTGGAGTGCGGCATGATCACCTCGTCGATATAGCCGCGCTCGGCGGCGACGAAGGGCGACATGAAGCGGTCTTCGTATTCCTTGGTGCGCGCGGCGATTTTCTCGGGATCGCCGATGTCGGCGCGGAAGATGATCTCGACCGCGCCCTTGGCGCCCATCACCGCGATCTGCGCGCTCGGCCAGGCGTAGTTCACGTCGCCGCCGATATGCTTGGACGCCATCACGTCGTAGGCGCCGCCGAAGGCCTTGCGTGTGATGACGGTGACGAGCGGCACCGTCGCCTCGGAATAGGCGAAGAGCAGCTTCGCGCCATGCTTGATGAGCCCGCCATATTCCTGCGCCGTGCCCGGAAGGAAGCCGGGCACGTCCTCGAAGGTGAGGATGGGAATGTTGAAGGCGTCGCAGAAGCGCACGAAGCGGGCGGCCTTGCGCGAGGCGTCGGCATCGAGGACGCCGGCGAGCACCATCGGCTGGTTGGCGACGACGCCGATCGTGCGGCCCTCGACGCGAGCGAGCCCGGTGATGATGTTGCGGGCGTAGGCTTCCTGAATCTCGAAGAAATCGCCCTCGTCGACGACCTTCAGGATCAGTTCCTTCATGTCGTAGGGCTGGTTCGGATTGGCGGGAACCAGCGTGTCGAGGCTCTCGTCGACGCGTTCCGGATCGTCGAAGCTCGGCCATTCCGGCGCGCCGTCGAGATTGTTGGCGGGCAGGAAGTCGATCAGGCGGCGCACCTGCAACAGCGCCTCGACGTCGTTGTCGAAGGCGCCGTCGGCGACGGAGGACTTGGTGGTGTGCACTTTGGCTCCGCCGAGCTCCTCGGCCGTCACGGTCTCGTTCGTCACCGTCTTCACGACTTCGGGGCCGGTGACGAACATGTAGCTCGTGTCGCGGACCATGAAGATGAAATCGGTCATCGCCGGCGAATAGACATCGCCTCCGGCGCAGGGGCCCATGATCACGGAGATCTGCGGGATCACGCCGGACGCGACGACGTTGCGCTTGAACACCTCGCCGTAGCCGCCGAGCGCCGCGACGCCCTCCTGGATCCGGGCGCCCCCGGCGTCGAACAGGCCGATGATCGGGGCGCGCATCTTGAGCGCCATGTCCTGCATCTTGGTGATCTTGCGAGCGTGCGCCTCGGAGAGCGAGCCGCCGAAGACCGTGAAGTCCTTGGAGAAGACGAAGACGGTGCGGCCGTTGACGGTGCCCCAGCCGGTGACGACGCCGTCGCCGGGGATCTTCTGGTCCTGCATGCCGAAATCGGCGCATTGGTGCTCGACGAACATGTCGAACTCTTCGAAGGACTTGTCGTCGAGGAGCAGCTCGACGCGCTCGCGCGCCGACAGCTTGCCGCGCTTGTGCTGAGCCGCGACGCGCTTCTCGCCGCCGCCGGCGCGAGCCTGGGCCCGCCGTTCCTCGAGCCTGACCAGCATGTCCTTCATGATCGAAACGTCCCCCGACAAGGATGGATCCGGACCGTCGGCGTGCGAGCCGCCACGGGAAATCGTCGCCAGAATGCAACCGGCGGCAAGCCTTAGCCGAAACGGGACGCCGGCAAAAGCCCTTTCCGAGGCGCTTGGCCTCAGTCCGCGCCGGCGAGCGCCAGGACCGCGAGCGCGGCGTCGAATTCGCGCTTGCGCGCGGCGCGGCGCGCGAGCGCCTCCGCGTCCTCGCCCCAGACGCTCTCCTGCGCGAGTTCGTCGACATGCGCGGCGCGCCACGCGGCCTCGCCGTCGAGCGCCCCGTCGGCGAGCGCGATCGCGATCAGGGCGGAGCCGGTCAGCGTCGTCACGACGTGGAGCGCGGCGATGCGGAAGGCGCAGGTCTCGCGCGCGAGCCGCGCCTCGACGGCGGCGATCGCGTCGGGCGGCTGGGCCACGAACATCACGCCCTCGGCCAGCGCGAAGCGGGCGCCGAGGCGCTCTTGGGCGAAGGCGAGCACCGGCTCCCAGGCTTCGTTCTGCGCGGCGACGAGGCGCTCGGGCTCGCCGGCGCGATAGCAGACGAGATCCGAGCCCGCGTATTTCGCGATCTCGGCGAGCACCGACTCGCGCTGATCGGAAACGCCGTCGATGGCGGAATTGGCGATACGGGTCAGCGGCATGGAGGCGGGGTCGATGGTCTCCCCTTGCGCCTCCCATTCCCGCGCGAGCGCCTCGCCCAGCGCGCGCGTCGGCGCAGCGAGAGGCTTGCGGCCGGGCGTGCGCGCGGGGCGGCCGTCGAGGGTCAGCGCGAAGCCGCCCTCGACCGGGGCCGCCGAGGCGCGCTCGTAGAAGCGCCGCGTCGCGGGGCTGCGCATGTCCCGCCGCGCCGCCGCCTGCGGGTCTCGCCGCGCCGCGTCGTCGGCGGGGGGCGGGTTGAAGATGTCGTCGCTCGGATCGTCGCTCATGCGCCCGATCTAGGCGTCTTCGCCGGCCGGCGCAACGGGCGTGGCGAACGCCGCTTCGAGCGCCCGATCGAGTTCGCGGAAGCGCGCGATCACGGTCGCCGCGCCGGCGTCGCGCAATCTGGGTTCGGCATGATAGCCCCATGCGACGCCGATGCCCGTGGCTCCGGCGGCCGCCGCCATCTCCATGTCGTAGGTCGTGTCGCCGATCATCGCCGCGTCGCCCGGCCCGATCCCCGTTTCCGCCATCGCTCGCAGGATCATGCCGGGATGAGGCTTCGACGGCGCGTCGTCGGCCGTCTGGATGCTCGCGAACAGCCCCTCCAGACGATGGCGCTCCAGGAAGTGCGCGACGCCGCGCCGGCTCTTGCCGGTCGCGATCGCGAGCGAGACGTCCGCGCGGCGGGACAGGCGCGACAGCGCCGCGAGGGCGCCGGGATAGACCGGCGGATCGTAGCGCGGGTCGAACCGCAGATCCTGAAAGGCGCGCTTGTAGCTCTCGACGAGCCCGTCGACGGGTCCAGCCTCGCCCGCTAGCGCGACGAAGGCCTCGCGCAGGGAGAGCCCGACGATGGACAGCGAGCGCTCGCGGCGGGGCGGTTCGAGCCCGTGCGCGCGGAAGGCCCGGGCCTGCGCCTCCACGATGACGTCCTGGCTGTCGACGAGCGTCCCGTCGACGTCGAAGATCACGAGCTTCACGGCGCTTCTCCCGTCCCGCCTTATACACGCGGCCCGCCCGCCGCGAAGGGGCTCCAACGCCGAATCCGGTTGCGGGCGCACGCGAGACGCATCGGTCTTCAATCGTATCGATCTTCAAACGCATCGTTCTTCAAACTCCTCGATCTTGCCATCGCCGCCGCGAACGGTCATATAGCGGGCGGGAGGTTGGCGAGGGACGTTTCACTCGCTAACCGGGTCAGGTCCGGAAGGAAGCAGCCCCAACGAGACCGAGCGGGTCTTTGTCCGGCCTCCCACCGTTCTTCCGACCGCCGTCGCGGGTTTTTGAGGAACCCGGCGCGACCGCCGGTCCGGGACTCTCACAGTCCAGAGGCTCATGAACGACGTCACGCCCGGCGCCCCCCCTTCCGCGGACGATTCGCCGGACGAGCCGGGCTTCTCCGGCTTCGACGCGTCTCCCTCGGCCCGCCCCGACGCCGGCTATCGCGTCCTCGCCCGAAAATACCGCCCTCGCGACTTCACCGACCTGATCGGCCAGGAAGCGATGGTGCGCACCATTTCGAACGCGTTCGGGACCGGGCGCATTCCGCAGGCCTGGATGCTGACCGGCGTGCGCGGGGTCGGCAAGACCACGACGGCGCGCATCCTCGCGCGCGGCCTGAATTACAGCCGCCCCGGCTGGACCGGCGGGCCGACGATCGAGCTGGCCGAGCCCGGCGAGCATTGCGAGGCGATCATTGAGGGCCGGCACATCGACGTGATGGAGATCGACGCGGCCTCCAACAACGGCGTCGAGAACGTCCGCCAGATCAACGACGCCGTGCGCTATTCTCCCGTTTCGGCGCGCTACAAGGTCTACATCGTCGACGAAGTCCACATGCTCTCGACGGGGGCGTTCAACGCCTTTCTGAAGACGCTCGAGGAGCCGCCGCCGCACGCGAAGTTCATCTTCGCCACCACCGACATCCACAAGGTGCCCGTCACCATCCTGTCGCGCTGCCAGCGTTTCGACCTGCGCCGCGTCGAGGCGGACAGGCTCGTCGCCCATCTCTCGCGAATCTGCGCGCTGGAGACGGTCGACGCCGACCCCGAGGCGCTCAAGGCCATCGCGCGCGCGGCGGAGGGCTCGGTTCGCGATTCGCTCTCGCTTCTCGACCAGGCCATCTCGCACGGCGCCGGCGCCGTGTCGCCCGAGACGGTTCGCGACATGCTGGGTCTGGCGGACCGCGCGCGCGTGATCGATCTGTTCGAGGCGGTGATGCGCGGCGACGTGCCCTCCGCCTTCGCGCTGCTCGGCGAGCAATACGCCGCCGGCGCCGATCCAGCCGCGGTGTTGCGCGAGCTCGCCACGTTCACGCATCTGACGACGCGCCTCAAGCTCGCGCCGGACACCGCGCAGGACCCCTCTCTCACCGAGGCGGAGCGCAAGCGCGGCATGGAGTTCGCGCAGGGCCTCTCCGTGCGCGCGCTGTCGCGTTCGTGGCAGATCCTGCTCAAGGGCGTCGCGGAGGTCGAGGCCGCGAGCCGGCCGATCGCCGCGGCCGAGATGGCGCTCGTGCGCCTGGCCTACGCCGCCGACCTGCCGACACCCGACGAGGCCCTGAAGATGCTCGCCGAGGGCGCTTCCCGCCCGCCCACGGCCCCACGCGCCGACGCGCCCGGCGATCCCGGCGGCGCGCCGCGCGCCCGGGCGGCGTCCGGGGCCGGGGGACCGATTCTGGTTTCGAGCGAGGCGGCCCCCGCCCGCGCCGCGCCCGCCCCCGCGCCGTCCGCGCCACAGGCGCTGCGGCTCGCTCGCTTCGAGGATCTCGTCGCGCTCGCGGGCGAGCGGCGCGACATCGTGATGAAGGCGGCGCTCGAGCGCGACGTGCGTCTCGTGCGCTTCGAGGACGGACAGCTCGAATTCGCCCTCGCGGACGGCGCCAGCCGCAATCTCGCCGCCGATCTCGCGCGCGTCCTCGCCGAATGGACGGGCCGGCGCTGGATCGTGGCGCTCTCCTCGCAGCCCGGCGAACCGACGCTCCACGAGCGCGCGGAGGCTCTCGCGCGCGACCGTCGCGAGGGCGCGGCCGGGCATCCCCTCGTTCGCAGCGTGCTCGACGCGTTTCCCGGCGCAAGGATCGTGGACGTGCGCGAGCGCCCCGGGGACGACGCGGCCCCGCTCGAGCCGGGAGACGCCGAGGCCGGACCCGTCGCGGAGATCGTCGAACCCGAGGACGACGAACTTTAGTCGGAGCTCAGTGCGGGTAGACGCCGGCCAGCACCGTATCGAAGTGACGCTTGACCGACTCGTTGCAATTGCACGATTTCGCTTCCAGCGCACGACGGTTGCGCACGACGAGCGCGCCGCGCCGCGTGGCGAGGATGTTCTCCTGCCGCAACTCCCGAAGCACGCGGCTGACATAGCTCCGCCCCACGCCCAGCATGCTGGCGAGCCGTTCCTGAGTCAGCGGTACGACGTGATCGCCGGTTCGCTCCATGGCGGCGACGAGCCACTTGGCGGCGCGCTGTTCGATGGTGTGGCCCGCATTGCAGGCGACGGACTGGAAGACCTGCGCCAGCATGCAATCGGCGTAGCGGGCGAAGAAGTGGCGCAGACCCGGCGTACGTTCCTTGACCGCCTCCATCGCCGACGTCTCGGCCCGCAGGAACGGGCCGCCGAACTGCACGACCGCCCTCGCGTATGCCGGCAGCCGCCCCTGATTGACGATTCCGCCGACCGCGCCCTCGCGCCCGACCATGATCGTCTCGAAGGTCCGGCCGCAATCGAGCAGGACGACGAACGAAACCAGACTCGCGCCGCACGGAAAATAGACGTGGGAGACGTCGTCGCCGGCCTCGGCGAGGACGTCGCCGCTCGCGAACTCACATTGTTCGAGGATGGGCGCCAGCGTCGCGCGGTCGCTCACGCTCAACATGCGCAGCAGATTGCTGTCGTGCACGTCGTCGGCTTCCCAGACCTTCTCGCATGAGCGCCGTGGCATGACTTTCGCTCCACCCGATTTCAGACGTTTGCTAGATCAGAACGCTTTCGCCTGCAACAATCTTCGTCCTCTATGTCCACTTGTGCGCAGACGTAGCGTGCGCGTAGATATAGGACAAGCATAGAACCGCCTCCGGAACGACCGCGGACGCCTCCGCACGCCCGAGGCGCCGCCGAAAAGGACCACGCTCCTGCTCCCCGCCACGATCCTGCTCCGACTTTTCGAGAAGACCCAGCGCCTGCGGAGACTCGGGTGGTTCGGCTATCTGTTCGGGGCCGTAGGGTTCGCAATCGCGCTCGTCGTTCGCCTCGCCGTCGACGATCACCTCGTGGGCTATCCTTACGTAACGTTCTTTCCGATCGTGGTCCTCACGACCTTCGTGGGCGGGGTGCGCGCCGGAATCTGGACGGCGGCCGTCAGCGGGGTCGCCTCGTGGTACTTCTTCATCGCTCCAGAATATTCCTTCGCGATGATCTGGCCGTCGACCTGGCTCGCCCTCGGCTTTTACCTGCTGGTGGTCGTCGTCGAGATCATGCTCATTCACATGATGGAGGTCAGCCTCGACCGTCTGCAGCAAGAGCGGCGCGAAAGCGCCCGGCTCGCCGAGCAGAGGCGCGTCCTGTTTCAGGAATTGCAGCACCGCGTCGCCAACAATCTCGCCATTGTCTCCAGCGTGCTCGCGCTGCAGGGTCGACGGGCCGGGAAGGGATCGCCGACGGCCATCGCCCTCGACGACGCGCGCGACCGGCTCGCCACGATGGCGCGGATCCATCGTCGGCTCTACGATCCGACGAGCGCGGTCAGCGATCTGCCGCGCTATCTTGAGGAATTCTCCCGCGATCTCGTCAGCGCCTCCGGCCGGGACATCTCGACCCGGGTCGAAGCAGGACGGTTCGATCTCGACGTCTCTCGCCTGACGACCCTGTCGCTGCTCGTGTCGGAGCTGGTGACGAACGCGCTCAAGCACGCCTTCGACGCCGGGCGCCGGGGCGGCGAGATCGTCATCTCCCTGTGCGCCGACGAACAGTCGCGCCTGACGCTCAAGGTCTCCGACAACGGGCGGGGCTTGCCGGACGACTTCGCCGGAGCGCCTCCGACGGGGCTCGGCACGCAGATCGTGGCGAGCCTCGCGCGTCAGCTCGGCGGCGAGATCGTCTGGACCAGCGAGGGCGGCGCCACGGCGCACGTGACGTTCCCCCTCGCCCCGTAGACGCAGGTCGCCTGACGGCGAGCGGCCTCGCTCAGACGCCTCCGAACACCGACCAGTCCATCGCCTCCGCGAGCCGCTCGAGCGCCATGACGCCGAGCACCGAATTGCCGTTCTCGTCCAGCCCGGGCGACCAGACCGCGATCGCGGCGTTCTTCGGGGACACGGCGAGGATGGCGCCCGACACGCCGCTCTTGGCCGGCATGCCCACGCGATAGGCGAATTCGCCCGATCCGTCATACTGGCCGCATGTGAGCATGACGGCGTTCACGCGCTTGGCCCGCCGACGTACGTCAGGGTCAAGCGAAACGCCAGAGGCCTGCGCCTGAGCCAGCGGTAGGCCGGCGAGCGCGAGCTGACGGCAATTGAGCCGGACGGCGCATTGCCTGACATAGAGCTCCATCACGTCTTCGACGGAATGCTCCAGATTGTCGAAAGACTTCGCCAAATTGGCCAGCGCGCGGTTCACGTAGCCTTCGTCGAGAGAAGCGAGCACCGAGGAATCGAGATCGGGCGTGGATCCGATGCGCTGCGCGATTCGCCGCCGCACCGGCTCCGGCGGTTTTCCGTCGTCCGGGCGAGGCGCCCCCAGAAGCACGTCGGCGACGACGAGCGCGCCGGCGTTGATGAAGGGATTGCGCGGGACGCCGTCGTGCCGTTCGAGATCGACGATCGAGTTGAACGGATCCCCCGAGGGCTCGCGGCCGACGCGTTTCCACAAGGCCTCGCCGACCGCTTCGAGGGCGAGGGCGAGGGCGAAGACCTTCGAGATGCTCTGGATCGGAAACGCCTCGTCGACGTCGCCTCCGACGCTGACGACGCCGTCGCACGTCGCGACCGCGATGCCGAAACGGGAGACGTCAAGTTCGCCCGAGCGCGTATCCGCCTCGCCGCGCTCCGTCGCACGGCCGGCCTCGTCCACGATGTCCGCGATCGCCCGCTCCAGGCGCGCATGATCCGTCTCGCCGCTGCGTCCCATTCATCAGTCTCCTCGGATTGCCTTTGCCAGGTCGTCAACGCCCCGCTTCGGGCGAGGTTGCGGCGCCGCGACGATAAAACGCCGCCAGCGGGCCATAGCACAGCCGGCTCACGCGCGCCGAGGGCCGGGCGCGCCGAGATCGCGCGCTGGATCGAGCTCGAAGCGGACTTGACATATTAAGGAAAATTAAATAATTTTAAAATATATAGTATGTTAGGATAACATAGATATGAAGATCGAAATTCAAAATCCTCAGCAGCCCGTCGGATCACGGCAGGCCGCCGACTTCACGTCCGTCATCGCCCAGGCGAGGTC
Source organism: Microvirga sp. (assembly GCA_022241475.1). The sequence goes on along the minus strand of JAKOMT010000004.1, from coordinate 56,676 downwards.
GACGACGCCGAGCGAGTGCCGTCACCTTCTCAGGAAGCTTCAAGGCGAGACGTCGACTCTCAGCGAACTCGTCGCGGCCCACCAGCGATCGCAACTGAACGGAGATCGGCGAGGCGGGCTCGACATCTGGGCGCGGGCTCAGGATCTGCTCGAATCGATGGGCGAAACGATCGGAGCTCTGGGCCGCTGCCTCGAAGACGAAAACCTGACGTCAGCCGAGAAGGAGCTCCTCGGCCGGGTGGTCGATCGCATCAAGGATCTGGCCGGCGCCGGCGATCTCGACCTTCCCGACCAGATTTTCGAGTCGGCGAAGCGAGGCGACACCGACGCGCTCGCCAGATTCGCGAGAGGCGCCGGGAAGGCCGTAGAGGCGATCCTCACGGTTCTGATCGGCGTCGCCGGCCTTCTGAGCGGCCAGTATCGGCAACGCGGCGCGTTCTGACATCCGATCCGGCCCCGCTCGCGGCGGCGAGGCGGCCACGGTGGGCGCCTGACGGGCGCCCCGAAACGAAAAAACCCGCGCGGATCGCTCCGCGCGGGTTCATTGCGTCAACGGGCGTGACGCTTACTTCTTGTCGTCGGTGCGGGCCTTGAGGGCCGCGCCGAGAATGTCGCCGAGCGATGCGCCGGAGTCGGTCGAGCCGTAGGTGGCGATCGCCTCCTTCTCTTCGGCCATTTCGAGAGCCTTGATCGACAGCGTGACGCGGCGCGCCTTGCGGTCGAACTGCGTGACGCGGGCGTCGAACTTCTCGCCGGCCGAGAAACGCTCGGGGCGCTGGTCGGCGCGGTCGCGGGCGAGCTCGGCGCGGCGGATGAAGGTCGAGAGGTCGGTGTCGACGATCTTGACGTCGAGACCGGCTTCCTTGACCTCGACCACCTCGCAGGTGACGACCTGACCCTTGCGGATCTCGCCGGCTTCGGCGAAGGGGTCGCCCGCGAGCTGCTTGATGCCGAGCGAGATGCGCTCCTTCTCGACGTCGACGTCGAGAACCTGAGCGCGAACCATGTCGCCCTTCTTGAACTCGTCGATGACCTGCTCGCCGGGACGGTTCCAGTCGAGATCCGACAGGTGAACCATGCCGTCGACATCGCCTTCGAGGCCGATGAACAGACCGAACTCGGTCTTGTTCTTGACCTCGCCCTCGATCTCGGAACCGATCGGATGCTTCTCGGCGAAGCCCTCCCACGGGTTCTGGAGCGTCTGCTTGAGGCCGAGCGAGATGCGGCGCTTGACGGGATCGACCTCGAGAATGACCACTTCCACTTCCTGCGAGGTGGAGACGATCTTGCCCGGATGGACGTTCTTCTTCGTCCAGGACATCTCGGAGACGTGGATCAGGCCTTCGATGCCCGGCTCCAGTTCGACGAACGCGCCGTAATCGGTGATGTTCGTCACGCGGCCCGTAAAGCGCGACTCGACCGGGTAACGGCCTTCGATGCCCTCCCACGGATCGGCGAGGAGCTGCTTGATGCCGAGCGAGATGCGGTGCGTCTCGTGGTTGATCTTGATGATCTTGACGGAGACGCTCTGGCCGATGGTGACCACTTCGCTCGGGTGGTTGACGCGGCGCCACGCCATGTCGGTGACGTGCAGCAGGCCGTCGATGCCGCCGAGATCGACGAAGGCGCCGTACTCGGTGATGTTCTTGACGATGCCCTCGATGACCTGACCCTCTTCGAGGTTGGCCACGAGCTCGGAGCGCTGCTCGGCGCGGCTCTCTTCGAGAACGGTGCGGCGCGACACGACGATGTTGCCGCGGCGGCGATCCATCTTGAGGATCTGGAACGGCTGCGGCACGCCCATCAGCGGGGTGACGTCGCGGACGGGGCGAATGTCGACCTGCGAGCGCGGCAGGAACGCCACGGCGCCGTCCAGATCGACGGTGTAGCCGCCCTTGACCTGGTTGAAGATCATGCCCTGAACGCGCTCGTTGGCCTCGAAGGCCTTTTCGAGCTTGATCCACGACTCTTCGCGGCGGGCCTTCTCGCGCGACACGACCGCTTCGCCGAGGGCGTTCTCGATCCGATCGACATAGACCTCGACCTCTGAGCCGACTTCGATGGGCTCATCGCGGCCGGGGCCAGTGAATTCCTTGAGGGCGACGCGGCCCTCGGTCTTGGCGCCGATGTCGATGACGGCGACATCCTTCTCGATGGCGACGACCCGACCCTTGACGACGGAGCCTTCGGCGACTTCGTTCGTACGGAAGGATTCTTCGAGCAGCGACGCGAAATCTTCGCGGCTGGGCGCATATTGGGATTGAGCGGACATACGGTCTCCTGGCGCCCTGTTCGGGCGAATGCGCCGGCGGCATGTGTTGCGCGCCGTCCCGGTCGTCGCCGGCCTCCCTGGCAGGAAGGCCTCGTCACCCCTTGTCGGGGCGCTCCGGCGCAAAAGCGACGATCGAGGACGAGTTCATCCGGGCCGCTCAATGGAGGCGCGATCCCGGATCGGGGACGCTTAATCGAAAACAGGCCCCGACGCAACAGCGCGACGCTTGCGAGCGCCCGGCGCGCGGCCTATTCCTCTCCCTAAATGAGACCCAGCGGACACGGGAGTGCGCGATGGCCAAGGGCGGCATCGGCTACGACGACAAGGCGCCCGACCTCGCCGCGTTCGAGGCGATGGCGGACGAGGCCTTCGCGCGGCTTCCGGACGAATTCCGCGCGCTGTGCCGGGGCCTCGTCATCCAGGTCGTCGACTTCCCCGACGACGACGTGCTGAAGGAGATGGAGGCGGAATCGCCCTTCGATCTCCTCGGCCTGTTCCAGGGCGTGGGGCTGGCGCATGGCGGCGGGATCGAGGAGGGGCGCGAGCCCAATCTGATCTGGCTCTATCGCCGTCCGATCCTCGATTACTGGGCCGAACACGACGAGAGCCTCGGCGCGATCGTCACGCACGTGCTGATCCACGAGATCGGCCACCATTTCGGCCTCTCCGACGACGACATGGAGGCGATCGAGGCGAACGCGGGGTGAGGCGCGCGCTACTCCGCGTTCCGCAGCGCCATCGCCGACGCGACCGTGCCGATCACGCCGAAGACCAGCGTCAGCGCGGCGAGAATCAGGAACGGCGTCGTGAAGGGCACCGTGCCGCCGCGCGCGGCGTTGGCGGCCGAGACGCCGAAGATCAACGTCGGGATCATCAGCGGCAGGACGAGGATCGAGAGGATCAGCCCGCCGCGCCGGATGGCGGCGGTGAGCGCCGCGCCGATCGCGCCGATGAAGGTCAAAGCCGGGGTGCCGACGAGAAGCGTCGCCGCGACCGCCATCATGCCGATTCCGTCGAGCGCCACGAGCAGGCCGAACAGCGGCGAGAGCAGCGCCAAAGGCGCGCCGGTCGTCAGCCAGTGCGCCAAAGCCTTGGCCAGCACCACCGCTTCGAGCGGCAGGGGCGATGCGAGCATCAGATCGAGCGAGCCGTCCTCCTCGTCCGCCTGAAACAGCCTGTCGAGGCCAATCAGGGTCGAGAGCACCGCCGCGATCCAGAGGATCGCCGGGCCGATGCGCGACAGGAGGTTCAGATCGGGCCCGAGCGCGAAGGGGACGAGCGTCAGGATCATCAGGAAGAAGACGAGCCCCAAAGCGCCGGAGCCGCCGATGCGCGCGGACAGGCGCAGATCCCGGGCGACGAGGGCGAGGAACGCGCGGATCACGAATAATCCTCGCCGGCTTCCGCGAGGCCGCCGGTCGGCGGCGCGATGGCGATCTCCTGAGCAGCGTCGAGCCCGAGCGGCAGATGCGTCGCCGCGACGATGATCCCGCCCGCGGCGCGATGCTCGCGCATGAGCCCGCGCAGCATGTTCTGCGAGGCGGCGTCGAGGGCGGCCGTGGGCTCGTCGAGGAGCCAGACGGACCGGCGCGCCGCGATCAGGCGGGCCAGCGCCACGCGACGACGCTGGCCCGCGGAGAGATACCCGACGGGCATGTCGCGCACCTGAGGCAGGCCGACGCGCTCCAGGGCCGCGAGCGGATCGAGCGCCGGCGCGCCGAGCATGTCGGCGGCGAAGGCGAGGTTCTCGCGCGCGGTCAGGGCGGTCTTGAGCCCGTCGCGATGGGCGACCCAGTGCAGGGACTCGGCGAGCGTCGCCTCGCCCTCGCCGACGAAACGGATCGAGCCGGCCTCCGGGCGCAGGCGCCCCGCGAGGATCGAAAGCAACGTCGATTTGCCGGCGCCGTTGCGGCCCGTGACGACGAGCGCGTCGCCCGGGCGCAGGTCGAAGCCGAGACCTATGAAGATGAGCCGGCCGCCGCGCCGGCAGGCGAGGTCTTCGACCGTCAGGCGCGGCGTCTCGCGACGGCCGTCCAACGCTCAGGCGCTCCCGCGCGGGCCGAAGATCGCGCTGCCGACGCGCACATGCGTGGCGCCGAGCTGGATCGCGGCCTCGTAATCGGCGCTCATGCCCATCGAGAGGACTTGCAGGCGGTTGCGCCGCGCGATTTCCGCGAGGAAGGCGAAATGCGGCGAAGGCGGCTCATGCGCGGGCGGGATGCACATCAGCCCCTCGATCGCGAGGCCCCATTCGTCGCGGCAGGCGGCGAGGAAGGCGTCCGCCTCGGCCGGCGCGACGCCGCCCTTCTGCGGCTCCTCGCCGGTATTGACCTGGACGAGCAGCCGCGGAGCGCGCCGCCCTTCCTCGATCGCACGGGCGATCTCCTTCGACAGCCCCTTGGCGAGCGAGGGGCGGTCGAGCGTTTCGATCACGTCGAACAGGGCCACCGCCTCGCGGGCCTTGTTCGATTGCAGCGGGCCGATCAGGTGCAGTTCGACGTCCCCAAAGCGCTCGCGCAGGGCGGGCCATTTGGATTCCGTCTCCTGCACGTAGTTCTCGCCGAACATGCGATGCCCGGCCTCGAGCACCGGCAGGATCGCCTGCGCGTCGCAGGACTTCGACACGGCGATGAGCGCGACCGAGCCCGGAGCGCGTCCGCAATCATGCTCGGCGCGCGCGATCAACGCGCGGGTTTCGTCGAAACGGCTCGCGATCGCCGCGGCGTCCGTCATGATTTCAGCCCCCACTCGACACGGTTTCAAATTTCGCCGCCCGCGCCATGCAGGCGTTGACCCGCGCGCGCAATCATGTCCTAGTCCGGCCACGTCAAGCGGCGCAAGCCGCGTTTCCCCAACATATACCGAACAGGTTTCAAATCGAGCCCGCTATGAAGGCCGAGCGCTACAATCCCAAAGAATCCGAGCCGAAATGGCAGGGCGCGTGGAACGAGAAGGATCTCTTCCGGACCCGCAACGACGATCCGCGCGACAAGTACTACGTGCTGGAGATGTTCCCCTATCCTTCCGGGCGCATCCATATGGGCCACGTCCGTAACTACGCGATGGGCGACGTGGTGGCGCGCTACAAGCGCGCGAAGGGCTTCAACGTCCTGCATCCGATGGGCTGGGACGCTTTCGGCATGCCGGCCGAGAACGCCGCGATGCAGAACAAGGTTCATCCCAGGGAATGGACCTACGCCAACATCGCGACGATGCGGACGCAGCTGAAGTCGATGGGCCTGTCCCTCGACTGGAGCCGCGAGATCGCGACCTGCGATCCGAGCTATTACCGCCACCAGCAGGCCATGTTCCTGAAATTCCTCGAGGCCGGTCTCGTCACGCGCAAGACCGCCAAGGTGAACTGGGACCCCGTCGACCAGACCGTGCTCGCCAATGAGCAGGTGATCGACGGGCGCGGCTGGCGTTCCGGCGCGCTCGTCGAGCAGCGCGAGCTGACGCAGTGGTTCTTCAAGATCACCGATTACGCGCAGGACCTTCTCGACGCGATCGACGGCCTGGAGCGCTGGCCCGAGAAGGTGCGCGTGATGCAGCGCAACTGGATCGGCCGCTCCGAAGGGCTTTCGATCCGCTTCGCGCTGACCGATCCGGCGCCCGGCGGCGTCGACGAGCTCGAGATTTTCACCACGCGCCCCGACACGCTGTTCGGCGCTAGCTTCCTCGCGGTCGCCCCCGACCATCCGCTGGCGCGCGCCGTCGCGGAGCGCGATCCGGCGCTCGCCGAGTTCGTGGCCGAATGCAAGCGCGTCGGCACGTCGGCCGAGGCGATCGAGACGGCCGAGAAGCTCGGCTACGACACCGGCTTGCGCGCCGCGCATCCCTTCGATCCGAACTGGACGCTGCCCGTCTACGTCGCGAACTTCATCCTGATGGATTACGGCACGGGCGCGATTTTCGGCTGCCCGGCGCATGATCAGCGCGATCTCGACTTCGTCGGGAAATACGGTCTCCCCGTCACGCCCGTCGTCTGCCCAGAAGGGACGGACGCCTCCGCCTTCTCGGTCGGGAGCGAGGCCTATACGGGCGAAGGGCGGATGATCAATTCGCGCTTCCTCGACGGGATGAGCATCGCGCAGGCCAAGGAAGAGATCGCGGCGCGCCTCGAGACCGAGAGCCGCGGCGGCCGCGCCGTCGCCGAGCGCAAGGTCAATTTCCGCCTGCGCGACTGGGGCGTCTCGCGCCAGCGCTACTGGGGATGCCCGATCCCCGTGATCCATTGCGAATCCTGCGGCGTCACGCCCGTGCCGGAGGATCAGCTCCCCGTCAGGCTGCCCGACGACGTCGCCTTCGACAAGCCCGGCAACCCGCTCGACCGGCATCCGACCTGGCGCGACGTTCCCTGTCCGCGTTGCGGCGCGGCGGCGCGGCGCGAGACGGACACGATGGACACCTTCGTCGATTCGTCCTGGTATTTCGCCCGCTTCACCGACCCGACGCTGGAGGACGCCGCGACCAACCGGGCGACGGCGGATTCCTGGCTGCCGGTCGACCAGTATATCGGCGGCATCGAGCACGCGATCCTGCACCTGCTCTATTCCCGCTTCTTCACCCGCGCCATGCGCAAGGTCGGCCTCGTCGGTCTCGACGAGCCTTTCGCCGGGCTGTTCACGCAAGGCATGGTCGTCCACGAAACCTACCGCGACGCCTCCGGCGCCTGGCTCCAGCCGAACCAGATCCGCATCGAGAGCGGGGATGGCGGTCGCCGCGCTTTCCACGTCGACACCGGCGCGGACGTGGCTATCGGCTCCATTGAGAAGATGTCGAAGTCGAAGAAGAACGTGGTCGACCCCGACGATATCATCGCCTCCTACGGGGCGGACACCGCGCGCTGGTTCATGCTCTCCGATTCCCCGCCGGAACGCGACGTGATCTGGACGGAGGAAGGCGTGCAGGGCGCCTGGCGTTTCGTCCAGCGCGTCTGGCGTCTCGTCAACGAGGGCGGCGACCTGGCGGTGGACGCGCCGCGTCCGGAGAGCTTCGGCGACGAAGCGCTGGCGTTGCGCAAGGCGTCGCACCGGGCGCTCGCGTCCGTCGGCGAAGCGATCGAGGATCTGCGCTTCAACGTCGCCGTCGCCAAGATCTACGAACTCGCCAACGCGGCGTCGTCCGCCAATGCGAGCCGCGGCGCATCCTCCGAGGGCCTGGACTGGGCGCTGCGCGAGGCGCTGTCGATTCTCGTTCGACTGATCGCCCCGATGATGCCGCATCTCGCCGAGGAATGCTGGGAAGCGCTCGGTTGCGAGGGTCTCGTCGCCGAGGCGGAGTGGCCGCTTGTCGAACAGGCGCTTTTGGTGGAAGATTCGATCACGCTCCCCGTCCAGGTGAACGGCAAGAAGAGGGCCGACGTCACCGTCCCTCGCGACGCGGACGCGGCCGCCATCGAAAGCGCCGTGCGCTCGCTCGAATCGGTGGCTCGCGCGATCGAGGGTCGCCCGATCCGGAAGGTGATCGTCGTGCCGCAGAGGATCGTCAATGTCGTGGTCTAGATCACTTTCGCGAAGGACCGCCCTTCTCGCCCTGACGATCGGCGCGAGCATCGGTCTCGCCGGCTGCTTCACCCCGCTCTACGGCCCCACCGCTTCCGGAGTCGGCGTCGGGGAATCGCTCAAGACGATCGACGTCGGCGAGGTCGTCGTGGGTGGAGCGAGCGAAGAAATGGCGCACGCGCTGCGCAGCGAGTTGATCTTTGCGTTCGACGGATCCCGCGATCGCGTCATCGAGAAGCAATATCGACTCTCGGCAGTCGTCACGGTCGGCCAGACGAGCCCGATCGTCAGCACCGCGACCGGACGCGCCCTCACCAGCACGGTGACCGCGACGGCGCGCTGGCGGATCAACGAGATCGATGGCGATCGCCTCGTTCTCGAAGGCCAGGCGAGCGCGTCTGCGAGTTTCGACCGCGTTCAGCAACGTTTCGCCACGGTCCGCGCCCAGCGCGATGCGGAGCTTCGCGCCGCCAGACTGCTCTCCGAACAGATCTCGACGCGCATCGCCATCGATGTGCGCACGGGCGCCCTGGCCCGCTGAATGGTCGCGATCAAGGCGCACGAGGCGACACGCGCCCTGCGCTCGCCCAATCCCGCCTTTGCGGTCATTCTTCTCTACGGCCCTGACGCCGGTCTGGTGGCCGAGCGCGCCAGGGATCTGGCGCACGGCGCCGTCTCCGACGCGGCCGACCCTTTTCTCCTCGTCAAGATCGACGGCGACGCGCTTGCCGGGGATCCGGCCCGGCTGGCCGACGAGGCGGGAACGATCGGGATGTTCGGGGGGCGCCGCGCGATCTGGGTTCGCGCCGGCTCCAAGAATGTCGCGCCAGCGGTCGAGGCCGCATTGTCGACGGACACCGGCGACACGCTCATCGTGGTCGAGGCGGGGGATCTCGCCAAGGCGGCGCCGTTGAGGACATTGTGCGAAAAGTCGGCACGCGCGCTTGCAGCGCCCTGTTACGCCGATGAAGGCAAAGATCTTGCAGCGCTCGTCGACGAGACGTTCAGCAAGGCCGGCATCGCTGTTTCACGTGAAACACGCGCTCTTCTCCTCGACTCGCTCGGCGCCGACCGGCTGGCGACGCGCTCGGAGATCGAGAAACTCCTGCTCTACGCTCACGGTCAAAACCGTCTCGAAACGTCGGACATCGAAGCCGTCCTCTCGAACGTCTCCGCTCTGCGCGCCGATTTGATGGTCGACGCCGCGTTCGGGGGAGATGTAGCGGAGGCGGAGGACGTCTATCGCCGCCTGCTCGGCGAGGGGACCGACGCGTCTCAGCTCGTATCGGCCATGCTCCGTCACGCGCTCGCGCTATTGCCCCACGCAGCCGCGATCGCGGCCGGACAATCGCCGGCGCGCGCCGTGGAGGCATGGCGAGGGCTGCATTTCAAGCGCAAGGCGGCGGTCCAGAATCATCTGACCGTGCACGACGTCACTGGCCTGCAGGCGCTCGTCGAACGCCTTCAAGCCTGCGTTCTGGACATGCGTCGCGACCCCGAACTGAAGACCGCGCTCGGCTCGCGTCTGATCCTTGAAATCGCCAGTCGCACGCGCCGGCGCAACCGCGAGAGCTGATCGCGCCGCCTATTGCGTCGCGTCGCGCAGCTTGCGGCACAACCCGTCGAGCTGATCGAGATCGCCATAGCCGATCCGCAGTTCGCCGCCACGTCCCTTGTGCGAGATCGTCACGCGCAATCCGAGGACATCCGCAAGCGCCTGCTCGAGCGCTCTGGTGTCGGCGTCCTTCTCGCGGCTAGGACCTCTTGCGGTCGCCCCATCGGCCGGGGGTTCATCGTCGTCGCCGCGCGCCAGACTTTCGACGTCGCGCACGCTCATGCCCTTGTCGACGATGCGCCGGGCGGCTGCCTCCGGGTCGGCGACTCCCAGAAGCGCGCGTCCATGACCGGCCGTCAGCTCGCCCGTCTCCAGCAGCTTGCGCACGCTGTCGGGCAGCTTGAGCAGACGCAGCGTGTTGGCGACGTGGCTGCGGCTCTTGCCGATGATCTGCGCCAGATCCGACTGCGAATACCCGAATTCCGCCATCAGCCGCTCGTAGCCGCCGGCCTCTTCGACCGGGTTGAGATCCGCGCGCTGCACGTTCTCGACGATTGCGAATTCGAGCGACGTCCGGTCGTCGACATCCAGCACGACGATCGGCACGTCGTGGAGGCCGGCGCGCTGGGCCGCACGCCAGCGACGCTCGCCGGCGATGATTTCGTAGGCGTCGGCGAGATTGGGGATCGGACGCACGACGATCGGCTGGATGACGCCGCGCTCCTTGATCGAGCCGGCGAGATCGTCGAGATCTTCGTCCGCAAAACGCTTGCGGGGATTGCGCGGATTGGGCCGCAGAAACTCCACCGGAATGCGTCGCTGTCCGCGGCCGCGCTCCGGCATGCTCTCGTCGCCCATATCGCCGATCAGGGCCGCGAGACCGCGTCCGAGTCTCGCCTTACCGAATTCATCCGCCATGTCGATCGCCTTCCTCGCGGCCCGTCACGCCGCCCGCATGAGACGTTCACGTTGGATCACTTCCGACGCCAACCGCAGATAGGCCTGCGAGCCGGCGCATTTCAAATCGTAGAGCAGCACCGGCTTGCCGTATGACGGCGCTTCCGAGACCCGGACATTGCGCGGGATCATCGTCTCGAACACTTTTGGACCGAGGTACTCGCGCACATCCGCGACGACCTGGCCCGAGAGATTGTTGCGCGGATCGTACATGGTCAGCACGACGCCCTGGATCTCGAGACGCGGATTGACGGTGTTTCGCACCTGCTCGACCGTGCGCAAGAGCTGCCCCAGACCTTCGAGCGCGAAGAACTCGCATTGCAGCGGCACGAGCACCGCGTCCGCCGCAGCGAGCGCGTTGATCGTGAGAAGATTCAGCGAGGGCGGGCAATCGATCAGCACGTAGGTGTAGGGATCGGCGCGGATATGATCGCCGACGGCGAGCCCTTCGATCGCAAGGCGCAGGCGATGGGCGCGGTTGCGCTCCCGCGCGATTTCGAGCTCGACGCCCAGGAGATCGAGCGTCGAGGGCGCGACGTGCAGACGCGGCACGGCGGTCTCGAGAATCGCGGAGCGCAGATCCACCTCGCCGGCGAGAACGTGATAAGTGGAGGACAGGCGCATCTTCTGGTCGATACCGAGCCCGGTCGAGGCGTTGCCCTGCGGGTCGAGATCGATGATCAGAACCTTCTCGCCGATCGCCGCCAACGCCGTGCCGAGATTGATCGCCGTCGTCGTCTTGCCCACGCCGCCCTTCTGGTTCGCCAAAGCAAGCACGCGCGGACGCCCGCCGCGCGGAGCCTCCACGCCGGCCCGCGCCTCGACGGTGTCGTCGGCGTTGATGATGGTCATGTCGTCAATCTCGCGTTTCAGGTCGGCGCGAGCGTCGCGATCCGCAGGATCCTGCCGCGCGGATCGGTCGCGCTGGGGAATTCGTCCACGGTGAATGTCGAGGATTTCCGGGCCTCGGTCAATTCGGCGCTCGCCTGATCGCCCTTGGGAAACAGGCCGACCGCTCCACTTGTCAACAAGGGAAACGTCCAGTCGAGAAGCTGCGCCAGGGGAGCGAGCGCGCGGGCGGTCACAACGTCGACGCTGCCGACGAAGCCGCCGATCACCGATTCGATCCGCGCGTTGTGCACGTCGACCGGGGCGCCGGTCAGCCGCGCTGCGTGGCGGATGAAGGCGCACTTTTTGGCGTTGGACTCGACGCAGTGAACCACCGCCTTTGGCTCGTCTGGAGCAGCCTCCATCAGGGCGATCGCGATAACGAGCCCGGGGAACCCGGCGCCGGATCCGAGATCGAGCCACCGGCGGGCGTCAGGCGCGAGCGCGACGAGCTGCAGCGAGTCAGCGATGTGACGCGACCAAACCTGCGCCAGCGTCGACGGGCCGACGAGATTCTGCGCCTTCTGCCACCGCGTGAGTTCTTCGACGACGGTCTGCAAGCGGGCCCGCGTTTCACGTGAAACACGGAACGGCGCGAGCGCCGCCGCCGCATCATCCACGGTCGGAACGCCCGGTTTACTCGGCCGCATCGACGTCCTCCGAAATCGCGACCCGGCGCTTGCGCGCATGTCCAGCGAGCAACGTGATCGCTGCCGGCGTCATGCCTTCGATCCGGGCGGCCTGCCCCAAAGTGCCCGGGCGCACTCGATCGAGCTTTACGCGCAACTCGTTCGAAAGGCCTGAAATCGTCGAGAAATCGAGTTCATCTGCAAGCGCCACGCTTTCATCGCGGCGGAACGCGGCGATATCGACATTCTGGCGCTCCAGATAAACCGCGTAGGTGGCGTCCGTCGAGAGCCGATCCGCGACGGCGCGCGGAACGCTGCCGAGATCCGGCCAGATGGCCGCGAGTCTGGTCCAGTCGACATCGGGATAGGCGAGCAGCTGATAGGCGGTGCGACGCACGCCGTCACGATTGAGCGAGACACCATGGCGGGCCGCTTCCTGCGGCGTGAGGCTGCGCTCGTCGAGCAGACGCCGCGCACCCGCCAGAGCTCCGCGGTCGCGCTCGAAACGCGCCGCTCGCGCAGGCCCGACGCAGCCAAGCCCGAGCCCGTGGGGCGTCAGCCGCTCGTCGGCGTTGTCGATGCGCAGACTCAGACGATACTCGGAGCGCGAGGTGAACATGCGATAAGGCTCGCTGACGCCGCGCGTGACGAGATCGTCGACCAGAACGCCGATATAGGACTGCGCCCGGTCGAAGACGACCCCGTCGGCGCCGGATGCGCGTCGGGCTGCGTTCAGTCCCGCCACGAGCCCCTGCGCCCCGGCCTCCTCATAACCCGTCGTGCCGTTGATCTGCCCTGCGAGGAACAACCCCTTGACGGAGCGAGTCTCCAGCGTGGCGCGAAGCTCTCGCGGATCAATGTAGTCATACTCGATCGCGTATCCCGGCCGAAGGATACGCGCCTTCTCCAGCCCGGGAATCGCGGCGATCATCGCGCGCTGTACGTCCTCGGGCAGCGACGTCGATATCCCATTGGGATAGACCGTCGGGTCGTCAAGGCCTTCGGGCTCCAGAAAGATCTGATGACCGTCGCGCTCGCCGAAGCGCACGACCTTATCCTCGATCGAGGGGCAATAGCGCGGGCCCGTGCCGGAAATATCGCCGGAATACATCGGCGCCCGGTGCAGGTTGTCGCGGATCAGCGCGTGAACAGCGGGCGTCGTCCGCGTGACGCCGCAGGCGATCTGGGGCGTCACGATCCGATCGGTCATCGTCGAGAACGCAACGGGCTCGTCGTCCGCCTCCTGGCGGTCAAGTCCGGCCCAGTCGATACTGCGCCCGTCGAGGCGGGCAGGCGTCCCGGTTTTCAGACGTCCGAGCGCGAAGCCGAAGCGCTCGAACGCGGCGGACAGCCCCATTGACGGCGCCTCCCCCATCCGACCGGCGGGAATTTTGACCTCGCCGATATGAATGAGACCGCGCAGAAACGTCCCGGTCGTGATCACGACGGCGCCCGTCAACAACACTCGACCATCGCCGAGGGCGAGCGCCGAGACCCGGCCAGCGTCTATGGTGAGATCGACAGCCTCGCCCTCGATCACGTCCAGACCCCGGATGGCCGAGATTTCGTCCTGCATCGCCGCCGCATACAGCCGCCTGTCGGCTTGTGTGCGCGGCCCCCGCACCGCGGGACCCTTGCGCCGGTTGAGCAGTCGAAACTGAATTCCCGCACGGTCCGCGACGCGCCCCATCAGACCATCAAGCGCGTCGATCTCGCGCACGAGATGGCCCTTCCCGAGCCCGCCGATGGCCGGATTGCAGGACATAACGCCGATGGTATCGTGGCGATGGGTCACGAGCGCCGTGCGCGCGCCCATACGCGCGGCGGCGGCCGCCGCTTCCGTACCGGCATGCCCGCCGCCGACCACAATCACGTCATAGGTCATCGTCTAGTCTCCGGGCGGCCGGCGACCGCCATCAATCTATGCGCATTGCTGCATACACCGAACAGCCCGCGCGACAAAGCCCGGCCCGTGCTGGCGCCTGTTTCACGTGAAACATGCCTACTTCCCGATGCAGAACGCCGAGAACAGCCGATCGAGAACATCTTCGACGTCAACTCTCCCGCTGATACGCCCGAGCGCCCGCGCAGCAAGCCTGATCTCCTCCGCGAAGAGCTCGGTCTCGAGGACCGCGACGCCGCGCAGAATCGCCGCGCGCGCCTCGTCCAGCGCGACGCGGTGGCGCTCCCGCGTTACGAGCGCGTCTCCGGCGCCCAACGCTTCGCGCGCGGCATTCGCGATCGCATCCAGCAAAGCCGGAAGACCCTCGCCGGTCTCCGCTGAAATCGCAGCGTCGGAATCGGCGATCGCTCCCCCGACCGCGAGATCGATCTTCGTCACGACGTGAAGCTGACGACCGAGATCGACCGGTGGCGGGGAGGGATCGTCGGCCGGGTCGAGCCAGAGGACGAGGTCCGCCTGATCGATGCGTCCGCGGGCGCGGGCGACGCCTTCGCGCTCTACGAGTTCAGCCGTCTCGCGCAAGCCGGCCGTATCGGCGAAGATCACCGGCAGCCCGTCGAGATCGCAGCGCGTCTCGATGACGTCGCGCGTCGTGCCCGGAACCGCCGAGACAATCGCTACGTCGCGGCGAGCCAACGCATTGATGAGAGTGGACTTTCCCGCGTTCGGCGGCCCGGCGAGGACGACGTGGAAGCCTTCGCGCAGGCGCTCGCCGCGACCCCCCTCGGCGAGAAGTCCTTCAATCGCGCCGGCCAGCCGAATGGCGCCTTCGCGCGCCTCCTCCTCCAGCGTGTCGGGAACGTCGCCCTCGTCGGCGAAATCGAGCGCCGCCTCCAGCAGGGCCTGGATGCGAATCAGTTCGGAGCGCCAGACTTCCGCGAGCGCGCCGAGGCCGCCTTCGAGCTGGCGCAAGGCCTGCCGGCGCTGGCCCTCGGTCTCCGCGTCGACGAGATCGGCGAGGCCTTCGACCGCAGTCAGGTCCATGCGGCCGGCGAGGAAGGCGCGGCGGGTGAATTCGCCCGGCTCCGCCGGCCGGCAGCCCTCGATCGACGAGAGCGCCGCGAGCACGGCCTGTCGCACCGCGAGCCCGCCGTGAATCTGCAGTTCCGCCTGATCTTCGCCGGTGAAGGAATTCGGCCCCGGAAACCAGACGACCAGAGCCTCGTCGAGGGCCTCGCCGCTTTGCGGATCGACCAGCCGGCGAAGGCTCATGCGTCGAGGCTCCGGCGCGCCTCCGGCGACGCGCGCGAGAATGTCGCGCACGTTCGGCCCGGATACGCGCACGACGCAGACGGCCGCCCGACCGAAGCCGGAGGCCGGCGCGTAGATCGTGTCCGGGCTCGAAAGAAGGTCGGACATCGCCTTGAAGTCCCGGCTTGGCCGGGCCTTACGTGTTCATCGAGTCGAAGAAGTCGGAATTCGACTTCGTGGCGCGCAGCTTGTCGAGCAGGAACTCGATCGCGTCGATCGTTCCCATCGGGTTGAGGATGCGGCGCAGGACGTACATCTTCTTGAGAACGTCCGGCTGCACCAGCAGCTCTTCCTTGCGCGTGCCCGACCGGGTGATGTCGAGCGCCGGGAAGGTGCGCTTGTCGGACACCTTGCGGTCGAGGATGATCTCGGAATTGCCCGTGCCCTTGAACTCCTCGAAGATCACCTCGTCCATGCGCGAGCCCGTATCGATCAGCGCCGTCGCGATGATCGTCAGCGAGCCGCCTTCCTCGATGTTGCGGGCCGCGCCGAAGAAGCGCTTGGGACGCTGCAGCGCGTTCGCGTCGACGCCGCCCGTCAGGACCTTGCCCGAGGAGGGAACGACGGTGTTGTAGGCGCGCCCCAGACGCGTGATCGAATCGAGCAGGATGACGACGTCGCGGCCGTGCTCGACGAGGCGCTTGGCCTTCTCGATCACCATCTCCGCGACCTGGACGTGGCGCGTCGCCGGCTCGTCGAAGGTCGAGGCGATGACCTCGCCCTTCACCGAGCGCTCCATGTCGGTCACTTCCTCCGGCCGCTCGTCGATGAGCAGCACGATCAGGTAGCATTCCGGATGGTTGCTGGTGATCGATTGGGCGATGTTCTGCAGAAGAACGGTCTTGCCGGTGCGCGGCGGGGCGACGATCAGGGCGCGCTGGCCTTTGCCGATCGGCGCGACGATGTCGATGATCCTCGCCGAATAATCCTTCCGCGTCGGATCGCCGGTCTCGAGCTTGAGACGCTCGTCGGGATAGAGCGGCGTCAAATTGTCGAAATGAACCTTGTGGCGGACCTTGTCGGGATCCTCGAAATTGACCGTGCTGACCTTGAGCAGCGCGAAATAGCGCTCGCCCTCCTTCGGTCCCCGGATCGGCCCCTCGACGGTGTCGCCCGTGCGCAGGCCGAAGCGTCGGATCTGCGAGGGCGAGATGTAGATGTCGTCGGGACCGGGCAGATAGTTCGATTCGGAGGACCGCAGAAATCCGAAACCGTCCTGGAGCACCTCGACGACGCCTTCGCCGATGATCTCGACGTCGCGCGTGGCCAGTTGCTTGAGGATCGCGAACATCAGCTCCTGACGTCGCATCGTGCTGGCGTTCTCGACTTCCAGCTCTTCGGCGAAGGTCGTGAGATCCGTTGCGGACTTGGATTTCAGTTCCTGAAGTTTGATTTCCCTCATCAGGAAACACTCTCAATGCAGTTTAGGGGAAGGAAGGATGAAGACGCCGCAGCAGGACGCAACGAGGATCCACCGGGTTTGCGGAGAAACCGTCCCGCGTAACCTGATACGCTCACGCGGCCACGCGCTTTGATGAAATCTGTTCGGGATACGCCGTAGGGATTCGCGAAACGCGACCCGGCGAACTTGGAGGGAAAAAACGCTTACCCGGATTCGCGCCAGACCACAAGCCCAATCGTAGTCAGGAAAATGGCTTGAAGATGACGAAAAAGACCACGCCCATCATCAGAACCGTCGGAATTTCGTTCACGACGCGAAAATGGGCTCCGCTCCGGATGTTTCCATCGGCGGCGAATGTCCTGACGCTGCGCGCGAGATAACCATGACAGGCCGCGAGCAAGACGACGAGCAACGTCTTGCCGTGCAGCCAGCCGGAACTCCAGTACCCCGCCATCCAGCCGAGCGCGATCCCGGTGGCGAACGACACGATCATGGCGGGCGTGGCGATGGCCTTCAGCAGGCGCCGCTCCATCACCTTGAAAGTCTCGGACTGGGTCGATCCGGGCTCGGCGTCCACGTGATAGACGAACAGGCGCGGCAGGTAGAGCATCGCCGCCATCCAGGAGATGATGGCGAGAACGTGGATCCATTTCAGCCAGAGATAGGGATCGCTCATGCGCCGCGGACCCGCGCGACGAGCCTCTCGACATGCGCGACCGGCGTCTGCGGCACGATGCCGTGGCCGAGATTGAAAATGTGAGGCCGACCCTTCGTGGCGGAAAGGACAGCGTCGACGCCGGAATCGAGCGCGTTCCCCCCGGCGACCAGGGCGAGCGGATCGAGATTGCCCTGCGTCGGGAGGTTCGCCGGAATTCCGGGCAACGCGCGGGCGAGATCGAGCGACCAGTCGAGGGCGACGGCGTCGGCGAAGCCCGCCTCGATCAACCGGGCGAGGTTCGGCCCGCCGCCGCGCAGGAAGACGATGACCCGCGCCTGCGGACGACGCGCCTTCAGTCCCGTCACGATTCGGCGGATCGGATCGAGCGACAGTGGTTCGAACAGGGGCGCCGACAGGGCGGAGGCGAAACTCTCGAAAATCTGGACGGCGTCGGCCCCGGCGTCGACCTGCGCCACGAGATAGTCGATCGAGGTGTCGACGAGCTTGTCGATCAGCGCCGTCATGAAGGCGGGATCCGCATAGGCGGCGATCCGCGCCGGCGCCTGGTCGGGGGTGCTCTTGCCCGCGATCATGTAGCTCGCGACCGTCCACGGCGCGCCGCAAAAGCCGAGCAGTGTCGTGCCGGTCGGCAATTCGCGACGAAGCCGGCGCAGGGTCTCGAAGACGGGAGCCAGATGTTCGCGCGGATCGCGCTCGCCCAGCCGCGCGACGTCGTCGAGGGTGGCGATCGGGTCGAGGCGAGGCCCTTCCCCTTCCGCGAACCAGACGTTCTGACCGAGCGCGTGGGGGACGACGAGGATGTCGGAGAACATGATCGCGGCGTCGAAGCCGAAGCGACGGATCGGCTGCAGCGTCACCTCGACGGCGAAGTCCGGGTTGTAGCACATGTCGAGAAAGCCGCCGGCCCGGGCGCGCATCTCGCGATATTCGGGCAGGTATCGCCCGGCCTGCCGCATGATCCAGATCGGCGGCGGCCAGACGCTCTCGCCGGCCAGAACCTTCATGATCGCGCGATCGGGTCCGTGCTTCGCCTCGCCGCTCAAGGTGATGTCCTTTCGATCGCCGTCGTCCTGTCCGACGGATATCTGGATAGGGCTCGAAGGGTCCCGGATCAATCGCGGGGCCTTCTAAAAGAAATAATCAAATTGAATCTTCTGATTCTCTTTCTCTTTCTGGAGGGAGGGAAAGGCCCAGCCGCAAGACCGTCCACACGCTCTCCACAGATCCTCCGATCGATACGACGCGCGAGGCCGGGACGAAGACGAACATGGATCGTTAGGATTTTCGAAACCTTAACAAACCGTTAACGACCCGGAGGCGTCGCCGTCTCGCGGCCAAGACGGTCGCCGCCCCCCGACTCTCACATTGTCCCGCCGGGACGACCCACGGAATCGGATTTGTGGACCGCCGTCCCCGCGTTCAGCCGTCGCTCGATGAGCCGGCCGGAAGCGCCCACATTCGTCCACAGGGGCCGCGTCCAGGCGAGGGTCGAACCGCCGTCGCCTCGATCCGCCAAGGCTTCGCGCCGGCCCGACATGCGCGCGAGACGCTTGCGGCGGCGCGCGCATCGTGGAATGCAGATCGACGGAACCCTTGCGCAGGGCGATTGTCGGAGGCCGATGTGGGGCGCAGCTATTTCCATCTTCATCTCGTCTCCGATTCGACCGGCGAGACGCTGATCACCGTTGCCCGGGCCGCGACCGCGCAATATGACGGCGTCTCGCCGATCGAACACGTCTATCCGCTCGTGCGATCCGCCTCGCAGCTCGAACGCGTCATCGCCGAGATCGAGGCGGCGCCGGGCATCATCCTCTACACGCTCGTCGATCCCGCCCTGTCCGGGCGGCTCGAAGAGGCGTGCCGGGAGACCGGGTCGCCGGCGCTTTCCGTCCTCGCGCCGGTGCACTCGCTTTTCCAGGCTTATCTCGGCGCGCATTCGACGGCCCGGCCCGGGGCGCAGCACATGCTGAACGCCGAGTATTTCAAGCGCATCGACGCGATGAACTTCACGCTGATGCACGACGACGGCCAGTTGCCGCAGGATATCGAGGAAGCCGACGTCCTGCTTCTCGGCGTCAGCCGCACCTCGAAGACGCCGACCGCGATCTATCTGGCCAATCGCGGTCTGAAGACCGCCAACATCCCGTTGGTTCCCGGCATCCCGCTTCCGCCGCAGATCGAGGAGGCGAGAAAGCCGCTGATCGTCGGATTGATCGCCTCGCCCGAGCGCATCGTCCAGATCCGCGAAAACCGGATCCTGAGCCTGCGCGCCTCCGACAACACGGAATATACGGACCGAGAGGCGGTCGCCGAGGAGATCGCGTTCTCGCGCCGGCTCTTCGCGCGCAACCGCTGGCCGATGATCGACGTCACGCGACGCTCGATCGAAGAAACGGCGGCCGCGATCATCGATTATTACCGTGAGCACCGCCTCAAGTTCATCGCCACCTGAAGGGTCTACAGCTCCTGATGTCAGCCCCCGCGCCTGCGACCGCACTCTGGCGGGATCCCCATCCGCTCGTTCTCGCCTCGACGAGCCCGACGCGGCGCGGGCTTCTGGAAAGCGCGGCGTTGCCGTTCCTGACGCGACGGCCCGACGTGGACGAACGGGCTCTCGAAGCCGAGATGGCGGCGCGCGGCGCGGCGCCCGAGGATATCGCGCTGGCCCTTGCGGGCGCGAAGGCGTTCAGCGTCGCGGCCGACGAGCCGGGCTCCATCGTCATCGGCTCGGACCAGGTGCTGGCGCTCGGCGAGAGGCGTTTCCACAAGCCGACGTCGCCCGCGGAGCTGTCCGAACAGATCGCCGCCCTGGCGGGGCGCACGCACACGCTTCACTCGGCCGTGGCGCTTTTGCGCGGTGAGGACGTGCTCGCAGCTTTCGTCGCGACCGCCTCGCTCACGATGCGCGCGCTTTCCCCCGACGACGTCGCGCTCTATTGCGATCTCGCAGGCGAGGACGCGCTGGGCAGCGTCGGCGGATATCGGCTCGAGGGCGTCGGCGCCCATCTTTTCGACGCCGTGAAGGGCGAGCATTCGACCGTGCTCGGCCTGCCCCTGTTTCCGCTGCTGGCCCACTTGCGCGCGCTCGGCGCGCTCGCCCTCTAGAGCGATAGATCATGCGCAAAGCCTTCGTCGTGGGCCATCCGATCGCCCATTCCCGCTCCCCGCTGATCCATGGTCACTGGCTCCAGCGCCACGGGATAGACGGCTCCTACGAGCGGATCGACGTGGCGCCGGACGATTTCGCGGGGTTCATCGATAAATTAGCCGGCAACGGATTTTCCGGCGGCAACGTCACCCTGCCGCACAAGGCGGCGGCGTTTCGGAGCGTCGCGACCGCGACCGGGCGGGCGCGGCGCCTGCGCGCCGTCAACACGCTCTGGATCGAGGACGGCGTTCTCAAAGGCGACAACACGGACGTGCTCGGCTTCGTCGCCAGCCTCGACGCGGCGCTCGGGACGGGCTGGGAGACGGCCCGACGGCGCGCGCTCGTGCTCGGGGCCGGCGGCGCCGCGCGGGCGATCGTCGCGGGGCTCCTCGATCGCGGTCTCGACCGGATCTCCATCGTAAACCGCACGCCCGATAAGGCGGGCGAGATCGTCGCTTTCGATCCGGCGCGCGTGACGGCGCACGGGCTCGACGCGCTTCCCTCGCTGCTCCCGGGCGCCGAGATTCTCGTCAACACGACGTCGCTCGGCATGACCGGTCAGCCGCCGCTCGTGATCGACCTTTCCCCGATGCCGGCAGGCGCGGCGGTCGCCGACATCGTCTACGCGCCGCTCGAGACCGCGCTTCTGGCGCAGGCGCGCGCGCGCGGGCTCGCCTCCGTCGACGGACTCGGCATGCTGCTGCATCAGGCGGTCCCCGGGTTCGAGCGCTGGTTCGGCATCCGGCCCGAGGTCACGCCCGAGCTTCGCGCGCTCATTGTCGCGGATCTGGAGCGCAAGGCATGACCTTCGTCCTCGGACTCACCGGCTCCATCGGCATGGGCAAATCGACGACGGCGGACCTGTTTCGCGAATTCGGCTGCCCGGTTCACGACGCGGACGCGCAGGTGCATGAATTGTATCGCGGCGAGGCCGCGCAACTCGTCGAGGCGGCCTTTCCGGGGACGACGCGCGACGGCGTCGTCGATCGGGCCGCGCTGTCCCGCGTCGTCGTCGGCGACGCGGACGCCATGAAGAGGCTCGAGGCCATCGTCCATCCGCTCGTGCGGGCGCGTCGAGACGCGTTTCTCGCCGCCGCCCGCGCGGCGCGCGCGTCCGTCGCCGTGCTCGACATTCCCCTGCTCTTCGAGACCGGGGGCGACGCGATCTGCGACGCCGTGGTCGTGACGAGCGCTCCGGCTCGGACGCAGCGCGAGCGCGTCCTCGCCCGCGAGGGCATGACCGAGGAGCGCTTTCGCGAACTGCTGGCCCGCCAGCTTCCCGACGCGGAAAAGCGGCGCCGGGCGCATTTCGTTGTGGATACGAGCCGCGGGCTGCCTGCCGCGCGCCGCCAGGTGCGCGATATCCTGCGCGCGCTCGCCGGTCGTGAAGGCCGCGCAGCGGAGCGGGGATAAGCATGCTGCGTGAGATCGTGCTCGACACGGAAACGACGGGCACCGATCACGGGGCCGGCGACCGCGTGATCGAGATCGGCTGCGTCGAGCTCGTCAATCACATTCCGACGGGCGAGAGCTACCACGTCTATATCAATCCCCAGCGGCCCGTATCCGCAGGCGCGCTCGCGGTGCACGGGCTCTCCGACGCTTTTCTCTCCGACAAACAGCTCTTCGCCGAGATCGCCGATGATTTCGTCGCCTTCATCGGCGAATCGCGCCTCGTCATCCACAACGCGGCCTTCGACGTCGGATTTCTGAACGCCGAGTTCGCCCGCACGGGCCATCCGCGCATCGAGAACGATCGCGTTCTGGATACGCTTGCGCTCGCGCGGCGCAAACATCCCGGCGCGCCGAACAATCTCGACGCGCTCTGCAATCGCTACGGCATCGACAACGCCCGGCGCACGAAGCACGGCGCGCTGCTCGACGCGGAAATCCTCGCGGAAGTCTATATCGAGCTGATCGGCGGCAAGCAGACCGAGTTCGGGCTCGCTGTCACGACGGCCCGCGCCGCGATCACCGCCCACGACGCTCTGGCGGGGGCCTCCGCCGAGCGCCGGATCGCCCCTGCGCGCCTCACGGACGCCGAACGCGACGCGCATCTGCGCTTCCTGTCGAGCCTCAAGGGTGAACCCGTGTGGCGTGATTACATAGCCGGCGAATAACGAGGTCTTTCGCCATTCGGCATCCTCCTGCGTTGACCCGGGGGCGCCTCTCCCCGACGATGCGTCGCGGGCGGCGAGGGGAAACCGGATGACGGCGAAGCATGACGGCGCGTCGGGCGGGGTTCTGGCCGCGCTCTATATCGGAATCGTAGCGGGAGGGCTCGCGCTCGCGGTGGCGACGGGGATCTCGCCCGACGGTCCCTGGGCCGAGGCGGCCACCGCGTCCGGCGTCGCCGCTCTGGCGATGATCGCGCTGCAGTTCTTTTCGTCGGGGCGCTTCCGCCGCATCACGGGCCGCATCGGGATCGACCGCGCCATCGCGTTCCATCGCTGGGCGGCGGGCCTGTTGCTGGCGGCGGTGATCCTGCACCCGCTCCTGTACGCGGTCCCGACGTTCCTGATTGATCCCGCGCTCGGCGTCGAGCGCGTGAGCGGCATGTTCCTCGCCCCGCGCGCCCGGACGGGGCTCGTCGCCTGGCTCGCGATCGTCGCGATCGTCCCGATCGCCTGGCTGCGCGACCGGATCGGCATCCCCTACGAATGGTGGCGGGCCACGCATATCGGTCTCGGCGCGACGGCGCTCGGCGCAGGCGTCGTCCACGCGCTTTCGGTTGGAACCTACGCCGGCGAGACCTGGCCGGCGGCCTACTGGATCGCGCTCGGGGGCGCGGCGCTCGCCACGCTTCTTATCGTCCATATCTGGCGGCGGATCGGCTTCCGGCGCGATCCCTGGAGGCTCGCTTCGAAGACGAGCGTCGGGCGCGGGCTCTGGGAGCTGGCCTTCAGCCGCGACAGCGGAGCCCCCTTCCCCTACCGCGCCGGACAATTCGTCTGGCTCGTCACGGCCCCCCGCCTCGCGCCGCTGTTCGATCATCCCTTCTCCGTCGCGTCGAGCCCGCGCGAGCGCGAACTGCGCCTCGTCGTGAAGGAGGTCGGAGATTATACGCGCGGGATCGGCTCGTTCCCCGAGGGGCTCGCGGCGGGGATCGACGGACCGCACGGAATCTTCACCGCGGATCCGGAGGCGAAGGGCTTTCTCCTGCTCGCCGGCGGCGCGGGGATCGCCCCGGTCCTCGGCATTCTGCGCGATTTCGACCTCGCGTCCGAGACGCGTCCCATCCGCGTCGTCGTCGCCGCTGGCGGGCCGGATCGCATCGTCGCGCGCCGCGAGATCGAGGCGATGACGCGCCGCCTCGACCTGAGCGCGCGCTTCGTCGTCGATACGGCGGGCCCGGACTGGGACGGCGAGACCGGAATCCTCGACGCGGCGCTCGTCGCGCCGTCCCTCGACGGCCTCCCCGTACCGGGGACCCAGGCGCTGATCTGCGGCCCGACCGCGTTCATGACCAGCCTCGCCGACATCCTCGTCGACCGCGGATTTCCGGCCGATCACGTTCATTACGAGCGCTTCGACTATAGCGGCGGGCCGCTCTCCCGGATCGATCGCGCCGAGCGCCTGCGCTACCGGCTGCTGGGGCTCGCGGTCGCGATAGCGATCCTCGCCTTCGCCCTCAGAGGCTGAGCAGATAAGCCGTGATGTGCAGGCGGTCTTGCGCGTCGTCCGCGTAGTGATCCGCGAGGAACGCGTCGCGCGAATCGGCGTCGCGGGTCGCGAATCGGGTCGCGATCCGCGATGCGTTGGCGTGGCAGGACGCGCAGGTCGTCGCGTAGGCGGCCTCCCCGAGCGCGGCGTCGCCCTCTTCGGCGATGGCGGGCGCGGCCGCGCACAGGGCGAGAGCGAATCCGGCCAGCGATGCGGCGGCGAATTTTCCGGTCATTGTCGTGTCCTCCTGGATTTCTGCATGCGGCCAGTATCGCGGCGGCCTTCCGCAAGAGCAATTTTCGGAAAGCTACTCATCGTGCGCCGCCGGCGCAGGGTGGTCCCGAGCGTCGGATTCGGATAGGCAGTGACCATGACAAGGCACGATCCATGACGTTCACCGCGATCTACGTCGATCCCGCGATCGACATCGAGACCTCTCCCGGCGCGCGGGCGCTCGCCGCCGTCGCGGCCGAACGGGGCGTCGGCATCGTGCGCGAACCGCCTCGCGAACTCGCCGCGGCGGCGGCCCTCGTCGCCGGGCTCGACGCCGCCGACGCGGCGGTCGGGCTCGGCTATGCGCAAGTCGCAGCGATCGCCGCAGTCGGCGACCGCGCCTCGATAGCCGGCGAGATTCTCGTCGCCGCCGATCCCGCGGAGCTCCATCTCGACGCGAGCGGCCGCCTCGCGCTCAAGACCCTGCTCGGGTTGCCGTCTGCGCTCGAGCGCGTCGACGAGATCGGCGAACGGCTGGGCGAGGCGCGTCTCGCGGTGTTCCTCGATTACGACGGCACGCTCTCGGAGATCGTCGAGAACCCGGCCGACGCGCGGCTCGCGCCCTCCATGCGGGCGGCGGTGGCGGCGCTCGCGCAGACCTGCGCGGTCGCCATCGTCAGCGGGCGCGATCTCGAAGACGTGCGCGCGCTCGTCGGGCTCGACGGGCTGCATTACGCGGGAAGCCATGGATTCGTCATGGCGGGTCCGGGCGGCTGGCGCGAGACGGCGCCGGAAGGCGCTCCGTTTCCGCCGATTCTCGACGCCGCCGAAGCTGCGTTGCGCGCGGCTCTCGCCGATGCGCCTGGCGTCTCAGTGGAGCGCAAGAGCTTCTCTCTCGCGGTGCATCATCGCCGCGCGGGGTCCGAGGCTGCGGGGCGCATCGAGAATGCGCTGGCGCGCCTCCTCGAGCTCGAGCCGCGCCTGGCTTCGTCGGCGGGGAAGAAGGTGTTCGACGTCAAGCCGCGCGTCGACTGGGACAAGGGTCGGGCGACGCTCGCCCTGATGCGACGCTTCGGCGACGTCGCAGCGATGTACATCGGCGACGACACCACCGACGAGGACGCGTTTCGCATCCTCGCCGGCGACGGCGTGACGATCGTGGCGCGCGACGGCGGCGACCGGACGACGGCCGCCGACTACGCCCTCGACGGCGTATCCGCCGTCGAGGAGTTCCTGCGCCGGCTCAGCGGCAGATCCGGCGGCGCTCCGACACCCAGGTGAAGCCGTCCCAGTAACGCTCCGAGCGCACGACGCAGTCGCGGCCCACATGGCGGCCGCCACGGCGATCGTGACGGAGGTCGCGGCCATAGTGCCGGCCCGGCCCGCCGAAATGCGGGCGCGAGGGCCCCGGGGCGAATCGGGGGCGAGCAGGAACGAAGGGCCGGACTGGGCGTGGGTCGTAATGGCGAACGGCAGGCGGATGGCCCGTGCCGAAGGTGATCGAGAAATCCTGGGCCGACGCGCTCTGCGGGGTCGCGACGAGAGCCGAAATCGCGAGAGCCGCGGCGGCGGCGAGACCGGTGATAAACTTGCGCATCTTACCATCCTCCAATCGGATGTTGAGGTCTTGATGTGGCGACGTCTGGGTCACGCCGCTCATGATCCCGGTATAGACCAGCCCTCCTGAACCTCCCCGGGCCGGTTCGTTCATCGGGCGTTCATCCCCCGTCGCGGTTGTCGAAGGCGGTGGCGAGGCCCATCTGAGGTGGGCGAAACATGCGCTGAAACGTCCGGGAGCCGCCGTTGTCGACAATTCTCGATCGTATATCCGCCTTCCTGCCCGCCCGCCTGAACAGAGCGCATCCGGTCGTCCCGGTGGTGCGCCTCGCCGGCGCGATCGGCGGAGGCGGCTTCCGGTCAGGTCTGACCCTCGCCGGAGCGGCCCCCCTGCTGGAGCGCGCCTTCAGCTATCCCCGCGCCAAGGCCGTGGCGCTCCTCGTCAATTCTCCCGGCGGCTCTCCGGTCCAGTCGCACCTGATCTACACGCGCATTCGCGCGCTCGCCGAGGAGAAGAAGCTTCCGGTATTCGCGTTCGCGGAGGACGCCGCCGCATCGGGCGGCTACATGATCGCCTGCGCGGCGGACGAGATCTTCGCCGATCCCTCCTCGATCCTCGGATCGATCGGCGTCGTCTCGTCGGGGTTCGGCTTTCACGAACTGATCGCGCGCTACGGCGTCGAGCGCCGCCTCTACACGACCGGGGAAAGCAAGGCGATCCTCGATCCGTTCCAGCCCGAGAAGCCCGAGGACGTGGCCAGGCTGCGCGAGTTGCAGGAGCGGGTCTTCGACGCGTTCAAGTCGCTCGTGCGCGAACGCCGGGGCGAGCGGATCGCGGGCGCCGATTCGACGGACCTGTTCTCGGGGGCGTTCTGGGCGGGCGAGGACGCGCTGCGGCTGGGTCTCGTCGACGGGATCGGAGATCTGCGCTCCGTGATGCGCCGGCGCTTCGGCGACAAGGTCCGGCTGAAGCTGCTGCAGGCGGCGCGACCTGGGCTGATCTCGCAGTTCCTGCGCCCGCCGCCCGGGGCCGGTTCGGCCTCGTTCGGCCTGATCGAACCCGCAGCCGCCGTCGCCGCGCTCGAGGAGCGCGCGCTCTGGGCGAGGCTGGGCCTCTGAACCGCCAGGATCGACCCTTCAATCCTCCGGAGAATCGATGATCGGATCGTAGCGCTCCGTATCGAGGCCGAGGAGGTTGAAGGTCTGCTGCATGTGGGGAGGCAGCGGCGCCGTGACGTCGAGGGGTCGTCCCGTACGCGGATGCGGGACGACGATCCGGCGCGCGAGCAGATGCAGGCGGTTCTGGATGCCGCCCGGCAACTCCCAGTTCTCGATGTTGAAATACCGGTCGTCGCCGATGATCGGATGGCCCATATGGGCCGTGTGCACGCGCAGCTGGTGCGTGCGCCCGGTGACGGGCTTGAGCGACAGCCAGGCGAGCTTCTGCGCCGATTGATCGACCACGGCGTAGTAGGTCAGCGCGTGATCGGCGCCGCGATCTCCGTGTTCCGCCACGACCATCCGCGAATCGCCGTCGGGATCCGATTCCTTGGCGATGTAGGCGGAAATCCGGCCCTGACGCAGGCGCGGGACGCCGGCGCAGATGGCCCAGTAGACCTTGCGCGTCGTGCGCGAACGGAACGACTTCGACAGGGTCGCCGCCGCGAAGCGGGTCTTGGCGACCACGAGACAGCCGGCCGTCTCCTTGTCGAGACGGTGGACGAGGCGCGGCTTCTGTCCGTCCTTGTCGCGCATGGCGCCGAGAAGCCCGTCCACGTGGCGGGTCGTCCCCGATCCGCCCTGCACGGCGAGGCCAGCCGGCTTGTTGAGGACGAGGACGTCGTTGTCCTCATACAGCGTGATGCTCGCGAGGAACGCGAGATCGTCGGCGTCTCGCGCCAGCGCGCGGGGCGCGTTCTCCTGCAGGCGCAGCGGCGGCACGCGCACGATCTGGCCTGCGGCGAGCCGTTCGTTGGGCTTCATGCGCTTGCCGTCGACCCGCAACTGGCCGGTGCGAACGATGCGCTGGATATGGGTGAAGGCGATCTGCGGAAAGCGCGCGGTCAGGAACCGGTCGAGCCGCATGTCGGTCTCGTCCTCGGTGACGGTGAGGCTCTGGATGCCGCTTTGAAGCACGGCCTCGGTCGCGGCCTTCGTCTCGCGGCGCGTGCGCGGAGGGGCGCCGGCTGGGACGGGCTTGCGCTTGGGCTTGGCCTGTTCGACGCCGGCCGTCCCGTCGGCCCGATGGTCGAGAGCGGGCGCCGCGTCGACCGGCTTGCGCGGGCGCTTCGCCGGGGGTTTTCCGGAAAGAGACTTGGCCGCGAACGGCTTGCCTGACGCTTTGCCCGCCGGTTTGCCGAACGCCGTCCGCTTCGTCGCGGACTCGCTGCGCGCCGGCCGGCGCTCGCCTGGCGGCGTCATCCGCGCCTGCGCCCGTCCCGTCCGCTCTTTTCCGCCCTGTCCTCGGGTCATGTCCGCGCCTTTCAATAATGCGCCTCCCTACACCCGGCGGCGACGCGCGGCAAACAGGAAAGCGCGGCCCTCTCGCATGCATGTGGGCATGTGGGCTATCAGACTATTCTTCAGAGACGCTCCCCGCGGAGCAGACGCGGCCCGCGTCGCGCAAGCCCCGCGGCCTCTCGGATGAAGAACCGCTTCAGCGGCGGCAACCGGTCGACGACGCCGAGACCGAGGTCGCGGAGCATACGCACCGGGCCGACATCGTTCGAGAACAGGCGGTTCAGACCGTCCGTCGCGAGGCCCATCGCAAGCGTGTCGAAGCGCCGCGCCCGCTGGTAATCGTCGAGAGTGTCCGCCCCGCCGGGATCCATGCCCAGGCGCGCGGCGTCGACGACGCATTCGGCCAGAGCCGCGACGTCCTTGAACGCCAGATTGAGCCCCTGTCCGGCGATTGGATGGATGACGTGCGCCGCGTCGCCGATCAGGGCGAGGCGCGGCGCGACGAAGTCCCGCGCGAAACCATAGGCGAGCGGCCAGCCCCGCAGGGGCGTCTCCAGCGCGATCGTCCCCAGTTCCAGTCCGAAACGTCGCTCGACCTCCTCCGTCGCCTGCTCCGTGTCCATGGCGAGGATGCGCGGAGCGTCCGCCTCCCGCTCCGTCCAGACGATGGAGGAGCGATGGCCCAGTGTACCTCCCGGCGTCAGAGGAAGCAGCGCGAAGGGGCCGGAGGGCAGGAAATGCTCGGTGGCGCGGCCCTCGTGGTCGCGCTCGTGGCCGATCGTCGCGACGATGCCGACCTGCCCGTAGGACCGGCCGATCCATGAAATCCCCGCCGCCTCGCGCAGGCGCGAGCGCGCGCCGTCGGCGGCGACGAGCAGGTCGACGGACAGCGTCCCGCCGTCCGACAGGCGGGCGGAGCCGCCGAAATCGTCGGCCGTGTAACGGCGCACGGAGCAGGCGCGCATGTCGACGCCCGCCTCGCGGCAGATGGCGATGAGCGCGTCGAGCAGCGCCTGTCCGGGAACCATGTGGGCGAACGGCTCGCCGGGGGCCGCCTCGCCGCCGAACGTAAGGAAGGTCGGGCGGACGGGATCGGTCAGCCGGCTATCGGTGATCGCCATGTCGCGGATCGGCTGGGCCTGGTCGGCGATCGCCTCCCATGCGCCCAGCGCCTCCAACATGCGCCGGCCGGCGGCCGCGACGGCGTAGGCGCGCTCGTCGTTCGACCGGGCCGCGGCGAAGGCGGGATCGCAGACGACCACCTCGATCGCGCTGGGGCAGGCCCGCGCCAGCGACGCCGCGAGCGCGAGGCCGGCGATCCCTCCCCCGGCCACCGCGATCCTGCGCGCCGGCGTCTTCGATGTCGCGCGGGCGCCAGGCCCCGACGAACCGCTCACGATGTTTCGCTCCCTTGCATCGTTTCGCTCCCTTGCATCGGCGACGCACTTGACGCGCCTCGTCCCGCTTTCCTATGCCGGGACCGGCGGGGGTGGCAATTGCGCCCGCCCGAAGCCCGAGGGCATCCGATGTCGCGCGCCGTCGCCGATCTTCTCTCCATTCTCGATCTCGAGCAGCTCGAGCGCAATCTCTTCCGGGGTCGCAGCCCCCAGACGAGCTGGCAGCGCGTCTTCGGGGGCCAGGTGATCGGCCAGGCTCTGGTCGCGGCCTGCCGCACGGTCGAAGACCGCGCTCCGCATTCGCTGCACGGGTACTTTCTGAGGCCGGGCTCTCCGCTCGTTCCGATCATCTATGAAGTCGACCGGATCCGCGACGGGCGTTCGTTCAGCACGCGGCGCGTCGTCGCCATCCAGAACGGGCAGGCGATCTTCTCGATGTCGGCGTCGTTCCAGGTCGCGGAGACCGGGTTCGACCACGCCGCGCCGATGCCCGACGTGCCGGGTCCCGAAGCGCTCGGGGCGGACGCCGGCTTCGCCGGCGACGCGCTGCAGGACATGCCCGAGGCCATCCGCCGCTATTTCGAACGCGAGCGGCCGATCGACATCCGGCTCGTCGAGGCCGACCGCTATCGCGGCGAACCCGCCCGCGATCCGCGCTTCCACGTCTGGATGCGCACGTCCGAGCGCCTGCCCGACGATCCGACGATCCATCATTGCGTGCTGGCCTACGCCTCCGACCTGACGCTTCTCGACACCTCGATGATCGCGCATGGACGCACCGTATTCGAGCGCGCGATCCAGGCCGCCAGTCTCGACCACGCGCTCTGGATCCATCGCCCCTTCCGGGCGGACGATTGGCTCCTCTACGCGCAGGACAGCCCGAACGCCTCCGGCGCTCGCGGCTTCGCCCGGGGCGCGATCTATACGCGAGACGGAGCGCTCGTGGCGTCGGTGGCGCAGGAAGGGCTCGTGCGTGAAATCCTCGATGGCGCCTGATCGGCGCGCGCCATCGTGCATGTGACTAAAATTTAAGCAAAGAGATTGAGTCCAGTCGGATATTGCCGCCCATTTTTGCGGCGCCCTCTTCCCGATCACGTAATGGGCCTTATCCGCCCTCGATTCGTCCGGTTGGCACGCGGTTTGTTTACGAGACCCCCGAGGCCCGTCGAAATCAACGTTCGGCGGGTCATCTCAACGCGCCGCCGAGCCCGGGGGCCGGCGGCATCGTAAGGGGGCGGACCCATGAAAATCGTGATGGCCATCATCAAGCCGTTCAAGCTCGAGGAGGTGCGCGACGCGCTCACCGCGCTCGGCGTCCACGGCCTGACAGTGACCGAGGTGAAGGGATACGGGCGCCAGAAGGGGCACACCGAGATCTACCGCGGCGCGGAATACGCAGTGAGCTTCCTGCCGAAGATCAAGATCGAAGTGGCGGTGGGCGACGACCAGCTCGTCGCGACGATCGACGCGATCGCCCAGGCCGCCCGCACCGGGCAGATCGGCGACGGCAAGATCTTCGTCTTTCCTCTCGAGAAAGCCGTGCGCATCCGCACCGGCGAAACCGATTCCGATGCGCTCTGATCGCCCGCGCGACGCCATCCCAGGAGTAAATGCAATGGTGCAACGTCTCACCTTCCGGACGGCTTCCACGGCCGCCGCCCTTCTACTGTCGGTCACCGCCGCCATGGCGCAGGCCCCCGCGCCGGTCGAAGCCGTCGAAGCGGTCGAAGCCGTCGCCTCGACGGCGGTGCCGGCGGACGGCCAGTTCGTCTTCAATACGCTTCTCTTCCTGATCGGCGGCTTCCTCGTGATGTGGATGGCCGCGGGCTTCGCGATGCTCGAGGCGGGCATGGTCCGCTCCAAGAACGTCTCGATGCAGTGCCTCAAGAACATCTGCCTCTATTCGATCGCCGGCCTCGCCTACTGGGCCATCGGTTACAACCTCATGTACAACGGCGTCGACGGCGGCTTCTTCGGGACGCCTGGTCCGATCGAGATTCCGGATCCGTCGGCCGACACGGGCGACTACGCCGCCGCCTCCGACTGGTTCTTCCAGATGGTGTTCTGCGCCACGACCGCTTCGATCGTCTCCGGCACGATCGCCGAGCGCATGAAGCTCGGCCCGTTCCTCGTCTTCGTCGTCCTGCTCACCGGCATTCTCTACCCGATCACCGGCTCCTGGCAGTGGGGCGGCGGCTGGCTGTCCGAGATGGGCTTCGCCGACTTCGCCGGTTCCACGCTGGTTCACTCGGTCGGCGGCTGGGCGGCCCTCACGGGCGCCCTCATCGTCGGCGCGCGCAGGGGCAAGTACACCGAGGACGGCCGCGTGAATCCGCTGCAGGGCTCCTCGATGCCGCTCGCCACGCTCGGCACCTTCATCCTCTGGCTCGGCTGGTTCGGCTTCAACGGCGCCTCGCAGCTCGCCATCGGCACGATCGAGGACGCGTCCTCCGTCGCGAAGATCTTCATGAACACCAACCTGGCCGCGGCCGGCGGCGTCATCGCGGCCGTCATTCTCTGCCAGGTCATCTACAAGAAGGTCGATCTCACCATCGCGCTGAACGGCGCTCTCGCCGGTCTGGTGTCGATCACGGCCGAACCGCTGGCTCCCTCGGCCGGACTTTCGATCGCCATCGGCGCCGTCGGCGGCGCGATCGTGGTCTTCGCGGTGCCGCTGCTCGACAAGCTGAAGATCGACGACGTCGTCGGCGCCATCCCCGTCCACCTGCTCGCAGGCATCTGGGGCACGCTGATCGTCCCGCTGTCCAACGGCGACGCCAGCTACGGGACGCAGATCGTGGGCATCGTCTCGATCGGCGCCTTCACCGTGGTCGCGTCGGCCGTCGTGTGGATGGTCATCAAGGCGGTCATGGGTCTGCGCGTCAGCCCCGAGGAAGAGGCGCTGGGTCTCGACAAGGTCGAGGTGGGCGTCGAGGCCTATCCGGAGTTCAGCTCCGGCGCCGGCCGCATCTGACGAGCAGGGCGGCGCTCCGCCTGCCGGACGCCGCGCCCATCCGGGCGCGGCGTTTTCGTGTCGGCCGCGCGCGATCGGAGGCGCGCCGATTCGGCTTGTCCCCCGCACGCGAAATTCCTAACGTCCGGGCGGTTCGGTCGCCGACCGTCACGTTCCAGCCAAACCGGAGTTGGCCGTCGATGTTGCGCATTGCTTTCACCACCATGGCCGCCTGCGCGGCGCTCGCACTGGCCGCGCCGTCGCCGGGGCAGGCGCAGGAGCGCGTGGTCAACGTCTACAACTGGTCCGACTACGTCGATCCGGAGATGATCGCCGCCTTCACGGCCGAAACGGGAATCCGGGTCGTCTACGACACTTACGACACCAACGAGATCGTCGAGACAAAGCTGCTCGCGGGACGCTCGGGCTACGACATCGTCGTGCCGTCGGGCCCCTTCGTCGAGCGCCTCGTGCGAGCCGGAATCTTCGCTCCCCTCGACGCGTCGAAGCTCGCCAATCTCCCGAACATCTGGCCCGTGGTGGCCGAGCGCACGGCGGCCTACGACCCCGGCAACGCGCATTCCGTCAACTACATGTGGGGCACGACCGGCATCGGGATCAACGTCGCCATGGTGCGGGCCCGCCTCGGCGACGCGCCACTCGACAGCTGGTCGCTGCTCTTCGATCCCGAGATCGCGGCCAGGCTCGCCGATTGCGGCGTCCATGTCCTCGACGCCGCCGACGACATCTTCCCCACGGCCTTGAATTATCTCGGGCTCGATCCGAATTCGCGCGAGAGCGCCGATCTCGACCGGGCGGTGGAGCTTCTGTCGGGCATGTCCGCGCACGTGCGCCGGTTCCACTCCTCCGAGTACATCAACGCGCTGGCCAACGGCGACATCTGTCTGGCGGTCGGCTATTCGGGCGACATCCTGCAGGCCCGCGACCGCGCCGCGGAAGCGGGCGCCGGCGTCGAGATCGCCTACATCGTCCCGCGGGAAGGGGCGCTGATGTGGTTCGATTCCTTCGCGATCCCCGCCGACGCCCCCAATCCCGATGAGGCCCACGCCTTCATCGACTTCATGCTGCGCCCCGAAGTCGCCGCCGCGAACACGAATTACGTC
The DNA here is from genome assembly GCA_022241475.1 of Microvirga sp. The sequence continues at coordinate 23,061 of JAKOMT010000004.1, read as the reverse complement.
GCCTACGCGTCCGGTAATCTCGCCGCGAAGGACTTCGTCGATCCCGAGATCCTCGCCGATCCGGGCGTCTATCCCAACGACGAGACGATGGCGCGGCTGTTCACGAACACGGCGTATGACGATCGCACCCAGAGAGTGGTCACGCGTCACTGGACCCGGATCAAGACCGGTCGCTGAGCGAGGCGTCGTTTCGCCGTATTCGATCCCCCATCATGGTCGCCATGGTGGGGGTTTTCGTTGGCGGGGCGTTCATCGCCCCGGCCGCTTCACGCAATTCGCGCTCGCTCCTCGCCGCGGCGCCATCGACGGACGGACGACAATGACGCGCCACGCGCTGCTTCTGATCACGGCTCTCGCGATTCCTCTCTCCGGCCCCTTCGCCGGGCCGTTCCTCGGCCCGATCGTCGCGGCAGCGGCGCACGCTCAGAACGCGCCGGCTCTGATTTCCGTCATGGGCGAAGGCGAGATCGAGCGCGCGCCCGACTTCGCGACAATCCATGTGTCCGTATCGAGCGCCGCGGACACCGTCGCAGAGGCGGTCGAGGCGAACAATTCCGCGACCGAGCGCGCGCTCGCCCATTTCACGGAACGGGGCGTCGCGCGCGAGGACGTGCAGACGGTGCAGTTCCAGGTTTACGAGACCCCGGAGCGCTTCAACCCCGACGGCTCCCCCATTTCCCGCCCCGCCTTCACCGCGACGCATCAGTTGAGCGTCGTCACTCGCGACGTCGACGGCGTGGGAGCGCTGGCCGGGGAGATCCTGGCGCTCGAGACGATGACGTTCCAATCCATCGCCTGGGGGCTCGACCGCACGGCGGAGGCGCAGGACGAGGCGCGCCGCCTCGCCGTCGCCGACGCCCGCCGTCAGGCGGAGGTCCTCAGCGAGGCGGCCGGCGTCACCCTCGGCGCGATCGCTCGCATCTCGGACGCGGCCATGTCGCCCGGTCTACGGTCCGAAATGGACGCGGCGCCGATGATGCGCATGAGCGCGGCCGCCTCCGCGGTGCCGATCGTCCCGCCGGCCTTCGTGCGCTACGGCGCGAGCGTGCGGATCGACTGGGAGATTCCTCGCCGGCCCTGAAACGAGCCCGACGAAAAAATGCGGCCCGGTCATCGACCGGGCCGCATCGTTTTCGACGGGTGAAATATCGGGGGAACCGTCGGCCCGCCGCTCAAAGCCGCGGCGCGCGTCCGCGCAGAGCGCCCACGAGCGCCGAGATCAGAAACAATGCGATCGCGACGAAAAAGATGATCTGGGCGATGTTGACCGCCGCGCCGGCGATCCCGCCGAAACCGAAAATGGCCGCGATGACCGCGACCACGAGAAAGGTGAGGGCCCATCCGAGCATGTCGATGCACTCCCTTGCGAGGTTGATCGTTTGTCAAAGTCGCCGGGAAAACGTCACAGCCGAGCATTCGTTCCGCAGAATTGGTCGAGAAAATGTGAAACGGGATTCGACGACGCGCTGCAACACGATTGCGTTGCGCGGCGTCAAACAAATATCGGGAACCTTCCGCAATATTCGACGTTGATTGGTCGAACGCATCGCCGCCGGTCCTGTAGGCGGTCAGCAGAGGAGGCGTCCCAATGACCACCGAAGCCCTCATCCGCGCATCCGGACTTTTCCTTGCGATCGCCCTCGTTTTCGGCGCGCTCGCCCTCAGCGCCGACTCCGTTTTCGCTCAGGCCTTCGCCGTCGCCAGCCTGGCTCTCGCCGGTTTGGTCCGCGTCCTCGCGGCGTCGGTCGACTCCTCGACCACGGCTCCCGTCCGGGCGCGCCGCTGACGCTCGTCGGCGGCTGATCGCGGGTCATCCCGGCTTCTCGGGAGACCCCGGCGCGCCCCCGCCGGCCGCGTCGTCGCCTCCCTCGCGATCGTCGCCATTCTCCTCCAATTCGCCAGCGCGCGGACTGAGGCTCGACATGGCGGCGCTCGTCGCGGGCAAGTTGACGAACCCTCCCGCCGATTTCGGCCGCTCCCGGCTCAGGATGCGCGCCGCCACGAATACGAACAACGCCAGCGCGATTGCTGCGCAGTAATAGAACAGCCCTTGAGGCCCGACCGCCTCCATCAGGAACGTCGCAGGCGCCGGGCCGATCATGCTTCCGATCGCCCAGCAGACGAGCAGGCTCGAAATCGCCGGCACGATCTCGTCGGGCTCCACGAGATCGCAGGCATGGGCGACGCAAACCGCGTAGATGCATAACGCCATGCCGCCCCAGAAGCCGAACGCCAGCGTCAGCGTCACCGGATCCGATCTGGCCCCCGCCCAGACGATCGCGACGCAGGCGAGCGCCGTTCCGGCCGCGAGCCCGGCGATGACCCTTCGTCTGTCGGTCATGTCGGACAGCCAGCCCATCGGCCACTGGACGATGAGGCTGCCCGCCTGAACCGCCAGAACCAGCAACGCCGCGCGCTCCGGCGCGAGCCCGATCCGCACGCCGTAGACGGGCGTGATGGCGATCACGGCGCCGTTCATCAGCCCGACGGCGAAGGCTCCGACAATGGCCGAGGGCGCGACGCGGAAGAGTTGCGGCACGATGATGCGCACGGATCGAGGCGCGCGCGGCTCCTCCGAGACCGTCGCCGAGACCGGCAGCAGCGACAGGCACATCAGGGCCGCCACGAGCATGAACAGCCCGTCCTGCTCGATCGATCCGAGCCCGATTGCGAGCGGCGACAGCATCAGCGCGATCTTGGTGCAGATCATGTAGAGCGAGACGACGCGGCCGCGGTTGCCCTTCGTCGCCCGGGCGCTCACCCAGCCGTCGATGATCGTGAACAGCCCCGCGAGCGCGAGCCCCGAGAGGATCCGCAAGAGGATCCATTCCCAAAGCGCCTCGGCGCGGGTGAAGGCCAGAACCACGACGCAGGCGATCGCCGCCATGCTGGCGAACGCCCTGATATGCCCGACATGCCGCACCAGCGCCGGCGCCGCGACGCATCCGGCGGCGAAGCCGAGGCCATAGGCCGACGCCACCCAGCCGATCCCCGAAATGGGAATGGCCCCGGCCTCCATGCGCAGGGGCAGCAGGATCTGCAGGAGGCCGTTGGCGATCTG
>JAKOMT010000004.1:0-15000 GCA_022241475.1 Microvirga sp. | reverse complement strand
AGCCGTCCTTGAAATACCACCCTTGGCGACATGGATGTCTAACCGCGACCCGTTATCCGGGTCCGGGACAGCGCATGGCGGGCAGTTTGACTGGGGCGGTCGCCTCCCAAAGAGTAACGGAGGCGCGCGAAGGTGGGCTCAGACCGGTCGGAAATCGGTCGTTGAGTGCAATGGCATAAGCCTGCCTGACTGCGAGACGTACATGTCGAGCAGAGACGAAAGTCGGTCATAGTGATCCGGTGGTCCCGCGTGGGTGGGCCATCGCTCAACGGATAAAAGGTACGCCGGGGATAACAGGCTGATGATCTCCAAGAGTCCATATCGACGAGATCGTTTGGCACCTCGATGTCGACTCATCACATCCTGGGGCTGGAGCAGGTCCCAAGGGTTCGGCTGTTCGCCGATTAAAGTGGTACGTGAGTTGGGTTCAGAACGTCGTGAGACAGTTCGGTCCCTATCTGCCGTGGGTGTAGGAGATTTGAGAGGATCTGTCCCTAGTACGAGAGGACCGGGATGGACGTACCTCTGGTGGACCTGTTGTGGCGCCAGCCGCAGTGCAGGGTAGCTATGTACGGACGGGATAACCGCTGAAGGCATCTAAGCGGGAAACCCACCTCGAAACGAGATCTCCCTTGAGAGCCGTGGAAGACGACCACGTTGATAGGCCGGGCGTATAAGCGCAGCGATGCGTTGAGCTTACCGGTACTAATCGCTCGATTGGCTTGATCGACTCTCATGATCTGTACGCGTTGCGCACAGATCATTGGTTCATTGTTGTTTGGCCTCAGACGCCGGCGCGGACGTCCGTCCGCTTAGGCTTCTGCGCGCCATGGGCGCGACGCGCAGTCGCGCTTGCGGGCCTTCGGCCCGACGCCAACGATGAACGTCAAGAACCAAAGACCATGCCTCATGCTTCACCTCAGATCGCCGCGCCCTGCAGGGCTCCCTTGCAGAGCGAGGCCCGAACCGGCGCGTAGCGCCGGCAAGGCCGACCGGCCGCCCGCGCTCATGCGCGGAAAGCCTAAGCGGGCGGACGCCCGCGCCGGCGCCTGAGGCCAAAAAACAAATCAAGCGCTTCGCGCTTGTCTTTCGCCGGCCCGGTGGCTCGAGCGAGGAGCATAAAACCCGATCCCATCTCGAACTCGGCCGTTAAACTCCTCAGCGCCGATGGTACTGTGTCTCAAGACACGGGAGAGTAGGTCGTCGCCGGGCCCGCAAAAGACAAGCACAATGCACAAGCCAAGCCATCATCCTCACGCAATCACAAACCCTCCGCGGGGTGGAGCAGCCCGGTAGCTCGTCAGGCTCATAACCTGAAGGTCGTCGGTTCAAATCCGGCCCCCGCAACCACCGAAATACAAAACCCCATCTCCCCGCGAGATGGGGTTTTGTCGTTTATGGCCCGCGCGCTGCGGCCGGCGCGAAGCTTCGGATCGCCGTCGCGGGTTCAATCCGCGCCCCCGCGAGGGGGCGACCGTGTTCAACGGCGGCGTAGAGCGCGCTCGCGCGGTTTCAATCCGCGCCCCCGTGAGGGGGCGACCAGCAAGGGACGCGGCCCGAACGCGTTCTGGGGCGTTTCAATCCGCGCCCCCGCGAGGGGGCGACGGCCTCATCATAGCGCGTTGTTCTCGAGGGCAGGAATTGTACCGTTTGCGCGAACCCGCCGGCGAAAGCGCCAAGAATGCCCGCCGGGGAGCCGCGACGCGCGGGAGAACGTTGCTGGACAAGGCGCGCGAACCTCCCCGTAGATCGATGCGCGCTCGTGGTTCGCGCGCTCGGAAGACGTGCCTTCCGTCGAGGTCGCGGACGGCATCGGCGGGGGCGGCGACCGGTGCGCGAATCCGCTCCCGTCGCGCCTCTCTCCGTTAGCGTTTCCGGCCGTGAGGGGCGCTGCGCGTCAGACCGGCGGATCGAACGCTGATGCGACCTTGTACAAGCGCTCCGGATGGACGGTGACGATCAGGTCCGCCGTCGCGTCCGCGATGCAGGGCCGGCTCAGGCCGCGGAGCCGGTCGTGGACAACGCTCCTGTAGGGGAAGTTGAACAGCCACAGGCTGGCGACCTCGTTCGCCATGATCTTCTGCGCGCGGCTCAGCAGCGCCTTGCGCTTCTTTCGATCCAGTTCCTCGCGAGCCTCGACGATCAGGGCGTCGACCTCGGGATTGGCGTATCCGGTCACGCCGTAGCCGTATTGCGGCAGCCCGCCCGGGGCATCCGGCCCTTCGGGCCGTCTCGGCATCGAGGAATGCCAGCTCCAGTACAGGTCCGGTTCGTTGTAGCAGGTGTCGTGGAACATGAAGGCGTCGAACTCGTGATTACGCCAGGCCGGCTTCATGCCGGACCAGTATTCGACGGGCTTGACCAGAAGCTCGATCCCGACTGCGGCGAGGTGTTTGCGCATGCCCTCCGCGTAGCCTGCGTAGTCGATGTTCCAAGTGTCGGGGACGAAGATCACGCTGAAGCTGAGGCGAGTCCCGTCTTTTTCCAGGATTCCGTCCGCGCCCGGACGCCAGCCCTCCTCGCTCAGCAGCCGCCGCGCGCGCTCGGGGTCGTAGGGGTGCCGCTCGACGTCGGGCTCGTGCGCCCAGTTCGGCGGGCCCAGCGGACCGAAGGCCGGAAGTCCGGACGCGCCCTCCATCTCGCGCACCAGCGCCGGGCGATCCACTGCGCAGGCGACGGCCTGCCGGACCTTGACCGAGGAAAGGATCGGGCTCCGGCAGTTCATCCCGAAATGCACGATCTGGTTCGAACGCACGGATTCGAGCCTTCCCCCGTATTGGCGCGCCGTACGATCGTCGAACATCCGCCCGGGCGCGATGACGAGATCGAGCTCGCCGCGCTTGAAGGCGGCGATCCGGTCCGCGCCCTGCTCGAAAAGCCGCAGGAGCACGTTGTCGAACAGGGGCGCGCCGCCGAAATAGCGCTCGTTGGCGCTAAGCCAGGCATGGCCGTCATTGGTGATCCGCCCGAACTTGAACGGGCCGGACCCCACGGGGTTGGCCTCGAACCCCGCTTCGCCGACGCGCTCCACGACGTGGCGGGGCATAACGAGGAAGAGCGACGCCCAGGAGCCCGTCAGATAGGAGGGCAGGGCGGCGTAGGGCCGCGGGGTCCTGACCTCGAGGGTATGGGAATCGATCTTGCGGAACGTCGCGGGCTCGCCGGTGGAGAGATGCAGCGTGTTCCGGAAATAGCGGTTCGGGCGCTGCAGCGCTTCTCCGGTGAAGACCACGTCGTCCGCCGTGACCGGGGTTCCGTCATGCCATTCCGCGTCTTCGCGCAGGTGGAACGTCAGCGTGAGCCCGTCATCCGAGCGCTCCCAGCGCCTCGCCAGGTCGCCGACCAGATTGAGGTCCTCGTCGAAGCGCAGGAGCGAGGAGAACATCCAGCGCATCGCGCTCGCCCTCGCGCGCGGCCGCAGCGGGCTGCGCGTGAACTGGTCGATGTTGCCGTTGTAGCCGATGACCAGCGTCTTCGGATCACTGGCGAACTTCGCGAATTCCATCTTCTCGTCTCCAGTGAAGCGGCGCCTCGCGCCGTCAGGTTCGTGCGGGCGCGGCTCCGACGGGAGCGTCGCGGTCCTCGTCCGCGCCCTTGCGGATTTCGCCGACGCGGATGCAGCGGACCCCGTGGCCCGGCCGATACTCGACGAGCGGCGGGGTCGTCGCGCCGCACTCCTCCCGGACGTGCAGGCAGCGGGTGGTGAAATGGCAGCCCTTCGGGGGATCGATGGGGCTCGGCACGCCGCCCTCGAGGATGATCTCCCTGGACACGGCCTCGGGATCGGGCGTCGGCAATGCGGACAGCAGGGCTTCGGTGTAGGGATGGTACGTGCGACGATACAGGTCGCGCGCTCCGGCCATCTCCACGATCCTGCCGAGATACATCACCGCGACGCGGTCGCTGATATGCTCGACGACCCTGAGATCGTGCGAGATGAACAGGTAGGAGAGCTTGAGCTCCTTCTGGAGATCGGCCAGAAGATTGACGATCTGGGCCTGGATCGAGACGTCGAGGGCGGAGACCGGCTCGTCGCAGATGATCAGCTTGGGATTGAGGGCGAGGGCGCGCGCGATGCCGATCCGCTGGCGCTGGCCGCCGCTGAACTCGTGTGGATAGCGATCCGCGTATTCCCGGCGCAGCCCCACCATGTCGAGGAGGTCCATGACCCTCTGGCGGCGCCATGCCCGCTCGCCAGCGCCATGGATGATGAGCGGCTCCTCCAGGATGTCGCGAACGCGCATGCGCGGATTGAGCGACGAGAACGGGTTCTGGAAGATGATCTGGATGGAGCGCCGGACGGGCCGCAGGGCGCGGTCGTCGAGGCCGCTGATGGGCTGGCCCTCGAAGAGGATCGTGCCTTCCGTCGGCTCGTCCAGGCGGGCGATCAGCCGGCCGAGCGTGGTCTTGCCGCAGCCGCTCTCGCCCACGAGGCCCAGCGTCTCGCCCGGACGTATGAAGAGGTCGACGCCGTCGACCGCCTTGACGAAGCGCTCGCGCCCGAACAGCTTTCCGCCGACGGGAAAATGGCGCCTGAGGCCACGCACTTCGAGAAGGGGCTCGGCTTCGCTTGGCGTGTTCATCAGTCGGGCTTTCGGTGGAGCCAGCAACGCACCTTGCGGCCGGACGCCGGCTTGTCGTCGGGCGCGGCGAGGGGCGGCTCCTGCTTGAGACAGGGTTCGTGCACGGAGGGACAGCGGTCGGAGAACCGGCAGCCCGGCGGAAGCCTCAAGAGATTGGGAACGGCGCCGCGGATCGTGTCGAGTTTAGTGCGGGGGGCGTCGCCGCGCTCGATCCGGGGGATCGAGTTCAGCAGCCCGCGCGTGTAGGGATGCAGCGGATCGGCGAAGAGCGAGCGCACGTCCGAATCCTCGACGACGACGCCCGCGTACATCACGACGACGCGCTGGACCATTCTGGCGATCACGCCGAGATCGTGCGTGATGAGGACGATCGAGGTGCCGACCTCGTCCTTCAGCTGGTTCATCAGCTTGAGGATCTGGGCCTGGATGGTGACGTCCAGCGCCGTGGTGGGCTCGTCGGCCAGCATCACTTTCGGGCGGCAGGCGAGCGCGATCGCGATCATGACGCGCTGGCGCATGCCGCCGCTCATCTGATGCGGATAATTTCGGATACGCTCTTCGGGAAGCGGGATCCCCACGAGCCGAAGCATCTCGATCGCCCGGTCGCGCGCTTCCGCACGGCCGACTTTCTGGTGGACGCGGATCGCCTCCTCGATCTGGAAACCGACGCGGAAGACCGGATTGAGCGACGTCATCGGCTCCTGGAAGATCATGGAGACCTGATTGCCGCGCACCGACTTCATCTCGCGCTCGGAAAGCGTCGCGAGATCGCCGACGCCGGCGACCTTCACCGAACCGCGCGCGATGTGGCCGAGGCCCCGCGGCAGGAGACGCATGATCGAAAGCGCGGTCATGCTCTTGCCGCAGCCGGATTCGCCGACGATCCCGAGCGTCTCGCCCGGCCTGACGGAGAACGAGACGTCGTCGACGGCCGCGAGCGTTCCGCCCTTCAGGCGAAGCTCCGTCCGCAATCCCTCGACTTCGAGGACGGGGCTCGCGTCGCCCGGCGACGCGACGTCGGTCGCTTGCCCGCTCATTCGCCCGCTCATTCGCCCCAGACCTCTTCGTAGACGCGCAGCAGGTTGCCGCCCATGATCTTGTCGACGTCGCCCGCGGAGTATCCGCGCGCCCGCAGGCCGTCGATGATCCGGCCGGTATGCGCGAGGCTGTCGTAGCCCTCGGTGAAGCGCTGTTCGTAGACGAACCACTCGCCGCCGAGGCCCGAGAGTTCGGGATAGAGGCCGCTGGGGCCGAACCCCGCCTGCCACTGCTCCTTCGTGGCGCGCCGCTCCGTCACGTCGCTGCCGAAGGAGACGTGGTCGATCCCGATGAGGTTCACGAGGTAGTCGATCACGGGATAGAAATCGTCGAGGGTCGGCCTGCGGTCGAGGCGCAGGAAGAGCGGGAAGGGCGTCGCGCCGACCGTGCCCCCCGTGTCCGCGACCGCGCGGATGAGGTCGTCGGGGATGTTGCGCGCGATGTCGCAAAGCGCGCGCGGGTTCGAGTGGCTGCAGATGACCGGCCGGCGCGATGCCTTCACCGCGTCGTGCGCCGTCTGATAGCCGACATGCGAGAGGTCGATCAGCATCCGCAGTTCGTTCATGAGCGAGACCCACTCATGCCCGAGTTCGGTCAGGCCGCCCTGCGGCGAGGCCAGCACGCCGGAGCCCAGCCGGTTCTGCTCCATGTAGGTCGGCTGGAGGATGCGGAACCCGATGCGTTGCAACAGGCGCAGCAGGGACAGATCGTGATCGACGCAGGTCGAGTTCTGCGCGCCGAGGATGATCCCGAGCTTGCCGCGTTCGTGGGCCGAGCGGATCTCCCGCGCCGACGTGACGATCTCGGCGATGTCGCTGTTCTCGGCGACGCGCGTCAGCGTGAGCGCGATGTCCGACATTGATCGGGCGAGGTCGTGGGCCGGCCGCATGCAGGTCATGTTGAAGATATCGACGCGTCCGGCGAGCGTGCGCTCCCACTGGTCGCGGGTCTGGATCGCGCAGTTCGGTCCGTCGATGACGGGCGGGCCGCGCCGCTCCCCTGATGCCGTTTCGGTCATTTGACGTGACTCCTGTTTTCTTTTTGCGGCGCTAGTCGTGGCTCAGCTGCGGGTCGAGCGCGTCGCGCAGTTCGTCGCCGAGAAGGTTGAACGCCAGGATCACGGCGGCGATCGCGAGGCCGGGGAAGAGCGAGACAGCGGTGGAGGCCGTGAGATATTTCTTGCCGTCGTTGATCATGCCGCCCCAGGTCGGGTCGGGCGGCTGCACCCCGAGCCCGAGAAAGCTCAGCGTCGCCTCCAGCAGGATCATCCGCGCCAGCTCGAAGCTGGCGTAGACGATGATGGCGGAGAGGATGTTCGGCAGGATGTGGCGCAGCATGATCCGCAGCTTGGACGCGCCGATCGCCCGCGCCGCCTCGACGTATTCGAGCCCGCGCACGGACAGGACCGAGCCTCGCACGATGCGCGCGAAGCGCGGCCAGGCGGAGAGCCCCATCAGGATGATGAGGCTCGCGAGGGACGGGCCGACCACCGCCACTACCGCGATCACGAGGAGCACCACCGGGAAGGCGAGCTGCGTGTCGATCAGGCGCAGGATCACCGCGTCGGTCCATCCGCCGAAGAACCCGGCCGTCAGGCCGAGGGCGACGCCGACGATCCCCGAGACGACCACGGCGCAGACGCTGACGATCATCGTCACCCGCGCGCCGTAGATGATGCGCGACAGCGTGTCCCGGCCGAGATGGTCGGTCCCGAGCCAGTAGCCCTCTATCCCGCCCGCCATGAAGGAGGGAGGCTTAAGCCGGCGGGCGAGCGACTGCGCGTAGGGATCGTGCGGCGCCACGAGGCCGGGGAACAGCGCGCAGAAGACGATCAGCAGGATGATCGCGATGCTGACGACGGCGGCCGGCTTCGACCACAGCCTGAGCAGGACGGTCATCGTCTCGCTGCGACCCGCGCCGCTCCCGGAGGCGGTCTGGACTTCCTGGACCGTGCTCATTCCGGGATCCTCACTTGTAGCCGATACGCGGATCGAGCGCCGCGTAAAGGAGATCGACGACGAGGTTCACGATCACGAAGATCATCGCGAACAGGAAGACGACGGCCTGCACCACGGGAAAGTCCCGCGCGTAGATCGCCTGGATCGCAAGCCGTCCGACGCCCGGCCAGGAGAACACCGTCTCGGTGACCACCACTCCGCCGAGGAGGAAGCCGACCTGCAGTCCGATGACGGTCAGGACGGGAATGAAGGCGTTGCGCAGCGCGTGGAGCCAGACCACGACCATCTCGCCGAGGCCCTTCGATCGCGCGGTGCGGATGTAGTCCTGCTGCAGCACGTCGAGCATCGAGGATCGCGTCACGCGGGCGATCAGCGCCACGATGTTGAGGCTCAGCGTCGCGGCCGGGAGGATGAGCTGTCCCCACGTGCCCCGCCCGCCGGTCGGCACCCAGCGCAGCCAGACGGCGAAGACCACGATCGACAGAATGCCGAGGTAGAACGAGGGAACGGCCTGGCCGACGATCGTGAGGCCGCGCACCCCGACGTCGATCGACGTGTTGCGCCAGTAGGCGGCGATCACTCCGGCCGGGACGCCGAGCGTCACCGCCAGAAGGAGGGCGGCGAACGCCAGCTCCATCGTGGCGCCCATGCGTTCCGCGACCAGACTGATGGCCGATTGGCCGAAACGCAGGGATTCGCCGAAATCGCCCTGGAGCGCGTGCCAGGAAAAGCTGAGGAACTGGACCCACAGGGGCCTGTCGAGGCCGTGCTTCTCGCGGAAGGCCCGGCGAGCCTCGTCGGTGGCGTCCGGCGGCAGGATCAGATCGGTGGGATCGCCGCTCAGATGCGTCAGCATGAAAGTGATGAGCAGGATGCCCGCCAAGACGGGCAGAGTGAGCAGGATCCGTCGACCAACGTACTGGAGCACGTCTCGCCCTTTCCACATTCGAAAGCGTGGTCTTGAAGTCGCCGCGCGATCTCTCGATCGCGCGGGTCTTCATCAAGGCCGACGTTAGTCTTCGAGCGAAACGTTGTAGAAGAAGAACCGGGCGTCTCCGCGCGGGTGCAGGTTCTTGACCCTGCTGCTCGCGCCGTAATAGTTCGTCCCGCTGTAGAGGAAGATCACGGGAGCGAGTTCGCGGAGGAGTTCGCTGGCCTCGCGGTAGATGGCCGCTCGCTTCTCACGATCCATCTCGACCTCGCCCGCCTCGATGAGCGCGTCGAGCTCGGCGTTGCGGATGTAGGCGTAGCGCCAGGTCGAGTGATACTGCGAGAACTGAAGGTGCGGATCGTCCGGCGGCTGGCTTCCGCTCATGGCCATCGGCCAGAGTTCGCGGGCGCGCAGCTGACGCAGGTACTCGCCTGATTCCAGCAGCTGGATATTCGTCCGCACGCCGACTTCGGCGAGCATGCCCGCGGCCGCCTCCGCGACTTCCTGGCCTTGAGGATACGAGGAGACCGGGACCTTGAAGCCGATCTCGAAGCCGTTGGGATAACCCGCCTCGGCGAGCATCCGCTTGGCCTTCTCAGGATCGTACTCGTAGTCCTGCAGATCGGGATGGTGCCCCAGCTGTCCCTTCCGGAGGATCTGTCCGTTCAGCCTGGAGGCCTCTCCGAGGAACAGGTTGTCGATGATCGACTGCTTGTCCACGGCGTGGTTCAGGGCCTGCCGGACCATCTGGTTCTGAAGCGGGCTCACATGCTCTTCGAGCGACGACAGGATCAGCGTGTTGACGGCGAACGCGTCGACCTGGAGCACCTGCACCCCGGGCTGCATGCGCAGGTCCTCGACCGCGGTGACCGGCACGGACGCGATGTCGTATTCGCCGGTCGTGACGCCCGCCACCCGGGCGGTCTCGTCCGGGACAGGCCGGAACACGAGCTCGTCGATGCCCTTGGGCGCCTCGCCCCAGTAGTTCTCGTTCTTCTTGAAGACGACCTGCGAGTCGCGGACCCAGCTGTCGAAAAGGAACGGTCCGGTTCCGATCGGCGCCCGTCCGTAGGCCTCGAGACCGACCTCGGTCCAGTACGCCGGCGGAACGATGAAGAACAGGGTGAGGTTCAGCGCCATCATCGGGACGGGGACGCTCGTCTCCATCCGGACGGTCAGGTCGTCGATCTTCGTCGCATTCGTGAAGGAGCCGTAATAGCGCGTGTACGCCGGCGTCTGAGCCGGATCCTTCAGAATATTGAAGCTGAAGATCACGGCGTCGGCGTTCATCGGCTCGCCGTTCGAGAACTTCACGTCCGGGCGCAGCTTGACGACGATGGATGTCGGGGATTCTTGCTCATAGCTGAGAGCCAGAAGCGGCTTGATCTGGTTGTCGCTGGCGTCGAGCCAGAACAGCGATTCCACCACCGGCGTGCCGACGTTGTAGGTCTCCGCGTTCGTCGTGGCGTTCGGCCACAGCGATGACGGGTCGAAACCCTGGGCGACGGTCAATCGGGCGGCTCCGGCTGATCCAGCCATGGCCACCACGAGGGCCGCGCTCAAGAGCAGGCTCCCAAGTCGCTTTTTCATCATGATCTCCTCTGGTCTCATTATTGGGTCCGCATCCCGCGCATTCGCGGTGCGGCTTGTGGACCAAGTCTCGACAGAATATTCACACCTAGTGAATTTACAATCGTAATTTTCACAATTATGGTCCTGACGACAAAAATCTTTGAAGTGGGCGCTGTGGAGCAAATCGTTAGAACCGTCGCCGCCTCCGAGGCGGATCAAGCCGTAGGCGCGCGCATCAGGCGATTGCGCAAGGCGCGCGGCCGCAAGCTCTCCGAGGTCGCGGAGATCTGCGGTCTCTCCGGCAGTTATCTGAGCCAGATCGAGCGGGGCATCTCCTCCGCCTCGATCAGGATCCTCGCCCGGCTGGCGGACGCGCTGGACGTGGGGATCGCCGAACTTTTTCCCGGCGGCGAAGGGCCGGAGAACCGCGGTCCGATCAAGATCGCGCGGATGACGGAGCGCAAGCACGTGGATTTCGCGGCGAACGGCATCTCCAAGGAGGTGCTTACGCCCTTCGATCAGTCTCCGCGCCTCGACATCTACATCATGAACATCGCCGTCGGCGGATCGAGCGGCGAGGCGCCCTTCACGCACCAGGGCGAAGAGGCGGGGTTCGTGCTCGAGGGCGGCATCGAGCTGGAGGTCGGCGGACAGAGGGAAATCCTCGCCGAAGGCGACAGCTTCCGCTTCTGCAGCACCGAGCCCCACCGCTACCGCAACGCAGGCACGCGGCCGGCCAAGGCGGTCTGGATCAACTACCGCGAAAAATGACGGGGCCCGAGGGCCCGGAGAGGCGACGACATGTCCGGAAAGAGCGATGCCGACGACGCCGGCCTGGATTTCGACGTCGTGATGCGTCGACACAGCGTCGAGGTGCTTCCGCAGGCCCGCGAACTGGCGATGTCCGTGTTCCGCGACCTGACGCGCGCGGCGCGCCTCGTCCGGGGGGAGAGAGCGATGGCCGACAGGGCCGCCTACGTCTTCTCCCCGGCGGCGCTCCTGCGCAAAGCGGATGAAAACCCATGAGCGAGCTCCACCGGCTCTCGCTCGCGGAGGCGGGCGCGGCGCTTCGCACGGGCGCCGTCAGTTCCGTGGAGCTCACGGAGGCGACGCTCGCGCGCGTCGCGGCGCTCGACCCCGGACTCCACCTGTTCTTCCTCGTCACGGCCGAGCGGGCCATGAGCGACGCCCGCCGCGCCGACGCCGAACTGCGTTCGGGGATCGACCGCGGGCCGATGCACGGAATCCCGTACGGCCTCAAGGACATCCTCGACACCGAGGGCGTTCCGACCACCTGCAATTCGCGGCTCTTCATCGACCATGTCCCCGAGCGGGACAGCGCAGTCGAAGCCCGGCTGAGGGATGGCGGCGGCGTGCTGCTCGGGAAGCTCTCGACCTCCGAGTTCGCATGCGGCGGGCCCGCGGAGGACGTGCTCTTCCCCGTCTCGAAGAACCCGTGGGACACGCGGCACTACACGGGAGGGTCGTCGTCCGGCAGCGCCGGGGCCGTCGCGGCCGGGTTCATGCGGGTCGCGATCGGCACGGATACGGGCGGCTCGACCAGGGTGCCGGCGTCCTATTGCGGGGTGGTCGGGCTCAAGCCCACTTACGGGCTGATCTCAACGCGCGGACTGTTTCCGCTCGCGCCGACGCTCGATCACTGTGCGCCCCTGTCGAAGAGCGTGCACGACATGGCGCTGCTCCTCAACGTCGTCGCAGGCTTCGATCCCGGCGACCCGGCCAGCGTTTCGCGGCCGCCGGAGGATTACGCGCGCCACATCGGCGAGCCGATCGCCGGCGCGCGGCTGGGCTATGCGCGCCAGTTCCTCCTGGAGGCCGGAATCCTCCCCGAACTTCTCGCCAGACTGGACGAGAGCGTCGAGACGCTGCGCGGGCTCGGGGCGACGGTCGAGGAGATTTCGATACCGGATTTCGAGCTGTTCAGGGCTTGCAGCAGGCTCATCGTCTCCGCGGAGGCGTTCGCGATCCATGAGGCGACGCTGATCTCGCGGCCGCGCGACTACGGTTCGCTCGCTTACGCCAGGCTCGTCGCCGGAGCGGCCCTGTCGGGCGGCGACCTGATCCAGGCCTCCAGGCTGCGGCGCGAACTCGTCCTCGCGATCGGCGACATTCTCGACCGCTACGACGCCCTGGTCACCTCGACCGCATGGGGACAGGCGCCGGCGCTGGCCGCGAGCGCCGCCGCTCCTCCGCCGCCGATGATCGGGTCGCCGACGATCATCGCCAGCCTGACCGGGAACCCGGCCATCTCCGTGCCGATCGGGCTGTCGAAGGCCGGCCTGCCCTTCGGCATGCAGATGCTCGGCCGCCATTTCGGCGAAGCCCGGCTCCTGCAGATCGCCGCGGCCCTGGAGAAGGCCGTCGGCTTCACCGGATCGGACCTGGGCGAGCCGCCGCTCGACCGTGTCCGCGCCGCGCCCGTCGCTTCATGACGGGCCGGCCAAGCATCTCCGAGAAGAATAACCAGAGGGGAAAACCATGGACGTCAGATACACCGACCTCAAGAAGCATCCGGTCGAAAAGGGATGGCACAGCAAGGTCTCGAACCCGTACCTGTTCATCGACGGCTGCATGCAGATCTGGCCCGACGCCGACTTCACGACGCTGAAGGATTGCGGCGTCACGGCTTATTGCGTGACCGCCTTCCGGCCGCTCCACCCCGGGGAGGCCGCCATGGACGGAATGGCCGACTGGTGGCGCGTGGACCGCACCTATCCGGAAGTGCGGATCGCGCTGACCGCCGCGGACATCGTCGCCGCCAAGGAGAACGGGCAGGCGGCCCTCATCCTCACCGCGCAGGGGGGCGACTTCCTCGGCCAGAACCTGAATCGGCTGGAGCTGTTCCACAGAATGGGCCTGCGGGTCATGCTGCCCTGCTACAACAGCCGCAATCCGCTCGGAGACGGCTCGCTGGAGCCGGAGAACGCGGGGCTGAGCCGTATGGGCCAGCGCTGGGTCGCGGAATGCAACCGCCTCGGCATCGTGATCGACCTCACGCACACCGGCACGAAGTCGACCATGGACGCCATGCGGCTGAGCAAGCATCCCGTCGTGTTCACCCACTCCAATCCCCGCGCGCTGGTGGAGAACCCGCGCAACATCACCGACGACCAGATCCGCGCCTGCGCGGCGACGGGCGGCGTGGTCGGCATCACCAACTTCGGGCCGCTTCATTTCCGTGACGACATGACCAAGCGGCCGACGCTGGAGCACTTCTTCGCGGCGATCGAACATGTGGTGAATCTCGTCGGCGTCGACCATGTCAGCATCGGGACGGACATGAGCCACGGCACCTATCCGGACGGCGACCTGATCCGCATGCGCAACTCGGGCTCGGCCGCCCGCTACAGTGAATTCGTCGAGGTGAGCTCGCGCTCGCGCCTTCGCTACGTGGAGGGCTTCGACGATTACGGCCAGATCGTCTCTGTCGCCGAGGCTATGAAGCGGCGGGGATTCACCGAGGACGACGTGAAGAAGATCCTCGGAGGAAATCTGCTGCGCGTCTTCAAGACCGTCTGGGGCGGCTGAGCGGAACAACGCTTAGATTGGGGCGGCTCTCTGAAGACCGACTTTTGCGACATCGGGAGCGACGTGCAATCGTCGTTCCCGATGAAGGTGAAGCCGCCCTGATTCAACGTAGAAGAGGGCTTGCGAGAACGATGTCCGCGAATCTTTCGACGGCGGGATGCGCGATGGCTTGTCGAGCAAGACGAACTGCCGCGACCTCGATCATGCGCGTTCGCGCGCGGCACGTGGAGATCTCCGTCCATGACCGGCCGATGGTCCAGCGGCCGTCGTCCGCCCAGCGTCCGGTTTTCGATCGGGAACGGCGCGAAGAACGCCCATTCCGCATCGCTCATCAATCCCGGCAGCGCCGCTGCACTCGTCGGACGGCAGACTTGATCCACACATCGGACGATTTGTGAATCCCGTTTGAAAACATGGCCTGGTCGGTGCGGAGGCTCCCGCTTCGCCAGACCTCTCGACAACTGCGCGATTGTCCCGACGCAAGCGCCGGAACCAGAGACACAGGAGGCGTTTCGCTCGACGAGCGAAAAACTCTCGGAGGTTTCAAGCCCCCGCAACCACTTTTACCGAACGCCGTTCATCCGCCGACAAAGCCGCCCCTCCACGGGCGGCCTTTTTGTTGGCGGATCGACCGTCGCCGGCCTCGAGCGCGACCTCCACCATCTGCGCGATCTCGCCGATCAGCTCGATCTCGTAGCCTTCCCCCGTCGTCCCTGCCGGGTGCAGCACCACCGCCTCGATCAGCGAGCGCGCGATGGTCAGCGCTTCCGTGCGCAGTGAACCGCCCCGGCTTGCCCGGAGGCTGTTTGGTTTGAGTCACGCAGCCATGGCAGGTTCTTCCAGCATGGCGTAGTAGCGTTCCTCGGCTTCGGCCGGCGGGATGTTGCCGATAGGCTCCAGCAGCCGGCGATTGTTGAACCAGTCGACCCAGGTCAGCGTGGCGAACTCGACCGCTTCGAAGGATCGCCACGGTCCGCGTCGATGGATGACCTCGGCCTTGTAGAGGCCGTTGATGGTTTCGGCGAGAGCGTTGTCGTAGGAATCGCCGACGCTGCCGACGGAGGGCTCGATGCCAGCCTCGGCCAGTCGCTCGGTATAGCGGATGCTGACGTATTGGGTGGATTCAATCGGTCGTCGCAACAACTCTGTGGAGGGTGGTCGCGATGGCGGGTCGAAGGCGTTCGGATCGGTGTATTCGGGGTAAGCTGAGGTCGCCCGGTCGACCGGGGCTTGTCCGACGCGATGATCTTCGGCGGTTCTGGGCTTTTATCGCCGACGGGCTGTCGAGTGAGGACGCGGCGATGGCAATCGGGATATCGCAGCCGGTCGGCTATCGGCTGTTCCGAGCGGCGGGCGGAATGGCGCCATC
>JAKOMT010000041.1 GCA_022241475.1 Microvirga sp. | reverse complement strand
CTGGCTTTACGGCCGGTCAAAAGGGGTGGGTGCCTTGGCGCCCACCCCTTTTTCATGGGCGCAGCGCAATTTCGTAGGGGTGGCGTCGGCAGCCCACGCCGTTTGACATGCGGTCGCTCCACTGGGAGGTGAAGCGATGGTTCTGGTGGCGGTGACGGCACGTCCGTAGCCGCTGCCGGACCATGCCAAAGGGGCGAGCCGAGGAATCGTGCGATACGAGTTGGGAAGTGGTGGGCGATGAGAGACTCGAACTCCCGACATCCTCGGTGTAAACGAGGCGCTCTACCAACTGAGCTAATCGCCCGCGGGCCCTTGGGGCCGCGTATGAAGCGACTGCCTACCGCTTCGCCAAGTGATTTGCAAGCCGATCTTCGACGCCACGAAACGGCGCCTGCACGATTCGCCGCAGTCGGTCGATTCGAGTCGCAGGCCRGATTTCGAGCAGTCTCCTAAGTCATTGAATTGTCATAGGGCGATTAAGAAAATTTCGAACGGTTCGCGATCCGCTTGACAGGGGGGCGGGCCTTCCGTAAATGACCGCTCACRCCGCCGACGCAAGCAGTCGCCGGCGCCAAGCGCGGGTGTAGCTCAGTCGGTTAGAGTGCCGGCCTGTCACGCCGGAGGTCGCGGGTTCGAGCCCCGTCACTCGCGCCATTCCATCTTTCCTCCATGCAAATTTCGGAATGCGGTTTGCCCACCTGGGTCATTCTTCGCAGGTTCCGCATCGCTTTCCTGCGTCGATCCAAAAGCTTGATCGCGGGGTCCCTTGCGTGAACTTTAGGAAGGGTCTAATCGTCCGCCATCGCGCTGCGGTGCGGGATCGACCAGGCGGTTGAATCGGCATCGCATCCGCATATGTCAGACGTCAGCGTCGAAATGCCGTCAGCGTCGAAATGCTTGTGCCGTAGCGGGGCAGGGGTCCCATACGGTCGCGGTTCGGA
>JAKOMT010000040.1 GCA_022241475.1 Microvirga sp. | reverse complement strand
AAAGGGCGCCGCGCTCGAAATGATCGCGCAGGCGGCCCGGGGTGCCGACGACGATGTGGCATCCGGCCCGCAGGCGGCGCTGCTCGGAGCGCGGGTCCATGCCGCCGACGCAGGTCACGATTTCAGCGCCTGTATCGGCATAGAGCCACGTCAGCTCGCGATGCACCTGCAAGGCCAGTTCACGCGTCGGCGCGATGATGAGCGCCAGCGGCGCGCCGCCCGCTCCGAAGCGCTCCGCATCGCCCAGCAATGTGGACGCGATGGCCAGCCCGAAGGCGACCGTCTTGCCCGAGCCGGTCTGCGCGGAGACGAGAAGGTCTCGTCCCTCGGCATCCTGTCGTAGAACGGCGGCCTGAACCTCGGTCGGTTCGTCATAGGAACGAGCTTCAAGCGCGCGCGCAAGCGCGGCATTGGTAGCGGGAAACGGCATTTCGGCAATCCTTATCAATGCAGGATCGCGCTCCGCAATCCATCGGCAATGGTTCGACAGGGGTAGGGGCGCGCCGGCAGCGGATGTACCGCATAATAGAGATTTGCCGGATCCTGAGCGCCTCATATACCAAACGCGCCGCCAAGTCACGCGCGATGAAAAAAGGCAGGCCGCCTATTGGCGACCTGCCCCGCGTTTAAGGATGCCGCATTGCGATCAGGCGAGATCCGCCGGCACCTTGCCGCCATTTTCCTTGAGTTTGCGGATAACCTGAGCGTGCAGCCACGTATTCATCGCGGCGGAATCGTTCATGTCGCCGCTATAGCCAAGTTCCTGCGCCAGTTCCTTGCGGCTGGCCAGGCTGCTGTCGAGGCCGAGCGCCTTCATCAGGTCGACGATGGAGGTGCGCCAGTTCAACTGCTGGCCGCTGCTCTTCACGGCGTTGTCGAGGACGATGCCGACATTGACGGAGGTGCCACTGCCAGGAGCCGTCTGCGCGGGTGCAGGTGCAGTCGTGGT
>JAKOMT010000015.1 GCA_022241475.1 Microvirga sp. | reverse complement strand
GAGGAACGCGGCGAAGCGCCGGACGTGGCGAACGTAGTCCTGCTGCGTGTGGGAGCCGAGGCCCCGCATGAGCATGTCGTGCTGCATGCGCTGGCGAAGCGGCGAGACAGGTGCATCGGTCGAAGGGGTAGCCATGGCGAGTTCCTCTCGTTGAAGGGAACTCCATGGTCGGCTCGCCCGCCGCTACCCGCTCAAAGGCTACGAATACTACGCCATCTCAAGTCGTGGCGCCCCTCCCGCGAAGCGGGTTCGTGCATGGGGGCGCTTTGCAGTCGAAGTGCGGCGGTCAGCTGAATGGCCGCTTGCCCATGCGTGAAGTTTCCATACCAGCCCTGCGCAAGGGAATGGATGCGAGACTGCTGGCAGCCGAGACACGAAAAGCGCTGGTCGAGGTGAACGGAAGGATTCGAGGAGCGTGCGAGTGGTGCGACGAGATCAGGAAACACTACGACCCGGCTACGGATGCGCACCAATACGAGACGCCACCGGTCCCGTGCAGATGAGCCCCTGGAAGATCGCCGCCTGGGGCGTGGCAGCCGCAGTCGCAGTGATCCTGTCGGCGTTCCTTGTCTAGCAGAAAGAACGAATGTCAGGCCCCAGCTTACATTCGTTCTTTCTGCCGACTTGCCATCTAACGACTCGGACACGAATCCGTCCGGTACGTTAGATAAGCCTGCGCTGCGCCGGAGGCGGAGGAGGCCTACTTGGTGCCACGGCCCCTGCCCTTTCTCGGGCCGCGCGCTCCGCTGCGATGTCGTCCGGCGAGTCCTTGACCGCGTAGCCTTCGGGCATTCGCCCGTCCCTCGTGAGGCACGCTGGCATCACCTCCCGGGTCAGGCGCCCCGGCCCCAGCACGTGCCAGCGACTGTAGAGCAACAAGGGACTGGCCGCCTGTCGGCGATACTCGGCCGCTTGCGCCGCGGCGGCTTCCTTGCGACTGCCGCGGCCTTTACCGCCAAATTTGGAATCTGGCGGTAACGTCATACTCGAGGCCCCATGCTCAGTGCTTCTTCGCCGTATCCTCCTTCACGAGCGCGACGGCGCGCGCGAGGTTATACTGCCTCATTTTCTCGATGGCGGTCTCGGTCGGCAAGTTGCCGCCGCGGTAGTTATAGCTATAGACCGTCCCTAAGGACTTCCCGACTACCTCCGACACTTCTTCCGGTGACAGTCCTGAGCACTGGACGGCCCTCCGCCAGCGCGCCCTGCGGTCCCTCGCGACAGTATCTGAAATCGGTTTCCTGCCCGGCATTTTGCCCTCCCCTTGTGTTCCCAGTGACAAGGCTGATTGCCGGCGGCGAAAGCTCATAGAGCCCTCGGCTACCTTTTCTGCGCACCCGTGGTCGCTTGCCGGGCGCCCGGCAAGGATTCGATGTCATCAGGGAGGCGGACACATGCTCAGACGAATCCTTCACGCACTGCGCCGCGCCGTCGCGGCCCTGTTCAGGCTGCCGCTGCGCCTGCTTGGCGCGGTATTCGGCGGCAAGGGCGGCGTTCCGGAACCCGCGCCCTTCGATGAAGCCGTCGAGGAGCAGCTGGACGAGTTGCGCGATGCGATGGAGGCGCCGAAGGAGTCTCCCGGGATCGCCGCCGCGACGCTCGGCGAGCGCGTGCATGCCTACGTGTCCGGCGACCGCGCCGACAGGGATGCTTACGACATGGACCAGCTGCCCGAGCACGTCGGCATCGCGCTCCTGACCCTGCCAGAGGGCGCGAGGCTGCGCTTGGCGCAGGCCGGGCAGGAACTGTGCGGCCGCTGGGCGCTCGGGGAGCGCACGGAACTGGTCGGGGTGCCGCTGTGCAAGATGCGGCGGCTGGCTGAGGGGCGGCAGGAAGAGCGCCGCGGCAGGCCCGTGCTTGTGCCGCCGAACGAAGCGCCGAGCGAGACTGCTGGGCTGGCGTTCGCCTGAAAGAAGAAGCCCCGCCATCAAGCGCGGCTTGCTTGCCGTCAGTGAGCGTGGCCTTCAGTCGTCGATGTAGTCGGCGTAAAGCGCCGGTGCGGCCGCCCTGATGCGCTCCTCGATCTCTTCCCCCTTGCAGAGCCCGACCCAAGACTCGCCATCGCGAGAACTTCGACTTCGTCGTGGTCGAGAAGATTCCTGACCCGGCCCTTCGCCTCGGCATCAAAGCCGGGCGGCAGGGTGCCGAAAAGCGGGTCGACGTGTCTTGTCGATACGAGCCCGGCCCGGTCCCAGAGCTCCTCCTGTATCAGATCGAGCGCGCCGAACCCGGGCTCGTCAGCCCGCATGGTCATCTCGAGTGTCTGGAAATCGGAGTCTCCCGCATCCTTCCATTTCGCTGTCACGGTCATCATCTCGGTGTTCATGTCTCTGTCCTCCAGTTCCCGCCAGCCCCTCGCTGACAATTCGATGGTGACCGGCGGCCGAGCATAGGAATAGCCCCCCGCTCTATGTTTTTGACGCGCCCTCACCAATCCAGTTGACGCGGCCCCGACCCTGCTGCGCAAACCGCCCCACACAAAACCGTGATCGAAATCGGGAGGCGGGCGCCGGCCAATCCGCCGCTGGCGCGTTCCCCAATCAGCGCCGCCTTGTCCCGTCGCGCCGTGATCTTCGTGCATGGCTGCAGGTGGCACGGCCACGACTGCCGTGGCGCCCGCATCCCAAAGACGAACACAGGCTACTGGACCGCGAAAGTGCACAGGAACGTCGAGCGTGACCACGCTGCGCAGCAGGCCCTCTCTGAGGCTGGCTGGCGCGTGATGGTTCTGGGAGTTTGAACTGAAAGACCGGGACGCGCTCGCCGGGCGCCTGCGGGCCTTCCTCGATCAACCGTCGCCGCCGTCATAGGGCGGGTGGCCGCACAGGCTTCGCGTCAGAATCTCGGTGCTCTTCCGCCGCTGGTTCCGTTTGATGGCTTCCCGAGTCTGCATCAAGCGCCATTCTCGCAGCGGCTCGACTACTGACGGCTCCTCGTGCAGGAAATCGCCGAACGTCTCGTATAGCTCGCGGTCGGGATCGGTGTCGCTCATGACGAGAGCCGCCGGATGAGAGCATCCCGGGACGCGACGGCCTTCCTCAGCGCCGCGACCTCTGCCTCGGCTGCTTGCGCACGGCTGACCGCCGACCTAGCTAGGCCGTGTGGACGAATTTGATCAAGCATAGTCCTGCTGCGAAGCTGACGATGGATCGATAGTTGCGGGCCGTTTTCTCGCACCGCAGGGCGACGCGCTTGAAGCGTTTGACGACGCCGATTCCCTGTTCGATGCGGGCGCGAGCCTTGTAGAGGAGCTTTGCGAAGAACGCGGGCTTGTCCTTCTCGTTGGTCTTGTAGGGAATGACCGGGGCGATGCCTCTGGCTCGCGCGGTGGCCCGGTTCGCCTTGCTGGCATACCCCTTGTCGCCGATGGCGGCACGGGGCGCGATGTCCGGTCCGATGTCGAGGAGGATGGAGAAGTGCGGCGCGTCGGCTTTCTCGCCGCCGGTCAGGTCGAACCCGATCATGGCTCCCGATGCATCTGATTTGGCATGGATTTTCGTCGTGAACCCGCCGCGCGAGCGGCCGAGCGCCTGATCGTGCTGCCCCCTTTTGCGCCGGCCGCCGAGACATGGGCGCGCACGACGGTGGAATCGAACATCTGGATTAGATGCGCCGACGTGCTCATCGAAGCCAGCGTGTCGAAGAAAGCTTCGAACACGCCCGCCTTGCTCAGCCGGTCGAAGCGCTTCCACACAGAATTCCAGGGTCCGAACCGCTCCGGAAGCGCACGCCAGCGCACGTTCTCCACCGTGAAGAAGTGCATCGCTTCCAGGAACAGACGATCGTTCGCCGCCTTGCGTCCGCGCCGGGGCAGACAGGCCCGAAAGACCTCCAGCGTGTGCGCCCAGTCCTCTTCGTTCATCCGTGTCGACATGATCTCCAGCCTCCGACTCAGTCGGAAACCTATGAATCACAATCGATTCCACCGAGGAATCCTCAACGTTCAACTCGCGTGATTTCGTCCACACGGCCTAGCGCGATGGCATCGGCAGCCGATGCTCGGGAGCGCGCCAGCGCAGCATGCCACTCGTCCATGACGCGTGCGTCCTCGGCTGCGTAGACGGCCTCGAGGCCCCGGATGTGAGCCTCTTGGGCGCCTGCGACGAGCACCGTGGTGATTGCGCCTAGTTCAAGCGCCGCGGCTCCCGCCGGATTCTTTCCCCAGATCGACATATCGGCCTCTTTGTTTCGGCCTCAGAGGTAGGGGGATCCGGAGTCGGCGTCGAGGGCCCTGGCTCGGCTTTCCGATCACATGCCTGGCAGGGATCTAACGGATGCGCACGCCACCATGCTTCTTCGTGGGAGTCACGGCGTTTGAGATCGACAGGGTCTTCAAATGCTGGATGCGAGCGCTGCGGAACCGATAGCAGCGTGCTCCTGCGGCGCTCTCGATGATCACGTAGACAGACTCGAAAGTGGTTACCGTCGGTGTGATCTTGACCCGCGTGTACGGCAGCCGCTCCGGAACGATGCGCACCTGAGCAATGCGATCTTCCTGATCCCGATGCAGGATCGCGCGCGTCGGGCCTGACCGCCGAATTCTGTCTGCATGGAAATCGTCGCTCGCTGCCGCGATCAGCTCGGCGCTGGACCGCGACAGGTCAATGCTGGACACGAACGCCTGCGGCTCGGTGAATTTTTCCTGCGCGGGAGATTTGCGCCACCGTTTGGGAGGGCGCCCGAGGTGGCGCGTGAGGTCATTCAGGATCGTCTGTGTCGTAACGCCGACGGCCGCACTGATGGGTCCGAGATGGACCTTCTCGCTCTCGTATCGCTCAGCCAGCCGAGCGATTCCGCCCCACGCAGCATAGCGTTCATTGAAATCTGGCTTCGTTATTGGCCTGTGCACTGTTCATTTCGGACTATCCCGTTTTGCACAGTGTTTTGCCGGATGACTAGGTCTTTTGGCAGTCTATCGGCGCCGCCCGAGGTTAGCTAAATATCGCCGGAATTTCGCAACCCTGCGGCAATGGCTACCGTGGCACTGGATTGGAATGACGATGGACGATGACATGAACCCCGATGACCATTTCGATATCGTCGAAAGTTTTGCGGAGGTAGAGGCCCTGCTCGCGGACAGCGCCCGCGACACCGCCACGATGCTGCAGCTGGTAGAGGGCCTGGCCCAATTCGACGTGCATGAAGACGCGCCGCTGCGGCTCGAGGACGCTGTCTGCCTGCCGGAGCTGGGGGGCTCACTTACCGTCGATCCGGCGCTAAGGTCCCGCTCCGACAGCGTGACGGTCAAAACCCTGCGCGGTGCCATCGACCGCGGAGAGATCGCGCCCGGCTGGAAGGGCAAGAACATGTTTGTCTCGCGCGCGATGATCAGGGAGTGGCTCGAAAAATGCCAAAAGCAAGCAAGGAACCGCACCTCATCCTCAGGCGCGCCCGCTACAAGGACGGCCGGCTCACCCACCACGCGACCTGGGTCATCAAAGAGGGAGACAAATCTCCAGTTAGCACTGGCTGCCGCAAGGAAGAGCATGACCAAGCCAAGCTGAAGCTCCACGAATACAACGTCGAGCAATATCGCAAGAAGGCGCTGAACGTAGACGCGGACTCCGACGACCCGCCCGTCCCGGCGAATGAGTATCCGATCGCCACCGCGCTTATGCTCTACCAGGACTACAAGGTCGCCGAGATGGAGGCGCGGCTCTCGACGAAGGGCAAGCAGCCAAAGAAGGGCGTGGACCACAAGCAGGTCGGAGACCTCAAGCGGCGCCTGGCCGGGCTGCTCTACTACTGGGGCGACAAGACAGTCGCGCAGATCAACAAGGCCCGCTGCCGCAAGTTCGATACGATCGAGACCAGCAAGGGACTGCTGAAGAAGCTCACGATCACCTCCAAGGCGCGCCACCTGCAGGACCTCCAGACCGCGGTGAACCGCGCCATGGAGGAGCGGAAGTGCGAGACGGTTACGCTCTACTGGGACATCCCGAAGGGCGCCCGCACGCGGCGCACCGCGTGGTATACCCGCGACCAGATCGCAAAACTGGTCTGGCGGGCGCACTCAAAGCGGGGCAAATACGTCTTCTCGGCGAAGAAGTCCGGCGAGGCAAAGGCGGGCATCGTCAAGGAGACTTCCCTGCGTCCGATGCGGCACATCGCCCGCATGATCCTCGTCGCCGTCGGCACGGGAACGCGGTCCGAGCGGGTCGAGATGGCTTCCTTCTACGATATCCCGGGGCATCCGTGGATCGACGTGGACAAGGGCATCTTCTGGCGCAGTTGGGAGGGCGAGGACGTGGCCTCGAACAAAAGGGCCGACCCCTGCATCCTGCATCCCACGTTGCTGCTGCACTGCCAACGCTGGAAGAAGATGGGGCTGCGCTGGCTGACCGAATACCGGGGCGAGCCCGTCAAGGTTTCCTCGGCTTTCTACCGTCTCGTTCGCGAAGTGCTCGGTGACGAGGCCCCGGGCCGCAGCCTTCACACCTTCCGGCACACAGCCGCGACGTGGCTGGTGTCATCGTCGAAGAAGCTCAACGCGTTCGACATCGCAGGTTTCCTCGGCATGGACGTGCAGGTCCTGATCAACACGTACGCGCAGCACTCCCCTGACTTCCAGGCCTCGATCAAGGACGCGTGGCGGTCGGGAGACGTGGGCCGCAACAGGTCCGGGAAGGCCGCCGCGGAGAACCCTGTCGAGAAGCTTCTGCTGGAGGAGCGCAGGCGGGGACTGTTCGACCTCGCCGAGGCGCTGGACGCGCCTTCCGAGGCGTTCGCCCTCATCGAGTCGGCGACCGCTGCGACGCTGGACGGCGTGCGATCAAGAATGAAGAAAGCGGCGCGTTCTGGGGACTGGTCGAGCTTCTCCCCGGACGATGCCGTGGTCCCGGTCAACCGCCACCAACCGCCACCGGAACGCCACCGGATCAACGGAAATTAAGGGGAACGAACGGGCATCAACGTAGGAGAAAAGCCCAATTTCTTCAATGACTTAATGAGAAATGTCGTCGTTTACACCGAAGATGTCGGCAGTTCGAGCCTGTCATCGCCCACCATATTTTTCAGGGGGTTAGCCGGATCGGCGACCGGTACCCCCACGAAAACCCGTTGACGAATCCCGGTTTACAGGGGTTTGCGATGCCCAACCTAGGCCCCGCCGTTGCAACGCAGGCAGAGCCGATTGCCTTTCCACGCGCTGAAGAACTGGCTGCCGCAGCACATGCAGGGGGCAGCCGGGTATCCTCTGGCTGGACCCGCAGATGCCGCGTCGGCGGCAGGCAGCTGCAAAGCCATGCTCGCCGCAGCGACTCGGGTTACTCCGATCTCGCGCGCCACCTCCTTCGCTGGCTTGCCCTGAAGCTCAGCGAGCCGCCAAGGCGCCCTTCAACGATTCCGTCCAGATCTGCATCGGTCGGTCCTCCCCCTTCCCGAAGACAGAATGTCGCCCCGGTGCCGCCGGCGCAACGGCGCCGCTTGTCATCGCTGTGCGGTCGCGCCAGCTCCCCGAGCAATGGGACCAAATACAGAACACGAAGTACCGCTTCTGTGGCGAAGACGGCTACTAAGCCCGTGGCACCAGCGCAAGACGAGGCTGCCCGTCCAGCACCTCGCTGACCTCCTCGCCGGACAGCCGATGACGGTCGCGCAGCGCCTCCGCGAGACGCACAAGCTCCGACCGCCGCTCGTTCAGGATGTCGTGCGCCCTCGCCTTCGCCCGCACGAGAATTTGCTCGACGCGGCCGCGCAGTTGCAGGTCCGCCCGGACGAGCATCATCAACTGCTCCTCCTCCGCCGCAGCGAGATATGCAAGTCCGCTCCCAAGGCCGACACTAGCTTCCATGCACGCGGCGGTCAGGGTCGCGGAATAGAGGTCGCTGCGCACGTTGCCGCCGGACCCATCCGCCGCCTCCCCGAGCAAAAGCTCCTCGGCCGCCATCCCGCCGAGAAGACGCGACATGCGGTCGAGATAGAGAGGCTGCGTGAGCGCGAGCATGCCCCCTTCGTCCCACCACACGCCGCCCGCTTGCGTCGCGTGCCCGTCGTTCGTCACCGTCGAGATGACGGTGATCTGCTCCAGAGGCCAATGGCCTAGCGCGAGGCCGACGACTGCATGGCCTGCCTCGTGGACGCACGTCCGCCACAGCGTATCAGCTGGCACGGCCATCCTTTCCGGCAGCTGGTCCAGCAGGTCTCCGATCCCCATCGCGCGGCGCGCGCGGCGCGCGGCGCGCCGGGCCTGCCTCACGACCTGCTCCAGCAGCGCGCCCGAGGCGCCCTCGGTTACTGCAGCGACCTCTCGGAGATCGCCATCTGGCAACGCCCCTGACGTGTGCCACCGCAGGATGCCGAGGCGCCCGTCGAGATCAGGCAGCGAGATCCGCACGTGCCTGTCGAGACGGCCCGGACGCACGAGCGCGGGGTCCAGCCGCTCGGGGCTGTTGCATGCGCCGACCACGACGACGCCTTCCCGGCCGTCGAGGCCGTCCAGGCACTCCAAGAGTCCGTTGACAACCTCGGTGCAATACTGGGCACCGTCGCCTCGGAATTTAGCCCTGTCGCCGACCGCGTCGATCTCGTCGATGAACAGGATCGACGGGCTCTGCTGCTTGGCCTCCGCGAAAGCGCCATACATGGCTTTCAACAGATCGCCCAGATGCCCGCGGGACTGCCAGCGCGACAGCGATCCGGTGACCAGATGCGCACCGCAGGAGCGTGCCAGCGCCCCCGCAAAGGTCGTCTTTCCCGTTCCCGGCGGCCCTGACAGCAGGATGCCGCGGTCAACGTCGGACCACGCGATCCGACCGGCGCGCCAGTCATCGAGGTCGATCGCAAGCTCCCTTCCCCAGGCACCGGCTTCGCCCATGCCATGGAGTGTGTCGAGCGTCAGGCCTCCATCCGTCGAGTCCTTGGCTGAAACTACCTCGCGGGCGCGGGCAAGCGCATCCTGCCAGCGGCGACCTCGCCTGAAGGCCGCCAGAGCGTCGAACGGGAGGGTGGCTACCTCTTCGGCGGATTCGTCAGGTAGTCCCGGAAGCCCCAGATAGATGCGCGCCGCGGCCTGCACGTGACGTGCCGCGGGCACCGCCGGACGGACCCATCCGTCTAACATGAGGCTCTGTGCAATCGGCACGTGCTCAATATCAGCGGCGACAATGACTACATGACTGAATCCCGCGAGCGCCTCCTTCATGTCCTTCTCGCGGGCGGCCCGGCGCCTCGGGTCCATGTCATCCAGCGCCACGACGCACACGTCGGACGACCACCGGTCGCCGGCTTCGAGTGCGTAGCGGGCGACATCCTTGTAGACATCGACGGTCCCTGCCGGGACGAGCAGCCCGAGCGCATAGGAGCCGCCGCGGCGGATCGCCGGGACGGCGCGCACGCCCGCTGCAAAGCCACAGTACGCGACCGCCTGCGCGAACGACTTGACGGCATCCGGCGGGCGCAAGCTCCGGCTGCGCTGGCGCAGGTGCCGCGCGTCTGCGGCTGTATAGTGCTTCCTTCTGACGGTCTTCATTTCGGGACTCCGGGCATGGCTCCGCCGTCCTCGGCCATGCGGCCGGCGGCAAAGCGGTTCAAGGATTCGATGGCTGCGGGCGGGCGGTCAGAGCCGGGGTATCGACCCCGGCTCTGGTAGCTCGACGACGAGTTCCGGGTCGAACCGCGGGTTCTCGTTCGGGTAGCCCCTCGGGTTGGCGACGATGCGGGTGGCGCCGACTTCGTAATCCGACTGCGCATGCATATGGCCGTGCACCCAGACTTCGGGTCGCGTGCTTTCGATGAGGCCGCCGAGGTCGCTGTAATACGCAGCGTTCAGCAGGTCCCCTTGGTACTGAGGAGCCACGGAGCCGCGATGCGGAGCGTGATGCGTCAAGACGACAGTCGGTCCGTCGAACGGCTCCGCCATGGCGCACGCGAGGAAGCCCACCGATTGCTGGTGCAGCGCATGCGCGACCTCCGGCGTGAACCGCTGCCACGGCTTCTTGCGGAACCCCTTGATCGCCCGGTAGTCATTCATTTTGTCGCGCGCGTGCATCATCGCCATAGCCTGGTGGCCCTCGGCCCGGTAGTCAGTCCAGAGCGTAGCTCCAAGGAAGCGAACGCCACCGATGACGGCCCCGTCTTCATGGAGGAAGTGGACGTGCTGGTGCCGCGCTGCCTGCTCCCGGCCCTCAGCGAGTCCTTCCGCATAGTAGCCGCGGTAGAACTCGTGGTTGCCAGCGACGAAGACGACGGGCATGTCCGGCACGCGCTCTGCTAGCCACCGCACGGAGTCCGCGCACGACTTACCAACGTCGCCGGCGCATACCAGCACGTCGGCATCGCGCGGGCACAGGTCGATGTCGCCGAACGGTAGGTGGAGGTCGGAGAGCACCCAGAGTTTCATCGTGCGCCCTCCATCTACTCAGCGGCGCGGACCGGCGCCGTCAGCTCATGAAACGTCCTCGGCGTGAAAGCCACGTCCGGAACATCGACCCCCACGTCGCGGCTGCGCCCGACACCCGGCATGCCGCCGTGGCAGTGTCCGTAGAAATGCCAGCTGCCGCGGCCGCTGCCTCGCCACGACCGCATGGGGTAATGACAGAGGACGACGAGTTCGCCGCCGTCGCTGGTCTCCAGCAACGGAGTCGGCTCCCCGTCCCACGGCAGGTCCAGCAGCCACGAGAGAGGCCGTCCCTTGCGGTCGAGGTCATGGTTTCCGAGGATCAGCCGCTTGCGGCCGTTGAGGCGCCCGAAGACGGCCCGGACGCGCTCGGGGTCGGCCCGGTAGGTGAAATCGCCAAGGTGGTAGACGAGGTCAGTCGGAGAGACGGCTTCGTTCCACTGCCGGACCATGTAGTCGTCCATCTCGCCCACGTCCGCGAACGGGCGCTGGCAGAGGCCGATGCTGTTGGCGTGGCCGAAATGCGTGTCGGCAACATAGAGCTTGCGCGTGAAAGACATGGGAACCTCCTGAGAACAGCATGACGGGCGCGCCTGCGAGGCGCGAGGCTTCAGTTGCCTATGCTGGTCTGCGGGGTCCTCATTTCAGTCGTCCTTCTTTGGCTGCGGGCACTCTAGCGCGAGAGATCTAACGAAGTGCGATCGCGTCGTACGGCGTCGGGTGTCTCGGCGTCAAGTCCTCCAAGGGGTCGGCAGCCTGGCCCCGCCGCTGACTAGCCATCCACTCGCGCATCGCGGCTTCATACGTGGTAACGCTGCCGCCGTCGAAGACAGGCATGCCCGCTGGCCGTGCGGCCGGCTGCACGGGCTTCAGAACCCATGTCGTCTCGTCGATCTTTACGACACGCGACGCATCCTGGATGTCGCTGACCCACGTTGGAGTCGACTTGTCTGCAGCCGGGCGTTCCTCGGGAACCGGGACGGGAGATGCCCTCCTTGAGGTTGCCACTGGCGGAGGCCTGCCGATCGGCGAAGGCGAGTCCATGGTGGCTGCGATCCTTGCCTTCTTCTTTGTGGCGAGGTCGTCCCAGTCCACCCGCTCGCGGCGCCTGCGGTCGGCGGCTTCGACGCGTTCGGCGTATCCGTCGATGCCGCCCGCGAAGTCTGGAGCGAGGTCGCTGGAGTCTGCCTCTTCACTGATGAACGACCACGCAGCCTGGTCGGCCCCACGCTCCGCGATGCAGTTCAGCAGCCGCTTACCCCGGAAACGTCGCTTGTATGCTTCCTTCGTCAGCGGCGTGCCGTCGAGGGCCTCGTCGAGGGCGACCATCCACAGGTCGAAAAAGTCTCGGGCGCCGTGCAACTGAAAGTGGCTGCGGTAGGCCCGGTAGGCCTTGCGCCAGATGGCCGAGCCGACGCGGAAGCGATCGCAGTCGGCACCGCCGATACGGCGCTCTCCTGGTGCCAGCTTGCGCCTGAAATCGATGCGGCGCTCGTGGCGGTGGTCTGGCACGGCAAGATCAAGCACGAAGTCGACGCCCTCAACGGGCCTGCCGCGGGCCGCGTTGCGTCGCATGATCATGGTGGCGGAAAAGTTCCGGACGGCGGAGAGATCGCCCTCCAAGCGTTCTAGGACCTGCTTCTTTAGCTTGCCGCCATGAACGCGACCGCAGGCCATGCGAGGGAAGCCGATGGCATCCGCAAACTCGTCGACGGAGTAGGAGACGCGCAGGCGGTTGGAACCGCCCGGACTCCATTTCATACTGGCCGTCATGGCGGCCAGTCGGCGGTAGACGGCGAGACTATATTTCGAGCGCATCGGAGGCAGAGCTGCCAGCTCGAGGTACGCGAACTTGGTCTGTGCCGCCATCGCCTGCCGGACCGGTCCGGGGAGTTCATACTCGATGAGGTCGCTTTCACCTTCGACAAGATGCCAGCCCTGTACCAGAGGAACGCCCTCGGACTTCCTGTCCGAGCCGGGGACTGTGAAGGTCAATTCGGTGCGCTTGAGCCTGCGGAAGGCCGCCTTGATGTCTTCCCTGCGGCAGCGGTTACCGAGGTAACGGATAACATCGGTCATTTCCACGCCCGTGCGTCCCTCCGGCATGGTGCCGTCGTCGGCATAGGCCAGGCTGACGAGGACCTCGAAGACCTTCAGGTCGTCATGCGTCACTCCCGTGCCGACGAGCATCGAGGCAAGCATGCAGGCCGGACGTGGCGACTGGGGGGCAATCTTGGCGAGGTCGTAACGGCTCGCCAGTGCCCTGCGAAGGCCACCCCTCGTCTCTGGCCTGAAATCCTGTTTCCGTGTCACCGCCCGCCCCTCGGATGCGCCTCCATGTAACTAGGCTGGCGCCGGGCGGTGAGAACGTCAAAAGGTTTCTGTCCTGTCGTGCGAACGAGTGGACAGAATGGCTTGGGGCCACCCCTCTGTCCCCTGTTTCGCAGAGGACAGAGACCACAATCCCCTACGCCGTATGGCTTTGACCGCTGTGGCGACAAGTTGACAGAAAGGATTCGGCCGGCCTCGGGCAGAGGTGGCGCGAAATCGTGCGAAATACGGGACAGAGACATGGACCCCTAATGGCTCGGTTTGCGAAATACGGGACAAAAAGAATGCTGACGAGTGAAGGCAGAGCATTCGCTTCTCATTGATCGGAGGCAACGATTTTGGGGTAATACAGTCAGCTTTGTCTGCGAACCCCGGATCCGGTGTCGAAAACGGAGTCACGGGCGCCTTTCAGACTCAGGCTCCGATCGACCGCGTGAAGGGCTCTGGTAGAGGAACCCCTTCGGGGAAGAGCGTGGAAATCTTGACTGTTCATGGCAGTGAGGCGGAGGCGTTGGTGCACACCTTTCCCGTCTGTGTACCCATGACTTCCCAGCATTCGAATCCGTGTTCCCGCAGAGCAGACCTGAGGATGGCCGTTAAGGGCTCCGCAGTCTTGTGTTCCTGGCTCCTTGGAGATGGCATTCCTAGTACGCCGGACGTTTGTCGCTTGCTGCGCCGGGCTACAGCATCTCGCAGTGAGCACACGCAGTGAGCAGCGGGGACGGGAGAGCAGACATGGGCAAGGGGACGATGACACACGCGGAGGAGCATCGGCGCTACCGCGAGGGACTGCGCCAGCGGCGGGTGCCGGAGGTGGGGCGGGTTGGCCGTACCCTTGCGGCTGCTTTGTACAGCCAGATGCGGTCGACGCGGGCGGTCATCGACCCAGCCTACCGTCAGGCTCTCGCGGATGCGCTAAGGAAAGCCGCCAGGATCGTCAAGGCGCAGGGATTCGAGGCTCGGGCGACTGCACATGTCGTCCACCGGCGCCTGGGTGCTCCGAATCCAAGCTTCGAGAACCTGCTGCAGGCCTCTGAAACGGCCTCTGGAGGTCCGGGGAAGCCCGCCTCGCGGTGAAGTCCCGCTGCCCCCTAGTCCCCATTGCTCCACCTTTTCGTAACGCGATTCTACCGTTCCACGCCGTGAGCCAGGAGGCCTTCCATGAGCATTTTCGACGACAATATCGAAACTTTCCTTTCGGACCTCGAAAAGGTCAGCCAGCCAGACTCTGACATGATGCGGCACAGGAAGGCAGCCAGGCGCCGCGGGGGCGTGCTGACCGTCGTCGACGACTGGCTGAAGCGGCGCCACGGCGCTGGCCGCTGGGTCTGGTCGGCGGGGGCGCGCGAGGACGGCCGCATGCCGACATTCGATGTGCTCCTGGAAGCACATGCGGTGCTGCGCTCGGTCGCGGGGTACGGCACGGTCCCGCGCGTCG
The DNA here is from genome assembly GCA_022241475.1 of Microvirga sp. The sequence goes on along the minus strand of JAKOMT010000015.1, from coordinate 20,312 downwards.
GCAAATGCTTCGCTCGTTGCCCAAGCGATCGCGAGTACCGTGCCGGAGGCGTACCGCCACTGCCCGGCCACGTGCGTGCTGACCATGGACCTAGCGGCGAGCTACGCCGATCAGGCGCCAGCGCTGGGATGGACCGACCCGCGCCGGCTCACGGATTCGACATCACCCCCTTGAGCCATGCCCGCCGGCGGCACACGATAATCGCATGCCGCCCATCATCGGCATCCAGAGGCCTCCCGCACCGTCTATCATAAGACCGCGGGGGGCTTCTTCCATTTTGTAGGGGCTTGCGCAGGCGCCCGCTCAAGCACAGGATGCTCCTGCGATGGCCTGAACAGCCGTTGCATTGTCCTGATTTTGCCCCGGCGGCCTCGGCCCCGGGGCTTTTTTTTTGGCAAAGCCCCCTGCCCGCCCTTGCGACGACGCTCTCTGGAAAGGAGGCGCGCCGTCTGGTTCCTGCTTCTGACCCGGTGCACGCCCGGGAAACGGCTGCGTCCACGCTGTCGTTGAAGTTTTCGTCAACCGGGACCTGCGCCAGTTGGCGGCGCGGGGATCGATCGCCGATGCGCTGTGGCATGTGGCGCCTCCTGGGCAAGGCCACCAGGTCACCGCCCGCTGCGTCTCCGTGGAGCTTCGCGAAGCATCAGGAACGTCCCCGAATTCGACTCCCGGGCATTCGACGAAGAGGCTGCCCGTCTCCACGGCGACCTGCGCCGCGCCCAAACCCGCGCCATGGACTCGGCTGCGCAGCACGTGCTGGCAGGCCCGACTACAGCCCCGTGAGGGACTTCCCGCCGAGGCGGCCGACCTCGTCGCCGACGCTGCCTGAAGCCGTCGAGAAGGGGCTCGCGCGTGCTCGCCGACTGAATCCTTGTCCCTCTCGCCGCCGGCCATCAGCCTTTTGAGATGGAAACGCGATGGGGGGCGGAGATGGACGGTTTGGAGAGGCGGACGGTTACGATGCGGCGCTGGACGGTCATCCGGCATCGGATCACGGGCTATCGGCTCATCGGACTCGACATCGGCGGCGACATCCCCCGTATCTCCAGTCCAGTCGTCGAGATCGACCCGGCCGAGGGGACGGCGCGCACCGAGAGCGGGCGCCTTTACCGTCTTCTGGAGGAGCATCTCGACGCGCCCGGGGCGCGCCAGCGGCTGCTGCTCAAGTACTGGCAGGCCCAGTTCGGCGTGCCGGACGAAGACATCGACCTCGGCGTGGCGCCGCGAGACGTGGCCCTTGACCTATCAAGCTCCGCGAACATGAGACCGGCATGAGCGCGGCGGTCGCCTTCCTCCCGGACTGGCATGTCGGCTCCACCGCCAGCATTCTCTGCGTCGCGGTGCTGGCAGTGTTAGGTTTCGACCACGGGGACGGGGCTGCACTGACCGCGGCCGCTTTCGCGACTGCTCGATCACGTGAAAGGGCGGAACGGGGCAGCCAAGCACGCTCAGGAGAATGGTGCCTCGCGGTGGCGGCGGGCGCCTGCTTGACGGCCGGCCATCGCATCGAGCGACGGTCGCAGTGGCGTCTGGAGATAGTCGCATGACCTCCCTCCCCCTTCATCCGGAAACGCGGGCGCTGTTGTTCTGGGCCAATCGCGAAATCGGGGAGGACGCATACCGAAACGAAGGCGACCGCAACTTCGTCGACGTGACTGCCGTCGATAGATGGCTCGCCGACCGCGCCCTCCGCCTGTCTGGCATGTGTTCATCCATGGTCGTGGTACGACAGCGCCTTCTGTCGCCAAAGAATGATGCGTCGAGCGTTCAACGTGACGTCCGTGATGAACATGGTGACAGTGGACGAGACTAATCCCCGGCGCCTCATTTGAAGGATTCGTGGCCACTGGCGGCCTTATGTGAATGATTATACGGGGCCGGTTTCCGCTGGTTCGGAAAAGGCATTCTTCCAGCCGGGGATCACCATGAGGAGCGAACTTGGATTGACCAAAGACTGGTTGGGTCGGCGCAGAAAGGTCGCTGCCGGCGCATTGTTTTGATGCCGCGCGAGATCATGCCGCTGAGGCAACTCGCTATAATCATTTCGCAGATTGATAACAACTCGCCTCCGCCTGAGGTGATACCGGCCGTGTCTCGCAGTCTGCGACGCTCATGGGTCAGCAGCATGGATTTCCTCGCCGGATAACCAGGACGCGGCTGGCAGCTGCGAAATCTGCAATGCGGTAGATCCATCACCCGCCGCGTGTCGATCGAAGCCCTGCCTCCCTTCATGCCGAGCAGGTTTAACCGCTTCAACCCAAAGTTTGAAGAAACTGAATTCTCAGTGACGCGACGAGATGAAGCTTCCTGTTTCATTCACATCGCACCAAGCAGGCATGGCACCTGGACGGCTCGCTTCAGGTTCGTGCACAGCCACGTGATGAAAGCATCGCGCGGAGATCTGTTCACCCCAGCGTTACTGGATTGTCAGTGACGCAGGCGGGGTACTGAACGCAAGTCCGATGCCGGAATAGATCGGGTCAGTGTCGCTGTTCGGTATCGCCCGCAGAGGTCGAACGGGTCGAGGGTTGCGCTGCCGTGATTTCGACCGCACGCTTTAGGCATGCCCTGCAACAGAGGAAGAGAATGCCATGCTAAGTGACTTGCTCGACAATGTCTGCGTGTTCATCAGTGATGCCGGCGAGATCGCGGAGCATATGGCTGGCTGTCCGGCATCGATATCTCTGGCCGATGCCGCTCTCCATCTCGGACAGAACCTCAATGGCTGGAACAAGGACGACGAAGGCTGGTCCTGGGGGAGTGACGAGGAGGGTTGGCCCGATTATTGGTCCTGTGAACCCTGCGAGGCGGAGCATGCGAACGTCACCGTAGTGATGGTGCACGAGGATCGTTTCCATGAGGGTATGGCCGCGGAGGAAGCAATGTCAGCGGCGTTCATGAACCTCGGCAGGGTGAACCTGGCGATCATTGACTAGCCAGGACGGCGGATCCGCAGCTTGTGATGCCGCGCGATCCGGTGCGGACCCAGCGGGCATCTCGATGAAGCACGAACAATGCGCTCCCTCCCAAACTCGAACGGCGTTCGTCAGGCAAGAAAATCGTGATCCTACGGGCGCCATGCTGGTTTTGTTGAGCGATCACGCGAGGATCGAAGATGTCGACCGCTTCGCGCCCCAAATCGGGCAATTGAGACCATTCGTTGACCGCCCGAAAGCGGACAAAAACTTGCTGAAGTTAGAACGGCGTGGATGTTCGACGATCCGGACCACTACCTTTCTACCGCAGTGATTGTGAAGCGGACATTCGCTGGCACTTTTGAGCGGGCGAAAGGGTGAGGTTTTGCGGTATGTGTCGCGACCCAGAAGGCATCAACGAGGCATGCGCTCGCTCAAGTAAATTACCGGTCCTATCCAGCTTTTCATCGGTCCCGCCCCGTCCCAATATAGCGATGGCACTGAAACGGTTCAGGCATACTCGGAGATATTGAAATTGATTGACCTCGGCGACGTTCAAACCGCGATTACCGCCAAGCGGCTGGGCTGGCAAGCCGGCGACACACCGATCTCCGCGGTCGCGGCAGCGCCCGGCCGGTTCGGGCTAAGGCTGGCGAGCTTGGAAGCCCAGGCGCTGCAGGTCGCCACGGTTACGCCTGACGCGTTTCGGCCGAAGCGGCCGGTCAAGATCGACTGGCGCGAGCTTGACCGCGTCTCGCCGGTAAGATTCCAAGGCCTCTGCGGGGCATGCGTTGCGTTCGCCACCTGCGCAGCCATGGAGAGCGCGCTGGCGATTGCCGAGGACAAGGCCGCGACGCTCGATTTGTCGGAAGCCGACCTTTTCTTCTGCGGCTGCGGCGATTGCTGCGAGAGCGGATGGGAATTCATCCCTGCGCTCGAGCGCGCCGGGAAAGGGGTCGGGCTCGAGGCCGATCTTCCTTATGCAGTCGATACCAACTGCATGGCGATCCCTGCCGCGCTTCGGGTCTCGAACTGGTGGACCGCCTTGAGCGCTGAAGATCGCCGTTACGCCGTTGCGAAAGGACCGGTGATCGCGGGCATGCGGGTCTATGATGATTTCCGCTACTACACGGGCGGCATCTATGAGCATGCGATTGGCGACGAGGTCGGCCTCCATGCGGTCTGCATCATCGGCTATGATGACGACTCTTCTTGTTGGATCGGCAAGAACAGCTGGTCGGAGGCATGGGGCGAGAATGGACTGTTCCGCATTGCCTACGGACAATGCGGCCTCGATCAGGAATTTCCATTCATCGGGATCGAGGTCGAGAGAGCATGAGGACAGGCGACCCATGATCCGGGATGTCCCCAGAGGTACATTGACGATCAATGCCGCTATCGGGCGAACGCTGAAACTCGCCCTTCCGGGTGGGGGCACAACCGGGTATCGGTGGGAAGCGCGACCGGCTGACGGGGTGGTGGTTGAGCGGCTTCCGGCACGGCCGGCGGGGGCATTCGGCGGCGCCTCGCGCGACATCTTTCAGGTGACACCGCAGCGCGCTGGGGTCATAAGCTTGCAGTTGGAATTACGCGCACCTTGGCAGGCTGAACCTGCTGAGACCTGCATGGTTACACTCCGGGTTCGATAGTTTGTTGAACGGTTGATGCCGTCGGAGACAGCGACAGAATGGATGAGCCCAGAAGTACGCGAATGGTTCGGTTAGACGCAAAGAACTTGGAACTCTGCAACGCTTCAGGCATAGAGTGTAGTGGGGCCTTTTGGCTGCCGCGTAAGGGGGACTAGTGGCCAGCGCTGCCCAGATCATTTCACTTGTCCGCAGCCATACGCGGGGCGACAGCAGTCGTTTCGAACAGGTGGCGCTGCAACTGGCGTCCGACGCAGCCAAGCGCGGCCACAGCAAGGTCGCGGAAGAGCTGCGCGCGCTTGTCGAACAGGCGCGCAACCAGTCGGCATCTATCGAGCGCACACGCGATCCGATCCCGATGGTGCGGCCGCGCGGCGAGTTGGCCGGCATTCTGACGGCGAGCTTTCCGAGCATCCGGCTGTCTTCGTTGGTCATGCCCAAACGGCTCGACGAGGCGCTCAAGCGGATCGTCAAGGAACAGCGCCAGCGCGAGAAACTTGAGGATCACGGCCTCAATCCGCGGCGCAAACTACTGCTCAGCGGACCGCCCGGCACGGGCAAGACGAGCACCGCGGCAGCGCTTGCCGGTGAGCTGTCGCTCCCGTTGTTCACGATCGAACTCGACGGCATCATCACCAAGTTCATGGGCGAGAGCGCGGCCAAGCTGCGTCTGGTGTTCGAATCCATCGCCAACAATCGCGGCGTCTACCTTTTCGACGAACTCGATGCGCTCGGCGCCGAACGTTCGATACCCAACGATGTCGGCGAAGCCCGGCGGATATCGACGGCCTTCTTGAAGTTCCTTGAGGAAGACGGCAGCACCAGTCTGATCTTGGCCGCGACCAACCATGCCAAGCTGCTCGACAAGGCCCTGTTCCGCAGGTTCGACGCGATTTTCAGTTACGAGTTGCCGGACGAGGCTCAGGCACGGGAGGTGATAGAGAATAGCTTGACGACTTTTGATCTGCAGGGGCTCGATTGGGACCGGTTAATGGTTGAAACCAAGGGCATGTCGCATTGCGACATCGCCCGCGGTGCGGCGGACGCGGCTCGGATCGCGGTGCTCGACCACAATGGTGAATTGGACGCCGACCTGCTCGTCGGCGCTCTCTCCGAACGCCGCCAGGGTCATTCAATCTAGTCGAGGGTTCCTGCAGCCGGCATGGCGGAGCATCCACATCTCTTTGTTGGACGTAAGGGCCGTGACATTCCGTTCCGCGGTGTACCACCCGTCGTCCGGACCGTCCGGGTGCAGCGGGGTGATCGCCGAGCGCACGCAGATGCCTTGGTCGGCGCAGTCGAGACGGCCCTCGCTCGGAACGCGCAGCGAATCTCAGAGCAGGTGCTGCTGCCCGAAGCGGAACGCGGCTTCTATCTTAGCTTCGAAGCGCCGAGCGCGACGCCGATGCCGCTCAAATTCTTCGAGTCGTCTCGTCGAGGTATCGATCTGCTGTCGGTAGATGTCGACGATGCCAAACAGACCGCGAATGTGTTCATGCGCGCGGTCAAGGCCGATCGCTTCAAAAAGGCCACCGAAGCCTATGCAGAAAGCGAACCCGGCGTTGGCGACCGGCCGAGTAACGAGGAGTTTTTCGACCGGGTCGATCGGATTCGGCCAGCAACCTTGCGCGACCTGTGGACCGACCATGGCGACTTGCCGGCGATCGATGAGATGTTTGCCTGGGAACTTTGGTTACGACCGGGGACAGAGGACTGGATACGCGACACGGCACCGGAGCTCGACATCGGTATCGAACGCGGCCACTTGGTGTTTCCTGAAGCGGTCGTGGTGCGGGCCCACTGCACGCGCCGGCAGCTGCGTGAACTTATCCGCAAGGTTCCGGTCGTCGCTGAGCTGCGTGGTGCTTCGTCGTTTATGGCGCATCTGCTTGAGCTGTCACCGGGCCAGCAAGCGGCCGCGGCAAACCGTCTGCTGGAGCGTATTGTCGAACCGGAGGCAGATGCGCCGCGGGTCTGTGTGCTCGACAGCGGGGTGCGCCGGGCCCATCCCCTGCTGGCACCGTTTCTCGAAGCCGACCGATGCCTGACCATCAACGCGGCGTGGAATGCCACCGATCACCACGGTCATGGCACCGGTATGGCCGGTGTCGTGCTGTATGAAAATCTCGCTCCTCTGCTGGCAGGGGTGGGTCCTGTGCTGGTCGCGCACCGGTTGGAGTCCGTGACGGTGCTGCCGCCCGCCGTCGTCGGCGTGGCGCAACCTTTGCCGGGCACATCGGTGCGCGAAGCGGTGAGGCTTATTGAGCGAACGGCCAAGGCCGACCGGATCTACTCGCTGTCGATGAGCGTTCCGCGCGAACGGTCGGATGGTCGGCCCTCAAGCCTGTCGACCACGATTGATCAGCTTGCGTTCGGGCGGCCGGGCAAGCAGCGGCTGTTCTTCGTGCCGGCGGGCAATATCGATGAGCAGGCTTATGAGGTCGATGATCATATCGCGCTGAACGACGCCTCGCCGATGCGGTCACCGGCGCAAGCGCTCAACGCGGTGACGGTTGGCGCGTGCACGCATCTGGTCGAAGATGACGAGCCGGTTGGTCATATTGCCGACGAGGGGGATCTCTGCCCGACTTCCCGGACAAGCCTCGCCTGGGAGCGGCCCACGTTATGCAACAAACCCGATATCGTCATGGAGGGCGGCAATCGGGTGGCCGATGTCGACGGGATCGCAACTTCACACGCGCCGCATTTGAGCATCGTGACCACGGCGCGCGATTTTGCAGCCCACCGTTTCACTTGCACGGGCGAAACGAGCGCGGCTACTGCAGCGGCGAGCGGCCTCGCCGCCGCCATTCTGGCAGCCTACCCTGATGCGACCCCGCAGACGGTACGCGCGCTTATGATCCATTCGGCCCGTTGGACCCCCGCGATGCTCGCGCGCTTACCGCGACGACCGTCTCGGGGCGACTATGCGGAGCTTTTGCAGCGCTTCGGGTTTGGCAAGCCCGACCGGGAACGCGCTCTCCTCAGCCTCGACAATGCTTTGACGATGATCGTGCAGGACGAGATCCAGACCTATCGCCGCGGGGCCGGAAGTTCGATCGCGCTCGGCGAAATGAAGTGGCATGACTTGCCGTGGCCGCGCGAGGCGCTTGAGGCGCTCGGTCCTGAGGAAGTGCGATTGCGGATCACTTTGTCCTATTTCGTCGAGCCCAATCCGTCGCGTTCGACCCGGCAGCAGGGAAACCGCTATCCCTCGGCCAAGCTCCGGTTCTTCCTCAAAGGGATCGAAGACGAAACACCCGAGCGGGCGATTGCCCGGGTCAATCAGCTTGCCCGCGATGACGATTATGAGCGCGACGATCTGGAGGAGGATGATCGCTTCACGATCGGGCCGAAAAATGCCAGGCGAGGTTCGCTCCATCATGATGTGTGGACGGGGCCCGCGTCGGATCTCCTGCTGAAGGACGGAATTGGCATCATGCCGGCTAAGGGCTGGTGGGGCGATCGTAAGCGCGGTAGCCGTTGGTTGCGCAAGCTGCCTTACTCGCTTGTCGTGTCAATCGAGACCAGCGATGTCGATATTGGCGCTCAGATCTATCAGGAGGTCGCAACCATCATCGAAAATGACGCGCGGATTCCAGTCGAGAACTTGATCTAGTCCTGAACGCCGGTGACGCGGCTATCAATCCATTGCAGTTGGGCATGAACGCACGACCGCTTTCGAGGACTGTGGCAATGACCTCGACCGGCCGCTAAGTCGGCGGGTACGGACCGCGTCTCGGTTCGGTCAAGTGCCGGTTTTCCCAATTTCTGTCCCTGAAACGGGACGCGCAGAAGACGGCCACGCCTAAGCCGAAAAGCAGGTACTGGACGAACGGCTGGTTTTTGGTTCCCCGTGGCCCGGCCCGAATGACTAGTGCACCCGACTAGTATTCCTCAACAGTCCCGGAAGCGGAACTGAGACCCGGGCTGCCACCGGCAACTTGGTGCCGCGCTAGGCGCTGGCCGACCTCAATGGCACGGCATGCGCTTGCCGTTCCACTCCAGAGCACGAGCGTCGTGCCCCCGATACCGAGCCGTCCCGCTAACGCCAGCTCTCGCTTCATCAGCTGCTTTGCTTTTGCTTTCTTTGCATACTTCTAACATCGCTTCGCATCGGCATCGAGAGCGCGCCGAAGTCGCCGGATCAGGACTGCGCGGGTCTTCTCGTCGGGGCTGGCCGCAAGCGCGTCGTTGATATCCAGAATCAGACGCGAAACGTCGTTATGCCAGTCGAGCCTCGCGACATCGCCGGCAGGCAGGCGCGGAGGGACTCTAGCGGATAGTCGACATGCGCCATTTCCAGTGAGCTCGAAGCTTTCATCGAGTGTCGGGCGCAATATCCGATTTGCCGCGACCATCCCCTCCAGCCGCGCAGCCAGACCTTCAATCGCATCAGGTTCACCATGGACGAGGAAAAGGTCGTGTTTCAGGGGCAGACGCGCCTTGATCCACTCCACCAGTTCCGGCCCATCGGCATGGCCGGAATAGAGGTCGAGCGACCGGATCCTTGCGCGGACTACGAATACCTCTCCCTGAATACGGACAGACGACGCGCCATTCTGCAAGATGCGTCCCAGCGTGCCCTCCGCCTGATATCCCGTGAAAAGGACCGTTGCCTCCTCGTGCCACAGCCAGTTCTTCAGCCGGTGCCGGATGCGCCCCGCATCGCACATGCCCGAGGCTGCTATTACGATGTGGAACCCCCGGACACGATCGAGCGCCTTGCTCTGTTCCGCCGATTCGGTGAAGTGGAGGTTCCGCGCGCTGAGCCCTTTCATCAGTACGGCGCCTTCTTCCAGTTCCCGGTGATGCTTCGCAAAGACCCTGGTCGCCCTGGTTGCGAGCGGGCTATCCACATAGATGGGTATGTCGGGCAGCTCACCCTCGGCGATCAGGCGTCCGATATCGCTGATCAGTTCCTGCGCGCGTTCGACTGCAAAGGACGGGATAAGGAGCACGCCGTTCGGGTGCATGGCCGCGCGCACCTCGTCTCGCAGCAGGATGCGGCGACCAGTCGCACTGGCATCGGCGCGGTCGCGATCGCCATAGGTGGATTCACAAACCAGGTAATCGACGCCACACGGCCCCTCGGGATCGGAATGCAACAGCTTGTAATCCGGCCCGATGTCGGCCGAGAACAGGAGCCGTAGCGTAGCTGCATCCTCGGTCTGAGTCAGTTCGATTTCGACCGAGGCTGATCCCAGAAGATGTCCCGCGTTCCAGAACCGTGCGCGCAGGCCGGGCAGCACGGCAAACCATTCGTTCAATCCATGCGGATGAAAGAGGGCAAGACATTCATCGACGTCGGCGCTGACGTAGATGGGCTCCACCTTGTCACGGTTGCGACGGGCGGCGCGCCGGTTGAACTGCTCGACTTCGATCTCCTGGATATGGGCGCTGTCGGGCAGCATGACCTCCGCCAGATCGATCGTGGCCGGAGTGGCATGGATGGCACCGGAGAACCCGTGTCGGACCAGTTTCGGCAATAGACCCGAATGGTCGATATGCGCATGGCTGAGAATGACGGCGCCGATCCTTTCAGGGGCAAAGGGGAACGGACGGTAGTTCAATTCCTTTTCGGTCTTCGACCCCTGAAACAAGCCGCAGTCGATCAGAACCTCCCCATGTTGGGTTTTAAGACGGAAGCAGGAGCCGGTAACGCCTCCGGCGGCACCGTGGAATGTCAGACGGGGGTGTGGCACGGGCGGGTCCTTTCAGGAGCGGAGGCTGGGCGCGGTCCAAGCCGGCGACATCGTCGAAGGCGACGTTAGTGTCGGTCTCGGCCTAGATCTTGGCCGTGCTCTTGCCGATCTGCACGGGGCCGCTACCCGTGCGCCCGCACCCATGCGCCGAAGCGGCACAATCCACGCTACCCAGCACCAGATGTTGAACTGCGTCTTTTCGCTCATATCAGCGACCCCGAGGCGCCTGTGCGCTTGCGAATCCCTACGCGGCGCGGTCATGAAGCGACTTGCTCTGAATCAACTCGGTGTCACGACAACATCTCTATCAAGGTGAATGAGGGCCTTATTTCTAGCGAAGGCTTTTGTTGCAGACGGTAACAGTCAATGCATTGCGCTCGGTCGGGCGTCAGACAATGAAGATCGTGATGTTCACCAATACCTTCACGCCGCATATAGGAGGCGTGGCCAACAGCGTCAGCTGGCTTGCAGAAAGCCTGCGCGGCCTTGGGCATTCCGTGCTTGTGGTCGCACCGGACTATGTGGACCATTTGGAGAATGAGGCGGGGGTCGTGCGTGTGCCCGCTATCACGCATTTTTGGGGCAGCGACTTCTCCGTGCCCATTCCGTTCGGCCATTCGCTCGACGAAGAGCTTGACGTATTCAGCCCGGACATCGTCCATTCGCATCATCCGTTTCTGCTGGGCGACACCGCCCTACGGCTTGCGGCATCGCGCGAGCTTCCGGTCGTTTTCACTTACCATACGCGCTACGAGTTGTACGGCCACTACGCGGTCCACGAAACCGGCGAATCGTTGTCTCGGCTCATCGTCAGCCTGACGATCGGCTACTGCAATCTGTGCGACGGGATTATCGCACCCAGCAGGAGCATCGCCCAATTCTTGGCCGACCATCGCGTCCTGCCGCCCGTGACGGTGATTCCGACTGGGATCGACCTGAAGCTATTCGGCGGCGGCGACGGCCGTCGGTGTCGAAGCCGGCTCTCGATACCGCCAGACGCTTTCGTTGTCGGACATGTGGGGCGCCTGGCGCCCGAGAAGAATCTTGGACACCTAATCCAGGCCGTCAGGTCTTTCCTCATTGCGCATCAAGGCGCGCATTTCATGGTTGCCGGGCAAGGGGAGATGTCGGAGCCCCTCCGTGCGGCGATGACCGAAGCCGGCCTTTCCCCGCAGCTTCACATGCTCGGTTCCATTATAGGTGGCGAACTTGCCGACACTTATGCCGCCATGGATGTGTTCGCCTTTTCGTCCCGGTCGGAGACGCAGGGACTAGTGTTGGCCGAGGCGATGGCAGCCGGCGTACCGGTCGTCGCGATCGACGCACCTGGAGCCCGAGAGATCGTCGCGGACGGCCGCAATGGGCGGCTGTTGCCGGACAGTTCCTCGACAGTGGATTTTGCCGCAGCACTTGCTTGGACTGCGCAACGTCCGGAATCCCGTCGGCAAAGCCTGCGGAAAGCCGCGCGTGAGAGTGCAAAGGGCTTCTCCCGCTCAAAGACGACAGAACAGACGGTGATGCTGTATCGGACGCTGCTCGAACGCGGACTGAACGGAAGCGACCGCGATCCAGCACGACTGCGCGCTATGGCGCGCGCTCTCAGGCAGGAATGGAGGATCCTGCGAAATATGGGCCAAGCGATCGCCGATGCCGTACCGGTTCGGCGTTCGGGCATGCGGTCGGAATGACGATCGAACGCGCAAAGAAGCAGGCAGAGAAGCGCCGAGTCTACGAAGCAGCGGTGCAGACCCGTCAGTCCTTCATGGTCCGCGTCCTCGCCTCCTTCCTGGTCCGTATCTTTGAGGCGATGCTACGAGCCATGTACGGATCCTGGCGGAAGGATGTGAGCCAAGTAGACCGCCTTGATCAGTTATTGAGCGGACCTGACCGGCTCCTGATCCTGTTCTGGCATGGTAAGTATTTCCCGCTGTTTCCCATGCTGGAGGGACGACAGGTGACGATCTTCGTGGCGCCATCCTTCAGGGGAGAGGTGATTGCCGGTCTCTGCCGCCGATTCGGCTACACTGCGAGCATGCTGCCGGGGCAATCGCGAAACGAAGCCCTTGAATGGATGCGCACTGTCATGCAGTCGGACAAGGCTGGCGTCCTCGCAGCCGACGGTCCACTCGGCCCTCGCCATCAAGTCAAGTCGGGCATCGTCGCCCTGGCCTCGGAGCTGGGTCTGGCCGTTCTTGCCGTGTCGGCCGCAAGCTCGCCCAAGTTGGTGATGAAGCGCTGGGATCGCAGAGAAGTCCCGTTACCGTTCGCGCGGGTCGCATTCGGCCTCGTAGAGCCCGTCAAACTCGACGATGGAGAAGAGGCGGCCACTTGGGGAGAGTCTCTCCGCGAGGCGCTCGAAGCCGCCGACATCGCCGCCGAGAGCTTGATGTCGGAAATCTGCTACCCGCCTTGAGCGCCTGCTGCAAAAGCTTGGCGTCGTCCATCACATTGCTCTCCAAGCCAGTTCCATCATGACAAAAAGTTGCAACGTCTTTCTTTATCGAGTGCGTTCCAAACCGCTCCGATGCTGCTCGAGGCACCAACCGCCGCGAAACGTGCCTAGCCAGGACCGTTCTGCCCTTCATTGCCGTCGTTCAGGCATTTCGCCCGCCTAGCTACCCGCGGCGCGCGATCTCCGGCCAAAGGCTCCTCAGCGCTACTGGCCACTGGTCGATGATCTTTGCCGACTCGCCCGGATCGAGTTCCTTGAATATGACCGCGAGGACGCCGCGTGTGACCGTGAGGGTGTCCATCGGGAATTTCGGCGGCAGTTCGCCTGCGACATGGTCGCAAAAATCGTCGACGGGTCCCCTCTGGGTTTTCCGGCAATCCGCCAGCCCTCGTAGTAGAGTCCGCGTACAACCATCGGCAGCTGGGCACCGAAGTGAACCGCGCTTTCAGGCGTTAGCCGGTCACGCAGCGCATGCAATGTGGCCCGCAGCGCGCTGTAGGCGTGGCGTCGCTCCTCGAAGTGAAGCTGCTCGGCAACGGCCTTGAGCCAGATATTGGCCTCCTGCACCGTGTGGTCGAAGGTTGGATGTCCGCTGGTCATGGCAAACTCCATTTTCTCCAGAGACGCGTCCTACCGAACAGCTGAGGCCATCCGGCCGCGCCATCTTCCAATTTAGTTAGTTTAGCTGACGCAGCCTGTCCTTCATTGACGCAGGTCAACACCACAAGGCGCCCATGCGGAAATGCTGCCTATGCGGCTGCTCGGGCTCGGCAGTTCGTACCATCGGCTCCCCGAGCGCCGATATGGCGGCGCACCATTTCGGCGACGCCGGAGAACGACGTACGCCAGGTCATATTGAGGCCTCTTCTTGGGCAATTTCGATCGATCAGCGCAACATGAAGGTCGGCAGAGTTGGTTCCTCGATCATGGGCCGCGTGACACCGCCGAAGATGCGCTCGCGCAGTCTCGAGTGGCCATAGGCGCCCTTCACGAGGAGTTCGGCCGCATAATCCGTTGCATAGCATTTTAGCGCATCGGCCACTGCGCGGCCGAGGCTGGGAATCCTGTCTACCGTTACCTTGACACCGTGACGCGCCAGATAGGACGCCGCGTCGGCACCCGGCTCGGCACCCTGAGCCTCGGTACCTACAATAGGATCCACCAGCACCAGCCTGACATCTTCGGCACCTTTCAACATATCCAAGGAGTCTTTAACCGCCGCTGACTATTCCATGCGCGAATCCCAGGCCGCAAGCACGCGCTTTGGCTTCAGTGTTGGCCGCGAGTCCCGGGGAACAAGAAGCTGGGGTCTGGCAGAAGCAAACAGAGCACCTCCAGAACCCGCAGCTTGAACACGTCAGAGCCAAGCAGCCTTGGGCCAATGATCGTAAGATCGCCGTAGCGCGCCCGACGACCAACCGCCTGATCGACCAACGCCGCCTCCTGAAATTCGCTGATGACATCCGCAGACACCGCTTGGCCAGATAGAAGTTGCGTCACTTCGTCCGTCCGGGCCTTCAGTCGTTCCATGTCGGGGTTACGCGTTTCCAGCTTGGCGCCTGAGGCGAAGCCTGCATAATCCCCTGGAACGTAGGCAAACGCATGGACGAGCACGCGGCGTGTGCCTGCTACGTCGAGTGTAGCTGGCCTGGCTGCCTCCGCTGCGTCGCGGCCGGCACCAGGCGTGGCAATCTGAATCGCCTCAGGCGTCTCCTGCGTCTCGACCAGACCCGCTTGGCGCCAATCGAACACCTAGTTGTTTGCCAGTATGCAGCAATCGATACCTGCCGCCGTCAGCACGGGGCCGTTTTTCGGGTTCATGGGGTAATTGATACTCTTGGGCAGAAAATCGTCGTTACGTGTGATCGCTGTCTCGGGATTGACGACGCGCAAATCGGGGCGGAACCTCTCGAACTCTTCCAGCGCCGCACCCCATACGTAGTCTGGCGTGACCCGCCTCGGGATAGGTCCGTTCGCCCTTTCGGCCAGATGGACATAGTCGTCGGCCGATTTGACATAGGCTTCATGGAGCTTGGGATCGCTCGGATGCGGCAGTATCTGGTCGATGCCGCGCCCCGTCATCACGTCTCCGCAGAGAAACAGTCTTACCATCGCTCTCACATTCAGACGTGTGCAGCGCTTCAGGCGGTCGCTGCGGAGACTGGCCCAACTCGGCCAACTCCGTACGGAATGCCGCGGCCGCTTACTGCCTGTTGCCGCGACGTCCCGGTTGGCTTGGCCGCCGGCGACCCGGTCGGACCCCATCGCTCGTCGGGGCCGGATCTTCAATGGCTATGGCCGGCGGGTCGCTGGCCGGGAAGGACTCACGCAACGCCTCGTCAAGAAGCTCGTCGAGATGTTTCTTGCGGTCGGCTTCCGCAGCTTCGGCTTCCTTGTTCTGTTTTGGCATGATCTAGCGCACTCCTTTGCAGCAGGTTCCGCCCAGCGCTAGTCATCCCAAGCCTCGACCACGGCCTTGGTTAGCCGCTCGTCGATCTCATCCCAATCGTCCCTGGCAGCCGCCTCGATGATCGCCAGCAAGTCGGCGTGTGCCTTCTCTTGCGTAATTCCATCCTTCTTGCAGGCAGCCAGCAGGCGCTCCAGGAACAGGTTCAGTTCCTGGCGCATGGAGTCGGTCACGGGGAACGCCATGCCTGTTTCCTCCCTCTTTTGCAATTCCGATAGCGCCAGCGTTCTCCGCCAGCGATCAGGCCGGCGAACTACATCGCCAGTTCGGGCTCGGACGGCCGCTCCTTCTGCGGTTCGGGGATCTCCGTCATAGTCGCCTCGGTTAGGAGCAGAATGCCTGCGACCGAGACCGCGTTCTCGAGAGCGACTCGGACGACCTTCGTCGGGTCGATTATCCCGGCCTCGACGAGATCCACATACTCCTTTAGTGCGGCATCGAAACCGAAATTGCCCTTTCCCTCGATCATCCTGGCAACCACCACGCCGCCATCGACGGCCGAGTTGTCGGCGATTTGGCGGACCGGTGCTTCCAGGGCACGCTTGAGAATCTGTATGCCGGTTCGCTCGTCGCCCTCGCAGAGCTTCTCCTCATCCTCCACGGCTCTGATGCAACGCAGAAGCGCGAGCCCTCCGCCCGGCACTATACCTTCCGCAACCGCCGCCTTGGTTGCGCTGATTGCGTCATCCAGGGCTTCCTTCTTCGACTTCATTTCCGCTTCGCTCGGTGCTCCGACCCTGATGACGGCCACACCGCCGGCAAGCTTGGCAAGCCGCTCCTGAAGCTTTTCGCGGTCATAATCGCTGGTCGTGTTCTCGATCTCGCGCCTGATCTGCTCGACACGCGCCTTCAGGGTCTCTGCTTTGCCGCCGCCGCCGATGATCGTGGTGGTGTCCTTGTCGACGACGACTCGGTTGGCACGGCCGAGCTGGTCGATACCGACATTCTCCAGGCTGATGCCAACTTCTTCCGAGATGACCTGTCCACCGGCCAATATCGCAATGTCCAGCAACATGGCTTTGCGACGGTCTCCGAAACCGGGCGCCTTGACGGCACAATTGCGGAACGTGCCGCGAAGGTGGTTGACGACCAGAGTGGCGAGCGCTTCGCCCTCAACGTCTTCGGCAATCACCAGAAGAGGCGCCCCAGACTTGGCGACCGCTTCGAGCAGCTTGATCAGGTCGTGCAGTGACGAAACCTTGCGGTCGACGATGAGGATGATGGCCCCATCGAGCACGGCTTCCATCTTCTCGGCATCCGTCACGAAATAGGGCGAGATGTAGCCACGGTCGAACTGCATGCCCTCGACGATCTCGAGTGCCGTGTCGGTTGTCTTGGACTCCTCGACCGTGATGACGCCTTCACCCCCGACCTTTTCCATGGCTTCGCCGACCAGTTCCCCGATCGCCACGTCGTTATGGGCCGATATCGTGGCAATCTGTTCCTTCTCGCGGCGGGTCTTCACTGGCCGGGAAATCTCTTTCAGTTCCTCCACTGCCCGCCGCATTGCCCGATCGAGGCCGCGCTTGATGTCGATCGCACTTGCTCCGGCGACGACGTTGCGCATGCCGTCGGCAAAAATGGCATGAGCAAGGATGGTTGACGTGCTGGTGCCGTCGCCCACCATGTCTCCGGTCTTTTCGGCCGCCTGCCGCAGCATGCGTGCGCCCAGATTCTCCTCCGGGTCCTTGAGATCGAACTCCTTGGCGATGGTCACCCCGTCATTGCAGACGATCGGCGTTCCCCACTTTCTCTCGATAAGCACGGATTTGGAGCGCGGCCCAAGCGTGACGCGCACCGCATCGGCCAACTGTGTCACGCCACGGAGGATCTTTTCGCGAGCCGCGGATCGAAAGAGAACCTGCTTATGCGCCATGGTCCGGCCCTCGAATGTCTACTGTCGTATGATCTATCCGAATCCGAAAGCGGCAACATTGACCATGGTCAAAGGCTTGGAATCAACGCCTGATCGTGGTGAGCGTTCTGTTTCGCGCATGGTCGCAACCTCTCACCCTGGCGAACTCTTTCTCTCTCAACTCCACTCGCCTCGGTCGTCCCGGAGATGGACACATTCGCCCGCGAATGCCAGGCGCCTAGGCCTTGACGTAGCCGGAATCTGTGCAACTTGGACCGTCCACCGGCGCGGTCCGGCGACGGACGGTCCAGTCTGCTATTTCGCCTTCACGACGATCTTCTTTTCCGTCTGTTGCGCCTCGGCGGTCTTCGGCAGCCGGACTGTTAGCACGCCCTTGGTGAAGTCCGCCTCGATGCCTTCGGGGTCGACGCCATCGGGTATGCGGAAGGAGCGCTGGAAGGAGCCGAAACGGCGCTCTGAGAGAAAATAGTCTTTCCGCTTCTCCTCCTTCTCTTCCTTCTTGTCGCCTTTGATGGTCAGCATGCGATTAGAGATCTTCACCTTGACATGGTCCTTGTCGAGGCCGGGAAGTTCTGCGGTGATCTCGTATTCCTTCTCCTTCTCGACCAGGTCCATCGCCGGAGCGAGGCTCCAGCCGGCCTTGAAGCCGGGAAGGTCGAGTTCGAGCGCGGAACGGGTCGCGGGCCAGCGTCTTCCGAAGGGTCGGAAGTCCTCGAACAGCCGGTCGATCTCGAGACGCAGGCCGTCGAGCGAGGGCCAGCCTTGGTTGGCAACCTCGCCCGCGTCCGAAGTTTTGGGTACATTCTCGTTTTTGGCTGTGGACATTTCAACACTCCTTGATTGGTGCTCGGCAGTCCGTCCCCGCCACAAGCCGAATTGGCAATCTCCAATATGCGATCACTGGCCAGGCTGTCGGTCGAACTGCCATCATATTTGATAGCCTTACGCCATCGGCATTCCTTGACACCGATCAATGGGCAGCGGGAGCGTGCTTTCGCACGGATAACTTACTGCAGACGCAGTTTTTGACACGGATGTCGAGATTAGGACTTCTCTGCGCCGAGGGAACGCACGCTTGTCTTTTCCCATCGAATAACGCTTTGGTAGAAACGGGCCGGCTACGAGTACAGTCAAAACAAAACCCACCAATTGAAGCGCCGCAGAAATGCCAGCGCTCTGCTCGCTTGGCCGGACATGGACTCTTTTCCCCGATAAAGGGGGCAGATCGCACTAGACGATCCGATGGCGCGGTACCTGCCGGCCCATCTGATCGCCAAACCGCATGTCATGAAGGGCGTGGACCGGACTGGCGAAGTCTCGGTCCGCCACCAGTATCCAATCAGACCGGGCTTCACGACTACTTTTTGCTCGCCCCGATGGGGTGATTGCACGTGGCAGTAGTAGGCCTGCGGTCCGAGGAGGCTCACTCATTTCGCCGCTTTAAGGACCGTCTTTTTGCGGCCGCACCTTTGGTCAGCGATCTCAGTTCGGTCTCGTCCAGCGTTTCCTTTTCTAGCAATTGTCGTGCCGACTTCTCGAGTATCGGGCGCCGAGCAGACAGGAGCTTCACTGCCCTGTCGAAAGCGATGTCGGAGATGTCGCGCACCTCCGCGTCGATCCCGTCGGCGGTCGCCTCGCCGTAGTCTCGCTGCTGTGGATAGCCGGCCAGCTGATTTGGATCGAGGAAGCTGCGCTGATCCTTTTCCAGTGCGACATGGCCCAGCTTCTCCGACATACCGTAACGCGTGACCATCGCACGCGCGATGTCTGTGACTTTGGCAAGATCGTCTGCTGCGCCTGTCGATAGGTGTTTGAACACAATCCACTCGGCGGCCCGACCGCCGAGCAGCATCGCCATCTTGTTTTCGAGTTCCTCCCTTGTCATCAGGAAACGATCTTCTGTCGGTCGCTGGATGGTATAGCCCAGCGCACCAATGCCACGCGGGATGATCGAGACCTTGTGGATGACGTCGGACCCAGGCAGTGACATGGCGACCAGGGCATGACCCATCTCGTGATAGGCAACCACCTCACGCTCTTTGGGATTGAGCAGGCGGTTGCGCTTTTCCAGCCCCGCCACTATGCGCTCGATGGCGTTGTTGAAATCCTCCATCGTGACGCTTTCGGCCCGGCGCCGCGTCGCCAGAAGCGTGGCCTCGTTGACGAGATTGGCAAGATCCGCTCCGGTAAACCCCGGCGTGAGTGCGGCGACCTTTTCGGCATCGACATCCGCGCCGAGCTTGGCCTTCTTCATGTGTACCTGGAGGATCTGAATGCGGCCATGCTTGTCCGGCCGATCGACCAGCACCTGCCGGTCGAAACGCCCGGCGCGGAGCAGCGCCGGGTCGAGAACCTCGGGCCGATTGGTCGCAGCCAGTAGCACCACGCCCGTGGACGGATCGAAGCCGTCCAGCTCGGATAGCAGTTGGTTCAGCGTCTGCTCTTTTTCGTCATTGCCGCCCATGGCGGGTCCGATGCCACGAGCGCGCCCGAGGGCATCGAGTTCGTCGATGAAGATCATGGCCGGAGCACGGGCTCGAGCCTGTTCGAAGAGGTCGCGCACGCGCGCCGCACCTACGCCCACGAACATTTCGACGAACTCCGAACCGGAGATCGAGAAGAATGGTACCTTGGCCTCGCCGGCCACTGCTCTTGCAATCAGCGTTTTGCCGGTCCCAGGCGGCCCAACCAGGAGTACGCCCTTCGGCATGCGGCCGCCGAGCCGGCCATAGTCCTCAGGATTCCTCAGAAACTCGATGATTTCCTGAAGTTCCGCCTTGGCCTCGTCCACGCCGGCGACATCGTCAAAGGTGACCTTGATGTCGGTCTCGACGTAGATCTTGGCCTTACTCTTACCAATCTGCATGAGGCCGCCACCTGCGCCCGCACCCATTCGTCGTAGCAGGAAAACCCACACACCGATGAAGATCGCCAGGGGAAACAGCCAGGAGAGAAGGTCTCGAAGAAAGGTGTTCTCGATCTCGCCCGTGACAACGACATTGTATAGCCTGAGCTCTTCGGCGAAGGCCGGCTCGACGCGCGTCGTGATGAAGCGGGTTTGCCCACCCTCCTGCGGGCGCGAAAACGTACCCTGCACGAAGCGGTCGGAGACCTGCACCTCCGCGATCCTGCCAGCCTGGAGGTGGCTTTCGAACTCGCTGTAGGAGATTTGCGCCACCTGCTGTGTGCTGGTGAAAACATACTGAAAGATCATCAGAACGAGAAATGCCGCGATCCAGTACCAAATGTTG
>JAKOMT010000039.1 GCA_022241475.1 Microvirga sp. | reverse complement strand
CCCTCCATCAGCGCCATCAGGCGGTCGAGCGGCCCGGTGACAGCGTGGATTGTCCGGGTCGAGACCTTTGCGTAGAGCGCGGTGGTCTCGAGCTTGCTGTGGCCGAGCAGGACCTGGATGACGCGGATGTCGACATCCTGTTCGAGCAGGTGAGTGGCGAAGCTGTGACGCAGCGTGTGCGGGCTGACGCGCTTGCGGATGCCGGCGACCTCGGCGGCCTCCTGGACGGCGCGATGCAGTTGCCGCGCAGAGACCGGATCGGTGCGGCTGCGGCCGGGGAATAGCCAGCCATGCGGAAGCATGATCCCGCGCCGCCTGCCTTCGCGCCACCACAGCCGCAAGAGTTCCAGGAGTTGCGGCGACAGCATCGCATTGCGATCCTTGCGGCCCTTGCCCTGCTCGACGCGAAGGAGCATGCGTCCCGAGTCGACATCATCGACCTTGAGATGCGCGACCTCGGACACCCGCAGGCCCGCACCATAGGCAACGCCGAGAGCGGCCTTGTACTTGATTCCTGGTGCGGCTTCGAGCAGCCGAGCCGCTTCCTCCACGCTCAGCACGTCGGGCAGCTTGCGCTGATAGCGCATGACCACCAGCGCACGCGCCAGATCCCGCCGCTTCAGCGTCACCGTGAACAGGAAGCGCAGCGCCGAGACCGTGCCGTTGATCGTCGCGGGTCCGACGCCGTTCTCATGCTGATCAAGCTTGGAAGCGACGGATGTCCTCCGGTGTCGCGGTGTCCGGCGAGCGCCCGAGGAACGCGGCGAAGCGCCGGACGTGGCGAACGTAGTCCTGCTGCGTGTGGGAGCCGAGGCCCCGCATGAGCATGTCGTGCTGCATGCGCTGGCGAAGCGGCGAGACAGGTGCATCGGTCGAAGGGGTAGCCATGGCGAGTTCCTCTCGTTGAAGGGAACTCCATGGTCGGCTCGCCCGCCGCTACCCGCTCAAAGGCTACGAAT
>JAKOMT010000014.1 GCA_022241475.1 Microvirga sp. | reverse complement strand
GACCGCCCTGTACCTAGGCGCGCTCGTCGCGAGCCGGCGCAATCCCGCGCTCAAGGCCTTCCGCGACAGGCTCGTCGCACAGGGCAAGCCCAAGATGGTCGCGCTCGTCGCAACCGCCAGAAAGCTCCTCACCATCCTCAACGCAATCATCCGGGACACCGCCCCATGGCAGCCGAAAGACGCTTGACCCGCAAGACAGTCGCTAAGGGGAGGGCTAGGGTGGGGTGTTTCGCGCGTCAGCGCGAAGCTGAAGCGCTCCCCCGCAGGAGACGGCGCAGGCTCGCGCCAGCGCGAAACACAGTCACGCGCGAACCCTCCCGAAACCGAGCAGCCGCTCCATACGACCCAGCACGTAGCGATACCGCGACACCCGGGACGGAAAGGGCCCGCGATTGCCCTCGATCGTCGTCAGAATTCCGTCGACGCAGCGTTCGACGAGGCCGATATGCCCTTGCCAGCCGCTCACGGCGCCACGCCACCAGACGACGATGTCGCCCGGGCGGGGCGGGTGGGCCGCGCTCGGCGAGTAATCCCAGCCCCGCTCGCGGAACTGGTTGCGGATGTCGCGGGCGCCGAGCGAGTAGCGGAAGGGCATGGCGCGTCCGAGACGCCGCGCGCCCTCACGGTGACACCAACTGACGAAGCCCGCGCACCAGTCCGATCCCTCCGTAGCGCGTCCGTCGAGATAGGCGCGGATGTCGGCTCCCCGGTTGTTCCCGGCGGCCTCGCCGGCGCCGCGCGCCGCCTCCTCGCGCGCGACGGAGAGCGCGACGTCGCCGAAGGGGCTCAGGGGCTCGTCTTCGTCCACGACAGCCAGGGCGTCGCGCGCGCCGAGGGCCGCGTCGATCGCAAAGCGGGTCAACGGGCCGACGATTCCGTCGACGACCAGCGGCTCGCCGCGCGGATCGAGATTTTGGGTCTGGAAGGCCCGAACGGTCCGATCGAGGCGCGCGTCGAAGACGTCCGTGGCGACCCCGACCCGGCCCAGAGCGAGCAGGGCCTCGCTCAATTCACGCACAGCTTGTCCCGTGGAACCCTTGCGCAGCAGCATGTCCGTCCTCCGTCATGATCAGGAGGAGCAATATAGGAATTAAAACCTGATATTCAAGAATCTATTCTGAGGTCTCGCCGCCCTCCGGTCCGCAGCCGATCCGGTAGACCCCCTTGAAGTCGTCGGGATCGGCGGGCTTGCCCTTGCGCATGATCGTCACGTCCCCCGCCTTGGCGAGCCGGATCGCGGCGCGGCGCACGGGCTGCATCAGGCGGCTCCAGAGCTTCTCGTCGGGTCCCGCCACCGCGCGCGCGACTTCGGAGGGGCAGATCGTCTTGCCCGCCCCGCGCGCGGCGACGAGCTCGCGGATGACGCGGGTGATCTCGGCGTCGTCGATTTTTGGCGCGCTCATGCCTCGTCCTTATTCCCCGTATCGGTCGCCTGCGCGTCGAGGGCGTCGAGCGCGTCGGAGCCGAATTGGCGCCGCCACATCACGACGAGCACCGCGGCGGTCGCCGCGATCAGCACATAGGGGCTGATGAACCATCCGAGATAGCCCAGCGCGAAGAAGAAGGCGCGTTGTCCCCGGTTGAAATGGCGTCCGGCCGCGATGCTCATGGCGGCGGCCCGCGCCGCGCCCTCGCGCGCGGCCTGGCTCTTCCCGTCGACGTCGATCGCGCCGATGAGGATCGCCGCGTAGTTGAACAGCCGGTAGGACCAGGCGAACTTGAAGAAGGCGTAGACGAAGATGATTCCGAGCCCCCCGACCTTGGCCTCGAAGGCGAGGCGCGTGGTCTCGACGCCGAAGGGCATGTCGGCGAAGATCGAGAGCGCGGTGTCGGTCGCCTGCAACAGAGTCAGGACGCCGGCGATGGCGAAGAGCGAGGTCGAGGCGAAGAAGGCCGTGCCGTTCTGCAGGGAGGCGAGGATGGTCGAATCGACGATGCGGTTCTCGCGGCGCACGAGTTGCGCCATCCACGCGCGCCGGTAGTGCGACATGCGCTCGTTGAGGCTGTTGCGCGAGGCGGAGAGCTTCTCGACCGCGATATGGTAGCCCGACCACGAGGCGATGAAGAACGCGATCGCGAGGTAGTCCACCCATTCGAAACCCGGCGTCACGTCCACCCCCACCGCCGTTCGGCGCGCGCCCTTGTTGCCAACGGCGCGAGCCTTCGGCACCCTCCGCCCGAAATCAAGCGAAACGATCGAACCGAGGACGAAGGATGCCCCAGACCATCACCCGTGGCTACAAGGCCCTGCTCGAAGAGGCGAACGGCGCGATCGAAACCCTCGAAATCCCCGCCGCCCGCGCTTTGCACGGATCGGAGGAGGTCGTTTTCGTCGATCTGCGCGATCCGCGCGAACTCGCCCGCGAGGGGGCGATCCCGGGGGCGTTCCATTGCCCGCGCGGAATGCTCGAGTTCTGGATCGATCCCGAGAGCCTCTATCATAAGCCCGTCTTCGCGCAGGACAAACGCTTCGTCTTCTTCTGCGCCGGAGGCTTGCGCTCCGCGCTCGCGGCGAAGACGGCGCAGGATATGGGACTTTCACCCGTTGCGCACATCGCCGGAGGATTTTCGGCCTGGCGCGAGGCGGGCGGGCCGGTGGAGCCGGCGCCGGAAAGAGGCGGGCGGGCGCAATAATCCGTCTGAACAGGCGCCGCCTTTACGCCGAAGCGCTCGGATGGCGTTCACGCCCGGCAGGCGAGGAAGCCCTCTTCGATCGCACGCTCGTTCAGATCGCGGCCGATGAAGACGACGCGGGAGCGGCGGGGCTCGCCCGGCGCCCAGTCGCCTTGCACGTCGCCGTCGAGGATCATGTGCACGCCCTGGAAGACGAAACGCTTCGGCTCGTCGGGGAAGGCGACGATGCCCTTGCAGCGCAGGATGTTGGGGCCCTCGTCCTGCGTCAATTCGTTGAGCCAGGGCAGGAACTTGTCGGGGTCGAGCTCGCCGTCATGGGCGAAGGCGATCGAGCGCACGTCGTCGTCGTGATGATGGTGATGGCCGGGCTCGAGAAAATCGGGCTCGATCTCCATGATGCGCTCGAGATCGAAGGCGTTGCGCTCCAAGACCTGCGTGACGTCCACGTCGCATCGGGTGGTGCGGTGGATGCGGGCGTAGGGGTTGATCGCGCGGATGCGCGCCTCGACGTCGGCCAGCTCGGCCTCGGACACGAGATCGACCTTGTTGAGCAGGATGACGTCGGCGAAGGCGATCTGGTTCTTGGCCTCGGGCGCGTCCTTGAGGCGCTCGGAGAGCCACTTGGCGTCGGCGACCGTGACGATGGCGTCGAGGCGGGCGTTGTCGGAGACGTCCTGATCGACGAAGAAGGTCTGGGCGACGGGGGCGGGGTCGGCGAGGCCGGTCGTCTCGACGATGATCGCGTCGAACTTGCCCTTGCGCTTCATCAGCCCATCCATGATGCGGATGAGGTCGCCCCGCACGGTGCAGCAGATGCAGCCGTTGTTCATCTCGAACACTTCCTCGTCCGCGCCGACGACGAGGTCGTTGTCGATGCCGATCTCGCCGAACTCGTTCACCACGACGGCGTAGCGCTTGCCGTGGTTCTCGGTGAGGATGCGGTTGAGGAGCGTGGTCTTGCCGGCGCCGAGATAGCCGGTGAGGACGGTGACGGGGATCTTGTCTGACATGCTGGGCCTTCGGGTCGCATGAAGGCGGGGTCAGGCCCCGCCTTCAGTAAATTGCCTTGGGCGCCCGCTCAGGAGGAGAGCCCGGCGCTGATCGTCCTTATATTGTGACGCATCATCTCGATGTAAGTGGGCGCCGGGCCGTCCGCGCCGGAAAGAGCGTCGGAATAGAGCGTCCCGGCGACGGGGACGTTCGCCTCCGCCGCGATGCGCTCGATCAGCCGCGCGTCGCTCATCGATTCGGCGAAGACCGCCTTGATGTCCCGCTCGCGGATCAGCCGCGTGAGCTCCGCAACGTCGCGGGCGCTCGCCTCCGATTCCGTCGACACGCCCTGCGGCGCGGCGAAGGCGACCCCGTAGGCGCGGGAGAAGTAGCGGAACGCGTCGTGGCTCGTGACGACGGCGGCGCCTTCGGGGAGCGCGCCAGCGGTTTCGCGGATCTCGGCGTCGAGCGCCGCGAGATCGGCGAGGTAGCGATCGGCGTTGGCGCGGAAGACGTCGGCCCCGGCGGGATCGGCCTCGATCAGCGCGTCGCGGATGTTGGCGACGTAGACCTTGACGTTGGCGACGTCCTGCCAGGCGTGCGGATCGAACGCGCCATGCGCGTGCTCCGCCTCGTGAGCAGCGTGGTCGTGAGCGTGCTCGTCGTGGTCGTGAGCATGGTCGTGTCCGTGGGCGTGGTCATTTCCGTGCCCGTGGTCATGTCCCTGTTCGTGATCGTGGCCGTGCTCGTCCGCGTGCTCGTCCTCGTGGCCGTCATCGTCGTCTTCCGCGATCGTGCTGGCGCCGTCGCTCACCGCGACGATCGTCGCCTGTGTTCCCGAAGACGCGATCAGGCGGTCGATCCAGCCCTCGTAGAGCAGACCGTTCGCGAAGATGACGCGCGCGTCGGCCACGAGGCGCGCGTCGGCGGGGGAGGGCGAGTAGACGTGGCCGTCTCCGTCGGGGCCGACGAGCGTCGTGATCGACACGCGATCGCCGCCCACATTCGTCACGAGGTCGCCGAGGATCGAGAAGGTCGCGACCACCGGGAGCCGGTCGCCCTGTGCGACGGCGGGACCGGTCGCGCCGGCGAGAATGAGCGCTGAAAGCAATGTTATAATATTGCGTCGAGTTGTCATAAAACGCTCCTGGGTGGGCAAGGCCTTACGCCTCGAGATGGCGGCCGGGGAGAAGCTGCGTCAGCAGCCCTCCTTCACGGCCGAAGAAAAGCGAGCCGATATAGGCCGCGCCGGCGACGAGGATGATCGCCGGGCCGGCGGGCAGGGCGGCGTGATAGGAGAGAAGCAATCCGCCGGCGCTCGACGCCATGCCGATGATCGTCGCGATGACGATCATGACGCTGACGTCCGCGCTCCAGAAGCGCGAGGCGGCGGCGGGCAGCATCATCAGGCCCACAGCCAGCAACGTGCCGAGCGCGTGGAAGCCGCCGACGAGGTTGAGCACGACGAGCCCGAGGAAGATGAGATGGGCCGGCCCGCCCGCGCGGCTCACCGACCGCAGGAACACCGGATCGACGCATTCGAGCACGAGAGGGCGATACAGCAGCGCCAGCGCGGCCAGCGTGATCGTGGCGATCGACGTGATCAGGATCAGCGCCGCGTCGTCGAGCGCCAGAACGGTTCCGAAGAGAACGTGCATGAGATCGACGTTCGAGCCGCGCAGCGATACGATCGTGACGCCGAGCGCCAGCGAGAGCAGGTAGAAGGCCGCGAGCGAGGCGTCCTCCTTCAGCGCGGTGTAGCGCGTCACGAGCCCGGCGAGGATCGCCACGACGACGCCCGCCGTCAGTCCGCCGATGGTCATGGCCGGCAGCGACAGCCCGGCGACGAGGAAACCGATCGCCGCGCCTGGCAGGATGGCGTGGGCCATGGCGTCGCCGGTCAGGCTCATGCCGCGCAGCATCAGGAACACGCCGATCGGCCCGGCGCCGAGCGCGAGCGCGATTCCGCCGAACAGCGCGCGGCGCATGAAGTCGAATTCGACGAAGGGGGCGATCAGCGCGTCGTACATCTGCTGGCTCCGGCCGGCTGCCTTGACGACCGGGTCAGGCGCGTTCGCACGCGGCGGCGAAGGGGTCTTCCGCCTCGATCATGCGCCGCGCCCGCAGCAAATTTTCGGGCTTGAGGACCGCGTCCGTCGCGCCCCAGGCGATCGGCTCGCGGGCGATGAGCAGAGTGTTGGGGAAAACCCGCCGCACGATGTCGAGATCGTGCAGCACCGCGACGACCGTGCGCTCCTCGTCGCGCCAGCGGCGCACGAGGTCGAGGAGATCGGCGGTGGTCTTGGCGTCGATCGCGGTGAAGGGCTCGTCAAGCAGGATCAGCGAGGCGTCCTGCAGCAGCAGGCGGGCGAAGAGCGTGCGCTGCATCTGCCCGCCCGACAGCGTTCCGATCGGGCGGCCCTCGAAGCCAGCGAGGCCCACGGCCGCGATCGCCTCCTCGATACGCGCGCGATCGGCGCGGCCGATGGCGCCGAACAGCCCGCGCGCGCTCCACATCCCCATGGCGACGAGGTCGTAGACGTTGATCGGGAAGGAGCGGTCGACTTCCGCCGCCTGCGGCAGATAGGCGATGCGCGCGCGCGTTCCCTCGGCGACGCCGATCTTGCCGGACAACGGCCGAAGCGTCCCGACGACGCCCTTCAGGAGCGTCGACTTGCCGGCGCCGTTCGGGCCGATGATCGCGGTGAGGCTGCCCTTGGCCACCTCGCCGTCGAGATGATGCACGGCGGGCCGACGGCCGTAGCCGAGGGTGACGTCGTCGAAACGGATGGCCGCGTCGCTCATGCGCCGGTCCAGCCCAGCAACAGCGCGAGCGTTCCCCACAGCATGGCGATCGCCGCGCCGGCGATGGCGAGGCGCTGCGCTCCGGAGAGGCGCAGGAGCGACCAGCCGGGCGCGAGCGCCGCCGCGCGATGCGGAGCGCCGTGATGTTGATGATGATGGCCGTGCGGGTCGATCATGAATGTTCTACTATAACATTCGCTTCCCCCGCGCCAGCGGAATGTTGGCCCGGCCGCGCGAACCGGATCGCGCCTTTCGCGATCGGCCGGGCGCGCCTATATCGGTAAGGGACGCGGCCGGCGACGCGCCGCCTCCGCTAGCACGGGATGACGACGCCATGAATGTCCAGACGATCACGCGAAACCCGATCACGCGATCCGCCGTCGCCGCCATCACCCTACTCTTGGCCGTCGCGCTCGAAGCGCCCTCGTCCGCCGTCGCGCAAACCCGGGTCGCCCCGCAATCGGCCGCCGAGGTGAAGCTCTCCTACGCGCCGCTGGTGCGCGAGGCCGCGCCGGCCGTGGTGAACGTCTATGGCGCGCGGGTTCGGGAGCAGGGCCAGCAGGACTACATGGAAGAGTTCATGCAGCGCTTCTTCGGGGGCGGCGGCGGAGGCTTCGGCGGACAGCCGCGCGAGCGCATCGAACGCTCGCTCGGCTCCGGCGTGATCGTCGACGCAGGCGGACTCGTCGTGACGAACCACCACGTGATCGAAGGCATGACGGAGGTGCGCGTGGCGCTCGTCGACCGGCGCGAGTTCGACGCCGAGATCGTGCTGAGCGATCCGCGCACGGATCTCGCGGTGCTGCGCATCGCTTCGGACGAGGGCTTCCCGGCTCTCGATCTCGGCGATTCGGAAGCGCTGGAGGTCGGCGACATCGTGCTCGCCATCGGCAACCCGTTCGGGGTGGGCCAGACGGTGACGCAGGGCATCGTGTCCGCGATCGCGCGCACGCAGGTCGGCGTCAGCGACTTCCAGTTCTTCATCCAGACCGACGCGGCGATCAATCCGGGAAATTCCGGCGGCGCTCTCATCGATATGGAGGGGCGGGTCGTGGGCGTGAACACGGCGATCTATTCGCGCTCCGGCGGCAGCCACGGCATCGGCTTCGCGATCCCCGCGTCGATGGTGCGCGCGGTCGTCGAATCGGCGCGCATGGGCGCCTCGACGGTGCGGCGCCCGTGGCTCGGCGCGACGCTGCAGGCGGTGACGCCCGAAATCGCCGACAGCGTCGGGCTCGACAGGCCCTCGGGCGTCCTCGTCGCCAGCGTCCAGTCCGGCAGTCCCGCCGAGGAGGCCGGCCTGCGCCGGGGCGACGTCATTCGCGCCGTCGCCGGCCGCCCGGTCGACGATCCGGACGCCTTCGGCTACCGGTTCGCGCTGTCGGGCGTCGAGGGTTCGGCGCGCTTCGACATCCTGCGCGGCGGAAGCGTCGAAAGTCTCGAGGTGCCGCTGATACCGCCGCCCGAAACGCCGGCGCGCGACACGCTCCTGATCGCCAGCCGCTCGCCGCTCGACGGCGCTACGGTGTTCAACATCTCGCCGGCCGTCGCCGACGAGCTCCAGCTCCAGGGCGTCCACGAGGGCGTCGTCATTGCTGAGATCGATCCGCGGGGCTTCGCGGCGCGCTACGGCTTCCAGCCCGGCGACGTCATCGTCGAGGTCAACCGCGCCCGGATCGGGACGACGCGCGAGCTGGACAGCGCGCTTCGCGCCGCGCGCGGCCTGTGGGAGATGCGCATCAATCGCGGCGGGCAGATCATCTCGACCGTATTGCGAGGCTGAATGAGCGATCTTTTCGGCGCGTCGGGCAAGGCTGGTCCGGGAATCGCCGGCGACGCGCCAAGGCCGCTGGCCGACCGGCTGCGCCCGCAGGTTCTCGGCGACGTGGTGGGGCAGGATCACCTCGTCGGAGAGGACGGCGCGCTGACGCGCCTGCTGCGCGCGGGCTCGATGGGCTCGCTCGTCTTCTGGGGGCCGCCCGGAACGGGGAAGACGACCGTCGCGCGGCTTCTCGCCAACGAGACCGAGCTGCATTTCGAGCAGATTTCGGCGATCTTCTCGGGCGTCGGCGACCTCAAGAAGGTGTTCGAGGCGGCCCGAATGCGCCGCAACATGGGCCGCGCGACGCTGCTCTTCGTTGACGAGATCCACCGATTCAACCGCGCCCAGCTCGACGCCTTCCTCCCCGTGATGGAGGACGGCACGATCACGCTGGTCGGCGCGACGACGGAGAACCCCTCTTTCGAGCTGAACGCGGCGCTGCTGTCCAGGGCGCGCGTCCTCACCTTCCGCGCGCTCGACGAGGAGGCGATCGGGCGGTTGCTCGACCGCGCCGAGAGCATCGAAGGCAAGACTCTTCCGCTCGACGCCGAGGCGCGCGCCGCGCTCGCGCGCATGGCGGACGGGGACGGGCGCGCCGCGCTGACCCTGGCCGAGGAAGTCTGGCGCTCGGCGCGCGAGGGCGAGACGTTCGACACGAAGGCGCTCGTCGCCATCATCCAGCGCCGCGCCCCGATCTACGACAAGGGGCAGGAGGGCCACTACAATCTGATCAGCGCGCTCCACAAGACCGTGCGCGGCTCCGATCCCGACGCCGCGCTCTACTATCTCGCGCGCATGCTCGACGCCGGCGAGGACCGGCTGTTCATCGCGCGCCGCCTTGTGCGCATGGCCGTGGAGGATATCGGCCTAGCGGACCCGCAGGCGCTCGTCGTCGCCAACGCCGCCAAGGACGCCTTCGATTTCCTCGGCTCGCCCGAGGGCGAGCTGGCGCTGGCGCAGGCGACCGTCTATCTGGCGACCGCGCCGAAATCAAACGCGGTCTATACGGCGTGGAAGGCGGCGATGCGCGACGCCAAGGAGCACGGCTCGCTGATGCCGCCCAAGCCCATCCTCAACGCGCCGACCAAGCTGATGCGCGAGGAGGGCTACGGCGAGGGCTACCGCTACGACCACGACCAGCCCGACGCCTTCTCCGGGCAGGATTATTGGCCGGAGAAGCTCGGCCGGCGGCGCTATTACGAGCCCGTCGACCGGGGTTTCGAGCGCGACGTGAAGAAGCGCCTCGACTGGTGGGAGAAGCTGCGGCGCGAGCGCCGCTGAGCACGCCCTCCAGAAAAGTCAGCCGAAATTGCGCGCGTCCGTCAGGATCTCGCGCCCGAAGGCCTCGCTCAGCATGTGCGCGACGATCTCGGCTCCGCGTTCGGTGGGAGAGGCGAGCGCATTCGTCTCCTTGAGCGACCGGAAGCGTTCGAGGTCGGGGAAACCCTCTTTCGGCGTCGCGCGGATCACGGCCTGCATGTCCGTGTCGAGGACGCCCGGCGCGATGCTCTCGATCCGCGCGCCCGCCGGCAGCGCGGTCGCGATGGTGCGGGCGTGATGATCGAGCGCCGCCTTGGTCGCGCAATAGACGCTCCAGCCCGCGATCGGATTGCGCCCGGCGCCGCTCGAGATATGCACGACGCGACGGTCGGCGAGGCCGCCGCTGGCGCGCAGGAACGCGTGGGCGAGCACGAGCGGACCGGCGATGTTGAGCGAGACGGTGCGGATGATCTCCGCAGGATCCAGCGCGTCGGCGGCGCCGGCTGGCTCGACCACGCCGGCGTTGTTCACGAGCGCCGCGCTCTCGGCCCCCTCCAGGAAGCCCTCGATTTCATCGTGCGAGAGCCACGACAGCAGCGCGTCCGAGTCCGCGAGATCGATCGTCACCTCGACGAGGGTCTTAGGAAAGCGCGCCGCAAGCTCGGGATTGGCCTTGCGCGACAAAGCCAGAACCGTCGCGCCGCGCTCCAGAAGCGCTTGCGCGATGCCGGCGCCGAGGCCGCGTGAATGTCCCGTAACGATCGCCTTGAGCATGATTCGCCTTTCCTGGCTTACTTCGTGCGCGCTCGGGCGCGAACAACCGGTTGGTTTTGGCGTCGCGACGCGACCCCATCGTGTCAATCCTGCCGGGTCTCGTCTTCGAGCCAGGCCATTGCGGACGCTTCCTCGCCCTGCGCGAAGTCGCGGCTTTCTGCGCCCATGAACAGTTCCCCGACCCAGCCGACGGCGCGCTCTCCGGGCGAGGAGACGACGAACGCCGCACGCTCGATCTTGCCCCGATGGCTCAGGAAGAAGGAAGCCTCGCGCCATGCCGCGAGGAGTTCATGGCTCTCAAGTCCGATCAGCTCGACGTAGAAGCGAAGGCGATCCCGTTCTTCGAAAATGCGCTCGATCTGCGGCAACGCGGCGTCGATCTCCGTTGCGGTGACGACGCCCGACATCTTCACGACGACGACGTCGCTTTCATTGGTTTCGTTGACGACAAGCAATCCGGCCCTCCTGCTGATGTCAGGTCAAACGCGCCCCGACGCGCGTCAGTTCCCCCGTCAGCGCCTCGAGATCGCGCGCGATGTCGTCGTGCATGGCGGCGGCGACGTCGGGATATTCTTCCAGCACCCGCCGCATCAGGCTGATCGAGATGCGCAGGACCGTCGTCGGTTCGCGGGCCGTCGCGTTGGCGGCGCGCTCGCCGCGGGCGAAGAGCGCGGTGCGTCCCACCAGATCGCCCGCATGCGCGAGCGCGAATGGCTTGCCGCCCTCCGTGTCGAAGCCGATCTCGCCCTCGACGACGACGAAGCCGGAATCGGCCTTGTCGCCCTTGCGGAAGAGCGCTTCGCCCTGGCGCAGGCGCCGCTTGTCGGCCGCGAAGGCGAGGAGGCGCAACGCGTCGCGGTCGAGCAGCCCGATCAGCGGGGCGCGGGCCAGCGTCGCGATGTCGTCCTCGAGCGACATGGCCGTCCTTAAGGGATGAGCTTGTACCCGCCGCCCTCGGTGACGAGGATTCGGGCGGAGGAGGGATTGGGCTCGATCTTCTGGCGCAGACGGTAGATATGCGTCTCGAGCGTATGCGTCGTCACGGCGGCGTTGTAGCCCCAGACCTCGGCGAGCAGCGTGTCGCGGCCCACCACCTGCCTGTCGGCGCGGTAGAGGAAGCGCAGGATCGCCGTCTCCTTCTCGGTCAGCTTGAGCTTGGAGCCCTGCTCGGTGACGAGGAGCTTGGCGCCCGGTCGGAAGCTGTAGGGTCCGATCTGGAAGATCGCGTCTTCGCTCGCCGCATGCTGGCGCAATTGCGCGCGGATACGGGCCAGAAGCACGGCGAACTTGAAGGGCTTGACCACGTAGTCGTTGGCGCCGGCTTCGAGCCCCTGCACCGTGTCGGCGTCCGAGCCCTGTCCCGTGAGCATGATGATCGGCGACCGGAATCCGTCGCGGCGCATCAGCTTCACCGCCTCGCGGCCGTCGAGATCGGGCAGTCCGACATCCATGATCGCGAGATCGATGCGCTCCGCCTTGACGTGGTTCATCGCCTCGGTGGCGTTCTCGGCCATGGCGACGTTGAATTCTTCGTACAGGGCGAGCTGCTCGGCCAGCGTCTCCCGCAGGTCGCGGTCGTCGTCGACGACGAGAAGGCGGTTGGCATGGGACATCCAGACGAATCCTTGACACGTGAAACCGCTTGCACGCCACTTCGCAGACTGGCTTCCCGGCCCGCCGGGGGCAAGGGGAAGCGCTCGCCGCGCCGGCGCAAACCACAGGCAATTGGCATGAAACGCGTTGTTTTTTCAAGGATTCGGGTCTTCGCCTCCCCCCGTGATCCACGGCTTGGATGGCTTTTCGCCGGTCACGTCCGCGTGAGATGCGCGCTCGGCCGCTCCGGGCTCACCCGTTTCAAGCGCGAGGGCGACGGCGCGACGCCCGTCGGCGCCTTTCCGCTGCTCGGCCTGTTCCATCGCCCCGACAAGGGCCCGCGTCCGCGCGCGCTCCTTCCGACGAAGCGGACCGCCCCATCGGACGGCTGGTGCGACGCCCCGCGCCATCGGCTCTACAACACGCGCGTGCGCCGTCCCTTCGACGCCTCGCACGAGGAGATGTGGCGCGCGGACGACATGTACGACGTCGTGCTCGACATCGGCTGGAACCGGGGGAGGGGGCGGGAGCGACCAGTCGCGCCGCGGCGCGGTCCGCGCTCGGCGCCGTCGCCGCGAACGCCGCTGAAGGGGATGGGCAGCGCGATCTTCATGCACCTCGCGCGTCCGGGCTATGCGCCCACCGCCGGCTGCGTCGCGCTGTCGGGCGCGGATCTACGCCGGCTCGTCCCGCGCGTCGGCCCGCGAACGCGCCTCGTGATCGGCTGACGATCAGAAGACGGCGTCGAGGCGGATCGTCTCGACGATATCGCCCGCTTTCGCCGGCGGCGCAAAGGGCGCGCGGATCACGAGCGCGTCGGCGCGGGCGAGATGGCCGAGCATCGAGCTGTCCTGTTTGGCGAAGGGCGCGGCGAGCGGCAGGGCGTCGGGGCGCATCGTCAGGGACGCGCGCATGTAATCCTGGCGCTTGTCGTTCTCGGGCAGATCGACGGCGAGGACCGCCGGCTCGATCGGCGCCCCGCGCGCGGCGTCGGGATCGCCCAGAAGCGTTCGGATCGCGGGTCCGACGAAGAGGATCGCGCAGACCATCGCCGAGACAGGATTGCCCGGAAGCCCGAGGAACAGCGTCTCGCCGAGCCGCCCGTGCATGAGGGGCTTGCCCGGCCGCATGGCGATGCGCCAGAAACCCAGTTCGAGCCCTAGCCCCGTAAGCGTCTCCTGCACGAGGTCGTGGTCGCCGACGGACGCGCCGCCGAGCGTCAGCAGGATGTCCGGGCGGTGCGCCTGCGCCTCTCCGACGACGCGGGCCACGTCCGCGCGCGTGTCGCGGGCGATCCCGCAATCGATCGCCTCGCCGCCGGCCCGCGCGATGATCGCCGCGAGCGCGAAGATGTTGGAGGCCACGATCTGGTCGGGGCCGGGCGTCTCCCCCGGACGCACGAGCTCGTCGCCGGTCGCGATGATGGCGACGCGCGGCTTGCGGCGCACGGGGAGCGCGGCGTGGTTCATGCCGGCCGCGAGCGCGATGGCGCCCGCGTCGAGCCGCCGACCCGCCGCGAGAAGCGTCTCGCCTTCCGCGAAATCGAGGCCGGCGGGCCGCACATAGCGCCCGGCTTGCGCGCCTTCGCGCACGCGGATGCGCTCGTCGTCGAGCCTGTCCGCGTCTTCCTGAATGACGATGGCGTCGGCGCCGTCCGGCAGCGGCGCCCCGGTGAAGATGCGCACGGCCTCGCCCTGCGCGATCGCGCCTCGCCAGCCGCGCCCGGCCGCGCTTTCGCCGATCACCCGCAACGCCACGGGGACCTGCGCGACGTCCGCCGCGCGCACGGCGTAGCCGTCCATCGCGGAGACGGGGAAGGGGGGCTGGGTGCGGCGCGCCGCGACGTCCTGCGCCAATGTGTGCCCGTGGCATCGCGCCAGCGGGACCGTCTCGGCTTCGACGCTCCCCGGCGCGCTCGCCAGGATCTGCGCAAGGGCCTCGGCGACGGGCAGGAGCGCCATGTCAGGGCTCCGCGCGGTAATGGCCGGAGCGGCCGCCCGTCTTTTCGAGCAGGCGCACGCCCTCGATCCGCATGTCCTTGTCGGCCGCCTTGACCATGTCGTAGATCGTCAGGCACGCCACCGACACGGCCGTGAGGGCCTCCATCTCGACGCCGGTCTGGCCGCCGACCTTCACCTCGGCGGTGACCCGCACGCCCGGCAGCGCCTCGTCGATCACGCAATCGACCTTCGCCTTGGTGATCATCAGCGGATGGCAGAGCGGGATGAGTTCGTGCGTGCGCTTGGCCGCCATGATGCCGGCGAGCCGCGCGGCGCCCAGCACGTCGCCCTTCTTGGCGTCCCCTGCTCGAATCACGGCGATCGTCTCGGGACGCATCACGATCCGGCCTTCCGCGATCGCGACCCGTTGCGTCGTGTCCTTGTCGGAGACGTCGACCATGTTGGCGGCGCCGCTCGCGTCGAGATGCGTCAGCTCGCTCATCAGGCCGCCTCGCCGAGCAGGACGCGGGTCGCGTTCGCGACGTCGGCCTGCCGCATCAGGCTCTCGCCGACGAGGAAGGTCTCGATCCGGGCGCGGCGCAACCTCGCGATGTCGGCCGGCGTGAAGATGCCGCTCTCGCCGATGACGATGCGGTCGTCCGGGATCAGCGGCGCGAGCTCTTCGCTCGTCGCGAGCGTGACCTCGAAGGTCCGCAGGTTTCGGTTGTTGATTCCGATCATCTTCGCGGGGAGCGTCAGCGCGCGCTCGAGTTCGGCCCGGTCATGGACCTCGATCAGCGCGTCCATGCCGAGCGCGTGCGCCGTGTCGACGAGGGCGCGCGCCGCCGCGTCGTCGAGGCTCGCCATGATGACGAGGATGCAATCGGCCCCCCAGGCGCGCGCCTCGTAGACCTGATACGGCTCGAACAGGAAATCCTTGCGTAGCGCGGGAAGCCCCGACGCCTCGCGGGCGGCGGCGAGATATTCCGGGCGGCCCTGGAAGGAGGGCTCGTCGGTGAGCACCGACAAGCAGCAGGCGCCGCCCTCGGCGTAGGCGCGCGCCAGCGCCGGCGGATCGAAATCCTCCCGGATCAGCCCCTTCGACGGGCTCGCTTTCTTGATCTCGGCGATGAGCGCCGGGCGCCCTTCAGCGATCCGCGTCTCGATGGCGCGAACGAATCCGCGCGGCGTGGGCGCTTCGGCGGCCCGGCGCTCGATCTCGGCCTGCGGGACCGCCTCCTTGGCGGCGGCGATTTCGAGGCGCTTGTAGGCCTCGATGCGGGCGAGGACGTCGCTCATGGCTCAGGCTCCCGACGTGGCGACGAGCTTGTCGAGCGCCGCTTTCGCCGCGCCGGAATCGATCGAATGCGCGGCCATGGCGACGCCCTCCTTCAGATCCTTCGCCTTGTCGGCGACGACGAGGGACGCGCCGGCGTTGATCACCGCGATGTCGCGATAGGCGGATTTCTCGCCGTCGAGCACCGCGCGCAGCGCCTTTGCGTTGTGCGCGGGATCGCCGCCCTTGAGATCGGCCGGATCGGCGATGGCGATGCCGACGCTCTGCGGGTCGATGGTGAAGCGCGAGAACACGCCGTTCTCCATCGCGGCCACATGGGTCGGCCCGGTCGTCGTGATCTCGTCGAGACCGTCGGAGCCGTGCACGACCCAGACGCGCTTGGAGCCCAGCGCGTCGAGGACGCGCGCCAGCGGCTCGATCCAGACTTCGGAGAACACGCCGAGCAGCTGCGCCTTCACGCCGGCGGGGTTCGTCAATGGCCCGAGCAGGTTGAAGATCGTGCGCGTGCCGAGCTCGACGCGGAAGGGCGCGACGTGGCGCATCGAAGCGTGGTGAGTCTGCGCGAACATGAAGCAGAGCCCGGATTGCGACAGGCAGCGCGACAGCGTCTCCGGATCACGCCCGATGGTGACGCCCAGCGCCATGAGCACGTCCGCCGCGCCCGATTTCGAGGAGGCCGCGCGGTTGCCGTGTTTGGCGACCGGCACGCCGCAGCCCGCGACGATGAAGGCCGCGAGCGTCGAGATGTTGTAGGTGCCCGAATGGTCGCCGCCAGTGCCGACGATGTCGATCGCCCCGTCCGGCGCGCTCACCGGCAGCATGCGCGCGCGCATGGCCGAGGCCGCGCCCACGATCTCGTCGAGCGCCTCGCCGCGCACGCGAAGCGCCATCAGGAAGGCGCCGGCCTGGGAGGGCGTCACCTCGCCCGAAAGCAGCGCGTCGAAGGCGTTGCGCGCCTCTTCCTGAGAGAGCGTGGCGCCGGCGGCGACCTTGGCGAGATAGGGCTTGAAGCTGTCCATGAGGTTCTTGTCGCTGTCTTTTCTCGATCGCGGTCAGGCGGGAAGGGCGGCGTCGGCGTTGCGCCAGCGGGCCGCCATGGCGAAGAAATTGCCCATGATCGTCCCGCCCGCCGGCGTGAGGATGCTCTCGGGATGGAATTGGACGCCGTAGACCGGGAGCGTTCGATGTTCGAGGGCCATGATCAGCCCGTCCTCGGTCTCGGCCGTGATTTCGAGCGCGTCCGGGCAGGTCTCGCGGCGCACGACGAGCGAATGGTAGCGCGTCGCCGTCAGGGGCTCCTCGCAGCCGGCGAAGAGCCCGGTTCCGTGATGCCGGATCGGGCTCGTCTTGCCGTGCAGCGGCAGCGGCGCGCGCACGACGTCGCCGCCATAGACCTGTCCGATGCTCTGCATGCCGAGGCAGACGCCGAAGATCGGCGTGCGGCCCGCGCCCTCGCGGATGAGGTCCAGACAGACGCCCGCCTCGTTCGGAGTGCAGGGGCCGGGGGAGATGACGATGGCGTCGTGGCCGCGCGCGAGCAGATCGCCGGCGGAGGCGACGTCGTTGCGCACGACGTCGATATCCTGCGTGAAACCGCTGATCAGGTGGACCAGGTTCCAGGTGAAGGAGTCGTAATTGTCGACGACGAGGACCCGGGTCACGGCGCTTTCCCGATGCGTACGAAGGACTTCGTCGCTTGCATAGCAACTGCGCGCGCCCGAAGAAAGCGTTTTGGCCGCGCGCGGAAGCGAACCCCGCGCTGGCCTCGCCCTGTCAGTCCGCAGCCTCGGCGTCGCCCGGAAGAACGAAGATCTGACCCGGGTAGATGAGGTTGGGATTGCGGATCTGGTCCTTGTTGGCCTCGAAAATCTCGGTGTAGCGCACGCCGCGCCCGAAGATCTGCCGGCTGATGCGCCACAGGCTGTCGCCGCGGCTGACCTGCGCGGTCGAGACCTCCTCGATCGTCACCGTGGCGGGTTCGCGCGCCGACGCGGCCGGCGCCGGCGGGGCCGAAGCCTGTGCTACCGCCTCGGCGACTGGCGCTTCCGGCGCGGGCGTCGTCGGCCGGGACGCTGCGCTCGGGACCGTCGTCTGCGCCGGCGTCTCGGCCCGCGCGTCGGGCGGAGATACGGGCTCCGGCGCTGCGGCGATCAGGGCGGGGACCTCGAAGGACACCTCGGCGCGCGAGACGACCTGCCCGGTCAGATCCGCCACCTCGTCGAGGCGGACCTGGTACGAGCCCGGCATCACGCCGCGACCGATGGCGAAGGAGACGGCCCCGGCGGTGTCCGTCTGGGCGCGGGCGACGAAGGTGTCGTTCAGATAGAGCCTGACCTGCGCGAGCTGGCGACCCTCGCCCGTCACGTAGAGCCCGCCGCCGGTCTCGGCCTCGACGCTCGCGATGCGGATCGACAGGCTCTCGGCGTCGGCGGGAGGCGACGGCTCGGCGGTGGTTTCAGTCGCCACGGCGACCTGAGAGGCGGTCTCGGCCGCGGTCTCGGCTTCGGCCGTCAAGGCGACCTCAGAAATGCCGGCCGCGGCCGGCTCCGCGACCTCTGCGACGTCCGGCTCGGCGACCTCGACGTCGGCGGCCTCCGGGTTCGAGACGTCCGTCCCGGAGATCTGCGCCTCGGAAATCTGCGCCTCGGCGATCGCGACCTCGGGCGTCGCCGCTCCAGCCTGCGGGGTCGCCGATTCCTGCGTCGCGACCGGCTCGGCTTGGGCGGTAGCGAGCGCTTCGGTCGCCGCCTGAAGCGGTCGCCCGGATGCGCCCTGCGCCGCGACGGGGGCCGGCGCGTCGGGCTGCGACAGCACGACCGTCGGCTCCCCGGGCTCTACCATGGCGACCATTGGCTGCTGCGTGAGATCGTCGTCCACGATGATTGTGACGCTCTGGCGCGACGTGACGACCTCGCCGTCGGGGAGCGTGGCGCGCAGGCTCATGTTGCTCGCCCCGGCGGGAAGGGGCGGCGGCACGAAGGCGAAGCCGCCCGTCGCGTCCACGACGAGGCTGTCGTGGGTCTCGCCGTTGCGCAGGAGGTCGATGCGGGCGCCCGGAGCCGCGCGCCCCGCGATCACCGCGTCGCCCGTGGGCTCGACCCGCACGATGTCGAAGGCGAGTTCGACCGGATCCGCCGCGACGTCGGCCTCAGCCTCAGTCGCAACCTCAACCTCCGCCTCCGCCTCCGCCGCCGCTTCAACGGGGGGAGCGGGCGCGCCGGCGTCGCGCGCAGGCTCGACGGTCGCGGGGGCGGGTTGCTGTTGCGCGACGCCCGTCGGCGGGCCATCGTCACGGACGAGGAAACTCCATGAACCGAAGCCCAATACGGCCAGAACGACGACGACGATCAGCGATACGGTGAAACGATGATTTGCGGACACTGCGCGCTTCCTCGGCGAAGGTCATGAAAACTCTCACGTTCTCATGCCATTACACGCTATGAAGGCGGCTGCAAACGGCTAAATTCTCGGTGAAGCGGCGAGTCGCGCCGGAAATTGGAAGGCATGATGAACACTATTGAATCGATCTGCGTTTATTGCGGCTCCGCCACGGGGCACGACCCGCGTTTTCTTGATGCGGCCAAGGCCCTCGGACGCGGAATGGCGGCCGAAGGGATCAAGCTGGTCTATGGCGGCGGGTCCATCGGCCTGATGGGCGCGACTGCGCGCGCGGTCCTCGATCACGGCGGCCACGTGACGGGCATCATCCCCGACTTCCTGATGCAGAAGGAGAAGATGCTCGCCGACGTGCAGGAGAACGTCGTCGTCTCCGACATGCATTCCAGAAAGCGCGCCATGTTCGAGCGCGCCGACGCCTTCATCGCGCTGCCGGGCGGCGTGGGCACGCTCGAGGAACTCGTCGAGCAGATGACCTGGGCGCAGCTCGGGCGCCACCGCAAGCCGATCCTGCTGCTGTCGGTCGCCGATTTCTACAAGCCGCTTCTCGTGCTCTTCGCGCACATGCGCGAGGCGGGCTTCATCCGGCCCGGCTACGAACTCGGCTACATGGTCGCGGAGAGGGTCGAAGACGCCATTCCCATGCTTCGGGACGCGGCCCGCAGGCGCGGCGAAACCGAGCCGGCGGCGGAAGCGCTCGTCGAGACCAAGTTCTGACGAAATCGGGCGAGCGCGGGCGCCTGGC
The DNA here is from genome assembly GCA_022241475.1 of Microvirga sp. The sequence goes on along the minus strand of JAKOMT010000014.1, from coordinate 15,385 downwards.
GGGAGCCTTGCCAAAATCGCGGCCCCCCGGTAACGCTCGCCTCGTCGGCCGCTTGGTGGAACTGGTATACACAAGGCACTTAAAATGCCTCGGGCCTCGCCCATGCGGGTTCGACCCCCGCAGCGGCCACCATCGATCGGGGACGGCGAGCGGCGAGGCGGCGTCTCATCGACAGCGACGGCGGGAAACATTTCGCCGCGAGTTCGTTGATGACGTACAGATCGCTCTGCGTCCGCCCCGGAGACCGTGTTCCGCACGATCACCGTGGCGCGTCGCGATGATCCGGCCGCTGATCAATCCCGAATAACGCGTTGCCAAACGTACAAGCACGAAATGATTCCGCCGATGAAACCCTTTCATATCGTCCATCTGACCCGCTACAAGTATGACCGTCCCGTCGCGTTCGGCGTGCATCAGCTGATGATCCGACCGCGTGACGCCCACGATATGCGCATTCTCGATTCGAGCCTCGGCGTGACGCCGTCGGCCGACGTGCGCTGGGCGTTCGACACCTTCGGCAACTCCGTCGCGAATTTGAGCTTCCACGGCGAATCCGACGAACTGACAATCGTCAGCGAGCTCAAGCTCAGCCGCCACGTTCTGGACGAGCCGGTCGGCACGCTCGCGCGCAGCGCGACGGCGTACCCGTTCTCGTATGACGGGGACGACGCCATCGATCTCGCGCCGTATCTGGCGCTGCAATATCCCCACGAACGCCCGGCGCTCGAGAACTGGATCGCGGAGCGCATGCCCGAGATTCCCGGCAACGCCATGGAGGTCCTCGATCTCCTGGGCCGCGGCGTGCACGAGTCGCTGGTCTATCGCCGCCGCGAGGAATACGGCGTGCAGACGCCCGGCGAAACCCTCGCGGCCGGTTCCGGCACGTGTCGTGATTACGCGTTCCTGTTCATGGAGGCCGCTCGCACCCTCGGGTTCGCGGCCCGTTTCGTGACCGGCTACCTCTACAGCCCCGGCCTCGACGAAGGAAACGAAGGCTCTCTCGCCGGAGGCGGCGCGACGCACGCCTGGGCCGACATCTTCATCCCCGGCGCGGGCTGGGTGGAGTTCGACCCGACGAACCAGATCGTCGCCAGCCGCAACCTCATCCGCGTCGCCAACACCCGCACCCCGGCGCAAGCCGCCCCGGTGAGCGGCAGCTACGAGGGCAACGGGGCCGTCCTGATCGGCATGGATGTCGAGGTCGGCGTGAGCCGAATGAATTGAGGGGCTCGAACGCGCTCAGCCGGCGAGGAGGCCTCCAACGGCGATCATGCCGAGCGTGATCGTCATGGAATAGGCCACGAGCAGCGCCAGCGGCCCCGCATGCGCGGGCTTCACGCCCCAGGCCGCCAGGACGATCAGGATCGGCAGCCAGTCGAGCGCGTAGCGCTGCGCGCTGAACTGCGAGAAGCCGTTCGAATGGTAGAACAGGGTCGGCGTCATCACGAGCAGAACGGTCGCGAGCCCGATCCAGAACCGGCGATCCCACGGCGCGAGAAACGCGAACAGCAGGGCGGGGGCGACGATGAAGGGCGACGCGCCGTTCACGTCGAACGCCGTCAGCTCCGTCAGGAACCGGCCCGAGAACGCGACGTGCGGGCCGGCGAAGAACATGTAGATCGCGTTGAACAGGAAGTAATCGGTGGAGAAAATGCCGAGCTCGCGGACGCGTTCGATCAGGAAGATGGCGCTCGCGGGGGTGTTTTCGTCCCATCCGAAGGGGAAGATGTAGGAGTAGCCGGTTTCGAGCGGCGAGCCGAAGCGCGCGGCGTTGTAGGCGAGGTAGATCATGATCGCGACGAGCGGGAACGCGAGAAGCGCGCCAGCGCGCCGGATGGCGGCGAGATCGACGCGAAACAGCGGGACGTTCCGGTCGAGCATCATCACATACAGCAGCGGCACGTAGAGGATCGCCATCTGTCGGCACAGGAAGGCCATGCCGATGAACAGGCCCGCGAGCAGGGCGTCGCGCCGGACGACGGCCGAGAAAAGCGCCGCCGAGGTGAACAGGAAGCCGCAGGATTGCGCGAAGAACCAGACATGGTCGCCCCGCAGCGCCACGAACGCGAGCGGCGTCGCGAACAGCGTCAGGAGCAGCAGCAACCGGGCGAGATCCCGGGACTGGCTCTGTTCGGAGAGGATGCGCCACCAGATCAGGCCGCTCAATCCGAAGAAGAGGATGCTCAGCGGCATGAAACCGGCGAACTCAACGCCGAACGCGGCCACGAACGGCAATGCGACGAGCCCGGGCATCGGCGGAAAAATGATGTAGGTGCGGCCGTCATAGACCGCGCAGTCGCTGTCGAAGCAGTTCTGCGCGTGAAGCCTGCCCTCGAGCCAGCCCGCCGCCAGTTCGGCGTAGGAATTCGTGAACGGCGTCTCGCGCAACGCCGCCAGCCCGAACACGGCCGCGAACGCCAGAACGAGCGCGCCGAAGACGGCGATGATCGCGAGCCGTCGCAGGGGCGCCGACCCGTCTTCGGGAAGCGTTCGGGACACGGACGGCATGAACGTCATCGCGGGGCGACCTCGACGAAGGTGAGAAGCTTGTGGGCGAAGAAGTTGCACGTCGCGCCGAGGGCGATCGCGAAGCCGTGCGCGAGGCCTTCCCGAACGGGAAGCGGCAGGGGCTCAAGGGGAGGCGCGGCCACGAGCGCGATCGCCACGACCATGACGAACGCCGCCGTCACGGAATTGACGATGACGAACAGGGTCGCCTGCTGGGCGATCGGCCGCCCCCCGCCCGGAAAGACGTATTTCCGATAGAGGGTGAAGCCGACCGTCATGCCGATCGCATAGGCGGCGGCGACGGCGGCGGGGAACGGCATCAGCAGCGACAGGGGGAAGCGCACGCCCCAGTTGACGGCCGCCGCGAGGCCGCCGAGCAGGAGGAAGCGCACGACCTGCGGCGAGGGCCTCTTCAAAACGGAACTCCGGTCAGGGCCATCAGGAACGACGCGGCGACGAGGCCGCACAGGGCGAGGCTCTTGGGGTCCTTCATCGCGAAGACGACGGGATCGTCCAGCAATTCGCCGCGCTGTCCGATCATCCAGATCCTCGACAGCCAGAGGAACAGCGCGGGCGGAATGCCCCAGAGCCATTGCGCGTTGGCGTAGATGTCGACGTGCAGCGCGTCCTGCGTGAGGTACAAAACCATGATCAGGATCGACGCCATGCCCGAGGCCACGCCCATGGCGAGGATGAAGGGCGCGTCGCCGACGAAATAGCCGCGACCGGAGAGCTTCGAGCCGACATCCGGCGACCGCTCCGCGAAGCGCAGGACTTCGGTCTGGCGCTTGGCGAACGAGAGCGACACGAACAGGAACATGGAGAAGACGAGAAGCCAGGGCGAGGGGGCGACGCCCACCGCGACGATGCCGAGGACGAGGCGCAGCGTGAACAGCGTCGCGAGCAGGAACGCGTCGAGCACGGGCTTGCGCTTGAAGTGCAGGGAATAGCCCAGCGTCAGCGCCAGATAGAGCCCCAGGACCGCGACCACCTGCAGCCCGAGAAGGCCGCCGAGCATCAGGCTTCCCGCGATCCCGACGGGGATGATCGCAGCGGCCTGCGCGATCGTCATGCGCCCGGAGGCGAGAGGGCGGTCGCGTTTGGTCCAGTGCCTGCGATCGTCTTCGAGATCCCAGAGATCGTTGAGCAGGTAGGTCGCGGAGGCGAGCATGCCGAGCGCCAGGAAGGCGAGGCCGGCCGACAGCCACGCGCTCCCGTCGAGAATCAGGCCGCCCAGGACGAGCGGCGCGAAGACGAGGACGTTCTTCGCCCATTGATGCAGGCGCAGGGATTTGGCCCAGCCCTTGAGACCCAGCGCGCCGCGCGGAATGGTCAATTCGACATCCGCTCCGAGCGCGCGCGCGGCGGCTTCCGTTCCCCTCGCGGCGCCGACGACGCCGATCGCCTTCGCGCGCTTCCAGACGTGAAGATCGCTGGCGCTGTCCCCGACATAGGCGAAACCTTGGGGAAAACGCTCGACGAGCGCGTCCGCCTTGGCGACGCCCTTCAGGTTGGTCAATCCGTCGCTGGCGATCACGAGGTCGATGAACCCGAGGCGCCGCGCCAGCCGCTCCGCCAGAATGCGCTCGGCGGCGGTGGCGAGCACGATCATCCGCCCCTGGTCGTGAGCCGATCGGGCGAACGCGACGAGGTCTTCGTTGAGGGGCAAGAGATCGACGTCGATGACGACGCGCTGCGCGAGGCGCCTCTTCAATTGCGCCTTGCCGTCCAGAAGCCAGTACAGCAGCAGGAATATTCTGAACGGATTGGCCTTGACGAAAGCGATCGCCGTTTCGTGCAGGAGATCGGTTCGAAGAACGACGCCGTCGACGTCGAGCACGAGCGGGAGGGGCGCTCTCCGATCCTGCAATTCATCGCGCGGAGCTCGTAGGATGGCGTTATTCATAAAGTAAATCTCGCATCGAACGCGTTGTTGATTCAATAAATCGGATTTTTTTGAGGGGCAATATTTAAATAACATTAGGATTAACTGGCAAGTAACGGGGGCGCAAAATCTCGTGGCGCGACCTCGACCCGTGGGAGACCGTCCGCGAGCACGCCGACTCGCGCCTGTCTCCTCTGTAGCGGCCTAGCGCCGGAGCCGTCTCCCCCCCCTACGGGCGCGTTGGCGAGCTGGTCGCGCCTCGCGCCCGACCGCGAGCTTCGAGCCTCTGCGCTCTCGCGTCGGCGCAACAAGATGGCCCAGCGCCACGCTCTTGCTGGAATTGCGGGAGAGGACGCTGTATGGAAGCGGGAACGAACGCCCGCGTGGACGCATCGGAGCCCGATATGCTCAACAGCCTCGACATCGCGAAGGAGCCCTCGCAGACGCGAGTCGTCGTCGCCATGTCCGGCGGCGTTGACTCTTCGGTCGTGGCCGCGATGATGAAGCGCGAGGGCTACGACGTCATCGGCGTCACGCTCCAGCTCTACGATCACGGCGAGGCGGCGCACCGCAAGGGCGCTTGCTGCGCCGGACAGGACATCTACGACGCCCGGCGCGTGGCCGAGACGATCGGAATCCCGCATTACGTGCTCGATTACGAATCGCGCTTCCGCGAGGCGGTGATCGAGAATTTCGCCGACAGCTATCTCGCCGGCGAGACGCCGATCCCGTGCGTCGAATGCAACCGCTCGATCAAGTTTCGCGATCTTCTGGAGACGGCGCGCGAACTGGGCGCGGACGTGCTCGCCACCGGCCATTACGTCGCGAGCCGGGCGCTGCCGGACGGCCGGCGCGGGCTCTTTCGCGCCGCCGATCCCTCGCGAGACCAGAGCTATTTCCTCTACGCGACGACGCGCGACCAGCTCGATCTGCTGCGCTTTCCGCTGGCCGAGCAGGACAAGGCGGAGACCCGCGCGCTCGCCCGCGAGCTCGGCCTCGCCGTCGCCGAAAAGGCGGACAGCCAGGATATCTGCTTCGTGCCGGACGGTCGCTACGCCGACGTCATCGCCCGCCTGAAGCCGCATGCGGCCGAGCCCGGCGAGATCGTGCATCTCGACGGCCGGGTGGTGGGCCGCCACGAGGGCATCATCCATTACACGGTCGGCCAGCGCCGGGGGCTCGGGATCGCGATCGGCGAGCCGCTCTACGTCGTCGCCCTCGACGCGGAGGGGCGGCGCGTGATCGTGGGGCCGCGCGAAGCGCTGGCGACGCGGCGGATCGCGCTGCGCGACGTCAACTGGATCGGCGACGCCCCGATCGAGGCCATCGGCGAGGCGGGGCTCGAGATCAGCGCCCGGGTGCGCTCGACGCGCGCGCCGAGCCCCGCCGTGCTGCGCCTTCGCGAAGGCGTCATGGAAGTCGACCTGTTGTCGCCGGAAGACGGCGTCTCGCCCGGACAGGCCTGCGTGTTCTACGAAAGCGACGATCCGCGCGCGCGGGTTCTCGGCGGCGGCACCATCGCGCGCAGGATCGGAGCGCCCGCGCTCCATGGGGAAAGCCTCGCGCAGACGCTCGCCGCCGGCGCGCCGGCCTGACCAGCAACATCACGGAACGAGCAGAATGGCCGTCGCATACGACCTCGAAGGACAAAAGCGCGCCTATGAGCGCTGGGCTCCGTTCTACGACAAGGTCTATAATCGCCTCCTGTCCGACGCCCACCGCAAGACCGCGCTGGCGGCGGCGGAATCGGGGCGGGAGATCCTCGAGGTCGGCGTCGGCACCGGGCTCGTCCTGCCGTATTATCCGCCGGACACGCAGGTCATCGGCGTCGATCTCTCCTTCCACATGCTCGAGCGCGCGCGCGACAAGGCGCTTTCGGGCGCCGCGCCCCACGTGCGCCTCGTGGCGGCGATGGACGCCTGCCGGCTCGGCTTCGCCGACGCCTCCTTCGACGCCGTCGCCGTACCCTTCGTGATCACGCTGGTTCCGGACCCGGAAGGCGCGCTCGACGAATGCGCGCGCGTGCTGCGCCCCGGCGGCGAGATCGTCATCTCCTCCAAGCTCGGCTACGACGCGGGGCTGCAGGCGAAGATCGAGGAGATGGTCGCGCCGATGATGCGCAAGGTCGGCTGGAGCTCGGCCTTCCGCATGAGCCGGATCGAGGCCTGGGCCAAGCGTCGGGGCGACTTCGAGCTGACTGCGATAGAGCCGCTTTTCCCCTTCGGATTCTTCAAGCTCATGCGGCTGCGGAAGCGCGCCTGAAAAAGCGCGGCGAGGCCCGTCGGATTTCTTGACACCCCCGCCGACGCTCCGTATATCCCCGCTGGCCGACGCGCTCCCACGGGACGCACGCGCGGGGCGGAGTAGCTCAGCTGGTTAGAGCAGAGGAATCATAATCCTCGTGTCGGGGGTTCGAGTCCCTCCTCCGCTACCATCTCCGCCGGTCTCCCCAATCGCTTACGGATCAACGACTTGAAGCCCATCGTGGGTTCGAAGAATCGGGCGATGTCTCACGGAGATGTCTCACCTCTTCGGCCCTCCTCGACAGGGGGTCGTGATGCGTCTGAACTACCTCGCCCGCCGTGACGGTCGATACATGCTCCAGATGCGGGTGAGACGCCGCGCCGTCCCGTTTTTTGGATTGCGTCTGCTTAGGGTATCCTTGAGCACGGGAGATTCGAAAACCGCGAGACGGAGGCTGGGGATGGCAGTGGAATGGGCGCGGCAGGTGGTCGACGCACCGGATTTGCGCGAGATGGGACGCGTCCTGACCGCACACCTGCGTAGTTACGCTGGCAAACCGGCCCCCGACTGCGATATCCTCTCCGCCAGGCTCGCCTTCGAACGCATGGTGTATGGGGTGATCAGCCGGGCGCACGGGCGTGGGCTTTCAACCCATGAGATCGACCCGGATTTCCCCGATCTCTGGCGGGATTTCGTCGTAGAGAACGAGTCGCTTGAGCAGAAGCGCGAGCGTCGGCTGGAGCGTCGCACCTACGAGCGCGGTCGGTCCGAGGCTCTGGCGGCTGTGGCCGACGGGCTAATCCACCCCGGCTGCGAGCAGGTGGCGCTCCTTGAACCCGACCGGCGCGTCTCGACAGCATCGCGGCAGCCGGGCGGGCGGGAAGAGGCGCGCGTTTTTATCAGGGCCGCCATGCGACGCCAGAAAGTACAGGGGGACGCACAGTCGAATGCGCGTGATCACGCGCAGTACGACGAGCAAGACGACCTCCGAGAGGGCCGTCAAGAAGCCTTGCAAAAGTCCCCGCAATCGGTTTTCGCTTCTCCAGACCCGCCGTCGAGCCAGACTGAGGTGCGCGGCGGCCTCGAAGTCCCATTGATCGCTCAGTCGAAAGCGGATTCAGCCTCTACCCGCGATCACGAACTGGTCCGCAGCGACGCGGCTCTGGACATGCTTGTGGAGGCCGGGGCGCTGCCCGCCCACGGCTACGCGGCCGCGCACCGGCCCTCGTCGGGCACATTCGCCGCGTTGCGCGAACACTTCGACATCGACGCCGAGCTGATCGCTCCGGGCTCGAAGCCGATCGCATTATCCCAAGGGCTTGAGGCGTTCCTCACCGAGATGCGGAAGGTCAAAGGTGACGATCGTGCGCGCGCCGACGTGGCGCCCATCGTCAACTTCATGATCGACCTGGTTGGCGATATCGAGCTTCCCCAATTCAGCGAGGGGCATCGGCGTCGCGTCGACGAGGCGCTTGTCGATATTCCCTTCCCCGGGGGATTCCCCAACTGACGCACGATGACGCTGCACCAGCGCTACCTCCACGCGCAAAAAGCTGGCTGGCAAAAGCTGCGCCGCGCCGCAGAAGGCACCGTGAGGAACAGGTATCACGCCGGCCTTCACCGTTTTTTCGGCTGGCTTAAGCAGAAAAAGCTTCTTGCTGGCGATCCACCGACCTTCGCACATTCCAGTCGCGAGCTGATGTCGGAGCTGCCCCGGGACGCGTTCCGCGATGAGGAGTTGATTGAGCTCTTCTCCCTGCCTCTGTTTACCGGCTGCCATAGTTCCGCACGCATCTGGACCCCAGGACAGGTGTTCTGCCGCAGCGGCCTTTATTGGAGCTATTTGATCTTGATCCTGACCGGAATGCGCGTTGGGGAGGTCGGCCAGATCAGGCTCGACCAGATCAAGACCGACGGGGAGTTCTATTACTTCGATCTGAGGCCGTTCGATGCCGCTAAGGGGCGGGTCCCGATCGGGCACGTGACGCAGCTGAAGACGGGATCCTCGGCTCGCGTGGTGCCGATCCACCCTCTTCTCGTCGATCTCGGATTAATTGATCACGCGAAGACCCTGGATGAGCGCGGCGAGACGAGGCTTCTCCCCGACTTGGATCCCTACGTCAAATCGACAGACGAGGTGAGATGGTCGCAGCCGATCACAAAGTCTTGGCAATACGTCAAAAAGAACAAACTCGAGAATAGCCGGGGGGATCTGTCGCTCTACAGTACGCGCCATCTCATGGCTGCATGGCTTGATTCCTCGAACGTCGCAGAACGCAGCCGCGACCGCATTCTCGGCCACGCGCTGTCGGGATCGAATCGACGCTATGGCCGCAACGGCGCACTTGATCCGGCCGAAGCGCGGATCATTGCAGCCATCGAGCCGCCAGTCGTCGCGCGCATTCGCGAGGTTCTGATGGGCGCGCTGAAACGGGCGGAGGCCGGCGATCTGCGAATTGTCGCGCCTGGGCGGCACCCGACTGCGAAGAAGCGTCGCGCGTGACCGCCGCCGCCTCGCCGAACGCTGCGTTCCGCTGTCTGGGCCGATAAACCGAGCCGTGCTGGCGCGACCGGGTCTCACTACTTCCGCGCGTGTATCGGTCTTCGCGAGTCGCTTCCTCTCTCGTGCGCGCGGGGCGCCTGCAGAGGGACCAGCGATCGCAAAAGTGCGGTTAGTCCGTCATGGTTTTGGGTCCTCGCGACGAGCGGTATCGGTTGCAACGCCAAGAGACCGTTCTTCTTCGCTGGCATACCGCGGTGATGCGTCCGGAGCTCCACGGGCGCGATGCCATCACAGGATTTGCAATGCCCCGCGGCTATCGGTCTGCAGGCGAGGCAAGAATGGCGGTCTTCCACTTCATCGAAGGCTACTACAATCCGCCACGCCGCCACTCGGCGCTGGGCTATCTCTCGCCGATCGAATACGAAAGGAAGTGTCATGAGCTGACCTGACCCGCCCAAGCCGTGAACTGTCCGCGGAAACGGGGCAACTCCAGTCCGCCCGCGTCGAGCGAAGGTCGGGATCGGTCTTGCGGCGAACGTAATCGTGCCAGGTGGAGGGGGCGATCCGCAGACGAGCGCCGGCGCATGTGGACCCATCTTCTGGAAACTGGCGCTGTTCGCAAAAGGCGGTGAGGGAGGCGAGGAACCGCCGAACACATGGGCGGCATCGGTTCCGGCGTGACGGCGCATTTCTTCAAAATGCACCGCGTCGATGCGGCAGGCATGCTCATGGACGCTGTCGAGCCAGCGGTGAAGCGCAGGTAATGCATGCCGCCGCCCTCGAGCGGTGCGGGCGGAAACCGCGCGAGCCGCTGAGGATGACGCCGCTTGATGAACGCAACGCCCAGCCGGTGATCTTGCCAAGATCGGGGGCGAGAATGACTCTTGTCGCGCCGCCGATATGAAAGTCGGGCGCGGGGGTAGCGATTGCCACGGGAGCTTGAAGGTCCATCGAGAAGGCTCACGAAACGCGGGACTTCGGCTTTGGTCACCGAAAAAGTTAGCATCGAGCGGTACGACGCCCAAGCGAAGTCGGCTGCCACCGCGTGATCGGAAAGTGTCGATCAGAATTTGCTTTGGTGGCTTTTCGGGCTTGGAGTAGCGAATGGAGCGGATCGCAGACCGCGATGCCTCTATAGCGACCTGTTCGCGTGCAAGACCCGACTGCAATCGTTAACCGCAGCGAAAATTTCTGCTGTGCCAGCTGTCGCTGGAAGTCGAGGAGACGGTCAATATGGCGGCCCTGATTCCGGAGAACTTGGCTGTGTACGTTGTGGATTCGTTGAGCTCCAACATCTGCGTCGTCGATCGAGCCGGGACAATCCTCGCGGTAAACCGCGCATGGATCGAATTCAGCGCGAACAATTCGGGTGGTGGAGTGGAAGACTATCTGGGAGCAAGCTACCTCAACGTTTGCGAGAACTCATCGGGATCTGCGGCGAGGGAGGCGGCTGCGTTCAGCAAGGGGCTGCGCGATGTCCTCGACGGCCGGGCGGACCAATTTCAGATCGAGTATCCTTGTCATTCGCCATCGGAACTGCGCTGGTTCCTTGCGAGGGTTACGCCGCTCTCAAAGCGCGGCGCCACGGGCAGCGCAGAGAGGAACTGCGCTGTGGTTTCCCACATGAATGTCACCGATCGCAAGCTGCTGGAATTGCGGTATGCAAAGCTGGCATCGACCGATCCATTGACCGATCTGCCGAACCGCCGGTTCTTCGAGGATTTTGCGAGGATAGAGGTTGATCGCTTGCGCCGGTTCGGTGGCTCGATGTCGCTGATGATGCTCGACCTGGACAATTTCAAGTTCATTAACGACCGCTATGGCCATTTGGCGCGAGATGCGGTGCTCAAGAAATTCGCGGCATGCTGCAAGAGGATCGTTCGGGAACGCGATCTCATTGCGCGGATCGGTGGGGAGGAATTTGTTGTGCTCCTGTTCGGGAGCGACGTGGCCAGCGCCGTACTCCTCGCGGAACGGCTGCGGTCGCGCATTGCAAGCTTGCGGATCACCACAGCGGCAGGTGTCATCCGCGTCACCAGCAGCATCGGCGTGACTTTGATGACGGCGAAGGACCGATCGATCACCGCGGCCCTGCAACGCGCCGATGAAGCTCTTTACGCGGCAAAAAGCGGAGGCAGGAACAGGGTGGAGATGATATAGGCCGTTCGACAAGAGCGTCTCGTCAAGATTGTCCGTGACCCTGCTGCTTGCGCCGGGTCCGGTCAGAACGGGGGTTCCACTGCGGGCAATTCTGCGGAGCCTCTCAGCGAGGTGGTCCCACCTGTCGCTCCGACGTCGAGGTTGCCAGGTTTGGGTGCGATCGGACCGCCCGCAGCCACAACTCGGTAGTCAGCATGGCAGCGCATGGTGTCGCCGGGTAAGGCGATTACCGCGTGGCCAACCTTCCAGGCGGTGACATCACTGTCTGCGGCCTCGATCGTGCCGAGCAGTTCCGTGCCGCAGATCGGCTGCCGCGGACGGGTGATGCCAATGACGAGGTGGCCGATCAGCCGTAAGCCCCGCAGCAGCTTCAGTGAGCGCACCCGCATGTCGCCGGAGGACGCGGTGGTGGCGTGGATCCGTATGAGAACCTCGCCATCCTTGGCCGCCGGCTTGGGCCGGTCTTCCAAGGCGAGAACTTCGGGACCGCCGTAGCGCCGGCAGAGGAGCGGGTCACTCCGCCGCGATTTTTGCGGTTTTCGGACCGTTGCCACTGGTGAACACGCCGATGCAACAGCATCCAGAGGCTGGTCCGGTCTCTTGGCTCCTGCCTTCAGTCACCACGACGAACTCACTCGGGATATCGCATGCCGAGGCAGATTACCGAACGGCAGCAATCGACCGAAACGGCCCCGACAGCAGACGGTCGAAATTGAACACAGACGTCGCTTCGATACATCAAATGTATCGATCGGGCGGGGGGCTATGCTCAGTGCCTTATTAACTGCCGGGCTTTTGCTCTGATTCGGGAGTTTAACGGCGATTGCTTTCCCGGCGCACACTTCAGAGCCCTGCTAGCGAGCGGAACGCCGCAGCGACCTTATAAGGGTTGTATGGCTTGACGAAAAACTGCGCTCCGCTGGGCAACTCGTCAATATTCACGTTGCGGTGTCCGGATGTGACGACGATCTGGATGGGTGGCCAGCGGCTCCGCACTGCTGCAGCGAGTTTCAGACCATCCATGCTGCCGGGCATGTCCACATCTGTGAATACAATCTTGATGTCGAGATTTTTCATGAGGATGACTACGGCCTCATCGGCGTTTGACGCCTCCAGCACAGTGAAGCCCTCCTCGATGAGGTGATCAACGATCCCCATTCGGACGAGGATCTCGTCGTCAACGACCAGCACAACAGTCTTTGCATGAGCCATGAACGAGTCGCCCTAAGTGGGGGGCAATGCCAAACGGTTGGATTCGACGCTGGAAGCGCGTGACGCGAGAACGCACTGCACGCCGTCAGGAGCGAAATCGATCCTCACTTTTCCGTCGAAATCTGCCGCCAAGACACTTTTGATGAGTCGCGACCCGAACCCCTTGCTTTTTGGCTCAGTGACGATCGGCCCCCCGCTTTCTCTCCAGGTGAACAAAAACTGCCGCTCCCCGTCGTCTCCCGGCCCGAACTCCCAGCTGATGTGAACCTTGCCGCCCGGCTCGGACATGGCCCCGTACTTGGCGGCATTGGTAGCCAGCTCATGAATCGTCAGGGACATTGACAAGGCCTGCTTGGCCGTAAGCTCAAGGTGAACGCCGTCGATAACAAATCGGTCGGCGGCGGACATATGGGGCGTCAATGCGTTCTCAATGACGCTCTGAATAGGCGCGCTCTGCCAGGTATTGGCCGTGAGAAGGTCGTGGGCCGTGGCAAGTGCTTCAAGCCTCGACGAAAACGCTTCGCGTCGCGCGCCGATGTCATCGCCCTTCAGGGTCTGAGACGCGATCGCACTGACCATAGCCAGGGTGTTCTTGATACGATGCTGCAGCTCGCCACTGAGCATGATTTGGCGCGCTTCGGCTTCCTTTCGGTCCGTAATGTCCCGCACCGTGCCGATGAGCCTCTGGCCCACCGAAGACGATAGCGCTTGCGCTCGTGCGTGTACCCATCTGTCGGCCTCGCCGTCGCGACCCGTGATCAGGAATTCAATGTCCAGTATGCCATCGCCATCGGGGCCAATCGTGTGGGAAGCATTGTCTCCGCAATCGGCACGATCTTCCAAGGCTATACGGGCAACAATTGTCTGGGCATCATCGGTGTCACCCGGAGCGCCACCCAGCAACCGTATCGCGCGGTCGTCGCCGTCGAACTCGGAAAATGCGCCATTTATGACGCGGCATTGCCAGACGCCCATATTGGCTGCTGCGAGAGCGAGTTTTGCCCGTACCTCGCTTTCGCGCAGAGCTAGTTCCGTCTTTTTTTGGTCGGTAACGTCGTTGCCTTCAACGAAGATGCCGGTAATCGTGCCGTCTGCTTCGCGGATCGGCTGGTAAACGAAATTTAGAAAGGCTTTCTGGATAGGCGCGCCGGGCGAGGCTTGCAGATCTATTTCGAGGCCGCGGCCGACAAAGGTCTCGCCCGTGGTAAACACTTTGTCGAGCAGCTCGTAAAAGCCCTGACCCGCAAGCTCAGGCAGCGCCTGGCGCACGGTCATGCCAATTACAGACCGATGACCGATCAATTGCATATAAGCTTCATTCATCAGCTCGTAGCGGTGCTCCGCTCCTCGCAAGATGCACATGAAGCTCGGGGCCGCCCTCAGCAGCCGCCTCAAGTTATCGATTTCCGCCGAAGCTGTCCGGCGTGCCTCGTCCAGAAGCCGTCGGATCGTCTCGTCTGCTACCCGGGCTTCGGTGACATCGGTAGAAATTGACAGCAGATGGGTCGGCTTTCCATCCTTGCCTAGGATCGGCATGACCCGAACGTCCCAATGTTTCAATGTTCCTTTGGCTGTGTTGGCCGTGCCGGCGAAGCGTGACGGCTTACCGTTGCGCGCGTCGTCCACGGCGCTGAGTGCCGCAAGATTGCCTTGGTCTTTCCACAAGTCCGGCCACGAGCAGCCCTTGAGGGTCGAGAAATCATCGACCTCCATGACGCGCTTACCACCTTCGCTCATGAACTGCAGCCGACCGTCAAGATCCAGGATCTTAATGCAGTCGCCACTGCCAGTGAAAACTGCCGCCAGCAATGCATCGTTGCCGACCAGCGCAGGATCGGCGGTGTTGAGTTCGATATTCATCGCACCAATCTCGGTGCCGTATGGTCCGGACATCTGGAATTTCTCGAAATGGCTGCCGAAAGAGGTACCTATTGGGCCGTTGATCTGAGTTTACTGATGCTGCCATTTCGTACTGCTGGCAACCGACGGGAACATGAGCCGCCGCCTTGCAACCGCTCAACACCGTTGCTGCGAGAGCCTCCGTTGGTAACGCAACGAGCCTTTCCATGGTAGTGGCATACCCGCAAAATGCGAGAATGCAGCGAATGCATCAAATCGCTGAATTTTCGGCAGTCTGGCCTGTAATTTGATGGAACGCCTTCGCCTACAAAACGCCGCGAATCCACCAGACGGTTCATCCCCACGCGTGTGGGGAACACTCGATCCCCTCGTTGCGCGCGTCGCGGAGGGCCGGTTCATCCCCACGCGTGTGGGGAACACTCACGGTTCAGCGGGACGCTCGGGGGCAGATGCGGTTCATCCCCACGCGTGTGGGGAACACTGACGCGAGGGGCCGCCGGCACGCGGATCACCCGGTTCATCCCCACGCGTGTGGGGAACACGCGCGATTGACCGATGCGGAGCAGGCGCAGGGCGGTTCATCCCCACGCGTGTGGGGAACACTCGTTCTGGCGCGAGAACGCCGCGAGCGAGCTCGGTTCATCCCCACGCGTGTAGGGAACACGCCGATAGTTTCGACGGGCGTTTGCTGGCGGACGGTTCATCCCCACGCGTGTGGGGAACACGATGACGCCCTGTCCGTCGCTGAGGAATGGGGCGGTTCTGAACCGCCCCGGCTTTCCCGGAGACCGTTTGCTTTGAGTCACGCAGCCATGGCCGGCTCTTCCAGCATGGCGTAGTAGCGTTCCTCGGCTTCGGCCGGCGGGATGTTGCCGATAGGCTCCAGCAGCCGGCGATTGTTGAACCAGTCGACCCAGGTCAGCGTAGCGAATTCGACCGCTTCGAAGGATCGCCACGGGCCGCGACGGTGGATGACCTCGGCCTTGTAGAGGCCGTTGATGGTTTCGGCGAGA
>JAKOMT010000003.1 GCA_022241475.1 Microvirga sp. | reverse complement strand
CGTCTCGTACTCGACGTGCGACGTCGAGATCGTGATCCCGCGAGCCTTCTCCTCCGGAGCCTTGTCGATCTGGTCGTACGCCGTGAACGTCGCGCCGCCGGCTTCCGCCAGCACCTTCGTGATCGCTGCAGTCAACGACGTCTTGCCATGGTCGACGTGACCAATCGTGCCGATGTTGCAGTGCGGCTTCGTACGAGCGAATTTTTCCTTACCCATGGCGGTGTCCTTAGTCGCGTGGTGTTCGCTGATGGCGCGGGCGCCTGCGGCGTAGTCACGGCTGAGCCTACGTGGCCGCCCGCTTAAAGCCCTTTGCGCTTCGCTTCAAGGGAAAACTGGGGGAGCGAGGAAGCGCGGGTCGATCCTCCCGCGAGCGCCGCTGGAGCGGGTGAAGGGAATCGAACCCTCGTCATCAGCTTGGAAGGCTGTTGCTCTACCATTGAGCTACACCCGCGTCGCCCGAGGCGACGTCGAAGCCCGGGAGGCTCGCGACGAAACCGACCATAGCGCGCGAAAAGTGGTGGGGGAAGTAGGACTCGAACCTACGAAGGCGTAGCCAGCGGATTTACAGTCCGCCCCCTTTGCCGCTCGGGACATTCCCCCGCCGACCTGTCCGGGAACGCGTGAACGCGTCCGGACCGGCGTGGGCGCTCTTATGGAAATCGCGGGAGGGACTGTCAACCGAAAAACGTCCGCCGGAGCGCTCCCCGTGCGCGCCGTCCCGTTCGGCTTGCGCCGTCGCGGGGGCTTGCCCGGCGGCGCGACTTGCGGCGATAGGTGGGCCCGCCGGCGGCGCCTCCCGCGTCTCGGCGCTCGACGGATACGGTCCTTGGATATTCAAACGGCGATCATCGTCACCCTCGCCCTCGCGCTCGGCGGCTTCGTCAAGGGCGCGACCGGCCTCGGCCTGCCGCTCGTCACGATCCCCGTGCTCGCGAGCTTCCTCGGCGTGCCCCACACGCTGGCGCTCCTGCAGACGCCGGTGATCGTCACGAACATGTGGCAGCTCTGGCAATATCGCCGGGCGAGCGGCGGCGCGTCCTTCCTGCGCTGGATGCTGCCCACCGGCGCGATCGGCGTCGGCGGGGGCACCTGGCTGCTGATCTCGCTTCCGGCGGCCGCGCTTTCGCTGATGCTCGCCGGGATGGTCGCGCTCTACGTCCTGCTCAATCTCGCGCGCCCCGACATGCGGCTGCCGCCCGAGACCGCCGACCGCCTCGCCCCGGCGGCGGGCCTCGCCGGCGGCGTGCTCCAGGGCGCGACGGGCGTCGCCGCGCCGATCATCGTCACCTTCGTCCACGCCATGCGCCTGCCGCGCGAGACCTTCGTCTTCGCGCTCTCGGCGATGTTCCTCGTCTTCGCGATCGCACAGGCGCTCGCGCTCGCCTATGTCGGCGTGATGACGCCGCAACGGGTGCTGGAAGGCGCGCTGGCGCTGATCCCGATCGCGCTCGCCATGCCGGTGGGGAGCTGGGCTGCCTCGCGGGTCAGCCGCAAGACCTTCGAACGCGGGGTGCTCGCGCTCCTCGCGGTCATGGCGGTCAGCCTCGCCCGGGCCGGGCTCGCAGGCTAGGCGGCCGCGTAAGGCTGGCTATTCGCACAGGCGGTAGCCTCCACGGCGCTCGGCCATGTCGAAGTGGAAATGATCGTCGTGCGCGGCGTTGGTCATCGGGCCGATGACGGTGGTGAAATAGGCGCAGGCCCCGCCGCGAATCGCGGCCTGGAACAGATGGTCCCGGCCGGTTCGTTCCGGCGGCGGGGTGATCGTCACGGGCGCGCGCCCCGCGAATGAAACAGCCCCGATGTCGACGGCGTTGGCGAAGGCGTGCTGGCTGAAGCTCGACGGCCCCTGGCCGCCCCGCGTCCATCGGCAGCCGTAATCGCCCACCGTCGTCATCGCCACGGCCTCGTCGTCCAGATAGAGGCGCGCCATCGGCTTCACGACGTCGCGCGTCCATTCCGCCAGCGCGAGGGCGACGGGGCAGCGCGCCTCGATCGCGGGCTCGAGACGCACGCCCGCCACTTCCGAGAGCCTCAGACCCCGAGGCGCGCCGCAATGCGCGTCGTCCTGCCCGATCGGCTCGACGAGGTCGAAACGGCCGCCGATCGCGCGCAACGCCTCCTCGCACGCGAGCGCGGCGGTCCGGTCGAATTCGGGCCGCCGCAGCGCCGAAGCGCTCGCAAGCTCTTCGTCGGTCGCGTCGGAGGCGGCGATCCCGTCGTCCGCGGCGGCGGGACCCGGCGGACGAGGCTGTGGCGGGGCGGCTTCGGGAGGCTCCGGCGGCGGTTGCGGCGGCGGCTGCGGCGGATCCTCCGCCGGAGCGACGGGCGAGAGGTCATCGGGGCGCGGCGGCGGGAGCGGCGTCTCCGCCCCGGGGGGCTCCTGCGCCGCAAGGGTCGGGGCGAAAATCGCCGCCGCCAGGAGAATCGCCAATCGCCCCATCATCGTATCGAGACCTCCGTTCCGCGCCGTGCGTCAATGCGGATGGCCAAGATGAGTTCCAGTCAAGAGAATTCCGGGACCCCCGCCTACGCCAATGCCGAGCCTTCCCGTCGGCGCGGAAGCGCGAGCGTCACCGCCCAGCAGATCGCCAGCATCGCCGCCGATCCCGCGATGCAGGCGAGAATGCCGCCCGACTGATAGAGCAAGCCCGAGAGCAGCGTGCCCATGAAGCGCCCCGCCGCGTTCGCCGCATAGTAGAAGCCGACGTCCTCCGCCGCCTTCTTCGATCCCGCATAGGCGAGGATCAGGTAGGAATGGACGGAGGAGTTGACGGCGAAGGCGACGCCGAAGACGCACAGCCCCACGACGAGGACGAGATCCGGCCGGGCTGGCTCCGCGAGAAGCGCCAGCGCGATGGCGACGGGCGTGAGCGCAAGCGCGAGCCCCCACAGCCGCGCCGCGCCGACCTCGCTCGAAAGCCCGTCGGCGCTGCGCCGCACCACCGCCGGCGCCGCCGCCTGCACGAGCCCGTAGCCGATGGTCCAGAGCGCGAGAAAGCCGCCGACCATCGTGAAGGTCCAGCCCGAAGCGTAGAGGAAGACCGGCAGACCGACGACGAACCAGACGTCGCGCGCGCCGAAGAGCATCACCCGCGCCGCCGCCAGCAGGTTGACGCTCCGGCTCTTGGCCAGCAGTTCGCGCGCGCTGCCGCTCGCCTTCGCCTTCCCCATGAAGGGCGGCAGCGCCAGCGTCACCGCGACGAGGACGAGCGCCAGCGCGCCCGCCATCGCGTAGAGCGCGCCCGAAAATCCCAGCCCCTGCAGCAGCGCCCCGCCGAGGAAGAAGCCGACGCCTTTCATGGCGTTCTTCGACCCCGTGAACCACGCGACCCACCTGAACAGGCGGCTGTCGCCCCCCTCCCCGCGCGCCTCCGCCTCCGCGACCTTGATCGCGGATTTCGATGCGGTCTTGGTGAAGTCCTTGGCCACCCCGCAGACGCCCTGCGCGGCCACGACCCAGGCGACGGACAGCGCCGCGCCCCAGTCGGGCGAGACGAAGGAGAGGATGAGGAAACCGGTGATCTGCGCGGCGAGGCCCACGCTCAGCATCCGCGTCACGCCGAAGCGCGTCGCCAGCCACCCGCCGACGAAATTCGCGCCGATCCCCGCCGCCTCGTAGAGAAGGAAGAGGAAGGCCAGCGTGAAGGGCGAATAACCGAGCTGGAAGAAATGCAGGAGGACGAGCATGCGCAGCGCGCCGTCCGTCAGCGTGAAGCCCCAGTACGACGCCGTCACGATCGCGTAGTTGCGCTGGCCGCTCGTCATCTCAGAGCCCCTTGTCTTGCATGATCCGCGCGAGGTCGACCATCCGGCAGGCGTAGCCCATCTCGTTGTCGTACCAGGCGTAGACCTTGAGCAGCGTGCCGTCGGTGACGAGGGTCGAGAGCCCGTCGACGATGGCCGAGCGCGTGTCGCCGCGATAATCGATCGAGACGAGCGGGCGCGGCTCGAAGCCGAGGATCCCGGAGAGAGCGCCCCGCGCCGCCTCCTCGAAGAGGGCGTTGACCTCCGAAGCGCTCGTGGCGCGATCCATCTCGAAGACGCAATCCGTGAGCGACGCGTTGAGCACGGGCGCGCGCACGGCGTGACCGTCGAGCCGGCCTTTCAGCTCGGGATAGATCAGCCCGATCGCCGTGGCGCTCCCCGTCGTCGTCGGCTGCAGCGAGAGCATGGCCGAGCGCGCGCGGCGCAGGTCCTTGTGGACCGCGTCGACGACGACGTTCGTGTTCGTCGGATCATGAATCGTGGTGATCTGGCCGTGGCGGATGCCGATCGCCTCGTGCACCACCTTCACGATCGGGGCGAGGCAGTTCGTCGTGCACGACGCCGCCGTGACGAGGGGGTGCGTCGCGGGATCGTAGAGATGGTCGTTGACGCCGACCACGATGTTGAGCGCCGAGCCGTCCTTGACGGGCGCGGCGACGACGACGCGTTTGGCACCGCGCGCGAGATGGCCTTTGAGCGTCTCGCGGGTGAGGAACTTGCCGCTCGCCTCGATGACGAGATCGACGCCGAGATCGCCCCAAGGAATGTCGGCGGGCTTGGCGTGGGCGCTGACGCTCATTGCCCGGCCGTCGATCGTGACGTCGGCGTCGCCCGCCTCGAACCGGGCGCGCCACCGGCCCTGCATGGAATCGAATTCGAGGAGATGCGCCAGCGCCGCGGGCGTCCCCTTCACCTCGTTGAGATGGACGACGTCGAGGCGATTATCCCCGCGCGGATCGCCATCCATCCGCTCGACGCCGCCGAGAGCCGCGCGCAGGACGAGACGGCCGATGCGGCCCAGACCGTTGATTCCGACTTTCATGTCGTGTTCCTCTCTCCTCACCGAAATCCACCCCCGGCGGACCGGCCGAACGCGCGCCCGGTCGGGGCGATCGCCAATAGCGAGGCGCCTTCCATGGCGCCGATTTCGGCGAGGCGTTCGGCGGCCGTGATGCGGTCGAGCGTGTCGAAGGGAAGCGCAAGAAACGCCTCGATCCGTCGGCGGAGCAGGCGGAAGGCGCGCTCGAACGCCTCGCGCCGCGTCGCGACCGAACGCGTGACGGCGGCGGGATCGGCGACGCCCCAATGAGCGCTCACCGGCGCGCCCTGCCAATGCGGGCAGGGCTCGCCCAGCGTGGCGTCGCAGATCGTGAGCGCGAAATCGACGCGCGGCGCCTCGGGCGCGGCGAAGAGGCGCCAATCCTTCGGGGCGAGCCCGTCGACCGGATAGCCGTGGGCCGCGAGGATCTCGAGGGCCAGCGGATCGACCGCCGCGCGCGGCGCCGAGCCGGCGGAGAAGGCTTCGAAACGCCCCGCCCCGTCGCGGCGCAGGATCGCCTCCGCCATGATCGAGCGGGCGCTGTTGCCCGAGCAGAGCAGGAGAACGCGCAAGGGCTCGCCCACCCGGACGGGACGGACGACGGCGGGCTCGGGCGCCGCCTCGCCGAGGCCGGGCCGCCAATCGTCGACGAGGAAATCGACGAGCCGCGCGACGTTGGGGCGCGCCGCCGCATACAGGATCGAGCGCGAATCGCGCCGCGAGACCACCAGTCCGGCCGCCTCGAGCCGCGCGAGGTGGAACGAGAGGTTCGACGACGAGACGCCGAGCGCCTCGCCGATCTCGCCGGCCGGCATCCCCTGATCGCCGACGCGCAGGAGGAGGCGGAACAGGCGCAAGCGCGTCTGCTGCGACAGCGCCGCGAAGGCGTCGAGGGCTTCCGCTTCTTTCATCTCAATATCTCAAGAATCATTGAAATATTGATTACGAGAGAGAGCGCGCCTCGTCAAGCGCGCAGCGAGGGACGTCTTCCCTCGCCCCGTCAGGCGCTCTTGAACAGCCTGACGACGAAGAGCAGGACGACGGCGCCGATCGTCGCGTGGATCAGCGCGGCGAAGAAGCCGCCGCCGACGGTGAAGCCGAGGCGCGGCAGGATGAGGCCCGCGACGAAGGCGCCGAGAATGCCGACCACGATGTTTCCGATGAGGCCGAAGCCGGCTCCGCGCACCATCTTTCCGGCGATCCAGCCGGCCAGCGCGCCGACGATCAGGAAAACCAGCAAACTCTCGACGCCCATGTCAGCCCTCCGCTTCCCGAACGGCGCGCGACGATTCGCGAGCCCGGGCCGGGAAGACGCGCGATCTTAACCGAAAGTTCCGCTTCCGGGACCATAATGAATGCAGGTCGGACCTGACCGACGGATCTTTCAAGAGCGAATTCCGAGGACGAAATGACGAGCGCGATCCTCCCCTATCTCATCTTCGCCGTGCCGGGACTGATCATCCTGGCGGCGATCTACGACATGTTCACGATGACGATCCCCAACGCGATATCGCTCGCGCTTCTCGCGCTCTTCGTCGTGATCGCGCCCTTCGTCTCGCCGGACTGGACGACGCCTCTCATGCATCTCGGCGCGGGCGCGCTCGTGCTCGCGGTGGGGATCGGGCTCTTCGCGATGGGCTGGGTCGGCGGCGGCGACGTCAAGCTCGCGGCCGCGACGGTGCTTTGGATCGGCTTTGGCGGCGTGCTCGAATATCTCTTCGTCGCGGCGCTGGCCGGAGGCCTCCTGACCCTCGCGATCCTGGCGCTGCGCCGGCTGCCGCTGCCGGCCACCGCACTCGCATGGGGCTGGCTCGACCGCCTGCACGATTCGCGCAACGGCGTGCCCTACGGAATCGCGCTCGCCGCAGCCGCGATCGTGGTCCTGCCTGCGACGCCGCTCTGGCTGGGCGCCGTCACCGCCTGAACTTCCCGCCATGACGCATCGGCCATGACGCTTCTACCATGACGCGCTGACGCGCTTGACAGGCGCGTCCGTCTCCGCGACGCTGCGAATACAATTTTTGATTGTTTCAGCCTGCGGAGCCGACGATGTCCGGTCATCTGGTCTCCTCGATCGTGACCCGCGCGCGCCAGCGCACGCCCGCGGCGACAGCCGTGGCGCTCGGCGACGAGCGGCTCGATTACGCCGGGCTCGACGGGCTCTCCAACCGCATCGCGCGCGCCCTGCGCCGGCTGGGCGTCGCGCGCGGTGACAGGGTGGGCCTCATCGTCGACAAGTCGCCCACGGCGATCGCCTGCCTGGTCGGGATCATGAAGGCGGACGCCGTGTGCGCGCCGCTCGACGCCAACGCCCCACCGGCGCGGCTCGCCGCCATGATCGCCGATTGCGGGATCGGCGTATTGTTCGCCTCGCAGCGCAGGCGCCCGCGACTTGCTGCTGCGCTCGCCGCCGTGGGGAATCAGGGCGTCGTCACCATCCACGTCGGGACGCAAGGGAACGGGTCGCACGAGGACGGCGATCGCGGCGTCGCGTGGGACGCTGTCCTCGCCGAGCCGGACGATCCGCTCGCGCAGACCGCGATCGACGCCGACCTCGCCTGCATTCTCTACACCTCTGGCTCCACGGGCGCGCCGAAAGGCGTGATGATAACCCACCGCAACATCGCCGCCTTCGTCGACTGGGCCGGCGAAACATTCGGCGTTTCGGCCGGCGACCGCCTCGCCTGCCACGCGCCGTTGCATTTCGATCTCACGCTGTTCAACCTTTACGCCGGCTTCGCCGCCGGAGCGTGCGTCGACCTCGTTCCGCCCGAGATCGCCATGCTGGGGGGCGATCTCGCCGATTTCATCGCCGCACGCGGGATCACCATCTGGCAGTCGACGCCCTCCGTGCTGAGGCTGATCGAGCCCCGACTCAGCGCAGCGCGGCGAGACCCGCCTGCGCTGCGGCTCGTCCTGTTCGCCGGCGAGCCCTATCCCCCGCAGGCGCTTCGCGCGCTCATGGAGGCGTGCCCGCGCGCGCGGTTCGTCAACATCTACGGCTCGACGGAGATGAACGACGTCGCCTTCCATGCGCTCGACGGCCCGCCCTCGGGCGACAGCCTGCCGATCGGCCGCCCCTGCGCCAACGCGGAACTGTTCGCGCTCGACGACGAGGGAGCTCTGGTGACGCGGCCGGGACTCGTCGGCGAACTCTACGCCCGCGCGCCGACGGTCGCCGCAGGCTATTGGGGCGATCCGGCGGCGACGCGCGAGCGCTTCGTCCAGAACCCGCTGCACGACCGCCACCGGGACATCGTCTGCCGTACGGGCGACCTCGCCTCGTTCGACGAGAACGGGCTCTGGCGCCATCACGGGCGGCGCGACGGGCAGGTGAAGATCCGGGGCGTGCGGGTCAATCTCGCCGAGGTGGAGGCCGTCGTCGCGCGTTGCGAGGGCCTTGCGCAAGCGATCGTCGTCGCTCTGCCGGGTGACGACGGAGGCGCGCGCCTCGCCGTCTTCGCCGTTGCGCGCCCCGGCTCGACCGTGACCCTGCGCGACCTGCGCCGCCACTGCCTCGAAACGCTGCCGGCGTCGATGGCGCCCGAAGCCCTCGAACTGCGCGAGACCCTGCCGAAGACCTCGACGGGAAAGATCGATCGCAGACGCCTCGCGCTATCCGACTGAACGCGGAGGCCGCGTCATCAGCGGCGCCCTCACCGCCCGCCGTCGATGAAGCTCTGGACGTCGGCGGAGAGCTTGGCGGTCTGGCCGTCGAGATCGGCGGAGCCCCGGCGCACCAAATTCGCGGCCCGGCCCGTCTCGGCTGCGGCTTCGGACACGCCCGACATGTTCGTCGTGATCTCGCGAACCGCAGCCGATTGCTCCTCGACCGCCGCCGCGATCTGCTCGGACGTGGCGCTGAGCGTCGCGATGCGCGACTTGACGGTATCGATGGCGCCGACCGTGTCGCCGGTCATCGCCTGGATCGCGGCGATGCGTTGCTTGATCTCCTCCGTCGCCTGAGCGGTCTGGTTGGCGAGTTGCTTCACCTCCGCCGCGACGACGGCGAAGCCCTTGCCCGCTTCGCCCGCGCGCGCCGCCTCGATGGTGGCGTTGAGGGCGAGCAGGTTCGTCTGGCTGGCGATCGTCTGGATGACTTCGGTGATGCCGCCGATGGCCGCCGCCGCCTCGGCGAGGCGACGCACCATCTCGTCCGCGCTCGCGGTCGAGACGCTGGCGGCGCGGGCGAGCTCCGTCGCGCTCGCAACCTGTTCCGCGATCTCGGCGATGGACGCCGCCATCTCCTCCGTCGCGGCGGAAACGGACGCCGCCATGCCCTGCGCGCGCTCGGCCACCTCCGCCATGCCGGAGGCCGATTGCGCCATGACGCCGGACGATTCGGACATCCTCTCCACGACGGACGTTACGTTTTCGGCGAGGCGGACGTTGTCGGTGATGATCGACCAGCTGACCATCGGACCGAGATACGCCCCGTCCGCCCCCCGGATCGCGGTGACGTTCAGATTGAGCGTCTCGGGTCCGACGCGGATATTGGAGTTCATCGGCAGACGCGACGGATCGCGCAAAATGCCGTGCTGATGAGCCGGGTTCTTATGGAAGACGTCGACGGTCGCGCCGAGCATCTGATCGACCCGGATCGGCAGGTGCTGCTGGATGCGCGCGAGCGTCTCCCGGCTCGTTCTGTTGAGATAGTTGATCTTGAAGTCGACGGGATCGCAGGTCATCACCGCGATCGGCATTTCGTCGATCATCTGGAGGAGCCGCTGCGTCTCGGCCTCCTTCTCGAGCTGCTTCGTCACCACGTTCCAGGTCAGCGAAGCATGAGTGTAGCGCCCCCTTGCGTCGAAGACAGGCGCGATATGCAGGGAGAGGCGCTCGTCGCCGAGGCTGATCTGGGCGGTGTGAGGCAGGTTCGCCGGATCCGAGAGCATCCGCCGCTGATGTTCGGGCCGCTTGTGAAAGACGTCGATGCACGTCCCCACGATGGCCTCGACGTCGATGTCGAGCACGTGCGCGATGGATCGCAGGAGCTTTCGCGAGGATTCATTGGCGTAGACGATGCTAAATCCCGTCGTCTCGCACAGCATGACGGCCTGCGGCAGCCCGTCGAGCACGCCCGTGACGGCGGGATTGAAAGAAATTGCGGCTTTCTCAGACCTGATCGCGAACATTTCGAGCCCCACCCATCGCAGATCGTCCCAGCATGACTGGAATGACGTTAGGGGATTATGGTTAAGAATTAATTAATCATAACAGCCACGCTAATATTGTCCGGCAAAATAATAATAATTGATAATATAAGAAACAATTGAAATGCGGCGCGGACACCGACCTGATGGCGACGCGGTCGGGCCATGAAAAAAGCCGGCTGCGAGAGCCGGCTTTCGTCGTGTGGTCAGGCGCCCCGCGAGAGGCGGCGGCGCGGGAGTTTCAGAGTTCGCGCAGCGCGTTGAACTGATCGACATAGCCCGAGCCGTCGATGCGGCAGGCGATGACGGTGGTGCGCTCCGTGTGGCGCGCGGCCTTGAGCGCGTCCTGGAGGCCGTTCTCGCTGTCGACCACGACGCCGTCGGCGCCGAAGCCCTGCGCCAGCTTCTCCCAATCCATGCCGCCGATGGCGACGCCGTGCCGGGGAATGCCCTTGATCTCCTGCTTGATGCGGATCAGGCCGATTTCGGCGTCGTCGAGCACGACGACCGTGATCGGCAGGTTCTCGCGCACCGCCGTCTGCAGTTCCGCCACCGCCATCAGGAAGCCGCCGTCGCCGGTGAAGGCGACGACCGGACGATCCGGATAGCGCAGCCGCGCCGCGAGCGCGCCCGGAACGGCGTAGCCCATCGAGCCGAGGCCGTTCGAGGTGAGGAACTCACGCGGCCCGTAGGATTGCCACTTCTGCACCACGAGGAGCCGCGAGGCGCCCGCGTCGCAGGTGGCGATCGTGTCGCGCGGCAGCACGCTGCGCGCGATCTCCATGGCGCGCTGGGGCGAAAGCCCCTTGGACGGCGTGTTCAGCGCGTTCGTGACGTCGTCGCGGAAGGTGGCCGCGGCCGCCTGTCCCCAGCCGGAGCCCGCCTTGCACCATTCCGACAGCGCTCCCACGAGGACGCGCAGGTTCCCCATGATCTCGAGCGAGGCCGGCACCAGCGCGTCGAGCGCCGGGGTGTTGGCGAGCGAGAGCACCGGGATCGTGTAGGGCCAGGGCTTGGGCTGGAGCTCGACCGCGTCGAGGCCGATGGTGATGATCAGATCCGCCTGGCTCACGAGCTTGCGCTCGATCAGGCCGCCGATGATGCAGCCCGCGCGCAGCGGATGATCCTCGGGGATGGAGCCCTTGAGCTTCGAGGTGGTGAGGACCGGCGCGCCGAGCTGTTCGGCCAGCCGCACCATCTCCTCGGACGCGTTGTCCCAGTAGGTTCCGAGCCCGACGAGCAGGATCGGCTTGCGCGCCCCGTCGATCATCACGATCGCGTCCTTCAGCCCGGCGCGATCCGGGTCGGGGAACAGGACGTTGGGCAGGAGTGAAGGCGGAGCGAGCAGTTCGCCGGCGTCCTTGACGGTTTCCGACTGCGGCATGTCGAACTGCACCGGGCCGGGCGCGGGCGACGTCGCCGTGCGCATGGCGCGCGCCACCTGGCTGCGCACGACGCGCGCGTCGACCGTGGTACCCCACTTCACGACGGGCGCCATCATCGCGATCTGGTCGATGCGCTGGCGCAGGCCGATCTCGTGCTGGGGCGTCGAATAGCGATCGGTGATCGCGATCAGCGGCGAGCGGTCGAGCGACGCATGCGCGACGCCGTTGACCATGTTGGCGGCGCCGGGGCCGCGGGTCGAGAGACAGACTCCGGGAGAGCCCGTGAGGTCGCCCCAGGTCGCGGCCAGCATGGCGCCCGCGACTTCCTGCTTCATGAGGATGAAGCGCATGTCGCGCTTGCGCGCGGCTTCCATCAACTCGACGGATTCACCGCCCGGATGGCCCACGATGAACGGCGTGCCCGCTTCCTTGAAGGCGTCGGCCAGAACTTCAACAGTCGTCGTCATGTTTTCTCCCGTCGCGGCCGATGCGTCCGCTGGCCGCTGATTGAATTGTTTCGCCGCCCGCCCGCCTTCAGGCGAGGTTCCAGAACAGCCCCTTGGGCTGGCAATAGGCCCGCAGACCCGCCAGACCCTTCTCGCGCCCGATCCCGCTCGCCTTCACGCCGCCGAAGGGGGTCGAGATCGAGGATTCCTTGTAGGTGTTGATCCAGACGGTGCCCGCCCGCATGGCGCGGGCGACGCGCCAGGCGCGCCTCGCGTCGCTCGTCCAGACGCCTGCCGCCAGCCCGAAATCGCTGTCGTTGGCCTGCGCGATGAAATCCGCCTCGTCGTCGAACGGAATGACGACGCAGACCGGTCCGAAGATCTCCTCGCGGCAGGTGCGCGCCTCGTTGGTGAGACCGGCCAGCACCGTCGGCAGATAATAGGCGCCGCCTGCGAAAACGGCGTCGTCGGGCGCGCAGCCGCCGGCCTTGACGAGCGCGCCCTCGGAGCGGGCGACGTCGACCGCGCGCGCCACGGCGTCGCGATGCTCGAAGCTCGCCATCGGGCCGATACGGGCGGCGGGATCCTCGGGAACGCCCGGCGCCCACGCGAGGGCTTCTTCCGCCAGCCGCTCGACGAATTCGTCATGGATCGAGGCCTCGACGAAAATGCGCGAGCCGGCGATGCAGGATTGGCCGCCGCTCACGAAGATGCCCGCCGCCGCGCCCTTCACGGCCGCGTCGAGATCGGCGTCGGCGAACACGGCGTTCGGCGATTTGCCCCCGAGTTCGAGCACGACCGGGCAGAGCCGGCGGCCTGCGGCTTCCGCGATATGGCGCCCGGCGACGGTGCCGCCGGTGAAGCTGACGAGATCGACGCCGGGATGCGCCACGAGCGCGCGGCCGACGTCGCCGAGACCCGTGACCACGTTGACGATCCCGGCCGGGAAGCCGGCCTCGAGAGCGAGCGCCGCGAAGCGCAACGCGACCTGCGGCGTGACCTCGGACGGCTTGAGGATCACCGCGTTGCCCGCCGCGAGGATCGGCGCGAGCTTTTGCGCCTCGATCGTCAGAGGCGAATTCCACGGCGTGATCGCGGCGACGACGCCCATGGGCTCGTAGACCGTGAAGGTCGTGCTCGGTCCGCGCTGCGCGGTGATCTCGCCGCCCGCGGTCTCGCACAGGGCGGCGTAGTAGCGAAACACCGTGGCCGCGTCGGCGGCCTGCGCCCTGCATTCGCGAAGGGTCTTGCCGTTGTCGGACATCTGCGCGCGGGCCAGCGGCTCGACGTCGCGCTCGATCAGATCGGCCATGCGCGCCAGAAGACGCCCGCGCTGATGCGGGAGGAGGTCGCGCCAGGCGGATTGCGCGAAAGCGGCGCGGGCGCAGGCGACCGCGTCGTCGACATCGGCGGCGTCGGCGGCGCCGATGCGCGCGGACACCGATCCGTCCGCCGGATTGACGCTGTCGAAGGCCTCGCCGCGGCCGGTCGTCCACGCGTCGCCGATGAGAAAGGGCAGAATCGTCATCGCGTCACTCCTTGGGGGGCGCGGCGAGCACCACGTCGGCGGCCGGAAGCGCCTCGCCCCGCAGGAAACTCTGCGTGTTGGCGACGGCCCGCTCGGCGATGCTCGCGAAATTGTCGACGGTCGCCCCGGCGCAATGCGGCGTGACGACGGTGTTGGGAAGTTCGAGCAACGGGTTGCCGACGGGCGGCTCGACGGAGAAGGCGTCGAGCCCCGCGCCGAACAGCCGGCCCTCGCGCAAAGCCTCGACCAGCGCCGCTTCGTCGACGAGCCCGCCGCGCGCGGCGTTCACGAGAATCGCGCCGCGCTTCATGCGCGACAGCCGCTCCGCCGAGATCAGCCCGGCGGTCGCGGGCATGAGCGGCAGGTGCAGGGTCACGACGTCGGAGGCCGCGACGAGATCGTCGAGGGAGGCGTATGTCGCGCCGAGCGCCGCTTCGTCCTCGGGCGCCGCGCGCATGGGATCGTAATAGAGGATGTTCACCGAGAAGCCGGACAGCAGCCGCGCGACCTGACGGCCGATGGCGCCGAAGCCGACGATGCCGACCGTCTTGCCGTGGATATGCTGGTTCTCGCCGCGCACGGCCTCCTTGTCCCAGCGCCCGGCGCGGGTCTGCGCGTCGAGGCGCGGCAGGTTGCGGCAGGCGGCGAGCATGAGGAGCATCGTATGTTCGGCCACGGGAATGGCGTTGCCCGCCTGCAGCCGCGCCAGCGTGATCCCGGCCTCACGGCAGTAATCGAGGTCGATGCTGTCCACACCGGCCCCGAGCTTCTGGATGAAGCGGAGCTTGCGGGCGCGCGAGAGCAGACTGCGCGGCATCTTCGTCGCCATGACGAAGGCGATGTCAGCGTCCGCGAGCGCCACGGCGCGCGCATCCTCGGTCGGCTCGCCCGTGACCACCAGACGCCAATCCGCCGGCAGCGCGTCGCGGATCGCCTCGACGATGCGCGGATGGAACGGATCGATGATGCCGACGGTCGGCGCGGCGGGGGACGTCATACGGCGGGCTCCTCGTGGGGCTGATATCC
Organism: Microvirga sp.; assembly: GCA_022241475.1. Next base: position 250,054 of record JAKOMT010000003.1, on the reverse strand, counting down.
AGTCGTATACAGTTGTCTACATGAACATGCAACCCGCCGCCCGCTCCTTGCGGGAGTGTTCATTTCACTTTACAGCGCCGGGTTTCCGTGCACGGTTGTGCGACGCTTCCATGAAGGAATCCGCATTTTCCATGTCGCGTGCGCAGCACATTTACGAAGCCCTCATCGACTCCCTCCGAAACGGCACCTACGCTCCCGGCGACCGGATCAGGGCCGAGGACGTCGCCCGTCTCTTCGACGTCAGCCGCACGCCGGTGCGCGAAGCGCTCTCGCGCCTGCAGGAGCGCGGGCTGCTCGAGATGACGGCGACCGGCCTCGCGGTGGCTCGGCTCGGCCGTCAGGGGGTGGTCGAACTTTACGCCTTGCGTGAGCTTCTGGAGGGAGCCGCCGCCCGGCTCGCGGCCCAGCACGCCTCGCCGTCGGACATCCAGTCGATGCGGCAGATCTCGGACGCGTTCGAGGCGACGCAGGACAATCCCGCCCGCGCGGCCCAGATCAACCGCGCCTTCCACGACGCGCTCTACGAGGCGGCGCACAACCGCTTCATCACCGGCGTGCTCGGGGGCCTGCACGATACGCTGATGCTCCTGCCCTCGACCACGTTCGCGGTGAGTGGGCGCAAGGACACGGCCGTCGAGGAACACGCCGCCGTGCTCGCCGCCATCGAGGCGCGCGATCCCGACGCCGCCGAGGCGCACGCCCGCACCCATATCCGCAGCGCCCGCGACACGCGGCTGAGCATGATGTTCGAATACTAGGGCGCTACAATCATTTTCGCCTCGCTGTCGCGCGAAACCACCCCACCCTAACCCTCCCCTTAGGGGAGGGAATTCCCGAGCGTTCCATGCGCCAACCGAACTCCCTCCCCGCAGGGGACGGCCGGGGTGGGGCGGATAGCGCCATCGCTTCCGGACGACGAAGGCTGCTTCAGGCGGTCTTGCCGAACAATTCCCGCCCGATCAGCATGCGACGGATCTCGCTCGTGCCGGCGCCGATCTCGTAGAGCTTGGCGTCGCGCAGGAGGCGCCCGGTCGGATAATCGTTGATGTAGCCGTTGCCGCCCAGCAGCTGGATCGCGTCGAGCGCCATCTGCGTCGCCTTCTCGGCGGCGTAGAGAATGGCGCCGGCCGCGTCCTCGCGCGTCGTCTCGCCGCGATCGCAGGCTTTCGCCACCGCGTAGACGTAAGCCTTGCAGGCGTTCATACCGACATACATGTCGGCGATCTTGCCCTGGACGAGCTGGAACGTGCCGATCGGATGGCCGAACTGCTTGCGCTCGTGGACGTAGGGCATGACGACGTCCATGCAGGCCTGCATGATCCCGAGCGGACCGGCGGCCAGAACCGCGCGCTCGTAATCGAGCCCCGACATCAGGACGTTGACGCCCTTGCCGACCGCGCCGAGCACGTTCTCTTCCGGAACCTCGCAATCCACGAAGACGAGTTCGCAGGTGTCGGAACCGCGCATGCCGAGCTTGTCGAGCTTCTGGTGCGTGGAGAAGCCCTTCATCCCCTTCTCGATCAGGAAGGCCGTCATGCCGCGGGCGCCGGCGTCCGGGTCGGTCTTGGCGTAGACGACGAGCGTCTCGGCGGTCGGACCGTTGGTGATCCACATCTTGGCGCCGTTGAGGACGTAGCGGTCGCCCGTCTTCTCGGCGCGCGTGCGCATGGAGACGACGTCGGAGCCGGAGCCCGGCTCCGACATGGCGAGCGCGCCGACATGCTCGCCGCTGATGAGCTTGGGGAGATACTTCTCCTTCTGCGCCTTGGTCCCGTGGCGGCCGATCTGGTTGATGCAGAGGTTGGAATGCGCGCCGTAGGAAAGCCCGACGCTGGCGGAGGCGCGCGACACCTCCTCCATGGCGACGACATGCTCGAGATAGCCGAGCCCCGTGCCGCCGTCCTCCTCGGCGATGGTGATGCCGTGCAGGCCCAGTTCGCCCATCGGGCGCCAGAGATCGCGCGGGAAGGTGTTGGTGCGGTCGATCTCCTCGGCGCGCCGCGCGATCTTCTCCTGCGAGAAGGCGCGAACCGTCTCGCGGATGGCGTCGGCGGTCTCGCCGAGGTCGAAATTGAACTCCGGAGCGGCGTTCGGAATCATTAGGCGCGTCCTCCCGTGAACTTCTTTCGGGAGGTTACAGCAGCGCCCCCGACGCTGTCATGAGGGAGACGCCGCGATGCGGCGACGCCTCCCCTGTTCGTCAGCGCGAGAACTTCTTGTACTTGATGCGGTGGGGGATGGTGGAATCCGTGCCCAGCCGCCGCTTCTTGTCTTCTTCGTAATCGGCGAAGTTGCCCTCGAACCATTCGACGTGGCTGTCGCCCTCGAAGGCCAGGATGTGGGTGGCGATGCGGTCGAGGAACCAGCGATCGTGGCTGATGATGACCGCGCAGCCGGCGTAATCCTCAAGCGCCTCTTCGAGCGCGCGCAGGGTCTCGACGTCGAGGTCGTTCGTCGGTTCGTCGAGCAGCAGCACATTCGCGCCGCTCTTGAGGATGCGCGCCAGATGCACGCGATTGCGCTCTCCGCCCGAGATCTGGCCGACCTTCTTCTGCTGGTCCGCGCCCTTGAAGTTGAAGGCTGAGCAATAGGCGCGCGAGTTCATCTCGCGCTTTCCGAGATAGATGATCTCGCCGCCGCCGGAGATCTCCTCCCAGACGGTCTTGTTGGCGTCGAGCGCGTCGCGCGACTGATCGACGTAGCCGAGCTGGACGGTGTCGCCGACGGCGATCGTTCCCGCGTCCGGCGCGTCCTGCCCGGTGATCATGCGAAACAGCGTCGTCTTGCCCGCGCCGTTGGGGCCGATCACGCCGACGATGCCGCCCGGCGGCAGCTTGAAGGAGAGGCCGTCGATCAGGAGCTTGTCGCCGTAGCCCTTCTTGAGTCCGTCGAACTCGATGACGTTGGCGCCCAGGCGCTCGGCGATCGGAATGACGATCTGCGCCGTCGCGGGGCCCTTGTCCTGCGACTTGGCGACGAGATCCTCGTAGCGCGAGATACGCGCCTTCGATTTGGTCTGGCGGGCCTTCTGCGACGACGAGACCCATTCGCGCTCGCGCTCGATGGTGCGCAGCCGCGCCTCGTCCTCGCGGCTCTCCTGCATGAGGCGCTTCTGCTTCTGCTCCAGCCACGAGGTGTAGTTGCCCTCGTAGGGAATGCCGCGGCCGCGATCGAGTTCGAGAATCCAGCCGGTGACGTTGTCGAGGAAGTAGCGATCGTGGGTGACGATCAGGATCGCGCCCGGATAGGAGCGCAGATGCCCCTCGAGCCAGGCCACCGTCTCGGCGTCGAGATGGTTGGTCGGTTCGTCGAGAAGGAGCAGTTCCGGCTGTTCGAGCAGCAGGCGGCACAGGGCGACGCGGCGACGCTCGCCGCCCGAGAGGTTGTCCACGGTCCAGTCGTCCGGCGGGCAACGCAGCGCGTCCATCGCCTGGTCGACCTTGGAATCGAGATCCCACAGGCCCTTTGCTTCGATTTCGTCCTGGAGCGCCGTCATCTCGTCGGCGGTCTCCTCGGAATAGTTCATCGCGAGCTCGTTGTAGCGCTCGAGGATCGCCTTCTGGGGAGCGACCCCGAGTTCGACGTTTTCGCGGACGTTCTTGGACGCGTCGAGCTGCGGTTCCTGCGGCAGGTATCCGACGCGGGCGCCCTCGGCGACCCAGGCGTCGCCGTTCCAGTCCTTGTCGATGCCGGCCATGATCTTGAGCAGCGTCGACTTGCCCGCGCCGTTGGGGCCTAGAACGCCGATCTTGGCGTCCGGGTAGAAGGAGAGATGGACGTCGTCCAGCACCTTCTTGCCGCCGGAATAGGTCTTGGAAAGACCCTTCATATGATAGATGAACTGTCGAGCCACGAGCGCCGTCCTGCGTGCGAGCGAAAGGATTGTCGGGCCGTGGATTAGCAGGGGCCGCGCGCAGCGGCAAGGTCGGCGCCGCGAGACGCCCTGCTGCGGCGTGGGCCGGCATGCCTTCTGCGCATCGCCGGGATGCGCGGCCCTTATTGGCGAGCCCTCGCGTCTCTGCTAACGCTCGCGACGCCGGCCTCGCGGAGAGGTCGGTTAAGCGACGGGGCTTTGCGGGTTCCATGAACGGTCTGAAGCATGCGCGGCGCGGCATCGGCGTCGCGGAGACGATTGAGGCTCTGCGCGCGCAGGTCGCGTCCTGGCGGGCTGCGGGCGAACGCGTCGCGCTCGTGCCGACGATGGGCGCGTTGCACGAAGGCCATCTCGCGCTCGTGCGCCTCGCCCGCGCCAGCGCGGAGCGGGTGATCGTCTCGATCTTCGTCAACCCGACGCAATTCGCGCCGACCGAGGATCTCGACAAATATCCGCGCACCTTCGACGCCGATTGCGCCGCGCTCGACGGCCTCGCCGATCTCGTCTTCGCGCCCGCCGCCCAAGTCATGTATCCGCCCGGCGAATGCACCTTCATCGATGTCGAGGGGCCGGCGCGCGCGGGGCTCGAGGACGCGTTCCGCCCCACCCATTTCCGGGGCGTCGCGACGATCGTCGCGAAGCTCCTGATCGTCGCTGCGCCCGATTTCGCCACGTTCGGCGAGAAGGACTACCAGCAGCTCAAGGTCGTCACCCGCATGGCGCGCGACCTGTTCCTGCCGGTGACGATCCTCCCCTGCGAGACCATCCGCGAGGCGGACGGGCTCGCCCTCTCCTCGCGCAACCGCTACCTCTCGGCCAAGGAGCGCGCTGACGCCCCGACGCTGCACGCCGCGCTCGAGTCGTGCGCGGCGGCGTTGCGCGCGGGCGTCGCGGCGGACGCCGCTCTCGACGCGGCGCGCGCGCGCGTCACGCAGGCGGGATTTCGGATCGACTATCTCGCCCTGCGCGACGCCGAGACCCTGGGCGAGCCGACGCCCGGCGCGGCGCGGCGTCTTCTCGTGGCCGCGCATCTCGGCGCGACACGGCTCATCGACAACATCGCCGTCGAGCGCTGAAACGGACCTCCGCGCTCAGCCGCGCGGGGTCGGCCGCCAGCCCGGCGGAGCCATCTCGAAGCCCGCGAAGTCGAAGCCCGGCGCGACCGTGCAGCCGACGAGCGTCCAGGCGCCGAGCGAGGTCGACGTCTGCCACCATCCCGCCGGCACGACGATCTGCGGCTCCTGTCCGCGCAGGATGTCCGGGCCGAGATGGCGCGCCTGCGCGTCATGGCCGTTTGGCGACACCGTGAGCACGAGCGGCGCGCCGGCGTAGAAATGCCAGGTCTCCGCCGCGTCGACGCGGTGCCATTCGGAAACGTCTCCAAGCCCCAGCAGATAGTAGATCGCCGTCGAGACCGAGCGCCCTGAGGCGTCCGCGCGCTCGTCTCGAAAGGTCTCGCGGTAGAACCCGCCTTCCGGGTGCGGAGCGAGGCCGAGGCGGCGCACGACCTCGTCTGCGGTAAGTCCGTCGATTGCGTGCGGCACGGCGCTCACCCCTTGTTCTTCCATTCGCGCAGCGCGCGAAACACGTCGAACGGATCGGCGCCCGCCATGCCCACCGACGCGGCGAGCGCGGGTTCGCGCGCGCGCAGGAACGGGTTCGTTCCCTTCTCCTCGCCGATCGTCGTCATGCCCCACAGACGCCCCTCCTCCGCCTCGACCTCGGCGCGCTCGGCGCGCTGGCGCAGGAGCGCGTTGTCGGGATCGGCCTTGAGCGCGAAGCGCGCGTTCGAGAGCGTGTAGTCGTGGCCGACGATCGCCTGCGTATCGTCCGGCAGGGCGCGCACGCGCTCCAGCGCCCGGAACAGGCCGGCGTAATCGCCGCCCGGCACGCGCCCGCAGCCCATGACGAAGAGCACGTCGCCCGCGACGAGGAGCTTTTCGTCGCCGAAATGAAAGACGACGTGATCCGCGCAATGGCCCGGCGTCTCCCAGACCTCGGCTTCCAGCCCGCCGACGCGGATCTCGTCGCCCTCGCGCACGGCGACGTCGACGATCGCCGCGACGCTTTCGCAGGCGGCCGGCGCGACGACCCGCGCGCCGTGGCGTTGCTTGAGAGCCGCCACGCCCTGGGTGTGGTCCTGATGGCCATGGGTCACGAGGATTTCGGTGAGGCGCCAGCCGGTCTGGGCGAGCGCCGCCTCGACCGCGTCCGCGTCCGGGGCGTCGACGCTGGCGCAGGCCCGCGATCCGGGATCGCGGATCAGCGCGCCGACATTGTCCTGCAGACAGCGGAAGAGATGGAGTCCTGCGGTCATGGTCAGTCCTCGCTGCGTTGTTCCCCACGCTTGTCGCCCATCGACGGGGGATCCGTCCAGTGCGAGACATCCGTCGGGCGCCCGTTTCCGGTTGCGCGGCGGCGCGCGAGAGGCCATTTCTTGACGCGAAAAGGAAAGCGGGCGGGGCTGCATGATCGTCGACATTCTGGCCTTGCAGTCGTTTTACGAAACGCCGCTCGGCCGCACCGCCCAGCGCTTCGTGGCGCGCGCGCTGGTCGACTTCCTGCGCGGCGTCAAGGATCGCCGGGTGCTCGGGCTGGGCTATTGCCCTCCCTATCTGCGTCCCGCGCTCAGTCGGGCGGAGCGGGTCAACCTCCTGATGCCGGCGCGACAGGGCGTCGCGCATTGGCCGAGCGAAAACGCGAACCTCGCGTTTCTCGCCGATCCCCTGATGCTCCCCCTCCCGGACGCCGCCTACGACCACGCCGTCGTCGCGCATCTGCTGGAGACGACCGAGGATCCGGACGAACTGCTCCACGAATTGTGGCGCGCGCTCGCGCCGGGGGGGCGGGTCGCCATCGTGACTCCGAACCGCCGCGGCGTCTGGGCGCGCGTCGACGCGACGCCGTTCGGGCAGGGCCGCCCCTATTCCCGCTCGCAGCTCGCGGACCTTCTGACGCGCAATTCCTTCGCGGCCGAGAAATGGACGGAGGCGCTCTATGTGCCGCCGATCGCCTCCGAGCCGTTCCTGCGCACGGCGGGCGCCTGGGAGCGTTTCGGAACGCGCCTCTCGGCGCCCTTCGCCGGGATCATCGTCGTGGAGGCGGTGAAGCAGACGCCCCGTCCGATACCGGCGCGGCCCGCGCGCCGCCGGCTGAGCTTCGCGCCGGCGCTCGCGCCCTCCCCGGCCCCCGCCGGCGTGTCCGCTCCGCGCCTTCCCGGTCCGCGTCTGGGCACGGACGGTGGGAACCGGGCGCTCCCGACGCTATCTATAGGCGATGACGGCGCCACGAGGAGCGGATGACGGATCGTAAGGACATCGACAAGCGCCCCGGCGACGCCGCGGTCGACGTGTTTCTCGCCAAGGCCGACGCCGTCGCGCCCTCGCCCGCGCGCGTCGCGGCGGCGAAGGGACGCCTCGTCTTCGCGCTCGACGCGACGATGAGCCGGCAGCCGACCTGGGATCTCGCCTGCCGGGTTCAGGCGGGCATGTTCGAGACGGCGGCGACGATCGGCGGACTCGCGGTTCAGCTCGTGTATTTCCGCGGCTTCGGGGAATGCCGCGCCTCGCGGTGGGTCTCCGATCCGACGACCCTGAGCGATCTCATGACGCGGATGGCCTGCCGGGGCGGACAGACGCAGATCGAGCGCGTCCTGCGCCACGTCCGCAAGGGCGTCGCCGAGACGCGGATCGACGCCTTCGTCTATGTGGGCGACGCGATGGAGGAGGACGCCGACGCGCTCTGCGCGATCGCCGGCGAACTCGGCGCGCTCGGCGTCAAGGGCTTCGTCTTCCAGGAGGGCGGCGATCCTCTGGCGGAGGCGACGTTCCGGGAGATCGCGCGGCTGACCGGCGGCGCGTTCGAGCGCTTCGACGCCTCGGCGCCGGGCGCGCTCGCGGCGCTGCTGCGCGCCGCCGCGGCTTACGCAAGCGGAGGAGCGCGCGCGCTCGAACGTCTCGCGACGACGGATGCGGGCGCTCGCCGGCTTCTCGGCTCGATGAGGCCTAAATGACGACGCTGCTCTACGGGGCGATCGCCCTCATGGCCTTCTGGTGGCTGTCGCGCGTCTATTCGCGCACGAACCCCGCGCTGCTGGCGCGGATCGTGAAAGGCGTCGCCGGGGTCGCCCTCTTCGGCCTCGCGGCGCTGATGCTGGCGCGGGGGCGCATCGAGATCGCGATGCTCGTCGCCGGCTTCGGGGCCTGGCTGCTTGGCTTCACCGCCAACCTGCCGCGCCTTCCCGGAATGGGCCGCTTTCCCGGCGGCGGAGGCGGCCCGTCCGGGCCGACCCCGACGGGCCGCGTCTCGCGGGTGCGCTCGGCGATGATCGAGATGACGCTCGACCACGACACCGGAGCGATGGAGGGCGCCGTCCTCGCGGGAGCGTTCGCGGGCCGCCCGCTCGCGGCGCTGAGCGAGCGCGAGCTGATGGCGCTCTACGCCGAATGCGCCGCCTCAGACGCCGAAGGCGCCCGGCTGCTGGAGGCTTATTTCGACCGCCGGTTTCCCGGATGGCGTGAAGACGCTGAGGCTGACGCCGACGCGGGGCCGCGCGGCGAGCCCCAGCCGGGCGCGATGTCGGAAGAGGAGGCCTATGAGATCCTGGGGCTTGCGTCGGGGGCCGATATCGACGCGATCAAGCGGGCGCATCGCACGCTGATGCTGAAACTGCATCCCGATCAGGGCGGATCGACCTGGCTCGCGGCCCGGGTCAACCAGGCCAAGGACGTCCTCTTGAGCCGACATCGCTGATACTCCACGCGCGAACGGTCCGAACGGGACCGTGGTCGGTTTGTCGGTCGCCGGGCGCGAAACCGCGCGTCCGGGGGTTGCTCTTCGAAATACCGGCCGGGCTCAGCTTCGCGAGGCGAAGCAGGCGAAGCCGTTGCGCTCGAGTTGACGGCAGGCGTTGCGCGCCTCCGCAGCCTCGTCGAAACCGGAGAACCGGGCGCGGTAGAGCGTCACGCCATTGGCGACGACGGGCTCCGTGAACGGGGAGGCCTGCCGGAGCGGGCCGCCGATTCGGGTGCGGGCGCGCTCGAGCATCGTCATGGCGGCCGTCTCCGAGTCGACCGCCGCGATCTGGATCACCCAGGGCGAACGCAGCGCCTGAACCTGCGCGACCGGAGCGATCGCCGCCGGCGCAGGCGGGGTCGGCGTTTCGAGCGCCGCGAGGGTGGCGGTCTGATCCGGATCGAACGCGGCTCTCGCTTCCGGAATGGCGCGAACCTCCGCGATGGCGGCCGGGGGCAACGGGATCGAACCGGTCGAATCGGTGAAGGCGAAGGCCGCTCGGGACGAGCCCGGCGTGGTCGTCGACGGCGCGTCGCTGGCCGAGGCCACGGCGGGCCGCATGGCGTTGAGGTCGAGCGGCGCCCTGGCGTCGCCTTGCGGAGCGGCGGGCGACGTCACGCTGGCGAACATCGCCGCGGGCTCGCCGATGTCGCGGGGGCGACGGGGCGGCAGCAGCCCGGCGATTGCGATCGCCGCGACCCCCGACGTGGCGCGCGCGACGGCGCGGCCGGGACCGACGAGCGGCGTCTGACGGGCTCCGGCGTAGGCCTGCGGCAAATGCCGCGTGACCAGCCGCTCGACGATGCCGTCTCGATGAGCGCCGCTGCGGCCGCCGAGCACGACCGTCACGACGTGCCGGTCGCGCGCCTTGGCGTTCGTCATCAGATTGAAGCCCGAGGCGCGGATGAAGCCCGTCTTGATTCCGTCGACGCCTTCCACCCGACCGAGCAGACGATTGTGGTTGGGATGCGCCCGACCGGCGTACTGGAACGAGCGGCGGCTGAAGTAGTGATAATATTGCGGGAACCGGTCCTGCACCGCGATCGCCAGGATCGAGAGGTCGCGCGCCGTCGTCACTTGCGCACTGTTCGGCAAGCCGTGGGCGTTGCGGAACGTCGTGCGGCGCATGCCCATGGCGTGGGCGGTCTCGGTCATCTCGCGGGCGAACGCCTCGACGCTGCCGCCGAGATTCTCGGCGATCACCGTGGCGGCGTCGTTCGCCGAACGCGTCACGAGCGAAAAGATGGCGTTTTCCACGGTGATGGTGGATCCGGCTCTCAATCCGAGCTTGGAGGGCGGCTCGGCCGCGGCGCGCGCGGAGACGCGCAGCGGCGAATCGAGGCGAAGCTCGCCCCGTTCGAGGCGCGTGAAGAGCAGATAGAGCGTCATCACTTTGGTGAGCGACGCCGGGTGACGCGTCGCATCCGCATTTTCCTCATGCAGCGTGCGACCCGTCTTCACGTCGACGACCAGAGCGGCGTAGGGCGGATTGTAGGCGGCCGCGCCGCTGCCGGGTCCGGAGGCGCTCGCCGCCAGTCCGGCGAACGCGATGACAAAAGCCGCGAGGGCGCGTCCCGGACGGAACGCGACGAGCGAGGATACGAAACGCAACACCATAAGGACCGTCCCTGTATACCGGTCTTCGGACAAAACGACGCGCGAGGCCCCCCAAAAGCCCGACGTTGCAAGCGCGTCACACTCCTCACGATGCGCAGGACGCGGTTACGGAGCCGTTAATGGAATGTCGGAAATTTCTGACTGATATTGCACTGCAACATAGAACTTGACTTGCATTGTGCAGCGCACATATAAGAGTGCACAGGCGGATCGCACTTGATCGGCCGTCAACTTTCCAGTCAGGAGCGGCGCTTCGGCGCCGATGCGCACCATGACCAATCAATTCGAAGACATCCAGAAGCTCGGTAAAGAAAACGTCGACGTGGCCGTCAAGACGTTCGGCAGCGTTTCGATGGGCGCTCAGGCGATCGCGGTCGAGACCGCCGACTTCGCCAAGAAGTCCTTCGAGCACGGCGCTTCCGCCCTCGAGAAGCTGGTCGGCGCCAAGTCGCTCGACAAGGCGATCGAAATCCAGACCGATTTCGTCAAGAGCAGCTACGAGGCGTTCGTCGCCCAGTCGTCGAAGATCGGCGAGCTCTACGCGAACCTCGCGAAAGAGATGATCAAGCCGGTCGAGGCCGCCGTCGCCAAGACCGTCGCCCGCTGAGGCGCGACGTCCGCGGCGTTCGCGCCGTCCAGAGTTCGAAACGCCCGGCCATCCGCCGGGCGTTTTTCGTTTGAGTTTCGTTTCCGTCGGCGCCCGCTGCAACGACCTGGAGCGCGCCGGTCGCGGACAGCCGGTTTGCATTCACGGCGCGAACGCCTAGTTTGGCCCTATTCCGCCCCGCCCCGACAGAGAGACGAAGCCTCGTACATGCGCCGCCTGACAATCGTTCGAAATCTTGCCGTCCTCGCCTTTCTCGCCATCGGCCTCGCGTTTCTCGCGCCTGCGGCGGCGCAGATGCTTCCCCCGGGGGCGGGGGGAACGCCTGCCTCGGCTGCGAGCGAGCCCGCAGCGACGGACCCGCAGACGCAGGCGCTGATCGACCTTCTGGAGGATGATTCGGCGCGGGCGCGGCTGATCGAGCGCTTGCGCGGCGCGGCCGACCCTGCGGCTCAGGCGGAGCCCGAAGCCCAGGCCGAGGCCATCCCCTTCGCGAGGCGGATCGCGGAGCGCACCCGCGTCGTCGCGGAGGACATTTCGAGCCTCTTCGGCATCGCCGGAGAATTCGTCGGCTCGATCACGACGCTGTGGCGGGACGCCACCAGCGCCGACCTCACGTTTCTCGCGCGGGTGCTGGGCACGCTCGCGATCGTGATGGCGGCGACCTTGGCGACGTATCTCGTGTTGCGGGTCGTGACCAACCGGATACGCCGCCGCTTCTCGGACCAGGCCCGCGCCAGCGGGCTCATCCGCCGCCTCGCCCTCGTTCCGGCGGCGGTCGGCGTCGACGCGGCGAGCGTGGTTCTGGCCTGGGTGATCGGCCACGCGCTCGCGACCGGTCTCGCCACCAACATCGTCACCGGGCTGAATGCGGCCCTGTTCCTCAACGCTTTCCTCGTGGCCGAGGGACTGAAGGTCGCCATCAGGGCGGCGCTGATGCCGCACTGCGCCGCGTTGCGCTATCTGCCGATCAGCGACATGACGGCGAATTACTGGAATTTCTGGCTCTCCCGGGTCGTGAGCCTCCTCGTCTACGCCTTCCTCTTCGTCGCGCCGATCGTCTCCTGGAACCTGACATTGGCGTCGGGGCAGGCGATCCGCGCGCTCGCGGTCTTCACGGCCTGCATGATCGGCATCGTCCTCGTCCTGCAGAACAAGGCGATGGTGCGCGCTCTCCTGATGCGGCGAGTGGCCCGTGGGCAGAAGGACGTTCTGGGGCGGATGGCGCAAGCGCTGGCGCAATTCTGGCACATCCTCGCCATCGGATATCTGCTCGTCGCCTTCTTCGTCTGGATCGCCAATCCGCGATCGGCGATCGAATTCATGGCGGCGGCGACGCTCAAGAGCGTGATCGCGATCGTCGTCGGCGTGGCGATCTTCAGCTTCGTCTCGCGCGTCATCTCGGGCGGGATGCGCCTCTCGGACGACGTCAAGCGGCGGCTGCCGCTGCTCGAGTCGCGGCTCAACGCCTTTGTTCCAAAGGTGCTCCAGGTCGTGCGATTCGTGATCGTGGCGACGGTCATGTTCGCCGTCGCGTCCGCGTGGGAGATGTTCGACGTCATCGCCTGGGCGACCTCGGGCGTCGGTCTCGCGATCACGACCTCGCTGCTTTCGGCGGCCCTGATCCTGGTCGGCGGCTTCGTGCTGTATCTCGTGGTGTCGTCATGGGTGGAGTATCGGCTGAACCCCGATTACGGGACGGCGGCGACGGCGCGCGAGCGCACGCTGCTCTCGCTCTTCCGCAACGCTTTCACCGTGACCCTGTGCGTCGTCGTCGCGATCATGGTCCTGTCCGAGATCGGCGTGAACATCGCGCCGCTTCTCGCCGGCGCCGGCGTCATCGGCCTCGCCGTCGGCTTCGGCGCGCAGAAGCTCGTGCAGGACGTCATCACCGGGGTCTTCATCCAGCTCGAGAACGCCATGAACGAAGGCGACGTCGTCACGGCCGCCGGCATATCGGGCGTCGTGGAGCGCCTCACCATCCGCTCCGTCTCGATGCGGGACCTGAACGGCGTCTACCACGTCATCCCGTTCTCGAGCGTGGACATGGTGTCCAACAGCATGCGCAACTTCGCCTACCACGTCGCGGAGATGGGCGTGGACTACAAGTCGGACATTCCCGCCGTGAAGCAGGCCATGGCCGACGCCTTCGACAGGCTCGCAGCCGATCCGGATTACGGGCCCACCATCATCGGCCCCTTCGAGATGCACGGGATCGTGTCCTTCGCCGACAGCGCCATCGTGGTGCGCGCCCGCATCAAGACATTGCCCGGCAAGCAATGGGCGACGGGCCGCGCCTATTCCGAATACGTCAAGGCCGCCTTCGACGAGCGCGGAATCGAGATCCCGTTCCCTCACGTCACCTACTACGCCGGGGACGCGCGCGCCGCCGAAACGCCGCCGCCCATGCTGCTGGCGGAGCCGGACGCGCGGCGCGAGGATGACGCGCCCAAGGCGGAGCCCGCCCGCGAGGAAGCCGGAAGCGCGCGCGCTCGCGCCGCCGGCCAGCGCGACGAGCCGGCGTGACGAGCCGGCGTCAGGGGCGGGCGCGCAGGTCGCCGAACACCCCGGATTCGCGGCTGCGGTCGGCGGAATTGAGCCGGATCCCTTGACTTGACGCGGTTTTGCGCGAACAGTCAGCCATCGGAGCGATTTTCGGCCCGACGGTTCTGGCCTTCCGCAAGCGTGCGGGAGGGCGTTCGCGTTGGAGCCTTGCAGAGGAGAAAGCAGCCATTCGCCGTCCAATGAGAGCCATGCCGGTCCCGCAAAAAGACGGGCCGCGCGCCAATCGCGACATTCGCGGCGTCCGCGAAGTGCAACTGATCGACGACGAGGGCCAGAATCGTGGCGTCGTCGCGTTTCCCGACGCGTTGAAAATGGCCGAGGAGGCCGGCCTCGATCTCGTCGAGATCGCGCCGAATTCGGAACCCCCGGTCTGCAAATTGCTGGATTACGGCAAGTTCCGCTTCGATCAGCAGAAGAAGGCCTCGGAAGCGCGAAAGAAGCAGAAGACCGTCGAGGTCAAGGAGATCAAGCTCCGCCCCGGAATCGACACGCACGATTACGACACCAAGATGAAGGCCGTCCGGCGCTTCTTCGAGGAGGGCGACAAGGTCAAAATCACCTTGCGCTTCCGTGGTCGCGAAATGGCGCACCAGGATATCGGCTACAGGCTGATGCTCCGCGTCAAGAACGAGACGAACGACATCGCCAAGGTCGAGCTCGAGCCGCAGCTCGAGGGTCGCCAGATGATCATGATCCTCGCGCCGCGCTGAGCCGCGTCGCGACAGCGCGACCGCCGCCCCCGCTTGAACGGGGATGCGGCGGTCGCCATATCGGGTGTGACGGCGCGAGCCCTATCGGATTTCGCAATTCCGCCCGCCGCACGCTCATGCAAGGTGACGACGATGTTCATCCAGACCGAAGCCACCCCGAACCCCGCCACCATGAAGTTTCTTCCCGGCAGCGTGGTGATGCAGTCGGGAACGTTCGACGCGCGCGACGCGCAGGAGGGCGCCGCCTCGCCGCTGGCGCGCCGCCTGTTCGCGATCCCCGGCGTCGCCGGCGTGTTCTTCGGCTTCGACTTCATCACGATCACCAAGAACGACGGCGAGTGGCAGCATCTCAAGCCCTCGATCCTCGGCGCGATCATGGAGCATTTCATGTCGGGCCTGCCGATCCTCGAGGCCGGCGCGGCCGAGGCGGCTAACGGACAGGACGAGGAATTCTACGACGCGGCCGACGAGGCGACCGTCGCCACGATCAAGGAGCTGCTGGAATCGCGCGTGCGTCCGGCCGTCGCCGGCGACGGCGGCGACATCACCTTCCGCGGATATCGCGACGGCGTGGTCTATCTCGCCATGAAGGGCGCCTGCGCCGGCTGCCCCTCCTCCACCGCGACGCTCAAGCACGGCATCCAGAACCTCATGCGCCATTTCATTCCCGACGTGCGCGAGGTCGAGGCGGTCTGACCGCCGGGCTTTTTCATTCCCTGAATCAGACGCGGCTCGAGCTCTGGCCAAGCGGCCGGGCGCTCGCTTATGCGCCTCGCCGCGCGGCTGCTTGCGCCCCTCTTTGCGCGCCTCTCTGCGCGCCTCGTTGATCGCCTCGTTGATCGCCTCCTGGCTCTCCTCTTGCAAGACGAGGCCGGGCCGTGCTCTGTCCGGAGCATTGTTTCGCGCATCCGATTGATCGAGGGGATACATCGCCATGGACTTTCCCGGGACCGCCGCCGGCGCGCCGCTTTCCGACGCCGCGCTCGACCAGCTCTTCCGCGAGGCGCGCACCCTGCGCCGCTGGCGCGACAGCGCCGTCTCGCCGGCGCTCCTGCGCGCGCTGGCCGATCTCATGAAAATGGGTCCGACGAGCGCCAATTCTTCGCCGGCCCGGATCGTCTTCGTCGTCTCGCCCGAGGCCAAGGCGCGGCTCGAGCCGCATCTCGCCCGCGGCAACGTGCGCCAGACCACGAGCGCTCCCGTGACCGCGATCATCGGCTACGATCTCGATTTCTACGAGAAATACGAATTCCTCCACCCGCACGACCCCGTCGGACCGCGCTCCTGGGTCGAGGACAAGCCCGAGGCCATCGAACGCGCCGCGCTTCAGAACGGAACGCTGCAGGGCGCGTATCTCATCATGGCGGCGCGCGCGCTCGGCCTCGATTGCGGCCCGATGGGCGGGTTCGACGCCAAAGGCGTCGAGGAGGCGTTCTTCCCGTCGGGACGAATCCGGGCGAATTTTCTGTGCAATCTCGGTTATGGTGACCGCAGCGATCTGCGTCCGCGACTGCCGCGATTCGCGTTCGAGGAATTCTGCGAGATCGCCTGATCCGCATCTTTTTGGGAGTTGGGAAGCGTGCGCGTTCTGGCGATCGACACGGCTCTCGGGGCCTGTTCGGCCTGCATCATCGAGGCGGGATCGGCCGAGCCGCTGGCGAGCGAAAGCCTCGTCATGGAGCGCGGGCACGCCGAGGCGCTGACGCCTCTCCTCGACCGCGTCGGGTCGCAGGTCGAGGGCGGACTGAAATCCATCGACCGCGTGGCCGTCACCATCGGACCGGGCAGCTTCACGGGTCTGCGCGTCGGCATCTCGGCGGCGCGCGCCGTGGCGCTCGCCTGCCGCGTTCCGGCCGTGGGCGTCACGACGCTGTCGGCGCTCCTGTCCCCGCTCGTGGCGTCCGGCGAGCGCAGGCTCCTCGCCGCCGCCATCGACGCGCGGCACGGGGCCGTTTATTTCCAGGCCGTGGCGCCGGGCGGACGCTCGGTCGTGGCGCCGGCGCATATGGGCGTGCGCGAGGCCGTGCGCTATCTCGGCTCCGGCCCCGTGGTGCTGACGGGATCGGCCGCTGCGATCGTGGCGGCGGAGGCGACGCAGGCCGGCGTCGCGGTGGTGATGAACTCGGCGGCCGATCATCCCGACATCGCCTGGGTCGCCCGCCTCGGCATGGCCGCCGATCCGGCCAGCGCGCTGCCCAAGCCCTTCTATCTGCGGGGCCCGGACGCCCGTCCGCAGGACGCCGCGCGCATCGCGAGGCGCTGATGGCCTCCTGGTTCAGCGCCCCTGCGGCGCCCTCGGTGGCGCCGCTCGATACCGCCCATTCCCGCCGCCTCGCCGAAATCCACGCGAGCGCCTTCGCGCGACCATGGAGCGCCCTCGATTTCGAGCGCCTGCTCGTCGAGCGCTCCATCATCGGCGACGGGATGTTCTTCGGCGCCCGCGAGGCGCAAGGCTTCTGCATGTCTCGGGTCGTCGTCGACGAGGCCGAGATCCTGACCATCGCGATCGCGTCGACGGCGCGGGGCAAGGGGCATTCGCGGCTCCTGCTGGAGCGCCATCTCGACGCGCTCGTGCGGCGCGGAGCGGCGCGCGTGCATCTCGAGGTGGACGAGGGCAATGGGCCGGCGCTCGCGCTCTACCGCCGTTTCGGGTTCGCCGAGATCGGCCGGCGCGAGGGCTATTATCTCAAGGCGGACGGGTCGCGCGCCACGGCGTTGACCATGTCGGCCGAACTCTGAGCCTTCGGCGATGAAGGCGCTCGTCATCGCCGGAAAAGTCGTCGCGCTCGTCGTCACCTTCTTCGTCCTGTTTCCGCTGCACGCTCTCGCGCTGCGTTTCGACTGGGCCGTGGCGCGCACGCTGCCGATGGCCTTCCACCGGGTGGCGATCCGCGTGCTCGGCGGCCGAATCGTCGAGCGCGGCGCGCGGCCCGCCGGGCGGCCCTCGCTCGTGTTGTCGAATCACTGCTCCTGGATCGACATCGTCGTCCTCGCCTCGCTCGCCCCGGTCTCCTTCGTGGCGAAATCCGAGATCGCCGGCTGGCCCGTGTTCGGCTTTCTCGCGCGCATGCAGCGCTCGATCTTCATCGACCGCAACAGCAAGCGCGCCACCGGCGCAGTCTCGGCGACGATCGCGCGCCGGTTGGCGCGGGGCGAACCCGTGGTGCTGTTCGCCGAAGGCACGACGAGCGACGGCAACCGCGTCCTGCCGTTCCGCGCCTCCCTCGTCGGCGCGGCGCGGATGGCGGTCGACGACCATGCGCTCGACGACCTCGCGCTACAGCCGCTCGCCATCGCCTACACCCGCCGCAACGGCCTGCCCCTGACCCGGGCAGAGCGGCCCGATCTCTGCTGGTACGGCGACATGGACCTCGTGCCCCATCTCGCGGGCGTGCTCACCGGCGGCCCCTTTGACGTCGTCGTGCATTGGGGCGAACCGATCGCGTTCGATTCGGCGAGCGACCGCAAGCACGCGACGCGCGAGGCCTGGATGGAGGCGCGCCGGATCGTCTCGGCGACGAACGCCGGGCGCGCGGTTTCGGGATGACGGTCTGATTGACGAGGTCTCGGCGCGATGATAAGAACATTGCATGAACATGCACGCCGCCCTCATCTTCGCCGCACGGCCATCGCGCGAGAACCGCGTCGAGCGGGCGCGGGTCCGCGAGGAGCGGCTGCGGGCGACGGCGGGGCTCGATTTCGCGCTGTCGCTCTCGTCGTGGCGAGGGCGGTCGGGTCGGCGCTACGTGGTGGGGATCATGGCGAGCGCCGAACTCGACGACGAGGATCTCGCGGGCGACGTGATGATCGCCGTCCGACGCGATCAGGCGGGCTTCGCGCGCGTTGTCGACGTGTCATGCGCCGGTCGGGAGCGCGCAGGCTGGCTCGCCGCGATGATCGCGCGCGGCGCCGATGAAATCCATTTTCACCGGCTCGCCGCGGACGACGACGCCCGTCGGGCCGTCGCCGACGATCTCATTGACGAGATCTGATCAGGGACGGGCGTCGACCGGCGTCGCCGACGCGCGTTAATTCAGCCGCCGATCGCCTCGCGCCCGTGCGGCGCGTCGAGATCGAGGATCGGGCCGAGCGGAACGATACCCGTGGGGTTGATCGTCCCGTGGCTCTCGTAATAGTGGCGCTTGATGTGGTCGAAATCGACCGTCTCGCGCACCCCCGGCCATTGATGCAATTCGCGCAGGTAGCCGCTGATATGGCGGTAATCCGCGATCCGGCGCAGGTTGCACTTGAAGTGGCCGACATAGACGGCGTCGAAGCGCACGAGCGTGGTGAACAGCCGCCAGTCGGCTTCCGTCACCGTGTCGCCCGTCAGATAGCGCCGCGTCGCGAGCCGCTCGTCGAGCGCGTCGAGCGTCTCGAACAGCGGCCGCACGGCTTCTTCGTAGGCGTCCTGCGTCGTCGCGAAGCCGGACTTGTAGACGCCGTTGTTGACCGTGTCGTAGATCCGGTCGTTCAGCTCGTCGATCTCGGCGCGCAGCGCTTCGGGATAATAATCGCCCGCCGCCGCGCCGACGCCGTCGAAGGCGCTGTTGAGCATGCGGATGATGTCGGCCGATTCGTTGTTGACGATCGTCTTGCGCTGCTTGTCCCAGAGGATCGGAACGGTGACGCGGCCCGTGTAGCCGGCGTCGGCGGCCGTATAGACTTCGTGCAGCACGCGCGCGCCGTTCACGTCGTCCGCGACGACGCCCGGGCCGGGCTCGAAGGTCCAGCCCTCGTCGAGCATCAGCCAATGCACCACCGAGACGCCGATCGCGTCCTCGAGGCCCTTCAGCTTGCGGAAGATCAGGGTGCGGTGCGCCCACGGGCAGGCGAGGCTGACATAGAGATGGTAGCGTCCGGGCTCGGCGGCGAAACCGCCCTCCCCCGTCGGCCCCGGAGCTCCGTCCGGCGTGACCCAGTTACGGAAGCGCGAATCCTGCCGCTTGAACCGGCCGCCGGTCGACTTGGTGTCGTACCAGTCGTCGCGCCATTTTCCTT
The DNA here is from genome assembly GCA_022241475.1 of Microvirga sp. The sequence goes on along the minus strand of JAKOMT010000003.1, from coordinate 230,889 downwards.
CGACGAGCAATCCCATCGTGAACCTCTCTTTCTTGCATTCAGGAAAGAGATAAGCCGTCGAGGCCCGCCATTTTAGGGGTCATCCCTTGCATCGTCGCAATAAAGGGTCGCGGAGGCTCACCCCGCGACCCTTGTTCCGGGATCGGACCTGGCCGATCAGAAGTTCACGGCGCGCGCGCGCTTCACCTGCGGCAGCGCCTCGATGCGGGCGAGGAGTTCCGCGCCGACGGGCTGGTCGACGGAGACGAAGCAGATCGCGTCGCCGCCCGGCCTGTCGCGGCCGAGCGCGAAGGTCGCGATGTTGACGCCCGCGTCGCCGAGCAGCGAGCCGAAAGCGCCGATGAACCCCGGCTTGTCGGCGTTGCGGACGTAGATCATGTGGGGCGCGAATTCGGCGTCGATGGTGATGTCGCGGATCTCGACGACGCGCGGCTTGCCGTCATGGAAGACGGTGCCGCCGGCGTGGCGCGGCATGTCCTCGGCGTCGATCACGATGCGGATCAAGCTGTCGTAATCGCGCGTCTGCGCGTCGCGCTTGACCTCCTCGACGGTGATGCCGCGGTCGCGCGCGACGCTCGGCGCCGAGACCATGTTGACGTCCGGCAGGAACGGCCGCAGGGCGCCGGTGACGGCGGCGGAGGTGAGCGCGCGGGTGTTCATGCCCCCGACCTCGCCCTCGTATTCGATGCGGATGCCCCTGATCGGGGCCTCGGTGAGCTGGCCGACGAAGGAGCCGAGCCTCTCGGCGAGCGCGATGAACGGCTTCAGGCGCGGCGCCTCCTCGGCGCTGATCGAGGGGAAGTTGATGGCGTTCTCGATGGCGCCCGAGATCAGGTAGTTCGACATCTGCTCGGCGACCTGAAGCGCGACGTTCTCCTGCGCCTCCGTCGTGGCGGCGCCGAGATGGGGCGTGCAGACGACGTTCGGATGGCCGAACAGCGCGTTCTCGGTCGCCGGCTCGTCCGTGAACACGTCGAAGGCGGCGCCGGCGACGTGGCCGTTGTCGAGCGCCACGCGCAACGCCGCCTCGTCGACGAGGCCGCCGCGGGCGCAGTTGACGATGCGCACGCCCGGCTTCGTGCGCGCGATCGCGTCGGCCGAGAGGATATTGCGCGTCTTGTCGGTCAGCGGGGTGTGCAGCGTGATGATGTCGGCGCGGGCGAGCAATTCGTCGAGCTCGACCCGCTCGACGCCGAGCTCGGCCGCGCGCTCGGGGCTGAGGAACGGGTCATAGGCGATCACGTGCATGCGCAGGCCCACGGCGCGGTCGGCGACGATCGAGCCGATATTTCCGCAGCCGATGAGACCGAGCGTCTTCGCCGTGATCTCGACGCCCATGAAGCGGTTCTTCTCCCACTTGCCGGCCTGCGTCGAAGCGTCGGCCTGCGGGATCTGGCGCGCCAGCGCGAACATCATGGCGATGGCGTGCTCCGCGGTGGTGATCGAGTTGCCGAAGGGCGTATTCATCACGATCACGCCGCGCGCCGTGGCGGCGGGAACGTCGACGTTGTCGACGCCGATGCCGGCGCGGCCGATGACCTTGAGGCGCTCCGCGCGCTCCAGAATCCTGGGCGTAACCTTCGTCGCCGAGCGGATGGCCAGGCCGTCATACTGGCCGATGATCTCTGCGAGGCGATCTTTGTCCTTGCCGAGGTCCGGCTGGAAATCGACCTCGACGCCGCGCGTCTTGAAGATCTCGACGGCGGCGGGAGAAAGGGCGTCTGAAATGAGGACGCGGGGAGCGGTCATGGCGGATGTCTCCTGAAAAATCGATGCCGGCGGGCGTAGCCGCAACCGGTCTCCCTCCCCTCAGGGGAGGGATTAAGGGTGGGGTGTTCGCGCGAAACGCGCGAAGCTCGCAACGTTCTGTCTGCTCGCCCGGAGGCAAGAGGCCGCGTTCGCGGCCGCCCCACCCCGGCCCTCCCCTGAGGGGAGGGAGGAGCGTCGCGCGCGTTCAGGCCGCTTGCGCGAGCTTCGCTTTTTCTTCGGCGAAGGCCCAGTCGAGCCACGGCGTGAGAGCTTCGAGATCGGCCTTCTCGACGGTCGCTCCGCACCAGATGCGCAAGCCCGCGGGCGCGTCGCGATAAGCGCCGATGTCGAGGGCGACGCCTTCCTTCTCGAGCCGCGAGGCCAGCCCCTTGGCGACCTGCGCGACGGCGTCCGGCCCCCTGGCGACGATTTCGGGGTCGACGATCGTCAGGCAGACGCTCGTATTCGAGGCCGTGGCCGGGTCTTTGGCGAGGTTCGCGGCCCAGGACGACTTCGCCGCCCAGTCCGCGATCACGCCGGCGTTGGCGTCGGCCCGGGCGACCAGCGCGTCGAGCCCGCCGAGGCCCTTCGCCCACTTCAGCGCGTCGAGGTAATCCTCGACCGCGAGCATGGAGGGCGTGTTGATCGTTTCGCCCTTGAAGATCCCCTCGATCAGCTTGCCGCCCGACGTCAGGCGGAAGATCTTCGGGAGCGGCCGGTCGGGCGTGTAGCTCTCGAGACGCGCCACGGCGCGCGGGGAGAGGATCAGCATGCCGTGCGCCGCCTCGCCGCCCAGCACCTTCTGCCAGGAGAAGGTGACGACGTCGAGCTTGGCCCAGTCGAGCCGCTGCGCGAAGGCGGCGGACGTCGCGTCGCAGATGACGACGCCGTCACGCTCGGCGGCGATCCAGTCGGCGTTCTCGACGCGCACGCCGGACGTCGTGCCGTTCCAGGTGAAGACCACGTCCCGGTTTTTCGCGTCGACCTGCGAGAGATCGGGCAACTCGCCGTAGCCGGCCTTGATGATGCGCGTATCGGTGAGCTTGAGCTGCTTCACCGCGTCGGTGATCCAGCCCTCGCCGAAGCTCTCCCAGGCGAGGAGGTCGACGCCGCGGGCGCCGAGCATGGTCCACATCGCCATCTCGACGGCGCCGGTGTCGGAAGCCGGGACGATGCCGATGCGGTAATCCGCCGGCACGCCGAGCACTTCGCGCGTGAGGTCGATGGCCTCCGCGAGCTTGGCCTTGCCGATCTTGGCGCGGTGAGAGCGGCCGAGCGAGGCGTCGCTCAGGGCTTGAAGCGACCATCCGGGGCGCTTGGCGCAGGGGCCGGACGAGAAGTAGGGCGCGCGCGGACGCGCGGCGGGAAGCGTATTCGTCATGTCAGTCCATCCTTTCAGATGGGCGCCTATCGTTGGGGATAGGTGTCCCGCCGACCGGTATGACGAGGGGCGCGGGCTCCGTCAAGCGAGGCGACGGCGCGCCAACGCGAAACGGCGGAGCCCGACCGGGCTCCGCCGCTTTAAATCTCCTGCGCTGCGTCGCGTCAGAAGCGCACGCCGGTCGCGGCGCGAATATTGTGCAGGGTCGCCTTGACGCCCTGGATGTCGCGGAAATGGGCGTATTGCCACTCGCCGCGCATGAACCCGTTCTGGCCCAAAGCCACGTCGACGCCCGCGCCGCCGGCGAAGCCGAAGGCGAAGCCGGATTTGTTCTGGGGTCCGTACGCCGCGGTCGCCGTCTGGCCCGTCCCGAGCACCACCACCCGCCTCTCGGCCGACTGCGACAGCTCGTAATTGGCGAGCGCGACGCCGGCGGTGACGAAGGGCATGAAGGACCCGGCCGTGTAGCCCGCGCGGGCGCGCAGCGTCATCAGATCCTTGAGGTGGAGGTTCGAGCGTCCCGTCATGGTCACGTTGCCCGGCTGCCCTTCGAGCCCGAAAAGGCCCGTCAGGTCGCCGATCACGCGCGTGAGCGAATCGGTGCTCGTCAGGCGCAGGTTCAAGCGGGTGTAGTCGGCCTCGAACCCGAGAACGGCCTCGTCGAACTGGAAATTATAGCCCGCGAAGACGCCGAAATTCTTGCCCTTTTCCTTGCCCGCAGGAAGCGAGATCCAGTTAGAGAGTCCATTGCGGTTCTCGAAGGTGTTGAGCCGCAGTTCGCGCCCGAGGAAGCTCTGCAGCGAGCGGCCCGGATTGGCCTGTCCCGAGGCGATGCCGGCGAAGCCGCCGAAATAGGCGCCCTGCCAGGTCGTCACCGGCGTCATGCCGTTGTGAACGGTCTGCCCGGGATGAACGTTCTGCGTTCCGCGAAGGGATCCGAACAGATCGGCGGATTGAGCCGGGGCGGCGACGATGACGGCGGCGATGGCCATGCCGGCGAAGATGCTGGCGCGCATGACGGTTCCTCTGCTGGCGGCCGCCGACGAATGTTCGACGCGGCCCGGATAATGCGATTCTTGAACGATTAACCTTAACGATGCGTTTCCAGCCCGAGCCGTCGACCGCGTCAGTGGAAGGACCAGCGAAGACCGGCGCGGAATTCGTGCGATTCGACGTTACGGATCCGCGTCGCGCCGGTAGCCGGCGTCGCGCGCGTCTCGAGGCGGCCGAGCGCGAGATAGCGGTAGCCGAGATCGAGGCTGGCGCCGCGTCCGACATCCACCGCGACGCCGCCCATCAATCCCCACGCGACATCCGTGCGGCTGCGGCCGGGAACCCGGTTCGCCGGCGCGCCGGGGCCGTCGATGGTGTAATTCGAGATGGTCTTGCCGGCGACGCCGACGCCCGCGCCGATGTACGGCGTCAGTCCGGCCCAGGTTCCGAGGTCGAGGTAGACGTTGGCCAGCGCGACCGTCGCCGAGATCTTCGCCCCGTGATGGAGCGCGACGCCCGGCGCGGCGAGCGTCGCGTTGCGGGCGGAGAACCGGCTTTCGAACCGTCGATCGACCGTGAGGTCGGCGCGAAGCCAGGGATTGAACCGGTAGCCCGCGCCCAGCCCGAGCGACACGGCGGAGCCGAGCTTGGCGCCGCGGAACGGCGAGAAGCCGGGATTGGGCGACAACGTCGTGCGGCCGATCTGCGAGTTGGCGCCCCCGACGTCGCCGCGGAGATACCAGCCCGAGCCGACGTCGTCGCGCGCGATCAGAGGCGTGTCGAGGTCGGGCAGCGGGGGCAACAGATCGGAGGCCTGCGCCGGCAGGGCCGCGGCGGCCACGCCGACAATCGCCGCGAAGAATGAGAGCGCGCGGATCGTCATCGAATGTCCTCGACTTGTTGGTTTCAGGTCGGGACTATCGCGTCGGATCGTTAATCATCGATTAAGCTTAATGAAATCTTTCGAGCCCCGTTCTCGTGCTGCGAAAACGGAAAACGGCGCCCTCCCGGGCGCCGTTCTCTTCGTTCGCGTCATGCGGACGATCAGTATTTGCGAATGATCGGGTCCGACCAGGTCCCCGGATGGATCGGCGCCGGAGCGGCGAAGGTCCAGCGCAGGCCGGCGCGCACGTCGTGCGAATAGATGTCGTTGAACACCCAGGGCTGGGTCGTGACGCCGCCCGCGGCTCCGACCACGCGGGGCGGTCCGCCGGTGCGGCCCTTGCCGAGCGATACGAAGCGATAGCCGACGTCGAGCTTGAGCTGGTGCGACAGGTCGTAGGCGAAGCCCGCGTGCAGCGCCCAGGCGACGTTCCAGCGACCGCCGTTCGGAGCGCGCGCGTCGACGTTGCGAAGCGCGTTGAAGTCGCGGAAGTCCGAGATATCGACCTTCGCGAGGCCGACGCCGGCGCCGACATACGGCGTGAAGCCGCTCCAGGTGCCGAGGTCGAGGTAGCCGTTCACGAGGCCGAGCCACTCGGTCTTCTTGGCGGTGAAGTCGTTGAAGCCGAAGCCGCCCGGCAGGCCGGCGTCCGGATAACGGTCGCGCGCCTTGAAGTTCGAGCTAGTGCGATACTCGCCGGTGACGTCCGTACGGAACCACGAATTGATCTGGTAGCCGACGCCCACGCCGATCGTCGCGGCCGACCGGAACTTGCCCTTATCGAGCCATTCGAACGGCAGGAGATCGAGTTCGGCATGCGTGAGCTTGCGGAACTGCTGGTTGGTGACGCCGACGTCCCCGCGCAGATACCAGCCCCCGCCGATCGCCACGGGCGGCGGCGGCGGATCATAAATCGGCGGCGCTTTCGGCAGATCGGCTGCGAATGAGTGAGCCGTTGCGGCGAGCAACGTCGCTCCGGCAAGCGCGACGAGGCGGATTCGTTCCATGACCTGTCCCTCTGGGAGCGCCGCGCACGGGTGCGTCGCCGCTCGTTCCTTCGATGGGGACAGATTCGCAAAAAGTTCTTAAGGGCTGATTAAGCCTAAAAATTAAGGATAACAATTCGGGGAAGCGGGCGCGAACACTCGTCCGCGGCTTCACTCCGTTACGTCAGGCTGCGACCCGCGTCACCGTCTCGACGATGGAATCGACCACCTTGAGCACGAGGTCGCGATCATCGCCCTCGCCCATCACGCGAATCACCGGCTCGGTTCCCGACGGCCGGATCACGAGGCGCCCGCCCGCGCCGAGCGCCTTGCGCCCCTCCTCGATCGCCGTGACGACCCGCGCGTCGCCCAGCGGCTCACCCGCTGCGTAGCGGACGTTCTTGAGGATCTGCGGCAGCGGCTCGAAGCTGTGACAGATCTCCGAGACCGGGCGGCCCGACGTCTTCACGACGGCGAGAAGCTGCAGGGCGGCGACGAGGCCGTCGCCCGTGGTGGCGTAGTCCGACAGGATGATGTGGCCGGATTGCTCGCCGCCGAGATTGTAGCCGTGCTCGCGCATGTGCTCGAGGACATAGCGGTCGCCGACGGCGGTGCGCACGAGTTCGAGACCGAGATCGGCGAGATGGCGTTCGAGGCCGAGATTGGACATCACCGTGGCCACGACGCCGGCGCGCGCGAGGCGTCCGTCGTCGCGCCAGCTCCTGGCGATCGCGGCCATCAACTGGTCGCCGTCCACGAGCTGGCCCTTCTCGTCCACGATCAGGACCCGATCGGCGTCGCCGTCGAGCGCGATGCCGATGTCGGCGCGCAATTCACGCACCTTCGCCATGAGCGCGTCGGGAGCGGTCGAGCCGACTTCGCGGTTGATGTTCATGCCGTCGGGCTGATCTCCGATGGCGAAGACCTCGGCGCCCAGCTCCCACAGGGCGTCGGGCGCGACCTTATAGGCGGCGCCGTTGGCGCAGTCGACGACGATGCGCAGGCCCTCGAGATCGAGGCCGCGCGGCAGGGTGCGCTTGGCGAACTCGACATAGCGCGCCTGCACGCCCTCGACGCGCTTGGCGCGCCCGAGCAGGGCCGGCTCCGAAAGCCGCTTCATGAGATCGAGGCCCATCAGCTTTTCGATCCGGCGCTCCACGTCGTCGGAGAGCTTGAACCCGTCGGGTCCGAAGAGCTTGATGCCGTTGTCCTCGAAGGGATTGTGCGAGGCCGAGATCATGACGCCGAGATCGGCGCGCATCGAGCGCGTCAGCATGGCGACGGCGGGCGTCGGCATGGGGCCCAGCAGCAGCGTGTCCATCCCGACGGAGGTGAAGCCGGCGACGAGGGCGTTCTCGATCATGTAGCCCGAGAGGCGGGTGTCCTTGCCGATCACCACCCGGTGGCGGTGGTCGCCGCGCTGGAAGGCGAGCCCGGCCGCCTGCCCTACGCGCAGCGCGAGTTCGGGGGTGATCGTGACGTTGGCGCGCCCCCGGATGCCGTCGGTGCCGAAATGCTTCCGCAATGCCTTAACTCCCACGCGGACCCACGCCGCGTCGACGGTTGTCTAGGATCGCCGGCGCGAACGCGTCAAGGCGACCGGCAGGGAGCCTAGATCACTTTCCTTTAGCGATTGTAACGGCACGCGAAAACGCCCGCGCGAGGCGGGCGTCTCCGGAGAGTTGGGGGCGGGCCCCGTCAGACCTGCGGCTGGGGCTCCAGGCCGGGATCATCGGCGTCGGGCTCGCTGCGCGGCCGTGACTTGCCGGCGCTCGGGACGATCGATCCGCGGGTCGGCTGGGGCGTCTCCGGCGTATCGCGAACGGGCCGCTTGCCCTCGCGCAGGGCGATGATCTCGTCCCCGGACAGCGTCTCGAACTCGAGCAGCGCCTCGGCGATGCGCACGAACTCGTCGTGATGCTCGGTGATGATCGCCTTGGCGTCGAGATAGCCCTGATGGACCAGCTTGCGCACCTCCGAGTCGATCTTGCGGGCGGTTTCCTCCGAAAGATTCTGCTGGCGGCCCATGGACATGCCCAAGAAGACCTCTTCCTGGTTGTCGCCATAGGCCACGAGGCCGAGCTCGTCGGAATAGCCCATCTGCGTGACCATCGCGCGGGCCATCTTGGTGGCCTGCTGGATGTCGCCGGTGGCGCCGGAGGTGATGTTCTCCTTGCCGAAGGTCATCTCCTCGGCGACGCGCCCGCCCATGGCGACGGCGAGTTGCGAGGTGAACTCCTTGAACTTCATCGAGTAGCGGTCGCCCTCGGGCAGGAACTTCACCATGCCGAGCGCGCGTCCGCGGGGGATGATCGTCGCCTTGTGCACGGGGATGCCCGCCGGCACGTAGAGGCCCACGAGGGCGTGGCCGGCCTCGTGATAGGCGGTGAGCTTCTTCTCTTCCTCCGACATGGCCATCGATTTGCGCTCTGCGCCCATCATGACCTTGTCCTTGGCGTCCTCGAACTCGGCGTGCGTCACGATTCGCTTCGAGCGGCGCGCGGCGAGAAGCGCCGCCTCGTTGACGAGGTTCATCAGGTCCGCGCCCGAAAAGCCCGGCGTGCCGCGCGCGATCACCCGGACGTCGACGTCGGGAGCGAGCGGGACCTTGCGCATGTGGACGCGCAGGATCTTCTCGCGGCCCGAGACGTCGGGATTGGGCACCACGATCTGACGGTCGAAGCGGCCGGGGCGCAACAGCGCCGGATCGAGCACGTCGGGGCGGTTCGTCGCGGCGATGATGATGACGCCCTCGTTGGCCTCGAAGCCGTCCATCTCGACGAGGAGCTGGTTGAGCGTCTGCTCGCGCTCGTCGTTGCCGCCGCCGAGGCCGGCGCCGCGATGACGGCCGACGGCGTCAATCTCGTCGATGAAGATGATGCAGGGCGAATTCTTCTTGGCCTGCTCGAACATGTCGCGCACGCGGCTGGCGCCGACGCCCACGAACATCTCGACGAAGTCGGAGCCGGAGATCGTGAAGAACGGCACGTTCGCCTCGCCGGCGACGGCGCGGGCGGTCAAGGTCTTGCCGGTGCCGGGAGGGCCGACCAGCAGCACGCCGCGCGGGATCCGCCCGCCCAGCCGCTGGAACTTCTGCGGATCGCGCAGAAATTCCACGATCTCCATGAGATCTTCCTTGGCCTCGTCGATGCCCGCGACATCCTCGAAGGTGACGCGGCCATGAGCCTCGGTCAGCAACTTCGCCTTGGACTTGCCGAATCCCATGGCGCGTCCCGCGCCGCTCTGCATCTGACGCGAGAGGAAGATCCACGCGCCGATGAAGATCAGGATCGGAAGCCAGTTGAGGAGCAGCGCCACGAACCAGGGCGTGTTGTCTTGGGGCGGGCGCACGTTGATTGTGACGCCGCGCTCCTGAAGCGTGCTCACGAGGGTCGGATCGTTGGGCGCGTAGGTCGCGAAGGCGCCGCCGTCCTGATAGGTCCCGGTGATCTCGTTGCCCGAGATGAGGACGCTCGACACCCGGCCCGCCTCGGCGTCGGTGAGGAGCTGGCTATAGGCGATATCGCGCCCGGCGACCCTCTGGTTCGGGCTCTGGAAGAGAGTCACCAGAGCGAGGAGCAGCAGGATCACGATCACCCAGAGGGCGAAATTCTTGAAATACGGGTTCATCTCGGTCCGTTCATCGCCGATGGCCAGTCCGCGACGCGCGTTTCGGGCGTCGTACGGCTGGCTGTAATCTAGGCGCGCGGGCGCCCCTTGCCAAGGGATGCTACTCGACGCGGCGCGTCACCGCGTCAAAGCGCCACCAACACGCGCGACAGTAGCGCTCCGAATGCGGCGGGTCCGCGGCGAGGATCGGCCTAACCGATCCGTCGCGCAGGCGCGCGCGAAACGCTCACGCGCCCTTGCCCGTCAAGGGCGACGCGCGCGCCGCCGAGGGTGCGGCCCGGCATCCCGGCGCCCGCCGCGTGGGCGGCGACCAGCGCCTCGCACAACGCTTCGCGCTTGCGTAGGCCAGGACCGTAAACTCCGTCGCGGCCGGCGTCGTCGCCGCCCGCGACGGCCTCGATCGCGAGTGCGACGACGCGCAGCACGATCTCGAAGGGCTCGGCGAAGAGGACGCGGCCGTCGAGGGCCATGCCGGCGCGGGCACCGCCCGTCAGCTCCGCGCGCGCGAGACAGGCCCGCGCGCAAGCGTCGAGCGCGTCGCGGGCTGCGGCGGCGCGGCGTGCGAGACGGGCGAGCCGCTCCGCCGTCAGGCCTTCCGACGCGAGCGCCGGCGCCAGCGCTCGCAAGCGGGGTCGGGCGTAGGACGAATCGCGATTCGTTGGGTCTTCCACGAAGCTCCAGCCGCGCGCCCGGCAGGTCGCGACGAGGCGCGCTTTCGGGATCGCGAGAAAGGGCCGGGCGAGGACGATGTCATCGTTGGGCGAGCGCGCCGCCATGGCGGCGAGGCCGTCGAGCCCGGAGCCGGACGCGAGCCGCATCAAGACGGTCTCGGCCTGATCGTCGAGCGTATGCGCCGTCATCAGAACGCCCGCGCCGATGTCGCGCGCCGCCGCGCGCAGGAGCCGGTAGCGCGCCTCGCGCGCCGCCTTCTGCACGCCCCGGGCGGGTTTTTCGACGGACGCCCAGCTCAGGAGTCTAGCCTCCATGCCGAGCGACCGCGCCTGCGCGACCACTCCCTCCGCCTCCGCGCGCGCCGAGGCGCGTAGACCGTGATCGACGCTCGCGACGACGAAGCGCAAAGGCGAGAGCAGAGGAGCCGCCTCGGCTGCGAGGCGCATCAACGCGGTGGAATCGGGTCCGCCCGACACTGCGAGGAGGCAGGTGGTCTCGCCCTCGCGCAGGGTCGCGCGAAACAGGGAGGCCGCTTCGTCGGCGGAAATGTCGGCCGGCGGATCGTTCTGGATCAAGCGCAGCCGGCGCGGGCGCGCTCGCGCGCGATGCTGTCGCGCAGGTCTACGGCCGCCTGCGGATACTGGCGCGGGATCTCCGCGAGCGTGGCGCAGGCCTGATCCGGCACGCCGATCTCGGCGAGAGCGCCCCCGAGCCGCAGCAACGCCCGCGGCGCCATGCGCGACTGCGGATGCTCGGTGGAGACGATCAGGAAATGCTCGGCCGCCTCCCGGTGGCGACCGCGCTGCGCGTAGCTCTCGCCGAGCCAGAACTGGGCGTCGGGCGCGAGCGCGTCGCGCGGGTGGGATTGCAGGAACTGCCTGAAGCCCATCTCCGCCCGCTCGTATTGAGCAGCGAGAAGAAAGGCGTAGGCGTCGTTGTAGACCACGCTCGGATCGGCGTCGCCGGTCGCGGCGATGCTGGGTCCGCTGCGCGGCGAGGGGTCCGCCGGAAGCGACGATCCATCGCCGAAGGAGATCGGACCCTCGGCCGTCGGAAAGGGCCGCTCGCCGCCGGGCGTCACGGCCACTCCGCCTTCCGAGAAGCGCGCGCCGGGGAGCTCCAGCGGCGCGGAGGGCGTTGTCGTTCCGAGCGGCTGGGGAGCGCCCGGGGCGGCCGGGTCGCGGCCCGGATCGAAAGCGTCGTTCCGCCCTTGCTGGAGCGGCGGCGCGATGTCGGGGAGCGGCGCGCCGAGGGCGGGAGCCGACGGGATCGCCGGAGCGTCGGCCGGCGCCTGCGAGCGTCGCTCGGGAGGCGGCGAACCGCCGCCGCCGCTGTCCTGAAAGCGGAACTCGACGTCCTCCTGGAAACGCTCGACCTGCTCGCGCAAGCGGCGATTCTCGAAGGTCAGCTCTTCGACCTGGCCGGACAGGGTGCGCACCTGCCCTTCCAGGCGGCTCAGGCGCAGGACCATCTCCGAGAGGTCCTGCGCCGCCGCCGGCGGCGGCGCGAACAGCGCGAGGGCGGCGACGAGACACGCGAGTCCGACCGCGCGCGCCACGAACGTGGCCGGCGGTCGAAGCTGCGTCAGCGCGAATGCCATCATGGGCTCGGTCCTGCGGCGTTGGTCACAATTGCGGATCTCTGCGATATCACAATTGCGCGCCGGCGGCTAAATTAAGGCGAGCCGCGCGATCACGATCCCGGAGCGCCGTCGAGCAGGGTCACCGCGCGGCGGTTCTGCGCGAAACAGGGCGATTCGGCGCAAGCCACGACCGGGCGCTCCTTGCCGTAGGAGACGATGCGCATGCGATCGGAGGAAATCCCGCGCGAGGCGAGATAATCGCGCACGGTCTGGGCGCGGCGGGCGCCCAGCGAGAAATTGTACTCGCGCGTGCCGCGCTCGTCCGCGTGCCCCTCGATGAGGAACGTGTAGCGGGGATAGCGCTGCAGCCACTGGGCCTGCTGGTCCAGCGTGGCGACGCCGGACGCGTTCAGGTCCGTCGAATCGGTGTCGAAAAAGACCCGATCGCCGACATTGACCGTGAAGTCCTGGGTCGATCCCGGCGTCGATGCGCCGCCCCCGCCCGCTCCGGCGCCGAATCCGCCGGCCCCGGCGAGATCCTCCGCGCCGCGCGCGCAGGCCGCGAGCGAGAGCCCCACGGCGAGTATCGCGGCCAGACGCAGGCCGCGCGAAAGGGGGAACGAAGCGAACATGGCGGACAAACTCCTGGACGCGAGATTACCGGCTGAACTGGTATCGCGAAGACAATGACGTGCTGGGGTGAAGATTTCGTCAACCTTGACCGATCCTTTCCAAAGGATCCGAATCGATCGCGGACGGACGTTCTTTCCTGATCGCTCCAATCAACCGCGAATCGGGCGAGACCGCGGCGGAAAGGCGCGCTCTTCTGGGCTTTCGGCGCGCCCGGGCGCGAGATCGGCGATCCCGGGCGCGAGCCGACGCCTTGTCGCCCGCCTGTCGGCGTGCCACTCTCGTCGCCGTTTCGCGCCAGCCGGGGGAAGCCGCATGGAATGGGTGCTCTTGGGGCTGATCGCCCTCGTCCTGATCTGGGGCGTCACGACCTACAACGGCCTCGTCGCGATGCGCCAGCGCGTCACGCAAGCCTACGCCGACATCGACGTTCAGCTGCACCAGCGCCACGATCTGATCCCGAACCTCATCGAAACCGTGAAGGGTTACGCAGCGCACGAGCGCGAAACCCTCGACGCGGTGGTCGCGGCGCGCAACGCGGCGACGAGCGCGCAGGGACCGGCGGAGCAGGCCGCGGCCGAGAACATGCTGACGGCGACGCTCGGGCGCATGTTCGCGCTGGCCGAGGCGTATCCGGACCTCAAGGCCAACCAGAACTTCCTCGCGCTCCAGAGCGAATTGTCGAACGTCGAGGACAAGCTCGCCGCCGCGCGGCGCTTCTTCAACAATGCGGTGGCCGAGTTCAACGCGGCGATCGAAGCGTTTCCGGCGGTGCTCTTCGCCCGCTCGCTGGGCTTCACCTCGCGCGAGTTCTTCGACGTCGGCGAGACGCGACGCGAGACGATGCAGACCCCGCCGCAGGTGAAGTTCTGAGAGCCGCGCGCGTCGCGCGGGAAGGAGCCTCTCCGTGTCGCCCGCTTTCGGCCTCTACTCGCATATCCAGTCGAACCGCCGCCGCTCGGCCCTGCTGATCGGCGGCTTGTTCTTTCTGATCTACGCGATCGTCTATGCGGGGGCCCTGCTCGGCCGGGCCTTCGGAGAGGGCGCCTACGACGATCTCGAGACAAGCTTGCGCGGCGCGGCCGGCGACATGCTCTACCTCGCGCCGCTCGCCACGATCGGCGTCGCCGTCTGGATCGTCATCGCCTATTTCGGCCACCAGAAGATGATCGACGCGCTCACCAGATCGCGACCGATCTCGCGCTCCGACGATCCCCGCCTGTATCGCATGCTCGAGAACTTGTGCATTTCCCGCGGCATGAGCACGCCGGCGCTCAAGATCATGGACACCGACGCGCTCAACGCCTTCGCCAGCGGGCTGAACGAGAAGCAATACGCCGTGACCCTGACGCGCGGCCTCGTCGAGCGCCTCGACGACGCCGAGATCGAGGCGGTGATCGCGCACGAACTGACGCACATCCGCAATGAGGACGTGCGGATGATGGTGATCGCGGGAATCATCGCGGGCGTGATTTCGTTCGTCGGCGAATTGATGTTCCAGGGTATGCGCGGCGGCGCGCGCTTCCGGGGCGTCCCGGGCGGCCGTGTCGGCGGACAGGGTCGCGGTCGCGGGGGCGGCGGCGGCGCGATCGTCCTCGTGCTGATCGCGGTGGCGATCATCGTCGTCGCCTGGGCGCTGTCGGTCGTGATTCGCTTCGCGCTGTCACGCTCGCGCGAATTCCTCGCCGACGCCGGCGCCGTCGAACTGACCAAGAACCCGGACGCGATGATCTCGGCCCTCCTCAAGATCGAACAGCGCGCGGAACTGCCCGGCGCTCCCGGCGCGATCATGGAGATGTGCGTCGAGAATCCGCGCCGGGGCTTCACCGCCCTGCTGGCGACGCACCCCGACATCGAGACGCGGGTGAGCGCCCTCGAGCGCCACGCCGGCGGACGCCGGCCGCCGCCGGAAGCGCTCGTTCTGCGCGAGACTCCCGAAGAAATCGCCGCGCGTGAGGCGGGCGAAACCGGGGCGGCGGCGAACGCAGACGTCTCGCACGCCAACGAGTCCCGGGGAGGCGCCGCGCGTCCGCCATGGGGCGGCGTGTGGGGTCGCCCGTGGGGCGGTCCCCGGGGCGGCGCAGGGGATGGGTGACGCCGTGAGATCGGGCCCGTACGGGCGGACACGAACGACAAGAAAGACAAGAACGACATCACAACGAGGGAGACGAGAATGACGAAGATCGCGCTCGTAACGGGAGCAGGCACGGGGATCGGTCAGTCTGCGGCGCTCGCGCTGGCCAAGGACGGCTGGAGCGTCACGCTCGCCGGACGCAGACCCCAGCCGCTCGAAGAGACGGCGGCCGCGATCCGCGCGCTGGGAGGCGAGACGCTCGCGGTCTCGGCCGACGTCGGCGATCCGGCCTCCGTCGAAGCGCTCTTCGCCGCGCACGAAGCGCGATTCGGCCGGCTCGACCTGCTCTTCAACAACGCCGGGCTCGGCACGCCGGCGGTGGACGTCGACAAATTGCCCTTCGAGACCTGGAAGGCGGTGGTGGACGCCAATCTCACCGGCACGTTCCTGTGCTCCGCCCAGGCCTTCCGCATCATGAAGGCGCAGACGCCGCGCGGAGGCCGGATCATCAACAACGGCTCGATCTCGGCCCACGCCCCACGTCCCAACTCGATCGCCTACACGGCCACCAAGCACGCCGTCTCGGGCATCACCAAGACGCTCTCCCTCGACGGCCGCAAATACGACATCGCCGTCGGCCAGCTCGATATCGGCAACGCCGAAACGGACCTCGCGCGGCGAATGGCCGAGGGCGTGCTCCAGGCCGACGGATCGACGCGCTCCGAACCGCTGATGGATGTCGAGCAGGCGGGACGGGCGGTCGCCTATATGGCCAGCCTGCCGCTCGAGGCCAACGTCTTCACGATGACGCTGATGGCGACGAAAATGCCCTTCGTCGCCCGGGGCTGAGGCTTCACGCGGGCCGCGTTTCGCGCGATAGGGAAGCATGACCGCATCGCCCGACGATCGAACCGTCTTCGACCGCGCGCTCGTGCGGCGCCGGCTGGCGCGAGCGCATGCGCAGGGCTTCGCGCCGTTCCTCGTCGAGCACGCGGTGGCGGATCTCGCGCTGCGGCTCGCCCCGGTGGCGCGCGAATTCGACGTCGCGCTCGATATCGGCACGCCCGGACCGCAAGCCGCCGCCTTCCTGCGCGAGAGCGGGCGGGCGGGAACCGTCTTCCGCGCCGCCTTCGCGGGAATGTCGTCGGGCGAGGCCGGCGCCGTCGTCGCGGACGAGGAGGCGCTGCCCTTCGCGAAAGAGCGCTTCGATCTCGCCACCTCGATTCTCTCGCTGCACGCCGTCAACGACCTGCCCGGCGCCCTCGTCCAGATCCGCCGCGCCTTGAAGCCGGACGGCCTCTTCATCGGCTGCCTTCTCGGTGGAGCGAGCCTGACCGAACTGCGCCAGGCGTTCACGGCCGCGGAAGCGGAGATCGAGGGCGGCGCCAGCCCGCGCGTGGCGCCCTTCGCCGACGTGCGCGATCTGGGCGGCCTGCTGCAGCGCGCCGGCTTCGCGCTGCCGGTGACGGACGTCGAGCCGGTGACGGTGCGCTACGGCGACCCGTTCGCATTGATGCGCGATCTGCGGGCCATGGGGCTGACGAACGCCCTCGTCGCGCGTCGAAGGACGCCGCTGCGGCGCGCGACGCTGATGCGCGCGGCGGCGATCTACGCGGAGCGATTCGCCGACGCGGACGGTCGCCTGCGCGCGAACTTCGAGATCGTCTGGCTCTCCGGCTGGGCGCCGCACGAGAGCCAGCAGAAGCCCCTGCGTCCCGGCTCGGCGAAGGCGCGCCTCGCCGACGCGCTCGGCGGTCGCGAATTCGGCGCCGGCGCCGCGGCGCGCCCGGGAGAGCCCGCTGACTGACGCAGGGCTTGGCAAAAACCCGGCCGCGCGCCTATAAGCCTGCGAACAATCGGGAATACGGGCGGCGCCCGGGCAGGCGCGCCGCAACAGAGCGAGCGGAGCCCCATGGCCGGACATTCACAGTTCAAGAACATCATGCACCGGAAGGGCCGCGCCGACGCGCAGCGCTCCAAGCTGTTCTCCAAGCTCGCCAAGGAAATCACCGTGGCGGCCAAGATGGGCATGCCCGACCCCGCCATGAACCCGCGCCTGCGCGCCGCCGTGCTCGCGGCCCGCGCGGAGAACATGCCCAAGGACAACATCGAACGCGCGATCAAGAAGTCCCAGGGCGGCGACGCGGATAATTACGAGGAGATCCGCTACGAGGGCTACGGCCCCGGCGGCATCGCCGTCATCGTCGAGGCGATGACCGACAACCGCAACCGCACGGCCTCCGACGTGCGCTCCTACTTCACGAAATCCGGCGGCAGCCTCGCCGAGACCGGCGCCGTGTCGTTCATGTTCGACCGTGTCGGCGTGGTCGAATACGACGCCGACAAGGCCGACGCGGACGCGATGCTCGAAGCCGCGATCGAGGCCGGCGCAGACGACGTGGCGTCCGGCGAGAGCGGCCACGAGGTGTATTGCGAGCAGAGCGCGCTCAACGAGGTGACGAAGGCGCTGGAGGCGACGTTCGGCGAGGCGCGCAAATCCGCGCTCGTCTGGAAGCCGCAGACCACGGTGGCGGTGGACGAGGAGGCGGGCGAGAAGTTGATGCGGCTCCTCGAGTCGCTCGAGGATCACGACGACATCCAGAACGTCTACGCCAATTTCGAATTGTCCGAAGCGATGCTGGAGAAGCTCTCGGGCTGAGATCGCCGACGCCATCCGCCCAGCGCGCCGGGCGGGAGCTGATTCGCGCTTCAACCAAGCCGGAATTCCCTCGCCTCTGGGGAGGGCTAGGGTGAGTGCTTCGCGCGATCAGCGCGAAGCTTGGCGGGCGGCTCGTTCGGAAATGATGGCGCTATCCGCCGCATCCCGCCCTCCCCGTGGGGAGGGCGTCGGTTTGCGCCTGGACGCCCAGGCTTGCTCGCCCGCTGCGATTAGTTCGGAACGGGCTGCGTCGCGTCGGATCCGGATTCGGCCGGGTTGGCGACGTCGATCGGCTCGCCGCGGAGCAGCTTGAGCGCGGCGATCAGTTGCAGATCTTCCGTCGGATCGGTCGGAACGTAAGCCGATGAGCCGCTCGCCTCCTCGTCGTCGCCCGCCAGGTGCCCGCGAAGACCGGCTTCGCCTTGGGTCTCGTCACGGCCGGCGAGATCCTCGGGCACGCGCTGCTGCACGACCCGGTCCGGATCGATGCCCTTGGCCTGGATCGAGGTGCCCGACGGCGTGTAGTAGCGGGCGGTCGTCAGGCGGAGCGCGCCGTTGCCGCCGAGCGGGATGATCGTCTGCACGGAGCCCTTGCCGAACGAGCGCGTGCCGAGGATCGTCGCGCGCTCGTGGTCCTGCAGCGCTCCCGCGACGATCTCGGAGGCCGAGGCCGACCCGCCGTTGACGAGCACGACGATCGGCTTGCCGTCGGTCAGATCGCCGGATTTGGCCGAGTAACGCTGCGTCTCGCGCGCCTCGCGGCCGCGGGTCGAGACGATCTCGCCACGGTCGAGGAACGCGTCGGACACCATGATCGCCTGTTCGAGAAGGCCGCCCGGGTTGTTGCGCAGGTCGATGACGTAGCCCTTGAGGCGGTCGGCGCCGATCTCGGTCTTCAACTGCTCGATCGAGCTGCGCAGGTTCGAATAGGTCTGCTCGTTGAAGGTCGTGAGGCGCAGATAGGCGATGTCGTCCTCGACGCGCGAGCGCACGGCGCGGACGCGGATCACGTCGCGCACGATGGTCACCTCGACCGGCTCGGCGGAGGCGCCGCGACGGATGCGCAGCTGGACCTCTGAATTAACCGGTCCGCGCATCATGTCGACCGCCTGGTTCAGGGTCATGCCCTGGACCTGCTCGCCGTTGATGTGGGTGATGAGATCGTTCGGCATGACTCCGGCCTTGGCGGCGGGCGTCTCGTCGATCGGGGTGACGACCTTGACGAGCCCATCCTCCATCGTGACCTCGATGCCGAGGCCGCCGAACTCGCCGCGCGTCTGCACCTGCATGTCGCGGAAGCTCTTGGGGTCCATGTAGCTCGAATGCGGATCGAGGGACGTCAACATCCCGTTGACCGCGGCCTCGACGAGCTTGGCCTCTTCGGGCTGCTCGACATAGCTCGTGCGGACCTTCTCGAAGATGTCTCCGAAGAGGCTGAGTTGCCGATAGGTTTCGGCGGAGGCCGCGACTGCGCTCGTGCCCGAGAGGAGCTGCGTCTGGGAGACCAGCGTGGCGGCGCTCGCGCCGACCAGCATGCCGATCATCAACATAGGAACCTTGCGCATTATCCGCGAACCTTTTCGCTTAGCCTCGCCTGCCACCACGACGAGGGATCGATCGATCCTCCGTCCTTGCGGAACTCTACATAGAGCACGGGTCCATCCGCGTCGATGACGCCGGTCGCCGGCGAGGGGGTCCAGGAGGGGCCCATCGTCGCCACCGGCTCTCCCGCCAGCACGAATTGCCCGACCTCCACATTGATAGCCTCCATCCCGGCCATGAGGATATAGTAGTCGTCGCCGACGTTGATTATCAAGAGTCGCTCGAATGAGCGAAACGGGCCGGCATAGGCCACCCAGCCGTCCGCGGGAGCCGTGACGATCTCGCCCGAGCGGGATTCGAACGAGACCCCCCGCATCGCCCCGCCGAAATCGTCGGGCGCCCCGAAAGCCCGCAAAACCTGGCCTCCGACAGGCGTGGTCAGCATTCCACGGGCTTCAGCGAAGGGAATCTGCGGGGCGAGCCGCGCCGGATCGAGCGCGGCGGCTGCGGCGAATTGCCGTCGCGTCTCCGCCGCCAGTCGCTCGCCGGCCTCCCGCGCGGCCAGCGCGGCGGTCCGCGATGCGGCGATCTGCTGCTCCATGCCGTCGATCAATTCTTTGAGATCGCCGGCCCGGGCGGCGAGTTCGGCCACCCGCGCGCTCTCGTCGGCGACTCCGGCGCTGGCGACGCGCAGGCTCTCCTGCCGCGCGTCGATCAGCGCGGCCACCCGAATCCGCTCGCGGTCGAGGGCCGCAAGCTCCTCGGCGAGCGCGATTCGGTCATCCGCGATCGCCGTCCGCAGGCGCACGAGTTCCGCGAGATCGTCGGCGAGCGCCTGCGTCTCGGCGCGCAGTTCGGGCACCACGGCCCCGAGCAGCATCGAGGTGCGGACGGCGGCCAGAATGTCTTCGGGCTGGACGAGCACGGCCGGCGGGGGACGCCGCCCCATGCGCTGGAGGGCGGCGAGAACCTCGACGATCACGCCGCGGCGCGAATCGAGCGAGCGCCTGATGGCCGCCTCGGCCGCGATCAGGGTTTCGAGCCGGCTCTCCAGATCGGCGGATCGGTCCTCGTTCTCCCGGATACGCGCGCTCGTGTCGATCAGCGCCTCGTTCAGGGTGGCGCGGTCCTCGACGATCCGGGCGATCTCCTCGTCGAGCGTGCGCTGCGCCTGCGCGGCGGCGTCGAGCGCCTGCTGAAGCTCCTGCAGTTCGAGCGCGCGACGGGCGAGTTCTTCCTCGGAGGCTTCGGCGGGCTGCGCCTGCGGCGCGTCCGGCGCCGCGTTCTGCGCGAGCAGAGGCGAGGAGAGCGCCAGCGCGACGAAGAAGCCGAACGCGGCGGCCGCGGCGCGCTTGGCCGTCGCTGTCCCGTCGCCGATGGCCGCTCGCCTGCGCACGTTTCGGCCCCTCACGCTCCGATCTGACCCGCCCGATGATAAGGATGTCCGCTCATGATGGTTAACGCGCGGTAAATCTGCTCCGCGACGAGCGCGCGCACGATCTGGTGCGGCATGGTGAGCGAGCCGAAGGACAGGACCGCCCTCGCCCGCCCGCGCAGGGACTGGTCGAGCCCGTCCGGCCCGCCGATGACGAAGGCGAGGCCGGGCAGCCCCGCATCGCGGGCTTCGGCGATCATGCGGGCGAAGCCGTCGCTCGTCGGGCGCTCGCCGCGCTCGTCGAGCAGAACGAGCGGAGTCTCGCCGGCGCGAGCGATGATGGCCTGGCCCTCCTCGGCGCGCCGGTCCTCCTCGCGACGGGCGCGCGATTCGACGATTTCGGCAACGTCGAGCCCGGCGAGGCCGAGCGCCCGGCCCGAAGCCGCGACGCGCTCGCGATAGCGCTCGACGAGTTCCCGTTCCGGGCCGGCCTTGAGCCGCCCGACGGCGATCAGCGACAGTTTCACCGCGCCGGCCTTTCGCTCGGTCCCCGCAGCGGCCCTCAGCCCTTCGCGGGCTCGGCCGGCCTGTCGGAGCCCCACATCTTCTCGAGATTGTAGAAGCTGCGGACCTCGGGGCGGAAGATGTGGGCGATCACGTCGCCGGCGTCGATCAAAACCCAGTCGCAGGCGGGAACGCCCTCGACGCGCGGGGCGCCGAAGCCGCTTTCCTTGAGCTCCTTGACCAGGCGATCGGCGATGGCTCCGACATGCCGGTCGGACCGCCCCGTGGCCACCACCATGGCGTCCGCGATCGACGTCTTTCCGGCGAGATCGATTTCGACCACGTCCTCGGCCTTCATGTCCTCCAGAGAGGCGCGGACCAGGGACAGGAGATCGCCCTTCCCCGAGCCTTCGGCTCCTGCCGGGGAAGGATGCTGCGACGCGGGCGCGTCATGCTGGGATACCGAATTCAGCGCCATGTCCTCACTTCGAAAGGGGCTACGTGAAATCGTCGCCCATTTTCCATAGATGCGCGCCTTCGCGCCGGATTTCAATCGCTCCGCCGGCCTTCGCGCCTACGGATTTCGGTCGACGACAGGCTGGAACGCGGACCGTGGAGATACACCCACGCCGGCGGCGGGGCCAGCGCCAGCCGCGACGCGCGCGATTCCGGAAGGCGTCGCGCCGCCAGCGCGCGCGCCGCGGGAGAGGCCTTGGCGCGCAAGGTCGCCCCCGGCCGATCGATCACGGCGAAGGGCGCGAGCGCCGTAATCTCGCGCCAGCCGCGCCAGCGATGCAGGTTTGCGAGCCCGTCGCCCCCCATGATCCAGACGAACCGAACGCCGGGACAGCGCGCTTTCAGGAAGCGCAGCGTGTCGAGCGTGTAGGCGAGCCCGGCCTTCGCTTCGAGATCGGTCACGACGATGCGCGGATGACGCGCGAGCGCGCGGGCGGCCGCGAGTCTCCGCGGCAGGGGCGCGAGGCGGCTGTGGTCCTTGAGCGGATTGCCCGGGGTGACCAGCCACCACAGCCGATCGAGCTTCAGGCGTCTCATCGCCAGCCGCGCGACGAGCAGATGGCCCTCGTGCGGCGGGTCGAACGACCCGCCGAACAGGCCGATCCGCAGGCCGGGACCGTGCGGCGGGAGCCGGATCATAGCGCGCGCCGACGGACGCTCACGCGCCCTGGTTCACCGAAACGCCCTTTTCGGTGAGGAGCTGCTGCAGCTCGCCGGCCTGGAACATCTCGCGAGTGATGTCGCAACCGCCGACGAACTCTCCCTTGACGTAGAGCTGGGGGATCGTCGGCCAGTTCGAGTATTCCTTGATGCCGTTGCGGACGCCCTCGTCCTCGAGCACGTTGACGCCCTTATAGGCGACGCCGAGGTGGTTCAGGATCTGTACGACCTGACCCGAGAAGCCGCACATGGGGAATTGCGGCGTGCCCTTCATGAAGAGCACGACGTCGTTGGTCTTCACTTCGTTGTCGATGAATTCTTGCGCGTTCGCCATGGTTTTCTCCTGTGCTCCGGCGGTCAAGACGCCGGACCGCGGGCCGTCATTCTGCGGGGATCGTGGTGAGAGCGAGCGCGTGCAAGACGCCGCCCATGCGGCCCTGCAGCGCCTGATACACCATCTGATGCTGCTGGACCCGGCTCTTGCCCCTGAACGAGGGCGAGGTGACGGTCGCGGCGTAGTGATCGCCGTCGCCGGCGAGATCGCGGATCTCGACAGCCGCGTCCGGAATCGCGTCCTTGATCATCCGTTCGATATCGTGGGCGTCCATGGGCATCGTGACAGTCTCTCCTCAGGCCGGCTCGGCGGCCATGTAGGTGGGCAACCAATCCTCGTGCGCCCGGGTGAGCGCATCGATAGATATGGCCCGCTCGCGCGGCAGAATCAACGCGTCCCCACCCGTCTCGCCGAGTTTCGAGACCGGAACGCCGGCCTCGCTGGCGGCGTCGAGGATGGCGGGCGCCGAGTCGGCGGGAACGGCGATGAGGTAGCGGCCCTGATCCTCGCCGAAGAGGAACGCATGGGCGGGCGTCCCGTCCGGCAGAGCCGCGACCGTCGCGCCGATGCGGCCCGCCATCGCCATCTCCGCCAACGCCACGCAGAGGCCGCCGTCGGACAGGTCGTGCGCCGTGTCGACGCGGCCCTGCTCGATCAGGCCGCGCACGAATTCGCCGTTGCGGCGCTCGGCCGCGAGGTCGACGGGCGGGGGCGCGCCCTCCTCCCGGCCGCAGATCTGCGCGAGATAGACCGAGGCTCCGAGCCAGCCCTGGGTGTCGCCCACGAGCAGGATCGCGTCGCCCTCGCGCTTGAAGGCGACGCTCGCGTGGCGCGTGCAATCGTCGAGCAGGCCGACGCCGCCGATCGAGGGGGTGGGCAGGATGCCGACTTCGTTCGTCTCGTTGTAGAGCGAGACGTTGCCGGAGACGACGGGGTAGTCGAGGGCCTCGCAGGCCGCGCCGATGCCGCGGATGCAGCCGACGAGCTGGCCCATGAAGTGCGGGCGCTCGGGATTGCCGAAATTGAGGTTGTCGGTGATGGCGAGCGGGCGCCCGCCCACCGCGCAGATGTTGCGCCAGGTCTCGGCCACCGCCTGCTTGCCGCCCTCGAAGGGATCGGCCTCGCAGTAGCGGGGCGTCACGTCGGTCGTCAGCGCGAGGCCCTTCGGCCCGTCGAGCACGCGCACGATAGCAGCGTCGCCGCCCGGCGTCTGCACGGTGTTCCCCAGGATGAGGTGGTCGTATTGCTCCCAGACCCAGCGCTTCGAGCAGAGGTCGGGAGAGCCGATCAGCTTGAGGAGCGCGTCGGCGTTCGACAATGGCGCGGCGACGCTGTCCGGCGCGATCACGGGGCGCGGCGGCGTCGGCGTGTGCGGGCGGTCGTAGAGAGGCGCCTCGTCGCCGAGCTCCTTGATCGGCAGGTCGGCCTTGACCTCGCCCTGGTGCTTGATGACGAAACGCAAGGTGTCCGTGGTCTTGCCGATGATGGCGAAGTCGAGCCCCCACTTGCGGAAGATCGCCTGCGCCTCCTCCTCCATGCCGGGCTTGAGCACCATGAGCATGCGCTCCTGGCTCTCCGAGAGCATCATCTCGTAKGCCGTCATGCCCTCCTCGCGGCAGGGCACCGCGTCGAGATCGAGTTCGATGCCGAGATCGCCCTTGGCGCCCATCTCGACGGACGACGAGGTCAGGCCGGCGGCGCCCATGTCCTGGATCGCGATCACCGCGCCCGACGCCATCAGTTCGAGGCAGGCCTCGAGCAGCAGCTTCTCGGCGAAGGGATCGCCGACCTGCACGGTCGGGCGCTTCTCGTCGGCCGAATCGTCGAAGCTGGCGGAGGCCATGGTCGCGCCGTGGATTCCGTCGCGGCCGGTCTTGGAGCCGAGATAGACGATCGGGTTACCGACCCCCGTCGCCTTGGCGTAGAAGATCTCGTCCACCTTCGCGAGGCCGACCGCCATGGCGTTGACGAGGATGTTGCCGTCGTAGCGCGAATGAAAGCCGACGGAGCCCGCGACCGTCGGCACGCCGAAGGAATTTCCGTAGCCGCCGATGCCGTGGACGACGCCCGCGACGAGGTGGCGGGTCTTGGGATGCTCGGGCGAGCCGAAGCGCAGGGCGTTGAGCGCCGCGATGGGGCGCGCGCCCATGGTGAAGACGTCGCGCAGGATGCCGCCGACCCCGGTCGCCGCGCCCTGATAGGGCTCGATGAAGCTCGGATGGTTGTGGCTCTCCATCTTGAAGACGCAGGCGAGCCCGTCGCCGATGTCGATGACGCCGGCGTTCTCGCCCGGCCCCTGGATCACCCAGGGCGCCTTGGTCGGCAAGCCGCGCAAATGCAGGCGCGAGGACTTGTACGAGCAATGCTCGTTCCACATCGCCGAGACGATGCCGAGCTCCGTGATCGTCGGTTCGCGGCCGATCAGGGCGACGAAGCGCTCGTACTCGTCGGGCTTGAGCCCGTGTTCCTTCACCAGCTCCGGGGTGATTTTGACGTCGTCGCGGCTCATCTGGCTCTCGCATCGTTCATCGCGCCACGGCCATAGCCCGCCGGGGCGACCAGCGCAACGCCGCATCGCCCGCGTCGTGGCGAAGCTCGGGCTTGAACCCGCGACGAGAGGCTTTGACGCGCTCGACTATCCACGATACGAATGCGAAAGCTTTTTATGCAAGAAGCGTGCCTAGGAAGATCGCGATCGGCAGGGAGACCCGATGAATCTGTCGCAGCGCATGGAGCTCCGCCAAGGTCAGTCGCTGGTGATGACGCCCCAGCTGCTGCAGGCGATCAAGCTGCTGCAATTGTCGCATCTCGACCTCGCGGCCTATGTCGACGCCGAGCTTGAGCGTAATCCATTACTCGAGCGCGAGGAAGAGGGCGAGACGCCGGCGCGCGCCGCACAGGGCGATGACGCCGGCGACGACGCCGGGCGCTCGCCCGCCGGCGACGGCGAGCCTCCGCCGTGGTCGTCCTCCGATCTCACGCCTGACCGGGCCAGCATCGAGCGCGATCTCGACACCTCGCTCGAGAACGTCTTCCAGAGCGAAAACCCGACCCCGGCCCGCGAGGCGACCGGCGGCGACGAACTGACGCTGTCGCAAGGGCTCTGGAGCGGCGTCGGCGCCGGCGGCTCGTTCGATGACGACGAAGGCGGCTTCGAATCGAGTCTGACGCGGGAAGCGACGCTCCGCGAACACCTCTTCGCCCAGCTCGACCTGGCGACAGCCGACCCGCGCCAGCGGCTGATCGGGGGCTTCGTCATCGACGCCATCGACGACGCCGGATATCTGACCGAAAGCGTCGAGGACATCGCCGACCGGCTGTCGGCCCCGCCGTCGCAAGTCGAGGCGGTGCTGCGCGTCGTGCAGGGCTTCGACCCGTCGGGCGTCGGCGCGCGCGATCTCGCCGAATGCCTCGCCATCCAGCTGCGGGAGCGCAATCGCTTCGACCCCTGCATGCAGGCGCTCGTCGGCCGGCTCGATCTTCTCGCCCGTCGCGATCTCGCCGTGCTCAAGCGCATCTGCGGCGTCGACGACGAGGACATGGTCGAGATGGTCGCCGAAATCCGGGCGCTGGATCCGAAGCCCGGCCGCGCCTTCGGCGGATCGCCGGCCGAGATCCTTATTCCCGACGTGTTCGTGCGGACGGCGGCGGACGGCTCCTGGATCGTCGACCTCAATCCCCAGACCTTGCCGCGGGTCCTGATGAACCAGAGCTATCTCGCCCGCGTCTCGCGCAGCGCGCGCTCGGACGCGGAGAAGGCCTATGTCAACGAATGCCTTCAGACCGCGAACTGGCTGACCCGCTCCCTCGACCAGCGCGCCCGCACCATCGTCAAGGTCGCCTCGGAGATCGTGCGCCAGCAGGACGGGTTCTTCGCCCACGGCGTCGCGCATCTGCGCCCGCTCAACCTCAAGACCATCGCGGACGCGATCGGCATGCACGAATCGACCGTTTCTCGGGTGACGTCGAACAAGGCCATCGGCACGAGCCGGGGCGTCTTCGAGATGAAATATTTCTTCACCGCCTCCATTCCCGGCGCCGGCGGCGAGGAGGCGCATTCGGCCGAAGCGGTGCGCCATCGCATCAAGCAGCTGATCGACCAGGAGACGCTCGAATCGGTTCTCTCCGACGACGCGCTGGTGAAAAAGCTGCGCGAGCAGGGAATTGACATCGCGCGACGCACGATTGCGAAATACCGGGAATCACTGCGGATCCCTTCTTCCGTCGAGCGTCGACGCCTCAAGGGCGGCTGAGCCGAAAGAGGCGCCCCCTAAGGGATGGTCCGCTCTTCGTTGACGCCGCGACCCGCCCCCCTTACCTCTAGAGATAGACCCGGCGCGGCGCTTCGCCGCGCAGAATAAAAGGGGGAGGTCATGACGCTTCGCATCTCCGGTAAGAACATGGACATCGGCGAGTCCCTGCGCACGCACGTGCAGGGTCGTGTCGAGGCGGCGCTCGCCAAATATTTCGACGGCGCCGTGACCGGCCATGTCACGTTCGAGCCCGAAGGCAGCGGCTACCGCTCGGAATGCGTCCTCCATCTCGCCACCGGCGTGACCCTGGAATCCACCGGCGCGGCTCAGGAGGCGTATGTCGCCTTCGACCAGACCGCGACGCGCATCGAAAAGCGCCTGCGTCGGCACAAGCGCCGGCTGAACGATCGCTCATCGGCGAACGGCAAGTCGCACGAGGTGATCGCCGCGAGCTATTCGGTGATCGAATCGCCTGCCTTCGACGACGCCGCCGAGGAAGAGGCCGAGGGAGAGTTCCATCCCGTCGTCATCCACGAATCCACGCGCTCTCTGCAGAGCCTCTCGGTGAGCGAAGCCGTGGTCGAACTCGATCTGACCGGCGCCGCCTGTCTGGTGTTCCAGCATGCGGGCAGCGGGCGTGTGAACATCGTCTACCGCCGCACGGACGGAGCGATCGGCTGGGTCGATCCGCCGGCCGAGCAGCCGTGACAGCGTGATGGCGCCGCGCCGGAACCCTGTCGATCCGGAGACGCTGACGCGCTTCGCCGCGCCTGCGCCTCGACGTTTCCGCGTCGATCGCGAACGAGCTTGAAGGACGTCATGCTTCTCGCAGATATCCTCTCACCCGAAGCCGTCGTCCCGGCGCTCAGGGCGCCGGGCAAAAAGCAGGCCCTTCAGGAAATCGCGGCTTACGCCGCGCGCCTGGCCGGCCTCGACGCGCAAGAGGTCTTCGAGACGTTGCTCCAGCGCGAGCGGCTCGGCTCGACGGGGATCGGCGACGGCATCGCCATCCCGCACGGCAAGCTCGCGAAGACGGACCGGCTGTTCGGCCTCGTGGCGCGGCTGGAGCGGCCGATCGATTTCGAGGCGATCGACGGAATGCCCGTCGATATCCTGTTTCTGCTGCTCGCGCCCGAGACCGCCGGGGCCGACCACCTGAAGGCGCTCTCCCGCATCGCCCGCGTGCTGCGCCAGCCCGGCGTGCTCGAGCGCCTGCGCGCCGCGCACGACGCCGCCGCGATCTACGCCCTCCTGATGGAGAATTCCGCGCCGCAGGCCGCCTGACCCAAGGGCAGCCTGACGCGAGCCGCCCAAGCCGAACCGACCGGACCGGTCACGACCGCCAGAGCCTCGCCGCGAAATCGAAGGCGAACTGGTCCGGCCGCGCCCCGAGCTTGGCCAGCGACCGCAGGATCGCCGCGTCGTCGCGCAGCATGGCGAGGGGAAACGTCCGCGCGAAAGCCTCGACCGGGCGCTTGTCCGCGAAATGCGAACGGAACGCCTCCGGCGTGAGGAGGGGCGCCAGCGCCGAAGCGACGCCGCCCCGGATGAAGACGCCCCCCGTCGCGCCGTAAACCAGGCCCATGTCGCCGGAGAACCGCGCGAGATGCTTCAGGAAGATCTGCGCCGTCTCGCGGCTGTGGGCGCAGGCGCCCGTCAAGGCGCGACGCGTGATCTCGGCGGGATCGTCGCCGACATCGGCGCCGTCCGCGTGCCGGGGCGCGAGCGCCGCGTGCAGGCGCGCGAGACCGGGTCCGGAGAGCAGCGTCTCCGCGGTGACCCGGCCGCCGATACGCGCCAGCCTCGGCCAGAACTCGGCGTCCTCGTCGTCCTGCGGCCCGATCCCGACATGGCCGCCCTCGCCCGGCAATGGCAGCCACCGGCCTTCGTGCTGAACGAGCGCAGCGACGCCGAGACCGGTTCCGGGACCGAGCACCACGCGCGGACCGCGCCCGGGCGAGACGGGCGGACCGATGGGCGTCGCTTCGTCCGGTTCGATGAACGCGAGGGCGAGCGCCGCCGCCTCGAAATCGTTCAGCAGAAATCCCTGCTCGAGCCGGAAGGCGCGTGCGATCGCGGGACCGTCTATGGCGAGGGCGGCGTTGGTGAGGCGCGTCGCGCGCCCGCTCACGGGCCCGGCCGCGCACAACGCCAGCGCCCTCGGGCGCTCCCCGCCGCACGCCGCCACCGCCTCCGCGAGGGCCGCGTCGAAGGATGCGAATCCCTGCGTGGCGAGTCGCGCGACGAGGCGCGGCGGATCGCCCGGCGCGCGCGCCAGCGCGAAGCGTGCGTTGGTGCCGCCGATGTCGGCGACGAGGAGCGGGTGGGGAAAGGCGCCGGGTGCGTTCATGCGCCGAGCCTACGGGTTGGCGTCGCCGACGGGAAGGCCCGATCAGGGTCGCGGCGCGTCGTCGGCGCCGCCATCGGCGCCCGACGCGTCGTGACGCATGATCAGGGGCGTCTGCGCGAGGGCGAAGGCGATGGTGATCGGCATGATGCCGAAGACCTTGAAGCTGACCCAGAAATCCGTCGTCTGCGTGCGCCAGACCACTTCGTTGACCGCCGCGAGGAAGAAGAAGAACAGCCCCCACCGCAGCGTCAGCTTGCGCCAGCCCTCGTCGGTCAGCTGGAACACCGAATCGAGCACGATCGTGAGCAGCGACTTGCGGAAATACAGCCCGACGAGCAGGACCGTCCCGAACAGCGAATTGACGATCGTCGGCTTGAGCTTGATGAACAGGTCGTCCTGCAGCAGCAGCGTCAACGCGCCGAAGACGATGACGACGACGCCCGAGACGAGGGGCATCATCGGCAGCTTGCGCGCGAGCGCGTAATGCACGGCCAGCGCCACGACGGTGGCTACCGTGAAGACGGCCGTGGCCGTGAAAATGCCCGCGCGCTGGTTCATGAAGAAGAACAGCACGAGCGGGCCGAGCTCCAGCCCGAGCTTGAGCAGTGGATTGAGCTGGGCCGGGCGGGCCGGATCTTCCGTCTTGATCATCCACAAGCCTCTACAACCCCGCGCGCCCTTTGGAAAGCGCGACGGCCTTCCAACCGGGGGCGATCCGGGGTAAGCATCGCGAAAGTTCTGCAAACGTTCGATCTTCGGCGCGTACGGCCGGCGGGATCGGGGAGGCATCTGGAATGGCGTGGTCGCCCCAGCAGGATGCGGCTTTGGCCGCAGTCGCGCGCTGGCTGAAGGACAAGGATCAGCAGGTCTTCCGGCTCTTCGGCTACGCCGGGGCCGGCAAGACGACGCTCGCGCGCCACATCGCGGAGGGCGTCGACGGCGAAGTCGCCTTCGGAGCCTTCACGGGCAAGGCGGCGTCGGTCTTGCGCGCCAAGGGCTGCGCGGACGCCGGCACCATCCATTCGATGATCTACCGCTCGCGCGAAAACGACGAGGCCGACGGCCCGTCCTTCGCGCTCAACCGCTCGGGCGCGGCGGCGAAGGCCGATCTCATCGTCATCGACGAATGCTCGATGGTCGACGAGGAGCTCGGCCGCGACCTGCTCTCCTTCGGCAAGCCGGTGCTCGTGCTCGGCGATCCGGCGCAGCTGCCGCCCGTCAAGGGCGGGGGATTCTTCACGGAGGCCGAGCCCGACGTCATGCTCGCGGAGGTGCACCGGCAGGCGGCGGACAATCCGATCATCCACCTCTCCATGCGCGTGCGCGAGGGCGGATCGCTCGATTACGGGACCTACGGCGCCAGCCGCGTCATCCGCCGCGCGAGCCTCGATCAGGCCGACGTGATGAAGAGCGACCAGGTCCTCGTCGGCCTCAACCGCACGCGCCGCAACTACAACACCCGCATCCGCGAGCTGCTCGGCCTGCTCGACCCGATGCCGGCGGCGGGCGAAAAGCTCGTCTGCCTGCGCAACGACAAGTCGAAGGGGCTCCTCAACGGCGGCACCTGGCTGATCGAAACCCTGCGCGGCCGGACGGTCGAGCGGCGGGGCGAGTTCATCCGCATGGACGTGAAGCCCGAGGACGAAAGCCGCAAGCGCGCCGTCGAGGTGAAGGTCATGCCCGCCTTCTTCGAGGGAGCGGAGGAAGACATCCCCTATGCGCTCCGCCGCGAGAGCGACGAATTCACCTACGGCTACGCGCTGACGGTCCACAAGTCGCAGGGCTCGCAATGGGACGACGTCGTGCTTTTCGACGAATCCTTCGCCTTTCGCGAACACAGCGCGCGGTGGCTCTATACCGGCCTCACCCGCGCCGCCGAGACGGTGCTCGTCGTGCGGTGAGGCGGATTTCGTGTTGCAAAGCAACATGGCCGCAGGCTAAGAGAAGCCACCAATCAGGACCCGGTGCAATTCCGGGTGGCTCTTCCGGCCGCCAACCCGCCGGACCATGATCGCGACGCTTCCCTTCCGCCCGGCTCGGGCCAGCGTCCATCCCCCGATTATCTGGAATTTCATGCCCTCCCTGTCCGCTTACCGCGCGCAATGGTTCGGCAACGTGCGCGGCGACCTTCTCGCCGGTCTCGTCGTCGCCCTCGCGCTCATTCCCGAAGCCATCGCGTTCTCCATCATCGCCGGCGTCGATCCGAAAGTGGGGCTCTACGCCTCGTTCTCGATCGCCGTGCTCATCGCCTTCGTCGGCGGCAGGCCCGGCATGATCTCGGCCGCGACCGCGGCGACCGCCGTCCTCATGGTGACGCTGGTGCGCGACCACGGGCTCGAATACCTGCTCGCCGCCACCGTGCTCGCGGGACTCCTGCAGATCGTCGCGGGGCTGTTGAAGCTCGGCGCCGTGATGCGCTTCGTCTCGCGCTCGGTGATGACGGGCTTCGTCAACGCGCTGGCGATCCTGATCTTCATGGCGCAGATCCCCGAACTCGTCGGCGTTCCCGCGCTCACCTACGTGATGGTCGCCGCAGGCCTCGCGATCATCTACCTCTTCCCCTACCTGACGAAGGCGATCCCCTCCCCGCTCGTCTGCATCGTCGTGCTGACCAGCGCGGCGATCTTTCTCGGGCTCGAAGTCCGGACGGTCGGCGACATGGGCGAATTGCCCTCCACGCTGCCGATCTTCCTGATCCCCGACATTCCGCTCAACCTCGAGACTTTGCTGATCATCCTGCCCTACTCGGCGGCGGTGGCGGCGGTGGGCCTGCTCGAATCGCTGATGACGGCGCAGATCGTCGACGATCTGACCGACACGCCGTCCGACCGGAACCAGGAATGCGTCGGGCAGGGCATCGCCAACACGGCGACGGGCTTCATCGGCGGCATGGCGGGCTGCGCCATGATCGGTCAGTCGATCATCAACGTGAAATCGGGCGGGCGCGGACGCCTATCGTGCTTCGCGGCCGGATCCTTCCTCCTCTTTATGATCCTCGTGCTCGGCGACACCGTCAGCCGCATTCCCATGCCGGCTCTGGTCGCCATCATGATCATGGTTTCGATCGGCACGTTCTCGTGGTCGTCGATCAAGAACCTGCGCACGCATCCGCGCTCGTCGTCGATCGTGATGATCGCGACCGTGCTCGGCGTCGTCTTCACCCACAACCTCGCCATCGGCGTGTTGATCGGCGTGCTGCTCTCGGGGCTGTTCTTCGCCTGGAAGATCGCCCAGCTCTTCCGCGTCACCTCGGTCGCGAGCCCGGACGGGCGCGCCCGGACCTACTTCGTCGAGGGCCAGTTGTTCTTCGCCTCGTCCGAGGACTTCATGGCGGCCTTCGACTTCAAGGAGGCCCTCGACACGGTGACGATCGACGTCAGCCGGGCGCATATCTGGGACATCTCCAGCGTCGCGGCGCTCGACATGGCCGTGCTCAAGTTCCGCCGGGACGGCGCCGAAGTGCAGATCATCGGCCTGAACGAAGCGAGCGAGACGATCGTCGACCGGCTCGCCGTGCATGACAAGCCGGGCGCGCTCGACAAGCTGATGGCGCATTGACCATCACCGCACGATCTCAAGGGAGGAACGCATGACCGAGAAACTCGTCGCCCTCGTCGACGGCTCGATCTACTCGAAGAGCGTCTGTGAAAACGCCGCCTGGATCGCCTCGCGCACCGGAGCCCCGGTCGAATTGCTGCACGTCCTCGGCCGCCGCGACACGCCGGCGTCGGATCTGTCGGGCTCGATCGCGCTCGGCGCGCGTTCGGCGCTGCTCTCCGAATTGTCCGCCCACGACGAGGAGCGCGCGCGCCTCGCCATGATGCGCGGCCGCGCCATTCTGGAAGACGCCGAAGCGCATCTGCGGGCGGCCGGCGTCGCGCAGGTCACCGCGCGCCTGCGCACGGGCGACCTGATCGGCGCCGTCGCGGAAGCGGAACCGGGCTCGCGCGGGCTCGTCATCGGCAAGCGCGGCGAGGCTGCGGATTTCGCGAAGCTTCATCTCGGCTCGAATCTGGAGCGGATCGCCCGCTCGGCGACGAAACCCGTTTTCGTGGCGGCCCGCGCCTTTCGCCCGATCGAAAAGGTGCTGATCGCCTATGACGGCGGCCCGAGCGCCATGAAGGCCGTGGACCATCTCGCGCGCGCGCCGCTCTTCGCGGGTCTCGACGTCCGACTGCTCAGCGTCGGCGCGGACACGCCGGAAGTCCGCCGCCGCATGACGGACGCCCAGGCGACCTTGCGGGCCGGCGGCCACGCGGCGCCGATCGAAATCGCGCCGGGCCAGCCCGAAACCACGATCGCCGGGATCATCGAGCGCGACGGCATCGATCTCCTCGTGATGGGGGCCTACGGTCACTCGCGCATCCGCTCGCTGATCATCGGCTCGACGACGACCGAGATGATGCGCTCTTGCAAGGTCCCGATCGTCCTGTTCCGATAGGGGCATGGAGAACGAAGACCAAAACCTCGTCGCATTTTTCCGGCCGCGCATCGAGGCGGAGCTCGCCGAACTCGAGGGTCGTTCCCGGGCGACCGACGAGGATCGTCGTCCCGTGGAGCTCGACCAGCAATCGGTCGGCCGGCTCTCGCGGATCGACGCCATGCAGATGCAGGCGATGGCGGCCGCCATGGAGTGGCGTCGGCGCATGCGCCTCGTCGGCCTCGATCAGGCCCTGCGACGGATGGAGGCCGGCGACTACGGCTATTGCCTCGATTGCGGCGAGTTCATCGGACGCCGCCGGCTGGAGGTCGATCCCGCCGCGGCGAAATGCGTGCGCTGCGCCTGAACGCCCGGTCAGCTCCAAACGCTCAGCGGCCGCGCCGTTCCGCGACAGCCGATGAAGCACGACGCCGAGACGCGGCGCCCGCCGATGCCGGGCGCGACGTTGTGGATCAGTCGCGCGTTGAAGATCAGAAGATCGCCGACGGCCGGGCGGAAGACGAGCCTCGGCGGCTCCAGCGCCGCGCTGGGCAGCCCGTCGTCGGCGCCGATGAGCGCGTCTTCGTCCGGGGTCGGATGGCGCAGCCACAATTCGATGTCGCCGCCGGCCTCCGGCATGTCGAGATAGATGTTGACCGCGAGCTGGGCCGACATCCCGCATGAATCGGCCGGCGCGGCCGGACCGTCCGGCGCGACGTCGGGCGCGCCTCCGGGCAGGGCCGCCAGCATGCGCGCCAGACGATCGTTGTGCGGCAGCATCGCCGCCCCCGGCTCGATCACGCGATAGGCCCCGACGAACGCGGTCGCGCCCCGGATCCGCTCGATCATCGCGCCGGCGGGCCAGATCTCGTCGAGAATCAACCGTAGATGGTCGATCGGCGTCATGCGGGGATAGACGAGCGCGCGCGGCGCGCGGGTCCCGGACAGCGCCTGGGCCTGATAGCGGCCGAGCGCCTGCGGGTCGGTTCCGACGTCGACGAAGCCCATGCCGAGACGCTTGAGCGCGCTCTGCGTGCGATAGGCTTCGAGCGCCTGATGGGCGGCGACGGCGTCGGCGAGATCGGCGCAGAAATCAGGCGGGCAAAAGCCCGGGACGTGGATCAGGTCGATCGTCTCGGCCGCGAGGTCGAACAGGCCGCGCGCGTCGAGGTCCCGCGTGATCGCGGGGAAGGTTTTCGCCATGCTGGTCATCGCCGCTCCTTCCGGTCATGCCCCCGAGCGCCGCTGACGCCCTGAGAGATTGCGGCGATATTCTATCATGGATTGTATTTGAGTCGAGCTCCGCGCCCCGCGCGCATTCTCACGGCGTCGCTCAGTGCTGGACGTCGGCGATCTCGACGAGCCGGCGCAGCGTCGGCGAGGGATCGTCGCGCCGCCAGGTGAGGCCAGTCTCGAGCTCGGGCGCATCGTCCGCGAGCTGCACGTATCGCACGCCCGCCCGCCCGAGATTGGTGAGCGAGAGCGGCGCGAAGGAAACGCCCATCCCGGCCGAGACGAGGCTGATGATGGTCTGCATCTGGATCGCCTCCTGCCCGATGCGGGGCGCGACGCCGTGTCGGGCGTAGTAATCCGTCACGAGATCGTGGAAGGCCGGCGCGCTGCGGCGCGGGAAGATGACGAGCGGCCGTTCCGCCAGATCGGCCAGGCGCAGCGCGCCCGGAGCGCAGTCGAGTTCGCCGCTCGCCGCCCAGCTCTCGGGGATCACGGCCACAAGCGGCTCGCGCATGAGCGGACGATAGGCGAGCGAGCCGTGCGCCGTCTCGGCGGAGGGGATGATCACGCCGACGTTGATCTCACCCTGAAGCAGCGCCTCGACCTGGAGATCGCTCGTCATCTCGCGCAGGGACACCTTCACGTCGGGATAGGCCGCGCCGTAGCGGCTGATCAGCTGGGGCAGCACGTTGTAATCCGCCGTCGTGACGAAGCCGAGCTTCAGCGATCCCACCTCGCCGCGGGCGAGCTGGCGCGCGTAGCCCGGCAGTTCGTCCGCCTCGGCGATGAGGGCGCGCACGCGCGGGAGCCAGTGCTCGCCGACGGGGGTGAGCGCGACGCTGCGCTTGGTGCGCGCGAACAGCGTCACGCCGAGTTCTTCCTCGAGCGCGATGATGGCCTGGCTGAGCGGCGGTTGCGTCATGCCCAGCCGGTCCGCGGCGCGGCCGAAATGCAGTTCCTCGGCGACGGCTACGAAAAATCGAAGTTGACGAAGGTTCATTCGGTCGCCCTCTCATTCGAAAGAGAACCAGATAATCAATGAAACATATATTTCTCATTGCAGAGGCGAAAGTCTACAAGCATCGGCAATCAAAGTGATAAATGCGCCGGAGAGCGCGGGAGGAAGATGTCCGGACCCATAGGCTTCGAGCGCTCGACCAGAGCACGCCGCCGCGCGACGACGGGCGCGCCTCGCCCTCGACGGGCGCGCGACGTGCGGCTACTAGCCACGCGCGCGCCGGAGCGGCATACATAGACGGACGTGACGAGCGGCCGACCGCGACGCGGATCGCCGCCGACGACGCCGACGACGCCGACGGGCGCGGCCGCGCCGCCCCGCAACGAAAACTCAACAACTGGAGAGGGATGGAAAAATGAACATGCTAATGCGTTCGGCGGCTGTCGCCGCAATCACGATCGGGCTCGCGGGCGGGGCCTTCGCCCAGACCGAAGTGAAGATCGGCTACGCGCTCGCGCCGGCCTCGCATTACGGCGTCGCCGCCGACAAGTGGCAGGAGGCCGTCGAGGCCTCGACCGAGGGCCGCTTCACCTTCCGCCACTTCCCCTCGTCCGGTCTCGGCGGCGAGCGCGAAGTGGTCGAGGGCGTGCAGCTCGGCACCATCGAGGCGACCATCGTCTCCTCGGGCACGCTGAGCAATTTCGTGCCCGACGCCGGCGTCTTCGACATTCCCTTCCTCTTCCGCGATCTCGCTCATGCGCGCGGCGTGCTCGACGGCCCGATCGGCCAGGACATCCTCGCGAAGTTCGATGACGTCGGGCTCGTGGCTTTGGCCTGGGGCGAGCAGGGATTCCGCCACATCACCAACAGCCGCGGCGCTATCGACGAGCCCGGCGACATGGCCGGGCTGAAGCTGCGCACGATGGAGAACCCGGTTCACATCACCGCCTTCCAGACGCTCGGCGCCGCGCCGACGCCGATGGCCTGGCCCGAAGTGATCGGCGCCCTGCAGCAGGGCATCATCGACGGTCAGGAGAATCCCCTCTCGGTCATCACCTCGGCCAATCTCTCCGAGGTGCAGCAGTATCTGACCCTGTCGGGCCACGTCTATTCGCCGGCCATCCTGCTCGTGTCGCGCCAGCTCTGGGACGGGCTGTCCGAAGAAGACAAGACCGCGTTCAGCGAGGGCGCGGCGGAAGCCGTCGTCGCGATGCGAGGCTTCATCGACGAAGTCGAGAGCTCCGGCATCGAGCGTCTGCGCGCCGAAGGCATGGAGATCGGGGAATTGTCCCCCGAAGCCCGCGCCGGCTTCCAGGAGGCTCTCGCCGCCGCTTACGAGCAGTATTACGCGAGCTACGACCGCGCCCTGATCGAGCAGATCATCGCGGCCGAGTGACGACCCCGCCGCGAGCGTCGGCTGACGACGCTCGCGCAATCGACGTCGCGGAGCAAAGGTCGCGCTTGACGGCGCGAATGACGGACCGCCACGATGCGGATCGTGGCGGTCCGTTCACGCGAGGACGCGTTCCCGGGAGCGCGCGGGGGATCGATGCTGACAAAGTTCGAGCGGGTTTTCGTCGAAGCGAACAAATGGGCGCTGGTGCTGCTCTTCGCGGCGATGGCCGTGATCGTTTTCGCCAATGTCGCGCTGCGCTATCTGACCAACCATTCCATCGTCTGGGCGGAGGAAGTCGCCCGCTACCTGATGATCTGGATGACGTTCGTCGGCGCAGGGCTCGCGTTGCGCGTGGGCGGCCACGTGGCGATCTCCAACCTTCAGGAGGCGCTGCCCGGGCTCGGGCAGAAGCTCTTGCGCGGCGCCATCGTGCTTCTGCTGCTCGGCTTCTTCGTCGCCATGATCTGGTTCGGGCTCGACTACATGAACCGGTCGCGCTTCCAGCTCACGCCCGCCACCCGGATCCCGTTCCGCTACGTCTACGCGGCGATGCCCATCGGCTTCGGCCTGATGATCGTGCACCTCCTGCTGATCGCCCGGACCTATGTCGAGACGCTCGGCTTCCGCGAACTCGACGCCGACGGGACTAAGGCGGCTCCTCTCGACTGAACGCCGAAGGGCGGGAGACTACGCGTGGCGGTGATCCTCTTCATATCCTTCTTCACCCTGTTGATTCTCGGCACGCCGGTCGCGTTCGCGCTCGCGATCGGGTCGTTCTCCGCCGTCATCTTCGGCAGCAACTACCCCGCCATCGTGGTGGTCAAGGAGATGTTCTCCGGCCTCGACAGCTTCCCGCTGATGGCCGTGCCGTTCTTCATCCTCGCGGCCGAGCTGATGACGGGCAGCGCCATGACGCAGGTGCTCCTGCGCTTCGCGTCGCAATTCGTCGGCCATCTGCGCGGCGGGCTCGGCTACGCCAACGTTCTCTCGTCGACGATGTTCGCGGGGATCTCTGGCTCGGCCCTCGCCGACGCCGCCGGCCCCGGCGCGATGATGGTGCGCATGATGGAGAAGGGCGGCTACAGCCGCGCCTATTCCGGCGCGCTCACCGCCTCGGCCGCCGTCATCGGCCCGATCATCCCGCCCTCGATCATCATGATCATCTACGCGATGCAGGACCAGCGCGTCTCCGTGATCGGGCTGTTCATGGCGGGCATCCTGCCGGGCCTGCTCATCGCCACTGTCCTCTGCCTCGTGAACTGGCGGGTGTCGCGCCAGCGCGACTACCGCAGCGACGCGCCGCGTCCGGGCTGGCGCGAGATGGTCAGGACCACATTCTTCGCGCTGCCGGCCCTGTTCCTGATCGTGCTGATCATCGGCGGCATCCGCAGCGGAATCTTCACGCCGACCGAGGCCTCCGTCGTCGCCGTGTTCTACGCCCTCCTGTGCGGGCTGTTCATCTACCGCTCGCTGCGGCTGCGCGACCTGCCCTCGATCATCCTGCGCGCCGGGATCGTCACCGCCGCGATCCTGCTCATCCTCGCGGCCGCGCGCGCCTTCGCCTGGATCCTCATCATCGAGGGCGTGCCGCAGACGCTGGCGCAGATCATCGTGTCCTGGGACCTTTCGCCGATCGTGTTCCTGCTCGCGATCAACGTGCTGCTTCTGATCTTCGGCCTGTTCATGGACCCCCTTCCGGGGGTGATGATCCTCGTCCCGATCCTCGCGCCGATCGCCTTTTCGCTCGGCATCGACCCGACGCATTTCGCCATCGTCGTGATCGTCAACCTGACGGTGGGGCTGATCACGCCGCCGGTCGGCAGCCTGCTCTTCGTGGTTTCGTCCGCCGTGAAGTTGCGGGTGTCGGATCTCGTGCGGGAGATGCCGATCTTCTTCTTCGCTTATATCGGCGTCCTGCTGCTGCTCACCTTCGTTCCGGCGATCGTCACCTGGCTGCCACGCGCCACCGGCCTCTGACCGAGCCGGCCCTTCAGGCCGCGCGGCGGGGCAGGATCGCCAGAAGCGGCGTGACGACCTTCGCGGCGAAGGGAATGAGCGCGAGGCCGAGCGCGAGGCCGAAGACGCCGTCCATCGCCGCCTTGGCGATCCACTCGACGGCGCCGCGCGCCGCCTGCGGGACCGATTCGCCCGCCGCGAGGGCGATGTCGTGAATGACGCCGCCGGGCTGCGCGACGCCCAGCGTCTCCAGCCCGTGAATGACGATCGAGCCGCCGACCCAGAGCATCGCCGCCGTGCCGACCGTGGTCAGGAGCTTCAGGAAGCCGGGCATGCCCTTGACGACGGCGCGGCCGACGAAGCGGGTGGTCGCGAGCCTTCCGCGCCGGGCCATGTGCAGGCCCACATCGTCGGCCTTCACGATCAGCGCGACGCCGCCGTAGACCAACACGGTGATGCCGATTCCTACGGCGGCGAGCGTCGCCGCCTCCATCCAGATCGAGCCCTCGGGGATCGCCGCCAGGGCGATGGTCATGATCTCGGCGGAGAGGATGAAGTCCGTCTTGATCGCGCCGGCGGCCCGCGCCTCTTCGAGATGCGCGGCGTCGAGGAGCTCCGCCGTCGTCTCGTGCGCGTGCGCGTCGTGCGGCCAGAGCGCGTGCGCGACCTTTTCCGCGCCCTCGAAGCACAGATAGGCCCCGCCGAGCATCAACAGGGGATTGATCGCCCAGGGCGCGAAGGCGGAAAGCAGCAGCCCGGCAGGCAGCAGGATCAGAAGCTTGTTGCGCAGGGAGCCCTTGGCGATGCGCCAGACGATCGGCAGTTCGCGCGCCGGAGCGAAGCCGCTCAGATATTTCGGCGTCACCGCGGCGTCGTCGATCACGGCCCCGGCCGCCTTGGCGCCGGCCTTCGCCGCCTGTCCGACGATATCGTCGAGGGAAGCCGCCGCGACCTTCGCGATCGCGGCGACGTCGTCGAGAAGAGCCAGCAGCCCGCTCATGGTTCGCCCGTCCCGCGACGCCCTGCGCCGATGCGCGAATCTACGGGCGAAAGGGGCGCAAGCGCAAGCTGGTCAACCGTTCTCTTTTTCGATCTCGGCGAGAACGGTCTTGGCGACGCGGAACGAATCGATCATCGCGGGGACGCCGCAATAGATCCCGACCTGCAGCAGGACCTCCTTGATCTCGTCCTTGGTCAGGCCGTTGTTGATCGCGCCGCGCACGTGCAGGCCCAGTTCGTGAGGCCGATTGAGGGCGCTGAGCAGGGCGAGGTTGATGATCGAGCGGGTGCGCCTGTCGACGCCCTCGCGACCCCAGATTTCGCCCCAGCAATAGGTCGTGACCAGTTCCTGGACCTCCTGCGTGAAGTCGTCGGCGCTCGCGATCGCCTTGTCGACATAGGCGGCGCCCAGCGTCTCGCGGCGGATCTTCAGCCCCTTCTCGAACATCGCGTCATCCATACCCGAACCCTCCTCATGGTGTTTCACGAGGGCCATTTAGAATCCGATCAGGCGCGATGGCTATGGGAGAACGGCGATCCCCGGACGGGCGCCATGCCGGCGTCCCTGCCCGGGCGTCCGCCGGCGTCCTTGCCGAAAGCGGCTCAGGACGTCCCCGGATGCCGGCCCTGGACTGCGGCCAGACGGCGCTCCGCTTCCCCCTTGAAGACGTCGAGGAAATCGCTCGTCAGCCGGGAGGGCAGACGCTGCTTGGGCAAGATCGCCGACAGGTGCAGGCGCACGGCCGGCTGGAACGGACGGATGGCGAGATCGGCGTAGCGGCCCGACGAAACGGTCAGTTCGTCCAGAAGCGCCGTGCCCCAGCCCTCCTGCACGAGACGCGCGGCGACGTTGAGGAAGCGGGTCTCGACCGTGGGCGAGTAGGGCGTCCCGGCCTTTTCGAACGCGTCGGCGATCAATAGTCCGATGCTGTTCGACGTCTGGGGCGCCACGAGGCGGAAATCACGCAGGTCGGCGGGGGTGACGAAGGGCAGCGAGGCGAGATGCCCGTTCGCCTCGCAAACGCAAACCGTCGTCAGATCCGCCATCGGCACGAGCGTCAGCCCGTGGCGGTCATGCGCCTCCATGCCGAAGCCGATATCGGCGAGCCCGGTTTCGACCGCGTCGAGCACGCTCTCCAGCGGACGGGTGTCGAGCGAGAGGTAGACGGAGGGGTGCGCGGTGAGGAACTTCATCATCACGCCGGGCAGGATGGATTCCGACAGTTCCGCCGTCGCCACCACCCGCACGCGCCCGATGCGCCCCGCGCGCAAGTCGGCGGCGCGCTGGTTGAGCGCCTGCTGGTGCATGAACAGCGGTTCG
The DNA here is from genome assembly GCA_022241475.1 of Microvirga sp. Next base: position 189,833 of record JAKOMT010000003.1, on the reverse strand, counting down.
GCTTCGTCGAGGAGGATCTTCGCCTCCTGCGTCGGCACGAGCCGGTTGCTCACCCGCTCGAACAGCCGGAAGCCGAGCTGGGATTCCATGTGCTTGATGGCGTTGCTGACGGCCGATTGCGACATCGACAATTCTTCGGCGGCGGCGATGGTCGTGCGGAAACGCATCACCGCGCTGAAGATTTCGAGCTGCCTCAGATTCATGCCGGCTCCGTTGCTGACGCTGGCCCCGAGGCCGTCATCCCGAAACGGCCCGCTCCCCGATCGGCGACAGGCGCAGCCGTCTGAAGTTCGAGACGCGACCTTCGAAAGGCCCGAACCCCTTGATCGCATGAAATTCCGGCGTCTCATAGGCCTCGGGGCCGGTGATCTCGTAGACCGCCACATAGCGCGGGCCGCCTTCGAGGCTGGCGTAGCGCTTCGCCGAGAGCCAGCCTGGGCAGGCGAGAATATCCGGCAGGTGAATCTCGTCGTACCAGCGGTTGAACGCCTCCTCGTCCCCGGCCTCGACGTCGACCATGACGATGTGGAGCTGCGGCATCACAAAAGCCCCGCCGTGACCAGCGCGCCGCGCAGGGCGTCGACCTCGTCGGTCGAGAGCGACTCGATCGGCGTGCGCGAGGTCGGCGCCGCGAGGCGTCCGAGCAGCACGAGGCAGGTCTTGAGGCGCATCGTGGCGAGATGACCGGGCGCGCCGTAGACGATGCGCGCGAGCTCGTAGAGCCGGTCGTGCAGCGCCCTCGCCTTCGCCATGTCGCCGGCGAGAACCGCGCGCTCCAGCGCGACGATCATCTCGGGCGCGACCGCCGCGAGGCTGACGAGGCTGCCGTCGCTGCCGATGGCGAAGCACGTAAAGAGATGCTCGTCGCCGGACGCCATGACGCCGACATCGGGACGCAGGCGCTTCGTCAGCCGCCGAACGGCGTCGTAGGCCGCCGTCTCCCAGCTGCCCTCCTTGATGCCGACGACGCTCTCGATTTCGAGGAGGCCCGTGAGCGTCTTCGCCGAGAAGGCCGTGCGGCCCGAGCCCACGGAGCCCTGGAACAGGAAAAGCGGCAGACCGGACGCTTTGGCGACCGCGCGGTGATGCTCCTGGATAACGCGCTCGTCGGCGCCGAGCGCCCAGGAATAGGGCGGGAACACCATCACGGAATCCGCGCCCGCTTTCGCGGCGTCATTCGCCAGCATGGCCGCGACGTCCGTTCGCTCCGCGTTGACGCCGGCGACGACCTTGCGCCCGCCCGAGACCTGCCTCGCGGTTCGGATAACGAGCGACAATTCCTCGCGGTCGAGCGCGTAGTTCTCGCCCGCGTGGCCGTTGACGAGGAGCCCCGTCATGCCCTCGGCGTTGACGACGGCGTCGAGATGGCGCGACAGCGCGGCCTCGTCGATCGCGCCGTCGGGACGCATCGGGCAGATGGTCGAGGCGTAGACGCCGCCCCAGGGATGCGTCTGGCGAAAGTCGGTCATTGTCGTTGGTCCCCCTGCGATGTTCTTGTCTTTGTGGGGCTCAAGCCTTGAGCCCGCTCTTTGAGATCACCGCCTCGACCGCCGCCTCGATCTCGGGGCGCACGGGGACGAGCGGCAGGCGCGGGCGCGCGTTCTCGATGATCCCGAGCGCGCGCAGCCCGACCTTGATGCGGGTGTGCATGTCGATGAGCGGCGCCGCGCCGTAGACCGTGCGAACGATCGGATGCAGCCGGTCGCTCGCGGCGCGCATGGCGGCGAGATCGAGCGCCTCCGACGCCTTCCAGAGGTCGGACAGCCAGTGCGGCGTCAGGCTCGCGAGGCCGGAGAGCAGCCCGTCGGCGCCGACCGCGAGCTGCGGCAGGAACCAGTCGAAATTCGAAGGCAGCACCGCGACGTTCGGGCAGTTCGCCTTGATCGCCCGGTAATTCTCCTCGTAGGCGAGCATCGTCGCGCTGCCCTCCTTGACCGCGATCACCTTCGGGAGCGAGGCGATCGCGACGAGGGCCTGCGTCGAGTAGCCGAAGCCCGAGGCGAGCGCATACTGGAAGATCGAGGCCGGCAGATCGACGGCGGAGGTCACCGCGCCGTAATAGGCGACCGGCGCGTCGGGCGTCGCCGCCGCCCCGCCGCCCAGCGCGGCGGGCGGGAACATGACGTAGCAATCGGCGCCCGCCGCTTCCGCCGCGCGCGCCTGGGCGATGGCGTCGTCGACCCCGTGCGGGACGACGCCGGCGAGCAGCGGCTTGTCGCGCCCGATCACCTCGCGCGTGAAGCGGATGACATCGGAACGCTCGTCCTGCGAAAGCGAGGTCGCCTCGCCGGCGTGCCCATTGACGAAGACCGCCGCGACGGCGTCGGGCAGGGCGCAGTACTCCAACACGCGGCGGAAGCCCTTCCAGTCGATGGCGCCGGAGGCCTCGAAGGGCAGGATTGTCGCGACTGTGACGCCGCGCAGGTGGGTATGGTCCATGATTGTCACGCTACCTTGGCGTCTGGGTTTTCGGCGTCGGGCTTCTTGGCTTCGGGATTCTTGGCGTCGGGATTCTTGGCGTCGGGATTCTTGGGTCTGGGATATTTCAGGGTGGCGCGCGCCTTGAGCACTTCGCGCCCCTCCTCGTTGACGGCGGAGGCTTCCCAGACGAGCGTCCGCGTCTCGGGGTCCATCTCGGCGATCCACACGTCGACGGTGATCGTGTCGCCGTAGAAGACCGGCCCGGTGAACCAGAACCGGTCCTCGATCGAGACGCCGAGCACCCCCGCGAGTTCGGCCGACAGCACGCTGGTGCAGAGCGCCGCGACCATCACGCCCGGCGCGAGACGACGCCCGAAGCGCGTGCCCGCCGCGTAGCTTTCGTCGATATGGACCGGGCCGAAATCGCCGGTCGCGGCGATGTAGAGCGCGCCGTCGGCTTCGGTGATCGTCTTGGAGACGGAAGCGCGGTCGCCCACGGACAAATCGGCGAAGGGTATGACGTCATACATGGCCGCCTCCGCTCACGCGGACGAGGCGGGAACGAGAACCGCCTCGCCGGTGGAAAGCGCCGCGCCGTCGCAGGCGAGCGAGAGCGCGAAGACGAGGCGGCCCGCCTCGCTCGCCGTCAGCGTCGCGCTGGCCTCGATCGAGGAGCCGACGGGGACGGCCCGCTCGAACGAGGTCGAGATCCGCTCGATGCGATGGCACGGGCCCGCGAGGCGCGAGAGGCAGGTGGTCAGCAGCGACGCGGCGGCGAGTTCGAACACCGCCATGTCGGCGAGCCCGGAGTCCCGCGCCTTGACCCGGTCGACGTAGAGCGGCCCGAGATTGCCGCTGATGCCGGTGAACATCGCCTGCTCGGCGACGGTCATCGTTTTGCGGAAGGTGACCGCATCGCCGATCTTCGGCGGCGTGAACTGGTTCTTGAGCGCCATGGTTCGTCTCCTCGCCCGCGATCAGATCGCGAGCCCGTTCTTGATGACGCTTCGGGCGATGAGCATCCGGTGGATCTCGGAGGTGCCGTCGTAGATGCGCGTCACGCGCGCGTCGCGATAGATGCGCTCGAGCGGCAGATCCTTGCTGAAGCCGTAGCCGCCGAAGACCTGGATGCCGCGATCGGCCACCCGCCCCAGCATCTCGGACGCGTAGACCTTGATCATCGACACCTTGTCCCGCGGATCGAGCCCGAGATCGATGTCGCGGGCGCAGTCGAGCACCATGCTGCGCGTTGCGTAGATCTCGATCGCGGAATCCGCGATCATCTTCTGCACCATCTGGAAATCGCCGATCGGCTGGCCGAATTGCTTCCGCGTCGCCGCGTGCTGGCGCATCAGTTCGAGCACGCGCTGCGCCATGCCCGTGCAGCGCGCGCCGATATGGCAGAGACGGATCGAGGACACGCTCTGCATGATGAGCTTGAAGCCGCCGCCGACCTCGCCGAGCACGGAATCCTGCGGAATGCGGCAATCGGAGAAGACCAGCTCCGCATGGCCGTAGCCGCGATGGCCCATCATCGCCTGCTTGCGCGCCACCGAGAAACCCGGCGTGTCCTTGTCGACGAGGAAGAGCGTGATCCCGCCCCGCGCCCGCTTCTCGGGATCGGTCAGCGCCATCACGATGGTGAAATCGGCGATGTCGCCGTCGCTGATGAAATGCTTGCCGCCGTTGAGCACCCACTCGCCGTCCACGAGCCGCGCCGTCGTCGAGATCGAGGCGGCGTCTGAGCCCGCGCCGGGCTCCGTGATCGCCATGGCGCAGATCTTGTCGCCCGTGACGACCGGGTGGAGGTATTTCTCGCGCTGCGCCGGCGTGCAGGCCATCAGCATCGGATAGGCCTGGCCGAAGATGCGCCGGATGAGCGCGTCGGAGGTCTGGCCGAGCTGCTCCTCGACGAGGCACATGTCGAAGGTACCGAGCCCGCCGCCGCCCGCCTCTTCGGGCATGTTGAGCGCGTAGAGGCCGAGGTCGATCGCCTCGCGCTTGAGGGTCGCGAGCTTGTCCTGCGGAATGGCCGCGTTCTCCTCGACCTCCATCTCGAGCGGCTGGACCTTCTCGCGGACGAACCGGCGAACCGTGTCGACCACCATCCGGATTTCGTCGGAAACGAGTGTGTTGCTCATGGGAGAGACGCCTCTTCTTCTTGCTTCGTCGTCGTCTCGGCGGCCTCTGGCGCAAGCGGCGCGCGGATCACGCCCTCTCTCGCGAGACGCTCGATCTCGTCCTCGCCAAATCCCGCCTCGGTGAGGATGGCGCGGCTGTCGCAGCCGGGTTCGAGCGGCATCGTGCGCATCTCCGGAACCGCGCCGTCGTAGCGCAGGGGATGGGCGACGAGCGTCGCCTGCGAGGCCCCGACGGCGCATTGCGTGAACACGCCGAGATGCTTCGCCTGCCGGTCCTGCGCGAGGTCGTCGTAGCTCTGCACGCGCTCGTGCCAGATCCCGTGCGCGTCGAAGCGCGCGGAGAGTTCGGCGAAGGTCCGCCCCGCCAGTTCGCGCGCGACGGCGCCCGCGTAGCGCTCGCGCTCGGCGTAGCGGTCGACGCTTTGGAGTTCGCGAAGCGCCTCGCTGTCGAGCGCCTGCGCCAGCTTCTCCGGGTCGTTCATCGAAAGCACGACATGCCCGTCGGCGATCGCGTAGGCGCCGTAGGGCGCGTCGTGATACCAGCTGCCGACATTCGGCCCTCGGCTCATCACGTCGCCCTCGGCGCGGCGGGCGAAATACTTGGTGATCGCCTCGCTCTGGAGATCGACGCCGGCCTGGAACAGGCTCGCCTCGACTCGCGTTCCCTCCCCCGTCTGAAGCCTGCGCACGAAGGCCGCGAGGACGCCCATGGCGAGCAGCGCCGCGCCGTGCTGATCGACCACCGCCGCGCCGACGATCGTCGGCCCCGATTCGCGAGAGCCCGTCGCCGCGACGAGGCCGGAGCGCGCTTGCATCAGGAGATCCTGCCCCGGGCGCGCGGCGTCCGGCCCGTCCGCTCCGAGGCCGGTGGCGGAGGCGTAGACGATGTCCGGCTTGCGAGCGCGGATCGCATCAAAGCCGAAGCCCAGCCGATCGAGCACGCCGGGGCGGAAATTCTCGACGATCACGTCGGCGCCGTCGATGAGCTTCAGCATCACTTCCCGCGCCTCCGGGCGTTTGAGGTCTATCGCGAGGCTGCGCTTGTTGCGGTTGGCCGAAAGCAGGAAGGCGCTGACGCCCTCGACATAGGAGTCTCCGCCCGACCAGTGGCGTTCGAAAGCGCCGCCGAGCGGTTCGATCTTGACGACGTCCGCGCCCATATCCGCCAGATACTGCGTGGCCGCAGGGCCTTGCAGGTAGTGGCAGAAGCTGATGACGCGCATCGCGAGCTTCATGACGCGCTCTCCGCGCAGCGCACGATCCCGCGCGCCACAAGTCCGTCGATCGCGGCTGCGTCAAAGCCGGCCTCGCTCAGAATCTCGCGCGTCTGCGCGCCGAGCGGCTGGGGCGCGAGCCGAACCGGAGGCGCCTCCCCATCGTAGCGCACCGGATGGCCGACCAGCGTCACCGGCGCGCCGGTCGCGCCCTCGACGGTCGGGAACGCTTCGAGATGCTGAAGTTGCGGATTGGCCTGAAGATCGTCGTAGCTCTCGACCTTCGCGTTCCAGACGTCCCTGGCGTCGAGAAGCGCTATCGCCTCCTTGAGCGTCAGCGTGGCGATCTTCTCCGAGACGAGCGCGGTGATCTCCTCGCGCCGGGAAAACGACGCGTCGTCGGGAATGTCGGCGAGCGCGGGAACGCCGAGCGCCTCGGCCAGCTGAGACGGCGTGCTCATCGAGACGGCGAGATGGCCGTCGCGCGCCGCGTGGATTCCATAGCCTCCCGCGCTGAACCAGGAAGCGACGCCGCCGGGGCCGCGCGGCGACGTGCGCGGCGCGCCGTTGACCCAGGCCGTGATGGATTCGCCCTGCAGATCGACCGCCGCCTGCAGCAGGCTGACGTCGACGCGCCCCCCCTCGCCCGTGCGCTCACGGCGAAACAGCGCCGTGACGATCCCCATGGCGTAGAGCGCGGCGGCGTGCTGATCGATCACCACCGAACCGACCGGAATCGGCGGCCCGTCGGCGCGGCCCGTATGCGCGGCGAGGCCCGACATGGCCTGCAGCAGCAGATCCTGTCCCGGACGCATCGCGTAAGGCCCGGTTGCGCCGAACCCGGTCGCGGCGGCGTAGATCAGGCGGGGATGCTCGGCAAGGAGCCTGTCCGGATCGAAACCGAGCCGCGCCATCGCGCCGGGCCGGAAATTCTCCATCACCACGTCCGCGCCTTCGATGAGGCGATGGACCAGCGCCTTGCCTTCGGCGCTCTTGAGATCGACTGCGAGGCTGCGCTTGTTGCGGCCGGTGGCGAGGTGGTTGACGCTCTGCCCGTCGACGAAATGGCCCGCGACGGCCCAGTTGCGCTGGAACGCGCCCTCGATCGGCTCGATCGCGATCACGTCGGCCCCGAGATCGCCCAGCAACTGGGCCGCTGCAGGACCTGCGAGAAAGTGATTGAAGCTCAGAACCGTGATACCGCGCAGGGCGTCCATGTCGAATTTCCGTATTCTTCGATACTGACGGTAACAACGTCGGGACACCCGGCATAGTATCGATTGTTATGATATTTCAGCCCTTGAGAAGTGAACTCCTGAATAGTCTTTTCTGGACCGGTTCAGGACGCATAGGCGCTGAAATCACGTCGCATGATTTCGCCGAAGCCCTTTTCGCCGACGATCTTGCCATCTTCCATCACCACACGGCCACGTACGATCGTCATCACCGGCCAGCCCGTGACCTCGAAGCCCTCCCAGGGGGTGTAGTCGGCGCCGTGGTGGAGAATTTCCTGCCGGATCGTCTCGCGGCGATTGGGGTCCCAGAGCGCGATGTCCGCGTCGAAGCCGATTCCGATCGAGCCCTTCCGGGGATAGAGCCCGTACATCTTCGCGTGGTTCGTCGCGGAGAGCTCGACGAACTTCTGCGGCGTGATCCGACCCTTGGACACGCCTTCCGAGAACAGGATCGGGAGCCGCGTCTCGACGCCCGGAATGCCGTTCGGCACCCAGCGGAAGGAGGTGCGCGCCTTCGGATTGAGCTTGCCGTCGGCACTGTCGTAGCGGAAGGGGCAATGGTCCGAGGAGAAGGTCTGGAACACACCCTGCGTGATGCCCTCCCAGATAGCGTTCTGGCTGTCGAGGTCGCGCGGGGGCGGGGAGCAGACGTATTTCGCCCCCTCCATGTTGAGGCCTTTCAGATCGTCGGCGGTCAGCGTGATGTATTGCGGGCAGGTCTCGGCGTAGATCTTGAGGCCGCGCTGCTGCGCCCAGCGGATCTGCTCCATCGCCTCGCGTCCCGAGACGTGGACGATCATCATCGGCACGTCGACGAGTTGCGCGTGGGAAATCGCGCGATGCGCCGCCTCGCGTTCGACGATCTCGGGGCGCGACACGGCGTGATAGTAGGGCTCAGTCTTGCCCGCGCGCTCCAGCCGCTCGGCGAGGAACTTGATCGTGTCGTAGCCCTCACAATGCACCATCACGAGCGCGCGCTCGTCGCGGGCGACCTCGAACACCTCCAGAAGCTGGCGGTCGTTGAGGACGAGGTCGTCATAGGTCATGAACACCTTGAACGAGGTGTAGCCGTCTTTGACGAGGGCCGGCAGTTCCTGACCGAGCACTGCGGGCGTCGGGTCTGAAATGATGAGGTGAAAGGCCGTGTCGATCAGGCACTCGCCCTCGGCCTTTTCGCGATACGCCTCGACGCAGGCGCGCAGCGACTCGCCGCGCTCCTGCATGGCGAAGGGCATGACGCAGGTATTGCCGCCCGCCGCCGCCGAAGCGGTCGCGGAGGCGAAATCGTCGGCCATCATGATGCCCGGCCCCGAGGCCTGCGCGATGTGGACATGGCTGTCGATGCCGCCGGGCATGACCCACAACCCGCTCGCGTCGATTTCGCGCTCCGCGCCTTCGACGTTCTCGGCGATGACGGCGATCTTGCCGTCACGAACGCCGATGTCGGCGCTAAACATATCGCTCGCGGTGACGACGAGGCCGCCTCGAATGGCCAGATCGAGTTTCAGGGTCATCACGGTCGCTTTCTCCCGGTGCGATATGCGGCTGGCTTCAGATGCGCTCGAAGAGGATGTCTTGAGCGCCCTCCCAAAGGGTCTTGCGGCCAAGCCCATAGAGCTTGTCGAGATTGGTTTCGAGGGTGATGAAGTGGTTGCCGGCGAGCTGGCCCGCCATGCTGGCGAAATTCACGCGTCCATACGCGAGCAGGATTTCCGTCTCGCTGACGCCGCCCGGATAGAGGATCACCTCGCCGGGCGAGGGATAGCTCGTGGCGTTCTCGTAGCCAACGCCGAACTGCATGTCGCCGAGGGGCACCCAGACGCCCTCGCCGCTCCAGCGCACGTGGATCGCCTTGTTGCGGAAGGGAATGTGCTTGAGGAAGGCCGCGCAGGTGGCGGGCGCCTTCTCCATTTCCAGTCGCCCCTCGAAGGGGATGCCGGCGAAGGTGACGCGGATACGTTCCATGATCGTCTCGAACTCCATTTGAGTAGCGGATCAGCCGCCGTCCAGCGCGCGCATCGACGTCACACGCGATTCGGCTGCCTCGAACAGCAGGTTGACGTCGTTTGCGGCGATAATCCACGTCGCGCCGAGATCGAGCGCATGGGTCCGGATGAACGCGTCCGGAACGCCCATGACGCCGAAGGTCTTGCCCGCCGCGCGCGCCGCGTCGGCGACGCGCTGGAACGCCTCGCGCGCATGCGGCGCGTCGAGATCGCCGACGGCGCCCAGCGCCTGCGTCAGGTCGTTCGCGCCCACGATCAGCCCGTCGACGCCGTCGAGCGCCGCGATCGCCTCACACTCGTCGAGCCCCTCGCGGCTCTCGATCATCAGGAACAATTCGAACCCCTCCTCGCTGCGCGCGATCAGCTCCGCCGGAGCGACCGGCCGGAAGCCCGTCGCGGCGACGGGATAGGGGATCGAACGGCGCCCGAGCGGCGGAAAACGCGTCGCGTCGACGATGGCGCGCGCCTGCGCCAGCCCGTCGACATGGGGGACGACGAGCCCGCGCGCGCCGCAATCGACGATGCGGGGAATGTCGCTCGCGCCCGCGCCCGGCGCCCGCACGAACACCGGATATCCCGCCTCGCGCCCCGCGACGCAAAGCGCCGCCGCGTCGGCGAGCGAGAGTGGTCCGTGCTCCATGTCGGCGAGCACGAAATCGAAGCCGGCGTGGCGCGCGATCGGCAGGATCTCGACGGAGCGGACGAGGCAGGCGGCAAGGCCCACACGCAAGCTCATGACGCCTCCGACAGGCTTGCGCGCCGGCGCACCTTGAACAGGCGCGCGGGATTGTCCGCCGTCATCCGGCGAAGCGCGTCCGGGGCGACGCCGGACGAGGCGAACATCATGATGAACTCGCGGAACGCCTCGACCGGCGGCGGCAGCACCAGCGCCCCGCTGTCGCTGGACAGGACGATCTTCTCCGGGCCCAGCGCTTCGACGATGGCGAGCGCGTTGAAGAAATCGGCGCGGGCGAAGCGGTGGCGCTCGGAATCGATCATGGTCTGGGGGATGTCGGTGGCGTGGCTGAAGACGAAGAAGGAGAATTCGAGCATGCAGCCGGCGGCCGCGATCGCCTTCGCCTCGTCGGGCGCGAGGTAGCCAGCCGGCGCGAGCATGCGCGAACATCCCCGCGCGGCGGCGGCCTCGGCCACCCGCACGGCCTCCGGCCCGGAGAGATGGCCGAGATTGAACACGACGTCGGCTTCGACGCAGAGATCGATGATCTCGGGGATCGGATCGGGCAAGGGACCGGTCTCGGGGATCGAGAGCGTCGTCTCGACATAGGCCGGGCTGCGCTTCTCGGAGCGCGCGACGAAGGCCGTATGGTGGCACGGCAGCGAGACGAACCGCGCCCCGCCGGCGCCGTAGCCCATCTTCAGCGCGGTCGCGACGGCTCGGGGCGACAACCCGCCGGCGTAGGGCTCCAGAATGACGCCGCCGAACACGTCGACGCCGAGATGCCCAAGTTCCTGGTTGGCCAGCGCGGCGAGGCCCGAGGTGTTGGAGAACACGTCCATGAGGCCGAGCCCGGCGAGCCCGTGATCGGCGGCGGCGCGCACGGCGTCGAAGAGCGTCACCGTGCGCCGGTTGATGTGCGGGCAGCAATGGACGTGGCTGTCGACCGCGCCGGCGAGAAATTCCATGCCTGGGATCGGCGGGCGGGCGGTGATAAAGGCGCTCTCGCGCAGGCTCGTCTCGTGCAGGCTCATCCGTGTCTCCCGCCGGCGGCGATTTCGAGGCGCGTTGGGGACGCCGGGGCGGCGGAACCGCCCCGGCGCGTCGAGGCATGGCCTCGAGGTTACTGGGTCAGGGCTTCGAACAGGGTGCGCTGCTCGTCAGTCTCAAGGAACTTGTCGTAAAGCGGCTGCGAAGCGTCGCGGAACGGCGTCGTGTCGGGCTCGATGATCGTCACGCCCTTCGTACGCAGTTCGGCCAGAAGCGGCTGCTCCTGTTCGATGACGTACTGACGCTGCCAGACGGCCGATTCTTCGCCGGCCTCGAGGAGAGCCTGCTGGACGTCGGCGGGAAGCGCGCCGAACTTAGCCGGGTTCATGAAGATGTGAGCGGTCAGGTTCAGCCAGCCGACGAGCGAGAAGCGGTCGGCCACTTCGTAGAAGCGCTGGGCATTGTAGTCGGAGGTCGCGCCCTCGGCGCCGTCGACGACGCCGGACTGGAGCGCGCCGTAGAGCTCGCTGTAGGCGAGCGGGGTCGGATTGGCCCCGTAGGCCCGGAACGCTTCGATGTGCATGGGCTGCTGCATCGTGCGGATCTTGAGGTTGGCGAGATCGTCGATGGTATCGATGTCCTTCTTCGTCATCAGGTGGCGGATGCCGGACGAATAGGATCCGATGAGCTGGAAGCCCGAGGCGGTCGCGGCCTCGGCGATCAGCGGCTTGGCCGGCCCCTCGAGGGCCTTGCTGAGCGTCGCGATGTCCTTGAACAGGAAGGGCATGTCGAGGACGCGCAGCGGCGTGACATGGTTGCTCAGGAGCGAGTTCGACGTCATCGCCATGTCGACGGTGCCGAGAAGCACGCCCTCGACGAGCTGCGCCTCGTCGCCGATCTGGCCGTTGGCGAAGATCTCGATGGTGGCCTTGCCGCCGGTCTTCTCCTCGAGAAGATCGCGCAGCTTCTGCATGCCCATGTCCTGGATCGAGCCGCTGACGTTGGTGTGGCCGGCGCGGATCGTGATGTCGGCGGCCTGGGCGCCGGCCAACGCCACGAGCGAGAATACCGCCGTCGCAAATAAGGTTTTCATGGCTTCAGTTCCCCTGTTGTAGTGGTTCTTGGTTCGGTCGCCGCCGCGCCTTACGGAAAGAAGAGGCGCGGCAGCGTCAGCACGACCGACGGCACGTAGGCCGCCAGCGCGAGGACGACGAGCATCGGCAGCAACGGGATCCAGATGCGCGAGGAGACCTGCTCCACCTTGCGTCCTGAGACCATCGCCGCGACGAATAGACAAATGCCGTAGGGCGGCGTGATGAGGCCGATCGAGAGATTGAGGGCCGCCATCACGCCGAACTGGATGGGGTCGATCCCGTAGCCGACCGCGATCGGCATGAGCACCGGCAGGATGATCAGGATCGCCGAGATGCTCTCCATGAACATGCCCACGAGGAGCAGCAGCAGGTTCACGAGCAGCAGGAAGACGATCGGCGAATCCGTCACGCTGCGGATCCACTCGTCCAGCATGCGCGGCGCGCCGAGGCTGGCGATGATCCAGGAAAAGACGCTCGCGGTGCTGACGATGATGAGCACCGCCGCCGACAGGCTGATCGCCTTGAGGAACAGACGCGGAAGGTCGCGCATGCCGATCTCGCGGTAGATCAGCACCGAGACGAGGATCGTGACGACGAGCGCGACGCAGGCCGCCTCCGTCGCGGTGAAGACCCCGCCCACGATCCCGCCGACGACGATGATCGGCAACAGCAGCCCCGGCATCGCCGCGACGAAGGTCCGGCCCAGCCGCGCGAGCGAAAAGGGCTCCGTGTCGCGATAGACCGGCCCGCCGCGCTTGGCGAAGATCCAGCAGGTGACGCATAGGGCCAGCGCGATGAGGAGGCCCGGGACGATTCCGCCCAGAAACATCGCGCCGATCGACAGGTTCGAGGTGATCGCGATCACCACCATGATGATGCTCGGCGGGATGATCGGCGCGAGCGCGCCGCCCGCCGCGATCACCGAGGCCGCGAGATCGATGTCGTAGCCGCGCTTGCGCATCTCCGGCGCGAGGATGCTGCCGACCGCGGCCGTATCCGCCGAGCCCGATCCCGATATCGCGGCGAGGCCCGTGCTGGTGACGATCGCCACGAGATACAGGCTGCCCGTGATCCAGCCGACGAGGGCCGCGGCGAGATCGACGAAGCGCCGCGCGATGCCGCCCTCCGCCATGATGACGCCCGCCGTGACGAAGAACGGGATGGCCATCAGCGAGAACGAGTTGACGCCGCCGTAGACGCGCTGCGCCACGATCACGAGCGGCGCGTCGGTCATCATCACGACGGCGAGCAGGGCCGCGACGCCGAGCGCGAAGACGATCGGGACGCCGGAGAAGATGAGGAGCGCGAAGCCGCCGAAAGCGTAGGTCATGGTCAGTCGTCCAGCGAGCGTGGCGGGGCGGCCGCGGCCGGGTCGCGGATCTCGGGCAGCGTCGCGACGGCGAATTCGATCAGGAAATAGGCCATCCCCACCGGCAGCGCCGCGTAGGGGATCGCCATGGGAAGCTGGAGCGCGGCGGAGCGCACGATCATGCCGATGCCGATCAGGCTGGCGCTGCCGACGATGACGACGAGCAGGAACCAGATTCCGAGGAGGAAGGACGCCGTCTTGGCGATGCGCTGGACGATCAGCGGGCACCGCACGATGAGCACGTCGATGCCGACATGGTGGCGGTTGCGCATGGCGATGCCGGCTCCCAGCATCACCAGCCAGACCTGCACGAAGGTCGCAGCCTCCTCCGACCAGGATATCGAGTAATTGAAGAAGTAGCGCCCCAGGATCTGGAAGCTGATCAGAAAAATGATGAGGCACAGGAGCGCCACCGCGACCACGTCCACGATCCGGCGCAGAACGGTCAGCGCCAGCCTCGGTATGCGCAGCCAGTCCGTCTTCATCCCACGCTCGACTGAAGACGCGGCGATTTCGTCGCGTGCACTTCCGTCCATCCTCGATGACCCCTCCGTCACGCAGGCGCCAGGAAGCAGGCGATTATCGCGATAGTCTTGCTTCCGGTCCCAATTCTGCAAGACTCGAAGGAAACTTTACTCCCAAGCGAGCCTTGAATAAGCGAAGCATGCGCGCAGCTTCCAGTTTCCCTGTCGGCTATTTTCTTTATCGGATGGTTTCATCCTTGCCGACACAGCGACGATAACACCGCCCCGAAACCTTGGAACTAGCGCCGATTATGATATTCATGAGCCAGAGTATTCAAAGACTAAATAGTAATGTGGCGGGCGCCTCATGCTTCGGCACCCTCTGCAATGAAAGCGAGCCGATAGATCGATGCGGAGGCGCCCGCGACATCGGGCAACGTCTCCAGGGCCTTCGCAGCCGCCGCCTCGGCGGCTGCGCGCCCCGTCGCCTCAACGATCAAAGCCGCCGCGAGCGGATTCTCGCCCGCGGCGCGCAAGTCCCGTTCACGCGTCGCGATCGAGGAGCGGGCGGCGTCCGTCTCGATGAGTTCCGCCCCCAGAACGCCCTCTCCCTGCCCGAGCGCGCCGGCGAGCGCGCGCAGGTCGGCGTCCGGGGGCGGGACGTCGGACATCCGGATCGCGGCGACGAAGCCGCCCTGCGCCGCGCCGATCCGCCAGCGCCGCACGCAGACAGCGCGCGTGTAGTCGCGCACATATGGTTGAACGCGCCGGGTCCAGGGGGTCGGATCGTTCAGCCGGGCGAGATAACCCGGCGAGGACAGCACGCCCACGTCGCGCGTTTCGTAGCGTACGAAGATGGCGGGCCCGCCGCCCTCGGCCTCGTAACGACGAACCCGCAGGAAACCAGGAACGGCGAGGCGTTCGAAATGATGCTCGCGGTCATACCAGGCGCGCATCTCGGCTTCGAAGCCCGGCGCGACGCCGTGCCAGATCGCCATGACGCCGATCGGTTGCTCGTTCGTCCACATTGGCGCGTCTCCCTCAAATCGGGAGAGTGCCGAGCGGCGCGCGCCGAAGGCAAGCGCGATCGACAGGGCGCGCGGGTCGCGAGGACCAAGCCCGATTGGGGTTTTCCACCGGAGACGATGTAGCTCTCTTGCGAAACGCCACTTACTGTATACAGATGAATACATCCAAATCCGGGGATCGACCCGGGCCCGGAGCCGCCATGTCCTTCTTCACCCGCCGTCGCGCTGCGACGCTCGTCGTCGCCCTGCTCGGGTCGGCGGTCTTCGTGGCTCTCGATCTGCCCCTGCCGTTTCTGTTCGGCCCCATGATCGCCTGCCTCGTCGCGGCGCTGGCCGGCGCGAAACTGCAGGGCATGGGGGCGGTGTCGACCGGCGCGCGCACGGTGCTGGGCGTCGCGGTGGGAGCCTCGGTGACGCCGGCGCTGCTCGGCCAGCTGCCGGTCATGGCGCTCTCAGTGGCGCTGATGCCGCTCTACATCCTCTTGATCGGCCTCGTCGGCGTGCCCTTCTTCCGGCGACTCGGATTCGATCCGGCGACCTCCTACTACGCGGCCATGCCCGGCGGGCTGCAGGACATGGTGGTGTTCGGAGCCGAGGCTGGGGCGGACGTGCGCGCCCTGTCGCTCATCCACGCCACGCGGATGCTGATCATCATCACGCTCGCGCCGATCATCCTGACGACGTTCTACGGCGTCTCGCTGACCAATCCCCTCGGCCTGCCGGCCGCGGACATTCCGGTCGTCGAACTGGCCCTGATGGTCGTCGCGGCCCTCGTCGGCTGGAAGGGCGGCGAGCGCATCGGGCTGTTCGGCGCGGCGATCATCGGGCCGCTCGTGGTGACCGCCTGCCTCAGCCTCGCCGGACTGATCCACATGCGCCCGCCCGAGGAGGCGATCATCGCCGCGCAGGTCTTCATCGGGATCGGCATCGGCGTGCATTACGTCGGCGTGACGTTGCGCGACCTTCGCAACTTCGTGGCGGCGGGCGTCGCGTTCGTGATCATGCTCGCGGCGCTCGCCGCCGCGTTCACCGAACTGGTGACGTTGACGGGCCTCGCGCGGCCGGTCGAGGGCTTCCTCGCCTTCGCCCCGGGCGGTCAGGCGGAGATGACCATGCTCGCGATCATCGCCGGGGCCGATCTGGGGTTCGTCGTCACGCATCACCTGGCGCGGATCATCCTCGTCATCGCGGGCGCGCCGATCGCGGCCCGGCTGATGAAGTTCAGCCGCAAGCCGCCCGACCTCGACGATTGAGCCCCGGCGCTCAGCCGGAGAACAGCCCCTGCCAGATCAGCCGCGCCGAGAGCAGCACCAGCGTCACGTCGAGCGCGATGCGGAAGCGCTTGTCGGAGATGCGGTCGAGGACGAGGCGCCCGAGGAACGTGCCGACCGCGCCCGCCGTGATCATCGCCACGCAGAAAACGAGCCAGGGGCCGAAAGCGAAGCCGAGGAACCCGAACATCAGCGTCTTGAGGAGATGCTGCACCGACATCAGCGTGCCGTGCGTCGCCACGTGGGCGTGGCGATCGAGCCGCAGCGACTTCGTGAAGGACGCGACGAAAACGCCCGTCGCGCCGAAGAACATCGTCAGGAAGCTCGAGATCGCGCCGGTCACGAGCGCGAAGCGCCGCAGCCAGGCGGGCGGGCTCACGAAGACCGACCAGATGACGAACAGGCCGACGCCGATCTGCACCAGTGCGGGCGGCAGGTTGACGACGAGGGCGCCGCCCGCCGCGACGCCGATGAACGAGCCGATGGTGAACACCCAGGTGTCGCGCCAGCTCACGTAGCGGAACATGAACACCACACGTCCGACGTTCGAGCCGAACTGGACGAGTCCGTGAACCGGGATGAGCATCGCCGGCGGCACGAGGCTCGCCATCACCGCGAGCAGCAGAACGCCGCCCCCGATGCCGAAGGCGATCGTGATGAACGACGCGAGGGCGCTCGCGGCGAGCAGGATCAGCGCCACGGGCGGATCCAGCTCCGGCGGCAGGAACGACGCCAGCGTGAGGGCGTCGACCGACGCCAGGTCCGCAAGGCTCATGACGGGCCGCAGCCCCCCGACGCCGGCCGCGACGCGTCGCTCATCCGGCGTAGGCCGACGCCGGGACGAGGACCTCGCCGCGCGCGATCAGACGGGCCGTGCGCACGAGCCCGGCCGACTTGAGCGTGAACCCGTCCGCGCCGCTGTCGTCGTAATCGACCGTGACCTCGATCGCCCCCATCGGATGCTCGATGCGCATCAAGGCCGGCTTGCCGGATGGAATGCGCCCGAGCCCGTCGGCCACCGTGCCCGGCGTCAGCGCGCAGGCGGCGATGCATTGCGAGCCCGTGACGGCGAGCGAGGGATGGCAGTCCCACGGCATGAAGTAGCGGGCGCAGATGGCGCCGCCCTCGCGCGGCGCGGCGAGCAGGCCGAATTTCGGCGTGACCGACTTCGTCACGTCGCCGAGCCCCATCCGACGGCCAGCTTCGATGCGAATCGGCTCCATCCGCGCGTAGAACTCGCGGTTGGCGTCGAGCTCCTGAGCCGTCTCGTATCCGGTGAGGCCGAAATCGGAGGCGCGGGCGATGGCCATCGGCATGGCGACGTCCATGCAGGTGATCTCGATCCCGTCGATGACGTCCCGCAGCGCCCCCGTGGGCAGGAACGATCCGCAACTCGTCCCGACCACGTCGAGGAAGTTGAGGCCGACGGGCGCCGCCGTTCCCGGGACGCCGTCGACGACCGCGTCGCCGTCGTAGCGCACGCGCCCGCCCGGCGTCTGGACGATCGCCTCGACGAGGGCGTTGGTGTTGACGGCGCGGATGCGCACGCGCGTCTCGCCGTCTTGCGCGGGGATGAGCCCCATCTCGATTGCGGCGGGGCCGACGCCGACAAGGATGTTGCCGCAGGTCGGCTTGTAGTCGACGAGCCGCTCCTCCACCGCCACCTGACCGAAGAAGTAATCGATGTCGGCGTCGGGGGATTGCGACCGCGAAAGCATCGCGACCTTGTTGGTGACGGCGTTGCCGCCGCCGATCCCGTCGATGTTGAGCCGATGCCCGGCCCCGACGACGGCGAGGAGAATCCGCGAAAGGGCCTCGCGGTCCTCGGGCAGATCGGCCCGGTTGAAGTAGGGCCCGCGCGACGTGCCGCCGCGCAGGAAGAGATAGGGAATGGCTGTCTGTGTCATCTGAGCGGCCAGGGAAGGTTGACGTAGGACTGCAGGAGGCCCGGCGGGAAGTCGCGCCCGAGGACCGAGGCGAAGAAGATGATCGCGGCGACGGCGCCGGATGTGTAGACCAGCGTCATGAACAAGCTCTGCCCCGCTCGGATGCGGAAGAACGAGAGCAGGAAGATCGTCAGCGCGATGACGAAGCCGAAGAGCAGCGAGAGGCCGAGCAGCATGGCGAACCAGCCGAGCGTTCCCCAGAGCCCGTAGGGCAGCTTGGCGTCGGCCCCGCCCTGCTCCAGATCCACGAAAACGGGATCGGTCTCGGGCGAGCGGCGCATGCGCAGGAACAGGAGCGCGCAGGCGACGAGCGTCACGCAGCCGACAGTCAGCGGAAAGATCTTGTCGCCGATGCGGTTGATCTGCGCGGCGTCGATCACGGAGACGAGGACGTAGGCCGTGACGCAGATCAGGAAGATCACGGAGCTTCGCTTGCTGCCCGTCGCCTCCGCGTCGTTCTCGCGAATGAGCTTGGCTCCGCGTAATCCGATGACGACGGACAGGATCGTGAGCACGAGGATCGTCAGGGCCAGCGGCGAGGCGATGTAATCCATGCCGTTCCAGAAGCCGCGATTGAACCGCGAGGTCGCGATCTGGTTGGCCATGTTCGCGAAGGCCTCCGCCTGCGACGAGAGCACGAAACCGATCAGGAAGGCCGGGCGCGAATAATCGAACCGGCGCAGCAGAATTCCTAGGAATCCGATGCAGATCAACGCGATCAGGTCGCCCATGGACTGGCGCGACTGGAAGGCCGCGAAGGCGATGAGCATGAACAGGATCGGCGCGAGGATCGCGAAGCGGATGCGCGTGACCTTGGCGATCTGGGCAGCGAGCAGGATACACAGGCCCGCGCCGATCACGTTGGCGATCGCCAGCGACCAGACGATCGTGTACGTCACGTCGAGGTTCTGGCGCACCATGTGGGGGCCTGGCGACAGGTTCAGCAACGCCAGCCCGCCGAGGAAGATCGCCATCGTGCCCGAACCGGGAATGCCGAAGATCAGCGTCGGCACCAGCGAGCCGCCGAGCGTGGCGTTGGCGGAGGATTCCGGCCCGATCACGCCGCGGATGTCGCCCTTGCCGAATTTCGAGCGGTCCTTGGCGGTCTGCACGGTGTAGCCGTAGGCGAGCCAGTCGACGACCGAGCCGCCGAGGCCGGGGATGATGCCGACGACGACGCCGATCATCGCGCCGACGGTCGAAAGCCAAATGTTCTTGAACCAGTCGACGACGCCGGTGAACAGGCCCTTGCCGAGCTTGCCGGCCTTGGCGATGCTCTTGTCTTCGCGCAGGAGCGCGACGATCTCGGGGACGGCGTAGATGCCGAGACCGACGATGATGAGCTGCAGCCCGTCGACGAGATACGGCATGTCGTAGGTCGACATGCGCAGGCTGCCGCCGGCGCCTGCGGCGCCGATCGTGCCGGCGAGCAGGCCGAGACCGGCCGCGACGACCCCCTTGAGCGGAACGCGCCCGGCGAGAATCGCGACCATGGACAGGCCGAGCACCGTCAGCATCAGCATCTCGGGCAGGCCGAAGGCGAGGATCAGCGGCCGCGCGAAGAAGATGAAGACGGTGAGGATCACCGCGCTGATGAGCCCGCCGTAGAGAGAGCACATGAACGCCGCCGACAGCGCGCGGGCCGCCTGCCCCTGACGGGCGAGCGGAAAGCCGTCGAGCACCGTCGCCTGCGCCGAACTGGAGCCCGGAATGCCGAGCAGGACGGAGGAGAAAGTGTCCGACGTCGGGATCACCGCGATGAGCCCGACCATGAGCGCGAGACCGGAGACGGGGTCCATGCCGTACATGAACGGCAGCACGAGCGACAGACCGGCGATTCCGCCGAGCCCGGGCAGGATGCCGACCGCAAGCCCCAGCACCACACCGAGCGCGAGGAACATCAGTTGCTGAGGCTGCAGGACGAGGGTGAGCGCTTCCGTCAACGCGGGAAGCGCGATGTCCATGAGGTCCATTGGGAGGCCTCGCTAGTAAAGTGTGCGGGAAGCCCCCGCCGCAAGGCGGCGGGGGACGCAAGCAGGTTCAGGTCAACGCAACGCCGTCACTGCATGGTGATGTTGTAATCGTCCCGAAGCCAGTCGAGGACGTACTGCTTGGCCTCTGGCGTCACCGTGATGGCCTGCTCGTTGGCCGCGAGAGCCGCGGCGCCGGTGCCCTGGGGATACTCGCCGAGCGCTTCACCGGAAATCTGCGCGAAGTCCGGACGGGCGATGATGTCGTCGAAGGCCTTGGTGTACATGTCGACGACTTCCTGCGTCGCGGTGCCCGGCAGGTAGACGAGCTTCTGCGCGGCGAAGCCGGCGACGAAGAACGCGTTCCAGGCGTCCCAGCCCACGCCGGACGTCTCGCAGCCCTCGGTCGCCTCGCAGACTTCCTTGAAGGACGGGATGTCCGGGAAGGTCGGATCGCGGACGATCTCGCCGTTGGCGTCGAGGAAGCCGTAGGTGAAGGCCGGGACCGCGAGGTTCTGGTCGACGAGCGGCTGCACGCTGCGGATGTAGGCCGACGAGGTCTGGTAGTCGATGTTGGCTTCGCCGCGCTCGAACATCAGGCGGCCGTCGCCGCGGCCTTCGATGCCGAAGACGGGATCGACGTTCAGGCCGAGAAGCTTGAAGGCGAGGAGCGGCACGAGATCGAGCGTCGTCGCGCCCTGCGAGCCGTAGAGATAGTCTTCGTCCTTCAGGTCGTTGAAGCTGCCGTCATAGCGCTCGCCGAGATCGGCGGGCAGATAGACGACGCCGCCGGTGCCGGACGAGAGGACCACTTTCCAGTCCTTGTATTCGTAGCGCACGCGCGGATCGCCGAGCAGGTACGGGAACTGCGTCGAGCCGGACGTTCCGAACACGACGGTGCCGTCGCCGTTCGTCTGCTCCTGGAACCAGTTGGCGCCGGCGGTCGAACCCGCGCCCGGACGGTAGCGGACGACGACGGTCGGGTTGCCGGGCAGATGCTGGCTGAGGAGCGGCGCGAAGAAGTTCGCCCACTGGGCCGATCCGCCGGATTCGGCGAAGGGAATGACGAATTCGACGGTCTTGCCCGCGAGATCCTGGGCAGCGGCCGGATTCGCCAAGGGGAACAGGCCGATGACGGCGGCGCCGACGGCCAGAGGGCCGACTTTCGTGATCTTCATGCGTTTTCTCCCTGTGTCGCTCGCCCCGGGTCGCCGGAGGAGCGATCGTCTCCCATTGAACCGCCCATTTTTCCGGGCGTTAGTCGCTGACCTTACGGCCGACGAACTACTCTGCCATGGTTGAGATGAGGAAAGAAATCGTACTTTCTCATCACGCCATGAAATCATTGCGAGAGCGCTCGGCTTAGACGCCTAGCGCTGCGCGAATACTCTTCCGTCCATCAACTTGCGCGCCGTCCGCAATACGGCGGCGCCCACGACGCGACCTTCGTCGAGCGTCGCGATGACGGTGAATTCTCCGGTCGGATGCTCGATCGAGAGCGAGGGCCTGTCGCCTTCCGCCACGCGCGCCACGCGCGCCGCCGGCCCGACCGGCAGCAGGCACGCCGTCGCCACGGATACGGCGCCGAGCACGCCGATCGCCTCGTGGCAGCGATGCGGGATGAAGGTGCGCGTCGTGACCGCGCCGCCGGCGCGCGGCGCCGAGACGATGGTCATCTTGGGCACGGTCGCATCGGCGACGTCGCCGAGATTCATCATCGGCCCCGCCTTGAGACGCAGGCGTTCAAGGCGCGCGCGAAGTCCCTCGTCCGCGTCGAGAGCCTCCGGGCTCTCGTCCCCCGCCAGACCGAGATCGTCGGCCGCGACGATGACGCAGGGCATCCCGGCGTCGATCAGCGTAACGGCGAGACCGTCGACGACGTCCACGGCGACGCCCGTCGGCAGGAGCGCGCCGCAGCTCGATCCGGCGGCGTCCGCGAAGGCGATCGGGATGGCGGCGGCCGCGCCCGGCGCGCCGTCGATCCGGGCGTCGCCGGAATACGTGACCCGGCCGCCCGGCGTCGCGACGGTGGCGACGGCGATCTGGCCCGTATTGGCCATATGGATGCGCACGGGCGTCTCCCCGTCGTGCGCCGGCACGAGACCGCGCTCGATGGCGAAAGGCCCGACGCCCGCGAGGATGTTGCCGCAATTCTGCGCGTCGCTGACGATCGCGCGGTCGACGAAGACCTGCAGAAACAGATAATCGACGTCGGCGTCGGAGCGCGCGGATCGCGATACGACGGCGACCTTCGAGGTCAGCGGATTGGCGCCGCCCATGCCGTCGATCTGGCGCGGATCGGGCGAGCCCATCACGCCGAGGAGAAACGCGTCGCGCTCGGCGCGCTCCGCCGGCAGGTCGGACGCGAGGAAATAGCCCCCTTTCGAGGTGCCTCCGCGCATCCACATGCAGGCGACGCCCTCAGACATATTTCAGTCCCTTGGCGGCGAGGCGGTCGCGCATGTCGTAGATGTCGAGCCCGAGGTCGCCCGAGGCGAGGCGTCGCCGCTTCTCCTCTTCGGCGGCGATGCGGCGGCGCGAAGCCGCGAGCGTCGTCTCAGCCTCCTCGCGGCGCACGACGACGACCCCGTCATCGTCGGCGACGATCACGTCGCCGGCCTCGACCAGAGCGCGCGCGCAGACGACGGGAACGTTCACCGAGCCCAGCGTCTCCTTCACGGTCCCCTGCGCCGAGACGCATCTGGACCAGACGGGAAATCCCATTTCGGTCAGGTCGGCCACGTCGCGAACGCCCGCGTCGATAACGAGACCGATGCAGCCGCGCGCACGGGCCGAGGTCGCGAGAAGATCGCCGAAATAACCGTCTTCGCAGGGCGAGGTGGGGGCCACGACGAGGATGTCGCCGGGCCGGATCTGTTCGATCGCGACGTGCAGCATCCAGTTGTCGCCCGGCGGAACGCTGACGGTGACGGCGCAGCCCGCGACGCGCGCATTGGCGTAGATCGGGCGCATGTAGGACGCGAGGCAGCCGCGACGCCCCTGCGCCTCGTGCACGGTCGCGACGCCGGCTTCCGCGAGGCCGTCGAGGATCGCCTGATCGACCCGGGGAATGTTCTGGACCACGACGCCCATGGGCTGTCTCCCTCCTCTGCGACGCTCAGAGCTCGTCGACGGTGCGCGGGAATACGGACTGGAAGGCCTCGGCGTATTGCGAGGCCCGCCCGCCCGACTGGCCGCCGGAATTGCGCTGGAAATGGTTGGCGCGGTTCTGGGCGACGCGGGTGTAGAATTCCCAGAGGTGCTCCTGCCCCTCCATGCACTCGATGGCGGCGCGCTTCTTGCCCCATACCGGGGTGATGTCGAGGAAGGTGTCGGGCTTCCAGCCCATCTGCTCGGTCTGGTGCGGCTCGAACAGATAGAGCTGCGGCGCGCCGAGCACCTTGCGGCCGGGCTTGTGCCCCCAGGCCTGCGCGATCATCCGGCACTCGAGCGCGACTTGCGTCGCGTACATGTGGTCGGTGTTGTAGGGGTCGTAATGTGAATGCGAGAGCATGAAGGCGGGCTGCACGTCGCTGATCACGTCGACGAGCCGTTCCTTGTCGCCCTCGTTCAGGCGCAAGGGATAATCGCCGAGATCGAAGCAGATCAGGTCGTGGACGCCCAGAGCCTGCGCGGCCTTCTCGGCCTCGGCGCGGCGCGCCGCCTTGACCCGCTCGAGGGTCATGCCGGGCTGCTTCCAGAGCTTGGCCGATTCGCCGCGCTCCCCGAAGGAGAGGCACACGACGCTGACCTTATAGCCCAGTTCCGCATGCGCCGCGATCGCGCCGCCGCAACGCCAGACGAAATCCGCCGCATGCGCGCTGATGACCAGCGCGGTCTTGCCCGACGACATCGTTCCCTCCGTTTATTATTTGATCCTTTGTCGCCCCCCAGGACAGTCAAGCCAATTCAAAACCGGGGCCGCAGCGATAAGTTCGCGCTATAGCGTATGGCGAAGCGCCGGGACCGGGATCAAGGTGGCGCGCAGGGAGAGGAGATATCAATGAACAAGAGCAACACGCCCCGCATCGCCATGATCGGATTCGGAGAGGCCGGACGCGCCTTTGTTTCGGGCTTTGGCGAGAGCGCGCGGGACCGCATAGCGGCGTACGATCTCAAAGCCGGCGAGCCGGCGCAGGCGCAGGCCATAGCGGAGGCCGCCGCCGATCGCGGCGTCTCGTGCCACGCGAGCCCGGCCCGGGCGCTGGAGGGCGCGTCCGTCGTTTTCTGCCTCGTGACCGCCGATCAGGCGCTCGCGGCCGCTCAGGCGGCGGCGGCGCATCTCGCCCCCGAATCGCTCTGGCTCGACGGCAATTCCTGCGCGCCGGGAACGAAACGCGCGGCCGCGGAGGCGATCGAGGCGGCGGGCGGGCGCTACGTCGACATGGCGATCATGGCGCCGGTGCATCCGCGCAAGCATCAGACCCCGGCGCTGCTCGGCGGCCCCCATGCGGATGCGGCGCTAGAGATCCTCGCGCCGCTCGGCATGAACCTGCGCAAGGCGGGAGATCGCGTGGGCGACGCCTCGGCGATCAAAATGCTGCGCTCGGTGATGATCAAGGGCTTCGAGGCGCTCAGCGCAGAATGCTTCCTCGCGTCGCGCCGCGCGGGCGTGGAGGACGCCGTCCTCGCCTCGCTGCAGGCCTCCGATCCGGGCTGGGACTGGACCGCGCGCGCCGCCTACAATCTGGAGCGGATGATGGCGCACGGCGCGCGCCGCTCGGCCGAAATGCGCGAAGTCGCAGCGACCTTGCGCGAACTCGGCCTGCCCAACCGGATGGCGAGCGCCACGGCGGAGTGGCAGGCAGAAATCGCAGGGCTGGGGCTGCCGGGCGGGAGCGATGATCTCGACGACCGCGCCGACCGCATTCTCGCGGCGCTTCCGTGAAGGCCAACCTGCGCCACCTGCGCATTCTGCTCGCGGCGAGCGACACGACGTCGATGACCCGAGCGGCGGAGCTATGCCACGTGTCGCAGCCGGCGGCGACGCAGGCGGTGGCGAAACTGGAGCGGCTGGCGGCCCAACCGCTCTTCCTGCGAAGCCCGCAGGGCATTTTCCCGACCCGCGCCGGCCGGGCGCTCTCGGCGCGCGCGCGCCGCGCCTTCGGATATCTCGACCCCGCGATCGACGATCTCGCCCCGCGTCTGAGGATCACCGCGACGACGGCGCAGCTCCAGGCGCTCGTCGCCATGCGCGAGGCGGAGAACTTCACGCTCGCGGCGCAGCGGATGGGCCTCGCCCAGCCGACCGTCCACCGCGCCATAACCCAGCTCGAACGCGAAGCCGGCCGCGCGCTGTTCGAGCGCACGGCCTACGGGATGATCGCGACGCGGCCTGCGCAGGCGCTGGCGCAGGCCGCGCGCCTCGCCTTCGCCGAACTCGACCAGGCCGAGGCGGATCTCGCGGAACTGCTGGGGCGGGAGGTGGGGCGGATCGTGATCGGCGCGATGCCGCTGTCTCGTTCGCACATACTCCCGCTCACGATCGCGCGGTTTCGCGAACGGCGCCCCACATTGCCGATCAAGGCTCAGGAAGGCCTCTATTTCGATCTGATGGCCGGCCTGCGGCGCGGCGAGATCGACTTCCTGATCGGCGCCCTGCGCGATCCGGCGCCGATCGGCGACGTCGAGCAACGCCCGCTCTTCGACGACACGCTCGTTCTGATCGCCCGCCCCGACCATCCGCTCTCCGGCAGGAGCGATCTCGGCTTCGACGATCTTAAGGGCTACCCGTTCGTCCTCGCGCCCGAGGGCACGCCGACACGGCGGAACTTCGACATGGTCTTCGCTCAGGCCGGCCTGCGGCCGTCGAGCCTCGTCGAGACGGGTTCGATGATCCTGATGCGGGAATTGCTGCGCGTATCGGATCACGTCGGCTGCATTTCGCGCCTCCAGGTCGGCGCGGAGCTGAAGCTCGGCGCGGTCGTGCGACTGCGCTTCGACATGCCCGCCACGGCCCGGCCCATCGGCTTGACGGTTCGTCGCGGCTGGGTGCCGACGATCGCCCAGCAGGAATTCCTCGACGCGCTTCTCGCCGTCGCGGCGCCGTGACCCGTTCCAGTCCGCCCGCGCGTCCCGGCCGTCGCCCACGGTTCAAGTCGACAATTCGCGATAGGGGCAGACGTCGTCTTCGAAGGGCACGCGCCGCGGCCGGAACGGGGCCGCGTCGACGATCGTCGGCCCGCCGATCCTGTCCATCCGGAACCGTCGGAAATCGGCGCGGTCGGGATCCCAGGCGACGAGATACCAGAGCGGCGGGAGGATGAGCAGGGCCTGCGGCTCGACCTCCCGGCTCGTCTTGGCGCCCTTGGCGTCGCGATAGGCGAAGCGCAGCCGCCGCCCCCCGAGGAACGCGGCCTCGAAGGCCGGGAGCAGCTCCGGATCGATCGAACCGAGGTCCGACAGGTCCTGCAACGGCGACAACCGCCCGACATAGAGCCGATCGAGCAGGCGGCGAAGGTCGCTCACCATCGCCGCCGGCAACGTGCGCTCGATCTTGGCGAGCCCCGAATCGGCGAGCTCGGAGAACGGCAGCGAGCGGGCCTCGCGCGCGGCGGCGACGCTGATCAGAAGCGCGAACACCTCGGCGACCGAGAGCCTCGCCGTTGGCTGCAGGGATCGGGGATCGAGCCGCAGCCCGCCGCCGGGACCCGCCTCGGAGTGAATGACGAAGCCCTGATCGCGCAGCGCCCGAACGTCCCGCAGGATCGTTCGCCGCGAAACGCCGACCGCGTCGGCCAGATCGTTGACCGTCGCGGTTTCGCTGCGCCGCAGAAGACGCACGATGGCGTCATGCCTCAGGCGGGCCTTCATTCGCGCACCCTACGCATGATCGGTGTCAGTTTCTGGCGCCGTCTCATCCTACGCGGATCATGCTCACCTCGACAGGAGATTGAACATGACGACCCGACAGCATGTCCCGATGAACGACAAGACCCCCGTGATCGTCAACCCGCCCCATCTTCACGACCCGACGCCCAACGGCTACAGCACTGCGGTCGTCGCGCCCGCGAACGGCCGGCTGACCTTCATTTCCGGGCAGGGCGGGCAGGACCGGAACGGAAACCTCTCGCCCGACTTCGGCGCGCAGGTGACGCAGGCCTACGCCAATCTCGCCGCGGTTCTGGACGCGCTCGGCGCCCGCCCGGCACAGGTCGTGAAACTGACCGTCTTCGTCGTCGATCACGACATGTCGAAGCTCGGAATCCTGACCGAGACCGTCGCCCGCATGTTCGGCGGCGCGCTTCCCACGCAGACGCTCGTCCCCGTGCCGAAGCTCGCGATCGACGCGATGCTGTTCGAGGTCGAGGCGATCGCGGTCCTCGACTGACCGCGCGGCGGGCGGCGACGCTCGCCACGGAAGAGATCCGCCAGCCGGAGGCCGGCTGGCGGATGACCATTACGCGGCGGCGCTGAAGCCCGCCAAGGCCGGCTCGAAGGACAGGCCCGGCCGGTAGCGGCCGGCGACGCGGCCCTCCTCCAGCAGCAGCAGGTGGAGCCAGCCGTTGTCGAACAGGTCGCGCACTTGCGGGTGGCGTTCGAGGATGGCGAGCACCGCCTCGCGCGGGGCTTCGACCAGAACGGTGAGCCGCAACGGATCGTGCGCCAGCCGCTCGCCGTCGTGCACCGCCTGCCAGGGCAGGCCGGCGCGCAGCCGCCCGCCATTGCCCTCGACGACGCCGAGCCCGCCCGAGACGTTGTGCAGGAGCTTGTTGCCGCTGCCGAACAAGTCGGGCGCGACGCTCGACCCGTAATATTGCAGCGAGATCCAGCTCGCGACCACCACCGGAGCCGTCAGGATCAGCTCGAGGACCGAGAAGCCGGGATCGGCGCGCCAGTCGTAGGAATGCAGGAAGGCCCTGCCCCCGAGTTCGACGCCGGCCGTCGCGGCGCGGGGCGCGGCGACGAAGGCCGCGCAGCCGGCCAGACCCCATTCGGGCCGCACTTCCGCCCAGTTGCGCGCCCGCGCCTCGAGGCTCGACGCGCTCGCGCCGGGAAGCCGCTTCGCCCGCTCGGACCGCGCCAGCGCGCCGGCCTGCTCGAACCATCCGCGCGCCTGCGCGATGTCCTTCGCGTGGCTCGACTCGTCGAAATCCTCGTAGAGCGTGATGCGGTCGCGCGTCGTGTCGTGCAGGCCGGCGAGGAAGAGGGTGTCGGCGGCAAGCTCGATCCCATGCGCGGCGAGACCGGCGCGGGTCTCGGGGTCGTTGAGGAGCTGCGCGAGAAGGCGCGCGGAGACCTCGCCCGTATGCCCGCCGCAGGCCCCGCAATGATACGCGCTCTCATGCGGGTTGTTGGCGACGCTCGCGCCGTGGCCGAGGAGCAGAACGAGCCGCGCATGGCCCTTCGTCATCGACATCGCCCGCAGCACGGTCGCGCCCGTCGCGGCCTTCTGTTCGGCCGTGAGCGCAACGTCGAGGCGCGGCGGCGCCTCGTGCGTCGCCCCGGTCTGGGTCACCCCGACCGCGTCGCAGACGAGTTTTCCGGCGTAGAGCGGCCCCGCCGCCTCGACGAAGGCGAAGGAGGACACCGCCGCCTGCCGGAAGCGGCCCCAGGCGCGCTTCGCCCGCGCGCCGATCCGCTTCGCCGTCTCGGCGGAGGGATCGATGGTCGCCGAGGAGGACAGCGCCGGATTGAGGAGCACCGGCAGGTGCTGGTCGATAATGTCCGACCCCGCCTCCCGATGGGCGACGGGCAGGCCGAAGAAGCCGGCGAAGCCGATCGTCTCGACGCCCGCGCCGACGCTCTCCAGCGCGCGCCGGAAAACCTCGGAGCGCACGTCGATGCAGAACGCCGCCTGCAGCGCGGGGCGCGCCGGCGCGGCGGACGCGACGCCGGAGAGTTTTTCGCCGAGCCTGCGCTGATGCGCGCGCTCCGCCGCCTCTTGCAGGATCGCGTCGAGGACGTCGTCGGCGCTGGGCCGCACGGGCGTCACGTGGACGGCGAGCGCGGCCCCCCAGTCTTGCGAGACTTCGTCGCGCACGAGCGCGAACAGCGCCTCCTCCCAGACGAGCCGGATGGCGAGGAGGTCCGTCAGAGTCGCGTCGGTCTCGCCGGCGAGCTCCGCGCGCCAGAGCAGCCAGCGCGCATGCTGCGCCCAGCCGCCGAGATCGATGAGGAGCCGGTGGAACGCCGTCTCGGCGGCGTCCGGTTCGATCCACAGCGCGTCGGCGGCCCGCAGGATCGCGCGTTCCGGCGTGTCCGGGCAGGCGGCGACATGGGCGGCGAAGCCGGGCAGTCCCGCCAGTTCGGGGGTGAGGTCGTGCGTCGCCCATTCCCGCCAGGCGGCGAAAGCGCTGCGCCCCGGCGCGGGGGTCCAGAGCGCTTGGCCGCGATCGAAATGACCGGCGGCCCAGAGGCCGAAGGAACGCGCGACGACGGCGGGCCAATCGACGCCCGTGGCGTGCGCCGCGAGTTCGGCGATGGTCGGCTGCGCGACGGGCGCCGGCGCGGGCGCGAGCGCCCCGCTCTTCAGGGCGGCGAGGCCGGCGGGGCGCAGCGCGTGCGGCGAGGCGTCGAGCGCCGCGGCGAGATCCTCGTCGGCGATGTCTCCGGCGGAGATTCGCGCGGCGATATCCGCGCGCGGACGCACGATCGCCGTCCCGGCGACGCGCGCGAGCCGCGCGGCGGCGGTCGCGAGGTCTTCGCCGGTCTGGCCGAGGAAGGGGTTCACGGCGACGGTCGCGTCGAGGGGAAAAGCCGGTGGCGTGCGCCGGGCCGCCGTCTCCGCCGCGCTGAGGAGGCCGGACAGCCGCGCCGGGGCGATATCGAGGTTCTGCTTGAACATCACGCGTCTCCTTTGAGTTTCGGGCCGTCGGGGATCAATTCGACTTCGAGAGGCGATAGCCGCCGATCAGCCGGTCGAAGGCGGCGTTGAGGTAGAGGCCGTTGGCGAGGTGGACGCGCAGACCCGCCGCCGAGGGGTGATGCGCCCAGTGCGGGAACAGCGCCTGCGCCACCGCGACGGCGCCGAAGGAGGCGAGCGCCAGCACGATCAGCGCCCATTCGAGCGGTCCGGCCTCCGGCGCGGCGGGGAGCGCGTCGCCCACGATCAGCGCCGCCACGAGCTGGAAGCCGAAATACCCGGTCGCGGCGAGCGCGGAGGCCGTGGCCGTACGCCGCGTCAGCGCCGCCGGGGCGGCGTCGGCGAGCCCTTGGGCGACGAGGTAGGCGACGCCGAAGATCAGGATCGCGCCGAGCGCCAGGGATTGGGGAGACTTCGCGCCGCCGAGCGTCGTGAACAGGAGGGCGACCACAGCGTAGAGCGCGAGCGCGATGACGAAGGCTTTCGCCACCGCCGCGATCCCCGGCGCGGCGACCGGGCCGGGCTTGCGCGCGGCCTTGACGGAGGCGACC
Organism: Microvirga sp.; assembly: GCA_022241475.1. The sequence continues at coordinate 159,652 of JAKOMT010000003.1, read as the reverse complement.
GCCGAGCCCGATCCGAGGAAGGCGTGCGCCTTGTAGAGGGAGTGCGCGACGATGTGGAGAAGCGCCAGCGCCCAGAGCCCGAGGCCGCATTGCAGCAGCATGAAGCCCATCTGCGAGACGGTCGACCAAGCGAGCGCCGTCTTCACGGCGCTCTGCGTCAGCATCACCAGCGCCCCGAACAGCGCCGTGAAGCCGCCGATGATGACGAGCGCCGCCATCGCTCCGGGGCTGGCCTGCATCAGGCCGGCGAAAAGGATCAGGAGAACGCCTCCAGAGTTGATCACGCCGGCGTGCAACAGGGCGGAGACCGGCGTCGGCGCCTCCATCACCTCGGTGAGCCAGCCGTGCAGCGGGAAGGCCGCCGTCTTGAGAGCGGCGGCGAGGACGAGCAGCGCCGCCGCGACATGCGCGAGGAACGGCGTCGCGGGCGCGGCGGCGGCGTCCGCGGTGATCGCGGCTATATCGGCCGTGCCGAAAGCGATCCAGAGGATCAACGCCGCGAGCGCGAGCGCGGCGTCGCCGGCGCCCCAGACGAGCGAGAACTTCGCCGCCGCGCGCCGGGCCTCCGCCCGCTGCGGATAGAACAGGAGAAGCCGCCGAAGGCCGATTCCGACGCCCACGAAGGCGGCGACCAGAACCGGCAGGCTCGCGGCTTGGACGAGGACGAGCACCGTCGCTATCACCGCCAGCAGCAGCCCGTGGAACGCGCCCTCGCGCTCCTCGCCGTCGAGGTAGGTCCGCGCGTAGCGCACGACCACCCAGCCGACGAAGCCGACGAGGCAGGCCATCACGGCGGCGACCACGTCGACGCGCAGCAGCGGACCGGCGGCGGACGCGTCTCCGGCCGCGAGCAGCGCCGCCTGCGCGATCACGAGCGCCAGCGCGGCGAGCGCCGCCGCCTCCGCCAGACGGGGGTATAATCCCGGGCGGCGGCCGGGACGAAAGACGGCCGGAACGGCGGCGGCGAAGAGAAGCAGGGGCGCGGCGGCGGCGAGGAACATGGCTATCTCCGGTCGTGTCGAGCGGCGCGACCATAGCCAGCGATAAAATTCCAGAAAATTACATTGTTTGCGGCATATCGTTCGATAAAATGGAACTATGTCCGTTCTGAACCTGCATCATCTCCGGCTTTTCCGGGCCGTCGCCCACGACGGGGCGCTCACGGCGGCGGCGCGTCGCCTCAACCTCTCGCCCTCCGCCCTCTCCTCGCAGCTCAAGGCGCTGGAGGCGTCGCTCGGACACGATCTGTTCGAGCGGCGCGGCCGGGGCCTCGTCCTGACCGAAGCCGGGCGCATCGCCCTCGACCACGCGGAAGCGATCTTCCGCACGGCGGAGGATCTCACGGCCACCTTGCGCGAATCGGGCCGGACGCGCCGTGTCCTGCGCGTCGGCGCGCTGGCGACGCTCTCGCGGAACTTCCAGATGCGGTTCCTGACGCCGGCGCTGCGCCGGCCGGACGTCGAGGTGACGTTGCGCTCCGGCGGCCAGGCCGAGTTGCTGGCGGGCCTCGAGAGCCTCGCCCTCGACGTCGTGCTCACCAACCTCGCGCCCGCGCGCGACGCCTTCGGGCGGTTCCTCGTTCACCGTCGCGCTGAGCAGGACGTGCATCTCGTCGGCGCGGCCGAATTCGCGCCTGCCGGCGCGACGCTTCGCGCGCTTCTGGCGAACGCCCCGCTGGTGCTGCCGACGCCCGAGACCTCGATCCGCGCCGCCTTCGACGGCCTCGTCTCGCGGCTGGGGATCACGCCGAATGTGGCGGCCGAAGTCGACGATATGGCGATGATGCGGCTTCTGGCGCGCGAGGGCGCGGGTCTCGCGGTGATCCCGCCGATCGTGGCGGTCGACGAGCTGGCGTCCGGGCGCCTCGTCGACGCGGGCCCCCTGCCCGGCATCTCGGAAATCTTCCTCGCGGTCACGCTCGATCGTCGCTTTCCCAATCCGCTCCTCGCCGATCTTCTCGACGCCGAGGGGGCCGGCGCCGCGTAGGCGCGGTCAGCCAGCGGCGCGGAAGGCGCCGAGCGTTCGGCCCGTATCGACCAGCGAGCCTTCCGCGTTGGCGAGCCAAGGCAGGTCCGGACACGCGTTGAGCGCCGCGCGCAGGGTGACGCCGCAGCCCCAGAACATGCAGGTCTCGTCCTCGTCGGGGGCGAGCCCGGCGCCGAAGAGCGGACGCGCGAGATCGGCGATCCCGAGTTCCGCCGGGTCCCCGACATGGATGGGCGCGCCGTGCAACGCCGGATAGGCGGCCGTCGTGGCGATGGCGAGATCGACCTGCGCCTTCTTGACGATGCGCATCGAGACGTGGAGCGGCGGCGAGAAGCGCCCGACCGCCCGGGTCGGCTTGTCCGTGCGGTAGGCGGGCAGCGCCAGTCCGAGCGCCTTGTGCTTGGGCGTCACGCCCGCAAGCAATAGCGCCTCGTCGACCACCACGGAACAGCCGATCCCGATCGCCACGTGGTCGGCGTCGAAGTCGGCGACGAGATCGTCCGGCGCCGCGACGCGCTCACTGCCCCGCATGACCTCGTAGGCCCGCGAGGCGCGTCGGACGTCGATGGCGCGCGCGCTGTGCGCGAACAGGAGCGGCGACCCGCGATCGGAGAAATCGACCACCGAGCCGGAGGAATAGTTCGCGTAGCAAAAAGCGAGAAATTCGTGGGCGGCCGCGCTCGGCATAACGAACATGTTCAGCCCGACGGCGATCGTCTGCTCATGGGCCGTCGAAACGGGCGCGGCGCGGGCGAAGAGTTCGAGCATGGTCGGGCGCCGAATGAGAACGTCGGAAGAAAGGGCCGCGCGGCGGAAACGCCCGTCGCGCGGCTGATCACTCTAGCAGTTTCAGCGCAGGTCGCCGAGATCCTTCAAGGCCTCGCCGAGGCGCGCGAAGTTGTCGGCGTAATCCTCGCCCGGACGCATGATCGAGAGATCTTCGACGCCGCCCTCGGCGAGGAACTGCTTGTACTCGGGCAGCTCGGCGATCGAGATGATGGCTTCCTGAAGCTTCGTGAAGGCCTCCGGATCGTTGGCGCGCATCGCGGCGGGCACCATGTAGACGTGGTAGCGCGCCAGAAAATCGTCGGTGGGCGCCGTGAGACCGTCGGCGGCGAGCGCGTCCTTCAGGAGCGTCGCCTCGGGCCAGCGCGGGCTCGCCTCGGGTGAGCCGAGCAGCAGGCCGCGCACTTCCTCGCGCATGTTCAGGCGCGAGAAGTCGTCGCCGACATTGGCCGTGACGTGGCCGCCGAGCAAGGCCGTGCCGGCTTCGCCGCCGGACGGATAGCCGACGTGGTTCACCTCGAGGCCATAGACATCCATGACCCAGCGTCCGAACAGATCCTGAGCGCCGCCGGCGACGGAGCTGACCGAGAGCGTTCCGGGAGCCGCCTTGGCGGCGGCGACGAACTCGGCCCAGCTCTGATAGGGTGAATCCTTGTCGACGATGATCAGACGCGGATCGTAGATATCGACGGCGAGAACCGCCCAATCGTCTTCGGTGAACGGAGCGTTCGCCAGCGCGATGGTCATGCTGTGGTCGGGCTGGTTCGTCGAGAGGATGGTGTAGCCGTCCGGCTCCTCGCGCATCACCGTGAGCGCGCCCACCTGGCCGCCGCCGCCGCCGACGTTCTGAACCGTCACGGTCACGCCGAGCTTCTCTTCGAGATGCCGGGCCATGACGCGCGTCTGGCGATCCGTGCCGCCGCCGGCTCCCGCCGCGACGACGACGGTGATGCCGCGCTCCGGCCAGGTCTGAGCCTGCGCTTCGCCGGCCCAGCCGAACGTAAGCCCCGCAACCGCGCCGAACGCGGCCACGCCGCATGCGAATCGGGCGAGCCCCTTTGCTGAAATGGTGGTCATCCTCGTATCCCTCTGTTCTTAGTGGCCCGGCAGGCGGACGCGCGTCGGCGACCGCCTTCCCTCATCCGGGCGAAGGCTGGATTCGGAGCGCGCGCGAGGCGGAAAGCAAGAGCCCGAAGCGGTTAACAGATATGCCGGTCGGGCATATGGGCGTTCTGCGCCCAGCGCGAACGGAATAGCTGTTATCTGGGAAAGGCCGGTTGGTGCCTCGCCCGCCGGTCGTTACGGTGCGACCTACGAACAACGACGCCGAACCAAGCGAGGGGCGCCCCCATGACCGACACCATCGAGACGACGTCGCCCGCCTTTCGCGCCGGGCTGCTGATCCCGTCCTCGAACACGATGATCGAGCAGGAATACAACGCGATCGGACCGCGCCAGGTGAGCTGGCATTTCGCCCGCCTGACGATGACGCGCGTGGACGCCGAGGGCATCCGCTCGCAGGACGCGGAGATCGATTTCGAATCCGGCAAGCTCGGCGCGGCCCATCCGCACGTGGTGCTTTTGTGCCAGACCGCCGTCTCCTTCATCATGGGGCGCGACTACGACGAGCGGCTGGCGGATCGCATCGCCAAGGCGGCCGGCGCGCCCGCGCTCGTCGCCGGATCGACGATGACGGCCCTGCTCGCGGCGCTGGGCGTGCGCAACATCGCGCTCGCGACGCCGTTCTCGGACGCCGTCAACGTCCAGACTCGCGCGTACTTCGAAGAGGCCGGCTTCGCGGTGGCGGCGATCAGCGGGCTCGGGATCGTCTCGAACTTCGATATCGCCGCGCTCGACCGCGACCGCCTGATCGCGCTTGCGCGCAGCGTCGACCACGAAAAGGCGGAAGCCATCGTGATGCCGGGCGGCAACATGCCCTGCCTGCGTCATCTGACGGCGATGGAGGCCGCCGTGGGCAAGCCCATTGTGACGACCAACCTCGCGGGTATGTGGGCGATCGCGCGCACGCTCGGCTTCACGCTCGACGGCGAGCGCTTCGGGCGCGTCATCGGGGTGTGACGGTCGAGGCCGTCAATCGGCCTCGACCGGTCTCGCCCGTCGCTCGCGCAGCGTCCGAAGCACGCCCGTCGCGATGCTGCCGACGAGGATCGCGAGCAGCGCCAGAGCGACGGGCCGCTCGAAGAACGACAGATACCAGTTGTCCCGGTAGAGCTGGACCATGCGGATGAACTCGTTGTCGGCGATGGGACCCAGGATCGCTCCCATCACCACCGCGATCGGCGAGTAGTTGTAGTAGCGCATGACGAAACCGAGCAGGCCGAAGCCGAGCATCAAGTAGACGTCGAAGGGGCTGTTGCGCAGCCCGAAGGCGCCGAGCAGGGAGAAGATCAGCAGGATCGGCACGAGAATGCGGGTGCGCAGCGCGAGCGCGCCCGTCATCGCGTAACCCATGCCCGTCGCCATCGCGACCATGAAGATCTGCGAGATGATCGCGGCCATGATCAGCCCGTAGACGATCGGGATCTGCTGGTGGACGAGCTGCGGCCCGGCGCGCAAATCGTGCATCGCCATCGCGCCGAGCAGCACCGCCGTCGCGACGCTGCCGGGAACGCCGAGGACCATCGTCGTCATCAGCGCGCCGCCGGAGCAGGCGTTGTTCGCCGTCTCAGCCGCGACGATGCCCTCGGGATTGCCCTTGCCGAAGGTCGCTCGCGTCGGCGAGGCGCGCTTGGCGAGCGCGTAGGAGGTGAACGACGCAAGCGCGCCGCCCGCCGCCGGCACGATGCCGACGATCACGCCGACGACGCTCGAGCGCAGCAGGGTCAAGGGGTAGCGGAACGGCAGGGCGAAGCCCCGGCGCATGCCCGCGAAGCTGCGCTGGTCGCCGGCGGCGGCGCCTTCGACCACATAGTTGCGGCCGACCATGAGCATCAGCTCGGCGATGACGAACATGCCGATCAGCACCGGAACCACCGGCATGCCTTCCGCGAGATACAGGCTCGAGAAGGTCGCGCGCCATTCGCCCGTGGGCACGAGGCCGATCGTGCCGATCAGGAGACCGAACACGCCCGAGGCGAGCGCCTTGAGCGGCGAGCCCGAGGAGATCGTCGCGAGGATGGCGATGCCCATGAGCGCCACGAGGAACAATTCGGGCGGCCCGAAGCGGAGAGCGAAGCTCGCCAGCGCGCCGATGCCGACGAGTAGCAGGACGTAGGAGAAGATCCCGCCGATCGCGGACGACATGATGGCCACGCCGAGCGCTTCGCTCGCCTTGCCCTCCCGCGTCATGCCGTATCCGTCGAGCGTCGTCGCGGCGTTTTCCGGCGCGCCGGGGGTGTTCAGCAGGATCGCCGTGATCGAGCCGCCATAGGTGACGGCGACGTAGGTCGAGGTGAGGAAGATCAGGGCGTCGAGGGGCGCCATCGCGAAGGTGATCGGCAGCAGCAGCGCCACCGCCATGCCCGACGACAAGCCGGGCACCGCCCCGACGATGATGCCGAGAAACGTGCCGAGCAGCATCCAGCCGATGGGTCCCCAGGCGACGGAGGCCGAGAGGCCGACCGAAATCAGATCGAACAGATCCACGCTTTCCCCTTCCGCCGGCGTTATTCGCCGGTCGTTCGAAACAAACCCGCGACGCGCTCAGAAGAAAGCGAGAAGGCCGTCGGGAAACCGGACTTTCAGCACGACCTTGAACAGGTAGCTCAGCACGATCGCGAGGGAGGCCGGCAGTATGACGAGCAGCGGCCAGCGCCTCTCACCGAGGAGGATGAAGGCGCCGAGCGTGAAGAGGAAGACGACGAGCGTGCCGCCGAGATCCCGCCAGAAATAGAACAACGCCGCCGCGAGGCCGAGGAGCCCGACGCGTTGCGCGGCCGCCGAGAAACGCTCGCGCGCGGGCGCCGGTTCGGCGACGATTTCGGAGTCGGGCGTGCGGGGCTCCCGAAGGGAGATGGCGATCTGGGCGAGCAGCATGGCGACGAGCGCGACGCTCAGCGCAGCGGGAAACGTCACCGCCGCCGACGACAATCCGGCCGCCTGCCACCAATAGGCGGCGAGAAACGCCGCCATGATGAGCGGAACGACGAGTTCGCCCGCAAACCGCCCCAACCAGCGTCTGTTCCCCATACTCCGATCCGCCTCTCAATGGCTTCGCCGCGAGCCATGAGCGCCGACGATGCGCCGCGCGGGATCAGGGAGCAAGCGGCCGTCGCTGGCTAACAGCTATGCCCGAACAGCATGCGGCGAGCGCGATCAGCGATCGGCGGGTTCGAGCGCGGCGTATTGGCGGAGCGCTTCGCGAACGCGGTCCAGCCCGTCCCGATCCGGGATCTTCGCCCGATCGTCGGCGTCCCGGCGCCGGGGCGTCCGCCAGGACGCTTCCGGCATGAGGTCGAGAAGCTGCGCGCGCACGAGCCGCGCGATCGGCTGTATGGGCGCGCCGCCGGCCCGCTGCCCCGACGTCGCGACGAACAGAAGCCGCGTCAGCTGTGGATCGACGATCGGCCAGGCTGCGAGGCCGGAGCGGTTGAGTTCGCGCCGCACCGCCATCAGCGGCAGGATCGTGTAGCCGAGCCCCTCGCGCACGGCCTCGATCATCGAATGCAGCGCGTTCACCTCGAACGGGACGCTCAGGGAGAGCCCGTTGCGCGCGGCGGCGTCGTCGAGATAGTTGCGCAGACCGTGCGGCTGACTGGGCAGGATCAGCGGAAGCGCGGCGATGTCGACGAGGCGGGCGCCGCCGTCCACGAGCGGCGGCGGGGCGGAGGCCGGCCCGACGCAGACGAGATCCTCCTCGACCACGGGCTCGAACAGGCCGGTGAGCGTGATCGGGTCGTCGTACAAAACCGCCACGTCGACCTGTTTGGCGTGCATCCATTCCAGCAGGTGCCCGGTGAAGCCCTCGACGACGCGCAGCTTCATGTTGGGATAGCGCGCCCGGAACCTGTGCATGAAGGGAATCGTGAACATCCGCCCGACCGAGGGCGGCACGCCGATCACGGCGTTGCCGCTCGGACTGGCGCGCATCACGGCGATTTCGCGGGCGATGAAATCGAGCTTGTCGACGGCGATCCGCCCGTGCTCCAGAAGCAGCGCGCCGGCGGGCGTCAGCGCCACGCCCCGGCCGTTGCGATACAGGAGCTGGACCCCGAGCTCCTCCTCGAGCTTGCGGATCTGGCGGCTGATCGCCGATTGCGCGATGTTCAGCGCGACGGCCGCCTTCGAGAAGCCGCCGAGTTCGGCCACCTTCACGAAATATTCGATCTGGCGCATCTCCACCCGCGTCACTCCCCGGTCGACGGCGGCCGCGCCGTCCGGTCGCGACGCAGGCCGTCGTCGTCCACGCAAATATAAGGCCGAAGCCCGGCGCGCCAACCGTAAGGCCGATGACCGGCGCAAGGAAGACGCAAGAGCGGGCGGCTCCCCCGAAACCTCACTCCGCCGCCATGCGCGGCGGCTCGAAACGCAAGGGCGCGATCGCGGATGCGTGAGCGCGGCGCGCGTAGACGAGCGCGAAAACCGGCGGCGTGAAGTAGAACGAAACGATCGTGGAGAGCAGGACCCCGCCCGCGATCGCCATGGCGAATGGCGGCCAGAAGCCGCCCCCGGCCAGAATAAGCGGCAGGAAACCGCCGACGGTCGTGACCGTCGTGCTGACGATGTGCCGGCTCGAGCGCATCACCACCTCGACCATCGCGTCGCGATCGCCGCGGCTCGCCGCCTCGTCCTCCTGCAGTCCGCTGAGGATGATGATCGCCGCGTTGATGGAGACGCCGATCGACCCGATGACGCCGATGATCGCCACGATTCCGAGGGGATAGTCGAAGATCGCCAGCGCCAGGAGACTCGATCCCGCCGACAGACCGGCGATGACGAAGGCGACGCCGGTGAGGCGGAAGGACTGGAACGTCGCGGCGACGACCGCGATCGAGAGGGTGACGATGAGGCCGAGGGAGGCGACGAGATTGGCGAGCGTGCTCGCGCGCGCGTCGCTATCCCCGCCGATCTCGAGCCGGTAGCCGCGCGGGGCGGAGAAGCCCTCGGCTTCGAGCATGGCGCGCACGTCGGCGAGCGCCTCCTCGGGCAGCATGTCGCGCACGACGAACGCCTGAATCGTGTTCACCCGATCGCCGTTGCGGCGCGTGATCGCGCTTGCCCCCGGGGCGAGCTCGACGGAGGCGATGGCCGAGAGGGGCGTGATCGGCGCGCCGCCCGAAAGCCCCTCCACGCCGGCGCGAGGGGGAATGATCGGCAGGTCGCGAATGGCGGCGAGGTCGCCGCGCGTGGCGTCGCCCATGCGCACCCGCACCGCCAGCTCCTCGGTGGCCTCGACCAGCGAGCCGCCGGTCACGCCTTCAAGCCCCGCCTCGAGCTGTCGGGCGACCGCCGCGAGATCGAGACCGAGCCGGCGCGCGGCCGTCTCGTCGACGTCGATCGTCACTTCGGGCGCCCCGGACGCGACGGTTTCGCGGACAACGCTCACGCCGGGCGCCCGCGCGACGATGCGGCGAAGCTCGGCGCCCGTTTCGCGCAGCACATCGACGTCGGGTCCCACCAGCCGCAGCTCGACCGGCGCCGCGACCGGCGGCCCTTGGACGAGCGCGCGCACGATCACCTGCGCCTCGGGAACATTTTGGCCCAGATCGCTTTCGAGCGCGCGCACGAGCTTCTCGGTGGCGTCGGAAGAGGCGGTCGTGACCAGCGCGTGGGCGTGGCCCGGCGCGTTCGAACGCCCGCCGACGATATTGTAGTAGACCGCCGGCGCGGATCGGCCGAGCACCCAGGACACGCTGCGCGTCCCCGGCGCCGCGCGCAGGATGGCGTCGATCCGCTCCACGGCGAGCCGCGTCTGCGCCATCGGCGCGCCGGCGCGCATGTCGAGCTCGATCGTGAACTGGTCGCGGTCGACGCCCGGGAAGAACTGCGCCGTCAGATAGGGCGTCGCGAGAAAGCCGAGCAGGGGCGGCGCGAGGGACAGCGCGACGGCGCGCGCAGGATGGCGCATCGCCCAAGCGAGCGAGGCGCGGAAGCCGCGCGCGACGACAGGCAGACTAAGGCCCTCGCCTCCCCGTCCGCGCGCCGACGCGCCCGGCAGCATCCGCGCGGCGATCGCGGGCGCGACCGTGACCGCGAAGAGGAACGACCAGAGGAGCATGATCACCACCGCGAGCGCGATCGAGCCGACGAAATCGCCCGCCGGCCCCGGCAGGAGCATCATCGGCGTGAAGGAGAGCGCCGTCGTGACGGTCGAGGCGAAGAGCGGCGCGAACAGACGTCGCGTCGCGCGTCGCGCGGCTTCGAGTCGCGCCAGTCCTTCGCGCAAGTTCCGGGCGACCTCGTCGGTCATCACGATGCCGGCGTCGACGAGCAGCCCCAGCGCCACGATCATGCCGGTGACGGACATCTGGTGGATCGGCAAGCCTATGACGTTCATCGTCGCGAGCGTCGCGAGCGAGACGACCGGAAGGATCAGCGCGACCATCAGCGCGGATCGCAGCCCCAGGGTGAGGAGCAGCACCGCGACCACGAGCGCCACGCCGATACCCATGTTGACGCCGACCTCGACCAGTCGATCGGCGGTGTAGCGGCTCTGGTCGAAGATCAGCTCCATCGCGATCGCCGCCGGGATCTGGGGGCGCGGCGGCTTCGAGCGCGCGGCGGACGCCCGCCATCCAGACGTCGACCTGAAGCCCGTTTTCGAGGCGCGCCGCGATCAGGATCGCGGGCCGCCCGTCATGGATGGCCTCCTCGATCCCCGGCGTTCGAACGGCGCGCTCCACATGCGCGATGTCGGCGAGCCGCGCGCTCTGGCCGTCCGGCCCCTCGCGCAGGATCACTTCGTGAACCCGCTCCAGCGCCGAAATCTCGCCCGCGACGTTGAGGAGCATGTCCGATCCGGCGCTGCGCAGCCGGCCCGCCTGCCCCTTGCTGTCGGCGGCGCGGATCGCAGCCGCGACCTCGTCCGCGGTCGCGCGAAGCGCCGCCGCGCGGGCGGGATCGAGCGTGACGAGGATCTCTTCCTCCGGCGCGCCGAAGATCGCGACGCGATTGGTGCCGGCGACATTGCGCAAGGCGTCGGCGATTTCGGCGGCGTGGCGGCCCATGATCGCCGGGCTCGCGCCCTCGCGCAGGGCCGACAGCGCGACGACCGCCCCGTAGGCACCGGCCTCGTCCGCTGAGAAATCGGGGGGCCGCGCGCCGGCCGGCAACGTCGTCGCGACGTCGGCGAGCGCGTCGCGGATCTCTCCCCAGACGCCCTCGATCAAGTCCTTGGGGATCGTCTCGTTGAGTTCGATCCGCACGACGGACACGTTGGCGGACGACGTCGAATCGAGCGTGTCGACTTCCGCGATGGCGCGCAGCGCGCGCTCGACCGGAGCGGTGACCAGCGCCTCCACGCGCGCCGCGTCGGCGCCCGGCCAGACCGTCGTCGCCGTGGCGAAGAGGTTCGTGATCGTCGGATCCTCCTGGCGCCCGATCGAGGCGAGCGAGGAGAGGCCCGCCGCGATCGCGACGAAGAGGACGAGGGCGACGAGGCGCGGGCGCCGGAAGAACATCGTGTCCATCAGCGCGGCTCCCCTGCGACGCGGACCCTCTGCCCGGGCGTCACGCGGTGGAGCCCGTCGACGACGAAGGCCTCGCCCTGCGCGAGCGGGCCGCGCAGGAAGACGCGCTCCGCCTCCGCGTGAATGATTTCGACGGATTGAGCGCGCACGACAGGCCCTTCGCCCTCGTCGATTGCGGTGAACACGCGCCAGAGGCCGCGCGCGCCCGGCTCGACGGCCGAGATCGGCGCCCATCCCCCGCGCGCCGCGACGGCTTGTTCCAGAGTGACGCTCCCGACCTCGCGAAAGGCTGGCGCATCGGCCGCCTCCAGCCGGAACAGCGCGGCGCGCGTGCGCGTCGCCGGATCGAGTTCGGGCAGAACGGCGAGGAGCCGGGCGGGATAGTCGCGTCCCCGGACCGTCACCGTGACGCGCCCGTCGGAGGGCAGCGCGTCGATGGCGTCGGAGGGCAACCCGACGCGGAATTTCGGCGACGCGGTCTCCACCAGCGTCACGACCGGCTGACCCGAACCGGCCGGCGCGCCGTCGTCGAGGCGGCGCTCCACGACGACGCCGTCGAAGGGCGCGCGCAGGACGGATTTCTCCATCCGGATCGCGACGGCGGCGAGCGCCGCGTCGGTTTCCGCGATGCGCGCCTCGATCTCGACGAGGCCGAGCGCCGCGCCGTCGAGCGCCTGCGTCGAGGCGAAGCCGCGTTCGTGCAGCGCGCCCTGTCTCGAGGCCGTGCGACGCGCCAGCTCCGCCTGCGCCTGGAGCGCGCTCCTCGACGCCCGCAGGCGATCCTCCTCCGCGCGCAAAAGACGCGTATCGAGGCGCGCGAGGGCCGTTCCGACCGCGACGCGCTCGCCGTCCCGGACGAGCGTCTTCTCGATCGTGCCGCCGAGTTCGAACGCAAGCGCCGTGCGCTGGGCCGGTTCGAGCGCTCCGGTGAAGGAGCGCGGGAGCGTGTAGCTCTCCTGCATGACGAAGCGGGCGACCCGCACGGTCTCGATCTGCGCCGCGGGCGTCGTCGCGGCGGCGGCGCGCTCCGCGATCAGGCTCCGCCCCCCCGCGACCGCGGCCACGGCCCCGGCGACGACGGCCAGCGTGACCCCCGTCCGCATCACGAGGCGCAAACGCCCACCCGATGCGCTATCGTCAGCGTTGCGCGCCATGTCGGACCTCGCGAGACGTAAGTTAGTGTTGCTTCCATTATGTAAGCAATGCTAACTTCGTCAAGGGGAAAGTTAGAGCCGTTCACTTTTCGGCGCGCGGGGAGACCGATGGCCAAAAACAATGACGCGGGGACCGGCGACGCCGCGAAACGCGCAGACGTCTCGAACGATCACGACACGCTGGAGCACGCGGGCGCGACGCGGCGCGGATACCATCACGGCGATTTGCGCGCGCATCTCATCGCCACGGTGACCGACCTCGTCGAGACGCAGGGGCCGGAGGGGTTTTCGATTTCCGAGGCCGCGCGGCGGGCGAGCGTGAGCTCCGCCGCGCCCTACAAGCATTTCCGCGATCGCGACGAAATCCTGCGCGCCGTCGCGACGAAGGCGATGGAGGACCTGCGCGACGACATGACGGCGGCGGCGAGCCGCTATCCGGAAGGTTCGCTCGAAGCCGTGGCCGCCATTGGCGAGGCCTATGTCCGTTTCGCGCGCACCCGCCCCGGCGTCTTCCGGCTGGCCTTCGGGCTGACGGAAGGCCATGAGCAGGATCGCTGCCTCATGGACACGGGGCATTCGTGTTTCGCGGTGGTGGTGAACGCGGTCGCAGCCTGCACCGACTCCGCGCCCGATTCCGAGCGTGTGCAGAGCGCGAGCTATTTCCTCTGGTGCTTCGTCCACGGGCACTCGTTCCTGACCATCGACGGCAAGAACGACGCGGCGACGCAGCCGGAAGCGGATTGGGGCTTTCTGATGAGCGTCGCCGGCGCGATCCTGAAGGGAAACGCCCGCGCGCCAGGATCGTGAGCGTCGCGCTCAGGCCGGCACTTGGCGCGCCTTGTCGGGCGCGCGGGCGATGCGGGTGGCGATCGCCGGGCTGAGCGTCAGCAGGAAGAACATCCGCGCCACCTGACATGTGACGATGAAGGCGACGTCGATGCCGAGCGCATAGGTGACGATCGCCATTTCGGCGATCCCGCCGGGAGCGAGCGAGAGCAGCGCGACGGCCGCCGGCGTGCCGAAGACGACGGTCGAGAGCCAGGCGGCCGTGAAGGTCATCGCCATCAGGATCACGACCCAGACGATCGCCGCGAGAAGCGCGAGCCGCGCCTCCCGGAAGGCGATCTTGGCGAACCGCGCGCCGAGCACCGAGCCGATGAAGATCTGCGCCAGCGACACCGCCCAGAACGGCAGCGAGACATCCGTGATTCCGAGCCCGTGGACGATCGCCGAGACCATGAGCGCCGTGATCATGATCCCGCCGGGCACGCGCAGCACCATGCTCAGGGCCGCCCCGCCGAGACCGCAGCCGATCAGCACGGCCCAGTCGACGAGCGTCGAGGCGGCGTTCGTCGATTGGGCCGCGCGAGCGCCGGAAATATCGAGCCCCAGCCCGAAGGACAGGACCATGGGGACAGTGAACACCACGGTGACGATGCGGATGGCGTGGATGAGCACGAGCGTGCGCGGATTGCCGCCGAGCGAACCGCCGATGACGGTGAGTTCGGCGAGCCCGGCGGGAAGCGCGCCCATGAAGGCGGTCACGCGGTCGAAGCGGAAGACGAACCGGAAGACGGCGTAGCCGACCGCCGCGATCGTAGCGCTGAAGGCGAGCACGAAGAGGATCTCGAGCCACCAGGTCACGAGCCCCGCGACGATCGCCGGCGTGAAGGCGCTCCCGACCATGACGCCGACCGTCGGACGCGCGACCATCATCACGCGGGAATTCATCAGCCATCGCGAACCGGCGATGGCCAGGACGGAGCAAAAGGCGATCGGGCCGAGCGTCCAGGGCAGCGGCGCGCCGAGCGCGTTGAAGATCAATCCGCCGATCAGGGCCACGACGAAGGCGGGCGCGCTGGTCGTCAGCGCGGGGCGCAGGGCGTGGAGCATCGTCGGCGACCTTCGTGGGAAACGGCCTGTGGGAGGGACGGGAGCCCCGGGGGGCTCCCGTCAAGTCGGACGCTCAGCCTAGCAGGCCGACCGTCGAACCGCCTGCGCTCAATCGAGCAGGCGCGAGTATTCCTGGAGGAGCTGGTAATTGCGACGCACCAGTTCGGTCGACGCCTCGGGACCGCGCCAGTCGCGCCCGTAATTGCCGGCCGCGGCAGCCTCCTGATAAGCCGGGCTCTCGACGACGCGGCGATAGGCGTCGACGAAGGTCTGGTAGCGATCGGGATGCTGTTCGGCGAAGGCGGCGTGGACCATCATCGAGCGGACCGACGAATCGAGGATCGGCAGCTCGATGTTGTGCGAGGCGAGCGCCTCGTTGATCGGAACGGCGTCGGGCCACGCGGGATTCGCCTCGTCGGCGACGATCGCGAGCATGCGCACCGAATCGAAGATGGCCTCGCTGCCCTGCCCCGGCACCATGCCGAGATCGACCTGCGCGCCCATGATGGCGGTGCGCGTCGGTCCGCCGCCGTCGAAGGTGACGAGACGGATGTTGCTCGCCGGGATTTCGAGCTTCTCCATCATCAGAAGCAGCGAGATGTGTTCGCTCGACCCGCCGATCACTGCGGCCGAGAGCTTGCCGGGCTCGCGCATCGCCGCGATCACATCGTCGAGGTTCTGATAGGGGCTGTCCTTGGGCGTCACCATCAGCGACTGGGCGACTTCCTGCGCGTTGACGAAGATGAAGTCGTCGAGGGTGTAGGGCGCGCCCATCACCTCGATGTGGTTCACCATGTAGGGCGTCGGCGGCAGGAAGAGCACGGTGTAGCCGTCGGGCTCCTGGTTGTGGAAGTAGAGCGTGCCCGTGAAGGTCGCGCCGCCGGGGCGGTTGACGACGTTGACGGGGACGCCGAGCTCCGTGGAGAGGAAGCCGGACAGGTGGCGGATCATGCGATCCGTCGCTCCGCCGGCGTCGTAGGGGGCCGTGACCTCGATGGCGCGGCTCGGATAGGTCTCCTGCGCGACGGCTCCGGCCGGCGCGAGGAGGGCGAATGCGGACGCCGCGACGGCCGCCGCCGTAATTCTCATGGCTCTCATTTGTGTTTCCTTCCTTTTTTACTGTCGTTTTTCTTCACTTGGACTTTCCGGGAGCATCATTCCCGGCTGGCGCCGACGGCGCTCCGCTCCCCGCGCATCCGGCGCAGGAGCGAGGCGATCGTCGGCCAACAGAGCGAAAGCACCAGGAGGCCCAGCATCGTCAGCGCGATGGGCCGCGTCAGGATGAAGGAGGCGTCGCCGCCGCTGATCTGGTGCGAGAAGACGAATTGCCGCTCGACGAACGAGCCGAGCAGGAGACCGACCACGGCGGCGGCCGGCGCGAAATCGTAACGGGCGAAGAGCCAGCCGACGATCGAGAACACGGCGAGCGTGAACGGCCCCATCAGATTGCCGGTGATGGCGTAGCTTCCCGCCATCGCCAGCACGATCACGCACGGCACCAGGTGCCGGATCTTGACCTGCACGACGACGACGGCCAGCCGGATGAAGATCAGCCCGACGCCGATGAGAAGCAGGCACTGGACCATGTTCGCCATCAGGATCGCGTACACGACGTCCTTGTTGTCGGCGACGAAGCGCGGGCCGCCGGTGACGTTGTGCATGGCGAAGGCCGCGAGCAGCACCGCCGTGCCGCCTCCGCCGGGAAGGCCGAGCGTCAAGAGCGTCGCCATCGCGCCGCCTTCCGAGCTGCTGTTGGCGGATTCGGAGGCCACGACGCCTTCCGGATTGCCCCGTCCGAAGCTGTCGGGATCGCGCGACGAGCGCTTGGCCGATGCGTAGGAGATGAGGTTGGCGACGGAGGCGCCGACGCCGGGAATGGCGCCGATCAGGGTGCCGATGATGGAACCGCGCATCAGCGTGCGCCAGGATTTCCGGATGTCGAAGAAGCCGCGCATGATCAGGCGCAGGCTGAGCACCCGGTCCTCCGCGCGCTCGACGATGTAGCGCGAGCGCGCGAGGTTGAAGAGCTCGGCCGTCGCGAGCAGCCCGATCATCGCCGGAACGACGGGAATCCCGTCTATGAGTTCGGGAAAGCCGAAGGTGCCGCGCATTCGGCCCGTCGGGCTGACCCCGATCGTGCCGATGAGCAGCCCGAACACGCCCGCCAACAGCCCCCGCTCGACGTTGCCGCCGCGCAGGGCCGCGATCATGGTGATGCCCCAGAGCGCCACGACCGCCATCTCGACCGGGCCGAGCTTCAGCACCGCCGTCGAGGCGTAGTTGATGAGGAGCATCAGCAGGATGTAGCCGAACAGCGTGCCGATCGTCGACGAGGCGAGGCCGAGGCCGAGCGCCTGGTTGTGCAGCCCCTTGCGCGCCATCGGGAAGCCGTCGAAGGCGGTCGAGACGGCCGCCGTCGATCCCGGCATGTTGATCAGGATGGCGGGCACCGCGCCGCCGAAGCCGGCCCCGGTGAAGACCGCCGTCAAAAAGAGGACGGCCGTGAGGAAGTCCATGTAGAGCGTCGCCGGCAGCATCAGCGCCAGCGTCATGGTGCCGGAGATTCCGGGCAGCGCGCCGCCCAGAAGGCCGATGAACAGCCCCGGGATCATCATGAGGAGCGCGTCGTTGTCGCCGAGCAGAAGCCTTACGCCTCTCTCCAACGCCGGGAAGTCGATGATATCCATGGCGGCGCCCTCAGAGGAACATGGTGTGGGCGGGAACGCGCGCGCCGTTGATCAGGAGCCACGTCACGCCGAACGAGAAGATCAGGGACATCGCGACCACGACGAGCGGCCGGCGTTCGCCCTGGATCCAGAGGCACGCGGCCATGAAGAGCACGCTGGCGACGTCGAAGCCGATCCACGGAATGGAGAACGCGTAGGCGATGAGAAGCGCCATCATGGCGGCGATGCCCAGCCCTCCGACGCCCGTCTCGGCGTCGGCCGTTTGGTCGACGGATCGCGCCTCGACGTCCGATACGCCCCGCGACGACGCGCGCCATGCAAGCGCGACGCGCAGCAGGACGATCCCCGCAAGAATCACCGCGATCGTCGCCATCGGGATGATGAAGATCACGTTGTGGATGCGGCTGGACGAGAGATAGGCGTTCGAGACGTAGACGACCGCGACGATCGCGATCACGAGCGCGAGAAGCAGGGGTCCGGCGCGGTCGATCGACGACATGAGCCTGCCGTTCATGACGCCCCCTCCGCAGCGGGAAGCGTGCTCCAGCCGTCGAGATCGAGCAGTTCGAGATATTCGGAGAGCGGCGCGGCGCCCTCGACCGCATGCGTGATGTCGCCGGTCTCGGCGAGCCGGCGCAGCATGGCGCGCATCGGCGGCATCGCCATCAGCACCATGTAGACGGAGAACGACATCATCTTGAAGCCGAGCTCGGACATGACGTCGAGGCTCAGCGGCGGCACCGAGCCGCTGGGGGTGACGTTGTAGAGCTGCGGACGGGGAACGCCCGCGATCAGCGCCCGCGCCTCGTCGATGTCGCGCGGACCCTCGACGAAGATCGCGTCGGCGCCGGCCTCGGCGTAGGCGCAGGCCCGGTCGATGGCGGCCTGCAGACCCTCGATGGCGCGGGCGTCCGTGCGCGCCACGATGACGAGATCGGAATCGACGCGCGCGTCGACCGCCGAGCGGACCTTGTCGCACATCTCGTCGGCGGGGATCACGGCCTTGCCGGCGAGCATGCCGCAGCGCTTCGGAGTGACCTGATCCTCGATCATGATCGCGGCGGCGCCGGCGCGTTCGAATTCACGCACCGTGCGGCGCACCGAGATGGCGTTGCCGTAGCCCGTGTCGGCGTCGGCGTAGACCGGCAGCCCCGTCGCATCGAAGATGCGCCGGACGTTGTCGGCGTTCTCGCTCATGGTGAGGAGCCCGACGTCCGGCAGGCCGAGCCGCATGGCCGAGGTCGCGTTCCCCGACACCATGACGCCCCGGTAGCCTTCGGCCGCCACCAGACGCGCGGCGAACGGATCTCCCACCGCCGGAAGCACCGTCGTGCGCGAGCCGGCGAGAATCTCCCGCATCTTCGCTGTCGCTTTCATCCCGTCTCCTCCCGTGAGGCCCTCTCGCGGGGCCTTCTTCTGGATCGTCTCGTATCGTTTCAGTCGGTCAGCAGCGCCGCGAACTCCCTGACGTCATTCATCTTCTCGATCCGCTCCATCGCCGAGAGGATCGCCGCGCAGCGCTCGGAGCCCATGATCGGGGCGATGAGGTCACGCGCCTTGTCGAGCACTTCCTTGCGCGACATCGGATCGTCGGGCGTGCCGCGCACGACGCGGGCGTGGTGGCGAAGCCGGGTCCCGTCCTTGAGCACGATCTCGACGATCGCCTGCCGGCGCGGACGCGCCACCGTCAGCTCGGCGCTCGGCGCGACGCGGGCGAGCGCGCGCAGCGTCGACACGGCCGGATCGTTCAGCCGCTCCTCGTCGTGGGTCGAGGCGAAGGAAAGCCCCCGGTCGACGAGGCAGACGGCGACGAGATGGCGGATGTTGACGTTGGGCGCCCCGCCCTCGTCGACGATGTGGGACACGTCGTCGGGCAGGTGGATGACGATCTCGGCGATCGCCTCGGGCTTCGGATCGTGCTCCGCCATGATCGCGGTCACCGCGTCGAGCGCGGCCTGCCCGGGGGAGCCGACGGACCATTTCTTGATGCTCGAGGAGAGCACTTCAGGTCGCGTCGAAAGATCGGCCCAGGGAGCCGCCCAATCGAAGCCCTCGGGCGCGTTGACGGGGAACAGGCCGTTCACGCCGGTCATCGCGTCGGGCACGCCCGGCATGCCGCAGGCGACCATGCCGACCGACATGACGCCGTTGCGCGCGGGCATGCCGGCGAAGTCGAACGCCTTCTCGATATGCGCCTCGTCACGCCGCCAGCAGGTCAGGCCGGACGCCTGCTGCGTCGTGAAGGACATGGCGTCGGCGACCTGGCGGGTGGTGAAGCGCTTGAGGGCGGCGGCGGCGGCGGTGGCGCCGAACATGCCGCCCAGCGCATGCATGCCGCGCCCGGCCTTGAACTGGCGATAGCAATCGACGGAGACGGGCACGCGCCCGCAGATGTCGTAGCCGGTCGAGACGGCGGTGAGCAGATCGGAGCCCGAGAGCCCTTCGGCCTCGGCGATCGCCATCGCGGCCGGCACGACGCCGCAGCCGGGATGGGTGATCGAGGCCATGTGGAAATCGTCGGTCTCGTCGCCATGCGCCGCCATGGCGTTGGCGAGCGCGGCGTTGACGACGTTGGTGCGAAGCCCCCCCGAGCCCACGACGCCCGCCTGCGGCAGGCCGCCGAGCGTCTTCACGTAGCGAAGCGCCGCCTCGCCGGCCGGCAGGCGCGAGCCGGAGACGGTCGCGGCGATGGTGTCGATCAGGTGGTCGCGGGTCTTCTCGCGCACCTCTTCCGTCAGGCCGCGATCGAGGGCGCCGGAGACGTGGTCGCCGATGGCCTGCGTCAGCGGGTCGAGCGTAGTCCCGAGACCCGAGAGCGAGGCGGTTTCGGTCGAACGTTTCATGGCGTGAAGACTCCCCCGTTGACGTGGATCGTTTGTCCGGTGACGTAGGCCGATCTCGGGTCGGCGATCATGGCGACGGCGTCCCCGATTTCCTGGGGGCGGCCGGGGCGGCGCAGCGGTAGGCTGTCGACGCGGTAGATCGAACGGCGGAAGGCCGACTTCTCGGGCGGGTCCGCCGGATCCTCGATGAAGCCCGGCGAGACCATGTTGACGGTGATCCCGTCCGGCCCGAGATCGTGCGCCATGGCGCGGGTCAGGCCCTGGAGGCCGGATTTCGCGGCGATGACGTGCAGGTGGTTCGTCGAGCCCATATGCGCCGACGCGCCGCCGATGTTGATGATCCGCGCCGCGTGCGAGGCGCGCAGATGCGGCAGGGCCGACTTGCAGAGCAGGAACGCGCCGTCGAGCGTGATCGCGTGCACCCGGCGCCAATCCTCGTAGCTCGTGGTGTCGAGCGTGCTCTTGCCGCGCGTCGAGGCGTTGTTCACGAGGATGTCGAGACGCCCCATCGCCGCGACCGTGTCGGCGACGATCCGGGCGCAATCGTCGGGCACGCCGACGTCGCCGAGAACGACCGCGGCGCGCACGCCGAGCGCGCGAAGGGCTTCAGCCGTCTCCTCGGCTTCGGCGCGGTTCGAGCGGGCGTGCACCGCGACGTCCGCGCCGGCCTGCGCCAGCGACGTCGCGATCGCCCGACCGATCCGGCGGGAGGACCCTGTGACGAGGGCGACGGAGCCGGCGAGCGGCCCGGCGCTCGGATTGGTCTCAGGCATCGAGATACACCCAGGGCCGCGCCGCCCTGTCCCTTGTCTGGAAATCCTCGACGGCCTGCGCGCGCAGCTGCGTGCGGCCGATATCGTCGAGACCGCGCAGAAGCGCGATCTTCGCGTCGGGATCGATGTCGAAGCGATGCGACGGCCCGTCGTCGAGCGTCACGGTCTGGGCCTCGAGATCGACGGCGACGCGGCGCGCGCCGCGGCTGTCGAGCACCGCCTGAGCCATGGCTGCGACGTCGGTCTCGGGCAGAACGATGGGCAGGAGGCCGTTCTTGAAGGCGTTGCGCTTGAAATGGACTCCGAAGCTCGGCGCGATCACGGCGCGCACGCCGTAATCCTGCACCGCCCAGACGGCGTGCTCGCGCGAGGAGCCGGAGGCGAAGTTCAGACCTCCGATGATCACTTCGGGATTGCGGAACCAGGGCAGGTTCATGACGAAATCCTCGACCTCGACGCCGTCGCGATAGCGCAGGTCGTGGAACAGCCCCTTGCCCAGGCCCTTGCGGGCCGTGGTGATGAGGAAGTCGCGATTGATCATCTGGTCGGTGTCGATGTCGGGGATCATCATCGGCAGCGCGACGGCGTGGATCGGCCGGAACGGTTGCATGGCTCAGGCCTCCCAGGGGTTGACGATGCGGCCCGCGATCGCCGCCGCGGCGGCGAGTTCGGGGCTCGCGAGATGGGTGCGGGCGCGAAGGCCCTGCCGGCCCTCGAAATTCCGGTTCGAGGTCGAGACGCAGCGCTGTCCCGGCTCGACGAGGTCGCCGTTGATCGCCGCGCACATGGAGCAACCCGCCTCGTGCCATTCGAAGCCGGCGGCGAGGAACGCGTCGGCGAGCCCCTCGGCTTCCGCTTTGGCCCGGATCGAGCGCGACCCCGGCACCACGATGGCGCGCACCCCGTCCGCGACCTTCCGGCCGGCGACGATATGCGCGGCGCGACGAAGATCGTCGATGCGCGCGTTGGTGCAGGAGCCGATGAAGACCTGCTGGATCGGCAGCCCGACGAGGCTCTGCCCGGGCGCGAGGCCCATGTAGTCGAGCGCGCGCTCCATCTGAACGCGCTGGCGGGCCTCCGGAGCCGCAGCCGGATCCGGCACGGGCTGGTCGAGCCCGATCACCTGCGCCGGCATCGTCCCCCAGGTCATCTGCGGAGCGAGTTCCGAGACGTCGATGCGCACGACCTTGTCGGCCTCCGTCGAGCAACCGTCCGCGAGCGCGCGCCAATGGGCGACCGCCTTCTCCCAGAGGTCGCCCTTGGGCGCGTAGGGCCGGCCCTTCAGGTAGTCGAAGACCTTCTCGTCGGGCCGGATCAGCGCGATCTCGGCGCCCGCCTCCATGGTCATGTTGCACAACGTCATGCGGTCTTCGACCGACAGCGAGCGCAGCGCCGCGCCGTCGAACTCGATGGCGTGGCCATGACCGCCGCCGGCGCCGATCTTGCCGATGAGGTGCAGGATCAGGTCCTTCGCGCCGACGCCGGCGGGCAGGACGCCCTCGAACTCGACGCGCATGAGGCGCGGCTTCTCGGCGCGGATCGTCTGCGTCGCGAGGATGTGCTCGGTCTCGGAGGTGCCGATGCCCCAGGCGAGCGCGCCCAGCGCGCCGGCGGTGCAGGCGTGGCTGTCGCAGGCGAGCACCGTCAGACCCGGCAGCGCGATGCCCTGCTCGGCGCTGACGATGTGGATGATGCCGTGATCGGCGTCGTCGAGCCCGAACAACCGCACGCCCCAGCGCGCCGTGTGCTCCTTCATCTTGTCGAGGAGCGCCGAGGCGCCTTGCACGGTCGCGCCCTTGCGGCCGGGACGGGTCGAGATCAGGTGGTCGGCGACGCCGAAGGTGAGTTCCGGATGCTTGACCGAGCGCCCGGCCGCCTCGAGCGTCGAGAAGGCGATGGCGCAATGCAGGTCGTGGACGAGGTTGCGGTCGACATGGATGAGATCGACGCCGTCCTCAAGACGGTCGACGACGTGCATGTCCCACAGACGGTCGAGATAAGTGTCAGCCACGTTTACGCGCTCCCTGAAAGTCTTGGTCCGCTCGTTGGTCCATGCCGTGCCAGCCCAAAGCCGCGCTGAGACCCGCCGCCTCCCGACGCAGCACGCCGGATATCGCGCTCTCCTGCGCGGGGTCGTAGCGAAGCTGGGGTATCGTCACGCACAGGCTGCCGAGAACGCGCCCGCCCCGCTCGAAGACCGGAGCGCCGAAGCCCACGGCGCCGGCGATCTTCTGACCGAAGGTGAGCGCGTAGCCCTTGCGGCGGATCTCGCGCAGGTCGCCGAGCAGATCGTCGAGCGGCGGCGGCTCCTGGCCCGTGGCTGGCGAGACGCCGGCCTCGGCGTGGATCGCGGCGACCTCCTCCTCCGGGAGAAAGGCGAGAACCGACCGGCCGGTGGCGCCCCAGAGGACGGAAAGCGGCTCGTACAAGGAAATCGAGTAGCGCAGCGGATTCGGGCTGTCGACGCTGTCCTCGAGCATCACGCGATGCGCGGCGGGCATGTAGCGCATCAGCAGGCAGACTTCGCCGGTCGCGGTTCCGACCCGCTCGAGAAAAGGTCGCGCGACGTCGCGCACGCTGCGCGAGGCTACGACGAGCGAGCCGATCCGGTAGAACTCGACGCCGGCGCGATAGGAATGGGGAATGTCGCCGCGCTCGACCATCCGCTCCTTCATGAGCAGCGCGAGCAGGCGATGCACGGTGCTTGCGGGCAGGTCGAGACGCTCGGCGAGCGTCTTGATCGACATGTCGCCGCGACCCTCAGCGAGCGCGCGCATCATACGGATCACACGCTCGACGGTTCCCGTCGCGGACTCGGCCATCAATCCTCCCAAGGCGCTCGAATTCCGTTAATCGGAATATTTTTCTGCTTGATGGAAGATAGCGCAGGCGCCATTTTCGCGTCAAGCTTGGATCGCCGGTCGAAGCGGTGAAGAAAAACAGGAGAGGGAGCCCCCATGCGCGCTGCGGCATACGAACATTTTGGTCCCGCCCGGGAAGTGCTTCTAATCAGGGAATTGCCCGATCAGCCGCTCGGCGCGGGCGAAGTCCGCGTCAAGCTGGCCTATTCGGGCATCAATCCGACCGATGTGAAGGTTCGCGGCGGGGCTCCGGGGCGCAAGACGCTGTTTCCGCTGATCGTGCCGCATCACGACGGCGCCGGGACCGTTGTCGAGACGGGGCCCGGCGCGAACCGTCTGCGCGTCGGCGAGCGCGTCTGGGTCTTCGGCGGGCAGAACGAGCGGCCCTTCGGCACGGCTGCGGAGAATATCGTGCTCCCCGAGCGAAATGTCGTCCCGTTGCCCGACGGCGTCTCGCTCGCGGAAGGCGCGTGCCTCGGCGTGCCTCCGATGACCGCCCATGCGGCGGTGTTCGGCGAGACGTCCCCCGCGAACCTACGCGTCCTCGTCACCGCCGGAGCCGGCAATGTCGGGCGCTATGCGATCCAGATGGCGCGTCACGCCGGCGCCCGGGTGATCGCGACGGTGTCCTCGCAGGAAAAGGCCGAGGTCGCGCGCGCGGCGGGCGCGGAGGCGACGGTCGATTATCGCGCCCCGGACGCGGCCGCGCGCATTCTCGGCGCGACCGACGGGCGTGGCGTCGATCTCGCGATCGACGTCGACACGACCGCCAATTTCGGCTTGATCGAGCAAGTCCTCGCAAACGGCGGACGCGTCGTCAGCTACGGGTCGAGCGGCGCGGGCGCCGACGCTCCCGTGCGCGAACTGCGACTGAAGAACGCCACCGTACGCTTTCTCAACATCCTGCGCATGCCGTCCGAACGGCTGACGGCGATCGCGACGGACGTCTCGCGGCTCTGCGCGGCGGGCGCCCTCACGCATCCCGTCGCGGGGACCTTCCCGCTCGCGCAGACTGCGGCCGCTCACGAACTCGTCGAGAGCGGCCGGGCGATCGGGCGCGTGCTCGTCGCGATCGAGTGAGAGGCCGCGCCGGCGGACCGGTCAACCGGTCCGCCGCGGGGACGCGCCGAGAGCCGCTCGCTCCTCCTCCGTGAGCCCGGACAGGCCGGAAAGCACCTCCGCCGTGTCCGCTCCCAGAGCGGGCGGCGGCGCGTGGACGACGCGTCGCGATTCCCGCAACTGGATCGGGTCGCCCATGACCCGGATCGCGGCGTCGCCGACGGGCATTTCCAGAACCATGCCGCGATGGTTGATCTGCGGATCCGAAGCCACGCGGTCGAGCGTGTTGACGACGCCGACCGGAACCTGCTCGCCCTCGAGCCGCGCGACCCATTGCGCGGCGGGCCCGCGCGCGAACGCCGCGTCGAGCAGCGGCCAGAGCGCCTCGCAATTGGCGAGACGCTCGCGGTTCGTGGTGAAGCGCGGGTCGGCGATCAGTTCGGGGATATCGAGCGCCCTGCACAGGCCCTGCCACATCCGCTCGGTGTTGGCCGTCACGACCACCTCGACGCCGTCGCCGGCGCGGAAGCTGCGGTAGGTCGGGATTGAATCGTGCGCCGAGCCCTGCCGGCCCGGCACCTCGCCCGAGTGCAGGTGATAGGCCATCTGGTAGGTCAACATCGCGGCCTGGCAATCGAGCATCGAGATGTCGATGAGTTCGCCCTCGCCCGTCACATGCCGGCGATTGACCGCCGCCAGCACGCCGATCGCGGCGTAGAGCCCCGCCGCGAGATCGCCGATCGGCACGCCGGCGCGCACGGCCGTGCGCCCCGGCTCGCCGGTGAGGCTCATGCCGCCGGACAGGGCCTGCACGATCATGTCGTAGGCCGGCTTGTCGCGATACGGCCCGTCCTGCCCGAAGCCGCTGATCGAGCACCAGATCAGCGACGGATCGGCCTCGCGCGCCGCCTTGGCCGAGAGCCCGAGCCGGTCCAGCACGCCGGGACGGAAGTTCTCGACGACGACGTCCGATTCAGCGATCAGCCGGCGCAGGAGCCCCGCGCCCGCCGGGTCCTTGAGGTCGATGACAACGCTCTTCTTGTTGCGGTTGACCGCGTGGAAATAGAGGCTGTCCCCGCCGACGAAATGCGGCGGGATCTCGCGCGCGAGATCCCCTTGCGGCGCTTCCACCTTGATCACCTCGGCGCCCAGATCCCCGAGGATCTGGGTGCAGTAAGGACCCGAGAGGAATTGCGTCAGGTCGACGATTTTGAGATTGGCCAGCGGTCCCGCGCCCGTCGGGCCGGGCGCAGCCGTCGCGTCTTCTTGTCGTTGCGTCACGTGACCTCCAGCGCTCAGCGGCTCAGGATGTGGATCGAGCAGGCGCCGTGATCATAGCCGGTGATGCCGCCGCCCGTCGCGTGGGTGAGCGCGACTTTCGCGTCGGGGACCTGCCGCGCGCCGCATTCGCCGCGCAGCTGTTGCACCGCCTCGACGACCTGCGCCGCGCCGGTCGCGCCGATGGGATGGCCCTTGGCGAGGAGCCCGCCCGAGGGATTGACCGCCACGCGCCCGCCGATCTGCGTCGCGCCGCTGTCGAGGAACGCCCCCGCCTCGCCGCGACCGCAGAAGCCGAAGGCTTCGTAGTAGATCAATTCGGCGATGGTGAAGGCGTCGTGCACTTCCGCCATGTCGACGTCCTCCGGTCCGACGCCGGCCTCCTCGTAGGCCTCGGCGGCGCCGCGCACGGTGATCTCGGGGATCGTCATGTCGCGGAAACCGGGCACGAACTTGCCGGAGACCATGTCGGAGGCGAGGACGCGCACGGGCGTGCGGCCGAGCTCGCGCGCGACCTTGTCGGAGACGACGACGAGCGCCGCCGCGCCGTCGCCCGTCGGGCAGCATTGCAGCAGCGTGAAAGGATCGGCGACGGGCCGGGAGGCGAGAACCTCATCCTCGGTCACGGGCGACTGCATCTGCGCGACGGGGTTGAGCGCTCCGTTGGCGCGGTTCTTCACCGACACGCGGGCGAGCTGTTCGCGGGTGAGGCCGAAATCGTGCATGTAGCGCTTGGCGCGCATCGCGTAGAGCGCGGGCATCGCCATGCCCATGCGGACTTCCCAATCCTCCTGTTCGAGCGGGAGCACGCCGCCGCCGAACTTCGTGAGCTTCTCGACGCCGATGACGAGCACCGCGTCGTACTTGCCCGCGCGAACGGCCATCACGGCCTGATGCAGCGCCGTCGAGGACGAGGAGCAGGCGTTCTCGATGTTGGTGACCGGGATGCCGCCCATGCCGATGCGGCCGAGCACGCGCTGGCCGGCCATCATGCCGCCGAGCGACGAGCCGCAGTAGCAGGCCTCGATGCGGCGCGGGTCGATGCCGGAATCGGCGATGGCGGCCTTCACGGCGGGCCAGCCGATATCGGCGAGCGTGCTTTCGGGAAATTTGCCGAAGCGGGTCATGCCGACCCCGACGATGGATGCGTGCGTCACGACCGGGCCTCCTTCGGAACGAAGACGAAGTTGTGGAGCGGGGTCCCGTCGGCCTCTTCGCCGACCTTGCCCGTCGAAACGCGCACCGCGCCGCCGATCTCGTGCCCCTCGCCCTGAAGGACGGAGAGGACGCGAACGCCGTTGGCGAGGTCCACGTAGCCCAGCGTCATGGGCTTGGCCCATCGGCGCGGGCCGACATGCAGCGTCGTCATGCTGTAGACGACGCCCTCCTCCGGCTGGATCTCGCGCTCGACCGCCTCGCTCCCGCAACCCGGGCAGACGTCCGACGGCGGCGTCATGCGCAGGCCGCATTCCGAGCAGCAGGAGCCCACGAGCCGGACGCTCCCGTCGGACGCGGTTTCGACGGCTGCGGCGCCGATCAGTTCGGCCGTGAATTCGGACGCGCCTCCCTGACGCGCCCCCCCGGCATGGGGACTTGATTCCAACTGGTTTTTCATTTTGTATTCCGTTCAGTGGAATTGAGTTCTGACAATAGGAATTTGCCAAGTCTCGCAACGCTTGTCCAGCGTATTCACGGCTGCGCCGGAGCGAACGCGCGCGCACTTATCCGCGTTCGATCCCGTCACACGGAGGCGGCTGGTCGGGGAACCCGCCATTGGCTAACCTTCCTCCGGTCACGGGTGAACCGGGGAGGACCGCCGATGCGCGGGCGAGCCGCCAGAGGGGCGCAAGACATGGGCGGGAGGCCGCGATGAACCTCGCGACCCTGCTCGCGAACGTCGCCCGCCGCATGGGCGAAGCGCCGGCCATCACCGACGGCGATGAGACGATCGGGTATCTCCCCGCGATGGAGCGCATGGCGCGCATCGGCGGGGCGATGCAGGGGGCCGGGCTTCGGCGCGGAGACCGCGTCGTGCTCGCCATGGAGAATTGCGGCGCGTTCCTCGAAATCCTGTTCGCCGCCTGGACGGCGGGTCTCTGCGCGGTTCAGGTGAACGCCAAGCTGCATCCGCTCGAGATCGAGCACATCGCCCGCGATTGCGGCGCGCGCTGGCTATTCACGACGCCGGGCCTCGTCGACGGGCTGGCCGCGCTCGAAGCCTCGGTCGAAACGCTGGAGCGGATCGTCTGCGTCGGGACGACGGATTACGCGGCGCTCGGCCGCGCCGAGCCGATCGCGCCCGTCGAGGTCGACCCGGCCGAGCGGGCCTGGATCTTCTACACCAGCGGGACGACGGGGCGGCCCAAGGGCGCGATCCTCAGCCACCGCAACCTGCTCTTCATGAGCCACGCCTATTACGCCGACATCGACGCGCTCGACCATCGCGACGTCAAACTGCACACGGCGGCGCTCTCGCACGCGTCCGGGCTCTACGCCCTGCCGCACATGCTGCGCGGCGGCCGCCAGATCGTGCTGCCGGGCTTCGACGTCGCCGCGATCGCCGAGGCGCTGTCGCGCCACGACCGGGTGACGATGTTCGCCGCGCCGACCATGCTGACCCGGCTCGCGCACTCGCCGCTGGCGTCCCGCATGCGCGTCGAGGCGCTCCGGACGATCTATTACGGCGGCGGGCCGATGTACGTGGCCGATCTGAGACGCGCGCTCTCCCTGTTCGGCCCCCGCCTCTACCAGCTCTACGGCCAGGGCGAATCGCCCATGACCATCACCGGGCTCGACAAGGCGATGCACGTCGCCCCCGGAGCCGAAGAGCATCATCGCACCTGCGGCCCGGCCCGCACCGGCGTCGCCTTCCGCGTCGTCGACGACGCGGATCGCGAGCTGCCGCCGGGCGAACTCGGCGAGGTCGTCACCCGCAGCGACTGCGTGATGGAAGGCTACTGGAACAACCCGGAGGCCTCGGCGAGCACGCTGCGCGGCGGCTGGCTGCACACGGGCGACGTCGGCGCCGTCGACCATCGCGGCTACCTCACCCTGAGCGACCGCTCGAAGGACCTGATCATCTCCGGCGGGGCCAATATCTATCCGCGCGAGATCGAGGAGGTGCTGCTGCGCCATCCCGATCTCGTCGAGGTTTCGGTGGTGGGACGCCCGCATCCCGAATGGGGGGAGGAGGTCGTCGCCTTCATCGTGGCGAGGCCCGATGCGCGCGTCGCCCCGGGCGATCTCGACGCGCTCTGCGTCGCCAACATCGCGCGCTTCAAGCGGCCGAAATCGTATCGGTTCGTCGAGACCCTGCCGAAGAACGCCTACGGGAAAATTCTGAAGCGCGAGTTGCGCGACGTGGCGGAGGGCGAGCCCGGCGACGGGTCGCCGTGAGAACACGCCAATTGCCCACGCCGCACCCGCGCGCCACAAACATAATAATATTGGATTGAATCGCATGTACTATGATTTTTAAATTATGCTAGGAATCCGATCGCCAATGCAGGAGGGCGATCGTGCTGACAATCATCCGGAACGGAACCGTTTTCGACGGCGAGCGCGTCCACGAACGCGCGGACGTCGCCATTCGCGGCGACGCGATCGAAGCCGTGGGGCGCGACCTTCCGGCCGGATCCGGTGAATCGCGCGTGATCGACGCCACGGGCAAGTTCGTGATGCCCGGCATGATCGACGCGCACACCCATCTCGCGCTCGCGCCCGTCCCCGAGCGCAAGGGCGAACATCCGCAGGCCTATTTCTACGCGACGCGGCAGGCGCGGGTGAAACTTGCGTCGGGCGTCACCACGGTGCGGGACGTCGGCGGGATCAGCCATGTGGATATCGCGCTCAAGGGCGCGATCCAGCGCGGCATGACGCCGGGCCCACGCATGCTTTGCGCCGGACAGTTCATCACCGCGACGGGCGGCCATTGCCATTATTTCGCCGATGAAGCGGACGGCGCCGACGCGATCCGCAGAGCCACGCGCATCCAGCTGAAAGCCGGCGCCGACCTCATCAAGATCATGGTCTCCGGCGGCGTCGCGAATCTGACCGAGCCGCCCGAACGCCTCTACATGCAGCCCGACGAAATCGCGGCGGCGGTCGCCGAAGCCCATGCGGCGGGGAGGCGCGTGGCCGCGCACGCCCATCCGGCGAAGGGCATCGCCCTGTGCGCGCGGCTCGGCGTCGACACGATCGAGCATGGCGCGTTCATCGACGACGAGGCGATCGACGCGATGCTGGCGGCCGGGACGGCGCTGATCCCGACGGAGGCGGTCTACCGCTTCATGGCCGACGCCAGCGACCGGAATTACAGCGAACTCGCGCCCGTCGCCCGGCGGATCTGCAAGGACAAGACGGCCCGCCTCAAGCACGCCGTCGCGCGCGGCGTCAAGATCGGCGTCGGCACCGATTGCGGGAGACACTTCCCCTATGACGCCATCGCGGCGGAGCTGGAGCATCTCGTGGCCGCCGGCTTGTCCGGCGAGGCCGTGCTGCGCGCGGTCACGGCGGGCAACGCCGAAATCCTCGGGATCTCGGGGCGCATCGGAACGCTCGCTCCCGGCATGATCGCGGACGTGATCCTTCTCGGCGCGAACCCTCTCGACGATATCGGCGCCACGCGGTCCGTCGACGCCATCATGCAGGGGGGCGAAGTCCTCGATCCGGCGAGCCTCGTCCAGACCGGCCGCACGCCCTCGGCCACGCAGGCGGCCGGGAGCTGACGCCCGCCGCTCAGTTCGAGCCGGAGTCGGTCACGGCCTGGGGCCAGATTTCAGCGACGACCTCTCGTAGCGTGGCGATGAACGCTTCGGCCGGGCGGCTCGGGGTGCGCCCCGCCGGGAGGAGCACCGCAAGCGAGATCGGATAGGCCGGCGCGAAGGGGATCAGGCGGATTCGGTCGTCGTCGGTGAGGTCGAGCGCGAACGGGTTCGTCACGGACACGCCCCCACGCCGGCCCACGACCATCGCCACGGCTTCCGAGGAATGCACCTCGATCATCGGCTCGCGATCGATCTCCGCATCGCGGAAAATCGTGTCGAGATGCAAGCGAAACTGGCTGCTCTTGGGGAAGGTGACGAACCGCTCGCCCGCCAGCTCCTGGGCGGTGATCTCCGACTGTCCGGCCCTTGCGTGATCGACGGGGAGCACCGCGACCGCAGGCAACGTGGCGATGACGCTCGTGTCGACGCCGGCGTCGTCGACCGGCAGCGTGCCGACGCCCAGATCGACCTCGGCGGCGGCGACGCGCTCGATCACCCAGCTGCGGGCCCGGCCGTCGAGAACGACGGGAATGTCCTTGTGCGCCCGCGCGAAATCGGCGACCGCCAGCGGCACGATTCCATTCGCCATCGACTGCATCGCAGCGATGCGCAGGCGCCCCAGCCGCAGCGCCTCGACCGACGCCCCCACGCGCTCGATGGCGTCGAGCGTGATGAAATGCTGCTCGATCTGTTCGTGGAACAGGACGCCGTCCTGCGTCGCGCTGAGACGCCCTCCCCGTCTATCGAACAGTGGAAAACCCAGGGAGCGCTCGAGGTCGGCGAGCGCCCGGCTCACCGCCGGCTGGCTCACGCCGAGCGCCGTCGCCGCCTTCGTCACGCTGCCGATCATGAGGACGGCGCGAAAGATCTCGAGTTGTCGGGCGTTCAGTTTCATCTTCGGGAGTTCGCCTTGGAGAGCGATGACTGCGGCGGCGGCCGAGAAAGCGCCGCACCCATGCTTATCGGCTCCCCATGAGAGGAGACAATACCCAACCGCGCCTTTCGCGCCGACACGCCATCCGGTCGGGCGGCGTGCGGCGGCGCAACGTCGGGACGACCTGCCCCGCGCGAGGCCTCTCGCCAACGCTTGCGCCCGATATTCGCGCTTGCGTTTCGCACCGGCAGCCATAAAATAAAATGCATAAAAAAGCCGATCATAATCAAAATAGTCATGATGCGTTGGTGGAAATCGGGGAACCGGTAAGGAGTGGACACATGGCGGTATTCGGTGAAACGACGAGGCGCGGCCTCGGAAAGCTCGTGGCGGGCGGCCTCGTCGCCGCGTCGTTCGCAAATGCGCCCTTCGCCTTCGCGGCGGACGGACCTCTCGTTATCGGCGGCCTCGCCGAAGATGCGAGCCTCGATCCCAACGGCACCAACGCGGCCGACTGGATCGGCCTTCTGCTCAACGTCTACGACACGGTCATCACGCGCGGCGCCGACGGCGCTCTCGCGCCGGGCCTCGCGACCGAGTGGTCGCAGGTCGACGAACTGACCTGGGAGCTGACCCTGCGCGAAGGCGTGCGCTTCCACAGCGGCGACGCCTTCAGCGCGGCTGACGTGGCCTACACCTACAACCGGGTTCTCAATCCGGACACGCAGTCGCCGCAGCGCTCCTATCTGAGCGCCATCGCGTCCGTCGAGGCGGAGGGCGAGTCGCTCGTGCGCATCACGTTGAGCCGCCCGGAGCCGCTGCTGCTCCAGAACCTGCTTCTCGTGCCGATCGTGCGCGACGGCGCGACCCAGCAGGATCTCGCTCGCGCTGCGAACGGAACGGGCCCCTACAAGCTCGACGGCTGGACGCCCGGCGACCAGCTCGTGATCTCGTCGGCCGACGGCTACTGGGGCGAGACGCCCGCCATCGAGCGCGTGATCTTCCGCTCCTTCCCGGAGTCGAACAGCCTGATCTCCGCCCTTCAGGCGGGCGAGGTCGACGTCGCCGTCAACATGCAGCCCGATATCGCGCTGGCGCTGCGCGGCTCGGGCGATTTCGACATCATCTCCGCCGAGACCGAGCGCAGCATTTTCATCGTGCTCGACAACATGGCGGAGCCTCTCGACGATCCGCGCGTGCGGCGCGCGGTGAATCTCGCGATCGACCGCGACGCGCTCGCCAACGACGTGATGCTGGGCAACGCGACGCCGATCGGCAACATCGTCGGCGACATGTATCTCGGAACCGATCCCGCGCTGAAGCCGGTCTACGATCCCGAGGCGGCGCGCGCGCTTCTCGCCGAGGCCGGCCATCCCGACGGCGTGTCCTTTAAGATGTTCGCGCCGTCCGGCCGTTACCTGAAGGACCGCGAGATCGCGGAGGCGATCGTCGGACAGCTTTCGCGCGTCGGCATCCGGGTCGATCTCGAACTCATGGAGTTCGGCAACATGATGACCCGGTACCGGGCGCACGAGCTGAGCCCCGCCTACCTGATCGGCTTCGGCCTTCCGATCCTGGACAGCGGACGCCCGCTGCAGAGCTACTTCCTGCCGGGCTCCGTGCAATCGTATTACCGCGACGAGGAGATCGAGGCGGCGATCAACGAAGCGATCCAGATCGCGGACCTGGACGAGCGCGAGGCGGCGCTCAAGGAGATCAACAGGACGCTGTTCGAGCGAGACGCCTTCGTCTATCTTTACCTTCAGAAGACGATTTACGGCGTGTCGAACAGGATTTCCTGGACGCCGCGAACGGATGAACGCATCCGCATCATGGACTTCAAGTATTCGGCCTGATGATCCTTTTTCTCGTGAGGCGGCTGATCGAAGCGGCCGCCGTCCTCGTCGGGATCTCCGTTATCGTCTTCCTCCTTTTGAGGATGAGCGGAGATCCCGCAGCCATGATGTTGCCGCTCGAAGCCTCGCAAGAGGAATACGAGCTGCTGCGGCGCGAGATGGGGCTCGATCGGAGCTACCTCATTCAATACCTGGCCTTCGCCGGAGAAATCCTGCGGGCTGATTTCGGCATGTCGATACGATCCTACGTGCCTGCGCTGGATCTCGTGCTCGAGCGCATGCCCGCGACCCTTCTCCTCACGACGAGCGCGCTCGTCGTCGCCCTCGTGATCGCCATCCCCGCAGGCATTCTCGCCGGCCTCAACAAGGACACGGCGATCGACAGGATCGTCATGGCCTTTTCGGTGATCGGCCAGGGCATGCCGGTCTTCTGGCTGAGCCTGCTCCTCATCCTCCTCTTCGCCGTCAACCTGCGGATCCTGCCGACGTCGGGTTACGGAACCTGGCAGCATCTCGTGATGCCGTCGATCAGCCTCGGCCTCTATACGGCGGCGCGGCTGGCGCGGCTCGTCCGGTCGGGGGTCATCGAGGTGGCGTCGCAGGATTTCGTCCGCACCGGCTACGCCAAGGGCCTGAGCGACAGCGTCGTCGTCTCGCGATACGTGCTGCGCAACGCGCTCCTGCCCATCGTCACCGTGCTCGGGCTCGACTTCGCCTCGCTGATCGGCGGCGCCGTCATCACCGAGACGATCTTCAGCTGGCCCGGCGCCGGGAGGCTCACCGTCGAGGCGATCGCGCGCCGCGATTATCCCGTCGTCCAGGCCGCCGTCATGCTGCTGGCGGCCGTCTACGTCGTCGTCGCGCTTCTCGTCGACATCGCCTACAGGCTGATCGACCCCCGAATCCGGCTGAGCTGAGGCGAGACCATGGCGCCGATCGACATCTCGACACGAATCGCTCGCGGGGAAGCGGCGAGGCGGCGCGGCCGGATCGTGACGGCCGCGGCCGGCGGCTTCCTCGTCCTGCTCGTGCTCGTCGCGATCTTCGCCCCGTTCGTCGCGCCCTATGATCCGAACCTCCAGGATACGGGCGCGCGCCTTCTGCCGCCCTTGTCTGAGGGGCGCATTCTCGGCTCCGACCATCTCGGGCGCGACATCCTCAGCCGCATCATCTATGGCGCGCGGGTCTCGCTGCTCGTGGGCTTCGTCTCCGTCCTCATCGGCGGGACCATCGGGGTCGGGCTTGGGCTCCTCGCCGGCTACATGGGCGGGATCGTCGACGACGTCATCCGCTGGCTGATGAACATCTTCCTCGCTTTTCCTTTCATCCTCCTCGTCATCACCGTCGTCGCCGTCTTCGGCTCGGGCCTGACGCAGATGATCATCGTGCTCGGGGTGGTGAGCTGGGCCGATTACGCCAAGGTTCTGCGGGGAGAGGCGCTCTCCGTGCGCGAACGCGATTACGTTGAGGCCTCCCGCGCCGGCGGGGCCGGACCCGTGACGATCATGTTCCGGCACATCCTCCCCAATTGCGCGGCGCCGATGATCGTGCTCGCGAGCTTCGAGGCCGCGCGGATGATCATCGTCTCGGCGGGGCTCGATTTCCTAGGTCTCGGCGTGCCTGCGAGCGTTCCCTCCTGGGGCGCGATGTTGGCCGACGGGCGCAGCTACCTGCAGGTCGCCTGGTGGCTCGCGACCATCCCCGGTCTCGCCATCATGGCGATCGTAGTCTGCCTCAACCTCCTCGGCGACTGGCTGCGCGATTATCTGGATCCCAAGACCCATGGCTGAGCGTCCATTCCGTCGCCCAATGGGAGGAGCGGCCGTGACCGCAGCGGATGCGAATCCCGTTCTCTCGCTTCGAGACGTCGGTCTCGTCCATATCGGGGACCGGGGCGCCACACCGATCCTCGAAGGTGTGAGCTTTACGCTCTACGCCGGAGAGACGGTGGGGATCGTCGGCGAATCGGGATCGGGCAAGACGATGACCGCGCTCGCGATCATGGGCCTGCTTCCGAAATCGATCCATCTGCACGAAGGCGAGATCCTCTTCCGCGACATCGACGCGGAGAATGGAGGAGTCGTCAATCTGGCGACGGCGGATCGCAAGCGCGTGCGAGCGATCCGGGGCGACCGCATCGCCATGATCTTTCAGGATCCGATGACGAGCCTGAACCCGCTGATGCGCGTCGGGCGGCAGATCGCGGAGGCCGTCGAGGCCCATCGCCGCACGGCCCGGGCGAGCCTGCGCGAGTTGGTTCTCGGCCTCCTGCGAAAGGTGCGCATTCCCGCGCCGGAGCGCCGGATCGACGACTATCCGCATCAGTTCAGCGGGGGCATGCGCCAGCGCATCATGCTCTCGATGGGCATCGCCAACGCGCCCGCGCTCCTCATCGCGGACGAGCCGACGACCGCGCTCGACGTGACCGTGCAGGCTCAGGTTCTCGGCCTCGTGCGGGAGCTCACGGACGGGGGCGGAACGACGACCATGCTGATCACCCACAATCTCGGCATCGTCGCGCAGCTCTGTTCGCGCGTGATCGTCATGTATCTCGGCCGCGTGATCGAGGAGGGGCCGGTCGAGACGCTGTTCGCCTCCCCACGGCACCCCTACACGCATATGCTGCTGCGGGCCACGCCCCGCCTCGACGCGCCGACGCATGAGCCGCTGGCCAATATTCCCGGCGCCCCTCCCCAGATCGCGCATGCGCCGCCCGGCTGCAAGTTCGCCGACCGCTGCCCCCGCCGCCTCCCGGTCTGCGACACCGAACCCGCGCTCGAGGCGATCGGCCCGCTGTCGCGCGTGCGGTGCTGGGCCCCGATGGAGACGCCGACGGACGCCGCCCACGGGAGCGCTCCCCATGCGTGAGACGTCGAGGCCGGCCCTGCTCGAAGTCGAGGGGCTGACGAAACACATCCCGGTCGGCGGCTTCTTGCGCCGACGATTGCTGAAAGCCGTCGACGGCGTGTCCTTCGCCATCGCGGAGGGCGAGACGCTCGGCCTCGTCGGCGAATCGGGCTGCGGAAAATCGACCCTCGGCCGGGTTATCGCGCGTCTCGCCGAGCCGACGGCGGGCGTGGTGCGGATCGCGGGCGAGGATCTGACGACGGTGTCCGGAGAGCGTTTGCGCGCCGCGCGTCGGCAGGTCCAGTTCATTTTCCAGGATGCGATGGCCTCGCTCAATCCGCGAATGCGCGTCGGCGCGAGCGTCGGCGAGCCGCTGTCGAATTTCCGGATCGGCGCGAACGCGGCGGAGCGGCGCGCGCGGATCCTGGAGACCATGGCGCTCTGCGGTCTCCCTGAAAGTTTCGCCGACCGCTATCCGCATCAGTTGTCGGGAGGCCAGCGGCAACGCGTCGGCATCGCGCGCGCGCTGATCCTGCGGCCGCGCCTCGTGATCGCGGACGAGCCGATCTCCGCGCTCGACGTGTCCATTCAGGCGCAGATCCTGAATCTGTTCTCTGAATTACGGGCGCGCCTCGGCCTGACGATGCTCTTCATCTCGCACGACCTCGCCGCCGTTCGGCATATCAGCAACCGCGTCGCGGTGATGTATCTGGGACGGATCATCGAGATCGGCGCCGCCGACGCCATCTGCGCGACGCCGCGCCACCCGTATTCGATGGCGCTGCTGAGCGCGAGCCCGGTTCCCGAACCCAGGCTCGAAAAGGCGCGTCGCCCCCTTGAGATCCAGGGCGAGATCCCCTCGCCCATCGACCCGCCGACCGGATGCCGTTTCCACACGCGCTGCCCCTTCGCGCGTTCGCCGCGCTGCGCGGGAGAGGAGCCGCAATTGCGGATGATCGCCGGCCGGCACGTCGCCTGCCACTACGCCGAAGAGATCCCGCCGCTCGTCTCGCCGTCCTGAAGCGCGGCCTCCAGAAAGGCGAGCTGGACGTGCATGAGGAAGGCCTTGGCGCGCCAGGCCGACTGGCGCGGATGCAGCATGGCGTCCCCGTCGACCTCCTCGCCGCGCGTCACGGGCGGACAGGGGATGAAGACGACGTCGGCTCGACAACGATCGAGGATTGCGCCGGTCACGCGAAAAGCGGCGAACGCGCGCGCGGGCTCCTCGCGCGGCCAGCAATCGGTCACGATCACGTCCGCCTCCGACAACGCCGCCATCTCGTGCGTGCAAGCGACGAGGCCGGGCGGCGCGGCGAGGTGGAACGCGCGGTCGAAAACCTGCGTCACGGCGATCCCGAGCGCCTGCGACGCCTCGACCCACGAGGCGAGGATATTGCCGCGCGGCGCGACGACGGCGACGCGAAGCCCCTTCAGATCGCGTCCCGACGCCCGCAGGAAGGCGAGATCGCCGAGGATCTCGAACGGATGGTTGGCGCGGGTGCGCAGGTTGAGGACCGGGCCGGGAAAAGCCCCCGCCAACGTCTCGAGCCAGTCGAGATCGGGCGCGCGCACGGCGAGCGCGTCGAACCAGTTGGCGAGATAGGGGCCCAGATCTCCGGACGGATCGCTCGCCGTCATACCCGCGGGCAGGGTCTCGACGAGGGCTCCCATGGCCCTCGCGCCGAGCGCCATGGCGACGGGGTTGCGCCAGCCGCGCTCCTCCACGATCAGGCCTAGCCGGGCGCCCGCGAGCGTCTGCGGCATGTCGCGCGCCTCCCAACGGGCGGCGAGGACCAGCGCGCGCTCGAGAAGCGTGTCGAGGCGTTCGCTCGAAAGATCGTTCAACCGCAACAGACTGCGCGTCTCGCCGTTTCCGCTCATCCGCTTCGCGCCCGCTCCGTGAAAACGATGACCAGCATCGTCAATAGCGAACGAGGATCACGCAGGCCAGAAGCGGTCGCGGCCGAACCGTCGAAGGGGGCGGACGGTCTTACTCCTGCACCACCACGGCGGTTCCCACGCCCACGCGGGAATACAGATCGAGAATGTCGTCGTTGTGCATGCGGATGCAGCCGTAGGAGACGAAGCCGCCGATCGATCCGGGAGCGTTCGTGCCGTGGATGGCGTATTCTCCGCCCGTCAACGTGAGGGCGGCGGCGCCCATGGGGTTGCTCGGGGAATCGCCCGAGATGACGTCGGGCAGGCTCGGATTGTCCAGCCTGATGGCGAGCGGGGGCGCCCAGTTCGGGCGGATGAACATCCCCTCGATCGCGGTTCTCCCGGTCCATTGCCGTCCGGCTCGACCGACGCCGACTTTGTATCGCAGGGCCTCGCCCTCGGCGACGACGAGGTAAAGCTTTCGTTCCGTCGTCCTGACGACGATCGTCCCGATCTCCACGCGCCGATCGAAAGAGACGAGCTCTCCGGCCGTCGCCGGATCGGGGGAGACCCAGAGCCCGGCGCAGAGCGCCAGGAGACACGACAGGCGTCGAACGCGTCCGATCGTGATCGCGATCGTCGAGGCGAACGCTCCGCCCGTCACCATGTGTACCGGAGCTGCGCCCGCGCAGAGTAGGACCGGGAGCCGTCGGCCAGTTGCGCGTCGAAATGGCCCGAGAGCGACAGACCATTGGCCAGCGCGACCTCCGCGCCGGCGGAAATCAGCAGGGAATCGCGTGATTGCTCCGCTCCGTTCACTCTGAACTTCGAGCCGGGCAGCGCCTGGAAGCCCGCCTCGACGTAGGGGACCTCCGAATGATCACGCACCCACGCGGCGCGCGTCCGTAGGCGAAGGACATGGCCTTCGCTCAAACCGATGGTCTGCTCCGTCCGGAATCCCAGCTGCGAGCGCGTCGCGATTGTCGTGCGCCCATAGTAGGACAGGGCGAACGGCGACAGTCCGCGTTCGGAATAGGACGGCGTCGTGAAGCTTTGCACCGAGATCGCCGCGTAGGGGATGAACCACCCGAAGCGGTAGCCCGCCTCCGCCTGGCCGGCGACGTTGTGCGCCTCGAACGACGCGTTGAGGACGGTTCTGCCGCCGAGGGTGACGACGCGGCTGGTGTCGACGTCATGCCGGGCATAGGCCAGCGCACCCGTGACATAGGCCCGGCCGAGCGTCTGTCGAGCGTAGACCGCCGCCTGGATCATGTCGCTCGTTCCGCCGCCCATGCCTCCCGACAGGTTGAAGCTGGTCGCGCCGCCCCCGAGGGCGAAGCCTATCCGGGTGTCCGGCGCGACCAGGAAATCGGCCCCGGCCGCGACGCCCATCGTCCGCGACGAGCGATCATGCGAGCCCGTGGCGCGATCGCCGTCCGTCTGCGCCCGCCCTCCGTAGCCGGCTCCCCAGACGCTCCAGAGACGAGGCGCGGGCGCCGCCCGAACGGCCCCGAACGCATCGCGAAGCTCGCGCGGCCCGGATGCGACGGGCGCATATCCCAGCACGCTCACCGTTCCCCGCTGCGGGAGCCCGGGGTCTGAAATCGGCGTCGCGCCGCGACCGTCGGCGTTGTCGAACATCAGCGAGAGGAACGAGTTCATCGCCTGAAAGCCGACGGGGGCGACGCCGGTCGCGACCTCTCCGGAAAGTTGCCTCGCCGCCTCGGCCCGCTCGGCCGGCGACAACACGCCGAGGAGAACCTGGAACGACAGCGGCAGAGCGCCGCCGCCGGCGGCGAAACTGCTGATCGCCCCGACCACGGGCGCTCCGTTCCCCGTGACCGTCGCGGCGAGAACGCAGATGGAGATCGTGTTCGAATCGAGCGTAACCGCCCCGGTGCGCGCGAGCGCGGACCCGCAATTCATGCTGGCGTTGGTGTTGAGGGTGATGCTCGAGAGCGCCAGGATCTTCCCGATGAAGGCGGTGCCCGTGCCCAGCGTCGCCGAGCTTCCGACCTGAAAATAGACGTTTCCGCCCTGCGCGCCG
Organism: Microvirga sp.; assembly: GCA_022241475.1. Next base: position 119,476 of record JAKOMT010000003.1, on the reverse strand, counting down.
TTGATCAGCGTGATGCTCGAGGCGCTCGCCGTCGTCAGGGTGCTGCCGATCTGCAGGATGAAAACGGCATTCGGGTCGCCCTGCGCATCGAGGGTCAAGTTTCCGGTGAGCTGGCTGGAATTGGCCGAATTGTAGACGCCCGGAGTGAGGGTCAGGCCGCCGAGATCCTGGCCGGTGATATCCACGGTGGCGGGGCGCGCGGCGAGGATGTTGTAGGCGGTCGTGAGATCGACCTGCGCCTGGACGGCGACGGCCTCGTTCCGGAAGATGGCATAGGGCGCGAGCACGGTCCCCGGCGGGAACCCGGTGATCGCGGTCCCGGGGCTGACGCCGATATTCCCGTTGATCACGGTAGGGCCCGTATTGGTGATCGTCGAGCCGGCAAGCACGCCGAAGCTGTCGAGATCCTGCGCCTGCGCCGCCGACACAAGACCAAGGGCCAATGTTGCGGGAAGCAGTGCGAAAGCCTTTACGCGCAACCGACGCATTGCAGGACCCTTTCGCGGACCGCCAAATTGAGAGAATCGCCACGCCTCACGCGAAGGGTAGGACCGCCGACTCGGCGAAGAAAGCTAATTAACCGGCCGCCTCAGGTAATCCTCAAGCAGGTGATAATTCTGCAACGTTATTTGCAGGGAAATTCGCCGCAATCCACGACGCGCGGCGACTATTGGGACCCTCGCGAGCATGCCGCGCGCGCAATTCGCCTCCGAAGGCTTACCCGACGCTCGCGAGTCACCGTCGATTCACGCTGCGGATCGCCGTTGATCCAAACTGAGCGGCCATGACCCGAGCATCGGCGCCTCACCTTGAAACCCGCCATATACCCTCCATATACCATCCAGACGGATGGAGGATGGATGATGTCTGATAAGGTGACGGCGTTTCGGGAGCGGGCTTCCGAGAGCGAAAAGATCACGATCAACCTGGGCTACGTCGATCTGGGGCGCATCGATCTCCTGGTTCAGGAGGGGTTCTTCTCGAACCGGACCGACTTCATCCGAACCGCGATCCGCAACCAGCTGGGCAGCCAGTCCGAGGAGGTGTCGCGGTCGATCGACCGGCACACCTTCGACGTCGGGCTGCACGAGCTGGGCGCGGTCGAACTCGAGGCGGCGCGGGCGGCCGGCGAAATGCTGCACGTGAAGGTGGTCGGACTCGTCCGGATCGCCTCCGACGTGACGCCGGAGCTCGCGCTTCAGACGATCGGCTCCCTGACGGTGCTCGGCGCGCTTCAGGCGAGCCCGCAGATCAAGGCCGCTCTGGCCGCACGAATCAAATAGTCCGCGCGAGCGGCGATCAAGGATAAGACCATGAACAACGATTACGTCGCGGAGATCCTCCGCGCGACCGGCTCCCTGCGCTCGGGCGATCCGGCGGGAGTGAACGCCATCATCCAGAACGCCCTCGCGGCGGCCGGTCTGACGGGCTCCGTCGCCGCCCCGTCGACGGCTGCGAACCCGGGCGGCGAGCCGCTCCGGGCGGGGCCGGACGAGGGAGCCAAACGTCTCCCGTCGCGCGCCGAGCGGATGCGAAAGCCCCTCGGCGAGGTCGTCGAGCTCCTGCGCGCCGGTCGCATGACCCGCATGGGCGGCATGGGCGGCATGGGCGCCGGCATGGGGCTGGACGGATCGCCCGGTCTCGGCCGGTCGACGCCCGTCGCGGAACCGCCCCTGCCCGACGGCGCCAGCTTCCTCGATCATCGCTATTCCTGCGCGGCGGGCGCGCGCCGCTACCGGCTCTACGTTCCGTCCAACGCCAAAGACGGTCTGCAGGGACTGATCGTGATGCTGCACGGCTGCACCCAGAACCCGGAAGACTTCGCCGCCGGCACGGGGATGAACGCGCTGGCGGAGGAGCGCCGTCTGCTCGTCGTCTATCCGGCGCAGACCGGCGGCGACAACTCCATGTCCTGCTGGAACTGGTTCCGGCCGGGCGATCAGAGGCGCGACGCCGGCGAGCCCGCGATCATCGCCGGCCTGACCGCGAGCCTGCGTGATCAATACGCGATCCCCCAAGACCGCGTCTTCGTCGCCGGCCTCTCGGCGGGCGGCGCGATGGCGGCGATCCTGGGGGAGGCTTACCCGGAGCTCTATGGCGCGATCGGTGTGCATTCGGGGTTGGCCGCCGGCTCCGCAAACGACGTCGTGTCGGCTTTTGCGGCGATGCGCGGCCAGACGGGGGTCGCGCAAGCGGCGAGGAGCGGCGGCGGGCGCGATCCGGGGCCGAGGCTGATCGTGTTCCACGGGTCGGCCGACGCGACGGTGCACCCGTCGAACGTCGCGCGGATCGTCGCCCGACACGGCGACGAGGGTGCGGGCTCCGCCCGGTCCGAGCATGGGCCGTCGGCCGAGACCCGGGGCTATTCCCGGCTCGTATCCGGGCGGGGCGACGGCGCGAACGCGATGGAGAGCTGGACGATCGACGGGGCTGCGCACGCCTGGTCCGGCGGCTCCGCGAGCGGCTCCTACACCGACCCGAAGGGACCGGACGCATCGGCGGCGATGGTGCGCTTCTTCCTCGACGGGACGTCCGACGCCGCGACGGCGTGAGCGTCCGGCCCGCGCGAGCGGGCCGGACGGAACCAATGCGGCGCTGAGCGGTTTTGAAACCGAGCGACAGGAGGCCCCGGTGGCGCCACGAGCAGTATGGAGAGGTCACCTGAGCGTGGGCGAGTTGTCGTGCGCGGTGGCGCTCTACGCCGCCGTATCGACCTCCGATCGCGTCTCGTTCAACATTGTCAACAAACGCACGGGAAACCGCGTGCGGCGCGAGTACGTCGACGGGCAGACCGGCAAGCCCGTCGAACGCGAGCAACAGGTCAAGGGCTACGAGATCGCTCGCAACAGCTACATCATCCTCGAGCCGGAAGAGATCGCAGCCGCGCTTCCCGCAGGGGACAAGACTCTGTCGGTCGAGAACTTCATTGCCTGCGGCGACGTCGACACGACCTATTTCGACAAGCCCTATTACCTGACGCCGGGCGACGAGGTCGCCGAATCCGTCTTCGCCGTCATGCGCGAAGGGATGCGCGAGAAGAACGTCGCCGCGGTTGCGCGCGCCGTGCTGTTCCGCCGGGTGCGCAGGGTGCTGATCCGGCCCCGCGGCTGCGGATTGCTCGCGACGACGCTGAACTTCGACTACGAGGTGCGCGCGGCGGAAAAGGCCTTCGCCGACGTGCCGGAGCTCAGCGTCAAGGGCGAGATGCTCGATCTGGCCAAGCACATCATCGAGACCAAGCGGGGCGACTTCGACCCCTCGAAATTCGACGACCGCTACGACGCCGCGCTCGCCGAACTCGTCCGGGCCAAAGCCGAGGGCCGGGAGATCGAAAAGCGCAAGCCCCAGCCCGATTCGAAGGTCGTCGACTTGATGCAGGCTCTTCGCGAAAGCGCGGCCGCCAAGCCGAAAGCGTCGCCGCCGAAGGGCGCGGCCCAGCGGCGCAAAGCGAGTTGAGCCATGGCTCTGGCCACCTACAATCGCAAGCGCGATTTCAGCCGCACCCCGGAACCGAAGGGAGATCCCCCGCGCGACCGCGCCGGACGATCTTTTGTGATCCAGAAACACAACGCCCGTCGGCTGCACTACGACCTGCGGCTGGAGATGGACGGGGTGCTGAAGAGCTGGGCGGTGACGCGTGGGCCGAGCCTCTCGCCGTCGGAGAAGCGGCTGGCCGTACGGGTGGAGGATCACCCGCTGGAATACGGCGACTTCGAAGGCGTGATCCCGACGGGCGAATACGGCGGCGGCGAAGTCATCGTCTGGGACCGGGGAACCTGGACGCCGGTGGGCGACGCGGCGAAGGGGCTCGCCAAGGGCCATCTCGAGTTCGAGATGGCCGGAGAGAAGCTGGCCGGACGCTGGCATCTGGTCCGCATGGCGGGCAAGCCGCGCGAAAAGCGCGAGAACTGGTTGCTGGTCAAGGTCGACGACGAGGCGGCGTGTAGCGAGGGCGATCCCGACATCCTGGTCGAGCGCCCGCTGTCCGTGAAGACCGGGCGCACGACCGAGGAAGTCGCGGGCGAGCCGCCGGGATGGTCCTCCAGGACCGGTCGGATCGAGCGTCCGTCGCCCCCCGCCACCAGGACTTCGATCCCAGGCGCGAAGAAGGCCGCCATGCCCGATTTCATCCCGCCGCAGCTCGCGACGCTGAAAGCGCAGGCGCCGACGGGCGAAGGCTGGCTGCACGAGATCAAGTTCGACGGCTATCGGCTGCAGGCGCATGTCGCGGACGGCGAAGTCCGGTTGCTCACCCGCAGCGGCCACGACTGGACCGATCGCTTTGGCGACGCGGCGCCGAAAGCGCTCGCCGCCCTGAACGCCCGTGAGGCCGTCATCGACGGCGAGCTCGTCGTCGAGGGCTCGGGGGGAGCGTCCGACTTTTCGGCGTTGCAGGCCGACCTGACGGAGGGGCGCAGCGACCGCTTCGCCTATTACGCCTTCGATCTGCTGCATCTCGACGGGCAGGATCTTCGCGGAGCCCGCCTGACCGACCGCAAGGCGGCGCTGGCGGCGCTGCTCGCCGGCGCACCGGCGCCGTTGCGCCTGAGCGAGCATTTCGACGAGGACGGCGACATCGTGCTGCGGCACGCCTGTCGCCTCAGTCTCGAAGGGGTGATCTCGAAGCGAGCGGACGCTCGCTATCAGTCCGGGCGCAACCGGGACTGGATCAAGTCGAAATGCGGCGCGAGGCAGGAGTTCGTGATCGGCGGCTACGCGCCGTCATCGGTTTCCGCCGACGCGATCGGCTCGCTGGCGCTCGGCGTCTTCGAGGACGGCAAGCTTCGATACGTCGGACGCGTCGGCACGGGGTTTCGGCGCGCGGTGGCCGAGGATCTCCGCCGGCGGCTCGGCAAGCCCGCCCGCAAGACCTCGCCCTTCGCCTCGGGGCTCGACGCGCTCGCCCGCAAGGACTTGCGTTTCGTCACGCCGTCGCTCGTCGCCGAAGTCGAGTTCGCCGCCTGGACGGCTGAGGGACGATTGCGCCACGCCTCGTTCCGCGGGTTGCGCGAGGACAAGTCGGCGCGCGAGATCGTCCGCGAAGAAGCCCCCGCGCCGCCCAAATCCGGCACGTCCAAGATCAAGGCTCCCAAAAGCAGTGCGTCGAAGAGCAAGGCGTCCAAGTTATCCAAGAGCAGGACTCCCGCGGCCGTCTCCGTGACGTTGACGAACCCCGACCGCGTCTACTGGAAGGACGCCCGCGTCACCAAGCAGGATCTCGCCCAGTATTACGCGCAGGTCTGGCGATACATCGCCCCGCATGTCGTCGCCCGGCCGCTCGCGCTGCTGCGCTGCCCGACAGGCTACGCCGCCCAGTGCTTCTTCCAGAAACACGCGTGGCGAGGGATGGGCAAGGAGATCCTGAATTTGCGCGACCCTAAGGACGACAGCGACGACAACACGCTTCTCGGGATCGACGGTCTCGACGGCCTGACGGCGCTCGTTCAGGGCGCCGCGCTCGAGATCCATCCCTGGCAGTCGACGCTCGACGACCTGGAGCGGCCCGACCAGATCGTGATCGACCTCGACCCCGGCGACGGCGTCCCCTGGCCGACGATGATCGAGGCCGCGCGCGACGTACGGGCGCGCCTGAAGGAGGCGGGGCTCGAATCCTTCGTGAAGACGACCGGCGGCAAGGGGCTGCACGTGGTCGCCCCGCTGACGCCCAAAGCAGGCTGGGACAAGGTGAAATCGTTCGCCCACGGGATCGCCGACGCGATGGAGGGCGACGACCCGGATCGCTTCGTCGCCCGCTCGACCAAGGCGGCGCGGGACGGGCGGATCTACGTCGATTATCTGCGCAACGGTCGCGGAGCGACGGCCATCGCGCCCTACTCCACCCGCGCCCGGTCCGGCGCCACGATCGCCATGCCGCTCGGCTGGGACGAACTCGATCCGGCGATCACCTCGTCGCATTTCACCGTCGGAAACGCCATGGCGCGGCTCGACGCCATGCGCTCGAATCCGTGGGCCGACTTCCGCAAGGCGGCGGCTCCGCTGCGCTGAGCCGGCTCGGTCTACTTGCGCTTGCGCTGCGTCTTCTCGGCGTCGAGGCTCTTGCGCAGCGCCTCCATGATCGACACGACATTGTCGGGCGTCTCGTCCGGCTGGGCGGCCGGGGCGCCTTCGGTTTTCACAGGAGCGGCCTTCTGGTTGCGCTTCTTGGCGGCGATGACCGCCTTCAGCCGCTTCTGCACCGGGTCGGACACCATCGCCGGCGACCAGTCCCGCGTCTGCTCGTCGATGAGGCTGCCGACGAGCCGCATCACCTTGGGCTCCGGCGAGGCCTTGTCGATCCCTGCGAAATACTCTTCCGCCTCACGAACCTCGTCCCCGTAGCGCAAGGTCCAGACGACGACGCCCTTGCCGCGCGGCTCCAGCATCACCGCACGCTCGCGCCGGTAGAGCACCAGCCGCGCGATCCCGACCGTGCCGGTCGACGCCATCGCGTCCCGGATCACCGCGAACGCCTCTTCCGAAATCTTGTCGTCCGGGGTCAGAAAGTGCGGCTTGTCGAGCCAGATCCAGTCGATGTCGTCGCGCTCGACGAACATGTCGATGTCGATCGTGCGCGCGCTCTCGAGCGCGACGGCGTCCAGTTCCTCGTCTTCGAGGATGACGAACTTGTCCTCCGAGACCGGATATCCCTTGCGCTGGTCGCCGTCGCGCACGGGCTTTCCGGTCTTCTCGTCGGCGTAGCGACTTTCGATGCGGTTGCCGGTGTCGCGGTTGATCGTGTGGAAGCGCACCTGACCCCGCGCAGTCGTCGCGGGCGTCATCGCCACCCGGCAGGTGACGAGCGAAAGCCGAAGATAGCCCTTCCAGAAGCTGCGCGGCGCCATTTCCCACCCGGGCCTGATTCCAATCAGGGCAACGTCGGGGCCGTCGCGCGGTTCCGCGAGGCGCCGACAAATCCGCGACGGCGCGACGGTTCATGCCGGCGACTGCGCTAACCGCTCACCCGGCCGTCGCCGACCAGGATCCGTCGGCGGCAGCGCGCGGCGATCTTGTCGTCGTGGGTCGAGATCAGGAAGGTCGTGCCTTCGTCGCGGTTGATTTCACCGATCAACTCCATGACCTGATTGGCGGAGACCCGGTCGAGATTGCCCGTCGGCTCGTCCGCGAGCACCAGTTCCGGGCTGTTCATCAGGGCGCGCGCGACTGCGACGCGCTGCTTCTGTCCTCCGGAAAGAGCGGTCGAGGGGAAATGCATCCGGTCGGCGAGCCCCATGCGCGTCAACAATTCCGCTCCCCGCGCCCGGGCCGCTGCGGTCTCGCGTCCGGCGCGCACGGCGGTTGGGAATACGACGTTCTCGAGGGCCGTGAAGTCCGGCAACAGATTGTGGAACTGGAAGACGAAGCCGATATGCCGGTTGCGAAAATCCGTCAGATCCCGGTCGCTCGCCTGCGTCAGGTCCTCGCCCAGCATCCTGTGCGCGCCGGACGTCGGCTGCATCAACGTGCCCAGTATGGTGAGCAACGTGCTCTTGCCGGAGCCGGACGGTCCGAGCAGCGCGGACATCTCGCCCCGGTTCATGGTCAGGTCGAGGCCTTTCAGGACCTGAGTCTCGGCCTCGCCCTCGCCGAAGGTCTTGTAGAGGTCCCGCACCTCCAGCAGCGAATCGCTCATTGGCCTATCGCCGTGACGGGATCGACCCGCGAGGCGGCGCGCGCCGGCAGAATGGCCGCCAGCGTCGCGCTGATCACCGTCAAGAGGATCGCGACGCCGTAAGCGCCCTGCGCGATGTCGATCGGCAGGTTCCCGGGCTGGAATTCCTCGCGCGACGGAAACGCGAGCAGCGTCAGGTAGCCGATCGCCGCGCCCAGCGCGCCGCCGGACAGGCCGATCATCGCTCCCTGCGTCACGAACACGAACACCACGAAGGAGCGCGGCGCGCCCATCGCCCGCATGATCCCGATCTCCGGACGCCTGCGATAGGTCGACAGCAGCAACGCTGACGCCACGCCGATGACGATGGTGATCAACGCGAAGGACTTGAGCATCAGGCCGGTTTGCGCCTGCGCTTTCAGCGCGTCCAGAAGCTGCGCCGCGTTCTCGGTCCAGGAAACCGCCGGCAATCCGGTGATCGCCTTGATGCGCATGGCGGTCGCGTCGGCCTGATAGAGATCCGTCAGCTTGATCTCGATCCTCGACACGCCCTGCGGCATGGCGAACAGGGTCCGCGCGGTCGAGAGGCCGACATAGGCCTGCCGGCGATCCGGCCCCCCGGATCCGATCTCGTAGATTCCGGAGACGACGAGCGACTGGTCGATGCCGGTATTCGCCTGCAGGCGCACGGCCTGCCCGAGGCGGATGGTCATGTCGTCGGCCAGTCTCTTGCCGATCAGGATCTTTCCCGCCCCGAGCTCCACCGTCCCCTCGACGAGATAGCTCTCCAGGTCGATGATCGCCGAGACCTTCGCGGGTTCGACTCCGGTGACGCTGACCTGCGCCGTCTGCGCGCCGCGCCTGAGAAATCCGCCGCCGGAGATCTGTTGCGAGACCGCGGTCACGCCCGGCAGCGCCTCGATGACCGGCACGAAGGCGTCGGTGTTGGCGAGCCTCGCTTCGCGGCTGGAATCCTTCTCCCGCACGAGCAGGACCACCCCGGTCAGATCGGGAATGACGAGGCCCGGCTCGCGCGCTTCGGCTTCGATCGTCACATGGGACAGATCGCCGGCGGTGCGCGACAGGATGAATTCCGCCAGGCCGCCGATCAGGGCGCTCATGAAGATGAAGATGAACACGCCTACCGCCACGCCGAACACGAGCAGCGAGGTTTGCGCCTTGTTGGCGGTGAGATACCGGGCGGCGATCTTGAGGGCGTAGAGCATCGCTAAGGCCCCGCGACGTCGACGCTCTCGCCGTCCGCGAGGCCGCCGGCGTCGGTGATCAACAGGTCGCCGGCCTGCAGCCCCTCCGAGACGACGAGCCTGTCGGCAGGCCAGTCAGCGACGGCGATCGGCGTCCGCTTCGCCTTCCCGTCCTCCAGCACGAAGACCGACCGCCCCGATGGAGAGGCGACGACGGCCGCGCGCGGCGCGGATATCGCGGCGTCTAGACGCTCGACGATGATGTTGGCCGTGACGGTGAGGCCGACCGGGGCCGTCTGCGGCTCGGCGAAGGCGATCTTGATTGCGAGCCCGCCCGTATCGGCGTCGACGACGGGCGCGACGAAGATCACCGTCCCGTCCAGCGGTCTCGTATCGCCCGTCAACTGCATCACGGCCGGCATGTCTGGCCTGATCTGGGTCGCGTAGGATTCGTCGACCGTCGTCTCCACCACGAGATCGCGCAGATCCGCGAGCGTGAACAGCCGCGTGTTGAGGTCGATGACCTGCCCCGGCTCGACGCCTCGCGTCAGGACCGTTCCCGCGATCGGCGCGACGATGGTGAACTTCGTCAGCTGGAACTGAGCCTGATCGACCAGCGCGCTCAGTCGGCCGACCTCCTGCTCGGCGCGCTCCATGGCCCGTTGCGCATCCTCGAGCGTCACCCGCGGAACGGCGCCGGCGAGCGACGCCGCGCGATCGAGCGCGGCGCGCGCCTGGGCCTGCGCGACCCGCCCCTGCTCCAGCGCGGCGGTCGCCTGGCGCACGGCCGCCCGCTGCGAGGTGTCGTCGAGTTGCGCGAGAACGGCTCCCTGCGCGACGACGTCGCCCTCCGCCGCCAACTGCGCCGTCAACGTTCCCGGAACCGTCGACGTGACGTTCACCGCATGCAGCGCGGCGATACGGCCGTTGACGGCGAGGACGCGCGTGATCGGCCCCGGCGCGACGATCTCCACCGCCACGCTCGTCGGGCCGGCGCGCCATGGCTGCGCGTAGCCGAGCCAGCTGCCGACGCCTGCGGCCGCGGCGAGCCCGATCCAGAGGCCCCAGCGCCGGCCCGTCGACCGTTTCGGATGGCCCGCCTGACGCGGCGTCGACGGCGCGATCGCATAGGACGTCGCGGGGACGACGGCGTTCGCCGGCGAACTCGCGGGGGCTTCGCCGGGTTTTTCCGACCGCGCGCTCATTTCGACATTCCGGTCACTCGGCTGATCACTCGGCATGCAACCCTTCCCGTCGACCGGGGCGTGACCCGAGCGTGGGAATACGCCGCGCCATCGCAACTTCGCTTGGCTCCTCACCGTCCACCTTGACGTGCGTCGTTCTGGCGGCCGCATTGCGTCAGTTTTTGCGCAGAGGCGCAGGATCTACGATCGCCCGCATGACGTCATCATTGTGTCCGAACCCCTATATCGAGCTCCTCCCTCTCCGCTTTCGGTGAATCGGGCTCGACGTGGATCGGGATCGACGTCGCGGAGGCTGTGTCGCCGGTCGTCGGCGCGTGTGACGACGGCGCATGTGACGACGGCGCGCCGTCTCTCGCCCGAAGCGGGCCAAAAGCATTCGCCATCGCTCCGATTGCGGCTACTATTGGAAAATCGCCTCCAGACAGAGCGTCGATCGTGTCCCGACTTCGCCAGCACCCGGAAAGCCATCTCGTCTCCCGCATCGGCTGGCTGCGAGCGGCCGTTCTGGGGGCCAATGACGGGATCGTCTCGACGGCCAGCCTGATCGTCGGCGTCGCCGCCGCATCGGCCGCCACCTCCGACGTTCTCGTCGCGGGCGTCGCCGGCCTCGTCGCCGGGGCCATGTCGATGGCGGCGGGCGAATACGTTTCGGTCAGTTCCCAGTCGGACACCGAGCAGGCCGATCTGGCGCGCGAGCGGGCGGAGCTGGCGAGCCAGCCCGAATTCGAGCGCGAGGAGCTCGCGCAGATCTACATCGGTCGGGGCGTCGACGCCGGGCTGGCGCGCGAGGTCGCCGGCCAGCTGATGGCCAAGGATGCGCTCGGCGCCCATGCGCGCGACGAACTGGGCGTCTCGGAAGTGACGACCGCTCGTCCGATCCAGGCGGCGCTGACATCGGCGGCGACGTTCGCCGTCGGGGCGGCGATGCCGCTCGCCATGGTCCTCGTCATGCCGAGCGGGTTCCTGGTCGCGGGCGTCGCGATCGCGTCGCTGGCGTTTCTCGCGCTGCTCGGCGCCGTCGGCGCGCGGGCCGGCGGGGCCAATGTCGCCAGGGCCACCCTGCGCGTCACCTTCTGGGGCGCGCTCGCCATGGCCTTGACCGCCGGCATCGGAGCGATCTTCGGCACGGTCGTCTGATGACGATCACAAGCGGCGGCCCGTCGCTTCGGGCGTCAGTCGTCGAGCAGCGCGAAGACGGCGTTCGGCGCCGGTCGCACCGTCACGTCGGAACCTTCCGGAAGCCGGACGTCGGAGAAGGATTCCACGGTCAGCGCCACGCCGCCGACATCGACGATGTGCAGCGTGCTGAGCCCCTGGAAGATGCTGCGCTTGACGCGAGCGGCGCCGGCGCGCTCGGCCGGCGCGAGCTCCAGCAGGGTGGAGCGCATCGCCACGGTGCACCCGGCTCCGGGGGTCCAGTCCGTCCGCCAGCCGCGCGCCTGAACGACGCCGATCAGGGTGTCGACGGCCACGAGGTCTCCCGCGACCTCGCGCACGACGCCGTCGATGAGGTTGGGTATTCCCATGAAGTCGGCGGCGAAGCGCGTGCGCGGCGTATGGTACACCGCCTCGGGCGAGCCGATCTGCTCGATCTTGCCGGCGCGCATGATCACCACGCGATCGCCCAGCGTCATCGCCTCGAGCTGGTCGTGCGTCACGTAGATCGCCGTGAAGGGCGATTTCTGCCGCAGGTCGGAGATCTCGACGCGCATATGCTCGCGCAGACGGGCGTCGAGGTTCGAGAGCGGCTCGTCGAACAGCACCGCGCGCGGCTGGGCGACCATGGCGCGAGCCAGCGACACCCGCTGCTGCTGGCCGCCGGACAATTCGTGGATGAAGCGGTCGCCCATGCCCGCGAGACTGACCCATTCGAGGATCGCGGCGACCTTTTCGGCGATCTGCGGCTTCGGCATCTTCTGGCTGGCCAGCGGATAGCCGATGTTTTCGGCCACGCTGAGATGCGGCCAGAGCGCGTAGCTCTGGAAGACCATGCCGAGATGCCGTTTTTCCGGCGGCAGGAAGACGCCCGAGGAGGCGTCGAGCACCACGTGCCCGTCGATCTCGATGCGCCCCTCGTCCGGCTCGATCAAACCCGCGATCGAGCGCAAGGCCGTCGTCTTGCCGCAGCCGCTCGGCCCGAGCAGGACCGTGCACTGCCCGGCCGGAAACTCCAGCGAGAAGTTGTCCAGCGCCCGAACCGCCCCGTCGGCGTAGGATTTCGTGATATTCTTGACGGATACGCCGCCGTTCCTGTCGGCGCCTCGGCCGTGCGTGGCGCCCGTTTGCTTGTCTGACATCGGATGACTCACACTATGATCGGGGGTTCAATTGCGCGTACCGGTACAGCAGGGCGACCGGGATCATGCCCAGCACCATGAGCAGGAGCGAATACACGGCGAGCTCGGGATAGAAGCCGCTTCCCCACACATCCATCAGGCCGACGGACAGAACGACCGTCCGCGGCGTGTAGAGCAGGATGACGAGCGAGATCTCGCGCAGGATGACGACGTACATCAGCAGCCAGCATCCGATCAGGGCCGGGCGCATCAGCGGCAGATTGATCCGCAGGATGGTTCCGAATAGATCCCTGCCGCAGATGCGCGAGGCCTCCTCCAGGTCGACCTGGATGCGATGGAGAGCGCTGCTGACGAACTGCATCGCGACCGGGATGTGGTTCGTGATGTAGGCGAGCAGCAGGATCCACAGCGTGCCGTAGATGCCGCCTGGCACCGCGATCCAGAAGGTGAGGATGCCGAGGCCGAGCGCGATGCCGGGCACGCCCAGCGGGATCACCATCGCGTATTGCACGATTCCGGAGAACTTGCCGCGCATCCGAATTGCGTACCAGGCGAGGGCGATCGCAAGCGCCACGCAGAGCGTCGCGCCGAGTACGGCGAGGAACAGGCTGTGCCGCGCCGAGATCATCACCTGCGGATACTCGAACAGCATGTACTGGAAGTTCCGCAGCGTGACGTTCTCGAGCGTCATCGCGTAGGGCGCCCAGAAGCGCATGAACGCCATGGCGGTCACGGACAGAACCGGCAGAACCGTCGAGCACATCACGAAGAAGAAGGCGGCGACAGCGACCGGATAGCGCCAGGAGCCGAGGGGAAACAGGGTCAGCCCGCCGCCCTTGCCGCCGACGCTGGTGTAGCGGCCGCCGCGCGCGAGCACCCGGCGCTGGAAGAAGATGCACGCCAGACCGAGGACCACGAGCAGCAGCGATTGCGACGCCGCCACGCCCGGACGACCCGGCATCGCCGCCGTGTTCTGCCAGATCAGGCTCGACAGCATGTAGATGCGGGACTTGAGGCCGACGGTCGAGGGAATGATGAAGTCGCCCGCGCTCATGACGATGACGAGGAGCGCGGCGGCCAGCAGCGCCGGCTTCTGCATCGGCAGGATGACCGTGGTGAACAGCCGCCAGCGACCGCCGCCCGACACGCGAGCCGCCTCCTCCATCGCCGCGTCGCTGTTGGCGAAGCCGGCCGAGACCATGAGGAAGACGTAGGGCGACAGGAACAGTCCCGTCATCCAGATCAGACCCGCCATCGTGTTGATGTTCACGAGCACCGTGCGCGGCCCGAACAGGGCCGAGGCGACGATGTTGATGATGCCCGCGGCCGGATCGGCGAGGGCGACCCATCCCACCACCAGGATAAAGGGCGGGATCAGGATGGGCAGGATGACGAAGAGACCGATGAACCGGCGGCCCGGAACGTCCGTCCGGGTCGCCAGAAACGCCAGGCTGACGCCCAGGAACATGGCGAGGCTGGCCGAGCCAGCGGCGTAGATCGCCGTATTGACCAGCGCTTCCTGGCTTCGCTCGGACTGGAAGACTTCCAGGATCCAGGCGAAGGTGAGCGGGCTTCCGATCCCGTCCGTCGAAAGGGCGCGCCAGACGACGAACAGGACCGGATAGCTGATCATGGCGACCGCAACGAGCGCAATCAGCGACAGGACCAGATGATCCCACGCGATTGTTTTGCGATCGACTTTCTGCATGGTCAACTCACCAACTGAAGTTACGGGAAGACCTTACTGGACGTTGCGTTCCCACTCTTCGAGCATCGCCGGCGTGTTGGCGATGAGCTCCTGATAGTCGGGCTGGACCAGCGTGCGGCCTTCGGAGATCTCCGCGAGCGAGGGAACGCTCGGCGTGACCGCGTCCGGATGCGACGGGATGGTGGCGCCCGCCTCGTTGATCAGGCTCTGGCCCTCGGCCGAGATGGCGAAGTCGGTGAGCAGGCGAGCGGCGTTCGGGTTGGCCGCGTTGGCGAACACCGAGATGTTGCCGCCGAACAGCACCGTCGACGTGGGAATGACGCCGGCCATCGGGGCGCCCGTCGCGGCCATCTGGATGACGCCGAACGAATTGGTGATGCCGAGATCGATTTCACCCGACACGATCGCCTGGGACATGGCGTTGGTGCTGGCGTAGAGCCGCGGCTCGTTCGCGCCGAATTCCGCCAGGAAGGACTCGCCGTAGAGATCCGTCACCATCTTCTGCCAGGCGAGGGTCGTCGCCGTCAGACGCGGATCGAGAGAGCCGAAGCGGCCCTTCCACTTGGGATCGGTCAGGTCGGTCCAGTCCTTCGGGGCGTCCGCTTCCGAGATGACCGCGGTGTTCCAGCCGAGCTGCGACACGTACATGCGAATGAGCGTGGCGGTCGGAGTCTTGTACTCGTCGGCGATCGCGGCGCGCTCGGGCGAGTCGTATTCGGCGAGGTAGGAGGCGAGCAGGCTGAGCGCCGGCTCCTCGATGATGAGCGCGTCGGCCTGGGGACGGCCAGCGCTCTCCTCACCCTGAACACGGGTCGCGACTTCGGCGGAGCCCGCACGATAGACCGTGACCTGAATGCCGTACTTCTCCGTGAACGCCTGCGCCAGCGCGTTCGTCGGCCCCGTCGAGGCAGAGCTGTAGAGATTGACGACGCCCTCGGCCTTGGCGGCCTCGATCAACGCGGCGTCGCTCTGTGCGAACGCGCTCGTCGACGCGACCACGGCCATCGCGGCGGCGCCCATCATGAGCACGGTGCGGCGACTGACGTTCGAAAATTCGTTTTTCATGGAAGTCCCTCTGGTTGCTGGTCCTCGGGGCGGCCCCGGGTTCCCCGATGTTCCGCGCCTCGTTCTTGATTGGCTGGTCTGCCCGGCTACCGCCCCTTGAAAGGTCCGGCCGGCCGCTTCTCGGCGAACGCTCGCGCGCTCTCCTTGAAATCTTCCGTCAAATGAAGCTTCAACGGATTGGTCTGGAGGTAGGCCTCGCGTTCGGCCTGCTCCATGTACCACCTGCGGGTCCGCACCGTGGCGCGGACGCTGAGCGGCGGATTGGCGGCGATCTGGGCCGCGAGCGCATAGGCTTCCTCGAGATGGGCGCCCTTGGCGGCGACGCGGTCGATGATGCCGCCGGCGTGCGCCTCCTCGGCGGTGAAGAAGCGGCCCGTCAGCGTCAGCTCGGTGGCGAGCGAGCGGCTGCCGCGGTAGCCCAGAAGCGCCCAGTAGCGCGAACTGGCGAGTCCGCGCGACGTCTCCGTCACCTGGAACCGCGTGCCGGCCTCCGCGACGACGAGGTCGCTCTCGAGCACCATTCCGAGGCCGAGGCCGACCGCGAAACCGTGAGGCGCGGTGATCACCGGCTTCCAGTTGATCGAGCGGGTGAAGAGATCGATCGCATGCGCGCCGCGCCCCTGCGCGCCGCCAAGCTTCTTGAGCTCCTCCTCACTGCGCAGCTGGCGCTGGTGAACGTCGGCTCCGCTCGAAAAGGCGCGGCCTTCTCCGCGGATCACGGCCACGTCCGCGTCGGGATCGATGTCGAACTGGTACAGGACGTCGCCGAAGCGAACGACCATGTCGTCGTTGAACGCGTTCAGCTTTTCCGGGCGATTGAAGGTGATCGTCGCGATGCGATCGCGAACCTCGTAGCGGATCAGATCATACGCATCGGACACGATGGCTTTCCCCATTTCAGCAGTTCGAAGATTTCGGTCGGCCGCGACATCCGAGGCCACGCTCGGTAAAATCGATTGTCAAGATCAATATTCGATTGTTGTTATCTTCATGCGATACATTGTGTCCGATATGCTCGTCAGTCAACCGGTTTCTTTCGGTCGGACCCAATTCTTGCCGCTGCTTTGTTCGCAACGTCCGGCGCCCTGTCCGCTCGCCGGCGCGCAGCGCGTTAGGCGCTCCGACTACGCTCGTCGCGCGGCTGAATTCTCTCGTCCCTCGCGTGGATGCGAGGAACCGTCGGCTCCCGGCCGTCCGGGAACGAGCCGGCCTGGCGCCGGGCTCGGGCCCCACGCTCGACGCCGGAGCGACGGCGAGATCGCTCCGCCGCCGCTCAGCGCCGATCGATGTCGAACGCTGACGACGCGCCTCCTCGAACCCTGATCCGGCTCGCGAGGCTAGCGGGGCTTATTGGTAATCCGGGTCGACCTCGTCGTATTGGAGGTCGATCCATTCGGATGTGAATTCGGGCTCGCGCTTCTGGAGGAAGGCGCGGGGTCCCTCGCGGGCGTCCTTGTGGAACATCAGTTCGACGTTGCACAGGATCTGCGCCTCGAGGCCCTTGACGGGGTCGAGCCCGAGGCCCTGGTTGCGCGCGTTCTTGATGGCGCCGATCGCCTGGGTGGCGCCCTTGGCGAGCTTGCCGGCCAGCGCGTAGGTCTCGGCCTCGAGCTCCTCGTCGGGCACGACCCTGGTGACGAGATGCAGGTCGAGCGCCTCCTTGGCGTCGATCCAGCGACCCGTCAGCAGCAGCTCGGTGGCCTTGCCGAGCCCGACGAAGCGCGGCAGCAGGTAGGCGGCTCCGCCGCCCAGACCCCGGCGCACGTAGATCGCGGCCATGCGGGTGTCGGGCGCGGCGATGCGGAAGTCGCAGGCGAGCGCGATGTCGAAGCCCGCGCCGCAGGCGTAGCCGCGCATCATCGCCACGACGGGCTTGCGCAGCTGCATCAGGTCGTTGACGAGACGGGGATAGCCCATCTTCAGGCGGGTCTGCAGATCGGGCGGACCGTATTTGAAGCGGTCTTCCGGATGCAGGTCGTCGCCCGCGCAGAAGCTCGTGCCCTCGCCCTTGAGAACCAGCGCGCGCACCCCGTTGTCGCGCCGCGCCCGCTCGATCAGATCGGCGAAGACGAGGATCATGTCCGGCAGAAGCGCGTTCAGCTTCTCGGGTCGACGGATCGTAATCGTCGCGATGTTGTCGGCGACCGAATACCCGAGCGAGGGATGGGACGACTTGTCGACCTCGGCTCCAGCGGAACCCGTCAGGGTGTCTTGCGTGCTCATCGAAACTCCCGCCCCAGAATGCTGCGCTCATATAGCGATTTGAAGTATTGCTATATGATAGTAAAATACGGATCGGCGGCGTCAAGCGCAGATTTGAAATTTTCTCGTGGCCGCGGCGTCGAGAGCGGATCGGCGGGAATTTTGGGGTTGCGGGCGCCGCTTGGCGGCGGGCGCAGAGACGACCCGGGATCCGGGCCGCGCCGCGGTTCACGATCGCCGCGACGCCCGGCGGGACGTTCGCTTCCGGGCCGGCCGCTCGGCGGTTCCGCGTCCCTCGACCGACTCGCGAGACGTCGATGCAACCGTAACGCAAACGCGGCGTTATGTTGGTCTGCGCATGGAGGTTGGACGGTGGGCGAACGCATTGCGATCGTAGGGACGGGACCGACTGGGGTCTACACGCTGCACAATCTTCTCAAACTTGGAGCCGGAACGTCCATTCACCTCTACGAGAAGGGGCGAAAGGCGGGCGTGGGCATGCCCTACTCGCCCGAAACGGCGAGCCGCTCGATGCTGGCCAACATCGCCAGCATCGAAATCCCGCCCCTGTCGACCACGTATCTGGATTGGCTCAAAGACCAGCCGCCCGCACGCCTGCGATCCTACGGGATCGACGAGGAGGATCTGGACGACCGCCAATTCACGCCGCGACTGCTTCTGGGAGAGTATTTCCGCGACCAGTTGCTCGCTCTCGTCGATCGCGCTCGCGAGGCCGGCGTCGAGGCGGAGCTCCACGAGAATACGGAGGTCACCAACGTCGTCGCGCGTGTCGATCGATTGTTCGTGGAGACGGCGAACGGCGTCGGATCGGCCGCGTTCGACCGGGTGATCCTCGCCACGGGGCATGAATTCCCGGAGGCCGACGAAGCGACCCGCAGCTATTTTCCAAGCCCCTGGTCCGGATTGATCCAAGCCAGCGTTCCCGCCGTCCGCGTCGGGATCATGGGAGCCTCGCTCAGCTCGATGGACGCCGCCATGGCCGTCGCCTGTCAGCATGGGCGCTTCCGGCGCCGCGATGGCGAACTCGAGTTCCAGACCTCAGCCGACGGGTTGACGATCACCTTGATGTCCTGGACGGGAGTTCTGCCGGAAGCGGACTTCTACTGCCCCATCCCCCATGAACCGCTTCTCATCATGACGGACGAAGCCGTGGCGGCCTGCGCGGCCGGGCCGCGGCCCCTCGACGCGCTCTTCGAACTTATGCGCGCCGAGATCAACGAGGCCGATCCCGCCTACGCTCAAGCCATCGATCTCCCGGCGCTGGACGTCGACGCCTTCGCCGACGCCTATTTCGCCGCGCGAGAGGCGCAAGACCCGTTTCGATGGGCCAGGAGCAATCTCGAGGAAGTGGAGTACAACAAGGCGCGCAAGATCACCGTGCCTTGGCGCTACGCGCTTCTGAGGATGCACGAAACAGTCGCCGACATCGTTCCGTCCCTGTCCGAGGCGGATCGGGCGCGGTTCGACGCCGGCCTCAAGACGGTGTTCGTCGACAATTACGCGGCCGTCCCGTCCCAATCCATCCGCCGACTTCTGGCCTTGCGCGATGCGGGGGTGCTGTCGATCCTCGCCCTTGGCGAGGATTACGACCTGACGCGCGAGTCCGATCGCACGATCATCCGCGCCAAGGGGGCGACCCACGTGTTCGACGTCTTCATCGACGCGCGCGGACAAAAGCCGATGGCGAGCGCTGACCTGCCGTTTCCGAGCCTGCGACGGGCGCTGATCGACAGCGGGCAGGACACCCCCGAACTCGCGGAGGATTTCAGCCTGATCGACGTCGAGGGATACGCCGGGCGCGTGAATCTCGCGGCGCTTCCGTATCTCATGCGCGACCGGCCGTTCGTACAGGGCGTCACCGCCTGCGCGGAGATCGGCGAGGCGATCGCCAAAGGCGCTTCGGACCTGAGCGCTTCGACGAGCAACGCCGCCGTCACGACCAAGCGACGCGGAAAACGGCTGGACGCCGCCTATTCGCCGCTCTTTGAGGAACGCTCTCCCGTCGCCACGAGTTGACTCGGCGTCACGGAGGAGCCCGACAATGTCCCGCAAGCAGAAGAACGCCGACGACGATCGCATTCCGCAGGGCTCGGGGGGAGAAACCCAGCAGCGTGGGGGCCCAGCCCTGACGACCAATCACGGCGTCCCGGTTTCCGACAACCAGAATTCGCTGAAGGCCGGCGCGCGCGGGCCGACGCTGCTCGAAGATTTCGTGCTCCGCGAGAAGATTTTCCACTTCGATCACGAGCGCATTCCCGAGCGGATCGTGCACGCGCGAGGCACCGGCGCCCACGGCTATTTCGAATGCACGAAGGCCATCCCCGAGCTGACCCGCGCTTCGCTGTTTCAAAAACAAGGGGACAGAACGCCCGTGTTCGTCAGATTTTCGACGGTGGCGGGGTCGAAGGGTTCGAAGGACACGCCCCGCGACGTTCGCGGATTCGCGGTCAAATTCTACACCCGGGAAGGCAACTGGGATCTCGTCGGCAACAACATTCCCGTCTTCTTCATTCAGGACGCGATGAAATTTCCCGATCTGATCCACGCGGTGAAGCCCGAGGCGGATCGAGGCTTCCCGCAGGCCGCCTCAGCGCACGACACCTTCTGGGATTTCGTCTCGCTCATGCCCGAGAGCCTTCACATGATCATGTGGGCGATGTCGGACCGCGCCATTCCCCGCAGCCTGAGAATGATGGAGGGGTTCGGCGTTCACACCTTCCGCTTCGTCAACGCCGAAGGCGGCGCGACGATGGTCAAGTTTCACTGGAAGCCGAAGCTCGGAATTCAGTCGACGACGTGGGACGAGGCGGTGAAGATCTCGGGCGCCGACCCGGATTACCACCGCCGCGATCTCTATGAAGCGATCCAGGCCGGGAATTTTCCGGAATGGGAGCTGGGCGTGCAGATCTTCGACGAAGCCTGGGCCGACGCGCAGCCCTACGACGTGCTCGACGCGACGAAGCTGATCCCGGAGGAAGTCGTACCCGTCCAGATCATCGGCCGGCTGGTTCTCGATCGTTACCCGGACAACTTCTTCGCCGAGACGGAGCAGGTGGCCTTTCTGCCCTCGAACATCGTGCCGGGCATCGACTTCTCCAACGATCCCCTTCTGCAGGGGCGTTTGTTTTCCTATCTCGACACCCAGAAATCACGACTGGGCACGACGAACTTCCACCAGATTCCGGTCAACGCGCCCAAATGCCCGATGCACAACTTCCAGCGCGACGGCATGATGCAGGTTCAGGTACCGAAAGGCCGGGCCAACTACGAACCCAACAGTCTGGACGCGGCCGGCGAAGATCCCGGACCCCGCGCCTCCGATCAGGGCTTCGTCTCTGTCGCGCGGTTCTCCGAACCCGCCGCCGAGAAGCGGCGAATCCGCGCTGAAAGCTTCGCCGACCATTTCAGCCAGGCGCGGCTGTTCTTCGTGTCGCAAACCGAGGTGGAGCAGACGCACATCGTCATGGCCCTCGTCTTCGAATTGTCGAAGGTGCAGTTGCCGCATGTTCGCTCCCGCGCGCTCGCGCAGCTGCGGAATGTGGATGACGACCTCGCGCGTCGCGTAGCGAACGGCCTTGGAATCCCGCTGCCCGAGCCGGCCCCGAGCGCGAAGGCGCCCGTCGAGATGAAGCCCTCCGACGCGCTGTCGATCCTGAAGCGGAGCACGCCCGTGGCGGGTCGCTCCCTCGGGATCCTGGTGACCGACGGGGCGGATGGCGCGATCATCGAGGCGCTCAAGGCGGCCGCGACGGACGAGGGCGCGTCGTTCAAGATCATCGCGCCCAAAGTGGGCGGCGTGACGCTGAAGGACGGAGCGACCTTGGAGGCCGATGAAAAGATCGACGGCGCGCCGTCGGTCCTGTTCGACGCGGTCGCCCTCGTCATGTCGGACAAGGGCGCGAAGCAGTTGCTGGGCGAGAAGGCCGCGCTGGATTTCGTGTCCGACGCCTACGCGCACTGCAAGGCGATCGGCCACACCGACGCGGCGGCCGCGCTGCTCGACAAAGTCGGCGCCGAACGCGACGCGTTCTTCATCGCGCTTCCCGCCGGAGCGAAGGCTCTGATCGGAAAGCTCTCCACGCGCCGGTGGGAGCGCGAGACGCTCGTCAAGCTGCCTCTCTGAACGCCGCGCGCGCCGGTTCGCCGCAGGGCGGATCGGCGCGCACGCCCCGTCGACGGAGCGGCGCGACGCCCGCCTCGACCCGCTCGCGAGGATTGACGGTCAAGCAAAAACAACGCATCTAGCCGATGCTCCCGAACTTCTCCCACAACGGGGCCGCGCGCGGCCATCGGCAACGTCATGGATGTCATCTCGCTCGTCGGCGCCGTCGCGGCGCTCTTCGTCGTCATATCGCTGAGCGAGCCCGTCGCCGACCGCACCCGGCTGCCCTACACGGTGGTGCTGGCCATCATCGGCACGATGATCGGGGCTATGGCGGTCGTCCTCGTCGAGCACGGGCGCGACGTGCTGGGCCTGCCGCTCGCCGTCGAGATGTTCGAATTCGACATCCGCGCCAGCGTCTTTCTCTACGTGCTGCTGCCGACGCTGCTCTTCCAGGTCTCGCTGGGGCTGAACCTGCGCCGCATGGCCGATGACTGGGTGCCGATCCTCGTCATGGCCGTTCTGGCCGTGGTGGTGGCGACATTCGCCATCGGCTACGCGCTGACGCCCTTCACCAGCCTGCCCCTGATGGCTTGCCTGATGCTCGGCGCCATCGTCGCCACGACCGACCCGTCCGCCGTGGTCTCGATCTTTCGCAATATCGCCGCGCCGCAGCGCCTGACGCGAATCGTCGAAGGCGAGAGCCTTCTGAACGACGCGGCCGCGATCGCGTTGTTCGGCTTCTTCCTCTCCTTCGTCATGCTGGGCGTCCCGAACCCGACCCTGCGCGACGCGCTCGTCGGGTTTCCGACGTTGATCATGGGCGGGATCGCGACGGGCTGGGTTTTCGCGCGAATTTGCACGGCGCTGTTCGCCTGGCTGGCGCGCTTTCCGCTCGCGCAGATCTCGCTGAGCGTCGCGCTGCCCTACGTCACCTATCTCGTCGCCGACCGCATGCTGGGGGTTTCCGGCGTCATCGCGGTCGTGATGGCGGGAATGACGCTGAACTACATCGGTCCGGGCCGGCTCGCGCCCGGCAACTGGGCGAACCTGCGCGAGATCTGGGACCTGCTGGCGCATTGGGCCGGGGCGCTGATCTTCCTCCTCGCCGCTTTCCTGGTGCCGCGGCTCCTGGGCGAGATGCAATGGCGCGACGTGGCGCTGATCGGCGTCGTGGTCGCCGCCGCCGCGGCCGCGCGGCTGTTCATGCTCTACATCGTCCTGCCGCTGTTGACCGCGCTGAAGCTGTCCCCGCGCGTTGACCGGCCCTATCGCGTGGCCATCCTCTGGGGAGGCTTGCGCGGAGCGGTCACGCTGGCGCTGGCGCTGGCCGTGACGGAGAACCTGCGCGTTCCGGCCGACATCAAGCGCGAGGTCGGCATTCTCGCCACCGGGTTCACGCTGTTCACGCTCTTGGTGCAGGGGACGACCCTGCGCTGGGTGATCTCGCTGCTGGGCCTCGACAAGCTCTCGCGCCTCGATCGGGCGCTCTCCAACCAGGTCATCGCCGTCGCGCTCGAGAACGTGCGCGAGGAAGTCTCGCATACCGCCAAACGCCACGAGCTGACGCAGGAGATCGTGCGCTCGGAAGCCAAGCGCTTCGCCGAGCGCCTCGACACCGCCATGACGAAGGCCGAGGCGGCGGACGAGATCGCCGACCGCGACCGCATCACGCTCGGCCTCGTGGCGCTGGCGGGCCGCGAGCGCGACATGATCCTCGACGCCTTCCGCGAACAGCAGGTGTCGGCGCGTCTCGCCGAGCTGATGCTGTCGGACGCGGACCGGCTGATCGAGCGCACGCGGGCGGGCGGTCGCGACGAATACCGCGCGGCGGGCCGCCTCAGTCTCGCGCGCGGTCGCTGGTACCGCATCGCCGTCTTCCTCCACAACCGCATGCGCCTGTCCGGCCCGCTGGCGCGGATGGCGGCCGACCGGTTCGAGATCCTGCTGAACCTGCGGCTGATCCTGCGCGATCTGCACGCCTATATCGACGGCAAGATCCGCCGCATTCACGGCCGCCGCGTGGCGGACCTGCTGCACGAACTGCTCAAGCGTCGCGAGGACGAGACCCAGTCCGCGCTCGACGGATTGCGGCTGCAATATCCCGGCTACGCGGAAGAGATCGAACGCCGCTTCATCCGCCGCACCTCGCTGCGGCTGGAGGAGCGCGAATACGACGTGCTCTATCAAGACGGCCTGATCGGGCGCGAGCTCTATACGACGCTCAAGCAGGAGCTGGGCGACAAGCGCACCGGCGTCGAGGCGCGCCCGGCCCTCGATCTCGCCGTCCAGAAGACCGAGCTGGTTCGGCAGTTTCCATTGTTCGCCAACATGGACGAGGACGCCCGCGCCGGCCTCGCGCGCGCGCTCAAGGCGCGCTACGTTCAGCCGGGCGACGTTCTGATGCGCAAGGGAGAAGTCCTGCGCGAAGTCTGCTTCATCGCGTCGGGCGCGGTCGAAGCCGAGACGGCCGGCCAGAAGCACAAGCTCGGCCGGGGCGAGATGTTCGGGCAGCTGTCGCTGTTGAGCCGCTACATCAGGCGGACCCAGGTGATCGCGATCAGCCATTCGACCCTGCTCGTTCTCGACGAGACGAGCTTCCGGCGCCTGCTCAAGAAGAGCGAGACGCTTCGCCTCGCGGTGACGGAGAGCGCGCGACGACGCGGGGTCGCGACCGAGGCGCTCGATCTCTAGCGGCGCCCCGGCGCCCTCGCCGGCGCCTCGCCGTCGAGCGACGTTCGGACCGCGCCCGAGAGCGCCTCGCAGGCCCGCTCCAGACTGGCCGAGCGCGGTCCGCTCGAAACGCGCACGATCCTGAATTCGATGGCGAGAGAGGGCGAGAGCGGCGCGACGGCGAAATCGCCGGGGCCGGCTTCGTTGAGCGTCAGCGTGTCGACGACGCCGGCTGCGACGCCGGCGCGAGCAAGCGCGAGAACGCCGCGGCTGCTGCGCAATTCGACGACGGGCTGAGCGGGCTTTCGCGCGCTCCAGCCCGCGAGCAGACGGCCGATCGGGTCCGTGGCGCGCATGGCGGCCTGCGGCAGCGCCGCGAGCTCGTCGGGCGTGACCTTTCGGACGTCGTCGAGCGCCCCGCGCGGCGCGACGCAGACGAGCGGCACGGGGCAGGCGAACAGCGTCTCGAGGGGGGCGCCGTGCTCCGCGCCGAAGACGCAAGCGAGATCGAGCCGGCCGCCGATCAGACGATTCACGAGGTCGTGCGAGTTGAGCACGTCGACCGATAGCGCGAGGTCTGGCGCGGCGCCGCGGATCTCGCTCACGGCGCTCGCGAGGATGCCTTCGCTGACGGCGGGCACGACGCCGAGACGCAACGTCCCGACCTTGCCCGTCGCCAGCAGACGCGCCAGCCGCCGCAGCGTGTCGACGTCCTCCTGGATGGCGTGGGCCTGCGCGAAGAGCGCGCGCGCCTCGGGCGTCGGCGCGAGCCTGCCGGCCGCGTTGGTGAACAGCGCGAGCCCGAGTTCGTCTTGCATCCGCTTGAGCGTGGTGCTGATCGCCGGCTGAGTCACGTGCAGCATCTCCGCCGCGGCGACGGTCGAGCCGGTGATCATCACCGCATGGAAGACCTCGATCTGACGAAGCTGCATATTAGATCACGTTATCCAGAGCCCTGTATTCGGAATTTGTCATGATGTCCCCGGGCAGGCAACCCTGAGCGCGATGTGAACCGGGCGAATAGGCCCGGCTCGTCGATGGGAGGTATTCAGATGAAATTCGCAAGATTTGCGGTCGGCGCCCTCGCGCTGGCCATCGCTTCGCCGGCGCTCACGCAGGAAGCCCGCGCCCAGGACTCGATCGTCATCGGCACGGGAAGCACGGGCGGCGCCTATTATCCGCTCGGCGTCGGAATGGCGCGGATCGTCTCGCAGGCGGATCCGAGCCTGCGCGTCGATGCGGTCAGCTCGGGCGGCAGCACGGAGAACGTCCAGCTCATCGCGCGCGACTCGATCGAGCTCGGCATCACGAACGGCGTCGTCGCGACGCTCGCGGCGCGCGGCGAATCCGTGTTCGAGGGCGACGCGCGCACCGGGCTGCGCTCGCTGTTCTCCCTCTACGGCAACACCGAGCACCACGTCGCGCTGGCCGACGCCGCCGCGACCGGAACGATCGACGACCTCGCCACCCTTCCGGCGGCCTACAGCATCGGCGGTCGGCAGAGCGGCGCGCGAACGGCGGCGGAATTGATGCTGCAGGCGCTCGGCCATGACCCGGAGGCGATCTCGATGGTCTTCATCGCCAGCTATTCCGAAGCGGGCGCGGCGCTGCAGGACCGGCGCATCTCGGCCGCCAATCTCGGCGCGGGCATACCCGTCCCGGCCATCACGGAAATCTACGCGGCGCTCGGCGCGGACAACGTGCGCATCCTGCGCTTCGAAGAGGAGCATCTGGCGCGCATCGAGGCGGCGCATCCGGGCCTCTATTACGGCGTGACCATCCCGGCCGGCAGCTATCCCGGCCAGACCGAGGACGTCCCGACGGCCGAATACGCCAACCTCATGGTCGTGGACGAGGGACTCGACGAGGACGTCGCCTATCGCTTCACGAAAGCGGTCTTCGAGAACCTCGACGCGATCCACGCGGTGCATCCCTCCGCAACGGGCATCACCCTCGAGAACGCGTTCGCCGGGCTTCCGGTGCCGCTGCATCCCGGCGCCGTCCGCTACTTCGAGGAAGTCGGCGTGACCGTTCCCGAGAACCTCCGGTGAGCGCCGAAACCCAAACCTGGACGGCGGGGCCTGCGGGCCCCGTCGCGACCTCGCCGCTTTACATCGTCATCGCCGCGGCCGCCTGCTGCTACGCCGTCTTCCACATCTGGTTCGCGACCTTCGGCTCGATTTCCGACAGCTGGCGCAACGGTGTGCATGTCGGCGGCGCGCTCGCGCTCTTTTTCGCGCTGCGCGGCCTCGAAGGCGGCCCGCGCGCCCGTCTCTGGCTCGCGCTCGCGATCATCTGCGCCGCCATTCCGGTCTATGTCGTCGTGATGGAGCAGGCGCTCTACGCCCGGAACGACCGCATGATCCCGCTCGACATGTGGGTCGCGGGCGGCGTTCTCGCCATCGTGCTCGCCGCCGCCGGAATCGCGGGCGGGTGGGTTCTCACGCTGCTCGGCGCGATCTCGACCGCCTATGCGCTGTGGCTGGGTCCGCATCTGCCCGGCGCCTGGGGCTTTCGGGGGATCGACCTCTACACCTTCACCTACCGGATGATCTGGGGCGGCGAGGGCTATTTCGGCTTCCTCGCCACGATCTCGGCGACCTACGTCTACCTCTTCGTGCTGCTGGGCGTGACGCTTCTCGCGGCCGGAAGCGGGAATTTCCTCGTCCAGGCCTCGCTACGGCTCGGCGGGCGGCTTCCGGGCGGACCGGCGCAGGCGGCGGTGATCGGCAGCGCAGCGATGGGCTCCGTCAGCGGCACGTCGCTGGGCAACGTCATGGCCACCGGGTCCGTGACCATCCCGATGATGATCCGCGCCGGCTACAGCCGGCCGTTCGCCGCAGGCGTCGAGGCGTCGGCCTCCAACATCGGCCAGATCGCTCCTCCCGTCATGGGCGCCGGCGCCTTCATTCTCGCCGCCTGGACGCAGACGCCTTACGCCACCGTCGCGCTGCTCTCGATCCTGCCGGCGATACTCTATTTCTACTCCGTCTTCATCGGCGTCGCGCTCGACGCGTTCAAGCAGGACTGGAAGCCGGCCCTCGAGCGCCCGCAGATCGTCTGGCGCGACGGGCTGCCCTTCGCCTTCGCCATGGGCGGCCTCATCGGCCTGCTCGTCGTCGGCTACACGCCCGTCTTCGCCTGCTGTGGCGCCATCATCGCGGCGATCGCGGCGAGCTGGCTCACGCCGGCGAGCCGCATCGGACCCCGCCAACTCGTGCGGATCGCGATCGATACGGCGCAGGCCGCGGCGGTCACGGCGATCATGCTCGCGGCCGCCAACGTGGTCGTCGGAATCCTGACCATGACGGGCAAGGGCATCACCTTCTCGGCGCTGATCTTCGACGCGGCGCAGGGCAACATGTACCTGATGGTTCTCGCCGTGCTCGTCATCTCGCTGATCCTGGGGATGGGGCTCCCGATCACCGCGAGCTACGTCATCGTCGCCGTGGTGGTGGGCGCGGGCTTCGAGCAGTTCGGTCTGTCCCTGTTTGCGATCCACCTGATGATCTACTGGTATTCGCAGGACAGCACCGTGACCCCGCCGGTGGCGCTATCCGCCTTCGCCGCCGCCGGCATCGCGCGCACGCCGCCTTTTCCCGCGAGCCTCGTATCCTGGCGCCTGTCGAAAGGGCTCTACGCGATCCCGCTGCTCTTCCTCTCCGGCGACATCCTCTTCGAGAACGGAACGGCGCCCGCCTTCGTCGCGTTCGGGGGAGCGATCGTCGGCCTTACCGGAATAGCCATGGCGCTGGCGAGACGATGCATCGGCGGCCCCATGCCGGTCTGGCTCGCCGCGCCGATGTTCGTCGCCTCGGTGGCGACCTTCCTGATCGAGCGCGAGATCGCCGAGCCGGCGATCGGCGTCGCCGCGCTCCTCATCGTCCTCGCCGAAGCCCGCGCGCGACTTCGCAAGCCTGCGGAGAGCGTGGCATGAGCGTGAATGGCATGAGCGTCGACGACATGAACGTCCACGACGTCGCGATCATCGGCGCCAGCGTCGTCGACGGCGCCGGGAATCCGCCGCGGCGCGCGGAGGTCTACGTCAGGGGCGACAGGATCTCGGCGCTTCGCCCGCCCGGCGCGCGGGAGCCGGCGCGCGAGACCGTCCAGGCGGACGGGCTGGTGCTCGCGCCCGGCTTCATCGACGTCCACACGCACGACGACATGGCGCTGATCCGCACGCCGCTCATGCGAGCGAAGGTCTCGCAGGGCGTCACCACGGTGATCACCGGCCTGTGCGGCTACAGTCCCGCGCCGTTTCCGGACGGGGCGCAGCCGCCGGAAGAGTACGAAATCCTGATCCCGCGCGGCGGGACGACGTTCGCGCGTTTCTCCGGCTATCTCGCCGCAGTGTCGCACGCCGCCCCGGCGGTCAATTCCCTGCCGCTCGTCGGGCATTCGACATTGCGCCTCGCCGCGATGTCGGACGTTTCGCGCCCTGCGACGGCGGGCGAGACCACGGCCATGCGCCGCCTCCTCGACGAGGCGCTCAGGGACGGCGCGGCGGGGCTCAGCTCCGGCCTCGCCTACGCGATGGCGAACGCGGCGGAGACGGACGAACTCGTCGCCTTGTGCGAGCGGCTGGCGCAGCGCGGCGCGGCTTACGTCACGCATGTGCGCGACGAGGGCGACGGGCTCGTCGCGGCGGTCGAGGAGGCGCTCGATATCGGCAGGCGCGCCGGCGTTACGGTGATCTTCTCGCATCACAAGGCGCTCGGCCGGCGCAACCACGGCCGCACGCGCGAGACGCTGGCGATGATCGACGCCGCCTGCGCCTGCCAGAGCGTGGGGCTCGACGTCTATCCCTACGCCTACTCCTCGACGTCGCTGACGGTGGAGCGGGCGCGACGTGGCGGCGAGATCGTCGTGACGCGCAGCGCGACGATGCCCGAATGCGTCGGCATGACCCTCGAGGCCGTGTCGGAGACGCTCGGCTGCGGCCCCGACGAAGCGGTGCGGCGGCTGCAGCCGGCCGGCGCGCTGTACCACCTGATGGACGAGGAGGACGTGCGGCGCGTGCTCGCGCATCCGCTGGCGATGATCGGCTCGGACGGGCTGCCCTTCGATCCGATGCCGCATCCGA
The DNA here is from genome assembly GCA_022241475.1 of Microvirga sp. The sequence goes on along the minus strand of JAKOMT010000003.1, from coordinate 90,303 downwards.
GGCTCTGGGGGACGTTCCCGCGCGTGCTCGGCCATTACGTGCGCGAACTCGGCCTGATGTCGCTCGAGGCCGCGATCCACAAGATGACCGGGCTGCCGGCGCGGATGTTCCGCCTCGACGGGCGGGGGGTCGTGGCGGAAGGCGCCTTCGCCGACCTCGTGCTGTTCGACCCCGCCCGCATCGCCGACCGCGCGACGCCGTCGACGCCGGACGCCCCCGCGGCGGGGATCGCGCGGGTCTGGGTCAACGGGCGCGCGCCCGCGATCGGCGCGGGCCGGCGATTGGCGCAGGGCCTTCCATCGCGCTGACGGCGCTTTCGCCTCCCGTTCCTGAGAAAGGTTTCCAGTCATGGCGCACATCGTCGTCGTCGGCGCGGGCGTGGTCGGCTGCGCCACCGCGTGGACGCTCGTCCGGGCCGGCCACACGGTCACGCTCGTCGACCGTCGCGAGGGTCCCTGCCGGGGCGCGAGCGCGCGCAACGGCGCGCAGCTCAGCTACGCTTACGCCGACGCGCTGGCCTCGCCGGGGCTCGTCGCGCATCTGGCGGCCATTCTCGCCGGGCGCGATCCCGCCTTTCGCCTGCGCATGCAGGCCGATCCGGAATTCCTCGTCTGGGCGCTGCGTCTCTTGGCGAATGCGCGGCCCTCCGCCTTCCGCGCCAACACCGGGGCGCTGACGCGCATGGCGGAGCGCACCCGGGCGCTGATCCCCGAAATCGTCGCCGATCTCGGCCTCGTCTTCGATCATGCGACGTCGGGCAAGATGATCCTGCACGCCGACGAGCGCTCGCTCGATCGCGCGCGCGCCAACCTCGCGCTCAAGACGGCGCTGGGCCTGCGCGTCGAGGTGCTCGACCAGGCGGAGGCGACGGCGATCGAGCCCGCGCTCGCCCATTATTCCGATCCGATCGCGGGCGTCGTCTACAGCCCCGACGACGCGGTCGGGCGACCGAGCGCGTTCTGCGAGGGAGTGGCGCGGGAATTGTCCCGTCGAGGCCTGCTCGAGACGAGGTTCGGCGGCGAGGCGATCGACGTCCTGCGCCACCGGGGACAGGCGGCCGGCGTCCTGCTGCGCGGCGCGGCGCCGGCGAAGGGCGACGCCGTCGTCGTCGCGACCGGGTATGGGTTCTCCCGGCGCGGCCTCTTCTCGCCGCCCTTCGCGACGGTCTGGCCGGTTCAGGGCTATTCGGCGACGTTTCCGGCGCAGGCGCAGGCGATGAGGCGCTCGATCACCGATCTGAAGCGCAAGCTCGTGTTCGCGCGAATCGGCGAGAGCGTTCGGGTCGCCGGGATCGCCGATATCGGCCGGCGCGACTTCCGATTCGACGCGAAACGGTTCGAGGCGCTGCTCGCGGGCGCCCGCGCGGCCTTCCCGATCGGGCTCGATCACGGTGCGGAGGAGATCGAGCCCTGGTCCGAGGCGCGCCCCTGCACGCCGTCCTCGCTCCCCGTCATCGGCCCGACGGCGATCCCCGGCCTGTGGCGCAATCTCGGCCACGGAACGCTGGGCTGGACCTTGTGTCTCGGGGCGGCGGAGGCGCTCGTCGAGCTCATGGGAAATCAGGCCGCGCGCGCCGCCCCCTGATCAGGCGTGTCGCGCTCCGTCAGGCGGCGCAGGGCGATCTTCGCGCGATCGAGGTCCGGCCTTTCCATCTCGGCGGAGATCTCCTGTACGAGGCGGGCCGCCGGACGCGACCCACGCGCGGCGGCGTAACGCAGCCAGACGTAACCGGTCGCCAGATCCACAGGCAGACCCTGTCCGCGGGCGTAGAGCCTCCCGATCCGGTAGAAATCGTCGGCGTCTCGAAAGACCACGCCCTCGATTTCGGCGTCGAAAGCCCTCAGATCCGGCCCGGCGGCGCTCATGGGGACGTCTCCTTCAACGCAAGCATGCATCCTGATCGCAATTCATAACGGTCAAGTCTGTCCAAACCCCTCATTTTCTCAGTTTATAAAACCTGTACGTGTGCTCGAACGCCGGACGTCGAGATTTGTGAAACCCGACCGCGAGCGCCTCATCTTTACGCGATACGCAAAGATGGTGTTCGCCCGGCGGCGCTTCTTCGCGCATGGCGACGTCACTAGCCTCTGTCGAAATACGGCCGAAAGAAAACAGGCCGAAGACGGCGCCAACGATGCGCCGCGAGGGGAGGAAAGCAATGAGCGACGACGGCGCGCGCAAGCGCGAGCTGAAGGAGACGTTTACGCGTCAGCGCGGCTACTGGAGCGACCTCTGGTCGAACCTTCTGGAGCGCGATCCCGACTTCTTCGAAGCCTACCTGCACTTCTCGTCGGTCCCGTGGCTGCGCGAGGGCCTCGACCCCAAGGTGCGGGAGTTCGTCTACATCGCGATCGATGCGTCGACGACGCATCTCTACGATCCGGGCACGAAAATCCACATGGAGAACGCGGTCCGCTACGGCGCGACCGCCGGCGAGATCCTCGAGGTCCTCGAGCTGGTCTCGATGCAGGGCGTGCATTCGAGCACCCTCGGCGCCGGCATCCTGATCGACGAGATGGCGGCCGCGGGCCTCGACAACCCGGCCGCGCGGGCGCTCACCCCGGACGAGGAGACGCTCAAGTCGCGCTTCGTCGACGCCCGGGGCTACTGGGACGAGCGCTGGGACGCGATCCTGAGGCTGTCGCCCGACTATTTCCTGGCCGCGCTGAACTTCGTCCACGCGCCCTGGAAATCGGGGAGCCTCACGCCGAAGGTTCGCGAACTCGTCTACGTCGCGATCGCCGCCGCCACGACCCATCTCCACGAACCGGCGCTCCGGCTGCACGTCCGCAACGCCCTGAAGCACGGGGCGACGGCGAAGGAGATCATGGAGGTGTTCGAGCTCATCAGCGTGCTCGGCGTGCACACCATCACTTCGAGCCTGCCCATCATGGAGCAGGTCATCGCAGAAAAAGAACCGCGCAAAGCAGCGGAATGACCCGCCGACGAACGTCGTCGGGATTCTTCGAGGGGAGGAAACAATGAACGATAATCGGTTTCAGAAACTGACGCGCGGCGCCTTGCTCGCAGGCGTCGCCACGCTTCTGCTCGCGGCTCCGGCCGCGGCCCAGCAGGACCCCATCCAGATCGGATTCACCACCGCCATCACGGGCCCGTTCAACGAGTTCGGCGAGGGCTACCGTCGCGGCGCCGAAATCGCCGTCGAGGAGTGGAACGCGAAGGGCGGCGTCAACGGACGGCCCGTCGCGCTGGGCATGGTGCTCGACGACCAGCTCGTGCCGGACCGGTCGCTCCAGAACATGCGCCGCATTCTCGACAATCCCGACATCGTCGCGATGATCGCCCCCTCGGGCAGCGGCCCGACGCTCGCCGTCGTCGACATGGTCGAGGCCGACGGGCGGCCGATGTGCAACACGCAGGCCCAGACGCCCATCATCGTCTATCCGAACGGCGTCGACCAGCCGCCGCGCAAGAACGTGTTCTCGGTCGCGATCAGCAACACCGTCGAGGCCGACAAGCTCGGAGAGGCGCTCACCGGCCAGTATAGCCATGTCGGCATCCTGCACGAGAGCACCGGCTACGGCGTGACCGGCGCGGAGATCCTCAAGAACCGCTTGGCCCAACTCGATCCGAACGTGACCGTCACGGTCGAGTCCTACAACCAGCGCGCCCCGGACATGACGGCTCAGCTCGCCCGCGCCCAGCGCGCCGGCGCCGACGTCCTCGTCGTGATCGGTCTGGGCGCCGACCTCGCGGTCATCCGCCGCAACGTCGCCCGCCTCAATCTGACGATTCCGTTCTACGCGACGGCCGGCGGCGTCACCCCGCCCTATCTCGAGGGCGCCGGCGAACTGGCGGTCGGCACGCGCGCGGCGGGCTCGGGCGTCATGGCGGCCAATCCGTACCCCGCCAAGACCCAGGAAGTGCTCGACGCCTATGTCGAGAATCACGGTCGCGACCGTTGGTGGGGCTCGGACGAGAACCGCGCCCAGATCGCCATCGCGACGACGGTGCTGACGGGCTACGATTGCGCGAACATCCTCTTCACCGCGATCGAGAGCGCGGGCTCGACGGAGCCGGAGGCGATCATCAGCGCGATGGAGAGCATCTCGGGTCTTCCGGGCGCGTCCATCGAGTCGATCTCGTTCTCGGCCGAGAACCACGTCGCGCTCACCACCGAGGGGCTGGCCGTCTACGAAATGCAGTCCACTCCCGCCGGCCTCGCGCTCGTTCCGGTCGAATCGGGGAACTGAGCCCGCAAGGACCGATCCGGAGGCGGCCGATCTGCGGGCCGCCTCCGGAGCCGACGTTTCACGACGACCTGTGGCGCCCCCGTGGAGGATGAGCGGTGAGCTTTTTTCTGTCCCTGTTGCTGGCCGGGATCAGCGTCGGATCGATCTACGCGCTCGTGGCGCTCGGTCTGAACCTGACGTTCCTGACGACGAAGACGCTGAACTTCGGCCACGGCTCGGTGATGATGATCTGCGCGATCGTCGTCGCCTATTTCGCCGCCCTCGGCTACGCCGTGCCGTTGCTCCTCATCGGATCCCTGGCGCTCGCGGTCCTTCTGGGGCTGTGCGTCGAACGCATCGCGCGGCCGGCGCTTCGCGGCGGCGGGAGCATGGGCTGGGTGGTTTCTACGCTCGGCTTCGGAATTCTGCTGCAGGGCGTGGCCGCCCGCGAATTCGGCTCTCAGGCCGTGGCCTTTCCCGCGATCATCTTCTCGGCCTCGGACTTCTTCATCGTCGGCGGGGTCTTCGTGGCCTACCAGTATCTCGTCGTGCTCGTCGTCTCGATCCTGCTGATCTTCGTCATCGAGTTCTTTCTGCGCAAGACGCGATGGGGCCACGCCGTGCGCGCCGTATCGCTCGACGCTGAGCTCGGAGTGGTCAACGGACTTCCCGTCAAGCTCATCATCACGATGTCCTTCGTGCTCTCCGCGCTCCTCGCCGCGATCGCCGGCATTCTCGTCGCGCAGGTCGGCGGCACGGTCGATCCCGCTTTCGGGTTCAATCTGGTGCTCTTCGGCTTCGTGGCGGCGGTGATCGGCGGCATGGGCAGCTCGGTCGGGGCGCTCATCGGCGGATTGGTCGTCGGAATCCTGAGCAAGATGGTCGCCGGATACGTCTCTTCGGCTGCGGAGCACGCCGTGGCCTTCGCCCTCCTCATGCTGATGCTCGCGATCAGACCGCAGGGCCTCTTCGTCCAGCCGGAGGTAAACAAGGCATGACAGCGCTGCGCAGCCGCCTCACCGGCGTCGTCACCCATCCCTGGTTCGTCATCGCTCTCGCGGCCTTCCTCGCATTCGCTGTGATGAGCTCTACGACGGGCACCGTCCAGATCCTGACCTTCATCCTGATCAACGTGATCTTCGCCCAGTCGATCAACGTGCTGACCGGCCTCGGCGGCCAGATCTCGCTCGGCCATGCGGGATTCTTCGGGATCGGGGCCTACGGCACGGCCGTGCTGACCAAGACCTACAACCTCGACATGGCCGTCTCCATCCCGACGGCGAGCGTCCTCGCCGGCGCGGCCGGCTATCTCCTCTCCTTCCCGGCGGGGCGCGTGCGCGAGGTCTACCTCGCGATGATGACGCTCGGATTCGGCATGATCTTCTACGAGGTCGTGCGCGAATGGGTCTCCGTGACCGGAGGCACGATGGGCCTGAGCGGGGTTCCGTCGGCCGCGCTGCGCAGCGCCAGCATCCTCGGCGCGCCGCTCGACCAAGTCGGGTATTTCTGGGTCGTGCTCGCGGTCACGCTCGCCGTCGTCGCGCTTCTGTCGAACATGACCCGCAGCCATGTCGGCCGGGCGCTGTTCGCCGTTCACCACAACGAGGTCGCGGCCGGAAGCCTCGGCATTTCGCACGCGGCGACAAAGCGCACGGCCTATGCGTTGAGCGGCCTGCTCGCGGGCCTCGCCGGGGCGTTCTACGCGCATCTCGTCGGCTATCTCGGCCCCGAGAGCTTCGGCGTGCACCGCTCGATCGAGGTTCTCGTGATCGCCATCGTCGGCGGGCTGGGCTCGATCGCCGGCCAGATCATCAGCGCGGCCGTCTTCACCTATCTGCCCGAAGCCCTGCAGGCCTTCGCCGAGTACCAGTTCATCGTCTACGGCGTCATCCTGACCTTCTCGCTGATCGTGCTGCCCAAGGGCATCGCTGGCCTGATCCTCGACCCGCCGCGCTTCGTGCGGCCGGCGGCGCTGGCGGCGGCGCGCGAGCGCAAGCCGGAGCTCGTGTGGAACGACAGCGTCGGGCGCGTCGCCGTCACGGTCGAGGGGCTGACGAAGCGCTTCGGCGGACTGACCGCGCTCGACGACGTCTCCCTGACGCTGAAGCCGGGAAACATCACCGCCCTCATCGGCCCCAACGGCTCGGGCAAGAGCACGCTCGTCAACGTGGTGTGCGGCATTTACGAGCCGACGGAAGGACGCGTGAGGCTCGGCGAGACGGATATCTCCGGCCTGCCGGACTACAAGATCGCCGGGATGGGCGTGGTCCGGACCTTCCAGGACCCGCGTCTCGTGCCGAGCTTCACCGTGCGGGAGAACCTGCTTCTCGGAGCCCATTGCCTGGTCGAGCGGTCCGGCGTCGCCGCGGCGCTCGCCCTGCCCTCGGCGATGCGCGAGGAGGCGGCCTTCCTGTCCGAGATCGAAGCGGTGATGGCGCTGACCGGGCTCTCGGAATACGCCGACACCACGGTCAATTCGCTCCCCTACGGCTATTGCCGCATGGCGGAGGTGGCCAGGGCGCTGATGGCGCGCCCCCACACGATCCTGCTCGACGAGCCGGCGGCCGGACTCTCCGAATCCGAGATGGAGATGCTGGGCGCGATCATCCGCAAGATGAAGCAGGCCGGCCTGACCATCATGCTCATCGAGCATCACATGGACTTCCTCGCCGACCTCGTCGACGACGTCGTCGTCCTCGACAGCGGCCATGTCATCTACCGCGGCGACCTCGAGGGCATGCGCAAGGATCCAGCGGTCATCGCCGCCTATCTCGGCCAGGAAGAGGAGGAGGCGGCATGATCGAAGTGCGCGACCTGTCGGTTCGTTACGGCGCGGTCGAGGCGCTTCGGGGCGTCTCGCTGACGGCGCAGCCCGGCCAGACCACCGCCGTGCTCGGCGCCAACGGAGCCGGGAAATCCTCCCTGCTCCGCGCGATCAGCGGCATTTCGCCCGTCACCGGGGGCGAGATCAGGCTCAATTCGCAGCCGATCCAGAACGTGCCGCCCGAAAAGCGGTCGAAGCTCGGTCTCGCCCACGCGATGGAGGGCAGACGGATCTTCAAGCAGCTCGCGGTTCAGGAAAACCTCGAGCTCGCGTGGAGCTTCGGCGCGCGCAAGATCGATCTCGACGCTGGCATCCGGGAGGTCTACGACCGCTTCCCGATCCTGCGGGAGAAATCGTCGACGGCGGCGGGGCTGCTCAGCGGCGGCCAGCAGCAGATGCTGATCCTATCCTGCGCGACGATCCGCAACCCGACCCACCTCATGCTCGACGAGCCCTCGCTCGGCCTCGCGCCCATCATCGTGACGCAGATCTACGACTTCATCGCCGGCTTCGCCCGCGACACCGGAGCGACGGTGGTCATCGCCGAACAGATGGCGGCGATGGCGCTGAAGGTCTCGAATTACGGATATGTGCTGCGCGGCGGCAAGGTGGTCGTCGACGGCGAGAGCAAGTCGTTGCTGCGCAACGGCGTCGCGGAGACGCTGTCGGCCAGCTATCTCTGAACCGGCCCCGTCCGGGGCGAATTTCGAACCAGACCGCCGGTCGGCGCGGTGGAGAAGCGCATCATGAGCTATATCGCACGAACGGACGCGAAGGTCGTGGCGGTCATCGGCGCCGGAACGATCGGCGCGTCCTGGTCGTCCTGGTTCCTGGCCCGCGGTTTCCGCGTCAACGCGAGCGACCCCTCCCCCGGGGGCGAGGACTTCGTGCGGCGGTTCGTCGGCAACGCCTGGCCGCAGCTCGTCGAGCTCGGCGTCGCGACGACCACGCTCGACGAGGCGCTGGCGCGGCTCGTCTTCACGCCGGACGTCGCCGAGGCGTGCCGGAACGCCGATTTCGTGCAGGAGAACGCGCCCGAGCGGCTGGAGATCAAACAGGAGCTCCTCGCCCGCATCGACGAGCATCTCCCGGAGGGGCGCGTCATCGCCTCCTCCACCTCGGGCCTCAAGGCGAGCGACATGCAGGCCCGCATGTCCCGCCCCGGACGCCTGGTCGTCGCCCATCCCTTCAATCCACCGCACCTGATCCCTCTCGTCGAGATCGTCGGCGGGCGGCTGACGGACGAAGCGGCCTGCGACTGGGCGCTCGGCTTCTACAACGATCACGGCAAGCGCGCGATCCGGGTCCGCAAGGAGGTTCCGGGCCATATCGCCAACCGGCTGCAGGCCGCGCTCTGGCGTGAGGCGGCCCATCTCGTCTCCGACGGCGTCGCCAGCGTGGCCGACGTCGACGCGGCGATCACGGAGGGGCCGGGACTGCGCTGGGCGATCATGGGCCCGCACCTGACCTTCCACCTCGCCGGCGGCGACGGCGGCATCCGCCACTTCGCCGACCATCTGGGGCCCGCGATCAAGACATGGTGGGACGATCTCGGGTCGCCCGTCGTCGACGCGCGCCTCACCGACATGCTGGAGGCAGGCGTTCGCGAGGAAGTCGGCGGCCGCACGACGTCCGAACTCGCCGCCGAGCGCGACGCAAAACTCATCGCGCTCCTCAGGACGGTCAAGTCGGCGACCTGACCGGGCCTGCGCCGGAGAGGGCGTTGGAGGATACGCAAGTGTCGCACAAGAGCGTCGACCGGGACGTGGCGGGGTTTTCTCTCTCGGCGATGGGAAGCTATAGCGTCGGCGGACGTCTGGTGCGGATCGCGGGGGAAGACATCCGCCCGGTGCGCCTCTCGCCGGGGCTCTCCATCGATCACGATCCCAACGGGTCATTCTGGATCGAGCAGACCTACGTTCAATACTTTACCCCGGCCGCGCCGCGCTCGCCGTTGCCTGTCCTGCTGATTCACGGCGGGGGCATGACGGGCCGGACGTGGGAGACGACGCCGGACGGTCGGCCCGGTTGGCTCCAGCGCTTTCTGGAGGCGGGGCTGTCGACGCATGTCGTCGACGCCGTGGAGCGGGGCCGAGCCGGTTTTTGCGCGCTTCCCGGATTATGGGAGGAGCGTCCCGTCGTGCGCAGCCTCGAGGAATCGTGGGATTTGTACCGGTTCGGCGCAAAGGCCGACTTCCCATCGCGCAAACCCTTTCCTGGATCGCGTTTCCCGATCGCCGCGCTCGACGCCTTCGCCGCCTATGGCGCGCCTCGCTGGCCCTCGAACTCGGCGTTGCAACTCGAGGGCCTGCGCCGCGTTCTGGAGCGGATCGGCCCCTGCGTCGTCGTCGGCCACAGCCAGGGCGGCGGCTTCGCGCTGCAACTCGGGGCGGACCGACCGGATCTCGCGCCGCTCGTCGTCGCCCTGGAGCCGCATGGCGATTTCTCGGCCGTCGAGGGCAAGCGGCTCGACGGCGCGAGGCTGCACGTGGTCATGGGCGACTTCCTAGATCGGCAGGAGACGTGGCGCGAGCTAGAGGCCAAGACGCTGAGGGCTGCGGCGGCGTGGCGCGGCGGAGGCGGAAGCGCGGACGTCGAGTATCTCGGCGCGCGCGGGCTCCACGGACATTCCCACATGATGATGATGGACGAGGGATCGGATGAAATCGCCGACCTCGTCGTGCGCCGCATTCTCGCGTTCGATTCAGCGGGCGATACGCGCGACGCGGCCGCCGGAGGCCAAGCCGCGTCGATCGGGCTTCACGCGAACACATTCGACGGCTAGCCTGACATGACAAAAACAAAAACCGCCGAGGGAGGAATGGAATCTCTGCGTGACGTGCGCCTCTTCGCGAAGGTGGTGCACGCGGGAAGCTTCTCGGCTGCGGGGCGGCAATGCGGATTATCGCCGGCCGCGGTTTCGCGTCGAATCTCCATGCTTGAGCAAAGCCTCGGCGTCCGGCTGATCTACCGCACCAGCCGCAAGCTCACGCTTACCGAGGCCGGCCAGACCCTGTTCGAGAACGCCGTCAAGATTCTCAATCAGGTCGACGAACTGCAATCCGTCATCTCGGAGTATCAGCAGAGCCCGCGCGGTCTCCTGCATGTCCACACCCGGGTCGCGATCGGCGTGCAGTTTCTGGCCAAGGTGCTGCCCCGCTTTCAGGCGGAATATCCCGATGTTCAGGTCAAGCTTTGGCTGACGGAGGACCATCAGGACCTCATCGAACACAAGATCGACGTCGCGCTTCGGCTCGGAAATCTCGACGAACCCTCTCTCGCCGTTCGCCGGCTGTGGGACGGCAGCCCCCGGATGCTTCTGGCCTCGCCCGAGTATCTGCGGCGCAATCCCCCAATCATCCATCCGACGGACCTCGCAAAGCACAATTGCCTGACCTATCTCGACGGACGTTTCGACGACGGACGGGCGCTCTGGCGGTTCAAGAAAGGCGACGAGGAGATCGAGGTGCGGGTGACGGGCACCTTGCAGGTCAACAACCCCGAAGTGCTTCGCCAGTCGGTCCTCGCCGGATCTGGAGTTTGCCTGCTGCCGTTGTGGTGCTTCGAGAACGACCTGCAGGAGGGGAAGATCGTGCAGGCGCTCCCGCAATACGACGTCACCCCGAGCACCTTCGATCACCACATCTATATCGTCTTCGAGAAATCGCGGTACGTCTCGCCGAAGATCAGGGCCTTCGTGGACTTCCTCTCGGAATCCACCCGGCTGTTCGAACCTCTGCACGGCCGCGAGGGCGCGTCGCTCGCGGAGGATCCGGGCCAGCGCCCGCCTGTTCGCGCGCTGGGCTCCTGATCCGCGCCGCTGACCGCGCTCAGAATCCGACCTGATCCCCGCCCTTGAGGTCGAGCATTTCCCGCGCGTCGTCCGGCGTCGCGATCTCGTGCCCGAGATTTTCGAGAATGGCGCGGATTTTGGCCACCTGCTGCGCGTTCGAGGTCGCGAGTTCGCCTCGCCCGATGAACAGGCTGTCTTCGAGCCCCACCCGCACGTTCCCCCCGAGGATCGCGCCCATCGTCGCGAGCGGCATCTGGGAGCGGCCCGCCGCGAGCACCGAGAACAGGTAATCGTCGCCGAAGAGTTTGTCGGCCGTGCGCTTGAGATGCATCAGGTTGTCGGGATCGGCGCCGATGCCCCCGCGGATGCCCATCACGAACTGGATGAAGAACGGCGGCTTCACCAGCCCCGCGGCGGCGAAATAGGCCAGGTTGTAGAGATGGCCGACGTCGTAGCACTCGAACTCGAATTTCGAGCCGCAGCCCTCGCCGAGATGCTTCATCACCCCTTCGATATCCTTGAAGGTGTTGCGGAAGATGAAGTCGCGGGTCATCTCGAGATAGGCCGGCTCCCAGTCGTGCTTCCATTCCGTGTAGCGGGACTGCATCTCGAACAGGCCGAAATTCATCGAGCCCATGTTGAGCGAGCACATTTCGGGCTTCGCCCACATGGCGGCCGCGATGCGCTGCTCGAGGCTCATGCCGTGACCGCCGCCAGTGGTGATGTTGATCACCGCGTCGCTCGCCTGCTTGATGCGGGGCAGAAAACGTTCGAACACCTCCGGCGCGCCGGTGGGGGAGCCGTTCTCAGGATCGCGCGCGTGCAGGTGAATGATCGCCGCGCCCGCTTCCGCCGCGCCGATGGCGCCCGCCGCGATCTCGTCGGGCGTGATCGGCAGATGCGGCGACATGGTCGGCGTGTGCACCGCGCCCGTCACGGCGCAGGTGATGATGACCTTCCTCGACTTCGCCATAGATGCGCCTCCCTTCCCGTCCCGTTGTTCTTGTCGATACGGCGCAGCGGTCAGGCTCCGCGCGGGCCCAGAACCCCGATCTCCGTCGCCTTGATCTGAAGGGCCAGGTACTTCGAATTGATGCGGCAATGAGGCAGCGCCCCCGCCATGAACCACAGGCCCTCCTGCGGGGTGCGCCTGAACATGTTGCTCAATTCGCCATTCGCGTCGAGCCCCCAGACCGGGCCGATCCGATCGGCCATCGCGTCGCCGAGAGCGCGTCGCACGAGCTCCTTCTGGGGATAATATCCCGTCGCAAGCACGATCAGATCGGCGGGAACGGTCGAACCGTCTTCGAGACGCGCGCCCTCGGCGACGAAGCGGTCGATCGTCTCGTAGTGCAGGAGCCCGATCTCGCCCTTGATCATCAGCTCCGAGCTGCCCGCGTCGAGGTTGTAGCCGCCGCCGCGCCGAAAATATTTCATCTGGTGGCCGGTCTCGTCCTCGCCGATGTCGAACTTGAAGCCGATGCCCTTCAGTCCCTCGATCATGGGCTTGTCCAGCTCGAGCATGATCTTGGTGACCATCTTGTAGCCCTCGATCTGCAACGCGGGCGTGGTCGAGGCGACGATCAGGTCGCAATCCTCGAGCGGCGGCCCCTCGTCCCAGACCGACTCGTTCAGCCGCGCGCTCGGATCGATCGAGACGACGGTGGTGGAGCCCCGCTGGATGATCGTGGTGTCGACCCCGAAGCTGTGGAGGTCGAGGGCGATGTCGTTGGCGCTGCTGCCCGTCCCGATGATGAAGGCGCGCTGGCCGCTCCAGGCCGCACCGCTCTGGAAGCCCTCCGAGTGGATGACGTCGCCCTTGAAATCGGCGAGCCCCGGAATGTCGGGGATGTACGGGTAGCTGCTCACGCCGTTCGCGAAGACGAGGTGCCTCGGCCGCACGGTTCTCTCCGAGCCGTCGCCGCGCTTGAGGCGCACGGTCCACGACTTCGTCGACTCGTCCCATTCGCCGGCGGTGAATTCCGTGTCCGTCCAGCAGTTGATCTCCATCGCGTCGGCGTAGAACTCGAACCAGTTTCCGAGCAGGTCCTTGGGGAGATATTTCGGGAAGGTCGGAGGGAACTCCATGTAGGGCAGGTGATTGAGGTGGATGGAGTTGTGCAGCGCCAGCGAGTGGTAGCGGTTGCGCCAGCTGTCGCCGATGCGCTTGGTCGATTCGACCACGAGCGTGTCCACGCCGAGCTGGTTCAACCGCGCGGCGATGGACAGCCCCGCCTGCGCGCCGCCGATCACGAGCACGGTCGGCTCGCGATCCTCGTAGGCCATGGCCCGGCGGCGAGCGTCGAGCCAGTTGTCGCCGCCGAAATTGCGCGAATAGGCCGCGCCGGTCGGACGCCGCTCGCCGATCGTCTCCTCGTGGCCGATCAGTTCCTCGAGCACGGTCGAGACGTGCCAGGCCTTCGGTTCGCCCGAGGAATCGAGCGAGAGGCGCACGATGCCGTCGCAGCGGCCGATCGCCGTGGTGAAGGCGAAGATCGCCTCGATGCAATCGCGCCCCACGCGGCGGACCTCGCGTGGCGGCTTGCGGCCCGCGGGCAGGTGGAAGTCGCCCGCCTGCGTCTCGGTCTGGCGCTCCGTGAGCCGCGTCGCGATCTCTTCGCGCCCGCGCGCGGAGGAGAAATCCCACGTGAAGGCGAGGATGTCGCGCCAGTGGCAATCCTCCTCGAAGAGCGCTCCGACCCGGGCGGCGTCGCGGGAGGCCAAAGCGGCCTCGAAAGCGCCGAGCCAGCGCTGCGCGGCTTCCGCCCGCGGGGTCGCCGAGGGGCGGTTCTGGATGGATGTGAGGGCGTCGTTCATGGGAGGAGCCTCCGCTCGTCGATCTCTCGTGATGTTCAGGAGCCGCCGCGGGCGGCGCCGAGGCCGAGCGCGAGGAATCGCGCCGCCGTCTCGATCGCCGGAACCGCGTCGGAAATAAGCTTGTCCATGGGCATGAAGCCGTGGAGCATCCCCTCGACGCGCCATGTCGTCACGGGGATTCCGGCCTCCACGAGACGCCGGGCGTAAGCCTCCCCCTCGTCGCGCAAGGGATCATGGCTGGCCGTCAGAACGAACGCAGGCGGCAATCCGTCGACGCGCTCGGCGCGCAGCGGCGACGCGCGCCAATCGCCCGGATCGGCTCCGCCGAGGTAGCGCCCGCGAAACCATTCGAGGGTCTTGCCCGTCAGAAGATGCCCCTCGGCGAATTCCGCGTGCGAGGCGGACGCCATCGTCAAGTCGCAAACCGGATAGAGCAGCAGCTGGAAGGCCAGCGCCGGCCCTGCCCGATCGCGCGCCTCGATCGCGGCCGCCGCGGCGAGAGCGCCGCCTGCGCTGTCGCCGCCGACGCCGATGCGCGCCGCATCGATTCCGAGCTCTTCCGCCATGCCGGCCAGCGCGCGCACGGCCGCGCTCGCATCCTCGGGCGCGGCCGGGAACGGATGCTCGGGCGCCAGCCGGTAATCCACCGAGGCGATGGCGCAACCGGATGCGGCCGCGAGCCGTCGGCAGAGCCCGTCATGGGATTCGATCCCGCCGAGCACCCAGCCCCCGCCATGGAAATAGACGAGCAGCGGCGCGGCCCCCTCTTCGCGCGGGCGGGCCCGGTAGAGCCGCACGGATAGCGGGCCGCCGGGGCCTGGAACCTCGAAATCCTCGATTCCGGCGACCGGATGCGCCGGTCCCTGCGTCGCCTCACGGCCGGCCGCATAGACCGCGCGCGCCTGTTCGACGCTCATCGCCTCATAGGGAGGACGGCCGGCTTGCCGCAGGATATCGAGCAGGTTCTGTGAATCGGGATGAAGCTTCATCGTCCGCATTCCTCCGCGTAGCGGGGATCCCGGAGCCGCCTGAGACGCGCCCCGGGGCCGTCACGTCCTCACCAGGCGGTTTCGAGGATTTCCATGATGTCCTCCTCGCGCTCGACCGGCCGCGGATTGCCCGAAGCGTGGCCGCTCGCGACGACTGTGCGCGCGACCTGGGGCAGCTGTTCGCGGGTTACTCCGACCTCGCGCAGGGTCGTGGGCTGGCCGAGTTCGCGCAGCAGCTCGAGCAGCGCGTCGGCGGCGTCGGCGCCGGGCCGGCCGAGCAGCTCGGCGATCAGCGCCTGTCTCTCCGTGGTCCAGTCCTTGTTGAACCGAAGCGTCGCCGGCAGGAGCACGCAGGAGCAATGCCCGTGCGGCACGTGCGCGATGGCCGACAGGGAGTAGCTGATCCCGTGGCTCGCGCCGTGCTGTCCGCGCCCCATGCCCGTGGTCGACAGCCAGACGGCCATCTGCGCGTTGAGACGCGCGTCGAGGTCGTCCGGATTCTTGCGCGTGCCGCGCAACGCCTCCTGCATCATCCGCAAACCGTGGATGCAGGTGCCGTCGGTGAAGGGATTGGCTTTCGGCGAATAGATAGACTCGACGGCGTGGTCGATCGCGCGCACGGCCGTCGAATACCAGAGCCCGTCGTCGGTGTGGCGCGCGACCGCCGGATCGAGGATGACGGAAACCGGCACGAGCGACGGCCCGACATAGAGGTCCTTCTTGTGGCGCACGTCGTCGACGGACCCCGCCGTCGTCGTGAACTCGGCGCCGGACAGCGTCGTCGGCACGGCGATCTGCCGGATCGCGCCCTGTCGGAAGCCCGGATTGACGAGGCCGCCGCCATCGCCACGACGCATGTGGAAGGCGTCGAAATCCTCGTGCTTGCGGATGTCTTCGGCCAGCATGAGCTGGATCATCTTGGCGCCGTCGATGGACGAGCCGCCGCCTACGGAGACGATGAGGTCCGGCTTGGCGTCGCGGGCCTTGGCCGCCGCCTTGAGGAGCGCCGAGCGCGGGGAGTGCGCGGGCATCTCGTCGAACAGGCCGACGAAGCTCGCGCCGAGCGCTGTCTTCAGGTCGTCGATGACGGGCGTTTTCCGGCTGAGCGTGCCCGAGCACATCACGAAAACCCGCGACGCGCCGATCAGCGCCATTTCCTTCGCCAGCGCCTCGGCCACCGGCGTTCCGAAGATCACGCGCTCCTGCGGAAACTGTTCCTGCATCCCTCGCATATCGTCCTCCCCTCGAAGACGCGGCCGGTCTGGCGCGGCCGCTGTCGTCACGGCATCTTCGGGAGGCGGGGTATGCTTGGGAACCGGCGCGAAGCGAGAACCTTCTTCTCGCTCAGCGAAACGATCGACCGGTCGCTTCACTGGCGCTTCCGCGACAGGCGATCGGGCGGCCCGCTCCGACGGAGCGACAGGCCGGAATTGGACAATGGCGGTCGATTGGTCTATCCCGCTGACCCGTTCAGCCGAGACGCGCCGTGAAGGAGCGTTTCGCGCGGAGCGCAGGAGCAATCGTATGTCCTTTCTCGATCGTCTCTCGGCCGGAGACGTTCATCTCGACGTCGCGGCTTCGTCCCGCGACGAAGCGATCGCCTTCCTCGCCGGCGCGGCGGCCGCTCAGGGCGGCGCTGCGAGCGTCTACCGGAAGGCGCTCGACGCGCGCGAGGCGCTCGGTTCGACGGGTCTCGGCAGCGGCGTCGCCCTCCCCCACGCCATCGTCGCCGGTCTCGACGCGCCCATCGTCCAGTTCGCGCGGCTCGCGGCCCCGATCGATTTCGCAGCGCCCGACGGCCAGCCAGTCGATATCCTGCTGATGCTTCTCGTTCCCGAGCAGGCGGGCGGCGAGAAGCTGAAATCGCTCTCGGCTTGCGCGCGCTCGCTGCGGCGCGACGCGTCCATCGCCGAATTGCGCCTCGCGCCCGACGCCGCGGGAATTCTGGCGATCCTTCAGACGCCGGACGCGCCGGCTCAGGCCTGATTCTCCGTCCGCGCGTCTCGGCGGCGGAGCATCGTCGCGATCTGCGAAAGTCCCGCCTCGAGCAACGCCTCGACCGGGCGTCCGCGCCGGTGGCGATCGAACATCTCCATCTCAACGTAGCCGCGATAGCCGCCCGCGCCGAGCGCCGCGAGCCAGCCGGCGACGTCCATGAGCCCCTGCGCCGGCAGGTCGCGCTCCGGCTTGGCGTCGACGCCTGGCTCGAACCAATTGCAGACCTGCACCACGGGAACGCGCCCGGGCGCGACCTCGTCGAGACGCCAGACGTCAGGGTCCCAGGCCGAATGGTAGAGATCGACGATCAGGTCGAGCGCCGGAAGTCGCTCGCAGAGTTCGACCGCGTCGCGGATCGCGTTGACGCAGCCCTTCGCGATCGTGTCCACCGGATGGATCGGCTCGAGCGCGAGACGCACGCCATGCGCCTGCGCGCGATGGGAGAGCGCTGACAGCCCGTCGACGATTCGCGCCCGCGCCGTCTCGAGGCTTTGCCCGGCGCCGCCGGTTCCGCCGGTGATGACGACGAGCCGGTGCGCGCCCATCCGGGCGGCCGCCTCGACGAGCCGCAGGTTCTCACGCTCCTGCGCGCGGGCGCGCTCGGGGTCGGTCCACGTGAAATAGCCCGCGCTGTTGAGCGTGGAGATATCGAGCCCGTGTTCGCCCGCGATGCGGGCCAAGCCCTCCGGTCCCTCCGCATCGAGCGCGGCGACGGTGAAACCGATGGCGTCCGCGCCGGCGGATTTCGCTGCGGCGGCGAAATCGGCGACGGGATAGCCCGGCGGCGCCAGATAGTAATTCGCCGCGATCTTGGCGCCCGCTATCTTGGCGCCCGCTATCTTGGCGTCCGTCATCTTCGCGCTCGCCCGTGTTCCGAATGGTTCGCCACCCTACCCACCGCCGGCGGAGCCGACAATCGCGCGACGCGTCGCGCGCGCTTTTTGCCCCCGCCCGTCGGCGGGGAGCTCCGGAAGCGGTTGACGCGCGCGCCGGCCCCATGAACGGTGGGGACGAGCGACGCGATCCGCAGGACGATCGGTGCGGCCAGAACAGGGAAAAGACAAGAACGCGATGGCGGATGAGGAAACGGACGGGAAACGGCAGGGTCGCGGCCTCTTCGCGCGGCTCAAGGAGCATGTCTGGGCGATCGTCGGCGTCGTCGCCGTCATCGTCTCGGTCTGGCTCCTGTATCACGAGGTGAACAACATCTCGCTCGACGACATCGTCGACGGCCTCCAGGCGATCACCCCCTTGAACTGGATGCTGGCGGCGGGCGCGACGATCCTCGCCTACGCGGCGCTCGCCGGTTACGACAAGATCGCGCTCCGGCATCTGGGCAAGGACGTGGCCTGGCCCTTCGTCGCGTTGTGCTCGTTCACCACCTACGCGCTCGCTCATAATATCGGCGCGTCCGTCGTGTCGGGCGCCGTGGTGCGCTATCGCGCCTATACGACCAAGGGGCTGACGGGCGCGGACGTCGCGATGCTGGTCGCGCTTTGCTCCTTCACCTTCGTGCTCGGGACGGTGCTGCTCGCCGGGATCGTCCTCCTGATCGAGCCGGAGCTCGTGGCGCGCTTCTTCGAGGACGCGCCGAACTGGGTCGGCGTCACGACCGGCGTCGTCATCCTCGCGCTCGTGTCCGCTTACGTATTCGGAAGCTGGATGGGGCTGCGGCCGGCGCGCTTCGGCAAATACGAGATCCGCTATCCGCGCCTGCCGGTCGTCTGGCGCCAGCTCCTGATCGGACCTCTGGAGCTGATCGGGGCCGGAGCGATCATCTATTTCGCGCTTCCGCAAGCGGGCAATCCGGGCTTCATCGTGATCCTCGGCCTGTTCCTCGCCTCGTTCTCGGCGGCTCTGCTCTCGCATGCGCCGGGCGGGATCGGGGTGCTCGAACTCGTCTTCATCACCGGCCTGCCGGACATGGACCCGGCCGACGTGCTCGCCGCTCTGATCGTCTTCCGGGGCTTCTACCTGCTGATCCCCTTCGCGCTGTCTCTCGTGGTGATCGGCGTGTTCGAGCGCTCGCAGTACCTGCGGCGCAAGACAGGGCTGGAGACGGGGTGCAAGCCGGGACCAGGCGACTGACCCAGCGCCACGCTCAGGCTCGGGGCGGCAGGCCGTGGATTTCGGCGAGGATCTCGTAGGAGCGGCGGCGGGCGCCGTGGTCGAAGATCTGGGCCGTCACCATCAATTCGTCCGCCCCCGTGCGCGCGATGAAGGCGTCGAGCCCGGCTCGAACGGTGTCGGGCGAGCCGACGACCGTACCGGGGGCGAGCTGGGAGAGCATCATGCGCTCGGAAGGGCCGATATGCTCCTCGTAGTTCGGAACCGGCGGCGGCAGCGGGCCGGGCTCTCCACGACGCAGGGCGACGAAGGCCTGTTGGCGCGAAGACATCAGAAGCCGCGCCTCCTCGTCGGTCTGCGCCGCGAAAACGTTGAGCCCGAGCATGACGTGCGGCGCCGCGCGCTGCTCCGAGGGCTGAAAGCGCTCGCGGTAGATGGCGATGGCGTCCATCATCATGCCTGGCGCGAAATGCGAGGCGAAGCCGAAGGGAAGCCCGAGCATCGCGGCGAGCTGCGCGCCGAACAGGCTCGATCCGAGAATCCAGATCGGCACGTCGAGCCCTTCGCCCGGCACGGCGCGCACCCTCTGGCCGGGGACGGAGGGCTGGAAATACGCCATCAGCTCCACGACGTCGCGGGGGAAGTCGTCCGCGTCGCTCTGGAGCGTGCGCCGCATGGCGCGGGCGGTGAGCTGGTCGGTTCCCGGCGCGCGCCCGAGCGCGAGGTCGATGCGTCCGGGATAGAGGCTCGCGAGCGTGCCGAACTGTTCGGCCACCACGAGCGGCGCGTGGTTGGGCAGCATGATTCCGCCCGCGCCGACCCGGATCGTGCTCGTCCCTTCCGCCACGTGCGCGATCGCCACCGCCGTCGCGGCGCTGGCGATGCCGGGCATGTTGTGGTGCTCGGCGAGCCAGTAGCGCGTATAGCCCAGCCGCTCGGCGAGGATCGCGAGATCGCGGGCGTTGGCGAGAGCGTGGGAGGCGGTCTCACCCGCGTTGATCGGGGCGAGATCGAGTACCGATAGCGGGATCATCGCGCTTCCTTCAACAGGCGTCCGTCGCCTCCTGACTGTCTCGCACGAAGCCCGCGGATTTCAAAGGCCGGGTCGCGTCGCGCTCAGGCCGCCCGCTGGGCGTCGTGGGTCGCGACGATCTGCCGGGGACTGAGCGGCCGGGCCATCAGGTAGCCCTGCGCCTCGTCGCAATTCCAGCCGCAGAGCATTTCATAGGCCTCCTGCGTCTCGACGCCTTCGGCGACGACGCGATAGCCGAGATCGTGCGCCATGGTGATCATGGTCTGGACGAGCTTCTGGTCGCGCGGGGAGCCGCACATGTTGCGGATGAAGGACTGGTCGATCTTGAGCACGGAGATCGGCAGCCTTTGAATGTAGGAGAGGTTGCTGTAGCCCGTGCCGAAATCGTCGATGGCGATCGAGACGCCGCGCGCGCGCAGGGCCGCGAGCTGTTCGACGACGCGTTGGACGTCGTGGGCGATGGCGCTTTCCGTGAACTCGACCTCGACCGAGCGCGGGTCGACGCCCTCTTCGTCGACGATGCGCAGGAGGCGGGAGGCGAAGTCGGGCTCCTCCATATTGACCGCGGACACGTTGATCGCCACGTCGAGATCGACGCCGGCGGCCAGCCATTCCCGGCGCTGGCGCAGCGCGCTGCGCGCCACCCAATCCGTCATCTGGCGCACCATCGCGGTCTGCTCGACGAGCGGGATGAACTCGCCTGGCGAGACCGCGCCGAAGCCGGGATGCGTCCAGCGCAGCAGCGCCTCGACGCCGACGCGACGGCCGGTGCGCAGGTCGATGCGCGGCTGGTAGACGAGAGCCAATTGATCCTCGGCCTCCATGGCGGCCGGAAAGTCGTTGAGGAGCGCGAAACGGCGAGCGCCGAGCGCCTCGATCTGCGCGTCATAGCGCGCGCGACGGGAGGGTTCCCGGCGCGCCTCGCCGGCGGCGACGAGCAGGCGGCGCAGGACGTCCGCAGGCGCAGTATCGCCCGCCGCATAGGCGTAGACGCCGAACGCCGGATCGAGACGCGACGGCACGCCGGCGCAGACGATCGGTTCGGCGAGCGCCGCCGCCAGACGGTCGAGGATCCGGTCTTCGGCTTCCTGGACGGTGTCCGTATTCTCGCTGTCGCGCTCGGCCAGAGCCACGCAGCGCATGGCGCCGACCTGATAGAGCCGCGAACTGTTGCCGAGCCCGCCGCGAAGCGCGTCGAGCGAGCGGCGCGCGAGGATGTCCAAATGCTCGGAGCCGAGCACCCGCGCCATTTCGGCGACCTGGTGCGGCGGCGACAATTCGATCAGCACCGCGACCGCTTCCGCGCAGCCCTGGGACCTGTCGTGGAGATCTTCGAGAAGCTGGTGCTGGTTGGGATACCCCGTGGTGGGGTCGACCCGCCCGATCATGTTCTGCAGCTCGATCTGGCTCATCACCATGCCGGCGAGGTCGCGCAGGACGCGCTCCTCCTCGTCCGTCAGCGCGCGCGGCTTGTCGTCGACGACGCACAGGGTGCCGAGGCCGTGTCCGGAGCGGGTGAAGAGCGGCGCGCCGGCGTAGAAGCGAATACCCGCCTGGGCGAGCGGCGAATCGACGAAGCGCGCGTCCGCCAGGAGATCGCTGACGACGAAGACGCCGCCCCCCTGGATCGCATAGCTGCACGGCGCCTGCTCTCGGGGGATCTCGACGAGATCGACGCCGACTTTCGATTTGAACCATTGCCTGTCGCGGTCGGTGAGCGAAATCGTCGAGACCGGCGCCGACATCAGGCGGCTTGCGAGACGGGTGAGGCGATCGAAGGCCTCGCTCGGCGGCGTGTCGAGAATGCGAAGGTCGCGCAACGCGTTCAGCCGAGCCGCTTCGTTATCGTCGACCTCGATGAGGCGTTCCATTCAACTCTCCCGATAGTTGTTCAGAAAGTCGCCTGCAAGATTTACGTTTCCGTGAACAATTCCGGCGAGACGCGACCGATGTCGCTTGAAGAACGATCATGGTTTAGCGTCCATTAAGCGTTCAATACAACTCAAAGAAGCAGGCATGGATCGCTCAAGAACCCTAGATCAGCGCCGTTGAATACTCCGCACCCGAAGCGTCGATCAGCGCCCGCTCGCGTGCGGGCGCGAGCGCTCGGCCAATAAGGACGAGCGTCGGCGCCGCGTCGGCGCCCAGCGCGGCCCCGTCCGCGAGCCCCTGAAGATCCGTGCGACGGGCGCTCGCATCCGGACGCGAAACGTTCGTTGCGACGAGGGCCGGCGTGTCGGCCGCGAGCCCCTGCGCAATGAGCGCCAGCGCGAGCCGCGAGGCGGTGCGGCGGCCCATGTAGACGACGGTCGTGGCGCCGGGATCGGCGAGCGCCGCGAGGTCGAGATCATCCGGCAGGGCGCCGGTCTCGTCGTGGCCGGTGACGAACTGCAGACGCCGCGCGACGCCGCGATCGGTCAGCGACACGCCGAGCGCCGCCGCCGCAGCGCTCGCCGTGGTGACGCCGGGCACGATGGCGCAGGGCACGCCCGCCGCGCGGCAGGCCGCGACCTCCTCGGCGGTGCGCGCGAAGACGGCAGGGTCGCCGCCTTTGAGGCGCACCACGCGCTTGCCCTCGCGCGCGAGCCGCACGGACAGCGCGCAGATGTCCTCCTGCCGGCAGGAATCGCCGTGGCCCTCCTTGCCGACGTGAATGCGCCGCGCCTCGCGCCGGGCGAGTTCGAGCACGTCCGGCGTCACCAGCCGGTCGTAGATCACGACGTCCGCCGATTGCAGGGCGCGCATCGCTTCGAGCGTGACGAGCCCCGGATCGCCGGGTCCGGCGCCGACGATGACGACGCCCCCCGTACCGGCGTGCGTCGCGGATGTGGAGATTTCGCAGGCCAGCCGCTCGAGTTCGGCCAGGCGCGCATCCTCCTCGGCCTGCGAGATGAAGGCGATTCCGACGAAGCGCTCCCAGAACCGGCGGCGCATCGACGCGTCGGGAACGAGCGCTTTCAGCCGCTCCCGAAAACCCTTCGCCGCGCCGGCCCAGCCGCCGAGCCGCGTCGGCAGGATCGCCTCGATCTTCTGCCGGATGGCCTGGCCGAGGATCGGCGCCGCCCCGTCCGTCGAGACGGCGACGATGACGGGCGCGCGGTTGACGATGGCGCCGAACTGAAAATCGCAGAAATCCGGGCGGTCGATGACGTTCGCCAGCGCTCCGCGCGCGCGCGCCGCGGCGACGAAATCGCCCGCCTCGACATCGTCGGCGATATCGCCGACCGCGATCGCCGCGCCGTCGAGATCCCCGGGACGCCAGGCGCGCCGCGTGATCGCGACGCCTGCGCCGAAAGTCGCGAGCGACAGAAGCTCCGGGCCCGGATCGGGCGCATAGACCGTGACGAGCGCGCCGGCGGCCGCGATCAGCTCGGCCTTCCACGCGACCGGATCGCCGTCGCCGGCGAGCACGGCGCGCTTGCCCGCGAGATCGAGAAAGAGCGGCAGCTTCGGCAGCGGCGCGAGCCGCGCGGGGCGCGTCGCCTGGGGATCGACGTGGCGGGAAGGACGGTGAAAATTCATGCGACGGGCTCCGGCTCGCGCAATGCTCCCGTATCGTCGTGGAAGGTCGACCCGCTCTCCGTCGGCGCGACGAAGCCCGCGCGCACGAGAAAATCGCCGAAGCGCTCGCCCGCGTCCCGGTCGCGCGCGTAGGCCGCGAAGAGCGGATCGAGCGTATCCGCGATCGCGGCCTCATGCAGATCAGACGAGTGAAGCTTCGCCAGCCGCGAACCGTCGAACGCCGCGCCCAGATAGAGATTGTAGCGCCCCGGTCCTTTGCCCACGAGCCCGATCTCGGCGAGATAGGGCCGCGCGCAGCCGTTCGGGCAACCCGTCATGCGGATGACGATCTCGTCCTCGGCCAGTCCGTGCGCGGCGAGGCGCTGCTCGAGCGTGGTCACGAGATCGGGCAGGTAGCGCTCGCTCTCGGCGAGAGCCAGTCCGCAGGTGGGCAGCCCCACGCAGGCCATGGCGTTGCGCCGCAGCGCGCCGGCGCGCCGGTCGAGCCCGTATTCCGCGACGACCGCCTCGATCGCGGCGCGGTTCTGCGACGCGACGCGGGCGACGACGACGTTCTGGTTCGCCGTCACGCGGAATTCGCCGTCGTGAATCTCGGCGAGGCGGCGAGAGCCCGACAACAGGCGCGGACCGCCCTCGAAATCGCGCAGGCGCCCGTTCTCGACGTAGAGCGTCAGATGATGGTCGCCGTCCTCGCCCTCGACCCAGCCGTAGCGGTCGCCCGTGCCCCTGAAGGCGAAGGGGCGCGGCTCGCCGAGCCGCTTGCCGATGCGCCGCTCGACCTCCATCCGGAACGAGTCGAGCCCGTGATCGTCGATCGTGTATTTGAGCCGCGCGCGCTTGCGCAGCGACCGGTTCCCCCAGTCGCGCTGCACGGTGACGACGGCCTCGGCCACCGCGAGCGCGTCTTGCGGCGCGCAGAAGCCCATCACGTCGGCGGTGCGGGGATAGGTGTCGGCCTCGCCGTGCGTCATGCCCATGCCGCCGCCGATCGTCACGTTCCAGCCCGCGATCTCGCCCTTCTCGTCGAGGATCGCGATGAAGCCGAGATCCTGCGCGAAGATATCGACGTCGTTGTCGGGCGGGACGGCCACGACGGTCTTGAACTTGCGCGGCAGGTAGGTGCGCCCGTAGACGGGCTCCTCCTCCGGCTCGCCGCCGGCGACCGGCGCTCCGTCGAGCCAGATCTCGCGATAGGCGGAGGTGCGCGGCAGCAGATGGTCGGAGATGGCGCGGGCCAGATCGAGCGCGGCCGCGTGAGCGCGCGAACGATGCGGGTTCGAGGTCGCGAGCACGTTGCGGTTGACGTCGCCGCAGGCCGCGAGCGTGTCGAGCGCGGCGGCGTCGATCGCCGCCATCACCGCCTTGAGATTGGCCTTGATCACGCCGTGGAACTGGAAGGTCTGGCGCGTGGTCAGCCGGATCGCATCGCCGCCGTATTCGCGCGCGATCCGGTCGAGCTTGAGCCACTGGTCGGGCGTCACCACGCCGCCGGCGATGCGCAGGCGCAGCATGAAGCTGAAGGCCTTCTCCATCTTCTTGCGCGTGCGCTCGGGGCGCAGGTCGCGGTCGTCCTGGAGGTACATCCCGTGGAATTTCACGAGCTGCTGGTCGTCCTCGACGATGGCGCCGGTCTCGGTTCGCGCGAGCCCTTCCGCGAGCGTTCCGCGCAGGCCCGCGCTCGCTTCCTTGATGCGCTCGTTACGCGACAATTCGTTGGTCATGACGGGCTTTCTCAGTAGACGTCCTGGAGGTAGCGACGGCCCCGCTCCAGCGCGGCGACCTCCGCCTCGGCGGCTTCGGGGGAGAGCGACCTGACGTCGGCGAAGGCGGTCACGAGCGCAGAGCGCACGTCGCGGGCCATGGCCTTGGCGTCGCCGCAGACGTAGAGCGACGCGCCGCCCTCCAGCCAGTCGACCACCTCGCGCCGCGCCTCGTGCAGGCGGCTCTGCACGTAGACTTTGGCCGGCGCGTCCCGCGAGAAGGCGAGGTCGAGGCGGGTCAGCGAACCGTCGGCCAAAGCCTCCTGCCATTCGAGCTGGTAGAGGAAATCGTGCGTGAAACTGCGATCGCCGAAGACCAGCCAGTTGCGGCCGGACGCCCCGACCGCGCGGCGCTCCTGGACGAAGGCGCGGAAGGGCGCGACGCCGGTCCCGGGGCCGATCATGATCACGTCGCGATCGGGCGCGGGCAGACGGAAATGGCGGTTCGGCTTGAGACGGACACGCACATCGGCGCCGACGCGCAGCCTGTCGGCGACGTGTGTCGAGGCGACGCCGTTGCGGGCGCGCCCATGCGCCTCGTAGCGCACGGCCGCGATCAGGAGATGCGCCTCGTCCTCGAATTCCCTGCGCGAGGAGGCGATGGAATAGGCGCGCGGCGGCAGCGGCCGCGTCAGCGCGCGCAAGGTCGACGAGTCGAGCCGCGCGGGGAAGCTTTCGAGCAGATCGATCAACTGCCGCCCCGCGATCCAGGCGCGCGCCTCGCCGCTCTCGACGAGCGCCTTCGCGCCGCCATGCCCGGTCGCGGCCACGAAGGCCTCGAGCGCGGGCGGCGCGAGGGTCGTCACGTCGCGCGAGCGAATGAGCTCCTCGCGGAGCGCGTCATCCGCCGCGAGACCGGCGGCGACGAGGATGTCGTCGACGAGCGCCGGGTCGTTTTCCGCGAACAGCTCGAGCGAATCGCCCGGCTCGAAGGGCGGGATCGCGCCGTCGAAACCGAGCGCCAGATGGAACGTCTGCTTGCCCGAGCGCGAGGAGTTGAGATTGACGAGTTCTCGCGCCTCCGCGACGACGGGATCGCGCGTCGGGTCAAAACCGTCCGCTACGCGAGCGGCGAAATCGACGGCGACGACGTTGGCCGTCCCCTCCTCCTGCGCCGGCGCGAGGGCTTCGAGCGCGCCCGAAATCCAGCGCTCCGCGCCCGCCTCGAAATCGAGGTCGAGATCGGCGCGATCGACCGCGCGCGCCGCGCCCAGGGCTTCGAACCTCGCGTCGAGGGCGCGGCCAATGGCGCAGAACTCGGCGTAGGCCGTGTCGCCGAGCGCAAGCACGCCGAAGCGCGCGCCCTTGAGGCGCGGCGCGCCCTCCCCCATGATCTCCGCATAGGCGCGGGCGGCGCGCGCCGGCGGCTCGCCCTCGCCCCATGTCGCCGCGACGACGACGAAGTTTTCGACGCCGACGAGGTCGCTCGTCTCCAGATCGGCGAAGTCGACGACCTTTGGCTTGAAGCCGAGCTTGCGCGCGCGTTTGCCGACGTCGTGCGCAAGGCGCTCGCAATTGCCGCTCTCGCTCGCGAACAGGATCGTCAGGGGAGTTGCCGCGCGGGCGGGGGCCGCTGGCTGCGCCTCGCGCCCGGCCTGATGCGCGTCGAGGCCGGCGAGGAAGCCGGCGAGCCAGGCGCGCTGCGCCGGGGTCGAGGGCGCGAGCGCCCGGTCGAGGGAGGCCAGCGCGTCCTCGTCGAAGGGGGCGTGGCGCGGAATGAGAAGAGGCGCGTTCATGCACGCTAGGGTCGATTCCGCCGCCGCCCAAGTCAACAAGAATGTTCTTTTTATAGAACGCGCTGACGTGGAACGGAAGCCTTGAATCAAGCGGCGAGAAGAGAAGATCCTTTCTCTCGTTCGCTTACGGCAGAGGCAGCGCAGTCGTGCTCTTGATGCGCTCCATGGCGAAGCGCGAAGCCACGCTCTTCAGCGGCGCGACGGCGATGAGCCGCTTGTAGAAGGCGTCGTAGCGGCTCATGTCGGGCACCACCACGCGCAGCATGTAATCGACGTCGCCGGCCATCCGGTAGAATTCGAGGACCTCCGGCATGGCCGACACGGCTTGCGCGAAGCGCTCCAGCCAGGCCGCGGAATGATCGCCCGACTCGATCGAAACGAAGACGGCCAGCTCCAAACCCACCTTCTCGGGCGAACCAAGCGCCACGCGACCGAGCACGACGCCCTCGGCTTCGAGCCGCTGGATGCGCTTCCAGCACCGCGTCTGCGACAGGCCGACCCGCTTGCCGATCTCCGCGACCGTCAGACCCGCGTCATTCTGCAGAATGCCGAGAATTTTTTTGTCGAGAACGTCCAACTCCCGCCCCCGCCCGCCGGCGATATCCATCGCTGCACTCCCTTCGAGATCGAGAACGATCTTCTCCAAACCCGCCAGACCGGCCTCCAACGCGCGCCTCAATGCGGCCCGAGCGTTGGGCTGTGGCGTTGACACCGTTCTTTAAAGCGAACAGCATGCCGTTGCAATCGGGAGACTGAAGATGATTTTCGCAACGCGGGATTGCGAGGACGAAATCGCCTCGCTCGCTGCCACACTCGAGCCGCTGGGCCTCGCCGACCGCCTCGCGGCGGCCCGCGCCGCGCTGCCCGGCAGGATCGTCTTCACGACGAGCTTCGGGCTCGAGGACCAGGTCGTGGCGCACGCGATCTTCACGCGCCGGCTCGACATCGCCGTCGTCACCCTCGACACGGGCCGGCTCTTTCCCGAGACCTACGACGTCTGGACGAAGACGCAGGCGCGCTACGGCGTGCGCATTCCGTCGCTGTATCCCGATCGCGCGGCGCTCGAAGCGCTCGTCGCCGAGCAGGGCGTCGACGGCTTCCGCGACGGCGTCGCCGAGCGCCTCGCGTGCTGCGGCGTGCGGAAAGTCGCCCCGCTGGCGCGCGCGCTCGACGGCGCGTCGGGCTGGATCACCGGCTTGCGGGCCGAAGGGTCGACGAACCGACGGAAGACGCCGCTCGTCGAGCGCGACTCGGCGCGCGGGCTCGTGAAGCTGAACCCGCTGGCCGACGTCTCCCGAGACAGCGTCGTCGAGCATATCCGGGCGCTCGACATTCCCTACAACGTTCTCCACGACCGGGGCTTTCCCTCGATCGGCTGCGCGCCATGCACGCGCGCGGTCAAGCTCGGGGAGGAGGAGCGCGCCGGCCGCTGGTGGTGGGAGCGCGAGAGCGCGAAGGAATGCGGGCTGCATCTCCCGCAGCTTAATGCGACGCGCGGAGCGCATGCGTCATGAGCGCCCTTCTCGCCCAAGCCGGCGCGCCCGGCCATCTCGACAGGCTGGAGGCCGAGAGCATCCACATCCTGCGCGAATGCGTCGCGCAGGCCGAGAATCCGGTGATGCTGTATTCGATCGGCAAGGATTCCTCTGTCCTCCTGCACCTCGCGCAGAAAGCCTTCCATCCAGGCCCGATCCCCTTCCCGCTGCTGCATGTCGACACGACGTGGAAATTCCGCGAGATGATCGCCTTCCGCGACCGCCGCGCCGCCGAACTCGGGCTCGACCTCCTCGTGCATATCAACGCCGACGGCGTGGAGCGGGGGATCTCGCCCTTCGCCAGCGGCTCGGAGATTCATACGGACGTGATGAAGACGCAGGCGCTTCGCCAGGCGCTCGATACGCATCGCTTCGACGCGGCGATCGGCGGGGCGCGGCGGGACGAGGAGCGCTCGCGGGCGAAGGAGCGCGTGTTCTCGCTGCGAACCGCCCAGCATCGCTGGGACGCGCGCCGGCAGCGGCCCGAACCGTGGCGGCTCTACAACGGGCTCAAGCGCCGGGGCGAGAGCCTGCGCGTCTTCCCGCTCTCCAACTGGACCGAGCTCGACGTCTGGCTCTACATCGCGCGCGAGCGCATTCCGATCGTGCCGCTCTACTTCGCCGCGCCGCGCCCCGTCGTCGAGCGCGACGGGATGACGATCATGGTCGACGACGAGCGCCTGCCGCTCGCGCCCGGCGAGACGCCCCGGATCGAGACCGTACGGTTCCGCACGCTCGGCTGCTACCCGCTGACGGGGGCCATGCGCTCCGAGGCGACGACGCTCGCCGGGATCATCCATGAGACGCTGACGGCGCGCAATTCCGAGCGAGAAGGCCGGGCCATCGACAAGGACGGCGCCGCGTCCATGGAGCGCAAGAAGCAGGAAGGGTATTTCTGACGATGACCATCCACCCCGCCCCCGAAAGCTTCGCTCTCGAATCCCTTCTCGCCGGCCACGGCGCCAAGGACGTGCTGCGCTTCATCACCTGCGGCTCCGTCGACGACGGCAAGTCGACGCTGATCGGGCGTCTCCTGCACGACACCCGCCAGATCCTCGACGACCAGCTCGTCGCCCTGGCGAGCGATTCCCGCCGGCACGGAACGCAAGGAGACGATCTCGATCTCGCGCTGCTCGTCGACGGGCTCGCCGCCGAGCGCGAGCAGGGCATCACCATCGACGTGGCGTATCGCTTCTTCTCGACGGAACGGCGCAGCTTCATCGTCGCCGACACGCCGGGCCACGAGCAGTACACACGCAACATGGCGACGGGCGCCTCGACGGCGGAGGCCGCCGTTCTCCTCGTCGACGCGGGAAAAGGCCTGACCGCCCAGACGCGCCGGCACGCGCTCCTCGTTTCGATGCTCGGCGTCCGCCACGTCGCGCTCGCCGTCAACAAGATGGATCTCGTCGGCTGGGACGAGGCGGCGTTCGCCCGCATCCGCGCCGATTTCGAGCGCTTCGCGACGGGACTCGGCTTCGTGGAGATCGCCGCGATCCCGCTCTCGGCCAAGACCGGCGAGAACGTCGTTCGCCCGACCGGCGCGGCGCCCTGGCTGAAAGGCCCGACGTTGCTCGAATGGCTGGAGACGGTGCGCCCCGCGCCTGAAGCGGCGTCGGCTTTTCGCATGCCGATCCAGTGGGTCTCGCGACCGCATGCCGGCTTTCGCGGCTATGCCGGGCTCGTCGTCGGCGGCGGCGTGTCGGTGGGCGACACGGTCCGCATCGCGCCGGCGGGCCGCGAGACGTGGATCGCGCGCATCGTCACCTACGACGGCGATCTCCAGCGGGCCGAAGCCGGGCGCTCGGTGGTCCTGACCTTCACCGACGAGATCGACGCGGCGCGCGGCGACATCGTCTCGGCCCCCGAGGCGCCGCCGGTCGCGGCGACGCGGCTCGCGGCGCGGTTGTTCTGGACGGGCGAGAACCCGGCGGCGGTGGGCGCCTCCTTCACGATCCTGATCGGCGCCGCGCGCGCCGGCGCGACCATCGTCGAGATCGCCGGCCGCATCGATCCGTCGACCAGCGTGCGCGAGCCCGCAGCGAGCATCGCCACGAACGACGTCGTCGACGTGATCCTCGCCCTCGACACGCCCGTCGCCCTCGACGCCTACGCCGCCAACCGCTCCACGGGAGGCTTCCTGCTCGTCGAGCGCGAGAATTCCGATACGGCGGCGCTGGGCCTCGTGACCGAGGCGATCGGGCCGCGCGAAGAGCCTCGTTCGAAAGCGGGCGCCGCCTTTTTCGCCGCGGCGCAGATGCGCAGCCCGGCGCGACGCGCGATCGCCGCCCTTGCGACAGGTGCGATCGCGGCCGGGATCGGAATCGATCCGACCCTCGCCGCACTCGTCGGACTTGCGTCGTTCGGACTGAACGAGGCGTTGGCGCGAGTCTAGCGACGCACGGTTTCGAACCAAAAGCGCGCCGCCTGCCACGAATGGCGCGGCGCGTCAGATCGCGAGCCTACTGCGAATGTCGTCGCCCTTGAGCCCGTCCGCGTCGCCCGAGGCGACGACCTCCCCGCGTTCGAGCACGACGAAACGGTCTGCGAGTTCGCGGGCGAAGTCGAAATATTGCTCGACCAGCAAAATGGCCATGTCGCCCTTGCCGCGCAGATAGGAGATGGCGCGGCCGATATCCTTGATGATCGAGGGCTGGATGCCCTCGGTCGGCTCGTCGAGCACGAGAAGCTTCGGCTTCGTGATCAGCGCCCGCGCGATGGCGAGTTGCTGCTGCTGCCCGCCGGAGAGATCCCCGCCCCGCCGCCCGAGCATGCTCGCGAGCACAGGAAAGAGCTCAAATATCTCGTCCGGCAGGCGCCGGTCGCGACGCGGCAGGCAGGCGTAGCCGGTCTCGAGGTTTTCCTTCACGGTGAGCAGCGGAAAAATCTCGCGCCCCTGCGGAACGTAGGCGATCCCGAGCGCGGCGCGATCTGGGGGGCGCAGGCGGTTGATGTCGCGCCCGGCGAAGCTGATCTCGCCGCGGGTCAGCGCCTTGTGGCCGACGATTCCCCGCAGGAGCGTCGTCTTGCCGACGCCGTTGCGGCCGAGCACGCAGGTCACCTCCCCCGCCCTCGCCTCCAGCGAAACGCCGCGCAGGGCCTGCGCCGTGCCGTAATGGAGGTCGATCCGGCGCACGCTCAGCATCGTCATCTCCCCAGATACACTTCGATGACGCGCTCGTTGGCGCTCACCTGATCGAGCGGCCCCTCCGCCAGCACCGAGCCTTCGTGCAGCACGGTGACCTTGACGCCGAGATCGCGCACGAAATCCATGTCGTGCTCGACGACGACGACGGCGCGGGTCGTCGCGATCTCGCGCAGGAGCTCGGCCGTCGCCGCCGTCTCCTCGTCGGTCATCCCGGCGGCGGGCTCGTCCACGAGGAGCAGTTTGGGCTCCTGCGCCAGCAGCATGCCGATCTCGAGCCACTGCTTCTGGCCATGGCTCAGCTCCCCGGCGCGCCTGTAGCGCTGCGCGCTCAGCTTGATGCGATCGAGCAGCGCGTCGATGCGCTGGCTCTCGGTGAGCGATCCGCGCGCGAGGAAGGTCGCGAAGGCGCGCCGGTCCGATTTCAGCGCCAGCACGATATTGTCCTCGACCGTATGGCCTTCGAACACCGTCGGCGTCTGGAACTTGCGGCCGATTCCGAGCGACGCGATCGCGGCTTCGTCGAGGCGGGTGAGATCGTGCGAGCCCTCGAACAGGGCGTCGCCCGTGTCCGGGCGGGTCTTGCCGGTGATGACGTCCATCATCGTCGTCTTGCCGGCGCCGTTCGGCCCGATGATCGCGCGCATCTCCCGGTCGTCGATCGCGAGCGAGAGGGCGTTCAACGCACGGAAGCCGTCGAAGGAGACGCTGACGTCGTTCAGGTAGAGCAAGGAATCGGTGACGCTCGCCATCGCCCTACTCCGCGGCCTTGGGGGCGTCATAAGCGCTCGAACCCACGCCCCCGCCCCGCGCCACCCGAGACGCCCTCCAGCGGTCGCTCCAGGCGAACGCCGTCCCGAGGATGCCCTTGGGCAGGAACAGCGTGACGGCGATGAAGAGCCCGCCCAGCGCGAAGAGCCAGTATTCCGGAAGCGCGCCGGTGAACCAGGTCTTGGCCCAGTTGACGACGACGGCTCCGAGCGCCGCCCCCGCCAGCAGGCCGCGCCCGCCGACCGCGACCCAGATCACGATCTCGATGGAGTTGGCCGGCGCGAACTCGCCCGGATTGATGATCCCCACCTGCGGCACGTAGAGCGCCCCGGCGACGCCCGCGAGACAGGCGGAGAGCACGAAGGCCGCAAGCTTGTAGTTCTCCACCCGGTAGCCGAGGAAGCGCGTCCGCGTCTCGGCGTCGCGGATCGCTACGATGACCTTGCCGAATTTCGAGACGACGACCGCCCGGCACAGGAGGTATCCGCCCGCGAGCGCCAGCCCCGACGCCGCGAACAGCGCGGCGCGCGTCGTTCCCGCCTGCACGGGTTGGCCGAGGATGTCCTTGAAATCGGTGAGCCCGTTATTGCCGCCGAGCCCCATCTCGTTGCGGAAGAAGGCCAGCATCAACGCGAACGTCATCGCCTGCGTGATGATCGAGAGGTAGACGCCCGTCACCCGCGAGCGGAAGGCGAACCAGCCGAAGACGAAGGCGAGCGCGCCCGGAACGGCGATCACCATCAGCATGGCGAAGAAGAAATTGTCGAAGCCCCACCAGTACCAGGGCAGCTCCGTGAAATTGAGAAAGACCATGAAATCGGGTAGTTCGGGATGGGCGTACACGCCGCGCGTCCCCACCTGCCGCATCAGGTACATTCCCATCGCATAGCCGCCCAGCGCAAAGAAGGCGCCGTGCCCCAGCGAGAGGATGCCGCAATATCCCCAGATCAGATCGACGGACACCGCCAGCAGCGCGAGGCACAGATACTTGCCGACGAGCGGAAGCATGTGATCGGGCACGTGGAAAAACGAACCGCGCGGGACCGCGAGGTTCAGGACGGGCACGAGGATCGCGACGCCGATCACGATCGCGAGGAACACGATCGACATGCGGTCGAAGAGCCGGGGGCCGCCGGGACGGGTCATGAGGCGGCTCCCATGGATGGATGGGAGGAATTAGCCGCAACCTTGATCACAAGATTCGACGCGCCCTCTCCCCCCCGGTGGGAAAGAGCTGGAGAGGGGGGGCGGGCCGCAGCGGCGACCACTCGCACGCCATCGGGCCGAAGAGCTTGTTGCATCATCATGCCTCCACCGCCCGTCCCTTTTGCGCGAACAGACCGCGCGGACGCTTCTGGATGAACAGGATCACCACGATGAGCAGGATGATCTTGCCGAGAACGGCGCCCGCGTAGGGCTCCAGCATCTTGTTGGCGACGCCGATCGACATCGCCGCGATCAGCGTGCCCCACAGGCTGCCCACGCCGCCGAAGACGACGACGAGGAAACTGTCGATGATGTAGCCTTGGCCGAGATTGGGGCTGACGTTGTCGATCTGAGTCAGCGCCACGCCCGCGATTCCGGCGATGCCCGATCCGAGCCCGAAGGTGAGCGCGTCGACGCGGCCGGTGCGGATCCCCATCGAGCCGGCCATGCGCCGGTTCTGCGTCACCGCGCGGACCTGAAGTCCGAGCGTCGTGCGGTGGAGGATGACGAGCAGCAAGATGAAGACCGTCAGCGCGAAGAGCACGATGGAGACCCGGTTCAGCGTCATGCCGATGCCGAAGATCTCGACGGAGCCCTGCATGAAGCTCGGCGTGCCGACCTGCTTGTTCGTCGGCCCGAAGATGGTGCGCACCGCCTGCTGAAGCACGAGCGAAAGCCCCCAGGTGGCGAGCAGCGTTTCGAGCGGGCGCCCGTAGAGCCAACGGATGATTCCGCGCTCGATGGCTATGCCGATGGCGCCCGCCACGATGAACGCCGTCGGGATCGCGATCAGCAACGAGGCGTCGAAAAGACCGGGGGCGTAGGCGCGGATCACCTGCTGGACGACGTAGGTCGTGTAGGCCCCGATTATCACCATCTCGCCATGCGCCATGTTGATGACGCCCATGACGCCGAATGTGATGGCGAGGCCGATCGCGGCGAGAAGCAACACCGAGCCGAGGCTGATCCCGAAGGCGACGTTCTGTCCGACCGCGATATAGGTCTGGCGCCGCTCGATCGTCGCGATGGACGCATCGGCGGCCGCGCGCAGTTCCTCGGGCGCGTCGGCCGGGAGCGAGCGCAGGGCGACCATCGCCGCCTGATCGCCGCGGGCGGCCAGCACATCGGCGGCTGCGAGACGCTCCTCCAGCGAGACGGACGCTAGCGGCAGGATCAGCGCCGCGCGCGCCTCGACGAGCACCTTGCGAATTCCCGGCGAGGTCTCCTGCGCGATGGCCGCTTCGATCAGCGGCACGGACGCCGGGTCGCGTGACCGGAAGGTGGCGTTGGCCGCGCTCAGCCGCCGCGCCGGGTCCGGCGACATCAGCGTCAAGCCGCCGATCGCGCCCTGCACGACCCGCCGCACACGATTGTTGACTCGAACAGTCTGGAGCAACGCCGACTCGACGTCCGACGGCTCGCCGGTCTTCGCATCACGAATGACGCCGTCGGCGTCGCGATAGAACACCGCCTGGTCAGCCCTGCGGAAAAGCAGGTTCCCCTCGCCGAGCGCGCCGATGACGTCGGCGGCCGTCTCGTGGCCGGTCGCCACGAGTTGCTCGATCCCGGCTTGCGTATCGTTGAAGGAGCCCCCGGCGAAACGGGAGAGCGCATCGTCGACCGGGTCGGCGACGGCCGCGGCGGGAATTGCGAGCGTGGTGATTGCGATCAGCGCCATGCGCAAGAACCGCACGAACTTCAGGCCGCGTCCGATCTTCATGGGAAGGCTCTCGATCTGGCGGAGCGGAAGGCGCGGAGATCGTCCTCGCCCGACGGGGCGAGGACGCGTCTTCGTCGGCTATGCGCTCAGCTTCCGCCGCCGCAGGTGCCGGTCTTCACGTTGAAGTTTCCGCACTCGAGGGGCTTGCGCCAGTCGGCGATCAGATCGCGCGAGCCTTCGAGATACGGCGACCATTCCTGCGCCACTTCCAGCCCCGCCGTCTCCCAGACGACGTCGAACTGCCCGTCGGCCTGGATTTCGCCGATGAGCACGGGCTTGGTGATGTGGTGGTTGGGCATCATGGCCGAGAGGCCGCCGGTGAGGTTGGGGACGGCTACGCCGATCATGGCTTCGATCACCGCGTCCGTATCCGTGGTCCCGGCCTTCTCGACAGCTTTCACCCACATGTTGAAGCCGATGTAATGGGCTTCCATGGGATCGTTGGTGACGCGCTCGGCGTCGCCGATGAACGCTTGCCAGGTTTCGATGAACTCGGCGTTCGCCGGCGTGTCGACCGACATGAAGTAGTTCCATGCCGCGAGATGTCCGACGAGCGGCGCGGTGTCGAGCCCGGCGAGCTCCTCTTCGCCGACCGAGAAGGCGACGACGGGGATGTCGGTCGCCGAGACGCCCTGGTTGCCGAGTTCGAGGTAGAACGGAACGTTGGCGTCGCCGTTGATGGTCGAGACGACCGCCGTCTTCTTTCCGGTTGCGCCGAAGCTCTTGATGTCGGCCACGATCGTCTGCCAGTCGGAATGTCCGAACGGCGTGTAGTTGATCATGATGTCTTCGTCGGCCACGCCCTTGGACTTGAGATAGGCCTCCAGAATGCGGTTCGTGGTGCGCGGGTAGACGTAATCCGTTCCCGCCAGAACCCAGCGTTCGACGCCCTCCTCCGCCATCAGATAATCGACGGCCGGAATGGCCTGCTGGTTGGGCGCGGCGCCCGTATAGAACACGTTGCGCTGCGATTCCTCGCCCTCGTACTGGACGGGGTAGAACAGGATCGAATTCAGCTCCTCGAACACGGGGAGCACGGATTTGCGCGAGACCGAGGTCCAGCAGCCGAAGACGGCCGAGACTTCCTGGACGCTGATCAATTCGCGCGCCCGCTCGGCGAAGAGCGGCCAATCGGAGGCCGGATCGACGACGACGGCCTCGAGCTGTCTGCCGAGGAGGCCGCCCTTCTTGTTCTGCTCCTCGATGAGCATCAGCATGACGTCCTTGAGCGTCGTCTCGCTGATGGCCATCGTTCCCGAGAGCGAATGCAGGATTCCGACCTTGATCGTATCCTGAGCCCGCGCATCCGACGCGGACAATACTGTTCCGGCCACGAGGCCGGCCGCCATGGCCAGCCCCGCCAGGCCCGTAATTCCCGACTTGATCATGCTAGACCCCCTCTACGAGTTCTTTCGCACAGCGAGAGATCCGCAAGGAGTGTGCCAGCGCGAAACGCTTGCAAACGCTTCGTTAAGGAATCGCGGCGCCGGCCCGTGTGATTAAAAAACTGGCGAAGATTTTGCGCTGCACAAAAATACGGCGGCTACTGAAAAACGAATACCGATTTCGCCGGCTGGCTCCAAGTCGTCGCCGGAGTTCAACTCGGGCGATCCAAGTCGTCTCAGGCGCCCCAGGTCTTCGCCAGAACCCGCGTCCAGTTGCGCCAGCAGAGCTTCTCCATCAGCGCTTCGCCGAAGCCGTGATCGAGCATGGCGCGACGCAGGGCCGGCAGGCCGGAGCAGTCGCCGATGGCGTCGGGAACCGTCGCCCCGTCGAAATCCGAGCCGAAGCCGACGCGGTCCTCGCCGAGGATGCCGATCAGATGTTCGAGATGGCGCAGGATCAGATCGAGGCCGACGTCCGAGTCCATGCGCCCGTCAGGGCGCAGGAAGGCGGCGGCGAAGTTGAGGCCGACCATGCCGTCGCTGTCGCGGATGCGTTCGAGCTGGCGATCGGTGAGATTGCGCGCGTGCGGGCACACGGCGTGCGCGTTCGAATGCGTGGCGACGAGGGGCGCGTCGGTGATGCCGGCGAGATCGTCGAAGCCGCGCTCGTTGAGGTGCGAGACGTCGAGCATGATCCGAAGCGCATTGCAGCGGCGCACGAGCTCCTTGCCGAGATCCGTGAGGCCCGGCCCGGTGTCGCCCGTCGAGGGATAGCGGAACGGCACGCCGTGCCCGAAGGCGTTCGGCCGGCTCCAGACCGGGCCGAGCGAGCGCAGTCCCGCCGCGTGAAACACCTCCAGCGCCGCAAAATCGGCGTCGATCGCCTCCGCGCCCTCGACGTGCAGCACGGCCGCCATGCGCTCGCCCGCGATCGCTTCCTCGATCGTCGCGACGTCTCTGCAGATCGTGACGACGCCGGCCGCCTCAAGCCTGTGCGCCCAGGCGATCTGGTCGAGGGCGACGGCGATCGCGGCGCTCCAGCCGATCGCCGGGGGCAGCGCCACGTCGTAGCGCGGGCGCCGCATGAGATCGTCCGCCGCCTCGGCCTCCTCGACCGAACCCGGCACATAGACGGCGAAGAACCCGCCGGCGTAGCCCCCGCGTCGCGCGCGGGGCAGATCGATATGGCCGCCGCGATAGCCCGAGAGCACGCCCCCGGCGTCGGTCTCCCCGCGATGGAGTTTGAGCAAGAGGTCGTTGTGCCCGTCGAAAATCGGCGGCGTGCGCAGGCCAGAACTCATCAGCCATCCTTCGGAATCGCTTCTCGCGGCCGGGAGGGTGGGCCGGGGAACGCGGCGGCGCAACCGGAAAAATCAGCCGGCCGCCGTCCGCACCCCGCGCCGGTGCGGCAAGACAAAGGGCGCGCCGTCGTCAGACCGTCGCACGGCAAGCCCGACGCCGAAGGCGCGCGCGACGAGCGCGTCGTCGAGGACCGTGCCGGGCGGGCCGTCGGCGATCGCGGCGCCGTCGGCCATCACCACGAGGCGATCGGCGTAGGCGGCGGCGAGGTTGAGGTCGTGCAGCACGGCGACGACGGCGACGCCCTCGGCCGCGACGTCGCGCGCGGCGTCCATCAGTTCGAGCTGATGACGCAGATCGAGGCTCGCCACCGGTTCGTCGAGAAACAGCGCCTGCGCGCCCGCGACGCCGCGTCCGGCGGATAGCTGCGCGAGGACGCGGGCGAATTGCACGCGCTGCTGCTCCCCCCCGGACAGGGTCTGGTAATCGCGATGGGCGAGATGCAGCGCGTCGGCCCGGGCGAGCGCCTGCCGGCAGATCGCGTCGCGGGAAGCGCGACGTCCGGGCCGCGCGCCGCCTTCGACGCCGATCCGCGCCACGTCGTGCGCCGTGTAGGGGAACGACAGCCGCTGCGCCTGCGCCATCACCGCGCGTTTGGCCGAAAGGCGCCAGGCCGGCCAGTCGCGGAGGGGCGAGCCGTCGTACAGCACCTCGCCCGCGCTCGGAGCCGTCTCGCCGGTGAGGAGCCGCAGGAGGCTCGTCTTGCCCGCGCCGTTCGGACCGACGACGACCAGCACCTCGCCCGCCGCGATCGCGATGTCGGTCGGGCGAACGAGATCGCGACCGTGAATGGCGAGCCGCGCGCCGCGCGCTTCGATCAGGGTCATGCGTACGCCCTGTCGCGCCGCAGGAGCAGCCAGAGGAAGAACGGCGCGCCGATCGCCGCCGTGACGATCCCGATGGGGAGTTCGGCCGGCGCGACGAGCGTGCGGGCGACGAGATCGGCCACCGTAAGCAGCGCCCCGCCGAGCACGGCGCAGAGCGGCAGCAGAAGCCGGTGGTCGGGGCCGACGATCAGGCGCAACACATGCGGCGCGACGATTCCGACGAATCCGATCGCCCCCGCCGCCGCGACGCTCGCCCCSACCGCGGCGGCGACGAGSAGAATGACSRCGGCCTTGAGCCTCTGCACGGGAAARCCGAGATGATAGGCCTCGCCCTCGCCGAGCGAGAGCGCGTTGAGCCCGCGCGCCAGAGCCGGGGTCGCCGCGAGGACGGGMAGGATGATCGCCGASGCGAYGGCGAGTTTCGCCCAGGTCGCGCCTCCGAGGCTGCCGAGAGACCAGAACGTGAGGTCGCGAAGCTGGGCGTCGTCGCCGAGATAGGTCAGGAGCCCCGTCCCCGCGCCAGCGAGGGCGCCGAGCGCGATTCCGGCGAGCAGCATCGTCGCGATGGAGGTGCGCCCCTCGCGCGTGGCGATCGCGTAGAGGACGAGCGTGACGGCGAGCCCGCCGAGGAAGGCGCCGAGCGGCAACAGCAGATGCCCCGGAAGTCCGATCGTCGGCGCGAGAAAGCGCTCTCCGAGCACGATGGTCGCCGCAGCCGCGAGCCCCGCGCCCGAGGACACGCCGACGAGGCCGGGATCCGCCAGCGGATTGCGGAACAGGCCCTGCATCATCGCTCCGGAGACGGCGAGCGCGGCCCCGACGAGAAAACCCAGCAGCAGACGCGGGAGGCGGATGTTCATCAGGACGAGCGCCTCGCGGGGATCGGCCGAAGCCGCGCCGACGAGGATCGCGGGAATGCGCCCGGGCGCGATCGACGCCGCTCCGGAGGCGAGGCCGAGCGCGGCGACGAGGAGCGCGCCGCAGACGAGCGCGGCCGTCGAGAGCGCCAGTTTGCGCCGGCGCGCCGCGAGCGCGCGCCCGAACTCGTCGCCGGCGCCGCAATCGACCAACGCGCTCATCGACCGGCCTCAGCCTTGCGCCGCGCCTCCTCGAGCCCGTGATCCGGATAGATCGCGCGCATGAGATCGGCGAGCGCGTCCGACGCCCTCGGACCGAATCCGAGGAGGTGGAGGCCGTCCATCGAGACGAAGCGTCGCTCTGCGGCGGCCGGCGTCAGGGCGAAGGACGGCGTCGAAAACAGGACATCCGGATCGATGGCGTGACCGGCGCGGTCGATGGCGAGGACGAGGTCGGGCGCCGCGGCGGCGATGGCCTCGTCCGTCATCGGCTTGAAGCCCTCGACGTCGCCCGCGGCGTTGACGCCGCCCGCGAGCGCGATCGCGGCGTCCGCCGCCGTGCCGCGTCCGCCGACCATGGCCCGGCCGTTCTGGAACGAGAGTACGAAGAGCACGCGGGCGGGATCGGCGGAGCGTTCTCGCAATACGTCGCCCAGGGTTTCGCGCATGGCGTCGAGGCGCGCGAAGCCCTCTTCGACCTCCGCCGCCAGAGCCTGCGCCTGCGCCTCGCGACCGACGAGGACGCCGATCGCGCGCACCCGGTCCGCCACGCCCCGGGGCGTGAAATCCTCGCGAATCCGGTCGACGCGCACGCCCGCGGCCTCGATCTGCGCGACGACGTCCGGCGGGCCGGCCGCCTCGACGGCGATGATCCGGTCAGGCCCCAGCGAAAGCACGCCCTCCGCCGAGAGCGCGCGGACGTAGCCGACGTCGGGAAGCGTCGCGAGGGCGTCCGGCGGATACAGGCTCGTCGTATCGACGCCGACGAGGCTAGCCTGCGCGCCGAGCGCGTAGACGATCTCGGTGACGACGCCCCCCGCCGCGACGACGCGCTCGGAGGCGTCGGCAGCGGACGCGGCGAAGGTGGCGGACGCTGCGAGGAAAGCGCCGGCGAGAAGGGGAACGAGGCGCTTGGAGGCGATGGTCATGAGGTCTGTCCTCGGGAGTCGGATCATTTCGTCAGGATCAGGCGATCGCGGGAGGTGATGCGCAGCCGATAGAGTTCGCCGCCATGCAGGATCGCGACCTCCCGGCCCTCGCCGACGAGGTCACGGATGTCGATCACGGGCGCCGTAATGGCGGCGGCCCGCATGACGGGCTGGGCGGAGCGATCGGGAGGGCGCGCCAGACTGGAACTATTCTCGCCTGTATCTGTAGTCATCTTTCAGTCATCCTCTTTAGAGTTTATGTAAACTGGAGGCCTAATAAATTGTAGTTGACGCAATTAGGCTCTTTCAATAATCAGCGTCAAGTCATCAACTCCACGATGACTCATATAGAGCCAGCCAGCGCCGCCTCGATTTTCATTCGACGCCGCAAGCCCGCCGAACCACGCTACATTGGAAAGATTCGGGGCTGGATTATGCGTATTCGTTCTCGTGGACTGATCATGACGGGCTCGTCGCTCGTCGCGCTCCTCGCGGCCGGCGCCGCCTGCGCGCAGGAGGCCGTCCTGCTCGACGAAATCACCGTGACGGCGACCAAGCAGGAGCAGCGCGCCGTCGACGCGCTGGGCGCCGTCAGCGTCGTGTCGCGCGCCGAGATTGAGCGCGCGAACCCTCAGAGGATCGGGACGACCCTGTCGACGATCCCCGGCGTCGCGACGCAGGAGAATCCCAACGACCCAGCGACCGCCGTCAACATTCGCGGACTTCAGGATTTCGGTCGCGTCGCGGTCACGGTGGACGGCGCGCGACAGAACTTCCAGCGCTCCGGCCACAACGCCAACGGCGCGTTCTTCCTCGAGCCGAGCTTCCTGCGCTCCGTCGACGTGACGCGAGGGCCTGTCGCCAACGTCTACGGCTCCGGCGCGATCGGCGGCGTCGTATCGTTCGAGACTTTGCGGCCGGACGACGTGCTGCGCGAGGGCGAACGCTTCGGTGCGGTCGGCTCCGCCACGGCCGTGACGGGTCGCCAGAGCGGCCTCTACGGCTCGCTGATCGGCGCGATGCGCCCGGTCGAGGCGTTCGGCGCGCTGGCGGGAATTTCCTACCGGCGCCTGAACGACTATCGCGCCGGCGACGGCGCGCGGGTCCGCGACAGCGGCCAGGAGATCACGGGCGCCATCGGCAAGATCGAACTGCGCCCGGCGGACGGCCATCTCCTGACCTTCAGCGGACAATACCAGCGTTTCGATTTCACCAACGGTCCAGGCACGGCGCAGGAGCCCCGGCGCGAGAACGACGTCACGACGTCGAACCTCGTCGCGCGCTACGCCTATTCGCAGCCCGACAATCCGTGGATCGACCTGCGCGCCTCGGCGTATGTCACCGCGACCGACACGCAGCAGCGCCGCGTGACCGGCGCGCCGGCCCAGATCGGACAGAGCCGCTACTTCAAGATCCGCACGACGGGCTTCGACATCCACAACACGACGCGCTTCGACGTCGGGGCGGGCCGCCTCTCCTTCACCTATGGCGGCGACGCCTTCGAGGATCGGGTCAGCACGTTCGATCCGGCGGGAGCGGGCTCCGCGACGACGCCCGGGGGACGGCGGACCGTGAGCGGCGCGTTCGTGCAGAGCCGTTTCGAACTCGGGATGTTCGAGGTGATCGGCGCCTTGCGCCACGACCGCTACGAACTCGCCGGCGGCGCGACGCGGGCCGAGGGCTCGCGGACCTCGCCGAAGATCACGCTGGGCTTCGAGCCGATCGAAGGGTTGCAATTCTACGGGACTTACGCCGAAGGCTACCGCGCGCCCTCGGTCACGGAGACTCTCGTCTCCGGCCTGCATCCGGCGCCGGCGGCCTTCACCTTCCTGCCCAACCCGAACCTGCGGCCAGAGATCGGCCGCACGGTCGAAGCCGGCGTGAACGTGAGCTTCGACGACGTGTTCGCGCCGGGGGACCGGCTGCGGGGCAAGTTCGCCGTCTACCGCAACGACGTGCGCGACTATATCGACAGCGTCTATACCGATCCGGGCGCCCCCTGCGGCGCTCCGATCCCCTTCGCCTGCGCCGGCACGACCTTCACTTACGCCAACATCACGGCCGCCCGGCTGACCGGCGTCGAGGGCGAGCTCGCGTACGACGCGCGCGCCTGGTTCGCGAGCCTGTCGGGCTCGCATGTGCGCGGCGACAACCGCACCACGCTTCAGCCCCTCGCCACGATCCAGCCGACGCGCGTGGC
This sequence comes from Microvirga sp., assembly GCA_022241475.1. The sequence continues at coordinate 47,418 of JAKOMT010000003.1, read as the reverse complement.
GGTCGGCGGCGGCCTGCGCCTGCTCGACGAAAAGCTGACGATCGGCGGGCGCATCACGTTCGTCTCGGCGCAGAACCGCCTGCCGCCGGCCTCGGCGAACCTCGCGAGCAAGGCCTACACGCTGGTCGACCTCTACGGCTCATACGAGATCAACGAAAATTCGCGCGCGTTCGTCACCCTCGAAAACGTCGGGGACGTCCGCTACCAGCGTTTCCGGGATGGCGACGCCAGCCCGGGTTTCGTCGCGAAATTCGGCTTCACGACGCGCTTCGGCGCCTGATCCACCCGGTTAAACAGGAGATTTGCATGTTCATCGCCATGAACCGCTTCAAGGTCGCAAAGGGTCGCGAGGCCGAGTTCGAAGAGATCTGGAGTTCGCGCAAGACGCGCCTCGACGAGATGGAAGGCTTCCTCGCCTTCCATCTGCTGCGCGGGCCCGATCGCGAGGATCACACCCTCTATTCGTCGCACACGACGTGGGAGAGCCGCAATCTCTTCACGGCCTGGACGAAGTCGGAGCAGTTCCGTGAATCGCATCGCAACGCCGGCGGATCGAAGGGCGTCTATCTCGGCCATCCCGAGTTCGAGGGCTTCGAGACCGTCCTGACGCAGGAGGCCTCCGCGCCCCTGCGCACGGCGGCGGAGTGAGCGCGATGAGCATGGGGATCGCCCATCCAGCAGCACGGATCGACGCGATCCGCGCGGCGCTCGCGGTAAAGCCGGACGGGGTGCTCGAGGCGGTGGCGCGCGATTGCGGCGCGCCGCTCTCCGCGATCCTCGAAGCGCTGCCGCCCGGCGAGGCCGCTTTCGTCGACGGTGCGCGTTTCGAGGAGCTCTGGCAGGACCTCGCGACCTGGGGCGAGGTCCTGCTCATCGTGCACACGAGCGACATCGTGCTCGAATGCGCGGGCTCGCTTCCGGTCGGCTCCTTCGGGCGCGGCTATTACAACATCCACGGCGACAGCCCGATCGGCGGACATATCCGGGCCGAGAATTGCCGCGCGATCTGGCTCGTCGACCGGCTGTTCCACGGCCGAAGGTCCTGCTCAGTGCAGTTCCTCAACGACGCGGGGGAGGCGATGTTCAAGGTCTTCGTGCGGCGCGACGACGAGCGCGAGCTGCTTCCCGAGCAGCTCGCCGCCTTCGAGGCCATGCGCGAACGGATCGCGGCGCTATGAATTCCTCAGATGCGATCCCCGCTCCCGCGCACGATCTCAGCGCGCTCGGCATGTTCCTCGCCGCCGATCCGGTGGTGCAGGCGATCATGATCGGCCTCGTTGCGGCCTCCGTCACGACCTGGGCGATCTGGATCGGAAAAACGCTCGAGATCGCGATCGCGCGCTCGCGCGCCCGGCGGGGGCTGCGCCTCGTCGCGGAGGCGCCCGACCTGGCGAGCGCGCTCGCCGGCGCCGGGCGTCTGCGCGGACCCGTTCGCGCGCTGGTCGAGGCGGCCGACGAGGAGGCGCGCGCGAGCGTCGGTCTCGCTCCCGACGGCCTGAAGGAGCGCGTCGCCTCGCGCCTCGAGCGCGTCGTCGCCGGGGCGTCTCGGCGGATGGGGCGGGGAACGGGAATTCTCGCGACGATCGGCTCGACGGCGCCGTTCGTCGGCCTGTTCGGCACCGTATGGGGCATCATGAACGCGTTCATCGGGATCGCGCAGGCGCAGACGTCGAACCTCGCCGTCGTCGCGCCCGGCATCGCCGAAGCGCTCCTCGTCACGGGCGCCGGGCTCGCCGCCGCCATTCCCGCCGTCTTGATCTACAACGTTTTCGCCCGCGCCACGGGCGCGTATCGCGGCCAGCTTCTGGACGCCGGCGCGGCGGTGGCGCGTCTAGTCAGCCGCGATCTCGACCGCGCGGCGGCGAAGGCGCGCCCCCTCCACCGTTTCGCCGCGGAGTGACCATGGCCGGGCGTTTTTCCACCGGCGGGGACGGCGAGGAGCACGCGCTCGCGCACGAGATCAACGTCACGCCGTTCATCGACGTGATCCTCGTCCTGCTGATCATCTTCATGGTGGCCGCCCCGCTCGCGACCGTCGACATGCGGGTCGACCTTCCCGCAGCCAGCGGCGCGCCGGCGCCGGCGCCGCCCGATCCGCTCGTGATCTCGCTCGACGCCTCCGGGGCGCTGTTCGTGGGCGAGGCCTCGGTCGCCCGGGATGGCCTCGCCGCCGCGCTCGACGCCGCGAGCGACGGGCATCGCGAGGAGCGGGTGTTCCTGCGCGCCGACGAGGCCCTGCCCTATCGCGAGGTGATGGCGGTGATGAGCGACCTGCGCGCGGCGGGCTATCTGAAGGTCGCGCTCGTGGGGCTCGACGCGGCGAGCGCAGGCGGCGCGCCCTCGCCATGACGCGCGAGATCCCGATCGCCATGGGCTGGATCGTCGCGGCCGTCGCCTCGGCGGGCGCGCATGCGGCCGTCGCGATCTGGCTGACGAGCGCCGCGCCGCCCCGGCCCGCGCCCCCGCAGGAGGCGGGCTTCCTGAGCGTGGAGCTCGCGTCCCTTCCGGAAGCGCCCGCCGCGCCGCCGCAGGACCTGCCCCCCGCCCCGGCTTCGATATTCCAGGAAGCGAGGCCGGGCGACGCGGCTCCTGCGGAAGACGTCGAAACGCCCCCCGAGGAGCCCGCCGCGCCCGACGGGGAGACGCAAGCGCCTGAGACCGCTCCGGAACGGCCTGCGCCGGAAATCGTGGAAGCTCCCGTGACGACGGGCGCGATCGCGCCGTCCCCGCCGCGCCGCCCGCGCGATCTCGCGCCCGCCCCCACCCGCGTCGCGCGAGAGCGTCCGCGCAGGGCGGCCGCGATCGATTCCGCCGCATCGGGGACGCAGGCGCGGGAGGCGCCGCGCGCGGCGGCGGCTCAGACCGGGCGCGGCGGGACGACCCCGAACCTCACGCCCCGCTGGCGGTCGCAGCTCGCCGCCCATCTCGAACGCCATCGCCGCTATCCCGCCTCGGCGCGAGAATCAGGCGTCGAGGGCGTCGTGCATCTGAGCTTCACCATCGACGCGTCCGGGCGGGTGCTGGCGCATTCCGTCGCGCGCAGCAGCGGCTCGGCCGCGCTCGACGCGGCGGCCGTCGACATGATCCGCCGCGCCTCGCCACTGCCCCCGCCGCCCGACGCGACGGCGAGCGTGAGCGTCACGGCGCCGGTGAATTTCAGGCTGCGCTGAGCGTTCGCGCCGGCGCCCGTCACCCGCGAAGCACGATCTCCTCGCCCGACACCGTCGCCTCGACGGCGAATTCCTCGGACAGCGCCGCGAGTTCGTCGCGCACCGCGCCGATCTCGGCCCCGCGCGCGGGACGCGTGCGATAGCCCTCGCGATCCATCACGACCGGGAGCATCGCATGGGAGACGATCTCCTTCGTCGTCCGGTCGATCCCGAGCTTCAGAACGCCGCCCGTATGGGTGAAGAAATCGAGCTCGAAGCTGAACAGGAAATTGCCCAGGCTGTAGGCGATCAGCTTGCCGCGATGGAATTCGACGCCCTGCAGCCGGTGCGGATGATGGCCGACGACGAGATCAGCCCCGGCCTCGACGATGGCGCGGCCCATGTCGCGCTGGTAATCGGTCAGGAAGTTCGGGCCGAGCTTGGCGGGAACGCCCATGCCGCTGCCGGAGGCGAAGCCGCTGAGACCCCAATGGCAGGCCGCGACGACGATGTCGGCGTCCGCCTTGGCGCGAGCGATCGACTCGAGCACGGCCGCGCGATCCGCGACGCGCGTCGTCGTGACCGCGCGCGGCCACACGCCCGGCGCGAGGAGAAGATTGCGCGGCATCGCGTAGGCGGTGTCGACGCCCACGCAGAACAGACCCGGCGAATCCTCCCGCGCCGGCGACGACACGGGCGCGTAGATGAACGTCATCGAGACGAGGGCGATGCGCACCCCGTCGCGCTCGACGATCGCATGGGCGCGAGCCTCGTCGATGTCGCGCCCGCCGCCGGCGCGGGCGATCCCCGCCGCGTCGCACCGCGCGAGGGTGTCGAGCAGCGCCTCGCCTCCGAAATCCATGCCGTGATTGTTGGCGACGCTCATGGCGTGGAAGCCGGAATCCCGCAGGAGCCCGACGACCTCCGGCTTCATGCGCAGGATGTGCTTCGAGCCGTAGGCCCGCTTCTCGGCCGAGGGCTCGCCCAGCGCCGAGGCCGGAGCCTCCAGATTGCCGATCGCGACGTCGGCCTCGCGGATCATCGGCGCGATGGGCTCGAGGAAGGCGGCCGAATCATCGGAGCCGAGGAAAATGTCGCCTGTGGCGAGGAGAGTGAGATCGGACATGGAAAGCCTCTTGGGGAGCGTGTGGACGTGCGGACCCAGGCCCAGCTTCGCACGGGGCGCTCCCCCCGGACATATGAGACATCGCCGTCGCGGATTGGCGTCAGGAGCGGCGTCCGCTTGGCCGCGTCGCCGATCACGCCAGCGGACGCACGACGTCGCGACCACGATTCCTCGCCGCGTCCGCCCCGAACGCCCCGGCTCGGTCGCCCCGTAATCTCTTGATTCGATCGCGATCCAATCCCATCGTGACGCGTTGTCGAAGCAGGGGGACGGCTGATGGACCATGTCGTGACGAGACTGAAGCGAGGACGCCGCAGGTGAAGGCGCTCCGTTGGCTTCTCTTCGGGTTGGGCGCATTCGGCGTCCTCGTCACGACGCTGCCCTTCATTCCGAGCAACCTGTCGGTGATCCGGATCTGGGATTTCCCGCGCTCTCAGGTAGCCGTCCTGCTCGTGATCGTCCTGCTCGCCACGCCCGCTCTCCTGCCGTTGCGCGACAGGCGGACGGCGATGTTCGCCGCCCTGGCCGCCGCGGCGCTCGCCTGGCAGGTCTACGCCATCCTGCCGTACACGCCGCTGGTCGAAACCCAGGCCAAGCAGCGGGCGAGTTGCGCCCCGGACTCGCGCGTCACGCTCCTGGTGGCGAACGTCCTGATCCACAACCGCAATTCCGCCCCGCTTCTCGCCCTCGTCGAAGAGGTCGATCCGGATCTCGTGCTGCTGATGGAGACGGACGCCTGGTGGGACGAGCAGATCGCTCCCCTGACGCAGGCCTACCCCAACGTAATCTCGCATCCGCAGGAGGACAGCTATGGACTACATCTGTTTTCCCGCCTCGAGCTTGTCGGGCCGCAGGTGCGCTTTCTGGTCGAGGACGACGTGCCGTCGATCAAGACGGGCGTGGCGCTCCCGTCGGGATCGTTGATCAATCTGTACGGCCTGCATCCCAAGCCGCCGCCGTTGCAGGACACGGCCGAGCGGGACGCCGAACTGCTCATCGTCGGAAAGGAGGTCCGCGACGAAGCCGTCCCGTCGATCGTCGCGGGGGACCTCAACGACGTCGCCTGGTCACGGTCCAACACGCTGTTCCAGGAAGTCAGCGGGCTGCTCGATCCACGTATCGGACGAGGGCTCTATGCGACGTTCAACGCCCACTGGCCCTTGCTGAAATGGCCGCTCGACCACGTATTCTTCGAGGAATCGTTCTGGCTTCTGGACGTGGCGGTGCTGGAGGAGATCGGATCGGATCACTTCCCGCTGTTCGTCGCGCTCTGCCACGACCCGGCCGCGCAGGACGTCCAGGAGAAACCGGAACCGGAGCCCTCCGATCTGGACGCGGCTGACGACGTGATCGAACAGGGGCTCGACGAAGCGCGGGACTAGGACTCGCTTATGTTGCGGCGCCGCAATATAATTGGCGGCGGCGGCAACTAATGTCCGCGCGGCGCGTTCACCAGAACAGAGCGACCAAACGCGCAGCGCTTCGCCGAGCCGGAACGGCCGCTCATTCAAGGACAGCTCGATGACACGCGCTCTTACGGCCGGCATGCGTCGGTTGAACAGATTGATGCGCCCGGCGAAGATGACCCGCTCGTTTCAGAACGCCATGACCGGGCTCCTGACATCAGCGCTCACCCCGGTCGCGCCGACCAAGGCCAAAAGCGCCAAGCCGCCGAAAACAAAGGCGAAGACCGCCAAATCCAAGGCCGCGGCCGCCAAATCCGCCGCCGCGACGAAGCCGGCCGCGCAGAAATCGGCGACATCCCGAAAGTCCGCGACGACCGGCCTCGGCGTGGTGATACAGCAACTGCGCGCGGCGCAGTCGATGATGTCGCCGGCGTCCTCCGGATCGTCCGCCCGATCTTCTTCCCGATCGTCCAATCGCGAGGTCGCTCCGCGAATTCCGGCGGGCGCGCAATATCTCTCGCGATCACATCGCAGCGCGGCGGGATCGCGCGGCTACAAGATCTATCTTCCCGCGAGCCGGCCGAACCGTCCCACCGGCTTAATCCTCATGCTGCACGGGTGCTCCCAGAACCCGGATGATTTCGCGGTCGGCACCCGCATGAACGCGCTGGCGGAGAAGCACGGCCTCGTCGTCGCGTATCCGGCGCAGACAAAAGGCCACAACGGCGCCTCGTGCTGGAACTGGTTCAACCCGCGTCACCAGAACCGGGACGCGGGCGAGCCCGCGATTCTCGCATCGCTGACGCAGAAGCTGATGAAGGAATTCGGCCTCGTCCGAGACGACGTCTTCGTGGCGGGTCTGTCCGCCGGCGGCGCGATGGCGGCCATATTGGCGGACGTCTACCCCGACGTGTTCTCGGCGGCGGGCATCCATTCGGGCTTGCACCGCGGCGCGGCGCGCGACGTGATGTCCGCGATGTCCGCGATGCGCAGCGGATCCGCCTCCGCCGGCGGGGAGCCGGGCGTCGACGTGAAATCTCGTCCCGTCCGCCGGATCGTCTTTCAGGGCGAGGCCGACAGCACGGTCCATCCGTCCAACGCGGCGAAGATCGTGGCGGCCGCGGTGGGCGGCGACACGGCGCCGTCGCGCGTCGGCAAGCGGTCCGTGCGCGGTCGCGGCTATGCGCGCAGCCACTTTTCGGGCTCCGACGGAACCGACATGCTCGAACTCTGGATGATCGAAGGATCTGGCCACGCCTGGTCGGGCGGACATTCGGCCGGATCCTACACCGACGCCGAGGGTCCGGACGCGTCGGTTCAGATGGTCCGGTTCTTTCTGGCGAATTCTCGCGCGGGCGGATGAAGGTCAGAGCCGCCGCGCGATGCGAGAATATGGAGGGAAACGCTCATGCCCAAGCCACGGTTGGAGATCGCGCTCGAGCGCGGCCTGTTCGCCTCGCGTTGGCTGATGGCGCCGATTTATCTCGGGCTGGTCGTCGCGCTCTGCATGCTCATGCTCGTCTTTCTCCGGGAGTTGGTCTACTACGCCGGCCAGACCTTCACGCTGTCGGTGGATGACGTCATCCTCGCCTGCCTGACCCTGATCGACCTCAGCCTCGCGGCGAACCTGCTTCTGATCGTGCTGTTCTCCGGATACGAGACCTTCGTTTCGCGGCTGGACATCGGCGAGGACGTCGACAGGCCGGACTGGATGGGCAAGGTGGACTTCGCCGGCCTCAAGCTCAAGCTCGTCGCCTCGATCGTCGCCATTTCGGGCATCCATCTCCTGAAGCGCTTCATGGAGATCGGGAAGGCGGACGCAGACGTTCCGTTCGATCCGACGCAGTTGCAGTGGCTGGTGATGATCCACCTGACTTTCGTCATCTCGGGCGTCCTGCTCGCCCTGATGGACTGGCTCAGCGCGCGCACGAAATCCGATCCGCGCAAGAGCGCCGGTTAGGATCCGGGCGCCCCGTCGCGCCAGCGGCCGCCGGCGATCCTTTGCATTCACCCCGCCGCTGCGTTTGCGGGCGGCGCGAAGACCGACAGCGCCGCGCGATGGACGCGAAACACCGCCGGCGTCACGGTCGACAATTCTCCGTCCGTATTCACGTCGTGGGGTCGCCGGGTCGCCAGCGAGAGGCTCGTGGCCTTGAACGCCCGGACTTTCGCCCAGCGTCCGTGCGTTCCCTTTCGCAGCGCCGGGATCAGCGGCACCAGCTCCCACCAGTTGTTGACCTCGAGGCTATACACGTCGAGCAGGCCGTCGTCGGGTTGCGCGTCCGCGGCGACGGTCATGCCGCCCCCGTAGAAGCGGCCGTTCCCGACCGCGATCTGCACGGTCCGGACCCGTTCCGTGGTCCCGTCGTGCTCGATGTCCACGGAAAACGGTCGATTCTCCCGCAGAAGATTGAAGGCGGTGATGGCGTAGCCGAATTTGCCCCAGCGCTTCTTAGCCTCCGACGTCAGACGGCTGGCGAGTTTCGCGGAGTAGCCGATGCTGGCCACGTTCAGGAACAGCTTTCCGTTGACGTCGCCGAGATCGAGGACGCGCGTCGCGCCGCCCACGATGATCTGCGCCGCCGCCGCGAGGTCCGGCGGAACGCCGAGGGTTCTCGCCAGATCGTTCGCCGTTCCCAACGGCAGGATTCCGAGCGGCAGCCGTGTCTCGACCAGCGCCGGCAGCGCCGCGTTGATCGTGCCGTCGCCGCCCCCGAGCACCACGAGGTCGGCGTCGCCCGAGCGCTCACGAATGATTTCGGCGAACGAACGGTCGTCCGGCTTCGGGTGCATGATGGACATGCCGCTCGCGCGCAAAATCTCCAGCGCGGGCTCGACGCCTCCGTCGCCGCTCCTCGCCTTCGGATTGGTCAGAACCAGCGCCCGTTTGGGCCTTTCGTTCTCGATATCGGTTCTGGCCAAATGTGCCCCTTGGTCTACCAGCGGGTGCGCTGTAGCCGCATTCTATGGATCTGAGATGGCGTCGGCGAGCGAGGCGCGCAAGTCCGCCAGGCCGCTCGGCGGCCAGCCGTCGCCGGCGCCCCGACGCGGCGGGAGCGACTGGGAGAGCCGGATGCGGAACAACCCCCTGCCGGTCACGTTGCACTGTGGGACATAACAGGAGCAAGACAATGCATCACGTCGATCCGATTGGCGAGCGCCCGATCCCGGCGACCCGATGACGCGCGACGACGATCACGCGTATCGCGCCAGACTGCTCCCGCCGCGGCGCCGCACGACGGCGCTCGTCGTGCTCTTCGCAACGCTCACGCTGATTCTGATCTTCGCGCCCGACTTCCTGCTGATCGTCTTCGCGGGACTTCTGTTCGGGGTTTTCTTCAGCGGCGGCGGCGAATGGTTGGCCCGTCGCCTCGGCATCGGTCGCGGCTGGGGCATCGGCCTGTTCGTGCTCCTGGTCACCCTGGCCCTGGTCGGCCCCCTTCTCGCCTTCGCGCCCGCCATGGCCGAACAATTCGATACGCTGGTGCGGGAAGTGCCCGACGCGATCGGCCGGCTGCGCGCGCGCATCGAGGAATACGCATGGGGCGAGTCGCTGCTCCGGCGCGCCACGCCGGGAGCCTTGATGCCCGAAGACGGCGGGGGGGCGGCCGCCACCGTGGCTGCGACCACCTTCGGCGCGCTCGGCAGCTTCCTGATCATGCTGATCGTCGGGCTCTACGTCGCGCTCGATCCGCAGACCTATCGACGGGGCTTTCTCAGCATCCTCGCGCCGTCGATGCGCGCCGGCGCCGACGAGATGCTCGGCGAGTCGATCGACAAGTTGAGGAACTGGATCGTCGCGCAGTTGATGTCGATGGCGGTGGTCGGATTGCTGACCTGGTTCGGCTTGTGGATGATCGGAGTGCCTCTCGCGCCGATCCTCGGCCTGATCGCGGCGATCCTCGCCTTCATCCCCAATATCGGTCCGATCATCGCCGCGGCGCCGGCCGTCCTTCTGGGTTTCGCCGAGAGCCCGACCACCGCTTTGATGGTCATCGGAGTCTATCTCGCCGTCCAGACGGTCGAAGGATACGCGATCACGCCGCTGATTCAGCAGGAACGGGTCTCGCTTCCGCCTGCGCTGGTCATCACGATGCAGTTGCTCATGGGCGTGCTGTTCGGAATCCTGGGCCTCGCGCTCGCCACGCCGTTGGCGGCGCTCGGCATGACGCTCGTGAGAAAGGGCTATGTCGAGCGCTACCTCGAGAACGAACGGCGAGAGGACGAGGCCCCCGTGGATCCGTCTTCGGCGACGTGACGCGATCCGGTCAGTCGCGATCGGATCCGGAGCCCGCGCGAGCCTTCCAAACGGGTGTCGCGAGGCTATACTGAACCTGTGCGCGGGATTTCTCGTCTCCGCGACAGGACTCGATCGAGGTCTCCAGACATGAACCGTTTCCCGACATGAATCTTGCGTCCCTCGCCAAGGCGCGGTCGGACGACGGACGCCCGGTCCGGGTCGCGCTCATCGGCGCCGGCAAGTTCGGCTCCATGTTCCTGTCGCAAGTCCCGACGATTCCGGGCGTCGAGGTCGCGGTCATCGTCGATCTGGATCCGGACCGGGCCCGCGCCGCCTGCCGCGAAGTCGGCTGGGACGCGGGGCTCATCGCCGAAACGACCTTTGCCAGCGACCCGGCGGCGATCCTGAGCGCCGGCGTCGAGGTGATGGTGGAGGCGACCGGGCATCCCGAGGCCGGGATCGCCCACGCGCTCGCGGCGATCGAGGCGGGCCTGCACGTCGTCATGGTCAATGTCGAGGCCGATGTCCTGGCGGGGCCGGTCCTGGCCGCCAAAGCGCGCGAGCGCGGCGTCGTCTATTCGATGGCCTACGGAGACCAGCCCGCTCTCGTGGCCGAACTCGTGGACTGGGCGCGAGCGACCGGGTTCACGGTGGCGGCCGCCGGCAAGGGCACCAAGTACCTCCCGCACTATCATACGGTGACCCCCGACGACGTCTGGCGACACTACGGCCTGACGCCCGCCGAGGCGAAGGCCGCCGGCATGAACCCCCAGATGTTCAATTCATTCCTCGACGGCACCAAATCGGCCCTCGAGATGGCCGCCATCGCCAACGCCTGCGGGCTCGACGCGCCGGAGAACGGTCTCTCGTTTCCTCCCTGCGGCGTGGACGATCTGGCGCATGTGATGCGCCCGGCGGAACTCGGCGGCCGGCTGGAGCGCGAGGGCATGGTCGAGGTCGTGTCCTCGCTGGAGCGGGACGGGCGCCCGGTCTTTCGGGACCTGCGCTGGGGCGTGTACGTCGTCATCAAGGCTCCCAACGACTACGCCGCCGCCTGCTTCCGGCAATACGGGCTTCCGACGGATTCCACCGGACGCTACGCGGCCATGTACAAACCGTTCCACCTGATCGGGATGGAGCTGTCCGTTTCGATCCTGAGCGCGGCGCTGCGCGGCGAGGCGACGGGGTCGACGCGCGAGTGGCGCGGCGACGTCGCGGCCGTGGCCAAGCGCGATCTCGCGCAGGGCGAGGCGCTCGACGGCGAGGGCGGATACACGGTCTATGGACGCCTCGTTCCCGCCTCGCGGAGCAAGGACGCGCGCATGTTGCCGATCGGCCTCGCCAACGGCGTCAAGCTGTCGCGCCCGATCGCCGCCGGCGAGATCCTCTCGATGGACGACGTGTCTCTCGACAGCCGCCGCCCCGCCGTCCGGCTCCGGTACGACATGCTGGGCGACGCCGCGTCCGGGGCCTGACCCGGGCGCTAGGGAAATGCGATGACGATCTTGCCGAAATGGGCGCCGGACTTCAGGAATCGATAGGCTTCGCGCGCCTCCTCGAACGGATAGACCCTGTCGATCACGGGGCGGATGTTTCGCTGCGCGCAAACGCCGGCGAGCGCTTGGAGCATATCGCGCGATCCCACGTGGATCCCTCGCAGATTGATCAGGCGGCGCGTGATCAGCCCGGGCACGGCCTCGCTCTCCACGGTCGACGCGACGAGATGAACCGCGCCGCCGAAGCGCGTCGCCTGGATCGACCGCTCAAGATCGCCGGTTCGAATGACGTGCACGACATGATCCACGCCGCGCCCTTCGGTGAGTTCGAGGCAGCGGCGCTCCCAGTCGGGCGTCTGGCGATAATTGATCGTCTCGGATGCGCCGAGCGCGCGCAGGCGATCGAGTTTTTCCTCGCTCGACGACGTCGATATGACGCGCATTCCGGCGGCGTGGGCGAGTTGCAGGGCGAACACCGAGACGCCTCCGCTCCCGAGCGTCAGCGCCGTCTGTCCGAGACGCAGGCCCGCGTCGTGGAAGAGCGCGTGCCAGGCGGTGACGCCCGCGCAGGGCAACGTGGAGGCTTCTTCGAAGGACAGGGCGTCGGGGATCTTCACGAGGCCTTCAGCGTCGAAAACGACGAATTGCGATAGAACGCCGTCGATGGAGGCGCCGAGCGCGCTGTCGTTGTACTCGTCCCTCGGCGGACCCTCTCGCCAGTTCTGCATGAACGACGCGACGACGCGGTCGCCCGCCTTGACGCGCTGGACGCCGGCCCCGGTCTCCACCACCTCGCCGGCGCCGTCGGACACCGGAACCAGCCGCGTCTTGGCCTTGCCGCGTCCGTATCGGCCCTCGATGACCATGATGTCGCGATAGTTGAGCGATGCGGCGCGCATCCGGACGAGCGCCTGTCCGGGTCCGGGACGGGGCGCGTCGGAATCCTCGAGAACGAGCCCGTCGACGCCGTCGCCGTTCAATCTGTAGAGTTTCATCGCTATCCCCTTACGAAAATCGACCGAACGCGTCGCCTCCCGGCGCTCATTCCCCCGCGTAATTTTCCCTGATCAGGCGGCGCATCACCTTGCCGTTGCTGTTGACCGGCAGGCTTTCGACGAACCGCACCGCTTTCGGCTTCTTGTAGCTCGTCAGGCGCTCCCGGCAGAATTCGACGATATCCGCCTCGCTCGCCTGCGCCCCCGGCTTTAGGATCACGAAGGCCGTGACGGCCTCTCCCCATTCCCGGTCCGCCAGACCCACGACCGCGCATTGACCGACGGCCGGGTGCTGATCGACGACCGCTTCCACTTCGTCCGGAGAGACGTTGTAGCCGCCCGTGACGATGATGTCCTTGCTGCGCCCCGCGATGTAGATGAAGCCGTTCTCGCCGCGCAGACCAAGGTCGCCCGTCCAAAAATAACCGCCCTCGCGGATGGCGTTCGCGGTCGCCTCCGGGTTCTTCCAGTAATGCGTGAAGACCATCGGGCCGCGTATGGCGATCTCGCCGACCTCGCCGTCGGGCGCGGGCCGCCCGTCGGCCCCCATGATCGCGACTTCCGCCATCAACACTTCGCGGCCGAGAGGCTGCTGCCAGCCGCGATGCGAGAGAGCCACGCCGTGCTCCTCCGCCGGCAAGGTGCAGACGATGGCCGCCTCGTTGAGCCCGTAACCCTGGACGAGTTTCGGCCCGATCACGTCGAGCGCTTCGCGCAGGGTCGACCCTTCGATCGGCGCGCCGCCGTAACTGATTGCGCGAAGCTTCGAGAGATCCGCCTGGCGGATGCGCGGCAAGTCGAGGATGCGGCGCAAGGCGGTCGGCACGAGTTGCAGCATCGTGCATTCGCCCTTCTCGATATGCGTGACCAGCGCCTCCGGATCGAAGCGCTCGAAGGTCCGGATCGTCGCGCCGCGCATGAGCGAGGGCAGGATCCACAGCCCGCCCGCGTGCGCGTAGGGGCTGGTGCCGAGAAAGACGTCGTCCTTGTGCAGGTTGAACCGGTCGAGCAGCGTGTTCTGCGCGACGCAGATCCAGTTCCGATGCGTGAGGAACACCGCTTTGGGCTTGCCGGTCGTGCCGGAGGTGAACCGCATGACCCGCCCGGCGCTCGCCTCGTCGACCTCCAGGCAGATCGGATCGGACGACGCGCCGGCGACCGCGCCTTCGTAGCCGTCCGCTCCCGGTCGGCCGACGAGGAGCGTCGTCATCGCGGACATGTCCAGGAACGGCTCCAGCCGGGCGAGCATGTCCGGCGTCGTGACGATGGCGCTCGTCTCGGAGATCGTCAGCATGGCGGCCATTTCGCGCTCGTGCAGGCGCGTCGTGATCGGCACGCTCATGCCGCCGGCCTTGGCGACGGCGAAATCGGCTTCGATCCATTCGATGCTGTTGGGCAGGATGATCGCGACCCGGTCGCCGAGCCGGACGCCTCTTTCCACGAGCGCATGAGCGAGCCGGTTCGTCCTGTCCTCCAGCTCGGCGAAGGAGATCCTGCGCTCGCCGTCGACGACGGCGGTCCGGTCCGAGAAGAAGCGCGCGGCGCGCGCGACATAGGTCCCGACGTTCATTCAGGAGCCCCCTTTGTCGATCGGTTGTTGCGGTTTGCGGCCCGCGAAGAACGCGCACAGGAGCCCCGACACGACGGACAGCGCCGCGACGATGAGCAGGCCCGGGGTCCACGAGCCGGTCTTGTCGGCCATGATGCCGAAGAGCACGGGGCCGGTGCTGGTCCCCAGCGAATTCGCCAGCGCGCCGAAGCTCGTCGAGACGCCGACGCGCCCGGCTCCGCCCACCTCGCTGATGGCCGCGTAGTAGAGGCCAGACCACGAATTCACGAGGCCCAGTCCGACGGCGAGCGCGAGGAGCGCGATCGGCGCCTGGGCGTACGGGAGCACGAGCGGCGTGAGGGCGAACAGGGCGGCCCCGAGGGCCACGTAGAGCCCGAGGAACGTCGCGCGCCCGGAGCTCCCCATTCGGTCCGACACGAGGCCGATCACCGGCCGCGCGAAAACGGAAATGAACTGCGCCAGCGCGAGATAGGCGCCGGCCACGATGACGTCCACGTCGAAATCGCGCAGGATCGGGATGAAGAAATTGACCGCCGAGATCGTCAGCGCTCCGTGGGTGAAGCCGATCAGACCGATCAGGAACGGCCCGAGGCGCGTCGCGGGCTCCAGCACATGGATGAGCTTGGGCAACTCGACCGGCGCGCGCTTGCCGTCGGGCCGGACCGGATCGCGGTAGATCCCGACGACCAGCACCGTGATCACCGCCGTGACCATCGCGCCGGCGACGAACCCGCCCTGCCAGCCGTAGATGGCGCAGACAATCGGCAGCAAGGCCGCGTTCGCCGCAGACCCGGCCGGAATGCCGCCCTGCTTGACCCCGACGGCGAGCCCGAACTCCCGTGGAGGGAACCAGAGATAGGTCCCCTTCTGGGTGAGGGGATTGAGAAAGCTCATGGCGACGCCGAATGCGACGGCGAGGACGAGCAGCACCTCGAATCGCGTCGTCAGCGTCGACAGCAGGAAGAACGCCGTCAGCGCCGCCCCGCAGATGGCGGCGGAGCGCCGCACCCCCAGACGATCGACGAAATAGCCCGCGACCAGATTGAAGAGAAGCGCGCCGAAGAACGGCGCGGCCCCAAGCATTCCGATCTGCGACGCGCTCAGCCCGAGATCGTCGGCGATGAAGGTGCTGATCGCCGGATAGATGAAGTTTCCGACGCCGCTGAGGCCCATCACCATGAAGAACACGGCGAGGATCGCCCAGCGATAGCGGGACGGACCGGCGGCGGGCGTCATCTCGCCGCCCCGCCCTCTGGAGCCGTTGGCCGATGAGGCCGGCGTTCCGGCCCCTCGCAATCGGCGTCGGCGGTCGCGGGCGTCATGTCCTCACGCCGCATCGCGTCGACCGGGCGACGGCTCGGCGAGAACCGCGAGCAGGGGGTCGATATTCTCCGCGTCTTCGAGGCCGCGCACGAAGCCCAGCGCCGCTTGCGTCCTCTCCTCGCCGAGCATGCCGCCCGCCATGTCGACGAACTTGGCGATGATGGCGGCCGCGGGCGTGTTGCCCGGCTCGCCCCGAGGGCGATCGCGCTCGGCGCTCAGCACGTCGCCGTCGCGCAGGGTGATGGCCACCGCCACGGGCCAATCGAGCGGGTAGCGCTTCTCGAAATCCGGATTGAGCGAATGCGTCACCCGATCCATCAGCGCCCGGACGTCCTCGCGCCGGAGTTGCTCGTCGCTGAAGACGTCGCCGGCGATGATCCTCTCCCCGAGCAGGCTCTGGGCGATCGCGAACGGCGTGCATAGCCGCGCCTCGTCGCCGCCGCCCGGATGATCGATGTTCATCCGCAGGGCTTCGCCATAGGTCTCGACGTGAATGGCTTCGACGTCGTCCGGTCCGAAGGGGCGCTCGTGGCGAATGTCCTCGATCGCGTCGACCGCCGCGTGCCAGTGCCGGCACCCGGAATGGAACTTGAATCCGATATCGCCGATCTCGTATTCCTCGCCGAGCCTCTCCGGGAGCAGATGCGGGAAGACCTCGTCGGACATCGCCCGCAAGAATCCCTCGGGACCTTCCAGAAAGGCCGGCGCTCCGGCCATGCCCTCGCGCGCCAGAAGCGCGCCGAGGACGCCGGCCTGCGCGCTGCGCCCGACGGCGAACTTGCCCGCCGCATAGGATCGAAACAGCGCCTCCTGAAGGCCCGCGCCGAGATTGCCCGCGATACCGAGCGCCGCCGCGGTCTTCGTCGCGTCGAGCTTCATCAGCCGCGCGGCCGCGGCCGCGGCGCCATACGGCGCGGTCAGCGCCGTCACGTGGAATCCCCGTTTCGCGAGCCCCGGCATGACCACGCGGCCGACGCGGATCATCGCCTCGTATCCCGCCACGATGGCGGCGATCATCTCCCGTCCGTCCGCTTTTTCCGGCCCCGCGAAGGCGAGGATCGTCGGAACGACCGCGCATCCGACATGCGCCATCGATCGAACGGCCGTGTCGTCGAGGGAGGTGGATTGTCCCAGATAGGAATTGAGCAACACGGCGTTCGACGGCGTCAGGCGTTCGGAGCGCCCCAGCACGATGCTGTCGCCGCTCGCCCCTTCGGCGCGCAGCACGCCGAGCAGTTCCTGCGCGCCCCGCCGCGTGCTGGCCGTGCCGTAGCGATCCGCCTGGAGCGCGACGCCGACATAGTCCAGAAGGCACAGTTTGCCGCGCTCGACGACCGGGGGCGGCAATCGATCGGCGGACAAGCCGGACGTGAAGTCGGCGAGGGTCTGGATCAGGGTCATGCGACCTCCTCCTCACGCGCGAAGAGCGTGCGAATTCGGGTGACGGCGCGGGACCCGGCGCCGATGATCGGGGTCGCGACGCGCAGGGCGGCGGGGACCGTCATTCCCGCGTTGCTCGGCATGGCTGATCGGGGAAAGAGACGCTGCGGAGAGCGTCCGGCGGCGGCGCGGCGGATCCCGAGATCGCCACGGCGAGCGCTTCGCCGGCGGCGGCGCACGGCACGGTCATGCTTCCTCCCCGGGCCGGATTTGACCGAGCGCGCGAAGCGCCGGCTCCGACCTTTTTTGTTCACGTCTTCGACGCGTCGGCTCGACGATAGCGGGTGTCGCGGCTCCGCCAAGCCGCCGGATCGAGATAGCCTGCATGCCGGCGCGAGATACGAGAGCGGCCTCGATCACTCCTCGCGAAACGGGCTCGGTTGAGGCCGTTTCACGAGCTCGAAGAATTCCGTCGGCCACCCGCCGTCATCGACGACGGCGCGCAATTCCTCCTTGATCGCCTTGATCATCAGGCGCATGGCGGCCGTGACCGGCCGATCGTTGCGCGTGACGACCGCCATATCCGCGGGAATGCCCGGCCGGGCGAGGGGCGCGATGCGCAGGCGGCCCTTCTTCACTTCGGTATGCAGCGCGCTGTAGGCGATCACGGTGCAGCCCTCGCCCTCCTGCACCAGCGCCTTGATGATGCTGATGTTGTCGACCTCGAGAATGACGTTGGGCGTGAAGCCGGACGCCAGCGCCTGACGATCGATCAGAATTCGCTGCGCCTGCGCCGGACTTGGCAGGATCAACGGCATCCGGGCGAGATCCGTGACGTCGTAGATCGGTTTGATCGGCATTTTCAGACGACGCATCGCGCTCGGGATCGGCAACGCGACGACCATGCTCCCGATCGCCAGCTGCTCCGCGATCAGATTGCTGCCGGCCCACGGGCTGTGCATCATGCCCATGTCGATGTGATCCTGGTTCAGCCAATCCTGAATATAGCCGCTGAAGCCGGAGCGAAGATGGATGTGAACGTCGGGATACAGTGTGCGATACTTGCTGAGCACCCGCGGCATCAGGAATTCGCCGATCGACGGCAGCACGCCGATGCGCAGCGAACCCTTCGGAATGTTGGCGTGCGCCTGAACTTCCGAACGCACCATATGCAGTTGGTCGACGACGGATTGCGCGCGGTTGAGGAGCGCGCATCCAGCCTCCGTCAACTGCAGGCCTCGTCGATTGCGGAGCAGCAGCGTGACGCTGAGCTCCTTCTCCAGGGCTTGAATCTGCCGACTGAGGGCGGATTGGGCGACGCGCAAGTGATCGGCCGCGCGGGAGAACGATCCCATCTCGGCGACCGAAATAAAGTATCGTAGCTGGCGAATTTCCATCAGCTTGCCGATCGCCCTCTCCGGGAATCTGGATAGTAAACCAAGCAGGGCGGATAGAGTATGGCGTAAATGCTCACGGAAAGTCGCGTGAAGCGGGCGAGCGTCGTCATGGCGGCACGAGGTGGGGAACACGCTCGCCGGTCGCGAACGCGCGCAGATTGTCCAGGATCATTCCCTGCGCGGCGATCTCCGCCTCGCGGGTGAGCCCGCCGAGATGCGGCGTCATCACGATGTTGGGGCATTGCGCGAGGCGCGCGTCCACGTTCGGCTCGTCGGCGAAGACGTCGAGCCCGGCGCCCGCTATCCGACCCTCCCGCAGGGCCGCGACAAGCGCCTCCTCATCCACGAGCGAGCCCCGCGCGACGTTGATCAGAAAGCCGCCGGGGCCGAGCGCGTCGAGGATTTCGGCGTTCACGACGTGACGGTTGTCGTCGTCGGCCCGGGCGGCGAGCACCAGAATGTCGGCATGATCGGCGAGCGCGCGCAGGCTGTCGAAGCGGGGATAGGGGACGTCGGCCGGCCGACGGCGATTGTGATAGGCCACCGACATGCCGAAGCCGAGGGCGCGCCGCGCGATCTCGCGACCGACGGCGCCCAGTCCGTAGATCCCGACCTTTCGACCCGTCAGCCCGGCGACCGGACGGCCGCGCGCGGCCGCCCAGCCCTCCGCGCGCAACAGCCGGTCCGCCTCGACGATCCGGCGCACGGTCGCGATCATCAGTCCGAGCGCGAAATCGGCCACCATCGGAGCGTTCGCCCCAGGGCTGTGAGCGACGGCGACGCCCCGCGCCCTTGCTGCATCGAGGTCGACGCCGTCGTAGCCGCTGGCGTAGCAGCAGATGAGCTCCAGACGCGGGAAGCGGTCCATGGTCGAGGCTTCGAAGGGCGACCCGCCGTAGACCAGCACGGCCTGCGCATCCGCCAGCCCGTCGCCCTCCTCCGGCTCGCGCCAATTCTCGACCGGGCCGATGACGACGCAATGCTCCGAGAGCGTCTCGAGAAGCCGCCGCGGCGCCGGCTGAGCCACGAGAAGCGCCTTCTTCATCGCGGTCGTCTCAACGCCGGAGGGCGACCGGCTCGATCAGGAGCCACCCGGCGCCCCCAGATGCCGCTCGAAAAACGCCTGCGTCCGCGCCCACGCCTTCTCGGCCGACGGCGCGTGAAAACTCGCGCGGGCGTCGCAGCCGAAGCCGTGGGCGGCGCCCTCGTAGACGAAGATCTCCACATCCGGCTGCGCCTGCCGGACGGCCTCGACGTCGCTCAACGGGATCGCATGATCCAATTCGCCGAAATGCAGCTGGACGGGGCAATTGGCCTTCGCGGTTTTCGTCGCGGCGACGCCGCCGCCGTACCAGCCCGCGGCGGCCCGGAACAGATCGAGGCGCGTCGCGGCCTGCCAAGCGAGGGTCCCTCCCCAGCAGAATCCCACGATCGCGACGGGCCGGTTCCCCAGAGCATTCGCCGCCGCCGAGATATCCGCCAGCGCGCCCGCTTCGGGGACCTGCTTGCGCAGTTCCATGCCGCGCGCCACGTCGTCCTTGGAGTAGCCGAGTTCGGATCCGCGCTCGGCCCGATCGAACAGGGCCGGCGCGATCACCGCGTAGCCCTTCGCGGCCCATCGGTCGCAGACGAAGCGAATGTGGTCGTTCACGCCGAAGATTTCCTGCGCGACGACGAGGCCCGTGGCCGCATCGGCGGGACCCGCCCGATAGGCGGAGAAGCGATGACCGTCTTCGGCTTCGAGTGTCGTCGTGCTCATGCGTTCTTCTCCCGGCCCGGGGCCGTCTGTTCGGGATCGCGCGGCGGGAGACGCCAGCTTCCCGGTTGGTGCTTGGCCGTGACGCCGAATTCCGCCGCGACCTCCTGCGTATGCTCGCCCGGGAACGGCGGGGGCTCCACGGCGCAAGTCGCGCCGCCGAAGCGCCACGGCGCGCCGCCTACGGCGAGCGTTCCCCACGGCTCCTTCTCGACCTCGACGATCATGCCGGCTTCGCGGACATGGGCGTGATGGCGCTGCTGCTCGTGGTCGAAATACAACGAGGCCGGCACGCCGGCGTCGGTCAGACGTTTAACCCACCACGGCGCGGGCATCGCGGCGAACCGCTCGACGAGGATCGCGGTCAGCGCCTCGCGGTGGCGAACCCGGTCGGCGTTCCTGGCGAACCGCGGATCCGCCGCCAGCTCCGGCAATGACATGGCGGCGCAAAACGCCCGCCATTCCGGCTCGCTCGTCACGCTCACGGCGACGTAACGGGCGTCGCCGCTCAAAAACGCCTGATCGGGCGCGCAATAGGAAATCGCGCTGCCCTGCGGCGTCGGAGCGATCCCGGTCGAGAAATACTCCATCAGCCGAACGCGCTGGAGCGAAAGGCCCGCCTGCAGCATCGAGGTCTCGACCTGCTGGCCCTCGCCCGTCCGCTCACGGACCCACAGGCCGCTGAGCACCGCCTGAGTGACGATCATCGCCGTGGTGAGGTCGTGATGGGCGTAATAGCGCATCAGTTCGCCCGTCCCGTCCGGCTCGCCGTTCAGCGCGCCGTAACCGCAGAAGGCCTGCGCGTGCTGGTCGGTGCATCCCATGTCCTTCATCGGTCCGGTCCGCCCGAAGCCGGTGACGGAGCAATAGACGACGCGGGGATTGCGCGCCCGGACGGTCGCGTAGTCGATGCCGAGGCGCTCGACGACGCCGGGGCGGAAATTCTCGATGACGACGTCGGCCTTTTCCGCCAGCGCGAGGGCGGCGGCGCGTTCCTCGGGATCCTTCAGATCGAGAATGACGCCGCGCTTGTTGAGGTTCATCGTCGCGTAGGTCGTGCCGAACCCGTTCTGGGTCGGCTTGACGTAATGAATGAGATCGCCCGACGGCGGCTCGACCTTGATGACGTCGGCGCCGAGCTGGCCGAGCAGCATGCCGGCCCACGGACCGACCGCCGCCTGGCTGATGTCGAGGACCGTCACGCCTGCGAGGGGACCTTTCGTCATGGAACTCTCCGGCTTAACGGGACGGATCGGAATGTGCGCCGAACTCGGCGAAGACGGCTTCGCTCTGCGCGCCCAATGACGGGCAGGCGCGATGCGGCGGGGCGTCCTGCGGCATCGTCGCCCGGAACGGCGCCGCCACCTGCCGCATCCGCCCGCTCGTCCCCAAGGGGACCGTCGTGAAGGCGCCGACGCTCTCGGTCTGCGGATGCGAGCTGATCGACGCCATCGTGGCGTGCGGCACCGACGTCCCGCCCACCTCCATGGCCGAGGCCAAAACCTCGAGCGTGGAGAGCTTGCTGAGCGCCGCCTCGTAATCCGCCTTGGTCTCGCCGACGCGGTCGCCGGTGTAGATCGTGGAGCGCCAGTCCTTGAAGCGGGGATCGTCCGGCAGCGCGCCGAGGCCGACGCGCTCGCAGAAATCGACCCAGACCTGCCGGCCGCGCCGGAACTCGAGCGTCACCTTCCCATCGGCCGTGCGATAGCCGGTGTCCGGCGGCCAGAGGATGTTGAGGAGGTGAAACCCCACCCAGTCGTCGGGCTCGTTCATCGCCGCAGTCAGGATGGTCGCGTAGGTCATCAGCGAGCCGAGGAGCGACAGCTCGACGATCTCGCCCTTCCCGCTTCGTTCGCGACCGATCAGCGCCGCCACGGCCGCCTGGTAGCCGAACAGGCCCGTGCCGATCTCCGCGAGTTCGGCCCCGTGGCGCAAGGGCGCGTCCTGCGGCCGCCCCAGGAGCCGCCAGTAGCCCGACATCGCCTGCGCCGTCAGTTCGGAGCCCGCGAGACCCGCCAGCGGCCCTTCGGGACCGTTGGCGCTGATGCGCAGGTGCACGAGGCGATCGTTGATCGCCGTCGGCTCCTCCCCCAGCGCGTCCCGCCAGCTCTTCACGAGCGGCCTGTCGTGCTCGATGAGAATGTCCGCGCCGGCGACGAGCGCGCGCAAGGTTCGCGGCGCGCGTTCGTCCGACCAGTCGACGACGGCGCTCTCCTTGTTGCGGTTGAGCGCGAGGAAGGGCGCGCTGTCGCCGTCCAGAAACGGCGGCCCCCAGCCTCGCGAGCGGTCCCCTTCCGGCGGCTCGATCTTGATGACGCGCGCGCCCAGATCGGCGAACTGCAAACCGCAGACCGGCCCCGCGATCCCCTCGGCGGCTTCGAGGACGACGATCCCCTTCATCATCCCCTCCTTACGGCACGAGCACCACGCGGCCCGCGGCCCTGCGCTCCTCGAGCATCACATGCGCCTCGCGCGCTTCGGACAGCGGCATCACGGCGGCGATGACGGGCGTGAACTGCCCGCGCCGCGTGAGCTCGACCATGTCTTCGAGTTCCTGCCAGTGCGTGCTCTTCGACCCGATCAGGCTGATGTTCTTGAAGATGAGGAAGGCGGGATTGAACCGGATCTCGTCGGACGTGACCTGTCCGATGACGATGAAGCGGCCGTAGGGAGCCATGACCTTCAGCGCAGGCTTGAACACCGGGGCGCCGACATTGTCGAGGACGACGTCGACGCCGTATCCTCCCGTGAGGCTCTTCACCTCGGCGGTGAAATTGTTGTCCGGGGCCACGACGACCTCGTCCGCGCCGATCGCCTTCAGGGCGTCGACTTTCGCCTCCGACGTCGTCGTCGCGATGACCCGTGCGCCGAACAGCTTGGCGAGGATGACCGAATGCATGCCGAGCCCCCCGCCGGCTCCGGTGACGAGCACGGTGTCTCCCGGACGCACCTTCGCCTCCTCGCGAACGGCGTGCAGGATCGTGCCGGCGGAGCAGGCGAGCACCGCACCGTGCTCGTAGGGCACTTCGGGCGGGAGCTTGACGAGGGCGCGCTCGCCGATCGCCATGTATTCCGCATAGCCGCCCGTCGTGCCGTTATGGCCGATGAAGACGTTGTTGAGGCAGGAGGATTCCTGTCCCCGACGACAGTAATGACAATGCCCGCAGGGATCGCGCTGCAGGGACGCCACGCGGTCCCCGACCTTGAGCGACCGCACCGCCTCGCCCACTTCCACGACATCCCCGGCCACCTCGTGGCCGTGCACCATCGGAAAGGCGACCCCATGGCGCATCACGCCCTTGCGCTCCAGAAGATCGTGGCCGCAGACGCCGCAGGCCCTGACGCGAAGCGTCACCTGGTTCGGCTTCGGCCGGGGCGTGTCCATCTCCGCCAGCCGCAGGACGCCCGGATCTCCGAATTCCGTCTGGATGATGGCGCGCATGACGTGGAGGCTCCCTGGTTCGTGCGTCTCACTTCGCTTGCGCGTTCATGATGATGCGCGACACGCCGACGGCGCGGTCGAGGATGAGAACGGCGAGGACCGACACGAGGATCATGACGCTGGACACCGCGATGATCATCGGGTCGTAGGTCTGGTCGAGGTAGGTGAAGATCGCCACCGGCAGGGTCGGGCTGCGCGACGGCGCGATGAAGAGCGACAGGCCGATATCGTCGAAGGACATGATCGCGGCGAAGGTGAACGCGCCGAGCAGCCCCGCCGTGATGTTCGGGAGGGTGACGCCGACGAACGCCTTCAAGGGAGAGGCGCCCATCGACATGGCCGCCAGTTCGAGCCTGCGGTCGATCCCGGCGAGGCTCGCGGTCAGGAGGCGAACCGCATAGGGGATCGTGACGATCATGTGGGCGCCGATGATCGTGACGATGCTCGGCGTGACGCGCAGCAAGCTGTAGAAATGCAGCAGCGTGATGCCGAGCACGAGGGTCGGGATCATCAAAGGCGACACCAGAAATCCCTGGATGGCGTTGCGCCCCGGGAAATCGTAGCGGGTGATGCCGACAGCGGCCATTCCTCCGAGGATCAGCGCCAGCGTCGCCGAGGCGAGAGCGACGATGACGCTCGTGACGAAGGCGTCGATGAACGTCCGGTTCCCGGCCGCCGCCACGTAGTGCTTCAGGCTGAAGCCTTCGGGCGGAAAGCGGATGTAATCGCTGCCGCTGACCGAGGTCAGCAGCACGAGCGCGATCGGCGAGATGATGATGATCGCCATCACCACCACGAAGGCGTTGAGGATGAAATCACGCAGACGCACGGCGGAAGACCTCCCTGAAGCGGCTGCGTTCGACCAGCGCGGTCGTGACGAGCACGACGAGCAGCACGATGGAGAGGAGGAGGAACGCGACGGCGGCTCCCAGCGGATAGTTCAGGGTCGTCGTCGTCTGCTGGTAGGCGAGCAGCGAGAGCACGCGCAGGTTCGTTCCGCCCAGGATCGCCGGCAGCACGAAGACGCCGCTCGACAGGCTGAAGACGATGATGCAGCCCGACAACACGCCGGGAAGGGACAGGGGCAGGAGCACCGTCCAGAACGTGGTCGAGGGCGTGGCGCCGAGCGAGGACGACGCCTTGATGAGATTGAGATCCATCGTCTGGAGCGAGGCCAGGATCGACAGGACCATGAACGGCAGGAAGACCTGGACATATCCGATCAGGACCGCCGCCTCGGTGTAGAGAATGGTGAACTCACCGAATCCGAGATTGACGGAGACGTTGTTGATCAAACCGTTGCGCCCGAGGATCAGAACCCACCCGAGCGTCCGGACCACGACGTTCATCAGGAGCGGCGCGAGGATGATCACCGTGAGCACGGCGCCCATGCGCCCGAGCTTGAACGCGAGCGCGTAGGCAAGCGGGAAGCCGAGCACCAGCGCGAGCACGGTGGCGGTGGCCGACAGGCGGAAGGTTCGGGCCAGCGCCTCGGTGTAGGTCGGGTTCGTGAACAGGATCTCGTATTGCCGGAGCGTCAGCCCCGGCAGGATGCGCCCGAACTGCGCCTCGTGCAGCGACAGCCAGAAGCCATAGATCAGGGGCGTGACGAAGAGCACCACGAACACCGCGAC
The DNA here is from genome assembly GCA_022241475.1 of Microvirga sp. The sequence continues at coordinate 22,504 of JAKOMT010000003.1, read as the reverse complement.
GGCGGGCAGGGTGAGCAAGATGCCGATGCGACGATGGTTCATGGCGCGTCTCGCAGAACGTACGCCTCGCGCGCGTCCCAGCCGATCCAGATCGTCTGGCCCGGTTCCAGCGCATGGCGGCTGCTGATGACCTGAACGTGGAACGACTGGCCGCCGACTTCGCAGAAGCAATCGACGAGCGATCCCGTGAAGGCGAGCGTCGTGATCGTCGCCTTCAGTTCGTTCTCCGCCCCCGTCGGCGTCACGCTGAGATTGATCCGTTCGGGACGGATCATGAACTCGCAACGCCCCGTCGGCGCGCCGATTTCGGGGCTCGCGGCCCGCACGATCTGATCGGCGAAACCGAGCTTGATCCGGGCGTAGCCGGGTTCGCGACCCACGATGTCGCCGTGCAGGAAATTCGCCGATCCGACAAAGTCCGCGACGAAGCGCGTCGAGGGCCGGTTGTAGATTTGCTCGGGCTCGGCGATCTGCTCGACGACGCCCCTGTTCATCACGGCGATCTCGTCGGCGAGCACCATCGCTTCGGCCTGATCGTGCGTGACGAAGATCGTCGTCACGCCGGTCGTCCGCTGGATCGACTTCAACTCGAGTCGCATCGTCTCGCGCAGCTTGGCGTCGAGGTTGGACAACGGCTCGTCGAGCAGGAGAATGTCGGGCTTGAACACGACCGCGCGGGCGAGCGCCACGCGTTGCTGCTGGCCGCCCGACAATTCCCGCGGAAAGCGGTGTCCGAGATTTTCGAGGCGAACCAGCTCGAGCGCCTTGGGCACTTCGCGGGCGATGACGTCGTTCGCCGTCTTCCTCTGCCGCAAACCATACGCGACATTGTCGAATACGGTCATGTGTGGAAAGAGGGCGTAGTTCTGAAACACGATACCCGTATTCCGCTTGTGGGGCGGAATACCCAGGATCGATCGCTTGTTGACGTGCACGTCTCCCTCGTCGGGACGCAGAAAGCCGGCGACGATATTCAGCGTCGTCGTCTTCCCGCATCCCGACGGTCCAAGTAACGCAAGGCAGCGGCCTGACGGAATTTCAAATGAAATTTGATTCACCGCGACGAATTCGCCGAATCGACGAACGAGGCCGCTCACTGCGACGTCCATGCGCATTGATCTCCGAAGTGTTGAGGTAGGCAGCGCCCAGGATCAGTTCTGGAAGTCGCGGTTCCAACGGTCCGTGAGTTCCTGAACGTAAGGCACCACGTTGTCCCAATTCAACGGACGCATGCCCGCCACCGCGTCTCCGTAAGCGAGACCCTTGTCGAGCGCTTCCTGGCTCAACACGGTCTTGGAGTTGACCGGTCCGACTTCCGCTTGCAGCGCGAGCTCGGCCTGGATCTCCGGCGACAGCACGTAGTTCATCAGCTCGAGCGCGATGTCGCGGTTCGGGCTGTTCTTGGGAATGTCCAGATGCACGAGCCAGGCGCCGGCGCCTTCTTCCGGAGTCACGAACTTGATCGGCGCGCCCTGACGGGCGAGCAGATTGGCGCGGCTGTCGGAATTCGGCGCGATCCAGACGTCCTGCTGCAGCAGGGCGTTGTCGAGTTCGGCCGGCGTGAAGGGGAACCGCGCCACGTTCGGCCGCAACTCCTTCAGCGCCTCGAACGCTTCCTCCCGTCCGCCTTCAAGCTGATAGACGACATCGTAGAACGCCTGGGCGTAGGCGTTGGCGAAGTCGAATACCGCGATACGATCCTTGTACTCGGGCTTCCAGAGATCGCGCCAGGACGTCGGCTCGGGAACGCCGGCGTTCGCCAGAGCTTCCGTGTTGATCTGAAGGCCGAAAGCGAGCACTCCCCACCCGACATACTTGCCGCGATCGATCGCGAACGGCTGCAGATCGGCCATGTTGGGAACGAGCTCGGGCGTGATCTCTTCCCAGATCTCGGCTTCGGCGCCCATGTAATGGGCCGACGGGCTCATGTGGGCGATGTCCCATTCCGGTTCCTGGCCGGCGCGGGCGAGCAGCCGCGTCAGGCCCTGGACGGCGGTCGAATGCGTGACCACGAACGTGACGTTGTGCTCCGCCTCGAAGCCCTTGATCGCCTCCATGAAGCCCGAGCCGAGCGTTCCCCCGAATACGAGGATACGGAGCTCGCGAGGCTGTTGCGCCTCTGCGGGAGTTCCGGACCACATGCTCGCGGCCAATGCTGCAGCGCACAAGCCGAGTAGATTACGGCGCCTGATATTGAAGAGCATTTCTTTTCCTCCCCTGGTTGGCCGACCAATTTTCGCTTGATCGATCCGATTCCCGTCTTCGATCTGATGTCGAAGCTGAAGTCTGTGCTTTTTTCTTGCCGGATTCCGGATTAACACCCGCGAAGGGTAACCGGTTGTCGTCGAGCCGCATAAGCCAGAATGAACATAAGTATTATGCCGCTGTGGCATGAAGCCGGCGGAGAGATCAGAGCCCGTCGCGCGGCGTCTGGATCAGATGCGAAGGCGATCGATGGATGCGCTTCAGGGTCCGGCCCTCCCGACGGGCCGGAACGAATACCGATCCGAATTGGCCCGCAACTGCGAGCGCCTCGCATTCCGCTCTAGCGCGAGCGCCCCGACAGATCGGCGCCATTCGCTCTGACAGGCTCTCCCCGCGCGCCGTAGACGAAGCTGGCGGCCTCGAACATGCCGAACGGCACCTGCATTCCGATCTCCCTCGCGCGCAGGAAATTGATGGCGATGTCCGGGGGCGAGACCACGCCTACCGCCAGATCTCCCGGCTGGGCCCGACCGGAAAGCACCTCCGCGCCGTAATGCGCCGCCAGTTGGGCGTTGGATTCGAAGCTGACCCCGATCGACAGAACGGCGCTGTGCCGGCCTTCCTGCACGACCTCGGGCACCACGGCGAGAACCGGCACCTGTTCGGCCATCGTCGTGATCATCTCCATTTCGCTGAAGATGCTGGTCGATCCGGTGATCCAGAACAGGCTGTCGGTCAGGTCGGGGTCGCTTTCGCGCATCCGGGAAAGCGCCGCGGGGATCGCTTCGGCCAGTTGCGCGCGCGCAGCCGCAGGGTCGGTGACCGCGACCATGAAGGCGTCTATCCCGAGAGGCTCGAGCGCGTCGATAATCGGCAGGGCCTGTGTCTCGACCGCAGAGACGTTGAGCATGTCCACCACGACGCCGAGATTGCGCAGGCCCGGCCGCAAGGCCATGAGATGCGCGACCTGGATGTCGAGCATCACGTTGAGCGAGGTGAAGGCGAAGGACGTGCCGCTTCCCCGGACGTAGTCGCGCATCTGGCCGAGCTGCACCGGGTCCTTGGCGCACACCGTCACCACCGGCACGGCGATTTCGGGATGCGTATCGTGCAGCCACGCCACGGTCTCCGATCCCATGGCGTAGACCAGCGCATATTCGCGCTCGCGCGCCTCCTCGACCAGCCGCGCGCCGATTGCGGGATCGCGATCGTAATTGACCACGAGAAACTGCAGGTTCATGTCGCGGGAGCCGAAATCGACCAACATGGTGGTCATCGCGGTATCGTAGGCGGAGGACCGGCGCGGATAGATCACCATCACGGTCCTGCGCGTCCCCGTCACGTCGCCGCGCGGGGTCATCAGGATGCGGCGCCCGTCATCGGGATCGGGCAGGCTGGCCGCCCAGCCGGAACGAGCGCCGGAGCCGATCGAAAACCAGCTCGCCACCGACGCCAGCGCCTGTTCCTCCGAGACCTGCGTTCCGCTCGCGCCGAACGCGCCGCCCATGCCCGCGAGGACGAAGAAGAACGCGCACAGAAGGTTTCTCATCAGCGCTTCACCCCGCACATGATCGCAAACATCCCGGTGCAGGCCGCGATCGCCGCCGCCAGCATCATCAGCCCCGCGCCGGCGCTGCCGGCCCACAGGATCACCGCAGCCGCGACGCCCGGCCCCGCGACATGGCCTACCCGCTCGACGACGCGATAGAGCGCCCCCGTCCCGTCCGGCCCGGCCTTGTCGACGCCGCTCGACGCGAACGTGACCACCGGCGCATTGACGCAGCCATGCGCCAGCCCGAGCAGCAGCGCCCCGCCCGCTATCGTCAGCGCCCCGATCAGGGAATCGCTCTGCGGCGCGCCGATCAACAGAAGCGCGATCGCCGAGAGCGCGCCGCCGGCCATCAGGGCCAGTCGGCCGTCGCGCGCGACGCCTCGAGACCGGTCCACCGCCCGCGCGACCGGCCCGCTGATGGCGAGCACGCCCGCGCCGTACAGCATCACGACCTGACCGATATCGTCCGCGCTCCATCCCCGATCGTAGAGCATCAAGGGCAGGGCGAAGACGACGACGCCGGTCATGACGGCCTTGGACGGCGCGCCGACGAGCAGCAGACCCGATCCGAAGCGCCAGCCCGCCAGCGCCGCGGGGGCCGCCCGCAGCAAGCCGATCAGACCGGTCCCGGCAGGGGCCGCCCGCCGCCGCGCGACCCGCGTGGCGTAGAGGGCGAGCAGCAGCCCGACCGTGGCGCTCGTGGCGAAGACCCCGGACGCGCCGATGTCCTGAAACAGAAGCGCGCCGATGGCGGCGCCGGAAATCATGCCGCCGCTGAAACCGAACACCATGATCGCGGCCACCGTGGTGCGCTGGCCCGGCGCGGCCGCCGCGGAGACCGCCGCCTGTACGCCGACGAACAACGCCCCCTGCCCGATCCCGGCGGCGACGCGAGCGAGCACGAGCACGTGGAAATCGGCGACGAGGGCCGGCGCCGCTCCGGCGAGCGCGATCAGCAGCGCGCCGCCGACGATCATCAGCCTCGCTCCGACGCGTCCGATCCACGCCGTGGCCGGCAGCAGCGCAAGCATGAAGGCGACGAAATATCCGGTGAAGGCGAGCGAGGCGGCCTGCGGTCCCGCGCCGGCCGCGTCCGCCGCCTCGCGCAGCAATTGCGGAAGAAAGCCGGCGCTCAGGCTGTCGGCGAAGACGGCGACGAAGAAGATCGGCCGCGCCAGCGCCAGCGCGCGCGGATCGCCGACTGGCCCCGTCCGGGCCGAGAGATCGCTCACGGCCCGGGCGACGCCGAAGAACAAGGCCGCCAGCAGGGCCGAGGCCAACGCCAGCGCCGCGAAGTTCTTGACGCTGCGCGCCGCCGCCCTCCAGACCACGTGGGAGGGAAGAGAGACGGCCACGCTGACAGCGGCGTCGGCGAGGGCGCCGACGGGGGCCGCGTAATCGTAGGCGCCGGGCGACGAACGCCAGGCCGAGCCGACGGCGTCGCGATCGCTGTGCGCCGCGACGACGCCGTCGATGATCACGCCGGCTCCCAGAATATCCGGATTGAGCGCGCGATACTGCGCGAGAGTTTCGGGCAGTCCCGAGACATCCTCGATATCGAGCCCATAATCGACCAGCGGCGCGATGCGTTGCCCCAGCGTCTCGGTCAGCGCCCGCGCCCGGGCCTGCGCGCCGTCGGCGTAAAGCTGCACGAGCCCGAAGACGACGGCCGCAACGGCTAACGTAAAGCAGGCGCCGTAGCCGATGGCCGCCCAGCGCCAGCGCCGCGCCGGCGCCATCCGCCCGATCATGACCAGCATCATGCCGAAGCCTGCGCCGATCATGAGGACCGCGCCCGCGACGGGAGCGCCGCGCGCCGCAATGGACTCCGCGATGGCCGATTGCGGCATCACCACCATCAGCGAACCCACAGTCGCGAAGCGGTTGTCCAGCGGGAGCGTCACCCAGAGCCATGAATCATCCGCCCCGACGGCGGCGTCGCGGGGCAGGTCGAATGCGGTCTGCTCGCCGACGGCGAAGGTGAGGCGCCCGCCGGCGTCACGGACGACGATGGCCGCGATATCCGGGTCGGACGCCCGGATCGTGTCCGCAAGGCGCGTAAAGCCCGGCAACTGGGCGATCGGCAGACCCGCGAGTAGAAAGCCCTCGATGCTGGTCTGCACCAGCGCGCCCTGGGCCTGCATCTTCTCGACCTGAAAGGCGGGATAGGTTTTTCGCGCCTCCCCGAGCGCCACGTAGAGCAAGAGACCCAGCGACAGCGCCGCCACGACCAGCATCACGACCGCGTCGACAAGCCGTCGTGACGCGCCCGGGCCGTTTACGGCGACGTGATCGCTCGCGCTTGCGGCCAGCGTCAGGCCCGTCGCCGCTTCCACCGGATCCGGCAAGGCAGGGGCGAGCGCCAATGTCGTGCGCCTCGGACTCATTCGCGACGTATCTCCTGCGACCTATAGCGTAGATTTCGCCCTGCGTGATGAAGGTCCCGTAAACGCCTTGCTGTAAACTTTGCGTCATGCCGCCTTCGCGCGGCGCGGCATGGCGGGGGACGGACATTGGACGCAGGCGTGGCGACGGATGTGGTGACGGCCTATCTGGCGGCGTGCGACGCGCAGCCGGAGGCCGATGCGTTGCGCGAGCGGTCGCAATGCACGTTCGCGTGGACGGCCCGGCCGCTCGGGATCGTCGCTCCGGCCGACGCCGAGGCCGCCGCGCGATGCGTGAGGCTGGCGGGCGAGATGGGCGTTTCCCTGCACCCGATCAGCCGGGGGCGATCGTGGGGGTTGGGATCGGCCCTGCCGCCGCGCGACGCGGTGATCCTCGATCTGTCGCGTCTCGACCGGATCATCGAGCTCGACATGACCCACGGCACGGTGCGCGTCGAGCCCGGCGTCACCTTCTCCCAGCTCGAGGCCGCGCTGGAGGAGCTGGATGCGGGGTTTCACGTTCCGGCCTTCGGCGGCCCGCCCGACGCCAGCGTGCTCGCCAACGCGCTCGACAGGGGCGAAGGTTCGGGCGCCCTCGGCGATCGCTTTGGCCATCTTTGGGATCTGGACGTCGTCTTGAGCACCGGCGAGCGGCTCCGGACCGGCCATGCCCGATACGGGTTCGACGACCTTTCGCGCGTCCACGCCCGCCCGGCGGGACCGCTCGTCGAGGGACTGCTCAGCCAGACCTCGGCGGCGTGCGTGCTCTCGGGCAGGCTGGCGCTGGCGCGCACCCCGCGCTTCGCCGCCTATCTCGCCTGTGCGATCGCGCCGGAGCGCATTCCCGACTTCGTCGAGACCGTCCGGGGGCTGATGCACGAGGACGTGCTCTGCGCTCATGACGTGTTCTTCTGGGACGGCGCCAAGCGCGCCTCCAGCGCCGCAATCCGGACCGAACACGGGAGCGACGCGCTCGACCCGGACGCCTTGCGCGCCTGGTCCGCGTCCATAGCGATCAGCGCGCATCATCGGATGATGTTCGACGGCAGGATGGCTCTGGCGCTGGCGACGCTGACGCCGGTGGCGGAAGCGATCGAGGTCTTCGACGAGAGCGACGACGCGACGAGCGGCCTGCGCGGGCGCAGCGACGGCGCGAACCTCGCCAGTTGCTATTGGGCGAAGCCGTCGCTTGGCGCGGCCCCCCTGAACCCGGACCGGGACCGCTGCGGCTTTCTCTGGCTCTGCCCGGCGACGCCCTTCGAGCCCGCCGCGCTGGCGACGCTGGCGCGGCTGGCGGGCGAGGCGGCGTCGACCCACGGGATCTTCGTCGCCGCCGGAGCCGAGGCGGTGACGCCGCGCGCGCTGCTCGGCTACGTCTCGCTGGCCTGGGACCGCGACGAGCCGGGCGCCGACGATCGCGCAATGGCCGCTCATGACGAGATGCTCGACGGAATGCTGGCGGCGGGCTTCGCCCCCTACCGCTGCGCGCTGCCGACCCGGAAGCGGATGCCGGCGGCGTCGGGCGACTGGGACGCAGTGGCCGCGCGGCTGCGGGCGGCCCTGGACCCGGGAGGCCAGTTCGGCGCCGGGCGCTGACGGGCGTCGCGTTCGAACGACTTCATTCATCCGTCTCGAAACACGAAAAGCGGGCGACCATTTGAGCCGCCCGCTTTTTTACCAAGTGGTCGTCAATCAGACGCTCACCACTTCTTGAACTTCTTCTTCACCGAGTTGACGGCCTTGTTGGCCTGATCGGCGACGGCCTTTGCGGCTGCGGCGGCCTTGTCGGCGGCGGCCTTGGCCTCCGCCGCGGCCTTGTCAGCGGCCGCCTTCGCCGCTGCCGCGGCCTTCTCGGCGGCGGCCTTCGCGTCGGCGGCGGCCTTCTCGGCCTTGGCCTTCGCCTCCGCCGCGGCCTTGTCAGCGGCGGCCTTGGCCTCTGCGGCGGCCTTCTCGGCCTGAGCCTTGGCTTCCGCCGCGACCTTCTCGGCCTGAGCTTCGGCTTCCGCCGCGGCCTTCTCGGCCTGCACCTTCGCCTCGCCGGCCGCCTTCTCGGCGTCGCCGCCGACCGCGTCGTAGGCGGCCATGGCCCCCATCTGCGCGTAATGCGTGTCCATGGTCATCTCGACGTCGACGCCGACGCCGACATAGGCGGCCACGTCGCCGCCGACCCCGACGGTCACCGCGCCGTTGTTGTAGCCGGCCGTGCCGCTGCCGCCGACGCCGTAGCCGCCGGCGCTCACGCCCGCGCCGGCGCTCGAGCTGCCGACCTTGTCCACGCCGTAACCGCCGTTGACGTTGGCTTCAACCGCGGTGCCATGGAAGACTTCGCCCTGGCCCGACGCGCCGTAAGCGCCGCCGCCGTGCTGGATCGAGGCCTCGCCGGCCGCGTAGGTGCCGGACTTGACGCCGACGTCGCCGCCGACCGAGGCGTTGACCGGCCCTACCTCGAGACCGACGGAGCCTTCCGCCGTGGCCGCGACATAGCTGCCCGCGAAGCCGCTGGCGCCCGTCTCGTTCTGCGTATGCGAAACCTCGACGGCGATCCCCGAGACCGCCTCGACGCCGGCCGACGCCCCGATGGTCGCCGGACCCGCGTTCACTTGCGCCGAAACGCCCGCGCTCGCCTCGGACCCGCTGGCGAAACCGTAGGTCCCGCCGCCGTTGGTCACGGTCGTGCCGCTGGCGGCCGAGGCGTGCGCCGAGCCCGACGCCGGGCCGGAGGAGAAGCTCTCCGAGGCGTCGACCATCGCGACGGCGTCACCGCCGCGGTCCTGCTTGAAGAGCTGGTTGCCTCCGGACGCAACGAGGAGCGCGTCATCGGACAGCGCGTCGTCGAAATTCTCGATCTTCAATTTGACGTTACGACCCATGACGAAAGCCCCCGCTTGCCTCGATTATTGAACAGTATTTAGTATTTAGCGGATAAGTATTTAACAGTCGTGAACATCACCTTCAAAAATGACGCGATCTCAAGTTTTTATGACCCGGCGCGCGCTTCAGCAGCCACAAGTCCTGCAAAAACGCCCCCCTTGGCGACGAGTTGCTGGTAGGTTCCACGCTCCACGATGCGTCCGGCGTCGAGGACGTGAATGCAGTCGCAGTCGCGAATGGTGTCGAGCCGGTGCGCCACGGTGATCGTCGTGGCCTTGAGTCCGTTCAGCGCCGCCGCGACCCGGGCCTCTCGCGCCGGGTCGAGCGCGCTGGTCGCCTCGTCGAGGACGACGATGCGCGGCGCCTGCGCCAGAGCGCGCGCGATCAGCAGCCGCTGCACCTGGCCGCCGGAGAACACCGAGCCGGCGTCGCCGATCGGGGTGGACAGGCCGAGCGGCAGAGCGCGAACCTCGTCATCCATCGCGGCGTGCTCCAGCGCCCGCCACGCATCTTCCTCGCTCAAACGCGCGCCCAGCGCGATGTTTTCGAGCAACGTGCCGGGAAAGAGTTGGCCGGACTGGCCGACGACGCCGATTTGTCGCCGCACCGCCGCGGGATCGAGCTGATCGAGCCCAATTCCGTCGACGACGATGCGCCCGGATTCCATCGATTCCAGCCCGAGGATCGAGCGCAGAAGCGTCGTCTTGCCGGATCCCGACGGTCCGACGATCGCGATATGATCGCCCGGGGAGATGCTCAGCGACACGCCGTCGAGGATGGGTCGGGCGTTCGGGTCGCGGCGGACCGTGATGTCCTCGACCACGATATCGCCGGTCAGCACGGGGGGCTTCTGACCAGCCTGATGCGCGGCGGGCGCGCCATCGAGCAGCGGCTGGATCATCCGCTGTTGCAACCCGAGCATGGACACGTCGAGGAAGCTGTGGACCAGCGTCACCGCGGCGCCCGTCACGGTCATCAAGGCCACGGTGAAGGCGACGCTGTCCTGGGGCGGCATCGTCCGGTGCAGGATGATGGCCGCGCCGATGCCGGTGGCGATCACCACGCCTTCGAGGGCGCCTTCCAGCGCGTGGATGCGCGCGCCCATGCGGTCGGTCAGCAGGAAGCGCTCCTTCAGCGCCAGAAAGCTCTCGGCGAACAGCGAGAAGAATCTCCGCTCCGCTCCGTTGGCGCGCAGGGTTTCGACCTGCGACAAGGCCTCGTGCGACAGCGAAATCCAGCTTGTGGGCGAGGACGGCCCGGCGAAGAGCGTCGCCACCTGCCGCCGCGCCGTCCATGCGGCGAAGCCGGTCGCGGTGACGATCACCGCCATGGCGGCCAGCGCCGCGCCGGGGGCCGCCACGGTCATGACGACGAGGCTGGGCAGCGCGATCAGGAGCGCTGCGGCGAGGCTGAGCGCGAGGCCCCAGGCGCCGCGATGCCACCCCTCGACGCATCGCGTGACGAGGGCGGCGGCGGCGGGCGGAATGGCGGCGCCGCTGGTTGCGGCGCGCGTCAGTCGGATCATGCGGTCGGCGCTGGCGACCCGCAGCATGAGCCCGACGCGGCCGTTGATCCGCAGCATGCTGAGTTCGGCCGCCAGGCGGGTGGCGAGGGTCGCCACGACCAGCGCGATCAGCATCATCACGACATGCATGAGCAGCGGCACGTCTCGGCCGGGGATGATGAGGTCGGTGACGACGATGTTCGCCATCGGGATCAGCGCCAGCACGATTCCGGCGAGGAACGTCATCGCGGCGAAGGCGACGAGATCGCGGATCTTGGCGTTGACGGCGTACCAGAACAGCATCTTGAGCGTGATCTTGCGATCGGGCAGCGTCGGACACAGCGCGAAGGCTTCTTCGCCCAGATGGGCGCGCCCCGCGGCGTCGAGCGCCTTCGGCGCGTGCGGCTGGTCGCCGTGAACGATGATCCAGCTCGTGCCCTTCGGGATCAGCGCCACCGGCACGCCGTCTTTTCGCAGGGCGACCATCGGCAGCGCGTAGCGGCGGTGCCAGCCCGGCGCGAGCCGAACCCCGTGCGCGGTCAGTTCGGCGGATCGCGCGATCCGGTCGACGCCGTCCGCGATGCTTTCGTCGCCAGCGGCGCCGGCGGAGGGCTTGCGATCGTAGTGGCGGGCGGCGGCGCGAATGGCGGCGAGCAACGGCGCCTCGGCCGAGGCGAAACTGCCGCCGGCGCCGGGGCTGAGCATGGTCGAGGCGCGCGACAGAACGTCATCGAGCGCCCGTTCCTCCGAAGTGATCGCGGCGAGACCGCGCTGGTTGTTCTCCAACGCGCGGGCCGCTGCGGTGAGTGCGGTATCGTGGTGCATCAGGCGGCCCCCGTTTCAATGTTGGCGATCGGAGCCATCAGCGCTGCTGGCCGGCCCCGCGCTGCGATGACGCCGTCGCGAAGAAGGATCGCCTCGTCGCAGCGCAACGCCGTCCCCGGGCGATGCGTGACGATGACGACGGTTGCGCCCGTGCCGCGCAGGACGTCCAGCATCTGCTCTTCCGATCGCGCGTCGAGCGCGCTGGTGGTTTCGTCGAGCACCAGAACCTGGGGGCGCCGGACGATGGCGCGGGCGACCGCGAGCCGCTGCAGCTCGCCGCCGCTGAACCCGGTATCCCCGGCGACGATCTTCGTGGCCATGCCTGCGGGCCGCCGGCCCACGGCGTCGGCCAGCCCCACCTGCCGCAGCGCGTCCGCCACCGCGGATGTCGGAATGTGCTCGTCCCACAGGGTGACGTTCTGCTCGATCGTGCCCGTGAAGGTGGCTGTCGCCTGGCCCACGTAGAGCAGGCCGCGGCGCAGCCGGGCCTGGGGCCAGTCGGCCAGCGCTATGCCGTCGAGCGTCGCCCGGCCGGCCGTCGGCTCGATCAGCCCGGCGAGCAGCCGCGCCATCGTCGACTTGCCCGCGCCGGAGCCGCCGAGCAGCGCGACCATCTGGCCGGGTTCGATCGTGCAGTCGATCGCGCTCAGGATCGGGCGGCCCGGAGAAAAGGCGAAGGACGCGCCCTCGAGCGCGAGCCGGCCTTCGATGAACATCGGCGCAGCGTCGCGCGGGCGGTCGTCGAAGGCGGCGGCGCAGCGATGCTCTTCGAGATCGGCCAACCGCATCAGCGCGCCGGCCGATTCCTGCACCTGGCACAGAGAATTCGCCAATGTGGCGATCGGCTTGTTCAACAACCCGGCGAGCATTTGGACCGCGACGAGATCGCCCAGCGACAGCGTGCCTTCCATGGCGCGCGTTGCGGCGACCACCAGAACGACCGCGCTCAGGAGCAGGCCCGAGGCGACCGGACCGAGATTGGCGACGGAGCGCAGCATGCCCAACCGCTGTTCCGTGGCGATGGCGCCTTCCTCGCCGCCGATCCAGCGGGTCAGCAGCAGCTGCTCGCGGCCCAGCATGCGATAGGTCGGGAAATTCACCATGCCCGACGTGGCGACCGCCGCGGCGCGACCCTCGGCCAATTGATGCTCGCGCGTCCGATCGGCCAGCCGGTTGGAGATCGCGCTGAGAATGATGAAATTGATCGCGCAGGTGACGAGGGCCGCCGCCATGATGATCGGGTCGTACAGCGACAGGATCGCGAAATAGGCCGCGGCCACGACGAATTGCGGCGCGATCGCCGCGAGCGGCCCCGCCACCGCGCCGCCGATGTCCGAGCCCAGCCTGATGCGCGCGACCACCTCGCCCGCGGAGCGCTGGGCGAAGAACGCCAGCGGCAGGGTCAGCGCCCGCCAGAAGCCCCGCAGCGCCGACGACGCTCCGACCTTGATCTTCCAGGTCGCGACGGTCCACGCCGTAAGCCAGGCCAGCGCCACCTGCGCCACCACGACGGCGAGGAGGACAGCCAGAAACCCCGGGACCCAGCCCTGCTGTCCGGAGCCGAGAATATGATCGACGAACGCGCTCATAGCGCCGGCGAGCGCCAGCCCGGGTATCACGGCCAGCACGCCGCTGAAAAAGGCCAGAGCCATGGCGTCGCGGGACTGCATCGCTTCGCGCAGAAGGGCGCCCGTGACCGACGGGGCGCGGCCCTCGCGCCTGAAGTCCGGCCCGGGCTCGAGCGCGATGGTCAGGCCCGTGAAGCTCTCGCCGAATTCGAGCGCTTCGACGCGCCTGCGGCCCTGCGCCGGATCGAGGATGATGAAATGGTCGCGCCCCACGTGTTCGAGCACGACGAAATGGTTGAAGCACCAGTGGATGATCTGCGGCATCGGCAGATCCGCCAGTTCCTCGGGCTCGCGGCGCAGCGGCACGGTCTTGAAACCGTAGCTGCGCGCCGCGGCGCACAGGCCGGCCGCGTTCACGCCGTCGCGTGAGGCGCCGCAGCGTTCGCGGGCCTCCTCCAGCGTGATCCAGCGGCCATATCTGGCGAGAACCATCGCGAGACAGGCGGCGCCGCATTCAGCGGCCTCCATCTGCAGGAACAGCGGCGTTCGACGTTTGAACATCATGATCCACCGTTGGTGAACAGCCGACGCAGAGCCGGAAGAGCCAACGTCAGAAGCGTCTCGCGTTCCACGGTGATGCGGCTGCTGAGCGGCGTGCCCGGGGTCAGCCGCATGTCCGGCCCGTCGCCCGAAGTCCAGGCGTAGCCGGAATACGTCGTCGGATCGCGGTGAAGGGCGACGCGGACGGCGAACGGGGCCCCGTCGCGCGAGGTCGCGGCGGCGAGCGTCGAATTGCCCAGCATCCGGGTCAGTCCGTCTTCGGTGACGGGCGCTTCGGAAACCGCCATGACCGTTCCGCGGATGCGACCCTGCTCACGCGCCGGCATCGACAGCGGCGCCAGATAGACCTGATCGCCGACTTTCACCATCTTGCCGTCCGAAAGCGAAACATAGGTCGTGGCGTCGAGCACCTTTCTGAAGTTTTCGGGGATGACGCTGATGACCGGCTGCCCGCTGGTGACCTGTCCGTTTTGCTCGACCGACAATTCCGCGACGATGCCGTGCACCGGGCTGACCAGACTGGTGCCGCGCGCGAGTTCGCTGCGCAGCGTCGTGATCTCCGATTCAGCCTGCTCGATTTCCAACTGGTCCATGAGCTTGGCCCGATCGCGCTCGGACTGACGCAGCTTCGGCTCGACCATCAGAGCCTGCATCTCGCTGCGAGTGGCGCCGAGATCGTCGACGACCGACTGCGTGGCGATATGCGCCTCGATCACCCGGGCGGACGTGGTCACGCCGCGCTCCATCAGCGTGGTCTGCGCCGCTTCCAGATCGCGCCGCCATCCCAAGGCAGCTTCAAGGTTGGTCACCTTCTGATTGAGCGCCATGCGTTTCACGGCGCGCGCGACCTCTTCGATCTCGGTCTCGGCCTGTTCAATCGCGCGACGCTGGGCCGCTCGCTCGCGCAGGGACGCGAGATTGCGCTCCGCCTGCTGCAATGCGGCGAGGCGGTCGGGCAGGCGCAACGTCGCCACGATCTGGCCCTGGCTGACATAATCGCCTTCGTTGACGAGAATCGCCTCGACCACGCCGTCCATCGGCGCGCGAACCGCGTTCAGCAACTCGCCGGACGTATCGACGAAAACGCCCGTGCCGGTGATCTGGACGGGCACCTCGACGAAAGCGCTCCAAACCACCGCGCCGCCGAGCATCGCGGCGAGCAAGCCCATCGCCCCGCGGGTCAGCCCCGTGGTGACCCGCATGGCGCTGGGAAGAGTGTCGATGCGACGCTGGCTGTTGACGGCCTGCTCGCGGAACTCGAGACCCGACATCGGATTGCCCCCCTTGTGAAAGCGATCGCCCGGAGGCGTTCAGTCCGTCGCGGCGATGGCGCGAAACGCTTCCGTCTCGGACCGGATCATGGCGTCCGTCTCGTCGGCGCCGCGCAGTCGCCAGACAGCCCCGCGTGTGGCCATGTCATCGCGGAACGCAGGGTCTTCGGCGGCGCGCATGAACGCCGTCTCGAGGCGCGCGACCACCTCGTTCGGCACGCTCGCCGGGGCGATCAGCCCCCACCAGAGCACTGTTTCCTGGTCCTCGAACCCCAGCGCCTGTAACCCGCTGGCTTCGGGGACCGCCGCATTCTCATCGGCCGAGGTCAGAAGCAGGCATTTGGCGGCGCCGCTCTGGACATGAGGCAGGATCGCAGCCAGCGAGCCGCCGTAGAGATCGACATGCCCCGCGATGAAGTTGCGCGCCGTCTCGGTCGCGCCGGAGAACGCGACGCCCCGGAGCTCCACCCCGGCGGAGCGGAAGATTCGCTCGGCGGCCAGCCGCATCGTTCCCGTCGCCCCGTCGTTGCCGTAGCTGTAGCCGCCGGGAGACGCCCGCAGGAGTTCGATCATCTGCGCGGCGTCATCGGCCGGGAAGTCCTTCCGCACGCAGAGCACGTAGGAGGAGAAGCCGATCGACATCACGGCGCGATACGAGTCGGGCCGATATGGCTGCGAGTCTGCGAAGAGTGGCGCGACCGTGAGGGGGCTGTTCCAGACGAAGCCGAGCGTGTAGCCGTCGCCGGACGAACGGGTCACGTGCGCAACCCCCGCCATGCCGCCGTCACGAGGCTGGTTATCGACGATGATCCGCTGTCCGAGATCGTGCTCGACCAGACTGGCGAGGTGACGGGCGAAGATGTCGGTGCCGCCGCCGCGCGGAGCCGGCACGACGATCACGATGGCTTGCGCCGGGTAGGGTATGCGCGTCGACGCGGCCGTCGCGGACGTCGGTCCTGCAAGGGCCGCCGCCAGCAGGGCCGGCAGCAAACGGCGCCAGAACGCGTTCATCGGCTCGCTCATCGCCTTATCCTTCGATCAACCGCATGAGGGCGGTGTGGTGCACGGTTCGGTCCCGCAGCGCGGTGTCGATGCGGTTCGCGAACAGCGACAGGATCAGATCGTCGTAGGTCATGCCCTCGGCCGCGAGACCGATGCTGACCAGACTGGTCACCCCTTCGGCCGGCTCCTTCAGATCGGGCTTGGGGTTCGCCTCGAGAACCTTCAGTCGTCCGTCCGCGTCGGCGCGGACATCGAGACGGATCAGAGTGTCGAGGTCGAACCCCTCGAACACTTGCCGGGCCAGTTCATGGAGCTGGTCGAGCGTGTCCCCGTCGGTGCGGGGGTCGAGAAGGCGCGTGCGCGCGCCGGTGATCGGGCGCTGGTCCATCGACGTGAAGATCCGCTCACCCGGGTCGAGCCGTCGCTCCAGAGCCGAGAACACGAACGGCTCCGACCGCCGCTCGAGCCGGCCGCCCCGCGCGATCGTGCGCCCGGCGACCGCGACGCAGTATTCGCGGCCCGGCAGGTACTCCTCGATCATGACCGCGCCGCCGCTGAGCGCGCCGACCTGGGTGGCCACGGCCTGAAGCACGTCACGATGATTGACGAAGTGAACATGCTGGGACGCGCGCCCGCAGGCCGGCTTGACGACGAAGGGTCCCTTGCTGTCCGCGAACGCGGCGAGGAACTGGGAATCATGCAGAGGAGAGAACGCCCGGCCCGGCGAGATGGTGACGAAACGGGCGGTGGGAATTCCCAGCGCCTGAAGCTGACGCTTGAATACCGGCTTGTTGTCGAGCATCGCCGCGGCGAGCGGCTCGTGCCCGATATAGGGCACGCCCAGCATCTCCAGCGCGGCCGGCGCATGGGAGGCCTGGGACCGACCCTGGACGCCTCCAGTATTCAGCCAGACGAGCGCGGCCCCGCATTCGGCCAGTTTCGTGGCCAGGCGCCTGTCCTCGGGCGCGACCAGCACGCTCCCGCACCCGGCGCGACGCATCGCGTTCGCAATGTCGTGCGCGACGGCTTCATAGCTTTTCCAGGAACGGGTATTGGACGTTGCGTGCAGAACCGCTCCAGAATCGTCTTTCGATCCTGCGTTGACGATGACTAGCGTCAGGCGCGGCAACAGACGGTTGATGACGCCCTGAAGGTTATCGTCTTCGAGAGCGGGGAAAGCGGCCCCGGCGTACTGGTGAAACGGGTTGGAAACCTGGAGGGCGCCGGAGGTCATGATCTTGCTCGCTTTCAACCGATGCAAGGAAGCGCTGCTATAGCTTGCAGAACGGTGAATTTCCGGGAGCTGTCTCGGAGTCGATTCGTTTCGGCGGCGCACGTTCGTTCGCATGGTTAAGTTTGCGTGTGCGTCGTGAGCGTCGTCGGGTCAGGTCCGCGAACCATTCGACGCCACAGACGCCGAGCAGCGAGGCGCGGTTTTGGCCCTACTCGTCGAGACGGGCTGGTCGAGCCGGGAGCAGCGGAACCCGCCCCCGCGCTTCCAGCGATCCAATACTCAGCGTAATCACCGCTTTTCATCGCCTGATTACGTTGCTCTGACCTTGGTTTGTAAGCGTTGTATTCTTGCAGCTTGTCTTCCCATCGACGTCGCTCTACCCCCAAGGAGGTGGGAGAACGAGGACCGATTCGTGGCGAACGCTGAGCATCTGATTTCTGGTTCGCGTCGGACAGGCAAACGGCGCCTGTCGAGTCGACAAAGGCTATCGGCCAGCGTCGCGACGCTCGCGCTCCTCGGCGGCCCCGCGATCGCACAGCCCGTCGAGACCAATTGGATAGGCGCGACGTCGTCCTGGTTTGAAGGCGGCAACTGGTCGAACGGCGTTCCGACGCCGGCAACGAACGCCATAGTCGATTCGGCGAACCCGGCCGTGATCGCAGGAGGCAGGGCGCCCTCGATCGCGGGCGAGCTGGGACGGGTGACGATCGGCAAGACATCCCAGAGCGACGCCAGCCTGACCATCCGCGACGGGGGCGTGCTGGAGAACTTCGAGAGCTTCGTCGGCGACCAGGCCGGGAGCAAGGGCGCTGTCACCCTCACCGGCGCGGGCTCCGCCTGGACGTTCATCGAAGATCTTTATCTGGGATATTTGGGCGTCGGCGAGATGACGGTGACCGACGGGGCGTCCTTCAGGGCGAGAAACTCGTTTCTCGGGGAGGAAAGCGGCTCCACGGGCATTGCGACCGCCAGCGGCAGCGGCACGTTCTGGTCGACCGGCTGGCTCAACGCGGGCTATCGGGGCCACGGCGAAGTGACGGTCTCGGACGGCGCGGTGATCGTGGCCGATTATTACGTCAGCGCGGCCGAGGCCACGAACGGCACCGGAGTTCTGACGATCGAGTCCGGAGCCGTGATCAGGGGCGGCGTGGATTATTACGGGAGCTATATCGCCTACGGCGAGAATGGCGACGGCAAGGTGTTCGTTCGTTCCGGCGGACGCTGGGAGGCTGGCCCGCTCTACATGGGCGTAGGCGTCGGAAGCGCCGCGTTGATCGAGATCGACGACGGGGGCGCTGTCGTCGCGTCGACGGTCGTCGCGGATTCCAGCAGCACGATCAGAATTTTGGGATCCTCCGGCGCCCGCGGCGCTCTCACGACCGGGGAGATCGCACGGCAGACTGGCGACACGCTCCTTTTCGTCGATGGCGGTCGCCTTGTCGCGAGCACGAGCAATCCGGATTTCCTCAAGGGGTTTGTCGACGGCGCGTTCAGCGTCGGCGGCGGGGGCGCCTACGTCGACACCAACGGCTTCAATGTCGGCCTCAATCCCGGATTCGGCGGGTCGGGAGCGCTTGTCAAGCAAGGCCTCGGGACGCTGACGATCGCAGGAACGGCCTCCCATGCCGGCGGCACGGTGATCGAAATGGGAACGCTCGCCCTCAGCGGCGGCGGGAGCTTGCCGTCGACGGGCGGCCTCGTTCTACAGGGAGGCGCCTTCGACATCTCGGGCGCGAGCGGCGCTCGATCGGTCAGCGACCTGTCCGGGAGCGGGTCGATCCAGCTGGGGAGCAACGGCCTGTCCTTCGGGACGGCCGTGAACACCCAGTTCACGGGAGCGATCAGCGGATCGGGCGACCTGACCAAGGTCGGGTCCGGGACCATGACGCTTGGCGGAGACGCAAGCCTTTTCTCCGGGGCGGTGACTATCTCCGGCGGAACTCTCGCGGTGAACGGGACTCTGGGGGGCTCGATGAACGTGTCTGGGGCCGGCGCCCTGGCGGGATCGGGCACGGTCGGCGCGACGACGGTCGGCGCCGGCGGCGTCGTGTCGCCCGGCAACTCCATCGGCACGCTGACGATCGACGGCGATCTGACCTTCGGGGCCGGCTCGGTCTATCGGGTCGAGGTCGATCCGAGCGGAACGTCGAGCGATCTCATCGTGGTCAACGGCGTCGCCCGCCTTGCAGGAACCGTCATGCATGTGGGCCAGGACGGAGCTTACCGGCCGCAGTCCGAATACAGGATCCTGACCGCCACGGGCGGCTTCGACGGCACGACCTTCGACGGCGTCAGCTCGAGCTACACCTTCCTGAGCCCCCTGCTCGCCTACGGCGCCAATGACGTCCGTCTCACGCTCGAACGCAACCAGGTGGCTTTTGCAAGCGTGGCCACGACGCCGAACCAGACGGCGACGGCAGGCGCGATCGAGAGCCTGAGCGCCGGCAATCCGATCTACGACGCGGTCGTCAAGCTGGACGGACCGGGCGCGCAGGACGCATTCGACCAGCTCTCCGGCGAAGCCCATGCGTCGGACCTCGCCGCGCTGATCGGCGGCAGCGGCAGCGTGCGCGGCGTTGTTTCTCAGCGCTTCCAGCCGTCCTTCGGCGTCAGGGGAACCGCGAGCGCAAGCCCGCTCGACTCCTACGCCTCCTACGGCGACGCGACGATCGAAGGCGGCCGGTCGGCCGGGCTCTGGGGGCAGGCTTTCGGCTCCTGGGGTCGCACCAGCGGCGACAGTAGCTCTGCAGGCGTGCGGCGCGACGACGGTGGCTTCCTCGTGGGGGTAGACGGCGCCCTCGCGGAGACCTGGAACATCGGTGCATTCGCAGGCTACAGCCGGTCCAGCTTCAGCGTCCGGGACCGCAATTCGTCCGGATCGAGCGACAACTTCCATCTCGGGCTCCATGGCGGCGCGGAGATCGGCGCGCTGCGCCTGAACGTCGGCGCCGCGCATAGCTGGCACGACATCGACACGCGGCGCACCGTCGCCTTCCCGGGCTTCACTGACCGGCTCAGCGCCTCCTACCGGGCGCGCACGGCGCAGATCTTCGGCGAAGCCGGCTACAGGATCGACCTCGGAACCTTCGGCGCGGGCTCCTTCGGCCTGGAGCCCTTCGCCGGCCTCGCCTACGTCCACACCGTCGCCGACCGTTTCAGCGAGACGGGCGGAGCCGCCGCGCTGACGGCGGCGGGAAGCACGTCGGCGACGACGTTCTCGACGCTGGGCTTGCGGGCCTTCTCGCAGTTCGAGGCGGGCGGCATGCAGGCGACGTTGCGCGGGATGCTCGGCTGGCGTCACGCCTTCGGCGACACCACCCCCACCACGCGCTTCGCCTTCGCCGGCGGCGACGCCTTCAGCGTCTCCGGCGCGCCGATCGCCAAGAACGCCGCGCTCGTCGAGGCGGGGCTCGACCTCGCGATCCGCGAGAACGTGACGCTCGGGGTCTCCTATGACGGGCAATACAGCAGGCGCTCTCAGGACCACGGCTTCAACGCCCGCCTGAGGGTCGCGTTCTGAGGCGGAAGGCGGGTGGTTCGGCGCTGATCGGCGCTTCCACCCGCTCCACCCCTGTCAATCGGCGCGCCGCCACCAACGACGTCATCGCCAAAGCGAAGACCGGTGGCGTCGACAAGGGGCGAAGTCCAAGCGTTAACGCGGATTAGTCGGCTGGTTGACGGCTGAGGGGGAAATTTCGCCGGCGACGAGCGCGATAAGACGGCGAGCACCCCGCAAAACCTTGCAGAGATTGGTGGGGTTGTCTCGGCCAGGCGAACCGGTCTCCGTTCGCAATTCCCTGCTCTGTGGGAAAAGACAGGGAATTGCGCGGAAATAGTCTCTCATTTTGACACCCTTTCCAGTGCGGAAACCCTTACGAGGCACGAGCTTCCTTGCCGATTTCCCTGCGGCGGGAGCAGGGAATTTGATTGGGCGGATCAGGGATTTGTAGGTGGCGAGCAGCGAGGCAGTTCGAGCCTCCAAGGGCTAGCGGCGCTTCGGCGCGGACCTGATCGTCGTCGATGATTTGATGAAGGCCGCAGACGCGAGCTATCCAAATGAGCGGCAACGGTTACGCGACTACTACGAACAAACCCTTCTCTCCCGCCTGAACAACAAGAGCGAGGGTCGGATCGTCGTCATACAGCAGCGGCTCCACGAGGACGATCTCCTTGGCCACCTGATCGAAAGCGGCGAGTTCACGCATCTCAACCTGCGCGCGATAGCAACCGATGCGGAGGCGATCCCGATCGGTTTCGGCCGACATCATCGCCGCGCCAAGAACGAGGAGCGCTTTCCCGAGCGCGAGCCGATGTCGACGCTGGAGCAGTTGCGCAAGGAGATGGGGCCGTCCACCTTCTCGGCCCAATACCAGCAGGATCCAACACCTCCCGGCGGCAACCGGATTCGCTGGGAATGGTTCGGGACCTATGATGAGACGCCCCCACGTGAGGCTTTCGAGTGGATCGCGCAGAGCTGGGACACGGCGCTCACCTCCGAACCATCGAGCGACTTTACCGTCGGCATGACCTGGGGCTTCCGCAACGGCGACTGGTGTCTCATCGATCTCATGCGCGATCGGCTCGACTTTCCCGACCTGAAGCGGCGCGTCCGTGCGCTCGCCGAGCGCCATGCTGCAGACATCGTGCTCATCGAAAAGGCCGGCTCGGGGATCTCGTTGATGCAACAGCTGCGGCACGAGGATCCCCGCCGCGGTCGATATCGCTTCTCGATCCCAAGAGTCGACAAGGAGACGCGGCTCGAGGCGCAGACCGCCCGGCTGGAGACAGGTAAACATCTGCTTCCCGAAGCCGCGCCTTGGCTGGAGGAGCTTCGACTCGAACTGCTGGCGTTTCCGCGGGGCAGATACGACGACCAGGTGGACGCGCTCGCGCAGTTCCTGGAGTGGTCCGGTTCACCCCGCGGATCCGGGTTGGTCGAGCGTGATCCAAGAACCGGGCGCCCGGCGCGTACGAACCGCCCACCGGGCCTTCCTTTTCGCTGAGCCCGAAATATGCGTTGCGCCGCAGCGATTCGGTCGGCCCTGCCGCCGGCGCGATCGACAGCCGCCTTGATCCGCAAGCTTTTCAATCAGCAGCATCACCCTCACACTCGAGAATCTTAAAGCTGAAGCGTGAAGCTGGGCTCGCCGGCGCAAACCTGGCGCGGCCTGAGCAAGGAGTCACTGGCAACTCTGAAACCCGGGGCGAGCTCGATGAGCGAACCCGCTCGCGCATGCGCCGACGGGGCAGCGCATGGCTGTCGCCGGGATGCTAGAGGTGGCTCGGGAAGTCTGGACAGCGGGATGAGTGGATTGTCTGCCTGATGACGGCCATGATGGCCGTGAACAGGAGAGACGATGAGCAAGCGACCACGCAGGAACCACAGCCCTGCCTTCAAGGCGAAGATCGCCCTTGCTGCGGTTCGTGGCGAGAAGACGCTGGCCGAACTGGCGCAGCAGTTCGACGTGCATCCCAACCAGATCACGCAGTGGCGCTCGCAGTTGCTGGCCGGGGCCGCCGAAGTTTT
>JAKOMT010000038.1 GCA_022241475.1 Microvirga sp. | reverse complement strand
GCGGATCAGCTTCACCACTTGCTCGATGCGATCCACGAGCGCCTTCGGCGCATCGTCGAACAGGAGATGCGCTTCGTCGAAAAAGAAGACCAGCTTCGGCTTGTCGGGATCGCCTACCTCGGGCATCTCCTCGAACAGTTCCGACAGAAGCCACAGCAGGAATGTCGCATACAGGCGCGGACTGGACATCAGCCGGTCGGCGGCCAGCACGCTGACATAGCCGCGCCCATCCCTGTCGACGCGCATCAGATCGTCGATAGACATGGCCGGCTCGCCGAAGAAGTCGCGTGCGCCCTGATTCTCAAGCACCAGAAGCTGGCGCTGGATAGCGCCCACGCTGGCCTTGGCCACATTGCCATAGCGACGCGAAATGGCATCAGCCTGTTCGGCCACATGGGTCAGCATGGCCTGCAGGTCTTTCAGGTCCAGAAGAAGCAGGCCCTGCTCGTCGGCGATCCGGAAGGCGATGTTCAGGACGCCTTCCTGCGCATCGGTCAGGTCCATGAGGCGCGACAGGAGCAGCGGCCCCATCTCCGATACGGTGGTGCGGACCGGATGTCCCTTTTCACCGAAGAGATCCCAGAATATCGCGGGGGAATAGTCGTTCACATAAGGGTCGAGCCCGACTTCGGCCGCCCGCTTCACCAGGAAGTCCTTCGGCTCGCCGCGCACTGCAAGGCCCGACAGGTCGCCTTTCACATCGGCACAGAAGACCGGCACGCCGGCAGCGGAAAAGCCTTCGGCAAGGACCTGCAGCGTGACCGTCTTGCCGGTGCCCGTCGCCCCCGTCACAAGGCCGTGGCGGTTGGCATATCGCAGCGCCAGATCCTCTGCGACAGGCGTGCCCCCGGAGACACTCGCACCAAGAAACAGCTCACCGTCGTCCTGCATGTTCACCCTCCGCTTGCCGTTCACGCCAGCCTTTGCCATGGTCCCGCCGTGCCCGGCAGCTTGCCGGACGATGGCCGAAGTCAGGACTACCAGAAATGGACGATATCTTCT
>JAKOMT010000037.1 GCA_022241475.1 Microvirga sp. | reverse complement strand
CGCCGCACCGCCGCTGGCGCGCATCGCCCTCAATTTCGGCGCTCCGGAATATTTCGCGCTGATCGTGCTCGGCCTTCTCGTGTCGATTTCGCTGGCGCACGGCTCGGTCACCAAGGCGTTGGGCATGATCATCCTCGGCCTGCTTCTCGGCACGGTCGGGCAGGACATCTACACCGGTACGCCGCGCTTCACCTTCGGCTTCCTGGAGCTATACCAGGGGCTCAACTTCGTCTCGGTCGCCGTCGGCGTGTTCGGCGTGGCGGAAATCTTCCGCAACCTCGAAAACGAGCGCGGGCGCGAGGTGATGGTGAAGAAGGTCAGCAATCTCTGGCTGACCAAGGCCGAGTTCAAGCGCATCATCGCGCCCGTGCTGCGCGGCACGGTGCTGGGCTCCCTGCTCGGCGTATTGCCGGGCGGCGGCCATGTCTTGTCGTCCTTCGCCTCCTACTCGGCCGAAAGAACCTGTCCAAGCACAAGGAAGAGTTCGGCCACGGCGCCATCGAGGGCGTCGCCGGCCCCGAAAGCGCCAACAACGCCGCGGCGCAAACATCCTTCATTCCGCTGCTTACCCTTGGCATCCCGGCGCATCCGGTGATGGCGTTGATCGTCGGGGCGTTCATCCTGCAGGGCATCACGCCCGGCCCGAACGTCATCAACTCGCAGCCGGCCCTGTTCTGGGGCATCATCGCCTCGATGTGGATCGGCAACATCCTGCTCGTCATCCTCAACCTGCCGCTCATCGGCCTGTGGGTGAAAATGCTGACGATCCCCTACCGGGTGCTGTTCCCCGCCATCGTGCTGTTCGCCTCGATCGGCTGCTACTCGATCAACAACAACCCGTTCGACGTGTATGCCATCRTCATCTTCGGCGTCCTCGGCTACGTGCTGGTGCGCCTGGGTTGCGAACCCGCGCCGCTGCTGCTGGGCTTCGTGCTGGGCCCGCTCCTGGAAGAGCATCTCCGGCGCGCCATGATTATCTCGCGCGGCGATCCGATGATCTTCCTTCAGCGGCCAATTTCGGCAACGCTTCTGGCCATCGGCCTGATCTGCGTGATCTTCGCG
>JAKOMT010000036.1 GCA_022241475.1 Microvirga sp. | reverse complement strand
TGGCGGTAGACGCCCTGTACGCCGCCATGGGCCTTCGACGTCGATACGACTTCCATGAATCGCTCCCTTGTTTACGTTGGCGTCCTGCCGACCGTTCAGTACAGGACGACGGAGCGGATCGACTTACCCTCGTGCATCAGGTCGAACGCGGTATTGATCTCGTCCAGCGGCATGGTGTGGGTGATCAGGTCGTCGATATTGATCTTGCCCTCCATGTACCAGTCCACGATCTTCGGCACGTCGGTGCGGCCCCGCGCTCCGCCGAAGGCGGTGCCCTTCCAGACGCGGCCGGTGACGAGCTGGAAGGGGCGGGTCGCGATCTCCTTGCCGGCCTCGGCAACGCCGATGATGATGGATTCGCCCCAGCCACGGTGGCAGCACTCCAGCGCCTGCCGCATGACGTTGACGTTGCCCGTCGCGTCGAAAGAGAAGTCCGCCCCGCCATCCGTCAGGTCCTGAATGGCCTGCACCACCTTGTCATTGCCGATCTCGGCCGGGTTGACGAAGTGCGTCATGCCGAACTTGCGGGCCATCGCCTCCTTGCCGGGGTTGATGTCGACGCCGATGATGCGGTCCGCGCCCACCWTGCGGGCGGCCTGGAGCACGTTGAGGCCGATGCCGCCCAGCCCGAACACGACCACGTTGGCGCCCGGCCAGACCTTGGCCGTGTAGATGACGGCCCCGATGCCGGTGGTGACGCCGCAGCMAATGTAGCAGATCTTGTCGAAGGGCGCGTCCTCGCGCACCTTGGCAACCGCGATCTCGGGCAGCACGGTGAAATTGGAGAAGGTCGAGCAGCCCATATAGTGGAACACCTCGCCGCCATGGCAGGCGAAGCGCGACGTGCCGTCCGGCATGACGCCCTGCCCCTGCGTGGCGCGGATGGAGGTGCACAGGTTGGACCGGCGCGACAGGCACGTCTTGCACTGCCGGCACTCGGGCGTATAGAGCGGAATCACATGGTCACCCGGTTTGACGCTGGTGACGCCGGAGCCCACCTCGCGCACGATGCCGGCGCCCTCATGCCCCAGGATCGCGGGGAACTTGCCCTCGGAATCCAGCCCGGACAGCGTATAGGCGTCGGTGTGGCAGACGCCCGTCGCCATGATCTCGACCWGCACTTCGCCGGGCTTCGGCCTACCGATCTCCACGGTTTCGATGGTCAGGGGCT
>JAKOMT010000035.1 GCA_022241475.1 Microvirga sp. | reverse complement strand
CTGCGCTGCCTTGGCGAGCGCCACGGTGTTGTTCTTCAGCACCTGCCGATCAATCGACTGCACGCCGAATGCCATTTGAGGCTGATGATCGATGAAAATGAGCTGGCAGTTGTCTGGCGTCAGCAGTTCTGGCTTGTTCATGGACTTTCTCCTCGGATTTAAAAATTGGCGCAAAGTCGGTTCGACAACCGCCCGACATGGCGGCCCTGATCGGCGGCCAGCCTGAGTTCCCTTGTGCTCGGCATGCGCGAACCGTCTTGGCCGGCAAGGGTGACGGCACCGTATGGCGATCCGCCGCGACCTTGGCAGAGGTCGGTAGGTTCGGAGCGGGAATAGGGCAGGCCGGTGATGATCATACCGTGGTGGGCAAGCGTGTGCCAGAACGAGGTGATCGTCGTTTCTCCCCCGCCGCCGGTACCGGAGGAGGTGAAAACCGACCCGATCTTGCCGATCAGCGCCCCTTCCATCCAGAGCGCCGCAGTCTGGTCGAGGAAGCTTCGCATCTGCGATGCCATATTTCCAAAGCGTGTCGGCGTGCCGAAGATGATCGCGTCATAATCGGCCAACTCGCCAGGCGCTGCGATCTGGGCAGTCTGGTGTGTCTTGAACCCGGCGGCCGTGGTTGCCTCCCGGGTCATAGTCTCGGGCACGCGCTTTATGGTCACGTCGACATCCGCGACCTCGGCGGCGCCGTGCGCAACCGCCTCGCTCATCGCTTCGATGTGACCGTAAGAGGAATAATACAGAACAAGAATTGTAGGCATTSAGGGTGCTCCATCAAGATTTGAACGAGGTGCCTGTGCTATGCGGTGATAAACGCGAGAATATCCGCGTTGAGCACGTCGGCGTTCACCGTGAGCATTCCGTGGGAATAGCCAGGGTAGGTCTTGAGCGTGCCGTTCTTCAGCAGCGTGACGGCCTTGTGTGCCGAGGCTGCGATCGGGACCACCTGGTCATCTTCGCCGTGCAGCACCAAAGTCGGAATGCTGATGGCCTTGAGGTCTTCGGTCTGATCGGTTTCGGAAAACGCCTTGATCCCGTCATGATGCGCTTTTGCGCTGCCCATCATGCCCTGCCGCCACCAGTTCTGGATCACCGCTTCCTGGACCTGCGCGCCATCCCGGTTGAAACCGAAGAATGGGCCTGCCGGAACATCCCGGAAGAACTTCGC
>JAKOMT010000034.1 GCA_022241475.1 Microvirga sp. | reverse complement strand
GTGGCGGTCCAGGCAGTATCGGTCAATCCAGTAGACACAAAGGTGCGCAAAAGCGCGCTTCCCTTTGAGGGGAGATCAGAGCGCATTCTCGGCTGGGATGCGAGCGGTATCGTCGAAGCGATCGGCCCAGATGTGACGCGTTTCAAAGTTGGAGATCCAGTCTGGTATGCGGGCTCAATCGTCCGGGACGGCAGCAATGCTGAGTATAATCTCGTTGATGAGCGCATTGTCGGCCATCGACCGACTAGCCTGACTGCAGCCGAAGCTGCGGCACTACCGCTGACAGCGATCACAGCATGGGAAGCGCTGTTCGACCGCCTGCGCGTCAATGATGACGTACCTGACGTTAGCGGTGATCGTAGTATCCTTATTATTGGGGGAGCTGGTGGTGTTGGATCAATTGCAATCCAACTGGCCCGGGAGCTCAGCAACCTGACCGTCATCGCAACGGCTTCTCGAGACGAAACGCGGGAATGGGTGCGCAACCTTGGAGCACATTACATAATCGACCATTCAAAACCGCTGGCGCCGCAATTTGCAGAGTTGGGCCTGGCGGAACCGCAGTTCGTTTTCTCGACCACGCATACGGATAGGCACCTCGCGAACATCGCTGACTTGATCGCCCCGCAAGGTCGCTTCGCGCTGATCGACGATCCTTCGAGCCTGGACATCCTCCCGTTTAAACGGAAAGCGGTATCCATTCACTGGGAACTGATGTTCACCCGCTCGCTGTTTGAAACGTCAGACATGGGAGAGCAAGGTTGGCTGCTCGATCAGGTTGCCGAAATGATCGATGCTGGACGAATTCAGTCGACTGTTACCGAGACACTTTCACCGATCAATGCCGAGAATTTGATCACCGCACATCGACAAATCGAGACAGCGACCACCCGCGGCAAGATCGTCTTGGAAGGCTGGGGCGTGCACGAAAGCTGATATATTTTTTGGTGTCGCACGATGACCGAAGGCTATCGGCATTGAGAAATCCTGGCGCGATTCATAATTTCAAGTCTGCTAACTTTGGGCACCTTGGCTAAATTCATCGGGTGGTTTAGTTCGAATGCGACGCAGTCTCCAGAGTTGGCAGGTCGGTTGGCATGTGTCGCATCGGCTGTGCGGGGACGGCCTCAGAAGCCACTTCTCCAAGCCCAGCTAAGCCTTCAAAGGATGCCAAGAGATCATTCAT
>JAKOMT010000002.1 GCA_022241475.1 Microvirga sp. | reverse complement strand
TACCGCCCGGAGAGCGGCTTCGACGAGCGCGACAAATGAGATGGCGCCATTCCGCCCGCCGCTCGGAACAGCCGATAGCCGACCGGCTGCGATATCCCGATTGCCATCGCCGCGTCCTCACTCGACAGCCCGTCGGCGATAAAAGCCCAGAACCGCCGAAGATCATCGCGTCGGACAAGCCCCGGTCGACCGGGCGACCTCAGCTTACCCCGAATACACCGATCCGAACGCCTTCGACCCGCCATCGCGACCACCCTCCACAGAGTTGTTGCGACGACCGATTGAATCCACCTATTGTTCGAATATTTCTAGCGCCCGCTCGTCGCGCGCGTCGAGCTTGTTGATCAGAATCAGGGTGTCCGGATAACAGTAAGGATCGTCAAAGGCGTCATACATCCGCCCAGGATCAACGTAAGCGCTTCAAGTTTCTTATGACTTCGGCGCGCCACTGCTCCGGCGTCAGGCCTTGCCGATCGAATTCAGCGAGTCGCTCCAGCATCCCCTTGCTTGGCGTCAGGCCTTCGAGCGCGTTGATACGAAAGATCGCCTCGCGGCCGAGCGTCATGCTAGGCGGCGCCTTTTCGGCGTCGCGCGGTTCGGACTTGCTCTGGAGCAGGGTGAGAGGTTCTTTCATCGTCGGGAACAATACCACACCCCCGGCTGCGCCGCCTATTCCGGCGCCGGCGCCGAGTGCCCTTCAATTTCTCTCGTCGCCCAGCACGGGTAGCGGCTGGACGGCGACGCCTTCCTCCATCAGGGCGCGGGCGTCGTCGAGGCTCGCCTGCCCGTAGATCGAGCGCTCGTCTGCCTCGCCGTAATGGATCTTGCGGGCCTCTTCGGCGAAGCGGTCGCCGACATTCTCTGAATTGCGCACGACGTGGTCGCGGATCTCGCGCAGCATCGCGCGAAGCGCGTGCTCGCGCTCGGAGAGGAGGGCGACGGGCGCGGGCGTCTGCGCGGCGGGAGCGTCGACGGGGGGCGATGCGGCCTGCGCGCGGTCCTTGCGCGCGACCGCCGGCGCCATGACGCGCTTCTCCACCTTCGTCGAGCCGCAGATCGGGCACGACACGAGCCCGCGCGCCGACTGTTCATCGAAACTGTCGGCGGACGGAAACCAGCTTTCGAAGTCGTGCGCCTGATCGCAGGCGAGCGCGTAACGGATCATGGCCCTGTCGCGGCTAACCACATGAGACGATCCGTAAATGGCGGCGAGGCTCCGGTTCGGCAAGGCTTTTCGTAACGGTTCACGCCTCGCGCATCGTGAAGTCGCGATCGTGCCGCAGGTTCGGCACGCGCCGCCGGGCGGCCTCGACCTCGGCGAGATCGATCTCGGCCCCGAAGACGCCGGGCTCCGTCCCGCCCTCGGCCAGCACCTCGCCCCAGGGCGAGACGATGATGGAGTGGCCGAAGGTCTCGCGCCCGTCCTCGTGCGTGCCGCCCTGCGCGGCGGATATCATGAACGAGCCGGTCTCGATGGCGCGCGCCCGGTTCAGCGCGACCCAATGCGCTTCGCCCGTCTGCCGCGTGAAGCAGGCCGGAGCGCCCAGTATCTGCGCGCCCGCCTGCGCATAGGCGCGGTAGAGCTGCGGAAAGCGGATGTCGTAGCAGATCGCCAGTCCGACGGCCCCGACGGCCGTCCGGGCGAGGACGGCTTGTGAGCCGCCGGAATAGGTCGCGCTCTCGCGCCAGGTCTCGCCGTTCGGCAGATCGACGTCGAAGAGGTGGATCTTGTCGTAGGACGCGCGCACTTCGCCGTCCTCGTCGATCATGAAGGCGCGGTTGGCGATCTTTTCGCCGTCGCGGATGGCGAGCGAGCCGACATGCAGGACGATGCGACGCGCCCGCGCGACGTCGCGCAAGGCTGAGAGCGTCGAGTCCTCGGTCTCGGATCGCACATGCGCGAACAGGTTGGCGCGGTCTCGATCGACGAGGCTCGTCATCTCGGGCGTCTGCACGTAGCTTGCGCCGGCGGCGGCGGCCTCTTCGACGAGGCGTACGGCGTCGTCGCGGTTGCGGGCCGGGTCTCGCCCCGAGCGCATCTGGACGCAGGCGACCTTCAACCGGGTCACGGCGCGGGCTCCCCGGCGAGCAGCGCGTCGAGCCCGCGCCGGCGCTCCAGCGCGGAGACGTCGTCGAAGCCGCCCACATGGGTCTCGCCGATGAAGATCTGCGGCACGCTCGTGCGTCCGGCCGCTCGACCGATCATTTCGCCCCGCGCCCCCGGAACCGCTTCGATGTCGATCTCCTCGAAGGCGACGCCCTTCTCGGCGAGAAGCGCCTTGGCGGCGGCGCAGTAGGAGCACCAGCTGCGGGTGTAGATGACGACGGATGGCTGATCGGCGGGCATTGGCGGGACTCGCTTGGATTTGCGTTCGACGCCACTATAGGCCGGGCTCTACGTCGGCGTCACGACCCGCGCGAAGCAAAGCACGTCGACGCTCTTCGCGCCTCCGCGAAGGAGCGCTCGCGAAACCGCGTTCGCGGTCGACCCCGTCGTCAGCACGTCGTCGATGACGACGACCCGTCGGCCTTCGAGGCGAGGGCGCGCCGCCTGGGGAACCTTGAACGCGCCTTGCAGGTTGTCGCGGCGCTGAGAGCGCGTCAGTCCCACCTGGCTGCGCGTGCGCCTGACGCGCTCGAGCGCCTCCATGTCGCACGGCGTCCCCGAGATCCGCGCGACGACCGCCGCGAGCGCGGCCGCCTGATTGAACCGCCTCCGCCAGAGCCGCCACCGGTGCAGCGGCACCGGAACGAGGAGATCGGCATCGGCCAGGAGTTCCGATCCGGCGCGCGTCATCATCCGCCCCATCGCCTCGGCGAGTTCGGCGCGGTCGTTGTATTTCAGGCGATGCGTCAGAAGCCGGGCCGCGCCGTCATAGGCGGCAACGGCTCGCGCTCGGGCGAAGACGGGCGGATCGGCGATTGCGGACGGCGAGAGAAGCGGGCCGCCGATATCGAGCGCGAAGGGCGTGCCCAGGCGTTCGCAGAACGGCCGCTCGATGAAGGCGACGCCGCTCCAGCATGCAGCGCAGAGCGCATGCGGCCTGTCGGTGGCCGCGCCGCAGGCGATGCACGATGGCGGATAGGCGAGCGTGACGAAGCGCGCGCAGGCCGCCGCGGCCCCCGCGCCGGCGGCTGCGGCGATCCGGCCGAACAGGGTGAGGGCGCGCGCGTCGTCCATGCCGGATGCTAGCGTCGCGCCGCGCCGATATGCAATTATAAATGGCGTTTCGGTCGACGCGGAATCGCGCTCGACGCGTCCGGCGTGCGGGAACGCCCAGCCTTGACTCGCGAAGGTGATTGGGGCCAGTGTCCGCCGCCGTGTACGCCGGGCTCTTCACGGGAGTGCGGCGACGCCCTTCCACGATCGCCGGATATGATGCGCACCTATCTCGATTTCGAAAAACCCGTCGCGGAGCTCGAAGCCAAGCTCGAGGAATTGCGGCGGATGGGCGAGGCGAGCGACGCGGTCGCGATCTCCGACGATATCGCGAGGCTCGAGGACAAGGCGTCTCAGGCGCTCGTCGAAATCTACGCCGCGCTCACCCCCTGGCAGAAGACGCAGGTCGCCCGTCACCCCCAGCGCCCGCATTTCCTCGATTTCCGCAATGGCCTGATCACCGACTTCACGGCGCTCGCGGGCGATCGCAATTTCGGTGAGGACGAGGCCATCGTCGGCGGCTTCGGACGGTTTCGCGGCCAGCCCGTCTGCGTCATCGGCCAGGAGAAGGGCTCCAACACCCAGGCGCGCATCAGGCACAATTTCGGGATGGCCCGTCCCGAAGGCTACCGCAAGGCCGCCCGCCTTATGGAGCTCGCCGACCGCTTCGACCTGCCGGTCCTGACCTTCGTCGACACGGCCGGCGCCTATCCCGGCATCGAGGCGGAGGAACGCGGCCAGGCGGAGGCCATCGCGCGCTCGACCGAGGCCTGCCTCACGTTGCGCTCGCCCAACATTTCGCTCGTGATCGGGGAGGGCGGTTCCGGCGGCGCCATCGCCATCGCGACCGCGAACAAGGTGCTGATGCTCGAGCACGCGATCTACAGCGTGATCTCGCCGGAGGGCGCCGCCTCGATCCTCTGGCGCGACTCCGCGCGCGCGCAGGACGCCGCGACCAACATGAAGATCACCGCCCAGGACCTTCTCAAAATGGGCGTCATCGACCGGATCGTCACCGAGCCCGTCGGCGGCGCCCATCGTGATCCGCAGGCCGCGATCCGCGCCGCTGGCGACGCCCTCGCGGCTGCGCTGGGCGACTTCGCGGGATTGTCGCGCGACGAGATCAAGGCCAAGCGGGCCGACAAATTTCTCGCCATCGGGCGAAATCTTTGAGCCGTTAACGTTTCGTTGACCATCCCGGCAGATGGCGACCCCTTGCGGTAAGCCTTCGGTAAGGCTAACGATCGTATCGACTTGGGATAGCGTGCGCGTTTCCGCGTTCAGCGCGGTGCGCCGAACGCCCATCGACGAGCGGAGTTCCCATGGTGAAGCGTCTACTCCTCGCCGCCGGATTGACATTGGCGCTGGCGGCCTGCCAGGAGCCGAACCTCGCTTCGTCCAATCGTCATCTCCAGCCGATCCCGCCGCAGACCCTCGCGCTCATGGAGCGCAACGGCATGTCTCAGCGCGATCCCATTCTCGTCCGCATCTTCAAGAAGGAAGCCGAGCTCGAGGTCTGGAAGAAGGGGCGCGACGGCCAGTACGCGCTGCTCAAGACCTATCCGATCTGCCGTTGGTCGGGGCAGCTCGGACCGAAGAAGCGCGAGGGCGACCGGCAGGCGCCGGAGGGCTTCTACACCGTCACCCCCGACCTGATGAACCCGAATTCGTCGTACTACCTCTCGTTCAACATCGGCTTCCCGAACCAGTTCGACCGTGAGCACGGACGCTCCGGCGCGCATCTGATGGTCCACGGCTCCTGCTCGTCGGCCGGATGCTACGCGATGACCGATGAAGCCATCGCCGAGGTCTACGCCATCGCGCGCGAGGCGTTCGCGGGCGGTCAGCGGGGCTTCCAGGTTCAGGCCTACCCGTTCCGGATGACGGCCGAGAACCTCGCCAAGGTGCGCTACGACGAGAACATCGGCTTCTGGCGCAATCTCAAGGAAGGCAACGACCATTTCGAGGTCTCCCGGACGGAGCCTCGCTACGAGGTTTGCGGCCGACGCTACGCCTTCAACTCGCAGAATTGCTCCCCGATCGACCAGCAACTGGCGCAGGCCGTGCGCGAGAAGAACGCGCGCGACGATATTCGCGTCGCCGAACTCGTCGACAAGGGCGTGGAGGCCGTGCGTATCGTCTATGACGACGGCGGCAGTCACGACACGTTCCGCGAATACGCGGTCGCCCTGGGCGCCGCCGAAAATCCGAGCCAGGTCTCGAGCCGCGCGCGCCGTCTCGGCATGGTCAGCCGTCCGGACGCCATCGCCGCGGGGCGCCGCGAGATTCCGATCGATCCGAGCGGACAACCGAGGGAGACGGCCGTCGCCTCCGCGCCCGCGCCGATCGTCGCTCCCGCCTCCTTCGCGCCCGTCTCCACGGCTCCGGCCACTCTGGCTTCGGCCGCGCCGTCCCCCGAGGCGCCCGCCGCTTCGCAGGGCGTGACGAGCGTCGCGCGGGCCGGAGCCTCGGAGGAGCGGCCGCTGCACCAGCGCCTGTTCGGCGACCTGTTCTCGCTCAACCCCTTCGGCGGCGGTTCCCGCGAGGGCGAGGCGGGTTCGCCCGCAGCGGCGGAGACTTCGCAGCCGCAGCCCCCGCGCCGCGGCGCGAGCGGCTCCGACAGGCGCGTCGACCTGATGCCGGGAGCGTATCCGCTCGCGCCGGATCAGGCCGTGGGCTACACGTCCTTCCGCTGAGCGACGCGACGATCGGGCGAGGCCCCCTCGGCTCCGGCCGACAGGGGGCCTTAACGTTTTCGCAATCTTCGGTCGGGCTGGGATAGGGTGTAATCGGCCGTATATCGGCTCCATGCGGAGTCGGCGACGGCGAGCGGGCCGTCGAGATCCGGCGTGAGCGCGATTTTTAACAATCTCTCAGTGATTCATTAACTCCCTGTTTACCGTAACGCGAAAGAGTTGGCGGTAAGACGTCGCTTTCGGATTCCGCAAGGGTGGAAATGAGGCGTCTCGCGGACTGGCGCGCTGGGGCGGCGTCGGCGGCGCAGGAGGCACGCCCCATCTGTGAGCCGAGGCGCGGCGATGCGACAGAATGTCCACGGAAAACGTCCCATGGTACCTGGATGGCTTGATCCCGACACGCGCGACGCCGCGCGGGAGGCGGCGCGTCGGGCGGGGATGAGCCTCGACGAATGGCTCCAGGCCACCATCTCGGACCGCGCGACCCGCGCTTTCACTGAAAATCCGCCGATCGTGCGCCGCCGGCCTCCGCCCGCGCAGCCGCCGGCCCAGACCTATGACGACCTCGACGCCGTCGCATCGCGGATCGCCCGCATAACTCGGGGCCGCGGCGCGCAGCCGCAGCCGCAGCCTCAGCCGCGCAGCGTGGCGGCCGCCGCGCCGGAGGTCGACCGCAAGTCGCGCGAGGGCGCCACGCGCACCGCGGACGCGCTCGATTCCGTCGCGCGTTGGATCGAGCGCGCCGAAGATCGCATGAGCGAAAGCACGCGCGTCCTTTCCGAAGGCACCCGCATGGCGCTCGACCGGCAGGACCGCACCGCCAACGTGCTGGGCGAAGCGTTGTCGCTGATGACGAAGCGTCTCGACGACATCGAGCGCAAGGTCGTCGAAGGCCGCAAGCCGTCCCTCGGGCCCGCCGTCGAGGCCATGGGCAAGATCGAAGGGCATCTCGCCGACCTCTCGGACCGGGATGATCGCCGTCCCGTCGCCGCCCCGCAGACGGCGCAGGTCGAGAGCGTCCTGCGCGGCTTCGAGCAACGCATCGCTTCGATCGCAGGCAAGCTCGGACAGCCCGTCCCCGCTTCTGCGCCGGCTCGTGACGATCGTCCCCGGCAGTCCTCCTCCGGGGACGTGCTGGAGACGCTCCGCGCCGACATTTCGCGGCTCGCGAGCCAACTCGAATCGCCCGCGCCGGACCGCGCCGACGCGGTCGGCGCCGCGTCCCAGCTTCGTCGCGGGGTCGGCGATCTCGCCAGCCGTGTCGCGGGTCTCGCCACGCGCGACGATCTCGCAGCGCTCGAAATCAATCTGACGGAACTGTCCCGCGAAGCCGTCGCCGCCGCCAAGGCTGGACGGGAGGCGGACCTCGAGCGGATCAACGCGCTCGTCGAGCGGGTTCACGGGGAAATCGAGCGCATCGCGGTTGAGGCCGCCAGCGGCGCCTATGGCGAGGCGGGGCGCGAATACCGCGCGCTCAGCGCCCGTATCGAGGATTTCGCCGCCTCCGACAAGCGGCTCGCGACCAGCCTGGCGCGTGAGCTCGAAACCGTGCGCGGCGCTCTCGCGAAACTCGCCGATCCCGAGCGCCTCGTCGATCTGCAGGAGCATATCCGCGATCTTTCGCAGCGTGTCGGCCACCTCGCCCGCAACCAGGTCACGTCGCTCGATTTCGCCGGGCTGCGCAGCGCCGTCGAGGAAATTCGGGGAGCCGTGAAGAAGGCGCCGGGCGAGCGCGACGCCGCGAGGGAGTTCGCCGAGATCGAACGCCAGTACGGATCGATCGTCGAGCGGCTGTCCGGTCTCTCCGACGCTCAGCCCACACGGGAGCTGGCGCGGCTCGGCGACGCAGTCGCCGCGATGGGAGACAGGCTCGAAGCGTTGGCGGCGTCCGCCGGCAAGCGCGAAACGGAGCTTCTCTCGCGCGAACTCGCGGCCATGGCCGCAGGGCTCGTCGATCTGCGCGACGGCGCCAAGGCGACCGATCTCGACGCCCTCGGCGATCGCGTGGAGGCGCTGGGAGAGCGCATCGAAACGTTTGCGAGCAGCGGGCCGGATGTCGGTCGCGAACTCGCCGAGCTGCGCCGCAGCGTCGACGAAGCCCTCGCCGGCGCCCAGTCCTCGGCGCACGGCGAACTCGGCGCGCTCAGGGAAAGCATCGACCGACTGGCGCAGGAGCGTCCCGCCTTCGATATCGGCCGTGAATTCACGCAGCTTCGGCGCGGCGTCGAGCTGGCGATCGCGGACGTGCGCTCCACCTTGCCCACCGAATTCGACGTGCTGAAGGCCCGGATCGATCGGCTGGCGGACGAACGACCGACCGTCGATCTGACGCCGGTTTCGGAGCAGATCGCGCGGTTGGCGGAAAAGCTCGACGCGATCCGCGCCGAAGCTCGTCCTGATTTCGACCACGCCTTCTCCGAGCTGCGCGCCGGCGTCGAAAACGCGCTCACGAACGCCCCGTCGAACCATTCGCACGAGCTCGGCGCGCTGATCGAGCGCCTCGACAGGCTCGACGAGAACGTCCGGTCGATCGACGTGCGCGGCGGCGTGCGCTCGCTCGAAGACATGCTGGCCCAACTCGCCAGCCGGATCGACGCAGCCGATCGCCCGAATGCGGGCGCGGAGGCCGTCGACGCGCTGGAGACGCAGATCGAGGCCATCGCGCGCAGGCTCGAAACCGAGCGCGACGCGAGCGTCGAGGCCGTCGCGCGGGCCGCCCGCTCGGCCGTCGTCGAAAGCTTCAAGTCGTTGCCTCGTCCGTCCTTCGCCGAAACCTCCGCCCACGCGGATATCGACGACCTGACGCGCTCGCTCTCCGAGATCAAGGAACTGCAATCGCTGGCGCAGGAGCGCGGGGCCGAGGCGGTGGGCGGCGTTCAGACGACGCTCGACAAGCTCGTCGAGCGCCTCGCATCGCTCGAGACGCACATGCAGTCGGGCGCGCAAGCGGCGAGAAGCGCCGGCCTTCAGAAGCGGCGCGCCCAGACTCGTCCGGTCGCCGAGAGCAAGCCCGACGGGAAGCCCGACGTGAAGTCCGATGCGCGCCGGACGGCGCCCGTTGCGGCTCACGCGTCGTTCGGCCCCGAAATGACCCCCGCCCGATTGCTCGATCTCGCCAAGGCGCGGGCGGGCGTCGCCCTCTCGCCGCGCGCCGAGGCCGATCGTCCGGTCGCGACGGTGGGCTCGCTCGGGGGCGACGTGCCCCTCGAGCCGGGCGTCGCACGTCCCCGTCAGCAGGGCGAATCCGAGGATCCTGCGCAGATCAAGGCGAGCTTCATCGCCGCCGCGCGCCGCGCCGCCCAGAACGCAGCCGCCGAGGCCGCCGCGGCGTCACGCCGCGGTCCCTCCGTCGACGCGCGCAGCGCCCGCTCGCCCCTCGCCCAGGAGAAGACCGCCGCCGCCGCCGCGGGCCGGCGTCGCCCGCTGCTGATGGCCGCCGCCGCCGTCGTGCTCGCCATCGGCGCCTTCCAGATCGGCTCCACCGTGATCGGCGGGTCCGAGACGGTCGACCTCGCCGGCGAGCCGCGCGAATTCGCCGACCCGGTCCTCTCCGACATCTCGCCGTCGGTTTCCGATCCCGCGTCGTCGCCGTTGCCCGCCCGCGCTCCCGCTCTCGCGAGCGCCGGCGAGGGATCGACCCGGGGCGAGACGCCGGACGCCACGGCCTCGATCGGCGCGCGTCTCGACGCGCCGCAAGAGCCCTCCGTCATCGGCATGGACGATCTCATGCCGCTCGGCCCTGCGCCTGAGATCGAGGGCCAGACCTCAAATACCGGCGAGGCCCCGGCGCTGCCGCCCCGCCGCAATCCGCTCGCGTCCGCCGCCGCCCCTGAAACGGAGACCGTCGCGTCCGCCGCGACGGCCTCGCCGGCGCGTGCGACGACGCTTTATCCGAGCATGGTCTCCGCCGACGAGATCCCGGCCGACGGCGGCCCCGAGGATCTGCGCCGGGCGGTGCTCGCCGGCGACGTTTCGGCGGTCTACGAGTTCGCGTCGCGCGCCGCCGAGGGSCGCGGCATGACCCGGGATCCCGCGCTCGCGGCCAAGCTCTTCGAGCGCGCCGCCGCCCACGGGCTCGTGCCCGCCCAGTTCCGCATCGGCAATCACTACGAGAAGGGCATCGGCGTCACGCGCGACTTCGCGCTCGCGACCCTGTGGTACGAGCGCGCCGCCGAGAGCGGCAACGCGCGCGCCATGCACAATCTCGCGGTTCTCCTCGCCGAGGGCGTCAACGGCGGGCCCGATTACGCAGCCGCGCTCAACTGGTTCCGTCGCGCGGCAGAGCACGGCGTTCGCGACAGCCAGTACAACCTCGCGGTCCTGCTCGCGCGCGGGCTCGGCGCCGATCAAAATCTGGAGGAATCCTACGCCTGGTTCGCGATCGCCGCGCAGCAGGGCGACGAGGACGCCGCCGGCAAGCGCGACGAGGTGGCCTCCCGCCTCGACGAGCGCGCGCTGGCGATGGCCAAGGCTAAAGCCGAAACCTGGCGCCCCGAAATTCCGCGCCCCGAGGCCAATGAGGTCGCCTTTCCCGGCGCCGTCGTCGACGATCGTTCGGCGCGTCAGGCGGGAACGCCCGGATTCGCAGGCTGAGCGGCGCGGCGTTCGCGCGCCGCCGTGCGGTCGTCGCGTCGTCATATTGGCGCAACGGCGCAATGAAATGAGCAGGCGAGGGCGGCGGGACTTGATTCCGCCGCCGCATTCGCTTGTAAGTTGGCCGCGGAAGGTGGTCGTCCGGTGCAGGTTTATCTCCCCATCGCCGAAATGTCGGTGGACGTGTTCGTCCTGCTGGGCCTTGGGGCGGCGGTCGGCTTCGTGTCGGGCCTTTTCGGGATCGGCGGCGGCTTCCTGATGACGCCCCTTCTGATCTTCCTCGGCATCCCCCCGGCCGTGGCGGTGGCGACCCAGACCGCGCAGATCGTCGCGTCCTCGACGACGAGCGCCTTGTCGGCGCTTCGGCGCAACGCGCTAGACGTCAAGCTCGCGGCGCTCCTGACCGCCGGCGGCCTCGTTGGCACGGGCCTCGGCGTCTGGTTCTTCGCCGCCGTGAGGCGCGCCGGCCAACTCGATCTCGTGATCGTCGTCTCCTACGTCACGCTCTTCACCGTCGTCGGCGGATTGATGTTGCGCGAGAGCGTCAAGGAGTTCTGGTCGCAGCACAAGGGCAAGGCTCGTCCGCGCCGGCGCGCGGGAGAGCATCCGGCGTATCTCGGCCTGCCACTGCGCATGCGCTTCCACCGATCGCATCTCTACGCGAGCGTCATACCGCTGCTCGGCATCGCCTTTTTCGTCGGATTCGCCGGCGCGGTGCTCGGCATCGGCGGCGGCTTCATCATGGTGCCCGTGCTGCTCTACGTCTTCCGGGTGCCGACCGCCATCGTCGTGGGAACGTCGCAGTTCCAGATCCTGTGGGCGACGATGGCGGCCCTGTTCCTGCACGCGATCGCCAATCAGGCCGTCGACGCGGTGCTGGCGCTGATCCTGATCGTCGGGGGCGTGTTCGGCGCGCAGTTCG
The DNA here is from genome assembly GCA_022241475.1 of Microvirga sp. The sequence goes on along the minus strand of JAKOMT010000002.1, from coordinate 262,605 downwards.
GCGCGCGCGCGGGACGGTATCTGCGGGCGGATCTGTTCCGCTTCCTGCTCGCCCTTCTGATTCTAGGCGTCGGCGTGCGCTTCGCGGTCGAACTCGTGGTCCGCCCCTCGGAGCCCTTCTCGATCGCCGTGACGGGGGAATGATATGCGCGCGTTCCTGAACCCGCTCACCCCGCTCTTCACCGCCGCCTGTCTGGTTCTCGCCGTCGCGCAGGCGCGGGCCGAGACTCTGGTGACCTCCTTGTCGAGCCATCAGGTGCAGATCAGCTCGAACTATACCGGCTCGCAGGTCGTCGTCTTCGGCGCCGTCCAGCGCGACGCCCAGACCATCGCCCGCGCCTCAGGCTACGACGCGGTGATCGCGGTGCGCGGGCCGCGCCAGCAGGTGCTGACCGTCCGGGAGAAGGAGCGGCTGGGGCCGATCTGGATCAACCGCACCCAGACGAAATTCGCCGAGATCCCGTCCTACTACGCGCTCCTGACGTCGCGGCCGCTCGGCGAATTGACGGCCGAGATCATGCGCGGGCGCCTTCGGCTGGGGGCCGACATGGTGTTCGAGCCGGAGACCGGGGCCGAGCCGGCCTTGCCCGGCGACGCGCGTTTCCGCGAGGCGCTGGTGCGGCTGCGCACGCGGGCCGGTCTGTATCTGCAAGTCGATCGCGGCGTCACCTTCATCAACCCGACGATCTTCCGCGCCGCGATTCCGCTCTCCGCCGAAGCGCCGACCGGGAATTACGAGGTGGAGGTGTTCCTGTTCGCCGACGGCGTGCCGATCGCCCGCGACCGGACGAATTTCGAATTGGTGAAGACCGGCTTCGAGCAGCAGATCACCACGCTGGCCGAAACCAACAGTTTCGCCTACGGCGCGGCCACGGCGTTCATGGCGCTGCTGTTCGGCTGGCTCGCGACGGTGGTGTTCCGCCGCGATTGAGTGCGCGGTTTCGAGCCAAACATCGGACGATGACCAGCCGACGGCTTGCAAGCGCGGCCCTACGCGTTAAGTGTGGCGAGGCCCCTCACCGAACCGTCGAGCGTCATGATCGCCCAAAGCCCCATCCCCCGTACTCCGCTCGTTCTCGGCGCCGCCGGCCTCGCGCCGTTCTGGATCCTCGCTCTCGCCCTCGTCACCGGCGTCACCGCGGGATACCCGCAAGACAGCGTGCGCTTCGCGCTGGCGGCGTACGCCGCCGTGATCCTCTCGTTCACCGGCGGCGTCCGCTGGGGCGTGGCCGTCCTCGCTCCCGAGCAGGAGCCCGCGCGGCGCGAATACGTGATCTCCGTCGTTCCCTCGCTGCTGGCCTGGGCCTCGCTGCTCCTGCCGCAGGGCGCGCAGATCGGCGCGCTCGCGGCGCTCACGATCGCAGCCGGTCTTCTCGATTACGGGATGGCGTGCCGCGAAACCGCGCCGGAATGGTTCGGGCGTCTGCGCCTCATCCTCGCGGGCGCCGCCGGCGCGGCGCTCGTCCTCGCCTGGATCGCGGGCTGAGGCGCCGCGCCGATCCGTCTGGACTAAAGCGCGCCTTGCCCCTGCGGGCGCGAGCCGTTAGGAAAACGCGGCTTTGCCGCTGAGCCATCCCGGAGCACGACACCATGCGTATCGAAGCCGTATCGATCGGCGCCAACCCTCCTCACGAAGTCAACGTCATCATCGAGGTTCCGATCGGCGGCGAGCCGATCAAGTATGAGGTCGACAAGGAAGCCGGCACGCTCGTCGTCGACCGCTTCCTCTACACGTCCATGCGCTATCCCGGGAATTACGGGTTCATCCCGCACACGCTTTCCGGCGACGGCGACCCGTGCGACGTGCTCGTGGCGAACACGCGGGCGATCGTGCCCGGAGCCGTGATCGCCGTGCGCCCGGTCGGCGTGCTGATCATGGAGGACGAGGCGGGGCAGGACGAGAAGATCATCGCCGTCCCGACGACGAAGCTGACGCGCCGCTACGAGACGGTCAAGAACGCGCAGGACCTGCCCGACATCACGTTGCAGCAGATCGAGCACTTCTTCGCCCACTACAAGGATCTCGAACCCAACAAATGGGTGAAGATCGTGCGCTGGGGCGACGCCGAGGAAGCGCGCCGGATGATTTCCGAAGCGATCGATCGGGCCGGCAAGTCGGGTTGACGCCGTCCGGGTTCAACGTCGGGGGGAGGCGAGCGGCATGGAGATACTCGTCGTCGGCGCGGGCGTCATCGGGCTTGCTTCGGCGCGGGCTCTCGCGCTCGCCAGCCACGAGGTCGTCGTCGCCGAGGCGACGCCGCTGATCGGATCGGGCGTCTCGTCGCGCAACAGCGAGGTGATCCACGCCGGGATGTATTACCCCGGCGGATCGCTGCGCGCCAGGCTGTGCGTCGAGGGGCGCAGGCGTCTCTATGATTTCTGCGCCAGTCACGGCGTGCCCCACGGCAAGCCCGGCAAGCTCATCGTCGCGACGGACGAGCGCGAGCGCGCCAAGATCGAGACCATCGCCCGCCAGGGCGAAATCAACGGCGTGGAGAACCTGCGCCTGCTCGACGGGCGCGAGGCCATGGCGATGGAGCCCGCCCTGTCCTGCGTCGCCGCGCTGTGGAGCCCGGAGACGGGCGTCATCGACAGCCACGCCCTGATGCTCGCCCTGCAGGGCGATCTCGAGGATCGCGGCGGCATGATCGCGCTCGGCTCCCCCGTGACGGAACTCGCCCATGAGGGCGGGCGCTGGCAGGTCGTCGTAGCCGGCGAGACGATGGCCTTCGACGCCGTCGTCAACGCCGCGGCGCTCGGGGCGCAGAAGCTCGCCGCCGCGACGCGCGGCTACCCGCGCGAACGCATTCCCCGCCTCGTCCTCGCCAAGGGCAACTATTTCGGCTGCTCGGGGCGCCCCGCTTTCTCGCGGCTGATTTATCCCGCGCCCGTCGACGGAGGCCTCGGCGTGCACGTCACTCTCGACCTCGCCGGCCGGATGCGTTTCGGACCGGACGTCGAGTGGATCGCGGAGGAGGATTACGTCGTCGATCCCGGGCGCTCCGACGCCTTTTACGCCGCGATCCGCCGCTACTGGCCGGGCCTGCCCGACGGCGTCTTGGTCCCGGATTACGCCGGCATCCGCCCCAAGCTCACGGGGCCGGGGGAGACGGCCGCCGATTTCCTGATCGAAGGACCCGCCGATCATGGCCTGCCCCGGCTCGTGAGCCTCTTCGGAATGGAGAGCCCGGGCCTGACCTCCTGTCTGGCGATCGCGGACGAGGTCGTGAGGGCGTTGGGGGATTGAGGTGATTCAATGGAAAGCCCCGCGCTAAGGCGGGGCTTTCTGAATATCGACGCTGACCCAAGGCTTGATTTCGCCCGGCAGGCCAGCGGCCCCGGAAGGGGTCTTAGGCGCGGATGACGTGAGCAGAGCCGCTAACTTCTAATAGAAGGACGTCCCTAGATGCTTTGTCAAACTCGATAGCCCCAATCCATGCAGGACGCATCGCCTGACTATCGCGAAAGTCTCGGAGGGAAGGGAGGCGGTCTGGTAGATGCGCTTTCCGTCGCGGGCCTTTCCCAGCCGACGAAGATCGACCCGATGAAACCCAACCGCGTTGATCATGTCGCCTTTGACCCAGCGCTCATGATCGCCCCATCGGGCGGGTGGCTCGAACGGTATTCTGATCAGCTTGGTGAAAGGGGTTTCTCGTTCGGGCGCCGTCAAACTAAGAGGAACGACGGTGCAGAGACCAGGGCGAGATCTGATGTTGGGTGAGAGAACGACGGCAAGGCGCAGCTTCACCATTTCCGGCGGACGAAAGCCTTCGGAGAAATCGACCGCCACGATGCTGCCTTGGGTCGGATGACCTTTGATCGGCATCTAACCCTCATGCAGATCGCCAAGTGTCGTTGCAATGCATGGTTATGTCTCGCGGTCAGGCGGTCAAGCCCAATCCCTCCAGCTCCGCGACGATCTCGCTGTTCAGCACCTCTTCGAGCCGCTTGATCGCCGTTGCGATCGTCCCGCCGTCCATGACGCGGTGGTCGAAGCTGATCTTGATGTCGACGGAGCCGTCCGCGCCGATCGGGCCGTAGGAGACGAAGCTCGTCAGGGGCGACATCGGATAGACGATCTCCGCGCCGAGATGCCCGAGCACCGAGACGCCGAACGTGCCGAAATAGTTCGGCCGTTGTCGTCCGGAATTGAAGCCGTAGAGCCACAGCGCCCGGCGCGCGAGCGTGGGCAGCCGCGACAGGCGGGCGAGCTTGCCGAAATGCCGGCTGGTCTCGGGCGGGTCTGACAGCGCTTCGTCGAGAACGGCTGCGAGTTCGCGCAGGCTCCGCGACGCCGGATCTTTCAGCCGCGCGGGAAACGCCGCCTGCTCGCCGTTCCAGTCGCGCACGACCATGAGCGAGGCGACGCTCTGCTCGACCTCGTAGAGATGCGCCAACGGAAACGGAACGAAGCTGCGCCGCAATTCCGGCGTTTCGCGCGCGACGATCGCGTAAGCCTTGGTGAACAACAGGGACAGCGGGATCGCGGGCCTGGGCGCCGCCCGTCTCGCCGCGAGTGCGCTCGCGACGCTGATGCGCCCCCCGATCACGCCGATCGGCGTGCGGTTCGCGAGCCAGCACAGATCCGCGATGAAACGGCGGGGGGTGGAGAGGGGTATCGAACGACCGCGCAAAAGGACCTCGTGGAATTCGTGTGCATGGGGCGGCGCTGGACGCCGGCGATCAGATGACGTTGCGCTCCCGCAACGGGCGGCCCGCGACGACCCGCTCCCAGCCGAGATCGCTCAGATCAAGGCTGACATAGCGTCCGTCGACGATCATTTCGGCGAGACCGCGGCCGACGGCCGGGCTCTGCTGCAATCCGTGGCCGGAAAAGCCGTTGCACAGGTGGAATCCGTCCGGCCCGGCCGGGCCGATGATGGCGTTGTGGTCGAGCGCGCACATGTCGTAGGGGCCGGCCCACGCGCGTCCGGGGCGGATCGTCTCGAAGGCGGGGACCCGCGTCGCGAGGGCCGGCCAGATACGCTCCTCGAAATACGCATGATCGACGCATTGCGTCGCCTCGTCGTCGTCGCGCCAGGCGAGCGCCTCGTCCTCCTCGGGCGAAGGCGACACGCCGCAGATGAACAGGCGCCCCTCCGCCGTCTCGCCCTCGGGGCGGACGTAGACGCCGCTCGTGTCGATCAGGAGGGGGCAATTTGGAATGTCGGCCTTGCAGAGGAAGCTGAAGACGTACCGGCGGCGCGCGAAGACGGGGAGATCGATCCCGGCTTTGCCTGCGAGCGTGCGACCGCCCGAACCCGCGCAGTTGACCAGCGTCCCGCAGGCGATCCGCGATCCGTCGGCGAGCCTCACGCCGGCGATCGCGCCGCCAGCCGTCTCCACGTCGACGATTTCGCCAACGCGGTACGCGACGCCGAGCGAGCGCGCCTTGCGCCGAAACGCCTGCAAGAGCCCCCAGCCGTCGAACCAGCCCTCGCCCGAAAGCCCGAGCGAACCCAGGATGACGTCGTCGCCCGGCTCCAGCCACGGGAAGCGTGCGCGCAGGGCGTCGGCGTCGAGAAGCGCGATGTCGGCGCCCTCCGCTCGCTGGAGCGCGTTGTTCGCCTCCATCAGCGTGCGGCTCGCCGCGTCACCGAGATAGAGGTATCCGCCCTCCTTGAGATCGATCACCGGCGCCTCGCCGTGCACCGCAAGCCGCTCGCCGATCGTTCGCAGGAACGCGATCCCGTAGAGCGAGATGCGGATGTTGACGCTCGTCGAGAATTGCTGGCGGATCGAGGCGGCGGACAGCGCGGAGGCCGAGCGGGCGTAGGTCGGGTCCTTCTCGACGAGGACGACCCGCCCCGAAACGCCCGGATGCGACGCCAGATGGTAGGCGAGCGAAGAGCCCATCGCGGCCCCGCCGGCGATGACGATGTCGGCGGTGTCGGACGGCGTCGTGGTCGGCATCGGCGTGGCTCGGGGCGAACGTGCCGGAACGTGCGTCTCAACGGGCGTCGCCGCCGGCGTTCAGGGCTGCGCGCCGCGCATCAGGAGCTTGTAGACGATCGAATCAAGCAGCGCCTCGAAAGAGGCGTCAATGATGTTGGGCGAGACGCCGACTGTCGTCCAGCGTTCGCCGTCGCGGTCGGTCGATTCGATGAGCACCCGGGTCACGGCGTCGGTGCCGCCCTGGAAGATGCGGACCTTGTAGTCGACGAGCTCCAGATCCTCGATGAAGCCCTGGTACTTGCCGAGATCCTTGCGCAAGGCGAGATCGAGCGCGTTGACGGGGCCGTTGCCCTCGGCAGCCGAAATCAGCGTGTCGCCATCGAGCTTCACTTTCACGATCGCTTCGGCGACGGTGACGAGTTCGCCGATGGCGTTGTAGCGCCGCTCGACGTTGACGCTGAAGCGCTCGACGTCGAAATAATCCGGAGCCTCGCCCAGCACGCGCTTGACCAGCAGATAGAACGAGGCGTCCGCGCCCTCATAGGCGTAGCCGGCCGATTCCTTGCGCTTGACCTCCTCGAGCACGCGCGTGAGCCGCGCGTCGTTCTTCTCGACGTCGATGCCGATCCGCTCCAGCTCAGCACGGATGTTGGAGCGACCGCCCTGGTCCGAGACGAGCACACGGCGCAGGTTGCCGACCTTGTCCGGCTCGACGTGCTCGTAGGTCTTCGGGTCTTTCAGGACGGCGGAAGCGTGGATGCCGGCCTTGGTCGCGAAGGCGGAGGCGCCGACGAAGGGCGCGTGGCGGTTCGGCGCGCGGTTCAGCAATTCGTCGAGGGCGCGCGAGACCTGCGTCAAGCGGGCGAGCTCCTCTGGGCCGGCCTTGAGCGCGTAGCGCGAGCGCCAGGGCTCCTTCAGCGCAAGCGTCGCGAGCAGCGTGACGAGATTGGCGTTGCCACAGCGTTCGCCGAGGCCGTTCAGCGTGCCCTGGATCTGCCGCGCGCCGGCCTCCACGGCCGCGAGCGAATTCGCGACGGCGCAGCCGCAATCGTCGTGCGCGTGGATGCCGAGACTGGCGCCGGGCACGTGCTTCGCGACCTCCCCGACGATGCGCGAGACCTCGTGCGGCAGCGTGCCTCCGTTGGTGTCGCACAGGATCACCCAGCGCGCGCCGGCCTCGTGCGCGGCCTTCGCGCAGGCCAGCGCGTATTCGGGGTTCGCCTTGTAGCCGTCGAAGAAATGCTCGCAATCGACCATCGCCTCGCGTCCGCGCGCGATCGCCGCCGCCACGCTCTCGCGGATGCCGACGAGGTTTTCCTCCGGCTCGATCTCGAGCGCCACGCGCACATGGTAATCCCAGGACTTCGCCACAAAGCAGATCGCGTCCGCATGGGCGTCGAGAAGCGCGGCGACGCCCGGATCGTTGGCGGCGGAGCGGCCTGCGCGTTTCGTCATGCCGAACGCGCAGAACGTCGCCTTGCCGGTGCGCTTCTCGGCGAAGAACTGCGTGTCGAGCGGGTTCGCGCCGGGATACCCGCCCTCGACGTAGTCGATCCCGATCTGTTCGAGCAGGCGCGCCACCGCGATCTTGTCGGAGAGCGAGAAATCGACGCCCGTGGTCTGCGCCCCGTCGCGCAGCGTCGTGTCGTAGAGATAGAGGCGCTCGCTCATGAATGGGCTTTCCGGGGAGGGGCTTCGCCGAGAATCTTTTTCATCGTCGTGTTGGAGAGCCATTCGCCGTTGCGGATGACGGTGTTGCGCTTCTGCGGCTCGTATCCGCGCGCTTCGAAGAACAGCAGCGCGGTTTCGCTGGCGTCGACCGTGAGCTCCTTCGCCCCGCGCGCGCCGGCGATCTTCTCGATCGCGTCGACGAGAGAGCCGCCGACGCCCATGTTGGCGTTCGCCGGATGCACGTAGAGCATTTCGATATGCGTCCCGTCCTTGAGCGCGGCGAAGCCGGCCGGCTCGCCGTCGATCGAGGCGATGAGCGTCAGAAATCCTTCGAGGCGCTTGCCGAACGCCGCCTCGTCGTCGGCGGAGGCGGCCCAGGCTTCCTGTTGGGTCTGGGAATAATCCTCGCCCGTCAGCGTCATGATCGCATCGCGGAAGATCTCCGCAATGGCTTCGGCGTCAGCCGGGAGATAGGGGCGCAGGGTAACGGTGGGGAGGGTCATCGTATCGCTCGCCCTTGTCCGAAGCGCAAACCGAACGCCCTGCCCGCAGGGGAGAGCGGGGGTGGGGCGGATAGCGCCGACGACTGGACGCTCATCGTGAGACCTCCCATGTGGTGGTGCCGTCTTTGCTGTCTTTCAGCGTGACGCCCATGGCGGCGAGTTCGTCTCGGATTCGATCGGATTCGGCCCAGTTCTTCGCGGCGCGCGCTTCGCGTCGAGCGTCGAGGCGCGCCTCGACGAACTCCCGATCTGCACCGACGAGCGACGTATCAGAACCTTCCAACCTCTGCTGCTCCGAAAGCGAGTCGAAAGTCGCCAATCCGAGAATCCGCAGCGAGCCAAAAAGCGCCTGGTAGCTTTCGGTGGATTCCGACTTTGCGAGGCGATGAAGAGCCGTGACAGCTGCCGGCGTGTTGAGGTCGTCGACAAGCGCGGCAAGCACCTCGGCGTCGGGCAAGAAGCTTTCGTAATAGCTTCTGTTCTGTTCCGAGAAGTCCATGAACATCGACTTGTAAAGCAGCGCATGTTGCCATGCCCGCAAATTCGCCTCCGCCTCCTCCAGCGCCCTCACAGTCCAATCGATCGGCTGCCGGTAATGCGTCTTCAGCATCGCCAGCCGCAGGACCGCCCCGGGCCAAGAACGCCTGCCGAAATCCTGCGTCGCCAGCAACTGGTTGATGGTGATGAAGTTGCCGAGCGATTTCGACATCTTCTCGCCCTCGACCTGCAGGAAGCCGTTGTGCATCCAGACATTGGCCATGCGCGCGGAGCCGAAGGCGCAGCAACTCTGGGCGATCTCGTTCTCGTGGTGCGGGAAGACGAGGTCGACGCCGCCGGCGTGGATGTCGAAGACGTTGCGGTCGGCCTCGGCGCAATGGATGCGCGTGTCGAAGGCCGCGATCAGGTGCTTCCACGACATCGCCGAGCATTCGATGTGCCAGCCGGGGCGACCTTGCGTCGCGATCCCGCCGGGGGAGGGCCAGCCGGGTTCGCTTTCCTTCGAGGGCTTCCAGAGCACGAAATCCATCGGATCGCGCTTGTAGGGCGCGACGTCGACGCGCGCGCCGGCGAGCATCTCGTCGAGCGAGCGGCGCGCCAGCGAGCCGTAGCGCGGCATGCCGGGCAGCTTGTCCATCGCGGTCACGGAGAATAGCACGTGATCCTCGGCGACGTAGGCAGCGCCTCGCGCGATCAGCCGCTCGATGATCTCGCGCATCTCGGCTATGTGGTCGGTCGCGCGCGGCTCGACGGTCGGGTCGAGGCAGCCGAGCGCGCGCGCGTCCGCCTTGAACTGCGCTTCGGTCTTCGCCGTCACCCTCGCGATCGCTTCGTTCAGCGGCAGGCCGGGGTAATCGCGCGCGGCGCGGGCGTTGATCTTGTCGTCGACGTCGGTGATGTTGCGCGCATAGACGACGTGGTCGGCGCCATAGAGATGGCGCAGCAGCCGGAAGAGCACGTCGAAGACGATGATCGGGCGCGCGTTGCCGATATGCGCGTAATCGTAGACCGTCGGCCCGCAGACATACATCCGCACCGCGCCCGGATCGATCGGAACGAAGGGCTCCTTCGTCCGCGTCAGGGTGTTGTAGAGCGACAGGCCCGTGGACATGCGTCAGGCTCCGGTTGGCCGCCGGCCTGGGAGGTGTCTGCCTTGTCGAGAGAACGAGACGGCTCCGGCCAGCGTTGAGGCTAGCGAATAATGATCCCGCAGATCGGCGTGAGCGTCTTCATGCGGCGACGTTTGCCCAGTTCGCGAGCGTCCGTCAAGGAGCATTCTTTCGGCGCGGCCACGGATCGTAAAATATAATAATCCGATCGTTTCTGAGCTTAATGCAACCTAAACGGGCGCCCTTGGCGAGCGCTACTCGCGGGACAAGCCGTCCGCCGCGTCGCGAAAGCGACGCATGAAGCGCTCCATCAGATCGAGCGCGCGTTCGAATTCGGCGTCGTCCGGAAGTTCGGATTCGTCCTCGATCAGCACGTCGCCGCCCGGCGCCGAAAGACCCGCGCGCAGGCGCGCATTCTCCTCGGCGAGCCGATCGATTTCCGCCTGCAGCGCCGAGCGCTCGTCGGGCGCGGTCCTGCAGCGCAGGCCCGCCCCTTCGCGCAGACATTCGCTGACGACGCCCGTTTCGCCGTCGAGACGAACGAAGCCGTTCTCCGTCGGATAGAGCGTGAAGCGCGGCGGCGTCTGCGCCGAGGCGGCGCCGGCGGCGATCAGGACGGAGACGATGGCGACGGCGATGCGCATGGCGAAATGAAACGACCGGATTACGGCGGAATTCGGCGCCCAAAAGAAAACCCGGCCGCGAGGCCGGGTTTTCAACATTCTCAGCGTGGAGCCGCGATCAGGCGGCCATGGCCTTCTGGAGGTTCTCGTCGATCTTGTCGAGGAAGCCGGTCGTGGAGAGCCACTTCTGGTCCGGGCCGACGAGGAGCGCGAGATCCTTCGTCATGTAGCCGGCCTCGACGGTGTCGACGCAGACGCGCTCGAGCGTTTCGGCGAAGCGCAGCAGCTCGGCGTTGTCGTCGAGCTTGGCGCGGTGCTTGAGGCCGCCGGTCCAGGCGTAGATCGAGGCGATGGAGTTCGTGGAGGTCTCCTTGCCCTTCTGGTGCTCGCGGTAGTGGCGGGTGACGGTGCCGTGGGCGGCTTCCGATTCCACGATCTTGCCGTCGGGCGTCATCAGCACGGAGGTCATGAGGCCGAGCGAGCCAAAGCCCTGCGCGACGATGTCCGACTGCACGTCGCCGTCGTAGTTCTTGCAGGCCCAGACGTAGCCGCCCGACCACTTCAGCGAGGCCGCGACCATGTCGTCGATCAGGCGGTGCTCGTAGGTCAGGCCCGCAGCCTTGAACTGGGGAGCGAACTCGGCCTGGAAGACCTCTTCGAACAGATCCTTGAAGCGCCCGTCATAGGCCTTGAGGATGGTGTTCTTGGTCGAGAGATAGACCGGGAACTTGCGCGACAGGCCATAATTGAACGAGGCGCGGGCGAAGTCGCGGATCGAATCGTCGAGGTTGTACATCGACAGGGCGATGCCGGAGCTCGGGAACTTGAAGACTTCCTTCTCGATCACCGTGCCGTCGTCGCCTTCGAACTTCACCGTCATGCGGCCGGGGCCGGGGACCTTGAAGTCGGTGGCGCGGTACTGGTCGCCGTAGGCGTGGCGGCCGACGATGATCGGCTGCGTCCAGCCGGGCACGAGGCGCGGCACGTTCTTGCAGATGATGGGCTCGCGGAAGATCACGCCGCCGAGGATGTTGCGGATGGTGCCGTTGGGCGACTTCCACATTTCCTTCAGGCCGAACTCTTCGACGCGCGCTTCGTCGGGCGTGATCGTGGCGCACTTCACGCCGACGCCGTGCTTCTTGATGGCCTCGGCCGCGTCGACCGTGACCTGGTCGTTCGTGGCGTCGCGGTGCTCGACGCTGAGGTCGTAATATTTCAGGTCGATGTCCAGATAGGGATGGATCAGCTTCTGCTTGATGAAGTCCCAGATGATCCGGGTCATCTCGTCGCCGTCGAGTTCGACGACCGGGTTCGCCACTTTGATCTTCGCCATATCTGTCCCTCGCGTTTGCGCAAACGGTTGTTGCGGGGCGACGTCGCCGCCCCGAGCGTGGAGGCGTCATAGCGCGTGACCGGCTCTTGCGAAAGACCGGGAGGCCCAGAACCCGCGCAATCGCCGTATCGCGCCTGCGCCCGATCCGGCGAACTCGCGCACCCTGTCGACAAACGCTGTTCATGGACGCGGGGGTCTTGGCGCACTACTTTGCCGGCATGAGCCGACATGTCGGTCGGACATCGCCCCACACTGCGAAACAACCAAGGCCCGACGATCCCGCCTGTCCCGGAGCGCCAATGAACGAGAACGCCGACAACGCCCTGAAAACCGGCCTCGCGCTGCTCGCGATCTGGATGTCGATCAGTCTGCTCGTGGGGCTTCCGCCCTATCTCGACGCCATGTTCGGCGTGTTTCACTGGTCGTTTTCGCTCGAGGCCGGCGCCGCCTTCGCGCTGGTCGCGCTGCTGCAGTCGCGGGCAGGGCGGGTCGGACCGGGTTTGATCCATGCGCTCGCGGCGGCGCTGACGCTGCTCGTGGCGCTGCGCCTCGCCGATCTGACCGCCCGCACCGTGGTCGACAGGCCGTTGAATCTTTTTCTCGACGTGTCGCTCCTGCCCGCGCTCGCGGACGTGGCGGTGACGCTGCTCGGCGCGGCCCGCGCTATCCTCGCCCTGGTCGCGGCGCTCTTCGGTCTCGCCGGCGTGCATTTCCTGTTCGTCGCGCTCCTGCGCGCCGTGGCGAGGCGTTTCGTGAACCCTGTTCCGAGGCGCGTGTTCGCGGGGCTGGCGTGCTCGGCGCTCGCCGTTTTCGCCGTTCAGCGTACGGTTTTCGCCGAGGCTTCCGGCTGGCGGCCCGTCGGAGCCTCCGCGAGCCAGCTCGTCTACGAGCAGACGACGCGCGTCGCCGGCTCTCTTGCGAGCCGCGCCGCCTTCCGGGCAGCGCTCGCCGACGATCCCGCAGCCAAGATCCCGCCCGGCTCGGCCCTGACGACGCTGGCGGGCCGGGACGTGATCGTGATCTTCATCGAGAGCTACGGCGTGACCGCAATCGACGAGCCCGACTACGCCGCGACCGTTTCCCCCAGCGTGACGGCGCTCGGCGAGGCCGCGGCGCAGGCCGGCTTCGCCAGCCGCTCGGGCCGGCTCCTCGCCGTCACGGCGGGCGGTCAATCCTGGCTCAATCACGCGACGCTCGCGTCGGGGCGGCGCATCGACGACCAGACGCTCTACTCGTTGCTTCTCGCCGAACGGCCGCGCACGCTCGTCCACGATTTTTCAGACGCCGGCTGGCGCACCGTGCAGATCAAGCCGGCGATCACCATGCCCTGGCCCGAAGGCTTGCAGTTGGGCTACGACGCCACCGCGGAGGCGGGGGATATGGGCTATCGCGGGCCGCAATTCTACTGGGGCATCGTGCCCGACCAGTTCGCGCTCGATTTCTTCGCGAGGAGCGAACTCGAGACGAGCCCGCGCGCGCCCGTCTTCGCCTCGGTGGCGCTGATCTCCAGTCACGCGCCATGGCTGCCGGTGCCCGAGGTCGTGCCGTGGGAGGCGCTCGGCGACGGATCGGTCTATGAGCGCTGGACGGAAGGCGCGCCGGCGCCGCGCGAGATCTGGCGCGATCAGCAGGCGGTGCGCCGTCAATATGCGCTCTCCGTCGCGCATTCGATCGACGCGGTGGCGAAGTTCGTGGCCGATCGGGTGGACCCGAGCGCGCTGGTCGTCGTGCTCGGCGACCATCAGCCGGCGCCGATCGTCACGGGTCCGGCCGCGTCGCGCGCCGTGCCCGTGCACGTCCTCTCCGGGGACGAGACTCTTCTCGAAGCGTTCGCCGATCTCGGCTTCGTCGAAGGAATTCAACCGCCGCCCGCGCCGTCGCGGGGCGATGCGGCGATCTACGGAATGGCGGCGTTCAGGCCGTTCCTGCTGGAAGCGTTCAGCGGTCTCGGACTGGCGGTCGCTATCCCCGACGAGGACGCGAACCGCGACCCGTGATCCTCGCTCAGAGGCGCGGCATCATGCCCGACATGCCGCGGAAGAGATTGGCGAGGAAGCTCTGCTCCGCGCCGCCCGTCGGCGTGGTGCGGGAGATGAAGTCGAAGATCCTGCCGTCTTCGAGCCCGTAGAGCGCGGTGCGCTCGACGCGCAGCTGGGAGGTGAAGTAGACCGCCGTCACGCGTTGCTCGACGACCGTCTGCTTCTGGAAAGCGAAGCGCTGGCGGCTGGTCTGACTGACGTAATACCAGCTCTGGTTCCCGACGGTCGAGACGGTCGACGGCGTTCCCATCGTCTCCAGAACCTGTTCGGCCGTCATGCCGGGGCGCACCTTCGCGAGCTGCTCCTCGTCGAGGATGTAGCCGCGCTGGAACTCTTCCCCCTGCAGGCAGGCCGAGACGAGCCCGGCGAGGAGGAAAACGGCGAGGAGGCGGGAGAGCATCTTCATGGAGCGGGGCATCCGGCGCTGGTCCGATGGAACTGCGGCGACGGGAAACTTGCGCCCGGCCGGGTGAATGGCGTAACCCGACACGCCATCTTTGACAAGGCGGGACGCCCGGGAAACAGGTCCATGATCTTTGGTTTATTCGGCAAGAACAAGCGCCCGTCGGCGATTGAAGCGACGCTGACGCGCATCGTCGCGGCCGGGCGGGAGCCGACGCTCTACCTCGAACTGGGCGTTCCGGACACCCTCGAGGGGCGTTTCGAAGCGGTCTCGGCTCATATGATCCTCGTCATGCGCCGCCTGCGGGAGCTGCCGGCTCCGGCGGAGGATTTCGCGCAGGAGCTCGTCGACGCCTATTTCAAATGGCTCGACCATACCCTTCGCGACATGGGCGTCAGCGATCTCGGGGTGCCCAAGCGGATGAAGACGCTGGTCACGAATTTCTACGGGCGCGTGCGCGCCTACGGCGACGCGCTCGATGCCGGCGACATGGGCGCCCTCGCCGAGGCCCTGTCGCGCAACGTCACGGGTGAGACGGGCGGGGCCGCGGCCCTCGCCGAGTATCTCGCCGCCGCCGAGGAGCGGCTGAGCCGTCAGGATTTCGACGCGCTGATCGCGGTCGGTCCGGCCTTCACGGCTGGCGAAGAAGGGAAAGCATCATGACCGCCAATCCACTCAAGCGCCTCATCGACGTCGATCGCCTGCCCCAGAAGGGCGCGTTCCATCGGATCGATCCGGGACCGGAGGAGCGCGCGGCGCTCGCGGCGTTTCTGGACCTGCCCGGGATCGAAGCGCTTCTGGCGGAATACACGGTGGTCGGCGCCGGGCGGAAGGTGAAGCTCCTCGGCAAGGTCACGGCGCGGGTCACGCAGACCTGCGGCGTCACGCTCGAACCCTTCGAGACGGACGTGTCGGAGGAGGTCGAACTGACGTTCGCGCCGCAGGAGCGGCGCCCCCTCAGCGAGGAGGAAGAGGAGCGCCGGCGGATCGATCCGCCCGACGAGATCGTCAACGGCAAGATCGATATCGGGCAGGTGACGAGCGAATTTCTCGTCCTCGGGCTCGATCCGTTTCCGCGCAAGCCGGGCGTCGTGTTCGAGCCGCCGGCGGCCGACGAGGGTGAGCCGTCGCCCTTCGCGGCGCTCGAAAAACTGCGTCCGAAAACGTGAGCGCGGACCGTCCGCGCGACAGATTCCGGTTGCGGAAGCCGCTACCGGCGTTATGGTCCCGCCCCTGCGGGCCATGCGGCCGCGAGAGCCCGTCCGGCGACGAACCCGACCCGATTGTGAGCGCGATCCTGAATCGATGACCAAATCCGTCCGCATCTCGATCGACGCCATGGGCGGCGACCACGGCCCCGGCGTCCTGATCCCGGGCGCGGCTCTGGCGCTCGAGCGTCATCCGGAAATGCGATTCCTGATCTTCGGCGAGGAGAAGCACGTCCTTCCCGTCCTCGACGCGCATCCGGCGCTGAAGGCGGCGAGCGAGTTCCGCCATGCGGACGTCTCCGTCAAGATGGACGAGAAGCCCAGCCAGGCGCTGCGGATCGGCCGCTACAAGTCCTCGATGTGGCGCGCGATCCAGTCTGTGCGCGACGGCGAGGCGGACGCCTGCGTGTCCGCCGGCAACACCGGCGCGCTGATGGCCATGTCGATGTTCTGCCTCAAGACGATGCCGCAGATCGAGCGTCCGGCCATCGCCGCGATCTGGCCGACCGTTCGCGGCGAGAGCATCGTGCTCGACGTCGGCGCGAGCATCGGCGCGGACGCGAGCCACTACGTCAATCTCGCGGTGCTCGGGGCCGCCATGGCGCGCATCGTCTTCGACATGGAGCGCCCCACCGTCGGCCTGCTCAACGTCGGCCGCGAGGAGATCAAGGGGCTCGAGGCGGTGAAGGAGGCCGGGCGCACGTTGCGCGAGGCGAACCTGCCCAATCTCGATTATCGCGGCTTCGTCGAGGGAGACGACATCGGCCGCGGAACCGTCGACGTGGTCGTGACGGAAGGCTTCACCGGCAACATCGCGCTCAAGACCGCCGAGGGCACGGCCAAGCAGATCGGCGAGTACCTGCGCGGCGCCATGAGCCGCACCTGGCGCGCCAAGCTCGGTTATCTCCTCGCCAAGCCCGCCTTCGACGCGCTGCGCGCCAAGATGGACCCGAGCCGCGCCAATGGCGGCGTCTTCCTCGGCCTCGAGGGCGTCGTCATCAAGAGCCATGGCGGCGCCGACGCCAGGGGTTTCGCCGCCGCCGTCGATATCGGATACGATATGGCGCATCACCATCTGATGCGCACCATCCGCGACATGCTCGACGAGACCCCACTAGCCACCTCGGCCTGAGGATTGACAATCGTGACCGTGACCCGTTCCGTCGTCGTGGGCTGTGGCTCCGCCCTCCCGCGAAAGGCCGTGACCAACGCCGAGCTTGAAGCGGTCGTCGAAACGTCGGACGCATGGATCGTCCAGCGCACCGGCATCCGCCAGCGCTACATCGCCGGCGAGGGCGAGAGCACGTCGACGCTCGGGCTCGCGGCGGCGCAGGCGGCGCTCGCCGACGCCGGGCTGACGCCGGACGACGTCGACCTGATCATCTGCGCCACCTCGACCCCCGACAACACCTTCCCCTCGACCGCGACGCAGATCCAGGCCGGGCTCGGCATGAGCCACGGCGCTGCCTTCGACCTGCAGGCGGTGTGCAGCGGCTTCGTCTACGCCGTCGCGACGGCCGACAACTTTCTGCGCGCTGGCGGCCACAAGCGGGCGATCGTCATCGGGGCCGAGACGTTCTCGCGCATTCTCGACTGGTCCGACCGCACGACGTGCGTGCTGTTCGGCGACGGGGCCGGCGCGATCATCCTCGAGGCGAGCGAGGGAGAGGGAACGAGCTCGGATCGGGGCGTGCTCACGACCCAGTTGCGCTCCGACGGACGCCATCGCGACAAGCTCTACGTCGACGGCGGGCCGGGCACGACGAAGACCACCGGCCATCTGCGGATGGAGGGGCGGGAGGTCTACCGCTTCGCCGTCGGCATGGTCGCAGACGTCGTCGAGGCGGCGTTCGCCGCCACCGGCACGACTCCCGACGACCTGACGTGGTTCGTCCCGCATCAGGCCAACAAGCGCATCATCGACGCATCCGCCGAGAAGCTCGGCATCGCGTCCGAGAAGGTCGTCATCACGGTCGATCGCCACGGCAACACGTCCGCGGCCTCGATCCCGCTCGCGCTCGACGCGGCGGTGAAAGACGGACGCATCAAGCGCGGCGATCTCGTCATGATCGAGGCGATCGGCGGGGGCTTCACCTGGGGCAGCGCGCTCGTTCGCTGGTGATCCTTCGGAGTTGATTCACCGTCCTCATGGGACTAGCGTGCAGCGGGCGGTCCGGCAGCGACGTCGGGTCGCAGGGCAGACAGGGGGCCATCGATGGCGGGAAAAACCGTCACGCGAGCGGATCTTTGCGAAGCGGTCTATCAGCGTGTCGGTCTGTCGCGGACGGAATCGGCTCAGCTCGTGGAAGCCGTTCTCGGCGAGATCTGCGACACGCTCGCGAGCGGCGAGACCGTTAAGCTGTCCTCCTTCGGCTCCTTCGTGGTGCGCGAAAAGGGCGAGCGGGTCGGCCGCAACCCGAAGACCGGCGTGGAGGTTCCGATCGAGCCCCGCCGCGTCATGGTGTTCAAGCCCTCCAACGTGATGAAGGCCAAGATCAACGGCCTGGATGCGGCGGCCGAGGATTGAGCGCGAAGACCGCCGAGGGCGCGCGAGAGAGGCCGGCGATGGACAAGAGCCCCGACGCCTTCCGAACAATCAGCGAGGTCGCCGACGAGCTCGACCTTCCCCAGCACGTGCTGCGCTTCTGGGAGACCAAGTTCCCCCAGATCAAGCCGCTCAAGCGCGGCGGGGGACGGCGCTACTACCGTCCGGGCGACATCGACCTCCTGAAGGGCATCCGCACGCTCCTCTACGCCGAGGGCTACACGATCAAGGGCGTCCAGCGCATCCTCAAGAGCGAGGGCGTGCGCGCGGTGGAGGCCATGGGCCGGGGCGACATGGCGATCGCGCGACGCATCGGCGACGCGGAGGATGACGCCCCGCCGCCGATCGACGACATCGGCGACGAGCAGGATCGCGTCGCCGCGCCCGGTCCGAGGCTCGCCGCGCTCTCCCGCGACGACGAGCGCCAAGTCGAGGCGGCGAGCGAGCTGGATCTGGGCCAGTTGCGCGCGGCGCTCGCGGAGCTGCGCGAGTGCAAACGCCTGCTCGACAACCTGCGTCCCGCCGCCGAACCCGAAAACTGATTCGCCCCATTAGGCGGCAGGCGTGCGCAGACGATG
Organism: Microvirga sp.; assembly: GCA_022241475.1. Next base: position 244,201 of record JAKOMT010000002.1, on the reverse strand, counting down.
CTCATATTGTGGCGCGTTCGCCACAATCGGGTTCTTTCGCATCGTCGCAGCCCTGAAAACTTTCCTCCGCCTCGATTCGGACGGTTATGGATAACTCCCGATTAACCGTGATTCCGGCACATTGGATGCACGGCTTCACAGGGCTTTTCAGAACATGCGCGTTTTTCGTCTCTTCGCCATCTGCGCCTTAACGCTCGGCCTCGCCGGCTGCTACCAGTCGGTGCCCGATCCCGACGTCTCTGCGCGCGACGCGCGCTGGATGGCGCTGACGCCGGATTATCCGGTCGATCCCAAGTTCGGGCGCTATATCGTCGATTATTCGACCTCCGAAGCCCCCGGCACCATCGTCGTCGAGACCGGTCAGCGGCTGCTCTACTTCGTCATGGAAGGCGGCAAGGCCGTTCGCTACGGCGTCGCCGTCGGCGACGAGGCCTATGGCTGGACGGGCACCGCCCGGATCGCCCGCAGCGCCGAATGGCCGAGCTGGAACCCGCCCGCGGAAATGCGCCAGCGCTGGCCGCACGTCTACGCGATGGAGGGCGGGCCGAACAATCCGATGGGCGCGCGCGCCCTGTATCTCTATGAAAACGGCCGCGACACGCTCTATCGCATCCACGGAACGAACGAGCCCGAGAAGATCGGTCAGGCCGTGTCGTCCGGCTGCATCCGCATGCGCAACATCGACGTGATCGACCTCTACAAGCGCGTCGCCGTCGGCGCGAAGGTCATCGTGCGCTGAGCCGCCGACGCTCCTGCGGTCGGCGTTCTTCGAAGGGCCCCTGTCGCGAGACGGGGGCCTTTCGCATTTCGGGGCGCCCGTCAGACGTCAGGTTTCTTGCGGCTTGCGGGGCGTCGCGATGGAGATGGCGTCCTCGGCCTTCGCCTTCGCTTCCGGCTCGACGTGGATCGTGATGAACGCCCCCGGGACGGCGTCGCGGATGGCGCGCTCGATCCGGTCGCAGATTTCGTGCGAGGTCTCGACCGTCATCTGGCGCGGAACGACGAGGTGGAACTCGATGAAGGTCGCGCGTCCGGCGTGGCGCGTCTTGAGATCGTGAGCCTCGATCGCTCCCGCGCCGTGCGCGCGCACGATCGCCTCGATGCGCGCGAGTTCCTCCTCGGATACCGCGCGGTCCATTAGACCGTCCGCCGATTGCTGGAGCATTCCCGAGCCCGTCCAGAGAATGTTGAGCGCCACCGCGATCGCCACGAGCGGGTCGAGGATGAGCCAGCCGGTCGTCGCGACGAGCGCGAAACCCGCGATCACGCCGATGGAGGTGAGGACGTCGGTGAACAGATGGCGGCTTTCCGCCACCAGCGCCGGCGACCGGTTCGCGCGGCCGTAGCGCCGGAGAAAGACGGCCCAGACGACGTTGATGATCGTCGCCGCAACGCTGAAGCCGATGCCGAGCAGCGGCGAATCCGGGGCCTGCGGATCGAGAAGCCCGTAGAACGCCTGCCGCAGGATCAGGAGCGCGGCGACGATGATCATCGTCGCCGAGAGGATCGCCGAGAAATACTCCGCCTTGTGGTGGCCGTACGGGTGCTCGGGATCGGGCGGCTTGGCCGAGAGCCGGACGGCGATGAGCGCGGCGATCGCGGCGGCGACGTTGACGGTGCTCTCCAGCGCCTCGGAAAACAGCGCCACGCTGCCTGTGACCCACCAGGCCGCGAGCTTGATTGAGAAGACGACGACGCCGACGCCGATCGTAATCCACGCGATCCGGACGCTGCTCGCCATCGTCGCTTTCCGTCTGCCGCCGCCCCGATACGGGGCCGTCACCCGGGGCGGGTAGCATCGTTTCCGGCGAAAGGCCACCGGGCGGGCCGCGCGCCGCGCCCTCAGTTGGCGCGCGCTCCCCAGCCGCGCATGTCCGCGAGCCATCGGGCGCGCGCCCCGGCGCGGGAATCGCCCTCGATCGCGCCCATCAGCGTCGTGCGCACGGGGCTGACGCCCGAGAATTTGAGGATGTTGCGCTCGAGACTCTTCAGCGAATGAGAAAAGAAGAAGAGGCGATAGGCGAGGGCGGGCATGCCCATCGTCACCACGATGCGCGCTGACTTGCCCTTGAGGTTGCGCCGCCAGCTCCCGCCGTCGTCCATCGCCATGACGAAGCCGCCGCAGCTCAGATGCTCGAGAAAGGACTTGAGGACCGCCGGCATGTCGCCGAGCCAGAGCGGGTAGACGATCACGAGGTGGTCGGCCGCGCCGACGATCGCTTGCGCTCCGAGCACCGCCGGCTTTTTCGACGGCTCGCGCCATTCCCGCTGATTGCGGATGTAGGGCAGCGTCATCGCGGCCGGATCCACGACCGCCGCATGATGTCCGGCGGCCTGCGCGCCCTCGGCGTAGGCCTGAACCAGCGCGTGGCAGAAATGCCCACCTGCCGGATCGGGATGGCCCTGGATGATCGCGATCCGTTTCATGGGGGTGCGCTCCGAGCCAGCTCGTCGACGACGTGACGTTCGGAGGAAACGGAGCCTGCGTAAAGTCGGTGGAAATCCGGGGATGCCTGCGGCCCGCGAGGGACTGACAGCGCGCGCGCCTCGCGGCATAGTCCGCCCGCGCGCGACTCGCGCGCCGGACTACGGAGCTTCGCCGCCATGCGCTGGTTCAAGAGAGCGGTTTTCGTCGCCGTCCTCGTCTATCTCGGCGCCGTCGGCGCGCTCTTCGCCATGCAGCGCTCGCTGCAATATCCCGCCGTGGACCGGATCACGGATGTCGTCGAGGCCGAATTGCCCGGGTTCGAGGACGTCGTGATCACGACCGAAGACGGCGAGCGGCTGCGCGGGTTCTGGAAAGCGCCCGAGCCGGGCAGGGCGCTCACGCTCTACTTCCACGGCAACGGCGGAAATCTCTGGAACCGACGAAACCGTGTGCGCGCGCTCGGCGAGGACGGTCGGGGCGTGCTCATCGTCAGCTATCGCGGCTATTCGGGCTCCACCGGCTCTCCGACGGAAACGGGATTGCATGCGGACGCGCGCGCGGCCTGGCGATTCGCGACGGAGCGCGTCGAGCCGGCGCGCATCCTCATCTATGGCGAATCGCTCGGCACCGGCGTCGCCGTGCGCCTCGCCGCCGAGAGCGATATCGGCGCGCTCGTCCTCGACGCGCCCTTCGCCTCCACCGCCGACGTCGCCGCGATGCGCTATCCCTTYGCGCCGATCCGCTTCCTCATGCTGGACCAGTTCCGGTCCATCGACGTCATCGCACAGGTGCGGGCGCCGATCCTGATCATGCACGGCGACGCGGAYACGGTCGTCCCGTTCTCGCAGGGCGAACARCTCTTCGCCGCCGCGCCCGAGCCCAAACGCTTCGCCCGGTTTCCCGGCGCGAATCATTCCTCGCTGCTCGAAGACGGCGGCTTCGCGCTCGTGCGGGCCATGCAGGACGCGCTGGAGCGCGGCCAGCCGGGAGCCGTCTTCGAGGCTTTTCCAACGGGAGAGTGAGACGATGGCCTTCGTCATCCGCGACGCGAGCCCGGCCGACGACGACGCGATCGTCGCCCTGATCGACGCGCTCAATCAATATGAAGCGAACCTCGTCGACGATCGTCGCACCGATCCCGCCGCGGCCCGCGAATGCCTCGAGCGCGACCGGGAACGGATCGGACGGAGTGGCGGCGGCCTCGTCGTCGCCTGCGAGGAGGAGCGCGTCATCGGCTTTCTCGCGCTCGTCTTCGCGCGCGACGAGCCCTATGTGCTGCCGCAATGGCGCGACTACGCGATGATCGCGGAGCTCGTCGTCGACGCGTATTCGCGCGGTCTCGGCGTCGGGCGCTCGCTGATCGCGGAAGCGGAGCGGCGCGCCCGCGAGCGCGGGGTCGCGAGGATCGCGGTCGCCGCGCTGTCCGCCAACGCCGGCGCGCTCGCCGCGTATCGGGCTGCGGGCTACGGCGACTACATGATCACGCTGGAGCGGCGGCTGGCGTGAGCGTCCATGCTCAGGTCCGCCGGAAACGCCAGTCGGGGCGCATTTCGCGCACCATGACCATCTCTCCGATATTCTCACGGGTCAGGAGACCGACGAGGCGCTCGCGGGCGTCGAGGGCGAAGAGCGCCGGCGCCCCCGAGCGCATCAGGAGATCCATGCCATCCGAGAGCGGCGCGGCGGCCATGATGCGGGGAATTTCGGGCAGCATCGCCCCCGCGACGTCCGGCGCGGAGCCGTCGCGGATCCCGAGCGCGGCGATCAATCCCTCCCGGGTGAGGAGCCCGAGGGGATGCCCCTGCGCGTCGACGACGGGGAAATCCTTCTGCGAGGTGCGCACCAGCGCGTCGACCGCGTCGGCGAGGCTCGCATGGGCGGGCAGCGTCTCGACCACCACGACCATCGCGTCGGCGACCACGATGCCGTGGGCGAGATCTTTCGCGGCGCTCTGTTCGAGTTCGGCCGAGGCCGCGAAGTAGACGAAAACCGCGATCAGGATCAGGATCGGGTTCCAGAACAGGCCAATTACGGCGAAGGCGATGGCGGCGGCCTGTCCGATCCGGGCGGCGATCCGCGTCGCCTTCGTGTAGTCCATCCGCATGGCCAGAAGCGCCCGCAGCACGCGCCCGCCGTCCATCGGGAAGGCCGGCAGCATGTTGAACAGGACGAGGATCACGTTCACGCCCGCGACCTGCGCCAGCAGCCCCATCGCCGGGTTCTCGATCCGCGTCAGATCGACGGCGCTGAAGTTCGCGCCGAGAACGAGGAACAGCGCCGCCGCGATGACGACGTTCACCGCCGGGCCCGCCAGCGCAACGACCAGCTCCTGTCGCGGATCGTCGGGGATGCGCTCCATGTTGGCGATGCCGCCGATCGGGGAAAGGATCACCTCCGGGGTGCGCACGCCGTAGCGCCGGGCGGCGAAGATGTGCCCGAATTCGTGCGCGAGGACGCAGGCGAAGATCAACACGATCAGCGTGATCGACTGGATCGCGGCGCCCGCGCCGGCGACGCTCCATTGCATGCCTCCGATCCAGACGAGGAACAGGAAGAACGTCATGTGGATCTTGACCACCGTTCCGGCGATCACGCCCACGGGAAACGACCAACTCATCACGCGCTCCGGACTTCGATAATCTGCGCCCGAGGGTACGCCGCCGGGCTCGTCGCGCGTAATCCGCAGTGACGCGCATGCAGGGCGAATTCCGCGAGAGCGCCTTTTCCCCCGATTGAATTTGGCAGATCGCGCGCATTGCTCTATTGAAGCGCCCCTGACCCCACGTGATCGGGAAAGACTTTGGCATGAACTGGATCTCAGACGTCGTCCGCCCGCGCATCAAGACCCTGTTCAAGCGGGACACTCCGGAAAATCTCTGGATCAAGTGCCCCGACACCGGCCAGATGGTCTTCCACAAGGAGGTCGAGGCCAATCTCTGGGTCATCCCGGGCTCGAACCATCACCTGCGCCTCAACGCGGCCGACCGGCTGAAGATCACCTTCGACGGTGCCTTCGAAGAGATCGCGCTGCCGTCCGTCGCCGCCGATCCGCTCAAGTTCCGCGATGAGAAGCGCTATGTCGACCGCCTGAAGGACGCGCGCGCCAAGACGGGCATGCAGGACGCGGTGAAGGTCGCGGTCGGCGCCGTCGGCGGGACGCAGATGACCGTCGCGGTGCAGGACTTCTCCTTCATGGGCGGCTCGCTCGGCATGGCGGCGGGCGAGGCGATCGTCACCGCCGCGTTGACGGCGACCGAGCGCCGCACGCCGTTAGTGCTGTTCGTGGCCTCGGGCGGCGCGCGCATGCAGGAGGGCATCCTGTCCCTCATGCAGATGCCGCGCACGACAGTCGCTCTCCAGCGCCTCAAGGACGCCGGCCTGCCCTATATCGTCGTGCTCACCAATCCGACGACGGGCGGCGTGACCGCGTCCTACGCGATGCTCGGCGACGTCCACATCTCCGAGCCCGGCGCCCTCATCGGTTTCGCGGGTCCTCGCGTGATCGAGCAGACGATCCGCGAGAAGCTGCCCGAGGGCTTCCAGCGCGCGGAGTATCTGAAGGATCACGGCATGGTCGACATCGTCGTGAACCGGCAGGAATTGAAGGCGACGATCGTCAATCTGGCGAAGATTTTCATGAAGGAACCCGCGGACGCGCCCGCGCAGGCCTTTATCGAGGCTCCTGCCGAGGCCTGATCGCGCGCCACGCGCCGTTCCCATTTCGCGGACCCATGATGGACTCCACCGACGCGCTGATCGCGCGCTTTCTCGCGCTGCATCCCAAGACGATCGATCTTTCGCTGGGTCGCGTCGAGCGTCTGCTCGCCGATCTCGGGCATCCCGAGGAGCGCCTGCCCCCCGTGATCCACGTCGCGGGAACGAACGGCAAGGGCTCGACGATCGCCTTCATGCGCGCCATCCTCGAAGCGGGCGGGCTCGCGGTCCACGTCTATACATCGCCGCATCTCGTGCGTTTCCACGAGCGCATCCGCATCGGGCGCCCCGGAGGCGGGCGGTTCGTCGACGAAGAAAAGCTCGTCTCGGCCCTGCGGGCCTGCGAGGCGACGAACGCCGGCAAGCCGATCACGGTGTTCGAGATCACCACCGCCGCGGCGATCCTGCTCTTCGCGCAGGAGCCCGCGGACGTCCTGCTGCTCGAGGTCGGTCTCGGCGGACGCTTCGACGCGACGAACGTCGTGGCCGAACCGGCCGCCGCCGTGGTCACGTCGATCGGGCTCGACCACGCGGAATATCTCGGCGACACGCTGCAGAAGGTCGCCTTCGAGAAGGCGGGGATCTTCAAGCGCGGATGTCCCGCGATCATCGCGCATCAGGATTATGTCGCCGCCGACGACGTGCTGCGCGCGCGCGCCGAGGCGGTCGGCGCTTCGCCGATACTCGTCGGTGGTCAGGATTTCTCGGCCCATATCGAAAACGGCCGGCTCGTCTACCAGGACGAGGACGCGCTGATGGACCTGCCGACGCCCCGCCTCACGGGGGCGCATCAGGCGATCAACGCGGGCGCGGCGATCGCGGCCTTGCGAGCGGCGGGCTTCCGCCGCCTGCCCGGCGCGGCCTACGAGGCGGGCATCGCCGGGGCCGAATGGCCGGGGCGACTGCAGCGACTCACGCGCGGCGTCCTGCCGGGGATCGCGCCCGAAGGCTCCGAGATCTGGATCGACGGGGGGCACAATCCCGACGGCGGACGCGTCCTCGCCGCCGCGATGGCCGATCTGGCGGAGCGCTCGGACGCGCCCCTCGTGCTCGTCGCCGGCATGCTCGGCACCAAGGACGGGGAGGGGTTCCTGCGCAATTTCGCGGGGCTGGCGCGCGAACTCGTCGCGGTGCCCGTTCCGGGGCAGGTCGCCGGCCGGCCGCCCTTCGAGGTCGCCCAGATCGCGACGCGCGCGGGCCTGATCGCCTCGACGGCGGCAGGGTTCGAGACGGCGATCGCGGGCCTGCGCGATCGGGACTGGGCGCGCCCGCCGCGCATCCTGATCTGCGGCTCGCTCTATCTCGCCGGCGCGGCGCTCGGCGCCAACGGCACGCCTCCCACCTAACCCGCGTTCGTGACGCGCCTTGAGCGCGGCGCGCGATCGGGTATTGACTGACATGCCGCCCCGGCGGCGGCCCCAACGCAGGAAGCAACCATGTCCCTGGCAGATTCAGTCCGAAAGGTCTTCGTGCCGATCCACAAGGAGGGTTATCCCTTCATCGCGATCGCCGCCGTCGCCGCCGTGATCCTCGGCGCCATCTGGTCGCCGCTCGGCTGGATCGGCGGCATCCTCACGGTGTGGGTCTGCTACTTCTTCCGCGATCCGGAGCGCGTCACGCCGGTCCGCGACGGGCTGATCGTCTCGCCGGCGGACGGGGTCGTCAATCTGATCGTCACCGCCGCGCCGCCGCCCGAACTCGACATGGGTTCCGAGCCGATGCTGCGCGTTTCCGTCTTCATGAACGTCTTCAATTGCCACGTGAACCGGTCGCCGGTCACGGGCCGGATCGTCAAGCAGGCCTACACGCCGGGCCTGTTCCTCAACGCCGAACTCGACAAGGCGAGCGACGACAACGAGCGCAACGGCCTCGTGATCGACGCGCCGGGCGCGCGCATCGCCGTCGTCCAGATCGCCGGACTGGTGGCGCGCCGGATCGTCACCTTCGTGCGCGCCGGCGATACGATCGGCGTCGGCGACCGCTTCGGCCTCATCCGCTTCGGCTCGCGCCTCGACGTCTATCTGCCGCTCGACGCAAAGCCGCTCGTGGCTCTGGGCCAGACGGCGGTCGCGGGCGAGACGGTGCTCGCCGATCTTCGCGCCGTCGAGCCGCAACGCGTCTTCCGCACCTCCTGATTTCTTGCGTCCCGAGCCGGTCTCGCTTGCTCCGCGTCGCCGCGCTTCATACAGTCAGGACCCATGACCGATCTCTTCCGGCCTTTCGCGCCCGATCCCGACGAGCCGCGCCCGCGCAGGTTTCGCCCGGTTCCGTTCCGCATGCTCGCGCCCAATCTCATCACGTTGCTGGCGCTGTGCCTCGGGCTGACGGCCATCCGGCTGGCGTTCGAGGGGCGGCTCGAGCTCGCGGTTTACGCCATCATCGTCGCGGCGGTGCTCGACGGGATCGACGGGCGGATCGCGCGCCTGCTCAAGGGGACCTCGCGCTTCGGCGCTGAACTCGATTCGCTCGCCGATTTCGTGAATTTCGGCGTGGCTCCCGCGCTCGTCATCTACAGTTTCGTGCTGGACAAGCTCGGCGGACTCGGCTGGGTGGTGGCGCTCGTCTACGCCATCGCCTCCTGCCTCAGGCTCGCGCGCTTCAACGTCGCCCTCGAGGACCCGCATCGTCCCGAATGGAAGAAGAACTTCTTCGTCGGCATGCCCGCGCCGGCGGGCGCCGTGGTCGGCTTTCTTCCGGTCTATTTGCACTTCCTCGGCGTGCCGTTCGAGGGCGTGGCGACCGTCGCCGTCGCGATCTACATGCTGGGCGTCGCGTTCCTGATGGTCTCGACCATCCCGACCTATTCCGGGAAGCTTCTGGGCACCCGCGTGCCGCGCTCGGCCGTGTTGCCGCTCTTCGTCGTGGTCGTCGCCTTCGCGGCGCTGCTCCTGACCTTCACCTTCGAAATGCTGGCCTTGTGCACGCTCGTCTATCTCGCGATGATCCCGATCAGCGCGGCGCGGTATGCGCGGCTGCAGGGCGACAAGGGCGCGGACGCGCCGAGCGCCGCCGCCGAGGGCTGACCCACGAACATTCACATCGGCCCCCGCTTCGGTTACCGTTCGGGGGCGTCGGGAGTAGGCCTTGCTGTTCAAGTCGGAAGAGAAACGCTCGAAGCCGAAACTCGTGCTGGCTTCGGCCTCGCCGCGCAGGCTCGCGCTGATGCAGCAGATCGGTCTCGAACCGGACGCGCTGCTTCCCGCCGACGTCGACGAGACGCCCGAGAAGTCGGAGAGCCCGCGCGACCTCGCTCGCCGGCTCGCCCGCCTCAAGGCGCAGGCGGCGGGGAAGGTGGCTGAGAAGGACGCGGCGATCGGCCCCGCCTTCGTCATTGCGGCGGACACCGTCGTCGCTCTCGGGCGGCGCATCCTGCCCAAGACCGACCTGCTGGACGAGGCGGCGGCGTGCCTGCGCATGCTCTCGGGGCGTCCGCACCGGGTGTACACGGCGGTGGCGCTGCTCACGCCGAAGGGCGCCTTGCGCGAGCGATTGGTGGAGACCCGCGTGCGCTTCAAGCGCCTGTCGCAGGACGAGATCGAAAGCTACCTCGCCTCCGGCGAATGGCGCGGCAAGGCGGGCGGCTACGCCATCCAGGGGCTCGCGGGGAGCTTCGTCGTCAAGCTCGTGGGCTCCTATCCCAACGTCGTCGGGCTGCCGCTGCACGAGACCGCGACGCTTCTCGAGGGCGAGGGCTATCCCGTGCGGCTCGCCTGGCTCAACGCCGCGTGAAGGGCGGGTGAAAGCGATGAGCGCCAAGAAGATTCCGGATAAGTCCAAGAACGCGACCCGTGAGGCCGGCGCCTTCGTCCCGAGGCCGTGCCCGATCTGTTCGAAGATGTCGGTCGCGAGCTACAGGCCGTTCTGCTCGAAGCGATGCGCCGACGTCGACCTCCAGCGCTGGTTCACGGGAAGCTACGCGGTTCCCGTGGTGGAGGAGGACCGCTCGGCGTTCGATGACGACGACGACGAGCGCTAGCGCGGTCCGGTCACCGGCCGGGCGCCCCTCCCGACGCCTACCTCCCGATCAGGCGCGCCTGTCCTCGCCGCCTTCGGCGATGAAGGTCTTCAATTCGTCGAGCGAGGCGAAGCGGAATTCCCCCTCGTCCGTCTGCGCCTTGATCGAGCCGTCCGCATACATCGTGTAGATGTTGCCGCCGGATTCGTAAGTGCCGATCACCGCGGGCGTCTCGTCGGCGCCGGTCTCGTCGAAGTCTCGCTCATCGAGGTCTGGCTCATCGGGCTCGAGCGCCTCTGGATCAGTCTCCGGGATTGCCGGCTCCGGCTCCGCCGATCCGGAAACGTCCCGCTCCGATACGTCGAGCTCATGCGCTTCGAGTCCCCGCGCTTCCAGTTCCGGCGACGCCAGTTCCAGCGACGCCATGTCGGACCTTTCGATCACGAAATCGGCCGCTTCCGGTTCGGCGCCTGGCTGTTCTGAAACTGGCCCCACCTCGACGGCGTCGACGTCCGGCCGGGCAGGCTCGTCGATCGATTCGCGCAGTTCGGGCTCGTCGAGCGCGGTTTGGCGCGCCATGTCCCCTCGGTCGACGTCGCGGCCGTCATCGCGCCCGCCTTCGTCGGCTCTCGCTTCGGACTCGCTGTCCGAAGGAGCGTGCTGGACCGTCGACAGAGGGCCTTCCGACGCCCAGGCGACGTCATCGTCGAGTCGCGGCGGAAAGCGAAAAAACGGCAGGGGCGCGTCGGCCTTCGCCGGCGACGCGTCGTCGTCGACGGCGTCGCGCTCCGGCTCAATCGGGGCGTCGTCGTCCGGCGCGCCCTCCCGCGCCTCGCCGTCGCGGACGCTCGCGCCATCCTCCGCCGGCGGCGTGTCGTCGGGTTCAGGAACGCCTGAATGCTCAGGCAAGCTGGAAAGCTCCGGCCGATCCTTCGCCACGAAGATCTCCAGAGTTTCGTCGAATGTCGAATCGAGATCGGAGGTCTCCGTCCCGGCCTCGACGACCGTAGCGTCCGCGAAAGCCGTCTCGACGACCGCAGTCGCGACGACCGGGGCGTCCGGGCTTGGAGCGTCGACGACGGGCGCGGGGGCCGTCGCTTCGTCGACCGGTTCCACGGCCGGCTCGGAGCGTGGTCCGGTCTCGTCCGGTCGATCCTTGCCGGCGAGGAGGCCGGTCGCGAGGATAGCCCCCCCCGCGCCGGCCAGCGCGGCCTCCGGCGCATTGGCGCGAGCCGGACGTTCGGGCATGACCGGGGGCGCGGGCGTCGCGAATGGAGCGGGTTGCTCGGGAAGCTGTGGCGTCATGCGCGCCGGCGCCGGCGCGGCGGCCAGCCGCCTTTCGACGCGCCGCACGGCGTCAACGAGGGTCGCCAAACCCGCGAGCAGCACGCCGCCGGTCGCGGCCATGGTCCCCACGAGCACCTGCGTCCAGCCCCGCTCGATGATGACGTATTCCCACCCGATCAGGGCGGCGTACACGCCTCCGAAGACCATCGCAGCGGCGACGCAATACAACGCGATGATCATGTTTCCTCGCACGCAACGGTAATTTTCCTTTAACCTACAGATGTTTCGCCCACCTGCCAATCACCCATGCGTCTGGCGCGACCGGTCGCGGCCGCGCAAACCCGTTTTCGCCACGGGAATCTGGCCGCGAGCCTGAACGAAACGCCGTCTCGCCCGTTGCCCTCAGGAACGATGCGGCTTACCTAAGCCTGACCATTCGCGGGCGCGTCGCTGCGGCGAGCCCGAAAACAAAGATTTCAACGACCAAGATCGAGGAGAAACCGCATGGCTTTCACGCTTCCCCCCCTCCCTTACGCCTACGACGCCCTCCAGCCCTACATGTCGGCGGAAACGTTGGAGTTCCATCACGACAAGCATCACCAGGCTTACGTGACGGCCGGCAACAAGCTGCTCGAAGGTTCCGAATTCGAGGGCAAGAGCCTCGAGGAGGTCGTCAAGGGTTCGCACGGCGTCAACCAGGCGCTGTTCAACAACGCCGGTCAGCATTACAACCACCTGCATTTTTGGCATTGGATGAAGCCGAACGGCGGCGGCGCGATCCCCGGCGCGCTCGAGAAGAAGATCGCGTCCGATCTCGGCGGCGTCGACAAGATGAAGGAGGACTTCATCCAGGCCGGCGTTACCCAGTTCGGCTCCGGCTGGGCCTGGATCGCTCTCAAGGACGGCAAGCTCGTCATCATGAAGACGGCCAACGGCGAAAGCCCGCTCGTCCACGGCGCGACGCCGATCCTCGGCTGCGACGTGTGGGAGCATTCCTACTACATCGACTACCGCAACCGCCGCCCGGACTATCTCAAGGCGTTCCTCGAGAACCTCGTGAACTGGGAATACGTCGAGAAGCTTTACGGCGAAGCCGCTTGACGCACACGGCCCGAAAGTTCGCAAACGGCCCGTCCGGGAAACCGGGCGGGCCGTCTGCGTTCGCGATCCGCAACCCGATCTTTGGGCGTATGCGTCGCCGGATCATGGACTCACGGTTGCCGGGCGCCTATAGTGCGCCCTCCTGAAAACCGGAGGCGCCAGTGTTCCGCGATACCTTCTCCGCGGCGATGGAGCAGGTCGAGCTGGCCGATTCGACCGAGGAGTTGCAGCGAGCCGTAGTCGGGCTTCTCGAACCCTACGGATTGAAGCACGCCGTCTACCACGCGATCCGTCTACCGGGCGCGGCGGAGGAAAACCCCGTCGTGATCTTCACCTATCCGGAGGACTGGATCAGCTATTACCGGCTGCAGCGGTATTACCGCATCGATCCGGTCGTGCTGCGCGCCGTCAACGGCGTCCTGCCGGTCGACTGGAACTCCATCGAGATCACCCCGGGCGTCGTGCGCAAGCTTTTCGCGGAAGCGAGCGACGCCGGCGTGGGAACGCGGGGTCTGACCTTCCCGATCAGGGGCGCGCACGGCGACGTCGCGATCTTCACCGTCACGACGACGCTGCCGGACGCCGACTGGGCGCATCTGAAATCCGTCTACATGCGCGACATGCAGCTGCTCGGGAATTTCATTCACAACCGCATCGCCACGCTTCGCGGCTGGTCGAACGCGCCGTCCACGCCATTATCGCGGCGCGAGCGGGAGTGCCTGCAATGGGCGGCCGCCGGAGAAACGATCGCGGGGACGGCGGAGAAGCTGAGGCTGTCCGAGCGCGTCGTTCGCGGCTACCTCGATTCGGCCCGTCACAAGCTCGCCTGTCTGACGAAGACGCAGGCCGTCGCGCGGGGATTGTCCGCAGGAATCATCGCCCCGCCGTGACAGAACCGTCAATTTTGACGGATTGCCTTCGAACCGATTAATACGATCCTTGATGGCGTGATCGAAAAAAGGACACGCCACGATGATCAAGCTCATCAGCAACGACAATCGCCACGCGAACGCCGAATTGCTGACCGCCATGCACCGTGGGCGGGCCGCTGTTTTCGGCGACAAACTCGGCTGGGACGTCCGCATCGAGGACGGTTGCGAGATCGACGTCTTCGATCGGGAGAACCCACTCTATCTCGTCGCGATCGACGACGAGACCGGGCGCGCCTGCGGTTCGCTCCGCCTCATGCCCACGACGGGCCGAACCTTGTTGAGGGACGTTTTCGTCGACGTTTTCGACGAGCCCGTCGACATCATGAGCGCCACGATCTGGGAGGCGACGCGCTTTTGCGTCCATCCGGACGCGCCCGTGCGGCGCACGCCGACCAATCTGCACCGGGCGACCTGCGAGTTGTCGCTGGCCATGTGCGAGGTCGGGCTTCGCGCCGGCCTCACGCAGGTGATCGGCGTGTTCGACACACGCATGATCCGCGTCTATCGCCGCATCGGCTGGGAGCCCGAGGTGATCGCCGCGACGGACAAGATGGCGCATGGCCGGATCTATGTCGGATTGTGGGACGTGAGCGACGAGGCCCTCGCCAATATGCGGGTCCGCGCCGGGATCGACGGCTCGGTGATCGAGAAGGCCGGCGTCGGCGCGCTCGCCTCCATGCTTGCGGCGTGACGGGGGCCGCGATGAACATGATGATCACCACTCCGGAAAGCAGGCTCGACGAGGTCGCCGTCTCCATCCGCAATCTCGCGGACGTCGTGCGCGACGAAGACGAGCATTCCATCGCGCAGATGCTCGACGAGCTCTACGTCCTCATCTATCGCGCCGCCGCCCTCCGCGCGGCGACGCGCCGGAAAGAGGAACTGGTCAACTAACAGCCCGTCGCCAATTCTCTGACCTGACAATTTCATCCGGCGCTGCGGCGGGGGACCTTCACGGAGGCTCTCCGCCGCAATTTTTCGGCGACCGGCAGACGATCCCGGCCGGAGCCCGTGACGAAGCGCGTCGCTCTCCCCATATGCCCCCAAGACATGGATTCGCGCGACGCAAAGGAGGCAGGCGGCATGCGGCGGCTCTATCGCTCTGCCGCCTATGCGAGCCTCGCGCTCGGCGCGATCGGCGTCGTCGCGCCGGTTCTGCCGACGACGCCCTTCGTGATCCTCGCCGCCTGGTGTTTCGCGCGCTCCGATCCGCATCTCGCCGAGAAGCTCTACGAGCATCCGACGTTCGGCCCTTACCTTCGGAACTGGCGCGACGAGGGCGCGATACCATTGCGCGCGAAGGTCATGGCGATCGGCGCCATGGCGGCTTCCTTCGTGATCAGCGTCATCACGGTGCCCTTCGCGTGGGTTCCCTTCGTGCTGGGGCCGATCATGGCGGCGGTGGCCATCTGGATCGCGACGCGGCCAAGGCCGAAGCCGGTCGATCCGGTTACGGTCGAGCGGGCGGCTGACGATCGCTGAAGCGCGGCGCGCTCAATCGCGGCGGGCGTCGAGCGCGCGGCGGATGTCTTCCAGCAGGGGGATCGCCTGCGCGATACGATCGACGCCGATTGCGCCGACGAGCCAGCCGAGTTCCGGCGAGAGCGCCTGCACGGCCTGTCCGTGGGCGGCGCGACCCTCGGGGCTGATGTCGACGCGCTTTGACCGGCCGTCCTTGTCGTCGGGGCGAACTGCGATCAGTCCGGCCCGTTCGAGATGCCCCAGCGTGTTGGTCATCGCGCCCTTCGAGACCTGTATCGCCCGCGCGATCTGGAGGGGCGTGCGGTCGCCCCCGAGGCGGATCAGATGATTGAGCACGATGAATTGCGGCAGCGTCATCGCGCCGGGCATGACCTTCTCGAAGGCCGCGCCCGAAAGCTGCGCGATGATGCCGATCTCGTTCAGGAAGCGGAACATCGCGACCCTGTCCGCCTCGCCGCCTCCGCCTTCGGCGCTCGCGTCGTCCCGTTCGTTCATGCGCTCCTGATCCGGGTTTCGTAGGGCCAGCGCGGTCCGGCCTTAACTTCCGGACCATAGCCCAGCCGCGCGAACATTTGCAGCGTCTCGGCGGGCGCGATGTCGAGCGTTTCGCGCATCGCCGCGAAATGCGGGCCCATCGCCTCGAATTCCTGGAGCGCCTGGCTGAGGGGATGGATGTCGACGCCCATCGCGGTCGCCGCGAGGTTGACGCGCAGGTAGTCGCGGCCGGCCAGGATCTGGTCGATCCGGGAATTGCCCGGGGTCGTCAGCCACAGGAAGGCCATCGCGGTGTCGAACGGCGCTTTCAGCATCGGCATCTGTTGCGCGAAGGCCGAGGAGGAGGGGTCGAGCAGGTCTTCCTTGCGGAACAGCCCCGCCGTCGCGAGGCCCTCGATGAAGGCGCCGCCGAGGTCGATCCCGTCGGGGTTCGCCTCGATTTCCGCGCGGCCGACGCGCATCAAGTCGACGCTTTCCTTCATCGTCTCGTACGTCGTGATCTCGGTCTGCATGGCGTCCCAGGCCTTCGTGCGAAGGTCAGCGACACGGCCCGGGTCGTTCGTGAAGCGCGGCGCATTCGAGCGAGCGGCCCGCGCGATCGCGGCGAGCGCATCCTCACCGACTGCCCGCGTCGCGTCGTAGGGCTCCTTGTTGGAACGCCGCGCGAGCACATGCGCGAAGAGCGGATCGCGGGCGATTCCGGCGTCGCGGATGAAGCGAATTCGCGCCACGGGGCGCTCGTCGAGGCGCGGCTGCGGCTCGCCCTCGGGGAAGAGCGCCACGTCGGCGCGCCATCCGTCCTGCGCCGCGGCGAGCGTCAGCAATTCGACGAAGCAGCCGAGCCCGATCGTGATCTGGCGGTCGAACGGATCGGTGTGCGGGAGGCGGCGCTCGGGATCGCAGTAGAGCGTCACTTCGTCCGCGACCGAGAGGTCGGCGATCCAGGGCTGGCGGTTGTGGGGATTGGGCGACAGCACGGCGAATGATAGCGCCCGCCGGCGCGGATCGGTTTCGCTCGCGCTCCCCGCCGCCGCCCAAGGGCGCCGCGCGCCGGCGGGGTCGCGCGTGGTCGCCCAAAGGGTTGCGCTGCTCGCCGCGACCACGACGCCGCCTCCGAGAATGGTGAGAAACCTGCGCCTCGTCGTCATCGCCAACTCCTATCTAGTTCGATGTCAAACGATATAGTTTAACATCGAACTATAGTCAATCTCGAATCGTAGGTCGGCGGTTCTGAAAGTTGGGGCCGAGGCGACCCGTGGGGTGACATCGCGCCGGATCGGCTCCATATGCAGGGCTTGATCCTCTGGACCCCGCCATGACCGACGCCCCCGCCGAAGCGGCTCCCGCGCAGCCGCGTCAGACGAGCCTGTACGAAACCTTCTTCCGGCTGTGGCCTTATCTCTGGCCCCACGGGCGGCCCGATCTGCAGCAACGGGTGTTCCTGGCCTTCGGCCTGCTCATCCTCGCCAAGTTCGCGACGATGGTGACGCCGTTCGCCTATAAATGGGCGACGGACGCGCTCGTCTCGATCACGGAAGTCTCCGCCGCCACGAGCATTCCCCGCGACGAGGCGCTGCACTGGCTATGGGGCGCGCCGATCCTGCTGACGGTGCTCTACGGATTGTCGCGCGTTCTGATGGCGGTGCTGACGCAGGTTCGCGACGGGCTGTTCGCGAAGGTCGCGATGCACGCCGTGCGGCAGCTCGCGTCGAAGCTCTTCTCGCATCTGCACGGGCTGTCTYTGAGCTTCCATCTGGAGCGCAAGACCGGCGGGCTGACGCGCGTTCTGGAGCGCGGGCGCTCGGGGATCGAGGATCTGTCGCGGCTTCTCATCCTGACGCTGATCCCGACCATCCTCGAACTCGCGCTCGTGCTCGGCATTCTGGCGTGGGAGTTCGACTGGCTCTACGCCGCCGTCGTCGCGCTCATGGTCGTGGCCTATCTGGCCTACACCTTCTTCGCCACGCAATGGCGCATCCAGATCCGCAAGCGGATGAACGAATCGGACACCGACGCCAACACCAAGGCGATCGATTCGCTGCTGAACTTCGAGACGGTGAAGTATTTCGGCGCGGAGGAGCGCGAGGCCGAGCGCTACGACCGCTCGATGGCCCGCTACGAGAAGGCCTCGACGCAGACCTACACCTCGCTCGCAGTGCTCAACGCCGGACAGGCGATCATCTTCACGATCGGCATGACGATCATCATGATCATGGCCGCGCGCGAGGTCATGGCGGGGACGGCGACGATCGGCAGCTTCGTGCTCGTCAACGCGATGCTGGTGCAGCTCTACATCCCGCTCAACTTCATGGGCATGGTCTATCGCGAGATCAAACAGGCGCTGATCGACATCGACGACATGTTCGCGATTCTCGGGCGCGATCCGCAGATCAAGGATCGTCCCGGCGCGCCCGATCTGTCCGTGGCGGAAGCGGCCGTCGCGTTCGAGGACGTGCATTTCGCCTATCGTCCGGACCGCCCGATCCTGAAGGGCGTCAGCTTCGTCGTGCCGGCGGGCAAGACAGTGGCCATCGTCGGACCGTCCGGGGCCGGAAAGTCCACGATCTCTCGCCTGATCTTCCGCTTCTACGAGCCGCAGGGCGGCCGCGTCACGATCGACGGGATCGACATCGCGAACGTGACGCAGAAGAGCCTGCGCGCCGCCATCGGCATGGTCCCGCAGGACACCGTGCTGTTCAACGACACGATCGGCTACAACATCCGCTACGGGCGTTGGGACGCGAGCGAGGAGGAGGTGCGCGAGGCCGCGCGCCTCGCCCAGATCGACCGCTTCGTCGAAAGCCTGCCCGAGGGCTACGAGACGCCCGTGGGCGAGCGCGGGCTCAAGCTGTCGGGCGGCGAGAAGCAGCGCGTCGCCATCGCCCGCACGATTCTCAAAGGCCCGCCGATCCTCATTCTCGACGAGGCGACGTCCGCGCTCGACACCTTCACCGAGAAGGAGATCCAGGACGCGCTCGACCGGGTGTCGCGCGGGCGCACCACGCTCGTGATCGCGCACCGGCTCTCGACCGTGATCGGCGCCGACGAGATCATCGTGCTCGACAAGGGCGTCATCGTCGAGCGCGGCCGCCATACGGAGCTGCTCGACGCCAACGGCGTCTACGCGGCGATGTGGAACCGCCAGCGCGAGGCCGATCAGGCGCGCGAAACCCTCATGCGCGCCCAGAGCGAAGAAGAAGGCTCGTCGTTCCGCGTCTCGCTCAGCGAGTGAGGCGGGACGCGGGCTCGCGCGAGAGGCCCTTCTCGGCGAGTTCCGCGAGATACGCCGCGAAGCGCTCCTCGCGCTCCTCGCCGAGCTTGCGCAGGTAGTCCCAGCCGTAGATGCCCGTCGAATGCATGTCGTCGAACACGATCTTGGCCGCGTAATTGCCGAGCGGATCGATCTGCATGATCCCGACGTTGATCTTGCCGGGCACGGTCTTGCGCTGCGCCGGACTATGGCCCTGAACCTCGGCGGAGGGGCTCGCGACGCGCAGATACTCGGCGGAGAGCGCGAAGGCGGCGCCGTCGTCGAAGGCGACGGTCAGCGTGCGTCGGTCCTTCGAGACGCGCAGCTCCGTGGGCCATGGACGCGTACGGGAAGGGGAGGGCGCGGGCGCTTCGGCCGACGTCTCGCCGCCGGGCAGAACGGCGCTCAGCGCCTTGCCGATGGCGGATCGAATATCTGACATGCTCATCGAAGCCCTCTCTCGACGCGGCGGGCGCGGCAAGCCGCGCGATTGACGCCAGCCGCGCGCCGCACCATGTTTCACTTGGCTCTAATATGGCGCTTTATCTCGGATCGCCATACGGTTTGCTTTCAACAAAGTCAGTGGCGCAGCGCCTGCAAAGCGCCACGAGGGGAGAAAATCGCTTCATGATCGCCTCCGACATCGCTCCGGGGATGGCCCTCGAACCGCCGCTCGTCGATCCTTTCGGGCGCGACATCTCGTATCTGCGCGTGTCGGTCACGGATCGCTGTGATTTTCGTTGCGTCTATTGCATGTCGGAAGACATGACCTTCCTGCCCAAGCGCGACCTGCTGACGCTCGAGGAACTCGACCGGCTCTGCAGCGCCTTCGTCGGGCTCGGCGTGCGCAAGCTGCGCATCACCGGCGGCGAGCCGCTCGTTCGGCGCAACATCATGAGCTTCTTCGAGGGCATGACGCGCCATCTCGACAGCGGCGCGCTCGAAGAGCTCACGGTGACGACGAACGGCTCCCAGCTCGCCAAATACGCGTCCCAGCTCGCGGCGTGCGGCGTGCGCCGGATCAACGTGTCGATGGACACGCTCGATCCCGACAAGTTCCGCAAGATCACCCGCTGGGGCGATCTCGGCCGGGTCATCGAGGGGATCGACGCCGCGCAGGCGGCCGGGCTCAAGGTCAAGATCAACGCGGTGGCGCTCAAGGGGGTGAACGAGGACGAGATCGTCCCGATGATCGAATGGGCGCACGGGCGCGGCATGGACCTCACCCTGATCGAGGTGATGCCGCTCGGCGAGATCGAGCCCGACCGCATCGACCAGTTCCTGCCGCTCTCGCAGGTTCGCGCCTCGCTGATGGACCGCTTCACGTTCACCGATCTTCCCGACCGTACGGGCGGTCCCGCCCGCTACGTGCGGCTCGAGGAGACGGGCGGCCGCCTCGGCTTCATCACGCCGCTCACGCATAATTTCTGCGAGAGCTGCAACCGTGTGCGCCTGACATGCACCGGCACCCTCTACATGTGCCTCGGGCAGGAGGACGCCGCCGACCTGCGCGCGCCCTTGCGCGCCTCCGAGAGCGACGCGCCCGTCATCGCCGCGATCCGCGAGGCGATCACGCGCAAGCCCAAGGGTCATGACTTCGTCATCGAGCGCCAGCGCAGCCGTCCCGCGGTCGGCCGCCACATGAGCGTCACCGGCGGCTGAGGCCGCGTATCGACCTCGCGCTTTTTCCTCGCATTCCGGGGCGAATGCGATAAAACACGGCTATCGACGTGTTGAAGGGAAAAGGACGTGGCGATGGTGAGGAACGGAATTACGGAAGCGATCGGCGACACGCCGCTGATCCGGCTGCGCCGGGCCTCCGAGCTCACGGGCTGCGAAATCCTCGGCAAGGCCGAGTTCATGAATCCGGGCCAGTCGGTCAAGGACCGCGCGGCGCTCGCGATCATCCGCGACGCGGAGAAGCGTGGCGCGCTTCGGCCGGGCGGCGTCATCGTCGAGGGCACGGCGGGCAATACGGGCATCGGCCTCGCGCTCGTCGGCAACGCGCTCGGCTACCGCACGGTGATCGTGATCCCCGAGACGCAGAGCCAGGAAAAGAAGGACATGCTCCGGCTCGCGGGCGCCGAGCTCGTCGAGGTGCCGGCCGTTCCCTATTCCAATCCCAACAACTACGTGAAGGTCTCCGGCCGCCTCGCCGAGCGTCTGGCGCAATCGGAGCCGAACGGCGCGATCTGGGCGAACCAGTTCGACAACGTCGCCAACCGTCAGGGCCATATCGAGACGACGGGCCCGGAAATCTTCGCGCAGACCGACGGCAAGGTCGACGGCTTCATCTGCGCGGTCGGTACGGGCGGCACGCTGGCCGGAGTCGGCATGGCGCTCAAGGAGCGCAAACCCGACGTGACGATCGGTCTCGCCGATCCGTTGGGCGCGGCGCTCTACTCGTTTTACACGTCCGGCGAGTTGAAATCGTCCGGCTCCTCGATCACCGAGGGCATCGGGCAGGGGCGGATCACCGCCAACCTCGTCGACGCCCCGATCGACGTCGCCTTCCAGATCCCGGACGAGGAGGCCCTGCCGGTCGTGTTCGACCTGCTCGAACACGAGGGCCTGTGCCTCGGCGGCTCGTCGGGCGTGAACGTCGCCGGGGCCATCCGCCTCGCGCGCCATCTCGGGCCGGGCAAGACCATCGTCACGATCCTCTGCGACTACGGCACGCGCTACCAGTCGAAGCTGTTCAATCCGGAATTCCTGCGTGAGAAGGGCCTGCCCGTCCCCGCTTGGCTGGAACGCGACGGCGGGATCGATCCCGGGCTCGTCTGAGCATTCGCGTTCGACAAAGAAAAAGGCGGCGCTCGATGCGCCGCCTTTCGCGTTATTGCGTGTCGACGCGAAGCGTCAGGAAGCGCCGCGAGCCTCTTCGACCCAGCCCTCGAACGCGTCGGCGTTGTTCTCGATCCACTCGTTGGCGTGACGCAGCACGTCATCGGCGGAATCTTCGCCGTCGCGCATCAGCAGGTTCTGAGCCGAGACGTCGTTGATCGGGATCGTGGCGAGTTCGAGGAAGCGCGCGGCGGCGGGGTTCGCCTCGGCCCATTCACGATTGGCCAGAGCCCGGATGTCATCGACCGCGAAGCCGAGATTGCGTCCGTCCGACGACGTGTCCTCGGTCGTGGCCTCGGCATCGCCCGGCAGAGAGGTGTAGGGGACTTCGAGCCATTCGACGTCCTCGCCCGGAACCAGCACGCCCGACACCCACAGCGGCGTCCAGGTGTAATAGAGGATCGGCTCGCCACGCTCGAAGCGGGCGATCGTGTCGGCCATCAGGGCGAAGTAGCTGCCCTGATTGTGGCGCACGGTGTCGCCGAGCCCGTATTCCGGGATCTGGTGCTCGATCACGAGTTCGCAGCCCCAGCCGGGATTGCAGCCGGTGAGATCGGCCTTGCCGTCGCCGTCGGCGTCGAACAGGGCCGCGATCGCCGGATCCTTGAGCTGCTCGAGGCTGGTGATCCCGTGCTCCTCGGCGGTCTTCTTGTCGATCAGATAGCCCTGCAGCACGTCCGAGATGAGAGTGCCCATCTTCACGAGTTCGGCGTCCCCACCGGAATTCTCGTAGAACTCCTGGTGCAGAAGGTTCCAGTGGACGCCGGTGAAGTCGGCGTCGCCGCTGGCGAGCGCGACGTGCAGCACGGCGTATTCGCTCTCGAGCGAATCATGGACTTCGTAGCCGAGGCGGCGCAGACCCTCGAACAGGATCTCGTGCTGGAAGTTTTCCTCGGCGATGCCGCTCGTGATCGGCTGAATGGTCGCGCCGTCGCCGGGCTGCTGGGCGCCGGCCGTCACGGTCATCGAAAGGCCGAGCGCGGCGGCGAGAGACATGGCGCTCGCGGTGCGGAAGACATGGTTCATGATTGCTCCTGGGTTTGGTGAAATGCGTCCGCCGCCGCCCGTTCGGGCGTCACGCGGACGATGGCGGGCGCAGAAATCGCGCCCGGTGTGAGGGTCAGGCGGCCGCGTCGCGCGTCGCCGGCCGAGGCGTGGTCGCGGCCGGCGCCAGGTCCGAAGACTCACCGTCCGGCGCGTCCCGGCGGGAGGCGACGAGGCGCCGGGCGAGGCCGATCGGGCCACGCTCCAGAAAGGCGCCGGCGCCGCTGCGTTCCCGTTCCGTGCGGGCGAGCGCCTGCGTCATCCGGTCGAGGATGATCGCGAGCGCCACGATGCCGACGCCGCCGATGACGGCGAGCCCCATGTCGAGGCGGCCGATGCCGCGCAGGACCATCTGGCCCAGCCCGCCGACGGAGATCATCGAGGCGATGACCACCATCGAGAGCGCGAGCATCAGCGACTGGTTGACTCCGGCCATGATCGTCTTGGCGGCCAGCGGAAGCTGCACCTTGAAGAGCAGTTGTCCGCGCGACGCGCCGAAAGCGTGCGCCGCCTCGATCACGTCCTTGGGCACCTGCCGGATGCCGAGATTGGTCAGCCGGATCAGCGGGGCGACGGCGAAGATGATCGTGACGATGACGCCCGGCACGTTGCCGATGCCGAACAATACGACGATCGGCACGAGGTAGACGAAGGCGGGCGTCGTCTGCATCGTATCGAGCGCCGGGCGCAGGCCCTGTTCGAAACGGTCGCTCCGAGCGGCGAGGATGCCGAGCGGGATTCCGATCACGGCGCAGAAGGCGACCGCCGTGAGGACGAGCGCGAGCGTCGTCATCGTCGCCTCGTAGGCGCCGATCATGCCGATGAAGAACAGGCTCAGAAGCGTCCCGATCGCGAGCCTGCCGCCGGCCACCTGCCAGGCGAGGAGCGCGATCAGCGCGATCGTCAATCCGGGAGGCGCGAAGAGCAGGAAGCCCTCGACGCTTTCAAGAACCCAGTCGATCGGCTGGCGGACGGCGCGAAAGAAGTCGCGCGCGCCCGAAATCCACGCGAACGCGTCCTTCACCCAGTCGGAGAAGGGCAGGCGAAGCGTCTCGAACGGATACAGAATATTGAAGCCGCTCATGATCCGACTCCCGCCGCGAGCGTCGGAGCCGAAACGTCGGCTGGCGGCGGGGCGGCCATCTCGGCGGAACCGCCGTCCAGAGCGCGCAGGAGCACGCTGCGGGAGACGACGCCGACATAGCGCCCGTCGGAATCGACCACGGGCGTGGGGTAAGGCGTCTCCGCGACGACGCCCATCAGATCGGCGAGCTTCGTTTCGGGAGCGATCGTCGGCCCGTCGCGCACAAGAGCCTTTTCGAGCGGCTCGTCGCGCTTGCGCGCCTCTTCGAGGGCTGCGACGCTGACGACGCCGAGGAAGCGGCGCCCGCGTCCGAGCACGTAGCCGTAATCGCGGTCGAAATCCGCGAGCAGTCGCAGGGCGGCGCGCGGTCCCTGCTCGGGCTTGTCGATCAGCGTGACCTGCGTGCGGCGGGCGATGTCGCGCGCGGTGATGACCTTCGACACGTCGACGCCGCGGAAGAACGAGCGCACATAATCGTTCGCCGGGTTCTTCAGGATCTCGTCGGGCGTGCCGACCTGCACGACGACGCCGCCCTCCATGATGGCGATCCGGTCGCCGATGCGCATGGCCTCGTCGAGATCGTGGCTGATGAAGATGATGGTGCGCTGCTTCTCTTCCTGAAGCGTCAGCAATTCATCCTGCATCTCGGATCGGATCAATGGATCGAGCGCCGAGAAGGCCTCGTCCATCAGGAGGATCGGGGGATCGGCGGCGAGGGCGCGAGCGAGGCCGACGCGCTGCTGCATGCCGCCGGACAACTCATCCGGGTAGCTCCGGGCGTTGGCCGCGAGGCCGACCTGTTCCAGCGCCGTGAGCGCGCGGGCATGGCGCTCGTCGCGCGCCATGCCGCCGAGCTCGAGCCCGAACGCGACGTTGTCGATCACTTTCATGTGCGGCATCAGCGCGAAGGACTGGAAAACCATGCTGACCGTCTCGCGGCGAAGCCGGCGCAACTCGGGGCCGTCGAGACCCGTGATGTCGCGCCCGTCGATCTCGATCGCGCCTTCGGTCGGCTCATGCAGGCGGTTGAACATCCGCACCATGGTCGACTTGCCCGATCCGGACAGGCCCATGATCACGAAGATCTCGCCCTCCCGGATCGTGAAGCTGGCGTCGTGGACGCCGATCGTCTGGCCGGTGCGGGCGAAAATCTCGTCCTTGCCGAGGCCCTGGCGGACCAGCTCCATCGCCTGCTGCGGATTGTCGCCGAAGACCTTGAAGAGATTGCGTACGACGATCTTGTCGGGTTTTTGCGGCTCGTTCATCCGGTTCCCTGATTGCCGTCGCGAACAGGATCACGGGCCGGCAGACAATAAAGTCTCGGCCCGACGACGGTTTGCATCGGAACAAGATATACGGGCTGCGATGAATTTTGACAAGGTTGTGTCTAAAATCAGGCTTTGACAATACACAATACGACATACCGTGTCGCGGATCGGGCTTCACGCATGGAGATGTTGTCTCCACAGCCGGAATATGCGCATCGATTCGAAAGATTGATTTCCATGGCAAGGCAAGGTGTCCGGATCGACTGTCGGGCGAGTGAAATCAATTATCGCGTGCGACGGTCCGGATTCTTTCCTCGGGTGTTGGCTGGAAACGCTTTCGGGGCCGCGAAGCGCGCGGTATCAAGGCGCGATGAGCGCCGCCGCGTCCCCCGGAAACGTCCCCGTTCTGATCGCCGGCCCCACGGCGTCGGGGAAGTCCGCGCTCGCCGTCGCGTTGGCGCGGGCGCTCGGCGGCGTCGTGATCAACGCGGATTCGATGCAGGTCTACGCGGATCTGCGCGTCATCACCGCGCGGCCCGCGCGGGACGAAGAGGCGCTGGCCCCGCATCGGATCTACGGCGTCGTCGACGGGTGCGTGAACCATTCCGTCGGACGCTGGCTCGATGACGCGACGCGCGAAATCGCCGCCGCCGAAGGGGAGGGCCTAGTCCCGATCCTCGTCGGCGGCACGGGGCTTTACTTCAAGGCCGCCGTCGAGGGCCTGTCGGACATGCCCACGGTTCCCGACGCGGTGCGCGCGCAGGTCCGCGCGCAGGCCGAGGGACTCGCGACGCCGGATCTGCATGCGCTGCTCGCGGAGCGCGATCCGGAGGGCGCGGCGCGCCTTCGCCCGAGCGACCGCCTGCGCGTGATGCGCGCGCTCGAGGTCCATGTGGCGACGGGCCGCTCGCTGGCGTCCTTCCACGCGGCTCGCGAGCCCGGCCCGCTCGCCGGGCGCCCGCTGCGCCGGATCTTCCTCGCGCCCGACCGCGATCGGCTGCGCGAGCGCATCGACGCGCGGTTCGACGTGATGATGGCGCAAGGCGCGCTCGACGAGGTCGCGGCGCTCGCCGCGCGCGGGCTCGATCCGATGCTGCCCGTGATGCGCGCCCACGGCGTGCCGGGTCTGATCGCGCATCTGCGCGGCGAGGCCGGCCTCGCTGACGCGGTCGCGCGGGGGAAGGCCGACACGCGCGCCTACGCCAAACGGCAGTTCACCTGGTTCCGCAATTCGATGCCCGGATGGGAGTGGATCGCGCCCGACGACGCCCTCGCGGCGGCGCGTCGCGACCCCGCGCTCTTCACGCGCGCCGATGCGGCGCTATCTGAAGTCTGACAAGTCCGCCCAGGGAGATCGCCCGCCCATGACCATCCGCGACCGCGAAGCCAACCGCATCACCGCCCGCGCCGCCCGCTACGCCCGCGTCGGGGCCAATGTCGGAGCCGTCGCCGCGCGGGTCGCGGGCGCACGTCTGTTCGGCGGGGAGGGCGCGCGCGGCGACGGCGCGGCGGCGCTGGCGCAGGCGCTCGGCGGCCTGAAGGGGCCGATCATGAAGGTCGCGCAGCTTCTCGCCACCATCCCCGAAGCGCTGCCGCCGGAATACGCCGCCGAACTCCAGAAGCTGCAATCGGAAGCGCCGCCGATGGGGGCCGCATTCGTCAAGCGCCGGATGCAGGCCGAACTCGGTCCGGACTGGCGCTCCCGCTTCGCCGATTTCGATCTGCATCCCGCCGCCGCCGCCTCGCTCGGCCAGGTTCACCGGGCGACCGGGCATGACGGCGCGCCGCTCGCCTGCAAGCTGCAATATCCGGACATGCAGTCGGCGGTGGAGGCCGATCTCAAGCAGCTCGAGCTCGTCTTCGCCATCCATCGCCGGATGGACCCGGCCATCGACACGCGCGAGATCGCGCAGGAAATCGGCGATCGCGTCCGCGAGGAGCTCGATTACGAGCGCGAGGCGCGCCACGCCGCGCTCTACGAGAACGCGCTGCGCGACGTCGACGCCGTGCGTGTGCCCAAGGTCATCGGAGATTTGTCCACCCGTCGCCTGCTGACGCTCTCGTGGCTGGAGGGGCGCAGGATCCTCGATTTCAGCGACGCCTCCGTCGAGATCCGCAACCGGCTCGCGGTGGCGATGTTCAAGGCGTGGTGGCATCCGTTCAGCCAGGCGGCGGTGATCCACGGCGATCCGCATCTGGGCAACTACACGGTCTTCGAGGAAGGCGGCGAGCCGCAGGGCATCAACCTGCTCGATTACGGCTGCGTCCGCATCTTCCCGCCGAAATTCGTGGGCGGCGTGGTCGATCTCTATCACGGACTGCGCGAGGACGATCTTGCGCGCACGGTCTACGCCTACGAGACATGGGGCTTCAAGGGGCTGTCGAAGGAACTGATCGACATCCTCAACATCTGGGCGCGCTTCATCTACGGGCCGCTTCTCGAAGACCGCGTGCGCACCATCGCCGACGGGATCAAGCCGGGCGAATACGGGCGCAGGCAGGCGTTTCAGGTGCACAAGGCGCTCAAGGAGCGGGGACCGGTGACGGTGCCGCGCGAATTCGTGTTCATGGACCGCGCGGCGATCGGGCTCGGCGCGGTGTTCCTGCATCTGCGCTCGGAGCTCAACTATCACGAACTGTTCGAAGCGGAGATCGCCCGCTTCGACGTCGCGAGCCTGGCTCAGCGACAGTCGGCGGCGCTCGCCGAGGCCGGATTGTCGCCCGTCGGCGCCTGAACCGTCCCCGCTTTGCGTGGAAACGTATGGCGCGAACGCATCATTGCGTTGCGGCCAGCGTCCGGTTGGGCTAAATGCGGACCAATCATCTCTGGGAAACACAGGACACGGCGATCATGGCGCATACCGACCGTCAGCCCGGCGACGGCTACAGCCCCGAAATGGACAGCGAGTCTCACGAGAACACCTATGGCGGATTCGTGGAATTCACCACGATCTCGACGCTCGTGATCCTGTGCTGGGTTCTCGCGCTCGCCATGGGCGGCGTGAAGGGCGCGTGGATGATCGCGATCCTGTTCGTCGTGATCTCCGGCGTGGCCGGCGCGATCGGCGCGCTGTCGCGCTCGATTAGCTGGAAGGCTCCCGCCGCCGTGTTCGGCCTCATGGCGCTCAGCTTCATCGTGATGTGACGGGCGCCCGAGCGCCTTCGCGACGGGCGGCGCCGCCGCCCGCGCCGAACGAACGACCGGGGGGCTAGTCATGCGTATCGCCGTTCTGACGGAAACCGACGCCAACGAACGCCGCGTGGCCGCGTCGCCGGAGACCGTGAAGAAGTTCAAGGCGCTGGGCGCCGAGATCGTCGTGCAGTCGGGCGCAGGCCTGGGCTCGGGCGTCACCGACGCCGATTTCGAGACGGCGGGCGCGAGCATCGCCGCCAACGCCGCGGACGCCGCGCGCGACGCCGACATCGTCCTCCTCGTTCGTCGCCCCGACGCTTCGCGCCTCGATATGTTCAAGACCGGCGCCATCCTCGTCGCGATCATGGACCCCTACGGCGCGCACGAGGACCTCGCCGCGATCGCCGGCCGGGGCCTCACCGCATTCTCCATGGAGCTGATGCCGCGCATCACGCGCGCGCAGGTCATGGACGTGCTCTCGAGCCAGGCGAACCTCGCAGGCTATCGCGCCGTGATCGACGCCGCCGGCGAATACGGCCGCGCCATGCCGATGATGATGACCGCCGCCGGCACCATCCCGGCCGCGCGCGTCTTCGTGATGGGCGCGGGCGTCGCCGGCCTTCAGGCCATTGCGACCGCGCGCCGCCTCGGAGCGGTCGTCTCGGCGACCGACGTGCGCCCCGCCGCGCGGGAGCAGGTCGAGAGCCTCGGCGCCAAGTTCGTCGCCGTCGAGGACGACGAGTTCCGTCAGGCCGAGACGGCGGGCGGCTACGCCAAGGAGATGTCGGCGGAGTACAAGGCCAAGCAGGCCGAACTCGTCGCCGCCCACATCGCCAAGCAGGACATGGTGATCACCACCGCGCTGATCCCCGGCCGCCCCGCGCCGGTGCTCGTCACCCGCGCCATGGTCGAATCGATGAAGGCCGGCTCCGTCGTCGTCGATCTCGCGGTCGAGCGCGGCGGCAATTGCGAGGTGTCGAAGGCCGGCGAGGTCGTGGAGCATAACGGCGTCAAGGTCGTCGGCCATCTCAACGTCCCCGGCCGTCTCGCCGCCAGCGCTTCGGCGCTCTACGCCAAGAACCTCTACTCCTTCGTCGAGACGCTGGTCGACAAGGCCGAAAAGACGATCGCCGTGAACTGGGACGACGAACTCGTCAAAGCGACGCTGCTCACGCGCGACGGCGCCGTCGTTCATCCGAATTTCCAGCCCGCCGCCTGAAGCCGGCGCTAAGCATCGAAACGGGGGACACGATGTCGAACCTCACTCCCGAACAGGCGCTGGAACGCGCGCAAGCGGCCGCGGAGGTCGCGCGCGAGGCTGCGAACGCCGCCGAGGCCTACGCGGATTCAATCGCGGTCGCCGCCAGCGCCGCGACCGGCGGCGGGGTCGATCCGACGATCTTCCGGCTCGCCATCTTCGTGCTGGCGATCTTCGTCGGCTACTACGTGGTCTGGGCGGTGACGCCGGCGCTGCATACGCCGCTGATGTCGGTCACCAACGCGATCTCCTCCGTGATCGTCGTCGGCGCGCTGCTCGCGGTCGGCATGCCGGCGGCGAACGCGCTGACGGACGGCGGCGCCGGGGTCGGCGCTCAGGTTCTGGGCTTCCTCGCGCTCGTCATGGCCTCGGTGAACATTTTCGGGGGCTTCCTCGTCACCCAGCGCATGCTCGCCATGTACAAGAAGAAGGGCTGAGACGATGAGCTCCAACGTCGCCAACCTGCTCTATCTCGTCTCGGGCGTGCTCTTCATCCTCGCTCTGCGCGGCCTCTCGCATCCGACGACGTCCCGTCAGGGCAACATGTTCGGCATGATCGGCATGGGCCTCGCCGTCGCGACGACGCTGGTCTACGCCAATCCTTCGCTCGGAGGCTGGCTGCTCGTCATCGTCGGCATCGCCATCGGCGGCGGCGCGGGCGCCGTGATCGCCAAGCGCGTTCCCATGACCGCGATGCCGCAGCTCGTCGCCGCCTTCCATTCGCTCGTCGGCATGGCGGCGGTGCTGGTGGCCGCAGCCGCGCTCTACGCGCCGCTCGCCTTCGACATCGCTGCGCGCGGCGCCATCGGCGGGGTCACGCTGTTCGAGATGGGCATCGGCGCCGCGATCGGCGCGATCACCTTCACGGGTTCCATCATCGCCTTCCTCAAGCTCGACGGCCGCATGTCGGGCAAGCCGATCATGCTGCCTTCGCGCCATGTCATCAACGCCGGCCTCGCCGGCGCGCTCGTCCTTTTGCTCGCGATCTTCGTCGCGACCGAGAGCGCGATGGCGTTCTGGCTGATCGTGATCGTCTCGCTGGCGCTCGGCGTTCTGCTCATCATCCCGATCGGCGGCGCCGACATGCCCGTCGTCGTGTCGATGCTGAACTCCTATTCGGGTTGGGCGGCCGCCGGCATCGGCTTCACGCTGGGCAATCTCGCGCTGATCATCACCGGCGCGCTCGTCGGCTCGTCCGGCGCGATCCTGTCCTACATCATGTGCAAGGGGATGAACCGCTCGTTCATCTCGGTGATTCTCGGCGGCTTCGGCGGCGAGACGGATTCCGGCGCGGCCGGCGCCGTCGAGTCGCGTCCCGTGAAGCAGGGCTCGGCGGACGACGCGGCCTTCATCATGAAGAACGCCGCCAAGGTCATCATCGTGCCCGGCTACGGCATGGCGGTCGCGCAGGCGCAGCACACCCTTCGCGAGATGGCCGACCACCTCAAGAAAGAGGGCGTCGAGGTCAAGTACGCCATCCATCCGGTCGCGGGCCGCATGCCCGGCCACATGAACGTGCTGCTGGCGGAAGCCAACGTGCCCTATGACGAGGTCTTCGAGCTCGAGGACATCAACGGCGAGTTCGCGCAGGCCGACGTCGCCTTCGTCATCGGCGCCAACGACGTCACGAACCCCGCCGCCAAGACCGATCCGCAATCGCCGATCTACGGCATGCCGATCCTCGACGTGGACAAGGCCAAGACCGTTCTCTTCATCAAGCGCGGCATGGGCTCGGGTTACGCGGGCGTCGAGAACGAACTGTTCTTCCGCGACAACACGATGATGCTCTTCGGCGACGCCAAGAAGATGGTCGACCAGATCGTCAAGGCGCTCTGAGGCGAGCGCGGCCGGGATCCCGTCCGGCCGCGACGTTTCTCCGGGTCGGACGTTGCTTCGGGTCCGACGTTTCTTCGGTCCGACGTCTCTGCGGCCTCGCTTGCGGCGCGACCGCGCGCGCGCCATACAGTGCGCATGACGGAAGTCCTCTTCTATCACCTCCAAGGCCAGCCGCTCGAGACGGTGCTGCCGACGCTCATCGAGAAGTCGCTGGAGCGCGGCTGGAAGGCCGTCGTCCAGTCGGGCGATCCGGAGCGTCTCGCCGCGCTCGACGACCATCTCTGGACCTACGACGAGCAGAGCTTCATCCCCCACGGCCTCGCCGACGAGCCCGATTCCGCGCTGCACGCCGTCGCGCTCGCCGCGGACGACGCCAATCCGAACGGCGCCGCGATCCGTTTTCTCGTCGCAGGAGCGCAAACGCCCCCGGACGCCGCGACCTACACCCGCATCGTGGTTATTTTCGACGGCGAGGACGACGTCGCGCTCACCGGCGCGCGCGAGCAATGGCGCGCCGTCAAGGCGGCCGGGCATGAGGCGACTTACTGGCGCCAGGACGAGCGCGGCCGCTGGAACAAAATGGCGTGAGGCGCGCGCCTGCCGCCACGCCAGCGACCCGATCCCGCTCTAGTTATCGCGTCGACCGACATTCCGGAGGGAGATCCCGATGCGCCAGACCGCCGCCGCCATGCCGCTCGCCGAAGTTTCACGTCCAGCGGGCCTTCGCGGGCTGACGCGCGCCCTCGCCGTCGCGACCCTCGCGCTCGCCTGTCTCGCATGGGCGCCCCAGGGCGTCGTCGCGCAGGAGGAGAGCGGACGTGAGCAATCATCGGCGCGCCAGCCGCTGCCGGAGGCGGTCACGACCAGTCACGTGATCCAGACGCAGGACGGCCCGCTCGCCTTCGAGGCCGTCGCCGGATCGATCCGGCTCGTCGACGATTCGGGCTCCCCGCGCGCCGACATCGCCTTTGTCGCCTATCTCCGCGACAGCGAGGGCGAGGATCGTCCGCCGCGGCCGGTCACCTTCGCGGTGAACGGCGGTCCGGGCGCCGCGTCCGCCTACCTCAACATCGGCGCGCTCGGCCCGTGGCGCCTGCCCGTGGGGCTCGAGACGATCACGCCGTCGCAAACCGTCGACCTCGTCGACAACGCCGAGACCTGGCTCGCCTTCACCGATCTCGTTTTCGTCGATCCCGTCGGCTCGGGCTTCAGTCGGCTCGCGAATACGAGCGGATCGCTGCGCGAACGCTTCCTCTCGATCGACGGCGACGCCGACGCCCTGTCCGAGTTCGTCTACCGCTGGCTCGTCGACAATGGCCGCGTCACTTCGCCCAAGTATTTCGTCGGCGAGAGCTACGGCGGTTTTCGCGGGCCGCTCGTCGCCGAGGCGCTGCAGACTGATTACGGGATCGGCCTCTCCGGGATGACGCTCCTGTCGCCGGTCCTCGATTTCGGGTGGCGCGAACAGCCTGATTACGCGCCCCTGCCCAAAGTCTCGCTCCTGCCCTCGCTCGCCGCGTCGGCGATGGAGCGGCGAGGGGACTTTTCGCGCGAGGCGCTCGCGGAAGTCGAGGAATACGCCGCCGGCGATTATCTCGCCGACCTCATGCGAGGCTTGAGCGACGAAGAGGCCGTCGCGCGGGCAAGCGCGCGCGTCGCCTCGCTCGTCGGACTCGATCCGGAACTCGTCCGGCGGCGCGCGGGGCGTATCGACATGCAGCTCTACGCGCGGGAGATCGGCCGAGACGACGACGCGCTCGCGAGCCTCTACGATTCGGGCGTGACGGCCGGCGACCCAGTTCCGACCTTGGATTTCTCGCGAGCCGCCGATCCCGTCCTCGACGCGCTGACCGCGCCTCTGACGAGCGCGATGCTCGCTCTCTACGACGACAAGCTCTCCTGGACGCCGCCCAGGCGCTACATCCTCCTCAATTCGGGGGTCAACCGCGCCTGGAGCTGGGGGAGGGGGCGGTCGCAGCCCGAGGCCGTCAGCGCCCTGCGACGCGTCATGGCGCTCGACGGCGATTTCCGCCTTCTCGTCGTCCACGGCTACACCGATCTCGTCACGCCCTATTTCGAGAGCGCGCTGATCCTGCGCCAGATCCGTGATTTTCAGGGCCGGGTTCGCCTCGAGAACTATCCGGGCGGTCACATGTTCTACACGCGCGACGAGTCCCGTCGCGCCTTCCGCGACGACGCGGCGCGGCTCTACGGCGCGCCGTGAAGACGCGCAAGAAGTCCGAACTGCCGACGAAGATCTGTCCCGTCTGCTCCCGACCCTTCGCCTGGCGCAAGAAGTGGGAGCGGGACTGGGAGAGCGTCCGCTATTGCTCGGAGCGATGCCGCCGCGAGGCGCCGAAAGGTTCGGGAGGCGGCGGCGCCGTCAGCCGACGCTCCTGACGGACCCGGCGAGCGGCGCCGCGACGGCGTCGCGCAGTCCGTCGATCCGCCATTGCTGCACGCGGACGAATTCGGCGAGCTCGGCCGCCGGCATCGGGCGGGCGAAGGCGTAGCCCTGGAGGATGTCGCAGCCCATGAGGCGCAGCTCGTTCGCATGCTCCATCGACTCGACGCCCTCCGCCACGACGCCGATGTCGAGCGACCGGCCGATGTCGATGATCGAGCGGACGAGCTTGTGCTGGCGCGCCGATTCCATGATCGGCCGCACGAATTGCCGGTCGATCTTCAGGCGGTTCGGCTGGAGCTTCATCAGGCTGACGATGGAGGCGTATCCGGTGCCGAAATCGTCGATTTCGATTTCGATCCCCAGGCCCTTCACGGCCGCGATGTTGCGCACGATTTCCGGATCGTCGTCGTCGAGAAAGATCGACTCGATGAGTTCGAAGGCGAGCGCGCCGGGCTCGATCGTCAGGCTGCGCAGATCCTCGATCAGTTCCTCGTCCCGCAATCGGCGCGCCGACACGTTCACCGAAAGACGCGGGATCGGCAGGCCGAGCTCGCGCCAGTGGCTATGGTCGCGCAGGCCCTGTCTGAGCACGATCTTGTCGATCGCGCCGACGACGTTCATCTCCTCGGCGACGCGCATGAAATGGGCGGGCGCGAGCAGGCCGCGCGTGGGGTGTCGCCAGCGCACCAGCGCCTCGACGCCCTCGATGTCGTGGGTCTGGGCGTCGAATTGCGGCTGGTAGAAGACGACGAACTGGTCGTCCTCGAGGCCGCGCAGGATCTCGTCCGCCACGCGCTTGGTGTGAACGATCTCGGCTTCCAGAGCGTCGGTGAAGAATTCATAGCGGTTGCGACCGCGCTTCTTCGCGCGGTAGAGCGCGATGTCGGCGTCGATCATCATGCGCTTGCCGTCGACGTCGCCGGAAGCCACGCCGCAGCCGCTCACGGCGACGCCGATGCTGACGCCGAAGCGACATTCGTGCCCCTGATAAGCGACGGGCTTGCGCAGTTCGGCGACGATGCGCCCGGCGAGGTCCGCGATTTCACCGTGGCTCAGGCCGGCGCACAACAGGATGAATTCGTCGCCGCCGACCCGCGCCACGAACGTGTCGCCCGCGCTCGCGGACCGCAGGACGCTCGCGGAGTGGCGCAGCATCGCGTCGCCGGCCGCGTGGCCCAGAGTGTCGTTGATGTGCTTGAAGCGGTCGAGAT
Organism: Microvirga sp.; assembly: GCA_022241475.1. Next base: position 209,472 of record JAKOMT010000002.1, on the reverse strand, counting down.
CCACATGGAGGATCGCCAGCCCGGGTTCGCTGCGCACGTCGCACTGCGCGACCGACTGAAGGCGCTGTTCGAGCACGCGGTCGAGATAACGCCGGTTTGGCAGCCCGGTGAGCGAATCGTGCAGGGCGTTGTGTTCGATCCTGGCCTTGGCCTGCTCCAGCGCCTCGTTGCGCGCTTCGGCCAGCTCCTTGGCCCGTGTGATCGCGTTCGTGAACTCGTGGTCGCGCGAGACGTTCCAGTTCACGCCGACGAGGCGGCGCGCGCCCGAGGAATCGACGTGCATGCGCCCGATCGCGCGGATCCAGCGGATTTCGCCGGTCGAGGTGACGATACGGAATTCGGTGTCGTAGCGGCCGTTGGTGTTCGTCGCCTCGACGAGCTTCGCCCTCTCGGCGGCGAGGTCGTCCGGATGGATTCGCGACGACCAGAGCGAGACCACGGCCTCCTTGCGCGGCGGAACGTCGTAGAGTTCGAACATCCGCTCGTCCCAGAACAGCGCGGTCGTATCGATATCGTATTCCCAGATGCCGATCGCCGAGGCCGTCAAGGCGAGATCGAGCCGGTGCGACAGCGCCCGCATCTTGTCGTCGCGCTCGCTCAGCGCGTCGTTATGGGCGGCGCGTTCGTTCAGCAGGCGTCCGGTGAACTGGATCGGCAGGATCACCAGCGCCGCCGCGACAAGAATGGCGACGCGCATCCACCAGGCGCTCGCGGAATTGGACGCCCAGCCGCCCTGCGGCGTAGCGGCGATGCGCCATTGGCCCGAGGGCAATGCCACGTCGACGATCACGGGATCGCGGCCGAGCACCGCCGGGTCGCCGTAGAACGGAGTCTGCGCGCCGTCCGCCAGTATCGCGAGGTCGATGGACAGCTCGGGATCGAGGAGCCCGCTCTCCTCGTAGAGACGGCGGGCGTCGATGACCGCCGAAACGATCCCCCAGAACCGCTGCTCCTCCGCCGCTTCCAGGAAGATCGGAAAGCGGCCGACGAAGCCGATCCCTCCCTGGACGAGGTCGACCGGCCCCGCGAAGACGAGCCGCCCCGTGTGGCGCGCGCGTAGCGCAGCCTCGCGCTGCGCCGGATTCGCGCGGTAGTCGAGCCCGATCGCAGCCTCGTTGCCGGCGAGCGGAAAAGTCATCGCGACGACGAGATCCGGCGCGGCCGCGACATGTCGAAGCTGGTTTTCTTCACTGAAGAGATTGCGCGCGAGCTGGCCGAAGCGTTGCTGGTCGATCTCCGGCTCGGTCTTGATCACGCCGACGAGGCCGCGCACGAGCTGGATATTGGCGTTGACGTTGCCCTCGAGGCTCGCGCGGATGACGCTGACCTTGTCGAGAACCTGCGTGCGCATCGTCTGTTCGGCTACGATCGCGGCCTGACGCTCGGCGAATATCCAGGCGACGCAGATCACCGCGACCGCGACCACGAGCGGAAGCGTGGCCGGGTGGCGCAAACGGCCGCGCAAGGCGGTTATGACGGCTTGAAGACGAGCTTTCAATTTCAGCTCCGAAGGGCGGTCGTGCCTTGGAGATCGACTGTGCCCGTCCCGCATGAATATCGGGTTAAAAGTATTTATGGCCTTTTTTCCGGGAAAATACCTAATCCCGTAAGCGATGACGGCGCCAGTAATCGAATATTCGTCGATACGTCACGCGTATGCAACTCTGGGAGCTACGGTAAGCGGGCGCCGTTTTCTTCTTATTTACCGTACGCCGGTCGGCCGGTCGCCAGTCGCCCAGGCCAGCGCCTGATCGAGCCGGTCGTTGCCCCAGAACATCTCCCCGTCCTCCGTGAAGAATGTCGGGGCGCCGAAAAGCCCCCGTGACCGAGCTTCCTCCGTGACCGCGCGAAGCCGTGTCTTGTTCGCCTCCGCCGTCGCGTTACGCATCACGGAATCCGAATCAAGGCCGACCATCGCGACGAGGTCGCGGATCGCCGACGGCTCCTCGATCGACAGACCTTCCCCGAAGGCCTTGTCGAAAACCGCGCGCGTGAACGCCGGCCCCCAGGGCTCCTCGGCGCCCAGCAGAGCCACGCGCGTCGCCGTCAGACTGTTTTGGGGAAAAGGAGCCGGCCGGCGCAGGGAAATCCCCGTGCGCGCCGCCTCGCGCTCCATGTCGCGCCACATGTAGCGGCCCTTCGCCGGGTATATGTTGAAGGGGGAGGTGTTCCACCCCTGGGCGGAGAAAATCGGGCCGAGGAGGAAGGGCCGCCAGCGGATCGAGACCCCCGCCGCCGCCGCCGCGTCCTCGATCCGCATCGCCGAAAGATAGGAATATGTTGAGGCGAACTCGTACCAGAACTCGATTACGGAACGTCGGGCCATCAGGACTTCCTTCACCTTCGCAAGAGCAAGCATCGCCGCTTCCGCGCGCTCCCGCAAGTCGGTTGCGCGCAGCCGCGTTCGGCTTATAAACGCGCGAACGCACCCTCCCGACGCATGTCGGCGAAAAAAAGATTGAGACCGCCCATGACCGAAAAGCGCGTGAAGAAAGTGGTGTTGGCCTATTCCGGCGGCCTCGACACCTCGATCATCCTGAAGTGGCTCCAGACGACCTATGGCTGCGAGGTGGTGACCTTCACCGCCGATCTCGGACAGGGGGAGGAGCTGGAGCCGGCGCGCCAGAAGGCGTTGCTGCTCGGGATCAAGGAAGAGAACATCTTCATCGAGGATCTGCGCGAGGAGTTCGTGCGCGATTACGTCTTCCCGATGTTCCGCGCCAACGCCCAGTACGAGGGCGTCTATCTGCTCGGCACCTCGATCGCGCGCCCGCTGATCTCCAAGAAGCAGATCGAGATCGCGGAGAGGGTCGGCGCCGACGCCGTCGCGCACGGCGCCACCGGCAAGGGCAACGACCAGGTCCGTTTCGAGCTGTCCTATTACGCGCTCAAGCCCGACGTCACCGTGATCGCTCCGTGGCGTGAATGGGACCTGCTGTCGCGCACCAAACTCATCGAGTTCGCCGAAGCGAACCAGATCCCGATCGCCAAGGACAAGCGCGGGGAAGCCCCGTTCTCCGTCGACGCCAACCTCCTGCACACCTCGTCCGAGGGCAAGGTGCTGGAAGATCCGGCCGACGAGGTTCCCGATTACGTCTATTCGCGCACGATCGGCCCGGAGGAGGCGCCCGACAAGCCGACGGTGATCTCGATCGGCTTCGAGAAGGGCGACGCCGTCTCGATCGACGGTCAGACGATGTCGCCCGCGACGATCCTCGAGCGCCTCAATACGCTCGGCCGCGAGAACGGAATCGGCCGCCTCGATCTCGTCGAGAATCGCTTCGTCGGCATGAAGAGCCGGGGCATGTACGAGACGCCGGGCGGAACGATCCTGATCACGGCGCATCGCGCCATCGAATCGATCACGCTCGACCGGGGCGCGGCCCATCTAAAGGACGAGTTGATGCCGCGCTACGCGGAGCTGATCTACAACGGCTTCTGGTTCTCGCCGGAGCGCGAGCTGCTGCAGGGCCTCATCGACAAGAGCCAGGAGTTCGTCGCCGGCGAAGTCCGGCTCAAGCTCTACAAGGGCAACGTCATGGTGATCGGCCGCACGAGTCCGTACTCGCTCTACGATCAGGATCTCGTGACCTTCGAGGAGGGCGCCGTGGCCTACGACCACCGCGACGCAGAGGGCTTCATCAAGCTCAACGCGCTGCGCCTGCGCACGCTCGCCCAGCGCCGGAAGAAGCTCGGGCTCTGACGCAAATCCGCGTCGGCGTTTGAATGAGGCCGCGTCCGCGAGGGCGCGGCCTTCTTCGTCGCCGCGCCGTGCGGCGCCTGCGATGACGAATGCGTGAGAACGCTCCGGCTTTCGCAGGTTCCCGCTTGCGCGCGCCGCTCGCTGCGCCATCTTCGCTCGCAAAGAAGCGAGTGGGAACAGGAGCGGGCGTCATGCTGATCAGGTCTAAGCGCGGGTGGGAGCTGCCGGAGAGCGCGGCGACCCCGGAGCACGTTTTTCTCAATCGTCGCAAGTTCATCGCCGGCGCCGCCGGGTTGATCGGAGCGAGCGCCATCGGCGGGCGCGCCGCCGCGCAGGGCGCCGATCCGACGCTCGACCTTTATCCGGCCGCGCGCAACGACGCCTTCACCCTCGATCGTGATCTCACGGACGAAGCAGTCGCCTCGAATTACAATAATTTCTATGAGTTCGGCTCGTCCAAGCGCGTCGCCGCCGCCGCGCAGGCGCTGCAGACGCGTCCCTGGACGGTGACGATCGACGGCCTCGTCGAAGAGCCGATGCAGGTCGACGTCGACACGCTGATCCGCCGCATGACGCTGGAAGAGCGGCTCTACCGCTTCCGCTGCGTCGAGGCGTGGGCGATGGCCGTGCCGTGGACGGGATTCCGCATGGCGGACCTCGTCTCGATGGCGCGTCCGCTCTCCTCCGCCAAATACGTCGTGATGCAGACCTTCCAGGATCCCGCGGTGGCCGCGGGCCAGCGTCAGATCTGGTATCCGTGGCCCTACACCGAGGGGCTGACGATCGCGGAGGCGACGAACGATCTGACGCTGATGGTGACGGGCGTCTACGGCAAGCCGCTCGCCAATCAGTTCGGCGCGCCGCTGCGGCTCATCGTTCCGTGGAAATACGGCTTCAAGTCGGTCAAGTCGATCGTGCGGATCAGCTTCACGGAAGAACGGCCGGTCTCGTTCTGGGAGCAGCTCGCGAGCCAGGAATACGGCTTCTGGGCGAACGTCAATCCGGAGGTTGCGCATCCGCGCTGGAGCCAGGCGAGCGAAGAGATGATCGGCTCCGGCGAGGAGATCCCGACCATGCTCTTCAACGGCTACGCCGAGCAGGTCGCCGGTCTCTACACGGGTCTCGAGGACGAGCGCCTCTACACCTGAGCGCCGGGCGGATCACGGGGGCGGTTCGGCCCCCGTGCGCTGCGTGATCAGCCCGTAATGCTCGGGACGCCTGTGGCGCGCGAAATCGAAGATGGTCTCCTTGCCGAAACGCGTCGCGTCGAGATCGCAGGCGTGGACGATGACCCCGTCCTCCTCGCCCGGAAGCTCGGCGGCGATGAAGCCGTTCGGATCGACGATCACGGTCCCGCCCGTGAGGGGATGGCCGTCCTCGACGCCGGCTTTCGCCACCGCCACCACCCAGGTCGCGTTCTGGTAGGCGCCGGCCTGAACCGACAAGCGGTGGTGGAAAAGACGGCTCTCCAGGCCTTCGGCGCTCATCTGCGAGTTGACGGCGGGCGTGTTGAAGCCGAGCACGACCATCTCGACGCCCTGCAGGCCCATGACGCGGTAGGTCTCCGGCCATCGGCGGTCGTTGCAGATGCACATGCCGATGACGCCGTCGAGCATGCGCCAGACCGGAAAGCCGAGGTCGCCCGGCTCGAAATAGCGCTTCTCGAGATGCTGGAAGGCGCGTTCGGGATCGTAATCGACATGCCCCGGCAGATGGATCTTGCGATACTTGCCGACGATCTCGCCCGACTTGTCGACGAGGATCGAGGCGTTGAAATGCCGGCCCTCCGGCGTGATCTCGGCGTAGCCGAAGGACATCGCCATGCCGTGTTCGCGCGCCCGGTCGAAAAGCGGCTGCGTTTCCGGGCCGGGCATCTCGCGCTCGAACCAGCGATCGGCCTCGGCGCGGTCCTCGTGATGCCAGCGCGGGAAGAACGTGGTGAGGGCGAGTTCGGGATAGACGATCAAATCGGCGCCCTTGGCCGCGGCCTCGTCCATCAGCGCGATCATGCGCGCCACGACGCTGGCGCGGTCGTCGGCGAGCTGGATGGGGCCGAGCTGCGCGGCGGCGACGGTGACGATCCGGGCCATCAGCGCATGCTCCCCGAATTGCTCGACGCCGCCATGTCGAGATAGAGCGCGCGCAGGCGCTTGGTCAGCGGGCCGGGCTTGCCGTCGCCGATCGGCGCGCCGTCGATCTCGACGGCGGGCATGACGAACGCGGACGCCGAGGTGAAGAACGCCTCCTGCGCGTCGCTCGCCTCGGCGACGGTGAAGAGCCGCTCCTCGACCGTGAGCCCGGTCTCCTGCGCGAGCTGCATCACGGCGCGGCGGGTGATGCCGGGCAGGATCGCGTTCGAGAGCGGGCGGGTGACGATGCGCCCGTCCTTCGTGACGATGAAGGCGGTCGAGGACGCGCCTTCCGTAACATTACCCTCGTCGTCGACCATCCAGGCTTCGGCGACGCCCGCTCGCGCCGCCTCCTGCTTGGCGAGCACCTGCGCGAGGAGGGCGATCGACTTGATGTCGCGACGCTTCCAGCGCAGGTCCGGCGTCGTGATCACGCGCGCGCCGGTCTCCGCCAGTTTCGAACCGACGATGCTCTTGGCCTGCGTGAACATCACGACCGTCGGCTTGACGCTCTCCGGCGGGAAGGCGAAGTCGCGCTCGAAGACGCCGCGCGTGACCTGCATGTAGACCACGCCCTCGGTGAGCCCGTTGCGCGCCACGAGATCTTCCTCCAGCCGCGTCCACTCCTCGGGCGTGTAGGGGCTCTCGATGCCGATCTCGCCAAGGCAGCGCGCGAAACGCGCGAGATGCGCCTCGTTGTCGACGAGCTTGCCGCCGAGCACCGCGGACACTTCGTAAATGCCGTCGGCGAGGAGAAAGCCCCGATCCATGATCGAAACGCTCGCCTCCTCGTAGGGGACGAAGGCGCCGTTGACGAAGACGATGCGGGACATTGAAGAACCTCGAAAAAACGCCCGGCGCGAATGCGCGCCGCGATGCGACAGGTCACCAAAGGGAGCACGGGCCGCGTCTGCCCGGCAAGCCTTAAGCGGAGCGCGAAAACGCGAAAGCCCTCCGGCGCCGACGCCCGTCCTCGACCGGCCGGGCGTTCACGCACATCGTCTTTGGGTCGGCGGCCGTTGCGCGGGCGCGGCGTCGACCGTAACAAGGGAGCGCGAACAAGGGATCGCGCCGTCGCGGCGACGCGCGCCCACAAGCAGGGAGTGCCCAGCCATGATCGACGCCGCCGCCAAGGGCGTCTACGCCATCGCGCCGACCCCCTTCCATCCCGACGGCCGCATCGACGAGGCCTCGGTCGATTCGATGACGGACTTCTATCTGGAGGCCGGCTGCGCGGGGATCACGGTGCTCGGAATCATGGGCGAGGCGCCGAAGCTCGAGGCCTCGGAAGCTTTGGCGGTGGCGACGCGGGTGATCCGCCGCGCCGGTGCGGCGAAGATCGTGGTCGGCGTCTCCTCGCCCGGCTTCGCCGCGATGCGGGCGCTGGCGCGCTCGACCATGGACGCCGGGGCCGCCGGCGTCATGATCGCGCCCCCTCCCTCGCTCAAGACCGACGACCAGATCGTCGGCTACTATGCGCAAGCCATCGAGGCGATCGGAACCGACATCCCCGTCGTCGTGCAGGACTATCCCCTGACGCTCGGCGTCGTGATGACGCCCGGCGTCATCCGCCGGATCGTCGAGGACAACGCCTCCGTCGTCATGCTCAAGCACGAGGACTGGCCCGGTCTCGAGAAGATCTCGACCCTGCGCCGCTTCGAGCAGGACGGCTCCATGCGCCACATCTCGATCCTGTGCGGAAACGGCGGCATGTTCCTCGATTTCGAAATGGAGCGCGGCGCGGACGGCGCGATGACGGGCTACGCGTTCCCCGACATGCTGGTCGACATCGTCGATCTGTCTGCGGCGGGGGAGCGCGACAAGGCGCATGATCTGTTCGACGCCCATCTGCCGCTGGTCCGCTACGAGCAGCAGCTCGGCGTTGGTCTCGCCGTGCGCAAATACGTGATGAAACGGCGCGGGATCATCGCCTCCGACGCCCAGCGCAAGCCCGGCTCCGCCGTCACTCCCGCCGCCCGCGCCGAGATCGAGTATCTTCTCGCCCGGGTCGCGCGCCACGATCCCCGCGCCGGCAAGCTCGTCGGCTGAGACGGACGGGGGGCGGTCGGCGCCGCCTCCCTCAGTAGGCGATGTGCACGGGCGATTTCGGTCCGATGCCTTCGGGCACCGGCACGTCGGTCGCGGCGTAGTCGATGTTGAGCGTCAAGCGGGCTTTGTCCGAAATCTCGATCTTGTTGGCCACGATCACCGTATAGGCCGATTCTCCCGCCACCGGACTTTCGGCGTCGACCTTGAAGACGCCTTTCGGGATATAGATCGTTCCGAGAAGCTCGCGCGCGTTGTTGCTCGAGATCTTGAATTCCCGATCGTCGTTCCCGCCGGTCGGATACTGCATGAACAGAATGCCGGCGAGGACGCCGTCTTTGGTCGCGGACAAGCGAACCGTCGTATCTTCTCCAAGGTCGAGCTCGGCGTCGCGCACGAACAGCATGCTGACGTACTGACCGATCAGCCGGGCGTTGCCCTTTACCTCCAGGCCGTCACGACCGATCACGTAGTTTCCGGACTCGAGCGTCAAGCGAGCCCCGTTCCGGACCTCGATCCCGCCGCAATAGTTTCCGGGTTGCAGCGTCCAGTTGGAGGTGATCACCAGCTTCGTCGACTGGCCACCGCAAGGATCCCCGAAGGTCGCTTTCACGGCTTCGAGACGGGGCTCCAGAGGGTCTCCGACCGACGGGCAATCCGTCTGCGCAGGCGGATTCGAGCGCCCGCCGTCCTGGCGGACGCCGCCCGACGAGCAGACGAGATTGGCGAGTACGCGCGAGGAATCGCTCAGTATCAGGCTCTGGGGATGCGTCGAATTGCTGTAGATCCCGCACCCTCCGGCGTCGAGATAGGCGTCGTCTTCCATCTGCAGCACGCCGCGCCCGTTCGGCTTCGTCCCGATCATGCAGATCGGGGCGCTCCCGGACAGGCGCGCGGTCGACGACACCTCGACCGTGGTGAGACCGTCGTAGACGAGGCGGGAGAAGACCGGGGTGAGGCCGCTTTCGACCGATACCATCACGGCGTCGCGATTTTCGGAAACCCGCGCCACGATCCGGGCGTCCCGGGCCATCTTCGCGCCGTGCTGGAGCGCCGCCAGCGCGTAGGCCTGCGCGGCGGCCTCGACTTGCGCCGGGGAGGCGAAGCCGACGCGCAACTCGCGGGCCGAGGCGATCGCCGCGCCGTCCGCGATTTTCTGCAATTCGGTTTTCGCCGCGTACCAGGTGCTGACGTCGACGGCGAGGGCGACGCATCCGAGGAGGGGCACGATCGCCAGAGACATCACGACGGCGATGCCGCCGGAGCGATTTCGCCCGAAGCGACGCGCCAGTCCGTCGTCGACGGAGCTCGCATCCTGTTCGCCGTTCATTCCGATCGTTCGTCGGGGGGCGACTTCTGAACTGGATATCATGCGAATCCCGTCGCTGATTTACCGAAACCGTTCTGCCTCGGAGGGCGCGCGGCCGGCAGCAGGAGGCGCGCCTGTGTTTCCCCAACGCCCATGCGTCGGATCGTCACTTCGCCCGCATGGGCCTCGATGATGCGCCTGACGAGCGCCGCGTCGATGCTCTCCGCCGGCGCGCGGCCCTCGACGAGCATCGTGATCTCGAAACCGTCCCGCCCGTCGTCGAGCCCGCTGACGGCGGCCGTGGTGATGACGAGCGTGGCGCCCTCGTCGGCGCTTGCGGTCAGCGTTCCCAGCAGAAGGTCGAGAGCCTGCGTGAGCAATCGCCGATCTCCCTCGATGCGCCAGAGAGGCGGCGGCCGCTCGAGCGTGACGGTGATGTTCCGTTCGACGGCGACGGATGCGGCGAGGCGAGCGCGCTCGTTCAAGAGACCGGCGAGCGATATCTCCTCCCGCGTATCGGCGAGGGCTTCGGGGTCGAGACCTGCGATGCAGGCGGTGCGCCGCAGCAGGGTGGCGAGGTCTCCGACCGACTCGAGCAGTTTCTCGGCGCACGATCCGTCCATGGCTCGCGCGGCGCGCTCGATCGCCGCCATATGCTCCTCGGCTTCGCGCGTCAGGGCCGGCAGGATATCCGTCGCCGCCGCCTGCGCGGAGGGCGCACCCGCTCCCGATCGTGAATCGGTCGCGCAATGCTCCGCCCGGCACGCCCGGAGCACGTAGCGCAGCTGATAGCCGAGCAGGCGCCAGTTGACGGGCTTCGCCACGAACGACGTCGCGCCGACCTCATAGGCTCGATCGATGGCGAAGATGTCGTCACGGCCGGTGATGACGACGACCGGCAGATCAGCGAAACGCGCGTCGGCTCGGATCGCTTTGCAAAGGTTGAACCCCGTCATGCGCGGCATTTCGAGGTCGCTGATGATGAGGTCGAAGCCCTTTTCGTCCGCCTGCAACTTGTCCCAGGCGTCCTGTCCGTCGAAAGCGGTCACGATCTCGCCGCCCGGATGGGAGAGTTGGGCGACGGCGAACTCGCGCATGATCGGGTCGTCGTCGACCGCGAGGACGCGAACCGGCTCCGTGAAGAGATATATGAATCCGTCGTTTGACCGACCGAGCAGCATCGCGGGTTCCCTACCAGAATTTCGAATTACAACCCTAAATGTTATTTTCGCCCTAACCGTCGCGGTTAATGAAATTCTTCAGCCCTTAATGGATCACTTACGCATATCGACGATAGTCGAAGACGGATTGGGGACTCTCGGGGCGTCGGTGAGAAGACATCGTTCCATCAACTGGAAGATCGGCCGCCTCGTGCTGATCGCCGTCGGCGTAGCCTTGCTGATCGGCTCCGGCGTCGGCCTTTGGCGTGAGATCGAGCGCTACGGATCTCAAAAGCGCGGCGAGCTCCTCGTCGCGTCGCATGTGTTCGGCGCGGCCGCCGCCCAGGCGATCGAGGCCCGCGATCGACACGCGGTGCTTCAGGCCATCCGCGCGATCGGACGCGTTCCGACTTTGACCTACGCCGCCGTGCGCGACGCGCGTGGCGCGCTGATCGCGGAGCTCGGCGACGGCGTCCGCCTCGACGGCGATCTCGATATCGGCGAGGGCATCGCCTTCTCGCCTCTCGCGCTCGCGCGCAGCAGTTCGGTGCTCGTGCGCACCCCGGTGATCTCCGGCGGGAACCGCGTCGGAGAGATCACGCTCGTCAGCGACACGGGCGAACTTCGCGAGCGCCTGATCGAGCTGATCCTGATGGGCCTTCTGACGACGGGTCTCGCGGCGGCGATCGGGCTCCTGATCTCGATCCGTATGCAGCGACAGATCACGCGACCGTTGATGGCGCTCGCGCAAACGATGACGAGCGTGCGCCTGAGCCATGATTACGACGCCCGCGCGCCCGTGACGAGCAACGACGAAATCGGGCAGCTCGCGCTGAGCTTCAACACCATGATCGGCGAGATCCGCAAACGCGACGATCGCCTCGCACGCCACAGGGAGCGTCTGGAGGACGACGTGGCGGCGCGGACCCAGGATCTGCTCGAGGCGAAGGACGTCGCCGAGGAGGCGAGCCGGGCGAAGTCGGACTTCCTCGCCACGATGAGCCATGAAATCCGCACGCCCATGAACGGAATGCTCGTGATGGCGGAGCTTCTCGCCGGTTCCGAACTGCCCGAACGCCAGCGGCGCTACGCAGAAGTGATCGCCCGTTCCGGCCAATCGCTCCTGTCGATCATCAACGACATCCTCGATTTCGCCAAGGTCGAGTCCGGCAAGCTGGAGCTGGAGGAGACCAGGGTCGATCTGCGCGACGTCGCCGACACGGTCACCGCGCTGTTCGGCGAGCGCGCCCGCGCCGCGGGCCTCGACCTCGCCGCCGTGATCGAGCCCGACGCGCCGGTGGCGGTTTCAGGCGATCCCACGCGCCTGACGCAGGTCGTGTCCAACCTCGTCGGCAACGCGATCAAATTCACCAAGAGCGGCCATGTGCTCGTGCGGATCGGGCGCGACGGGGCCGATCCGGGGCGGCTGCTCGTCGGTGTCGAGGATACCGGCATCGGCATCCCGGCCGAGAAGCTCGGCGCGATCTTCGACGCGTTCTCGCAGGCCGACCAGTCGACCACGCGCCAGTTCGGCGGAACGGGCCTCGGACTGTCGATCTGCAAGCGCCTCGTGGAAGCGATGGGCGGCGAGATCGGCGTCGAGAGCGAGAGCGGCCGCGGCTCGCGCTTCTTCTTCTCGGTTCCGCTCGCGGCGCTCGACGCCGGGCGCGCCGATTCCACGCCAGACGAGCCGGCCCCGGCTCCGCTGCTCTTCTGCGCGCGCGGCGCGGCGACGCGCGAAGCGCTCGGCGCCTTTGCGAGAGCCGGCGCTTTTGCGGTGATCGACGCGGGCCATCCCGAAATCGCGGCCGATCCTCCTCCCGGGTACTGGCTCGCCGACGCGGACGATCTCCTCGCGGTCGGAACGCGGCCGGAGCGGGCGCTCGGCGTCGTCGCGCTGGCGAGTTTCGGCGATCCGGTCGGAGAGGAGGCGCTTGCGCGCGGCCTCGCCGACACGCTCTTGCGCAGGCCGCTCTCGGCGCAGGAAACGGGCGCTCTGCTGTCCCGCATCAGAAGCGGAGCGCCGCTCGCAAAGCCGACCGGCGCCGCCAGCGCGCCAGCGGGCGAACTGCCGCGCTTCTCACGCTCCAGAATCCTCGTCGCCGACGACAGCCCGGTCAACCGGGAAGTCGCGATCGCGGCGCTCGCCCGTTACGGCGTCGAGCCGGAGACCGTGACGAACGGGCGCGAGGCGCTCGGCGCCGCCCGCGAAGGGACCTTCGATCTCATCTTGATGGACGTCTCGATGCCCGAAATGGACGGCTACGAGGCCGCCCGACGCATCCGCGCCGTCGAAGAGGCCGCCGGCCGGGCGCGGACGCCGATCGTCGCGCTCACCGCTCATGTCGTGGGCGCGGATGCGGAGGGCTGGCGCGCAGCCGGGATGGACGCGATCCTGCACAAGCCCTTCACGGTCGTGAAACTCGGAGAGACCCTCGCGGCCTTCCTGACGCCGGAAGCCGCGTCTGCGGCTCGATACTCGGACGCCCCGAAGCAATCCGCAGCGGCCGCCGCTCGCCCTGATTCCGAGCCGGAGCAAGGTCTCTCGCAGGCGCTCGATCCCGACACGATCGAACAACTCGTGGAAATGGCCGGATCGGCCGGCTCGGGTTTCCTGGCGCGCGTCGTCGGCCTCTATCGCGACAACGCTCCGCGCGCGCTGGACGAACTCGTGGAAGCCGCGTCCGGCGCGGACGCGCAGGCGAGCGCGTCGGCGGCGCATGCTCTGAAGTCGATGAGCGCCAATATGGGAGCGGTCGTCCTCGCGGATTTCCTGCAAGACGTCGAGGCTCAGGCGCGGGAGCAGGGCGTTTCGCCGGACGAGGCCACGCTCGCCGGCGTCAGGGCGAGGCTCGATCTCGCTCTCGCCGCGCTGGCCGACCGCTTTCCCGACGCGTTCGAGACGGCGAGCCCGGCGCCGACGCCGGCGCTCGCCGTCTGATCGTTACGTCAGCGGCGCCGACCGCGATCGTCGTAATCGTAATCGTCGCGCGGCCTGACGCCTGCGCGGCGCGGCGGCGGTTCTTGGGTTCCGCCGCGTGCGAGCAGCACGCCGACGATCAGGCCGGCGGCGAGCCCGATCGCGCCGACGGCGAGGGGATTGCCATGGGCGAAGCGCTGAGCTTCACGATACCCGCGGCGTCCCATTTCGGCAGCGTCGTGATAGCGTTCCTCGGCCCAGGCTCCGGCCTCTTCGAAGCCTTCGCGAGCCCATTCCGCCGCATGCTCGGCCTGCTCGCGCGTTTCCTCGAACGTCTCGGACGCCCGATCCCGCACGCGCTCATAGCCGCGCCGACCTCTGCGCATGCCTTCGTCGAGAGCCTCGCGGCCTCGCTCGCGAAGCTCCTCGACCACCTCTTCCGTAGCGCCGCGCGCTTCGTCGACGACGTCAGACGCCGCCTCGCTGGCGCGCCGCGCCACGTGACGAGCGTTCTCTGCGATCGAGTCCGCGACATCGGCCGCGGGGTTGGTCGAATAGGTCCCGGGCGCGCCGCTGGGGCGGGTGCGATCGGATTTGTCGTTCTTCCTGTCTTCAGCCATTCTTTCCTCCATGGGCGACATGCGCCACGCATCATCGTGCTCGGGCGCCGCGCGCGCGGCTTCGCGCGCTTTCAGTCGTCCGAGGGCGAATTTCAGACCGGCGTAACCCGCCAGCATCGTAAGTGAGCGGCCACCGGTAGCGCCCGGCGCTCGCCCGTCGTGGTTCATGAAGCCCTTGAGCACCTCGTCTGCGAGCCCGGCGGGCGTCAGGCGCGCTTCAATGCCCCGAACCGCCGACGTGAGACGGTCGCGCGCCAGGGCTACGTCGCGTTCGAGCTTGTCCATCTGCTTGCTCATCGACGCAGGCTCCGTCGCAGCTGCGAGCCGGCGGCCGCGAGCGAGTATCGCGTCCGACGCGGGTCGAGGATGTCGGCGGAGAGACGCGCGCGAGCGAAGAGCATGCACGGTATGGCGAGCGCCAGAGCGATCGCGGCGACCACGAGCGCCGCCAGGGCCCGCGACTCCATGATCGGCGCCAGCCATTCGACGAGCGCGAGGCAGGCGAGCGCAAGCGCGATCAATCCGCAGAACGCGGCGACGACGGCTGCGACCAGACCGCCGGCGAAGCGCTGCGTGTTCGACGCGAGTTCGCGGCGCAGAAGCGCCATCTCGCCGCGCGCGAGTTCGGTCGCCGCGGACGCCGCTTCGGCGAACAACGCGTCGAGTCCGGCAGCGCGTTCCGAGCTGCGGTCATGGTTCATGGTGGCTTTGCTCCCCAGCGAAATCGTTCAAACCAGCCCACTGCGTCGTCTCGTGGATTGATCAGCCGAAGGACAACTCGGCCGCGCCGACTTTGTTCCCCCGGGCGCTCCACCCCCGGTCGCGCCCCTTGTCAGCCTTGACAGAACGCGGCGAGGGGATAGGTGACGGTGGACGATCCGAACCGCAACGAACCCGAGGAGAACGACATGGCGAACCCCATGCCGCACGCCGACCGGCGCAAGCCGTCAGCCCTTCCGTCCAGCGCCGGTCTCGCGCTCGCCGCTCTCGTCGCCGGCGCCGCGCCGGCCGCCGCCGACGTTTTTCAAACGGAATCCGGCCCCGTGAACGTCGAAACGCTCGCCTCCGGGCTCGAGCATCCATGGGGGCTCGCCTTCCTGCCAGACGGCGCGATGCTCGTGACTGAGCGAGCCGGTCGCCTGCGGGTCGTCACGCCCGACGGCGCGCTGTCGCAGCCGATTTCCGGCACGCCGGCGGTCGCCGCGAGCGGACAGGGCGGTCTTCTCGACGTCGCGCTCGATCCTGATTTCGCCGATAACGGCCTCATCTATCTGGCCTTCGCCGAGGCGCGCGACGGCGGCGCCGCGCTGGCGGTCGCGCGCGGGCGGCTCGACGCGGAAGGCCTCGCCCTGCGCGACGCCGAGATGATCTTCCGCCAGGAGCCGGCGGTCGCGGGCGGCCGCCATTTCGGCGGGCGTCTCGCCTTTGCGCCGGACGGAGCGCTCTTCGTCACGGCCGGCGACCGGGGCGACCGCTCCGACGACGCGCAGGAGCCCGCCAACCACATCGGCGCCGTTATGCGGATCGACCCGGACGGTTCCGTCCCCGCGGGCAATCCGGGCGAGAGCCGGGAGGGCTGGGCGGCCGAAATCTGGTCGATCGGGCATCGCAACATCCAGGGCGCCGCGATCAATCCCGCCACGGGCGAGCTCTGGACGGTCGAGCACGGCGCGCGCGGCGGCGATGAAATCAACATTCCCGAGGCCGGCCTGAATTACGGCTGGCCTGTCATCTCCTTCGGCCGTCACTATTCCGGAGGCGCCATCGGCGAGGGAACGAGCCGTCCCGACATGGAGCAGCCGGTCTATTACTGGGATCCGTCGATCGCCCCCTCCGGCCTGACCTTCTACGAGGGCGACGCCTTCCCCGAATGGCGGGGAGACGTCTTCGTCGGAGCGCTCGCGGGCCAGCATCTCGCGCGCCTGAGCGTCGACGGCTCCGCCATCGTCGGCGAGGAGCGCCTTCTCGCCGATCTGGGCGAGCGAATCCGCGACGTCCGGACGGGGCCGGACGGATTGATCTATCTGCTTACGGATAATCCGGACGGGCGCATCCTGCGTCTTTCCCCGGCCGATCGCTGAGAAAGCCCGCCACTGCATGGACACGCTTACCCAGATCCTTCTGGGCGCCGCCGTCGGCGGCGCCGTGGGGGCCCCTCGCCTCGGCTGGATCGCGCCCGCCGCCGGAGCCGTCGGGGGATTGATCCCGGATCTCGACGTGTTCTGGCCGACACGGCCCGGATCCGTCGATTTCTGGGACGTCCATCGGGGCGTCACGCATTCGCTGTTCTTCGGTCCGGTGGTCGGATCCGCGCTCGCCTGGATCTGCGCGCGCGTTCACGCCGCCCGATTACGACGTCGCGGAGAAGAGGCGAGGGGACTTTACGCCTCATGGGCGCTCGTCTGGATCTTGAGCATCTTCACCCATCCGCTGCTCGATCTGTTCACCGTCTACGGCACGCAACTCCTCGCCCCCTTTTCCGCCCGGCGTTTCGCGCTTCCCGCCGTTCCGATCATCGATCCCGTCTATACGCTGATGCTCGTCGCCGCCCTCCTCGTGGCGTGGCGCGCGGGGTGGCGCGATGCGGGCGCGCGCAAGGCGCTCGTGGCGGGGCTCGTCTTGTCGACGGCCTATCTCGGGCTCGGCCTGACGCAGCACCACCGGGCGCTCGCGCTGGCCCGCGCCGAGGGCTCGCCCCAAATCCGTGAAGCCAGCGTCGTCGCCGCTTCGACGACGATGTTCACGCCCTGGCTGCGTCGGGTGACGCTCGAAGGCGCGACGGCGCGGCATGTGGGGTTCGTCTCGACGCTCAATCCGCAGCCGATCACCTGGATTGCGATTGAGCGCGACCCCGCGGCCGAGGCGCTCGCCGCAACGGCGCTCGCGACGCCCGAAGGCGCGCGCTATCGGCGCTTCGCCTCCTCCGTGGTTCATCCCCACATCGTCGCCGACGAGGGCGGCCGGCGCTGGCTGCGTCTCGGAGACATGCGCTACGGCGCTCCGGGGGAGTCGATCACGGGCCAGTGGGGCCTCGCCTGGCCATTGGACGAGGCCGACGGAATCGCCGGCGAAGGACTGCGATACGGCGTGTCGCCGGGAGCGACGTGGGAGCGCGTCGTCGCCCTGCTTAGAGCGAGCGTCGGGCTCGAAAATCCGGTTTTCTGACGAACTTGCTCGATCGGGGCGGCGTACGCCGATTCGGGCGCCCGGGCGCTCTTCCCCGCGACATCGCTGCATTGTTTTTATGTAAAAATACGTAAATTTATGCGGAATGAATGCCGCTTGGCAGCGTATGAGGCGGCGTGATCCTGTGCGCGACGCCCGGCTTCATGTGCCAAACGGGATACAACTGTGTCATGAGCTGTCGGAATTCGGGACTACATTCGAGTTGTGGCCGGTCTCCCGGAGGTTGCTTCGGGAGTACAGTCTATTTTCGTGACGCCTTCCCCCTTTTTAACTTTTCGTTAAGATTGACAGATGTTAAGATGATGCAAGCGGAAATCGTGCGAATCGACAGGTCGCGATCGATCATCGGCGTCGGAACGAGCCGCTACCAGAATGTCGGTGGAAGTCATTTTGCCAAGAGGCGTCGAGCTAAACTTGAGTTGATGCGGAAATTGCGTGATGAAAGTTTGTCTTCCTCGGAAATGTCTATTTTCAAAGAGAACGTTGTTCCTGGATTCGTTGGCTCAGATCATTTCATAAAAGAGGTCGTGTGATGCAGCGTCGTTCAATGAATTCTTCAGATGTAAGGTCTGGAAAAGAAAGAACGCTACCCATCGACAAAGACGTTTTCGCCGATCGTCTTTGGAGCGCCATCAAGCGCAGCGGTCTGACCTATAAGGAGACTGCCCGTCGCGCGCAGGAGCACCTGCCGCCGGGCGTGCGCATCAGCGACGTCAGCGTCTGGTCATACGCAAAGGGTCGCAGCCTTCCGAGGCGGATGACGCATGTCGAGGCGCTCGGGAAAGTGCTCGGGATCGATACGCAAGAACTCATCGGCGAGAACGCCTACGACGACGCCTCGGCCGAAGTGGCGGCGAATTCGCGGTCCGACCGCGCGATCGAAGTCGAGGATCTCGGCAACGGGGACGCCTTCCTTCGAATCAATCAGGCTCTGCCGTGGCCCGTCGCGGTCGAGGTCCTTCGCCTGATCAAGGGAGTCCATGACACGCGGGCGGAGCCGCTCGAATACGCGGACGTCGATCTCGATCAGCCGCAGCCCAATTGACGGCTGCGCCGATGGGGCGTTCGGATGGCCGATATTCGGCGCGCGCCTTCATCTTCGGGGAGCCCGGTTTGCGGAAATCGCACGAATCTCGCCCACTTCCCGACATTGTTGCGGCGCTCATATCGGTCTAGGTCGGTCCTGCGCCGCGAATCGGCGGTGCGGCCGCTTCGCCCCAAAAAGGGCCACGTCAGTTCGCGTTGAGGTTTTTCATGAGCGTATATCGCCGATTTTGTCTCGCCCCCGCCTTCGCGCGCCTCATCCGCCGCGAACGATCGCCGGCGACGGTCGTCGAGGGGCATTTCCCCGATCAGTCCGATCGGCGGTCTTTTCTTCGGATCGAGGGCGACGCGTGCATCCTCGTCCTTCAGGAGCTCGGCGCGCAGGGCCCGGGCTCTGAAGAGCGGGTCGAGGTCTCCCGGGCGCAGGGCGAAGTGCTGCTGGACGTCTGCGCCGGCAAGGCGGTCTATGAGCGCATGGCGCTCGACGCCGCGAACGGCGTCTCGGTCGAGGTCGAGCGCTACGCCGCGCCGCTCATCGCCAGCTACGTGCTCGTCACATTCCCCGACCAGGCCCATGCCGAAGCCTTTCGCGCGCCCGTCTGGTTCGGGCAGGAGGTCTCCGCGGACGAAGTCGGCGACGCCCGGCGGATCGCTCTGGGCGAGCGACCCAAGCTGCATGACGGGATGATCACGAACGGGGCGCTCGAATCGCTGATCGATTACCTCGACCAGCGCATGAGCCGCTTCGCGTCTCGTCTCGCGGACGACGGCGCCGCCAGCGCCCTGCGCCGGCTGGCGCGCGCGCCCGAGGCCGCCACGTCTCCTGCGCCCGCCATGCCTCCCGCTCCCGCCATGTCGTCCAGTCCGGCCACGTCGCCAGGGCGCAACCCGCCGGGCGACGCCGATGCGGTCTTCGAGGAGCGTCGACCGCCGTTGCGGCGGCCGGCTCCGGCGGCCTTGCGCGGCGAGTCCGGCGCGAATAATCCCTCGCAAAACGCGGGTTCTGCGAACAACGCTTCCGCGAGCGGCGTCGCCGCGGACTGAGGCGCCCAGCGACGCGGCGAGGCGCCGCTCCTTTCCGCAGTCGTGGCGCACATATGGGCGCGACCGCGCCCGCATTTCTGGTAGTCTATTGTTGGTTCTGGCGAAGTTCGCCCGGGATCGAGATAAAGCCTTCCAGAGGGCGCGGAGGCGCTGCCGGTGCGATGGCGCGGTCGACAAGGCCGCGTTCGCACTGAGCAGCGCCCCTTCATTTCAGGGCTTGGCGGCACGGCTCCCAGGCGTCCTCAACCGGGGTCTTCCCCCGCCAGGGTCTCGCCCTTCGCCAGATCTTCGAAGAGTGCGAGCCAGGTCTCCTTCGGCTGCGCGCCGGAAATCCCGTACTTGTCCTCGACGATGAAGAACGGCACGCCGGTGACGCCGGCTTCCGCCGCGCGGCTTTCCATGCTTGCGACGGCCTGCGCCACGGTCTCGTCCGCGAGCACCGCCCGGCAGGTCTCCTCGTCGAAGCCGAGGGACGCCGCGACGCCGACCAGGGCGTCGACGTCGCCGAGATCCACGCCATCCTCGAAATAGGCCCGAAACAGCGCGTCGGCGAGTACGTCGTCCTCGCCCATCGTCGCGGCGTGGGCGATGAGCATGTGCGCGCGGCGCGTATTGGGCGTGCGCGTCATCTTCTCGAAGGCGAAGCTCACGCCGTCGGCGACGCCGCGCTCCTGCATTTCGGAATCCATGGCCGCGCCCCGCTCCGCGCCGAATTTGCGCTCGCGGTATATTGAGCGGGGCATGCCCTCCGCCGGCATGTCGGGATTGAGCTCGAAGGGCAGCCAGGCGATCTCGGCGTCGATCCCGCTTTCCTCGAGCGCGCTTTCGAGCCGCCGCTTGCCGAGGTAGCACCACGGGCAGATCACGTCCGAGATGACGCTGATGCGGACCGGGATCGAAACGGGGCTGTCGGGCGTGCTCATGGTGGTCTCCAACCGGGTGATCGCAGGCGCGACGTCGTGCGACTCTGCGCCCCGCAGCCTCCCGCTACAAGGGGCGCGTCGTCAGATGTCGAGATCGAGATCCGTAGCGAAGGCCGCGCGTTCCTGAATGAACGCGAAGCGCGCCTCCGGCTTCGTGCCCATCAGCCTGTCGATCGCGTCCGCCGTTTCGACGCGGTTGTCGTCGCGCACCGAGACGCGCAGGAGGGTGCGCTTGGCCGGATGCATCGTCGTTTCCTTGAGCTGCGCCGGCATCATCTCGCCCAGCCCCTTGAAGCGGCTCACCTCGACCTTGGCGTTCGCCTTGAACTCCTTGGCGATCAGTTCCTCGCGATGGGCGTCATCGCGCGCGTAGACGGTCTTGGCGCCGTGGGTGAGCTTGTAGAGAGGCGGGATCGCGAGATAGAGCCGTCCCCCGTCGATCAGCCGCGGCATCTGGCGGTAGAAGAAGGTGATCAGCAACGAGGCGATATGGGCGCCGTCGACGTCGGCGTCCGTCATGATGATGACCTTCTCGTAGCGAAGGTCGTCGTCGCGATACTGTGAACCCACGCCGCAGCCGAGCGCCTGCGCGAGATCCGAGAGCTGCTGGTTCGCCGCCAGCTTGTCGCGCCCGGCGGAGGCGACGTTCAGGATCTTGCCGCGCAGCGGCAGGATGGCCTGGGACGCGCGGTCGCGCGCCTGCTTGGCGGAGCCGCCGGCCGAATCGCCCTCGACGATGAACAATTCCGAGCCGGCCGCGCCCGCATTGCTGCAATCGGCGAGCTTGCCGGGAAGGCGCAGCTTGCGCGTCGCGGTCTTGCGCGCGACCTCCTTCTCCTGGCGTCGACGCAGCCGCTCCTCGGCGCGGTCGACGACCCAGTCGAGCAGCCGGTTGGCCTGCGCGGGGGAGGCGGCGAGCCAATGGTCGAACGCGTCGCGCAAGGCGTTCTCGACGATGCGCGAGGCTTCGAGCGTCGCGAGCTTGTCCTTCGTCTGGCCCTGGAACTCGGGCTCGCGGATGAAGACCGAGAGCATCGCGGCGCAACTCGTCATCACGTCGTCCGCGGTGATCTGCGCCACGCGCTTCGACTGGTTGACGCGCTCGGCGTGGTCGCGCAAGCCGCGCAGCAGCGCCATGCGCATGCCGCTCTCGTGCGTGCCGCCCTCGGGCGTCGGAATGGTGTTGCAATAGGAGGACGAGAAGCCGTCCTCGACCCCGCCGAGCCATGCGATGGCCCATTCGAGCGAGCCGTGACCGCCCGGCTTCTGGATCTTTCCCGAGAAAATCTGGTCGACGACCAGTTCGCGGCCGTCCAGATCCGTCGTCAGGTAATCCTTCAATCCGTCGGGGAAGCGGAACGTCGCCTCGGTCGCGACGGACGATCCCGCGCGTTCGGGCGCGCAGCGCCAGCGGATCTCGACACCGCCGAAGAGATAGGCCTTCGAGCGGGCCATGCGGAACAGCCGCGCGGGCGAGAAGGCGACGCCGCCCTCGCCGAAGATCTGGGCGTCGGGCCGGAAGCGCACGCGGGTCCCGCGCCGGTTGTGCACGCGCCCGATCGTCTCCAGTGGCGTGACCGGATGGCCGCGCTCGTAGATCTGGCGATACAGCGTCTGCCCCCGCGCCACCTCGACCTCGAGCCGCTCCGACAGCGCGTTGACGACCGAGACGCCGACGCCGTGCAGGCCGCCGGAGGTCTCGTAGACCTTGGAATCGAACTTGCCGCCCGCGTGAAGCGTCGTGAGGATCACTTCGAGCGCGGATTTGTCGGGGAATTTCGGATGCGGGTCGACGGGGATGCCGCGGCCGTTATCCGTGACGGTCAGGAACCCGTCCGCCTCGAATTCGACCTCGATGAAAGTGGCGTGGCCGGCGACCGCCTCGTCCATCGCATTGTCGATGACTTCCGCGAAGAGGTGGTGCAGCGCCTTCTCGTCGGTGCCGCCGATATACATGCCCGGACGACGGCGTACGGGCTCGAGCCCTTCGAGCACTTCGATCGTGGCGGCCGTGTAGCCGGATTCTCCCAGGGTCGGGGAGGCGGCCTTCGGCGTCGAGCGGCGCCCGGACGCCGCCGGAGGCGCGTCCTCGACGAACGCCTTCGCGGCCGAGCCTTCGAAGAGATCGCCGCCTTCGCTCATATCGCCGCCGCTCCGGATCGAATCACTGTATCCTGCTTCGTTAGCATGGCTCTCTGTACGAGAACAAAGGAGAAACTAAAACCCATCGTATCGTCAGTCGTAGAAAGCACACGGTTCCATAACTGGTGACGAACGGCGGGGATAGGGGGCGCGGCGCGCGCTCCACCGGGATTTTGCAGCGCCGCGCCCCGGCGCGTCAGCGCCAGACCACGTCGTTGTTGCGGACGGTGATCGTCGACATGTCGCAATAGTCGATGTCGGCGTCGACGTAGGTGTTGTCGGTGAAGTCGATCCGCGTGCGAACGACGCACTCGCCCTCGTCCGTTCCGAAGTCCATCTCGAAGGTCTCGCCGGGGGCGACGATCTCCTCGAGCCAGTTGTCGCTCCAGCCGCCATTCTCCTGCGTGCGAAATGTGGTGATGCTCGCTGCGGACCTGTTTTCGAGGTCGAAGAGCCATTGATTCGCCGACGCGCCGCTCGAAGCAGCCATGAAACCCACCAAGACGCCCGCTAGCACAGCCTTGTTCATCGTCGCTCTCCAAATCGGATGCCCAATCGGCCTCCGCCGGCGACAATAAGCGAGCGTCGATGAGGTGCGAAGGGGAGCGCCCCTCTACAGGCGGCGTATTTTTGCGGTTCGCGACAGCCTGCGTTCAGAGATTCATTACCGACCGGGCGCAGCTTGACAGGGATCGCTGTCCACTGGGTGGCGAAACGCAGGGGAGTGCGCAATGGCTGTCGCGGACAACACCCGTAAGAACCGTCGCGCGCGACGGCTCCCCCGAAGCGAAGCCGCTCGAGCGAGGTCCCTGGCCGACGCCGCGCGTGCGGCTGGCGAGGCTTTCGCGTTTGAGGACGAGGGCCTTCGAATGGCAGGCCGCGCCGGAGCCGGATGGAGCGCCCTGGCGGCCACGATCATCGCCGGAGCGATGCTGTTCCTGGGTTGAGACCTGCCTACTGTCCAGGCGAGATCTGAAGCGGCGGAGCCGGCGGCGCCTGCGGCGTCGTCGCCGGCGGAGGCTGGTAGGGCGCAGCGCCGCCGGCCTCGAACAGCCGGCGCAGGAAGCCCGGAGCGATGGCGGAAAGCGGGTTGACCGTCAGGGTCGGCGCGTCGAGGGAGCCCGAGACGCGGAAATTGATGCCGATCAGCCCCTCGTGGCGCCCGCCGCCGAGAATCATCCCGATGAGCGGCACCTGGGCGAAGGCGTTGTTGATGCCGAAAGCCGGCACGAATGTGCCGCGAATGTCGAGATTGCGCTGGCTCTGGTCGAGATAGCCGTCCAGTCGGAAGCCGATCTCGGCGCCCCACATCACAGCTTCCGAGAGATCGAGACGCCCGCCGCGACGCACGAAATCGGCGCGCGCCTGCTCGAACCTCGCGGCGTTGTAGTCGATCTCGCCGCCGGGTCTGGAGCGTTGCGGCTGCTGCGAAACGAGCGTGCTCAGGGCTGGCTCGTCGCGCAGGACGAAATCCCTGATCACGAGGCGCCCCGGCTGCGCCTCGCCGTCCGTCGCGATCTGGAAGTCCAGCTGGCCGCCGCCCATCCGCGTGTAGAGATCGATGAAGCGCAGGGTCGCGCCAGCGTCGCCGCTCTCCACGACGATCGCGGATTCTCCGCTGGCCGCGAGCGTCTTGCGGGCCGCGACCGCCGCTCCGGGGAAACGGCCCCGCAGGGCGAAGTCGCGGATCGTCCCGGGCCGCAGCGACAGGGACAACTCGGCGCCCGTGAGCGACTCGCCGTTGTGGCCGGTCATGATCTCGGCGCGCAGGTCGAGTTCGAGCCGCGCCATGGCTCCCTCCGCCTCGCCCGTGCGCTCCTGCGACAGCAGCGCGAGGAAGGGGCGGGCGTCCATCACGTTGGCGCGCACGGTCGCGCGCCACACGCCGCCGTCGTTCGATATGGTCGCGCGCGCCTCGTCGCCGGGCGAGATCCGAAGCGTCGACAATTCGGCTGCGGCGAGCCCCCCGGCGGCCGCGATGTCGAGATCGCCCACGATCCGCGCGGTGCCCGCCTCGAGCGAGAAGCCCTCGAGCCGTGGCCGCTCGCCGCTCCTGATCGTCATGCTGACGAAGCCGGCCTGACCTGACGGTTTGACCCATCCGGGGACCAGGTTGTCGATTCTCGCCTGCGAGAGATCCGCCTCCACGCGCATCCCCTCGTCCCCGGAAAGCCGCGTGCGGATCACGACGGGGATCGGCCCCGTCAGCGCGGAGCCGAGATCGATTCCCCGGCGTCGGCGCGCCGCGTCGTCGAGCGTGAGATTGATCGTCGCCTCGCCCCCGCCGCCGCGAACTTGCGCCAGCGCGACATCGGCCATGTCCTCCGCGAGCCGCGCGCGGCCGCGCAGGTCCAGGCTTCCGTCGCGGTAGGTCATCGTGAACGCGCCGTCCGTCAAGTCGTCCTCGCCGAAGACAGACCTCAGCCGCAGGTCCGTGACGTCGCCTTCGACTCGGATCGGGATCGCGGCCGGATCGGGAGGGGCGTTTAAGGCGATCGCGAGCGACACGCCGAGATCGATCTCGCCCGAAATGTCGTCGGGCGAGAGATTGACCTGCTCCGCGCGCGCAATGATCGGCGTGCGCAGGAGCGCGGCCAGCGCGTCGGCGCCGCCCCCGAGCCGGAAGTCTATCGCCGCCCGCTCGCCGGGACGCCAGAAGTCCTCCATCACGAAACCGCCGCCCGTCAGCGCGAGAACGCGCCCCTCCTCGAGCGGAAGCAGGGCCGAGGCGTCGTCGATCCGGGCCGAGCGCCCTAGCACCGATCCGGCGAAATGCGCCCGCGTCATCGGCGGCAGGTCGCGATTGGGCGTGAACGTGGCGTCGGTGATCGCGAAGTCGATGTCGACGGACTCGTGCGGGAGACCCTCCCTGCGCCGCATCGCACGGAAATCCTCTGCGGTGATGACGGTCGCGAGCGTCAGGCGATCGAGCGTCCCCGAGGAGAGCGTCTCGACCAGAAAGCCGCGCACCGTCGGGGCGACGAATTCGGGCCAGACCCGCAAGGCCTCGCGCACGCCCGTCTCCCGGGCTTCGAGCGCGACCCTCAGCCCGCCCTCGTCGGCGCGGGCCCCGAAGGACAGGGTTACGGCGGCGTCGAGTTTCGGACCCCGAAGCGCGAGCTCCTCGACGACGAGTCCGTCCTGGCCGCCATGCGCCAGCAGCTGGATCGATTCGATCGCGACCGGAGCGTCGCCCTCCGCCGCGCCGCTGAGGCTCGCCGCTTGGCTTCGAAGATCGAGCCGCCAGGCGTTTCCGTCCTCGTCCGGCGTGAGGGCTCCGTCGAGCCGCACGCGCGTGTCGCCCGCCGCGTACAGCGCGTCGGCGATCTCCACCACGCCGCGCTCGGCGTCCCAGTCGAGATTCGCCGAGAATGCGCCGATCGACAGGAGGGGCGTGTTCGGATCGTCGAGACGGATCGTGCCCGGTTCGCCTTCGACCTCAGCCGTGAAGGCGTGGACTTCGCCGTTCGCGCCGATCGAAATCTCGGCGGCGAAGCCGAAGCGAAGGTCCCGGGCCTCCGCCACGGGCGAAAGGCCCCCGAAGAGGAAGACGTCGACCAGCGGGATATTCTCCACCGCAAGGCGCGCTCTCTTGCCTCCGGAGCCGTCGGGCCGGACCGCGCCGGAGACGCGCCAGGTTCCGGCGTCTCCCTCGAACTCCGCGTCGAAGCGTCGGCCCGAGCCCGCGGTCGCGAACAGGGCGTCCACGCGTCGAAACGCAGCCCGCTCGCGCCCGTTCTCGTCGATCAGCGTGATCCGGGCGTTCTTCAGCGCGGCGTAATCGATGGCCCCCAAGGGGCCGCGCGGATCGATCAGCGCGCCGAGCAGCCCGGCGATCACGACGCCCGAGGCCGTGGGCGGAGCGAAGGGGATCGGCTCCGCGGGACCTGAAACCGGCGCGGGCGGTGCGAGCGCGATACCGTCGTCGGGCGGCGACAGAGAGATCGAGCCGTCGTTCGCGATGCGCAGACGCAATTCGGTGTCGCGCAACTCCACGCCGCGCGGCGCTGGGGAGCCCGCGATCAGCGATCCCGTCGAAATCGCCACGACGGCGCTCGGCGCGCGCGCCACCAGTCGGCCGGAGGCGTCGCGCAGGTCGAGCCCTTCGACCTCCATGCCGAGCCCGCCGTCCACCAGCGTCACCGCCGAATCGTCGATCGAAATTCGCCAGTCGTCGCCGACGCGTGCGGCGAGCGCGGCCGTCACCTGTCCGGACAGGCCGTCGAGGCGCAGCGGCGCCTGCGTGAGACGCCAGTAGAGCGCACCGGTCGCGAGGGAGAGGATGACGAGCAAGCCGATCTTGAGGGCGACTGCGCCGCGCAGGATTCTCACCGCGATCCCGCGTCTGGCGCGCGACCGCCTCCGACGCGGGCGACGTAGCGCGCTTTGCGGCAGATCGGTGTAATCATCCTCGTCGTTCAAAAAACCGTCTCGCTCCGGCCGCTGAGCCGCCACCCGCTTCGAATCGATTGCGCCCGACGCACACTAACGTTTACCGGTGATCCTTGCGACGACGCGCGGCGTAGATCGAAGGCCCCTCGTAAACGCCGCGACGAATTGGACGAAAGGAAGGCGACATGACGCTCAACGTCGGCGACGCAGCTCCCGATTTCTCCCTGCCGGCGACAGTCGGCGGAACGCTCTCGCTCTCCGGTCTCGCCGGCAAGACGGTCGTCCTCTATTTCTATCCGAAGGACGACACCAGCGGATGCACCCTCGAGGCGAAGTCGTTCAACGACATGCGCAGCGAATTCGAGGCTGCCGGCGCCGTGATCGTCGGCGTGTCGCCCGATCCCATGAAGAGCCACGAGAAATTCGCCGGCAAATACGACCTCGCGTTCCCCCTCGTCTCGGACGAGGAGAAGGGCATGCTCGAAGCGTATGGCGTCTGGGTCGAAAAGAGCATGTACGGCCGCAAGTACATGGGCGTCGAGCGCACGACGGTGCTGATCGACGGCGCCGGCAAGATCGCCCGCATCTGGTCGAAGGTGAAGGTGCCCGGCCACGCCGAAGAGGTGCTCGCAGCGGTGAAGGCGCTCTGAGCGACGGCCGGCGCGCGGATCCTGATCCGCGCGTGTTTGCGTAATCTTAACCCTAACGGGTCCTAAATCGGCGCGTGTCGGTCACCGGAACGCAGTCGATGGATGAGTATCAGAGAACCGGGCGATCGCGCTTGGGCCTATCCGCCTCCGCAAGGGGCGCGATGGACGAGCCCACCCGGGGCCGCCGTCTGACGATCAGGCCGCTGACCCTCGCGCTCGCTGGCGCGGCGCTCTTCCTCTGTGCGGTCTGGGCCGCCGCGACCACCTGGTACATCCTGTCCGGAGACGATCTCACCGCCGAGCTGCTGCGCCGGGAGGCCCGGCTCAAGGCGCATTACGAGGAGAACGTCGCGACCCTGCGCGCGCGCCTCGATCGCGTCACGAGCCAGAAGCTGCTCGAACAGGACAGCCTCGAGGACCGCGTCGCGCAACTCGTGGGCCGTCAGGTCGAGCTCGAGACTCGTCAGGCGATGCTGTCGGGGATCGACGCCGGGCTTGGACGCGCGCCGCAGGCGAGCGCCCGGCGCGACCAGCCCGAGACCGTGGGATCGATCGCGTCTCCGAAGGCGGCCGGAGCCGGGTTCGGAGCCGCAAGAGGCGCCAAACCCGCCCCGATTCCAGAGCCGCCCGTCGCGCCCTCGGCGGGCCCCTCGGACGGACCGTTCGACTTCCGCCTCCGCGCAAGCGAAGCCGCGCCCGCCCGTCGCTCGTCGATCGTCGCGCGCCTCGGGGCCGTCGAAACCTCGCTGGCGCAAGTCGAGGCCGACCAGTTCGTACGCCTCGACCGGCTCAACACGGAACTTGCCGACGAGACGGAGCGGCTGCGCGACGTGATCGTCCAGACCGGTCTCGATCCTGACGATCTAGACGCGCCGGAGGGAGCGCCGGGTATCGGCGGGCCTTACATCCCCGTCGTCGTCGACGCTTCGGAAGGGCCGTTCGGAGCGATGGTCGGCATGCTTCAGGAGACACTCGTCGAGCGCGAGCGCCTGCGCCGCGCCGCGGAGGCGCTGCCCTTCGCGCGCCCGGTGGAGCGCGACTACGAACTGACGAGCGTCTTCGGCGTTCGCCGCGACCCCTTCACCCGCCGTCCCGCGCTTCACGGGGGCGTCGACTTTCGGACGCCGACGGGCACGATGATCCGCGCCGCCGGCGCTGGGCGCGTCGTCGTGGCGGAATATTACGGGGGCTACGGCAATCTGGTCGAGATCGACCACGGCAGCGGAGTGGCGACGCGCTACGCGCATCTCTCCGCGATCCGGACCGAAGCGGGCCAATACGTGACCGCCGGGGACGTGATCGGGGCCGCCGGATCGACGGGCCGCTCGACCGGCCCGCATCTGCATTACGAAGTGCGCGTGGACGACACCGCGGTCGATCCGATGCGCTTCTTGCGGGCGGGGCGCCTCCTTGCGGAGCGCGCGTCCTCCGCCCGCGATTGACGGCCGTCGATCAGTCGATATCGGCGACCGCGTCGCCCGGCTTGCCGGAGATGCGCTGCGCCAGCGAAGCTTCCATGAAGGCGTCGAGATCGCCGTCCAGCACGTCGGAGGGGCTCGTCGACTGGACGCCCGTGCGCAGGTCCTTCACGAGCTGATAGGGTTGCAGCACGTAGGAGCGGATCTGGTGGCCCCAGCCGATGTCGGATTTCGAAGCCGCTTCCGCATTGGCCTTCTCTTCCCGGATCTTCAGCTCGCGCTCGTAGAGGCGCGCGCGCAGCATGTCCCACGCCTTGGCGCGGTTCTTGTGCTGTGAGCGCTCCTGCTGGCAGGCGGCGACGATTCCCGTCGGGATGTGGGTGATGCGCACCGCGGAATCGGTGGTGTTGATGTGCTGTCCGCCCGAACCGGACGCGCGGTAGGTGTCGATCCGGCAGTCAGACTCGTTGACCTCGATCTCGATCTTGTCGTCGATGACGGGATAAATCCAGACAGACGCGAAGCTCGTGTGCCGGCGCGCGTTCGAATCGAAGGGCGAGATGCGCACCAGGCGATGCACGCCCGACTCGGTCTTCGACCAGCCGTAGGCGTTGTGGCCCTTCACGTGGAGCGTCGCGCTCTTGATGCCGGCCTCTTCGCCGTCCGAGATTTCCATCAGCTCGACCTTGAAGCCGCGACCTTCCGCCCAGCGCATGTACATGCGCATGAGCATCCGCGCCCAGTCCTGGCTCTCGGTGCCGCCGGCGCCGGAATGCACCTCGATATAGGCGTCGTTGGCATCCGCCTCGCCGGAGAGCATCGCCTCGACCTGGGCGCGCTCCGCGTCCTTCTCGATGCGGCGGATGATCTCCTCGCCTTCGGTGATCGAGGCGTCGTCATCCTCCATCTCGCCGAGTTCGATCAGCGTCAGCGCGTCCTCCAGCTCTTGCTCGAGGCGCTGGATGACGGTGATCTGCGTTTCCAGCGACGTGCGCTCGCGCATGAGTTTCTGCGCGGCCTCGGCGTCGTTCCAGAAGTCGGGATTCTCGGAAAGGGCGTTCAGTTCCGCGAGGCGGCGTTGGGCGCGATCCCAGTCAAAGATGCCTCCTCAGCAGCCCTATGGACTGCTTGGCGGTCTCGATCAGCGATTCGATTTCGGCTCGCATGGCGCTCTGTGTTCCGGGTGGGTTCGGGCATCGCGATACCAGCAGCGCGGGGGCGATGTCAAAGGCGGCGTGTCCCGGCGCGTCAACCCGTCACCCGCTCCACCTTGGCGATCACCCGCTTGCCGCGAAGCTCGGCGATGACGCCGTTGAGGTTCTTGAGATCCCAGACGGCGAGGTCGACGGTCATGTCGGTGAAGTCCGGCGTCGTGCGGCGCATTCCGATATTGTCGATGTTGGCGTCGTGATCGGCGATCACCTGCGCGATCTGCGCCAGCGTGCCCGGCTCGTTGATCGATTGCAGGCGAAGCCGGGCGGGGAATCGCTGCGAGCCCACCGCCTCGCTGTCCCAGCGCACGTCCACCCAACGCTCCGGCTCGTTGTCGAAGGCGGCGAGCGCGGTCGACTGGATCGGGTAGATCGTGATGCCCTCGCCGGGATTGATGATGCCGACGATGCGGTCGCCGGGCACCGCGCCGCCCTCCGGCGCGAAGCGGATCGGCAGGTCGTGGCCCTGGCCGCGAATCGGGATGGCGCTTTCGTCGCCGGACCCGAAGAGCGGCTGGATCTTGACCGCCGCCTCGTCGCCGGCGCCGCGCGCAGACGTCGAGGGGCGCCGGTCGTCGCTGTAATCGGGGTAGACCGCGCGCACCACGTCGCCGGAATAGATCTCGCCGCGCCCGACCGCAGCCATCACGTCCTCCGTCGAGTGACGGGCGAGGCGGGGCAGGGCGGCGGCGATCTTCTCCTCGGAATAGGCTTTTCCGGCGCGCTCGAAGGCGCGCGAGAGAATCTGACCGCCGAGGCCCGCATATTGCCGGCGAACCGCCGTTCGGGTCGCGCGCCGGATCGCCGCGCGCGCCTTGCCCGTGGCGACGAGCGATTCCCAGGCCGCCGGCGGCGTCTGGTTCGCGGCGCGCACGATCTCGACCTCGTCGCCGTTGGCGAGCTCCGTGAGCAGCGGCGACATGCGCCCGTTGATCTTGCAGCCGACCGCCGTGTTGCCGACGTCGGTATGGACGGCGTAGGCGAAGTCGATCGGCGTCGCCCCACGCGGCAGGGCGATCAGGCGGCCCTTGGGCGTGAAGCAGAAGACCTGGTCGTGGAAAAGCTCGAGCTTGGTGTGCTCGAGAAACTCCTCAGGATTGTCGCCCTCGGCCAGCAGGTCGATCGTTCGACGCAGCCATTGATACGCGCGGCTCTCGGAGACGAAGCGCGCGATGTCCGCGCCCTCCTTGTAGAGGGCGTGCGCGGCGATGCCGTATTCGGCGATCTCGTCCATGGCGCGGGTGCGGATCTGCAGTTCGACCCGCTGCTTGCCCGGCCCGACGACGGTCGTGTGGATCGAGCGGTAATCGTTCTGCTTGGGCGTCGAAATGTAGTCCTTGTAGCGGCCGGGAACCATCGGCCAGGTCATGTGGACGACGCCGAGCGCGCGGTAACAGGCGTCGAGATCGTCGACGATGACCCGAAAGCCGAAGATGTCCGACAACTGCTCGAAGGCGACGGACTTGCGCTCCATCTTCTTCCAGATGGAGTAGGGGCGCTTGCGCCGACCCTTCACCTCCGCCGCGAGACCCTTGGCCGACAGCAGAGAGGTGAGGATGCGCTCGATCTCCTCGACGAGCCTCTCGCTCTTCTCCGACAGTTCGGTCAGCCGATGCGTGATCGTCTCGAACGCTTCGGGGCGCAGGTGCCGGAACGACAGCTCCTCCAGCTCCTCGCGCATTTCCTGCATGCCCATGCGGCCGGCGAGGGGCGCGTAGATCTCGAGCGTCTCCTCGGCGATGCGCGGACGCTTCTCGATCGGCATGAACTCCAGCGTGCGCATGTTGTGCAGCCGGTCGGCGAGCTTCACGAGCAGGACGCGGACGTCCGCCGAGATGGCGAGCAGAAGCTTGCGGAAGTTCTCGCCCTGCGCCGCCCGCTTGGAGACGAGGTCGAGGCGCTTGATCTTGGTCAGGCCGTCGACGAGCGCCCCGATCTCGGGGTTGAAGAGATGGTTGATCTCCTCGAGCGTCGCCTCGGTGTCCTCGATCGTGTCGTGCAGCACGGCGGCGACGATCGTCGCGTCGTCGAGGCGCAAGTCCGTCAGAATCGCCGCGACTTCGAGGGGATGGGCGAAGAAGGGATCGCCGGAGGCGCGTCGCTGCGAGCCGTGCGCCCGCATGGCGTAGATGTAGGCTTTGTTGAGGAGCGCCTCGTCGGTGTTCGGGTTGTAGCGCTTGACCCGTTCGACCAACTGGTATTGCCGCATCATGCGCCGCAGACTCCGCGGGACGCCCTACCGTCCCCAACGCTTCGATATCCGATGATGATATCGATTTCCTGAATTATCCGCGCCCCGCCTCACGTTCGTTGGCCGCGGACGAAAAAACCCGGCGCGATGCCGGGCTTTTCGATGCCGTCTCTACCCGTCGGACGGACGATCAGCCTTCGTCGTCCTCGCGGTTGGCCGGCGGCTGCAGGCCTTCGAGGCCGCGCAGCAGGTCGTCCTCGCTCATGCGATCGAACTGAACCTCGGAATCGTCGCCGCTCGTGGCGGGACCGCCGATCATCGGGACCGTCTCGGCCTCGGGCTCGTCGACCTCGACATAGCGCTGCATCGAGTGGATCAGCTGCTCGCGCAGGTCCTCGGGGGCGATCGTCTCGTCGGCGATCTCGCGCAGGGCGACCACGGGGTTCTTGTCGCGGTCGCGATCGATCGTCAGCGGAGCGCCCGACGAGATCATGCGGGCGCGGTGGCCGGCCAGCAGGATGAGCTCGAAACGGTTGTCGACCTTGTCGATGCAATCTTCGACGGTGACGCGAGCCATGGGCGAGCTCCTCTGGACAGGGGGGTGGATCGTAAACGGCGCTCTTACATCCTCTCGCCGCGTCGCACAAGAGCGCGCCTGGGAAAATTCGTTATCCCGCTGCGGCGCGCGGTCACGGGAGATAAGTCCTCCTTCGAACTATTTGTAGAATATTTCATCAATACTTTTGGCCGATATCTGATCGCGGAGGGCTCAGCGATCAAGAAAGAATATCGTGGACGTTTGCGCAGCATCTGATTGGTCGATCGGTCTGCTGGCCGCGCTCGCACTCGGCGTCAGCTTCGGGTCGGCGGTGCTCACCTTCTGGACCTTGCGTCAGAGATTGTTTCCGGGGCGCGACTGGTTCGTCGGGGCGAATATCGCGATGGTCTGGTGGCTCGCCGCGGCCGGGTTCGAGATCGCGGTGGTCGATAGCGCCTGCAAGACCTTCGCCGCGAGCCTCGCATGGGGAGGCATCATTCTCCTGCCGATCTTCTGGGCGGGTTTTCTCTCGCGCTACGTCACCTCGAGCGACGAGCGCCTGCGCGGCAGGCGCGTCCTCCTCGCGTTCATCGCGCCGGTTCTCGCGGTCGCGGCCGCGCTGACCAATCCGACGCACGGATTGTTTTACGGGCCGGCGACAGGGACGCTTTCGGACGCGCCCGGCGCCGCGGTGGTCTTCGATCACGGCCCGCTTTTCTTCGCCTTCGCCGCCTATCTTTACGTATTTCTCGCCTTCAGCCTCTGGATCGTCGCGCGGGCGGCCTTCACGGCCAGAGGCGCGCACCGGCGGCAATTCGGCGCGTTCCTGATCATCACCAGCGTGCCGATCGTCGCGAATCTCTCATACATCGTCGGAGGCGTGACCCTCTTCGGCTACGATCCGACGCCATTCAGCTTCGCCGTGACCCTCGCGACCTTCGCGTGGGTGATCGTCGGAGCGGGACTCTTCGATCTGGTCCCGATCGCCCACCGTCGTCTGTTGGCGATGCTGCCGGATCCGGTCGTCGTCATCGACGAGGCGGGCCGCATCGTCTCGGCCAATCCCGCCGCGCTCGCGCTGGCCGGCGTCGCCGACGAGCCGGTGGGGGCGCCTCTCGAAACTCTGCCGGTGGCCGGTCCGGCGCTCGCGGCGCTGCTGGGGCGGACTTGCAGGGAGGCGGGGGAACATCCCGTGAGCCTCGGAGATCCGCTCCGCAACTTCGATCTCCGGGTCGTCGAGATCGGGCGCGGCAGGGGCTCCACCCCGCTCGGATGGATGCTCTATCTGCGTGACGTCACGTCCCAGGAGCAGGTCGCAGAGTATCTGCGGCGTGCGCTGACGTTGAGCGAGGAGCGGCTTTCGACGATCACGGATCTGCACAGACGTCTCCAGCGTCAGGCCGCGCGAGATCCGCTGACCGACCTTCATAACCGCCGCCATCTCGACGATTTCCTCTCCGACGCCCTGCGGGAAGCTGTTCGCGTTCGCGACGGCGGCGTGCGCCGGCTGGCGCTCGCGATGATCGATCTCGACGGCTTCAAGGCGCTCAACGACGCCCACGGCCATCTCGCCGGCGACGACGTTCTGCGCGAGTTCGCGCTGCGCCTCGCCGGGGCGGCGGACCGCGACGGGCTCGCGTTCCGCATAGGCGGAGAGGAGTTCCTTCTGGCCATGCCGGATCTCGACGCCGCCGGCGCCCTCGACCGGCTCGCCGGTTTGCGGGAGTCGCTCGCGCGCGAGGCTTTCAGGACGCGGGCGGGCCCTCTCTACGTCACATTCTCGGCCGGGCTGGCCGTCGCGCCGCAGGACGGCGCGGCGCCCGATCCGCTGCTTCAGGCCGCGGATCGGCGGCTGTACGCAGCCAAGCGCGCCGGTCGCGATCAATTCATGGCCGGCGACGCGCCACCGTCGCTTCCCCGCGCGGGTTGAGCCTGCAACCGCCCGTGTCGAAAGGCGCAGGCTTGAGTGCGGCGACGTTCGTGCTCGTCCCCGCCGAATGGTCTAATCTCCAAGCTCCGCCAGAATCGGAAGACAACGCTCGTGCCCGCCGCCCCAGACGATCATCCGAAGCCGCGGGAGATATCGTTTCTCGCGCTGTTTCCATCGATCATGATCCCGATGTTCATGGGCATGCTCGACCAGACGATCGTCGCCACCGCCCTGCCGGCCATAGGGGCCGAACTGGGGGGCGTCGACCGCATCGCCTGGATCGTGGTCGCCTATCTCGTCGCCGCCGCGACGGCGGCGCCGGTCTACGGCCGGCTGGGCGACGCCTTCGGCCGTCAGAGGCTGTTGATCGTCGCGATCGGCGTCTCGATGACGGGCAGCCTGCTCTGCGCGTTCGCGACCTCGATGGAGATGCTGATCGTCGCTCGCGTCCTTCAGGGCCTGGGAGGCGGCGGTCTGATGTCGCTTTCCCAGGCGCTGATCGGGCAGACCGTTCCGCCGCGCGAGCGGGCCCGGTATCAAGGCTACATCGCCTCCATCGGCGTCGCCGCGAGCACGGTCGGCCCCGTCATCGGCGGATATCTCACCGAGTATTTCGGCTGGCGCTCGATCTTTTTCTTCAACGCGCCGTTCGCCGTCGTCGCCATCCTCCTCGTCCTGCGTCTGCCGGCCACGCGGCGCGATCCCGAGCCGTTCCGCTTCGACTGGCCGGGGCTCGTTCTCTTCACCTGTTTCGTCTGGAGCCTGCTCATCCTCGTCGAGGCCCTGCGCGGGGGCGTCGGTGACGGGTGGTCGATCACCCTCGGCCTCGGCCTCGGCGCCGTCGTCTCGGCGCTGCTGCTCTATCGGCGTGAGAAGCGGACCGACCAGCCGCTTCTGCCGATCACCCTGCTCCAGAACCCGTCCGTATGGCGGGCGGACGCGCTCGCCATGGCGCACGGCGCGCTCTATGTCTCGCTCCTCTCGTTCACCCCGATCTATCTGCGCGCGGTGCACGGCGCCTCGGCGTCCGAGATCGGGCTGCTGATGCTGCCGATGACGGTCGGCGTCGGTATGGGCGGCTTCATCGTCGGGCAGTTCGTCAGCCGCACCGGCCGCACCGCCATCTTTCCATCGCTCGGCCTGCTGGCGGTCTGCGCCTTGCTGATCATCCTGTATTTCTACGCGGACTCCATGACGCCCCGGCAGTTCGCCGCGATGGGGGGAGCGATCTCCTTCTTTCTCGGGTCTGTCATGGGCGTCGTGCAAGTCACGGTCCAGTCGGAGGCCGGCGCGAAGCTCCTCGGCGCGGCCGCCGCCGCAATCGCGGTTTCGCGCTCCGTCGGCGCGGCGATGGGCACCGCGATCGTCGGCGCTGTGCTCGTGGCGGCCGTCGCCGCGACGGGCGTCGAGATGACGGGGCCGATCCAGGCGGTCTTGCAGGGCGGCGGAGACGCGCTCGCCGGGATCGATCCGGTCACGGTGGCGGGCATCCGCACCGCCGTGGCGCGCGGGTTTGAAAGCGTCTTCCTCGTCATCTTCCTGTTCTCCGCCTGCGGGGCGGCGCTCTCATGGACCATCCCGCGCCGGACGATCTGAGCGTCGCTCGACAGGCGAGGGCGCGCGCGACTAGGATCGCGCCCGACGGGGCGGGGAGAGGTTGCGGCGATGCTCGTACTGGCTGACGGCAATCCGGTGCGCCATGTGCGGCGCCCCGTGGTCAACTATGCGCTGATCGCGCTTTGCATCGTCGTCTTCGTCCTCAATCCGCCTTACCTGGAATACGGGTTCATCCCGGCCCGGCTACAGTTCGTCGCCGAGGGCGTGGGCGGCGAACCCGGCCTGCTCCGGCTGGTCACGTACATCTTCCTGCACGGCGACATATTTCACCTACTCGGAAACATGCTCGTGCTCTGGGTCTTCGGCGACAACGTCGAGGATTCGATGGGACATCTGCGCTATCTCGCATTCTTCGTCATCTGCGGCGTCGCAGGCGCGCTGATGGAGGGCGCGTTCGCGTCCGATCCGGAGATCGTCGTCGTCGGCGCGAGCGGCGCGATCGCGGGGGTGATGGGCGCCTATCTGCTCCTGCATCCGCGCGCCCGCGTCCTCGTGCTGATCGCGTTCCGGTTTCCGCTCCTCGTTCCCGCCAGCCTGTTCGTCGGCCTGAGCATCGCGACCGACCTCTCGATGGCGCTGTTCGCCGGGGGCGGGGCGGCGGTGGCGTGGTGGGCGCATATCGGCGGCTTCGCGGCCGGAATCGCGCTCCTGCCTCTTCTGCGCTATCGCGACGTGCCCCTGTTCCAGCCCGCCGCCGCCTATCCCGAGAACGCCTTCGCCCCCTTCAATCGCTTCATGCTGGATCTCGGGCACCGGCGCGATGCGGGCTCGGTCGATGCGAGCTTCGGCGAGCGGGTGGCGTTCGGCGTCAAGACGCTGGTCTATTTCATCGTCATCGTGGTGGTCGTCGAGCTGATCTTCGCGTAAGGCCCGCGCCGATTGGTCATCCCGCGCCATCGTCCCTCCCGCCCACTTGCCACGCGCGCCGAAGCAGCCATGATCGCAACCGGCAGCGACGCTCGAAGGACCCTATGATCGACCAGATCGCCCCGCCCTCCGGATCGCGTCCCGCCCCGGCGCCGCAGGGCGTCTGGCGCGAGGAATACGGCGTCGCGCGAACGCGTCTTCTGATCTTCGGGGCGGGACACGTGGGCCGCGCGCTCGTCCTCGCGCTCGCGCCGCTGCCATTTCGCATCGCCTGGATCGACGGGCGCGAGAATGCGTTTCCGACGCATCTGCCGGGCAATTGCGAGGCGGTTTCGACGCAGGACCAGGAAGCCCGTCTCGCGGCCGCGCCGGGCGGCGCTTTCGTGCTGGTGGCCACGCATTCGCATCCTCTCGATCTCGCCATATCCGCCGCGGCCCTGGCGCGGGCCGACCTGCCCTATGTCGGGCTGATCGGCTCGGCTACGAAGCGCGCGAGGTTCGAGGCGCGCTATCGCGAGCTCGGGCTGCCCGAGGAACGCATCGTCGCGCTGGTCTGTCCCATCGGGATTTCGGGCGTGGAGGACAAGGACCCCGCCGTGATCGCGGCGGCGACGGTCGCGCAGCTCCTGATCGAGCGGGAGCGGATCGCCGGAAAGGAGACGCGAGGCTCATGACTTTTCGTGAAGACGACGACGAACATCTCGCCCGGGCCGTCGCGCTCTCGCGCGAACACATGGAGAGCGGCGCCGGCGGCCCGTTCGGGGCCGTGATCGTGCGCGACGGGCGGGTGCTCGCCGAGGGCTGGAACGAGGTGACCTCGACGAACGATCCCACCGCACACGCCGAAGTCGTCGCGATCCGCCGCGCCTGCCGCGCCGTCTCCGACTTCTCCCTGAAGGGCGCGACGCTCTACGCCAGTTGCGAGCCCTGCCCGATGTGCCTCGCCTCCGCCTATTGGGCGCGGATCGGGCGCGTCGTCTTCGCCAACACGCGCCAGGAGGCGGCGGCGGTCGGCTTCGACGACAGTTTCATCTACGACGAGATTCCGCTGGCGCCCGAGGAGCGCAAGCTTCCGGGAGAGCATCGACCCCGCGAGGATGCGAAAGCCGTGTTCGAGGCGTGGCTGGGCAAGGCCGACAAGATCGCCTATTGAGCGGCCGCGCTGCCGTCGAGCCGAGCGCGCAGGTCGGAGAGAACGTGCAGGCGAAGCGCCGAGGACAGGTTCTCGCCGGCGCGCGCGCCGTCGATCTCCGCGACGAGACGCTGCACCGAGAGCCCGCGCCGCGTCGCGATGGCGCGCAACTCCTCCCAGAAGGGCTCCTCCAGGGACACGCTGGTGCGGTGCCCTGCGATCGCGATGGAGCGCTTTCGGATCGTTTGCGGCTCACTCATCGCCCGAATCGTCGCCGCGGTCGCGCTTGTGGGCCTCGAGTTTCTTCTCGGCCAGTGTCTCGCGCGCGGCTGAGAGCGACTTCTCGGCCTTGGCGCGGCCGAACTTCACGCGGTTGTCGGCCGCCTTGGCTTCGGCGTCCTCGCGCGCCTTGCGCTTGCGGGCGAGCCGCAGGTTGACGATCTCCCCGCTCATTCCCGCTCTCCCGCCTCCGGGCCGATCATCAACTCGGGCCGCATGACGGCGTCGAACTCGGCCTCTGTGACGGCGCCGGCGCGAAGGGCCTCTTCGCGCAGCGTCGTGCCGTTCTTGTGCGCCGCCTTGGCGATGGCGGCGGCGGGATCGTAGCCGATCTTCGGCGCGAGCGCGGTGACGAGCATCAGCGAGCGCGCCAGGAGATCGTCGATCCGCTCGAGATTGGGCGTGATCCCCACGACGCAATTGTCGGTGAAGCTGCGCGCGGCGTCTGCGAGAAGCCGCACGCTCTGCAAGAACGCGTTGGCGATGACCGGCTTGAAGACGTTCAACTCCAGATGCCCCTGCGATCCCGCGAACGCGATCGTCGCGTTGGAGCCCATCACCTGCGCGCAGACCATGGTCAGCGCCTCGGCCTGCGTCGGGTTGACCTTGCCGGGCATGATCGAGGAGCCCGGCTCATTCTCCGGAAGCGAAATCTCGCCCAGCCCCGAGCGGGGCCCCGAGCCG
The DNA here is from genome assembly GCA_022241475.1 of Microvirga sp. The sequence goes on along the minus strand of JAKOMT010000002.1, from coordinate 170,337 downwards.
AGGAGGCGGACGTCGTTGGCGATCTTGAACAACCCCGCCGCCGTCGCGGTCAGCGCGCCATGCGCGAACACGAGGGCGTCGTGGCTCGCGAGCGCCTCGAACTTGTTGGGCGCGGTCTCGAAGGGGAGGGCGGTCAGGTCCGCCATCGCGTTGGCGAAGCGCTCGCCGAATTGCGGATGCGCGTTGAGCCCGGTGCCGACGGCCGTGCCCCCCTGCGCGAGGTCGAGGAGCGAGGGCAGCGTCGCTTCGATGCGCCCGATCCCGTTCGCGACCTGCGCGGCGTAGCCGCCGAATTCCTGCCCGAGCGTCACGGGCGTGGCGTCCTGCATGTGCGTGCGCCCGATCTTCACGATCCCCGCGAACTCGTCCGACTTGGCGATCAGCGCGTCGTAGAGATGCGAGAGCGCCGGGATCAGGACGTGATGGACTTCGCGCACGGCCGCGACATGCATCGCCGTGGGGAAGCAATCGTTCGAGGATTGCCCCATGTTGACGTGGTCGTTGGGGTGGACGGGCGATTTCGCGCCGCGCCGGCCGCCGAGCATCTCGTTCGCCCGGTTGGCGATCACCTCGTTGGCGTTCATGTTCGTCTGCGTGCCCGACCCAGTCTGCCAGACGACGAGGGGGAACTCGTCGTCATGGACGCCGGCCGCGACCTCCGCCGCCGCCGCGGCGACCGCGTCGGCGATGCGCGGCTCGAGCAGTCCGAGATCCCTGTTGGCCAGCGCGGCCGCCTGCTTCACGAGGCCCAGCGCCCGGACGAGCGGAACGGGCATGCGCTCGACGCCGATGCGGAAATTCTGAATGGAGCGCTGCGTCTGCGCTCCCCAATAGCGATCGGCGGGCACGTCGATCTCGCCGAAGCTGTCCGTTTCGATCCGCGTCGTAGCGTCGCTCATGCTCTTCCTCCGTGCGCCAACGCACCACATGTAAGACTTGACGATCCGAACCGCGAGGCCGGAGGCCCGGAAATGACGCAAAGCGAACCTCTCAGGCTTCGACCGCCGGCTCCCGCGCCGCGCGCATCCCCGCCCGATCTGTTCGGCTTTCTCTCGGCGGCCCGGTCCAACCCGCTGACCACCTGGACGCGCGCGCATTACGAGAAGCCGATCGTCTACGGCAAAGGCGCCATGGGTCGCGTGCTCGTCGTCAACGATCCCGCCGCTATCCGCCATGTGCTCCTCGACAACGCCGCGAACTATCGCAAGGACGACCTGCAACGGCGCGTGCTCGCGCCGGGACTCGGCGAGGGCCTGCTGACGGCCGAGGGCGACCAGTGGCGGCTCCTGCGGCGCACGCTCGCGCCGCTCTTCAGCGCGCGCAACGTCACCGGATTCTTCTCGATCATGGACGAGGCCGCGCGCCGCCTCGTCGCGCGCTTGCTTCGCCGTGACGGCCGCGTGCGCGACGCCGGTCTCGAGATGACCCGCGTGACGCTCGACGTTCTGGAACGCACGATCTTCACGCACGGGCTCGACCGCGATCCCGACGCGCTGTCGCGCGCCATCACCCGCTTCTTCGAGGCCGTGGGGCCGATCGATCCGCTCGACGTGCTCGGCATGCCCGATTTCCTGCCGCGCGTCGGGCGCATCCGGGCGCGCCCGGCGATGCGCTTCTTCGAGGAGGTCGTCGACGAACTCGCCGGGCGCCGCAAGGCGCTCATCGACGCCGGCGGAGAAGCGCCCCGCGACCTGCTCACGCTGCTTCTGGAGGCGCGCGATCCGGAGACGGGCGAGCCGCTCGACGACATGTCGGTGCGCGCCAACATCGTCACGTTCATCGGCGCCGGTCATGAAACCACGGCGAACGCGCTCACCTGGACGCTCTATCTTCTGGGCCGCGCGCCGGACGCCCTCGTGCGCGTCGTCGCGGAGGTCGACGCGCACGTCACGGACGCGCCGCTCGATCCGGCGACGCTGTCGCGGCTGCCGTTTCTGCGCGCTGTGATCGAGGAGGCGATGCGGCTCTATCCGCCCGTCCCCTTCATGAGCCGCGAGGCGAGCGCCGAGGACCGGATCGCCGGCATCCGGATTCCGGCCGGAACGCTCGTTACGATCGCGCCGTGGGTGCTCCATCGCCACCACACGCTCTGGACCGATCCCGAGGTCTTCGACCCGGATCGCTTCATGCCGGACAAACGCGCCTCGATCGACCGTTTCGCCTACCTGCCGTTCGGCGCGGGGCCGCGCGTCTGCATAGGGCAGTCCTTCTCGATGCAGGAGATGATGATCGTGCTGGCGCGGGTGACGCGGGCGGTTTCGCTCGAACTCGCCCCCGGATGCGAGGTCGCGCCCCTCCACCGGGTGACGTTGCGTCCCGACGGACCCGTCTCGATGCTGATGCGCGCGCGGCCGGATCAGGCCGCGCGGGGCAGGACCTGATAGGCGCGCAGCGGCAGGTGGACGAGGACGACGGTGCCGACCCCGACCTGCGAGCGGATGCGCAGGCTGCCGCCGTGCAGTTCGGCGAGCGACCTCGCGATCGCGAGTCCCAGTCCTGACCCCTGGTAAGTCTTGGAAAATTCGCTCTCCACCTGCTCGAACGGCCTGCCGATCTTGTTCATGGCCTCCTGCGGGATCCCGATCCCGTTGTCTTCGACGTAGATGTTGACCGCGTTGTTGACGACCCGGGCTCGCAGCGCGATGCGGCCGTTCTCGCCGGTGAACTTCACGGCGTTCTGCAGGAGGTTGATCAGGATCTGCTGCACCGAGCGCTCGTCCGCGTGGATGATCGCGTCGCCCGTCTTCTCGACGGTGAAGTCGAGCCCCTTGGCCCGGGCCAGCTCCCCGACCATGCGGGTGGCCCGCTCGATCACCTCGTCGACCGCGAATTCCTGCTTCTCGAGCTTGATGCGGCCGGCCTCGATGCGGGACATGTCGAGAATGTCGTTGATGACCGAGAGCAGATACTCGCCCGAGGCCCGGATGTCGTGGCAATACTCCCCGTACTTGGCATTGCCGAGGTTTCCGAACACGCCGCTTTCCATCACCTCCGCGAAGCCGATGATGGCGTTCAACGGCGTACGCAGCTCGTGGCTCATATTGGCGAGGAACTCGGACTTGGCCCGGCTCGCGCCCTCCGCTTCCGCCTTCTGCTCGAGATAACGTTCGGCGAGGTCGGCGAGTTGCTGCGTCTGCGTCTCCATCTTCTGGCGCGAGACCCGCAAGTCGCTGATGGTCGCCTTCAGGCGGCGCTCGGACTCGAGAAGACGCTCCTCGTGGCGTTTCAGCGTCGTGATGTTGGTGCCGACGGAGACATACCCGCCGTCGCCGGTGCGTCGCTCGTTGATCTGCAGCCAGCGACCGTCTGCGAGCTCGGCCTCGAAGCTGCGCGCGCCCGCCTCGGCCTGCTCGCCGCGATCGAACTCCTGCTGGACGATCGGCTGGCTGGCGTGACGCATCACCTGAGCGTAAGGCAGGCCCGGGCGAACCGCTTCGGCCGGCAGTTGGTGAAGCTGCTGGAATTTGGAATTGCAGACCACGAGACGATTATTGGCGTCCCAGAGGACGAACGCCTCCGAGATCGCGTCGATGGCGTCGCGCAGGCGCATGTCCGCTTCTGCGGTGAGTTCGGCGAGGCGGCGTTGCTCCGTCACGTCGACGGAGATGCCGATCAGGTGACGCGAGCCGTCGTCGCGATCGACGACGACTTCGGCGCGGGCGCGCAGCCACACCCATTCGCCGCGCTTGTCGCGGATGCGAAATTCGTTGTCGACGACGCTCGCCTGCGCCTCGGCCAGATCGTCGGCCAGGGCGAAGAAGTTCACGTCGTCGGGATGGATGAGGGCGTCGATTTCCCCGAAGGACATGAATTCGTCGGCGCGTTCGTAGCCGAGCATGGCGTACATCGAATCCGACCAGTAGATGCGTCCGCGGGCGATGTCCCAATCCCAGAGGCCGCAGCGCCCCCGATTGAGCGCCGAATCGATACGTCGGCTGACCTTGTTGCAGATGTGGTCGGCGGCGAGCGCCCGGTTCGCCTGCAGAAAGTAGGCCGCCCAGAGGCCGATGAGCACGATCGCCGTGGCGACGAGCAGGAGAATACGAGAGACGTGGCGGGCGGTCGTCGCGGACAGCACGTCGTTCGAGCGCGCGATCACCGTGACGTGGCCGAGCGGGGCGGGGAGCGCGCGCAACGCGACGATCGCCTCGTCTCCGTCGGGCAGGATCAGTGAGAGCGCTTCGCCGCCGCGCTGGGCCAGTGTCGCGAATGCCGGATCACGCCCGAGAACGTCCTCGAGCCGGAGTCCCGCCTGCGCCGTCGGATGCGCTGCGGCGACGGCTCCGCCGGCGTCCGTGACGAAAATCGATCGGGTTCGCCGCAGCGCTCCTCCGGGGAGAGCGGCCAAGATCGCTTCGGCCGCGCGCGATCCGCCCTCCGCCGCGATTTCGCGGGCGACGAGGAGACTGAGAATTTCGATGTCGCCCGCCGCCTTGGCCATCGCCTCCGCGCGATCGTGCCTTTGCTGGACGAAAGCGGTTGCGGCGAGGATGCTGATGAAGCTGAAAAGAAGAACCGGGATCACGAACTTGAGCCAGGGGTCGATTTTCTCCAGACGTCCAAACGCTGGATGTCGTGCTGCGCCCGTCACGCCTAAGATGCTCGCCGCGCGCGCAGAATCGCACGTCGTCTCTGCACCTGTCATGTGCAGATCCCCCCTCGAATTCCTGAACGTCCGTCGGGAGACGTGCCGCATCTACCCGAATCACCTACAATAGAATCCTGTAGAGTTTTTTTGTCCAGACTTGCATTCAGTAAAAATTAACTGACGGAATTCGGTCCATACGCCGCTTCCTCCCGCGCTCTCCCGTGGCCGCCGGAGGGTCTTTCAAGTAGCGGATTTCAAAAGGAAAAATCGATCGATCCCATCGGCGTCCGCCTCAGCCGGGACGAGGACGGACGTGGCGATTCGCGCAGCCTTCGAGCGCCGCCTTCAAACAGTCCGGGATGGTGCGGCGCACAATGCGGCGACGGGGGCAAATCACCCCCAAATCATCCCCAACTCACTCCGCGGTGCGTTGGACGATGTCCGCGACGTCCCGGGAAAGCGACGGCGCATCCGCAACCTGGCGCAGGGCGGCGGCGGCTTTCGCCCGTCGTCCCGGCTCCATCATCCGCCAGGTGTTGAAAGCGGTGAGTAGACGGGCCGCGACCTGCGGGTTGCGCGCGTCCAGCGCGACGACGCGATCGGCGAGGAAGGCGTATCCCGCTCCGTCGGCGCGATGGAACTGTGTCGGGTTGTTCATGGCGAAGGCGCCGATCAGCGAACGCACCCGGTTGGGATTGTTCATCGAGAAAGCGGGGTCGGCCATCAGCGCCTCGACGCGGGCGAGCGCGTCCGGTCGCGGCATGCTCGCCTGGAGGGCGAACCACTTGTCGAGGACGAGAGGCTCGTCCGTATAGCGACGGCGAAAATCGGCGAAGAGCGCATCGCGCGGCGCCGTGGCCCCAAGGCCGGCCGAGGCCGCCAGCGCGGCGAGGCGGTCGGTCATGTTGTCCGCCTGGGCGTATTGGTCCTCGAGGGCCGCGGTCGCGTGCGGCGCGTCGCCGGCGACGAGGAGATCGAGCGCCGCGTTGCGAAGCGCCCGCCGGCCCGCCGACGCGGCGTCGGGACTGTAGAGACCTCGGGTCGTCAGTCGCTCGCGCAGCTCCAGAAGGCGCGGCGCCAGCGCCCGTCCGACGCTTGCGCGCAGGGCCTCGCGCGCCGCGTGGATCGCGTCCGGGTCCACATTCGCGCCGAGTTCCTGCGCGATTTCGCCTTCCGGGGGAAGGCCGAGGACGAGCGCCGCGAATGCCGGGTCCGCCTCGCCTTCGCGTTCGAGGAAAGCGAGCAGGGCGGCCGCGAAGCGCGATGCGGCGTCCGCCGGCCCTGCGCTGCGCGCCTCACGCGTCAGGATGCGCGTCGCGACGGTCTGGGCCGCCTGCCAGCGGTTGAACGCGTCGCCGTCGTGCCGGAGCAGCGCCAGGAGGTCGTCGTCTCCGAGATCGAGGCTGACGCGCACCGGAGCCGACAGCCCCCGGAACACGCTCGGGGCGGGTTTCGCCGCGACGTTCGTGAAGGTCACCCGCCCGCTCGCCGTGTCGAGGACGAAGACGTTTCCATCTCCCAGCGCCTCGCAGCGCGCGTCGATCGCCGCGCCGGAAACATCCACGAGGCCGAGCGCCACGGGGATGACGAGAGGCTCCTTCTCCGACTGGCCGGGCGTCGGCGGCGTCGATTGAGCGAAGTCGAGGCTGTAGGTTCGGGCGGCTTCGTCCCAGTGGCCGGTGACGGCGACATGGGGCGTGCCGGCCTGCTCGTACCATAGCGCGAAATGCGTCAGGTCGCGCCCCGAGCTTTCTGCGAAGCAGGCCAGAAAGTCCTCGATCGTCGCGGCCGCGCCGTCGCAGCGCTGGAAATAGAGGGCCATGCCGCGCGCAAACGCGTCGGGGCCGATCAACGCGCGCAGCATCCGGATGATTTCCGCGCCCTTCTCGTAGACCGTCGCCGTGTAGAAATTGTTGATTTCGCGATAGGCGCGCGGGCGCACCGGATGGGCGAGGGGGCCGCCGTCCTCGGTGAATTGCCGGGCGCGCAGCGTGCGCACGTCCGAGATGCGCTGCACGGCGCGCGAGCGTTCGTCGGCCGAGAATTCCTGATCGCGGAAAACGGTCAGCCCCTCTTTCAGGCAGAGCTGGAACCAGTCTCGGCAGGTGATGCGGTTGCCGGTCCAGTTGTGAAAATATTCGTGGGCGATGATCGCCTCGATATTGGCGTAGTCGGCGTCAGTCGCGGTTTCCGGCGAGGCGAGAACGTATTTGTCGTTGAAGATGTTGAGGCCCTTGTTCTCCATCGCCCCCATGTTGAAATCGGAGACGGCGACGATGTTGAACACGTCGAGATCGTATTCCCGCCCGAAGACTCGCTCGTCCCAGCGCATCGACCGGATCAGCGCGTCGAGCGCGTAACCGGCTCGGCCTTCCTTGCCGCGCTCCACATAGACCGCGAGATCGACGTCGCGCCCGCTCATGGTGGTGAAGCGCGTCTCGACCTTGCCGAGATCGCCGCCCACGAGCGCGAACAGATAGGCCGGCTTCGGGAACGGGTCGTGCCAGAGCGCGAAGTGACGGCCGTTGGCGAGCGCGCCGGCGGCGACCGGGTTGCCGTTGCCGAGGAGCACTGGCGCTTCCTCGCGCGCGGCTTCGATGCGCGTGGTGTAGACCGAGAGCACGTCCGGCCGATCGAGAAAATAGGTGATCCGCCGGAAGCCTTCCGCCTCGCACTGGGTGCAGTAGACGCCGTTCGAGCGATAGAGCCCCATCAGCTTCGTGTTGGCGCTCGGATCGACGATGGTCTCGATCGCCAGCGTGAAGGCGCCGGCGGGCGGCGCGCGCAGGATCAGCGATTGCGGCGTGGCGTCGTACGAGCCATGCGCCGCCGGCGCGCCGTCGATCATGAGCCCGGCGAGCGCGAGTTCGTCGCCGTCGAGCACGAGCGGCGCGCCTGGCGCGGCCGTCGGGCTGGGCCGGATCGAGAGCAGCGCCCGCACGATCGTCTTCGTCGGGGAAAGGTCGATGTCGAGATCGACGCGATCGATCAGGTAGTCGCTCGGACGGTAATCCTCGAGCCGGATCGGGCCTGGCGTCTCGGTGCGCATGTCGTCTCGCCTGTCGGAACGTTTCCTCGGGGCGCCATGTAGCCCGATCGAGCGGCCCGCCGCAACGCAGCCGGCCGGCGACGGGGCCCCGGCCGCGATCGATCGACGGATGGAACACGATCGGCAGTTCGTTGTTGTGAGGGAGCGTTCGCACGCGAGGGGGCTCGTCCCCCGGCACATTCACGAAGGAACATGCGATGACCAAGGAAAAAACCCTGGAAGACCTCTTCCACGACACGCTCAAGGATATCTACTACGCCGAGCGCAGGATCCTGAAGGCGCTGCCGAAAATGAAGCGCGCCGCCCAGTCGGACGACCTCAAGGCCGCGTTCGACAAGCATCGGCAGGAAACCGAAGGCCAGATCGAGCGCCTGCAGCAGGTTTTCGAGATCATCGGCAAGCGCCCCCAGGCCAAGACCTGTGACGCGATCGAGGGCATCGTCGCCGAAGGCGAGGAGATCATAGACGAGTACAAGGGCACCGTCGCGCTCGACGCCGGCCTGATCTCGTCGGCCCAGGCGGTGGAGCACTACGAGATCACCCGCTACGGCACGCTGAAGCGCTGGGCGCTCGAACTCGGCATGAACGACGCCGCCAAGCTCCTGGACGCGACGCTGCAGGAAGAGTCGAAGACCGACGCCGATCTGACCAAGCTCGCCGATTCCTCGGTGAACGATCGCGCCAAGGTGAAGAAGGCGTCCTGACGAAAAAATCGCCCCGGGCGCAGTCCCGGGGCGTTTTCAAGAGTTAGCGTAATCCGATCCCCGTCTGCCGCTGGAAATAGATCAGATCGAGCGATGGCGCTTCAGCCGTGATCTGGGTGAGCAGGCAATGCGCCTGCCCGCGATGGTGTGTCTGGTGGTTGAAGAAATGGGCCAATGCAGGACCGAGCGGCTGTGACGCCTCCACTGACGGACGCGAGATCGTCGTATAGCTGAATCTCCGCCCGAACGTGTCCTCGTCGAGACTGTCGATCCAGTCGGATATCCGCGCATCCTCCGCCTCTCTCGCGGCGCGCAAGCTGGCGAAGTCCTCGTGCAGGATCTCGTCGAGCCGGGTCGGAGCGTCGCCCTCTCCCGTGAACCGGCGCATCCAGATGCGGTCGGCGACCAGAATGTGGTTCAGCGTTCCGTGCAGCGAGCCGAAGAACGCGCCCCGCGCTGCGTTGCGATCCGTGTCGGAAACCTGGGCCGCCGCGTCATAGACGAGCCTGTTGGCCCAGGCGTTGTAGAGCGTCATCATGCGATAATGCGCGGCCATCGTCATCGGCTTGCTCCTGCGTGATCCGAGATCTCTCGCGCGACGACCGTGCGGGCCACGCGGCCCTCGGCGTCGAGCGCGCATGTCGCCGCGAAGGGTCCTTCGGCCTCGGCGGCCGCGAGCGCGCAGAGCGCGTCCTCGTCGCGGGCGTCGAAGGTCTCGATGCAGACCACCGCCCGCCCGCCGCAGCACTGGCCGAGATCCGGGCCGAGCGCGTAGTCGCGAAATCGCGCCGGGCCGCGACCGGCGCCGATCGCCGCGCGCGCGTCCGCCAGCGCCTCCCATTCGAGCCGACCGCCCCCGATCGTGCCGTGGAACGCGCCGTCCGGGCGGATCGTCATGCAGGCGCCGACCTCGCGCGGCGCAGAGCCGCGCACCGCGTGAACGCGCACCAGCGCCGCCGCGCCATGCCCGCGCACCATGTCGAGGAGCCGCCCGAAGACGATCACGGGAGCGCGTTCCCTCGCATCGCCTCGCAGGCGCGCAGGATCGCCTCGGGCGTCGCCGGGGCGTCGAGCGGGACGGACCGGCCCGGCGCCAGCGATCCGACTGCATCGCAGAGCGCGCAATAGACGGCGTTGGCCAGCATCAGCGGCGGCTCGCCGACGGCTTTCGAGCGATAGATCGTCTCTTCGCGGTTGGCGTTCGGATAGAGCGCCACGCGGAAATCGGCGGGCACGTCGGAGGCCACGGGGATCTTGTAGGTCGAGGGCGCGTGCGTCTTCAAACGCGCCTTCTCGTCGAAGACGAGCTCCTCCGTCGTCAGCCAGCCCATGCCCTGCACGAAGCCGCCCTCGATCTGGCCGATGTCGATCGCCGGATTGAGCGAGCGGCCGACGTCGTGGAGGATGTCGACGCGCGTCAGCCTGTTCTCGCCCGTCAACGTGTCGACGATCGTCTCGGCGCAGGCGGCGCCATAGGCGAAGTAGAAGAACGGCCGGCCGGTCGCGCTCGCCCGGTCCCACGAGATGCGCGGCGTGCGGTAGAACCCGGCTTCCGACAGCTGTACGCGGTTCATCACGCATTCGCGCGCGAGTTCGCTGAAGCTCACGCTCGTCTCGCCGATGAAGACGCGATCGTCGCGAAACGCGATCCGTTCCTCCGGGACGCCGTGTTTCCCGGCGGCGAAGGCGCGCATCCGGTTCTTGATGGCGGAGGCGGCGATCTTCGCGGCCATGCCGTTGAGATCGGAGCCGGAGGAGGCGGCTGTCGGGGCGGTGTTGGGCACCTTGGCCGTCGTCGTCGCCATGATGCGCACGCGATCGAGCCCCACGCCGAACTCTTCGGCCACCACCTGTGCGACCTTTTGATAGAGCCCCTGACCCATCTCCGTTCCGCCGTGGTTCAGATGGACGGAGCCGTCCTGATAGACGTGCACCAGCGCGCCGGCCTGATTGAGATGCATCAGCGTGAAGCTGATCCCGAACTTCACGGGCGTCAGGGAAAGGCCGCGCCTGAGCCAGCGCGACGACGCGTTGAAGGCGGCGATGTCCGCCCGGCGCGCGCGGTAGTCGCTCGTGCGTTCGAGCTCGGCCAGGATGGCCCGGAGAAGTTCGGGGTCCTCGACTGTCTGCCCGAAGGGCGTCACGTCGCGGCCGGGCGCGTAGAGATTGGCGAGGCGCACGTCGAGCGGATCGCGGCCCGTCGCCCATGCGATCTCGTCCATGACGCGCTCGATCGACAGCATGCCCTGCGGCCCGCCGAAACCGCGAAACGCCGTGTTCGAGACCGTGTTCGTCTTGAGGCGCCTCGTATCGATGCGCACCGCCGGCAGGTGATAGGCGTTGTCGGAATGAAACATCGTGCGGTCGACGACGCCCTGGCTCAGATCCGCCGAATAGCCGCAGCGCGCGTTGTGCGTCACGTGATAGCCGGTGATCGCGCCGGTCTCGTCGAACCCCGCCTCCCAGTCGCTGCGGATGTCGTGGCGCTTGCCCGTGAGCGCGAAATCGTCGTCGCGGTCGAGGCGGATCTTGCAGGGGCGGCCGGTGACGCGCGCCGCGAGCGCCGCGATCGCCGCCCATTGCGTCGCCTGGCTCTCCTTGCCGCCGAAACCGCCGCCCATCCGGCGCACCTCGCAGACGACGAGTGAATCGGGGAGACCGAGCACGCGCGCCACGACGTGCTGCACCTCGGTCGGGTGCTGCGTGGAGGAATGGACATGGATGTCGCCGTCCTCTCCGGGAATGGCGAGCGCGGCCTGTCCTTCGAGATAGAAATGCTCCTGGCCCCCGATCCGCAGGCTGCCAGAAAGCCGGCGGGGAGCGGCGGCGATCGCGGCCTCCGCGTCGCCGCGCCCGAAGCCGTAGTCGGGAAGCACCGTCTCGCCGCGCGCGAGCGCGTCCTCGACGGTGACGCTCGGGCGCTCCTCGTCGATCTCGATTCCGGCCTTGCGCGCCGCCCGCCGCGCGGCGTCGCGCGTCTCCCCGACGACGGCGAAGAGGCACTGTCCGTGGAACTCGACGCGATCCTCGGCGAACATCGGGTCGTCGCCCATCGCGGGAGACACGTCGTTCAAGCCCGGGACGTCCGCTGCGGTCAGCACGGCGACGACGCCCGGCTGAGCGCGAACCGGCGAGAGATCCATCGAAACGATGCGGCCGCGCGCCGCCGGGGCCATGCCGATGGCGATGTGGAGCACGCCCTCCGGTTCGCGCAGATCGTCGATGTAGGGCGCCGCGCCCTGCACGTGGCGGATCGCCGAATCGTGGGGAAGGGGGCGCCGGACATGGCGCAGGCCCACGCTTTCGGACGCGTCGTTTCCCGTAAGGTTCTGTCCGTCCATCGCAGACTCCCGCAAGCCCGCAAGGATAGCGCGTCCTCGCCGGCGCGTCAGTCATTCCTTCGAAAGTGGTGGAACCAAGTCGGCCGAAAGGCGTTGTCAGGGAAATAAACCAAGGAGAACGACATGTTGCGCGGTGGCTTGCTCTGGCTGATTGGCATCCCCCTTCCGATCATCCTGCTGCTCTGGTTTTTCGGCGTCCTTTCGTGACGCCGCTGGGGCGCTGTCGAATCGGATAACGACGAACCGGCGCCCCAGGCCTTTTCCTGATCAACCAGCCTTCACACGTCTTTCTTCCCGAGCGCGTAAAAACCGGACGCGCGCGATCTGCGTAACCAGATCAGCGAGGAAAAGCGGAGGCGATGCGAGGCGCGCCCCGTTGCGACGGAGGGCGCCAGTTGTCATCGCTTGTGAGGCCTGCCGGTCAGGGCGGGAGCGAGAACGATCGGCTCGTAATCCGTCGCTTGACCTTCTTCGGGCTCGTAGCCGCAACTTGCGCGCTCGCCCTCGGCGTCCTCGCCATCATCTTCTCCCGTGACGGAATTTCGGTGGTCGACGCGCTCATGCTCGTCGCCTTCGCGGCGACGTTGCCATGGACCGTGATCGGCTTCTGGAACGCACTGATCGGACTTGTCCTGGCGTTGACCCACGACGATCCGGTGCGAACGGTCGCTCCGCTGGCCGGCCTCGACCGATCGGGCGAAGGCGCTTCTCGCTCCGTCGGGCGGACGGCGATCGTCGTCCCCGTGCACGAAGAAGACCCGGACATGGTGCTCGGGCATCTCGAAGCGACGATCCTGGATCTCGCCGGCCCGTCCCATGATCTCGACGGCTTCTCGATCTTCCTTCTCAGCGACACGCAGGACCCGTCGCGCGCCGAGACGGAGGAGCGGATGGCGCGCGCTTTCGCCGGGCGGGCATCCTTTGGCGACCGGTTCGCCTATCGGCGGCGGCCGAACAACCTCGATCACAAGACCGGCAATCTCTGGGAATTCCTCGACCGACGCGGGGACGATTTCGACTACATGATCGTCCTCGACGCGGACAGCCTGATGAGCGGCGCGGCGATCCGGCGGCTCGTCCGGCTGATGGACGCCAATCCCCGGCTCGGCATCTGCCAGACCCTGATCGCCGGCCTGCCGAGCCGGGTCGCCTTCACGCGGCTGTTCCAGTTCGGCATGCGTCACGGCATGCGCGCCTATACGCTCGGCTCCGCCTGGTGGCAGGGGCCGGCGGGTCCGTATTGGGGGCATAACGCCATCATCCGCGTCGACGCCTTTCGCCGCCATTGCCGGCTTCCGCGCCTTCCCGGGCCGCCCCCGCTCGGCGGGCTGATCCTGAGCCATGACCAGGTCGAGGCCGCGCTGATGCAGGGGGCGGCATACGACGTGCGCGTGCTGCCCGACGAGTTCGGAAGCTACGAGATCAACCCGCCTTGTCCGCCGGAATTCATGCGTCGCAGCCTGCGCTGGTGCCAGGGCAACATGCAGTATCTCAAGCTCGTCGCGCGCCCCGGATGGACGCCGATGGCGCGGCTGCAACTCGCTCTCGCCGTCTTGATGTATCTGTCCGGACCTGCGTGGCTGACGTTCGTCGCGCTCGGCCTCGCTCAGGCGGCGACGGGCGTCTCCGGCGGGCTTCTCGCCGCCAATCCGTTCGCCGAAGCGCCCCCGAGCCTCGCGCTCTGGCTCTTCGGCATGATGATCACGATGGTGTTCGCTCCGAAATTCGCCGGCCTCGTCGATGCTTTCGCCGACGCGCGCCGTCGCCGCTCGTATGGCGGGGGCGTGAAGCTCCTCGCCGCCGGCGTCGCGGAATTCGTCCACGGCATGATCCTCGCGCCGATCATGGCGATCGCCGAGACCGTCTTCATCGCGGGCCTCGCCTGCGGGCGAGGGTTGACCTGGCAAGCGCAGACGCGGCGGGGGCTCGGAGTCTCGTGGGGAGAAGCGGCGCGCCGGTTCTGGCCGCAGACGCTCGTCGGCGCCGCGATGCTCGGCGTAAGCGCGCTCTACGCGCCCGATGTTCTGCCGTGGCTTGCGCCGGTGGCGATCGGGCCGCTTCTCGCSATCCCGTTTTGCCGCTTGATCACGCGGCCCGCGCTGGGGCGGGCGCTCGCGCGCTGGCGGTTCGCGGCCGTGCCCGAGGAGATCGATCCGCCGCCGGTCGTGGCGCGCGCCATGCGCCTCGCCACGCTGGCGGACAGGGCCGGCCGCACGGCGTCGCGCCGTCGCGCGCCGTCTCGTCTCGCCGCGGCCGAATGAGGCGGTGCGTCAGCTCTTGTCGGATGCGGCGGGGATGCACTCGGAGGCGCGCAACTCCTCGATCAATCCGAGAGCGGAGCCGCGAAGCGTCTGAAGCCGCTCGAGCCGCATCAGGGCGTCGAACCCCTCCGAGCGCAGTCGCCACAATTCCAGCAGGTCGTCCCGGTCGTCGCGGGTGATGCGCGCCTTGAGCATCGTCTGCCGCTCGGCGGTCAGCCGCTCACGCTCTTGAGTCTGTTCGGGCGTCCGGCGCTCGATGCGCAATTCATCCACGAAGCTCGCGGAGGCGGCGTCGCAGCGCGGCTGTCCTGTAAGGCTGGCTCCCCCGTCCGGAGGGGCCACCGGACAGTAACTTCCGCGCCAGCCCGCCACGATGGAGCGAGCGTTGTCGAGAAGGCGCAACGCCGCGCGCACGCCGCGGTCTATCTCGCGCGCCTCCCGGGTGCGGGCGAAGGCCCGCGCCTCGTCGAGGCGAACGCGCGGCGATTCGGTCGCGTCCTCTGCGAGCGCGTCGAGGCGCAGGATCGTCGCGCGATGGACCTCCAGCGTCTCCTCGAGCGTCTCGTTGCGGGCGAGAGACGTCGCGTAATCGAGCGCGAGGTTCATGCAGGTCAGCGGGTCCGAGCCCGCGCGCGCCGCAGCCTCCCGGTCGGTCGAGGCGAGGGCGAAACCGGCGAGCAGGGTCGCGGCGATCAATCGTGTCTTCGTGAGGGTCAACATCTCGTTCTAGAGTGGCGCAGGCGTCCGCCCCGGGCAATAGGGCGAACTGGCGCGCCGTCACGGAAATCGCAGAGGTTGCGAGAAAAACAATCAAAAATTGCGTTATGCAATCTTAAGGTTGTTAATTTTTAACGTCGCACGTATATATCAGTGAGCGCAATTTCGATGAAATCGGCGCCGGGGAACGACGACGCTTCACTCCGGCGGCTAGGGCGGTCTGAACACGCAGCGCCCAATTTTGTGATCGGAGATTACCGGTGCCGCACACGAACAGTCTCGACGTGGCTTCGAAAAAAGATGTTCGCCCGGCTTTCGCGGTCGACGCGCAGAGCGGGTCCGCCGCGCCCGGGCGACAGGAATACCTGATCAGCGATCTCTCACGCGAATTCGGCGTGACGCTCCGGGCTTTGCGGTTCTACGAGGATCGCGGTCTTATTTCGCCGCGCCGCATCGGCACCATGCGGATCTACGACGCGCGCGACCGCGAGCGTCTCGGCGTGATTCTCAAGGGCAAGCAACTGGGCTTCACGCTGGCCGAGATCCAGGAGATGCTCGCCGGCGACCCGTCCGGAGCAGGCGGCGTCGATCTGCGTCTCTCGCTCGACAAGATCGACGACCAGATCGCGCATCTCGAACTTCAGCGATCGGAGATCGAGGCCGCGATCGAGGAGTTGCGCGCCGCCCGTCGCAAGCTGGCCGACGCCTGACGAGACCGGTCGCTCGATGGCGCGCTTGACAGTCGCGGTTTGACTGACGCTGGATGCCGGTCCCGAAATGGAGACCCGCAAGGAGACGTTCGTGGCCTGGCATTCGAAGACGTGGACCTGGTTCGGGGGCGAATGGCATGAGGGCAACCCGCCCATCATCGGCCCCCGCTCACATGCGAGCTGGCTCGGCTCTTCGGTGTTCGACGGCGCGCGCGTGTTCGAGGGCATCGCGCCCGATCTCGACCTGCATCTGGCGCGGGTGAATCGCTCGGCAGGGATCATCGGCCTCAATCCGACGCAGAGCGTCGAAGCGATGGCGGCGCTCGTCCGGGAGGGGGCGAGCAAGTTCGACGCCGGCGCCACGCTGTACGTGAAGCCGATGTACTGGGGCGAGGCCGAGGGGATCGGCGCGATCTGCCCGGATCCGGATTCGGTCGGTTTCTGCATGGCGTTGTTCGAGGCTGCGATGGCGCCGCCCGTCCCTGCCTCGCTGACGAAGGGCGCGTTTCGCCGCCCGACGATCGAGACCATGCCGACCGATTCGAAGGCCGGCTGCCTCTACCCCAACAACGCCCGCATCCTGCGCGAGGCGCAGTCGCGCGGCTTCTCCAACGCGCTCGTCCTCGACATGCTGGGCAACGTCGCCGAAACCGCGACCTCCAACATCTTCCTCGTCAAGGACGGCGCCGTCTTCACGCCGATTCCCAACGGCACGTTTCTCAACGGGATCACGCGCCAACGGGTGATCAGGCTGCTGCGCGAGTCCGGCGTGGCGGTGTTCGAGAGCGTGCTGCGGTACGAGGACTTCCTCGGCGCCGACGAGGTCTTCGCCACCGGGAACTATTCGAAGGTGACGCCTGTCGGGCGCATCGACGACCGCGAAATCCAGCCCGGCCCGGTCTACCGCAAGGCGCGCGAGCTCTACTGGGACTTCGCGCATTCCGGGCCCGGCGTCTGAGCCGGGCCGCGGGCGTCGTCCCGGACTGAAGCCGTCACATCCCGGTCGTCGCGCGCTCGCAGCTCGACACCCCGAGGATCGAATAGGCGGGGCACGTTCCGAACGCCGCCGTCGCCAGCGGGACGATCCCGATCCAGCCGACCCAGTTCCAGCTTGTTCCGGGGAGAATCCATCCGAGCGCGAACGCGATCAGCGCGAGGCCGATCACGATCCTGACGATGCGGTCCAGGGTTCCGACATTGTGGGTCATCCGAGCCTCCATAGCGCGCGGTCCGCCGGGCGCGTCCGGTGTCGACATAGTACTCTCTCGTCCGCCGTTTCGGCTCCGTAAGGCTACGGATCAGGGGGCGCCGCGGCGACGCAGGAGCGGGACGCCGAGGAGCTTGAGGCCGGCGAACAGGCTCGCGCCATAGACGAGCGCGCCGGCTGACGCGAGCGCGACGAGCGTCGTCTCGTTCTCGAAACGGCCCAGCGTGGCCGCCGCCTCCTCCGCCAGATCGCGCAGCGCCAGCACGGCGACGGCCAGCGCGACGCAGGCAATGCCTGCGGCGAGCACCGTGCGCCTGAGCGTCGAATCCGGAGCGCTCCAGCCGCGACGATGCGCGATCACGAGGAGGAGCAGAAGATTGACCCAAGCGCCGATGGCGGTCGCGAGCGCAAGCCCGACGACGCCATAAGGACCCGTGAGCACGACCTTGAAGGCGACGTTGACGCCGACCGCCGTCAGCGAGATCCACAATGGCGTCATCGTGTCGGAGCGCGCGTAGAAGCTGGCGAGCGCCGAACGCATCAGGACCACGGCGGGCAACGCCGCCGAATAGGCCGCGAGCACCGCGCCCGCCGCGAGCGCGTCCTCGGCCGTAAAGGCTCCGCGCCCGAACAGGGCGAGCATGATCAGGTCCGGCAACAGCACGAAGGCCACGGCGCAGGGCAGGGCGAGCGCGAGGATCAGACCGGCCGCCCGGTTCTGCGCGGACCGCGCGCCCGCGTCGTCGCCTGCGGCGATGCGCCGGCTCAGTTCAGGAAGCAGCACCGTCCCGGCCGCGACGCCGATGACGCCGACGGGAAGCTGATACAGCCGGTCGGCGTAATACAGAGACGACACCGCGCCCGCCGGCAGCAGCGACGCGATGAAGGTGTCGGCGAACATCGCGATCTGCACGCCCGCCGAACCGATCACGGCCGGCCCGAAGGTCTTGAAGAACCGCGCCATCGTCCTGTCGATCCGCGGAATCGCAAGCCGTGGGGCGAGCCCCGCGCGCCGCGCGTCCGCCCAGACGAGCGCTAGCTCCAGCACCCCCGCCACCGCAACGCCCCAGGCGGCGGCATGGCCCGCGCTCGGAAAGAGGTAGGCGAGGGCGAGCGCCGCGACGAGCGAGACGTTCAGAAGAATCGGGGCGGCTGCGGCGACCGCGAAGCGGTCGTTGGCGTTCAGCAGCGCCGAGAGCATCGTCACCAGCGTGACGAAGAGGAGGTAGGGAAAGGTGATGCGCGTGAGCGTCACCGCGAGGTCGAAACGCTCGGGATCGTCCACGAAGCCCGGCGCGAGGGCGCCGACGAGCGCCGGCATGAACGCCAGCGCTCCCGCGAGAATCACGATTTGCACGGCCAGCGAGAGCGTCCAGATCCGGTTCGCGAAGGTCTTGGCTCCGCTCGCGCCGTCGCGCTCTCGCGCTCCGGAATAGGTCGGAATGAATGCGGCGTTGAACGCCCCTTCGCCGAAGATCGCGCGGAAATGGTTCGGCAGGCGCAAGGCGACGAAGAATGCGTCGGCGACGGGACCGGCGCCCATGACCGCCGCGAGCGCGATGTCGCGCACGAAGCCGGTGATCCGGGAGAGCATCGTCCAGCCGCCGACCGAGAGGATCTTCTTCAGCATGCCCTGTTCCGACCTCGCGCGCGGACCGCCGGCGGTTGTCGACCTTTCCGAGGCCGGATTCAAGACGCCCGTCAGAGCAGATACACTTTGTCCTTGGCTCTCAGGATGTCGCGGGACGCGAGGTACGAGGCGATGTCGTCGTTGTTCAGAAGCGGCGCGCTGATCAGCCCGCCCTGCACGAAGTCGCAGCCCGCGCGCATCAGCGCATCGAACTGCTCGTCCGTCTCGACGCCTTCCGCGACGGCGTTGAGGCCCAGATTATGGGCCATGTCGATGATCGTTCCCGATATGCGAGCCGTGTCGTCGCCTCCGCCGATCGCCGATACGAAAGACCGGTCGATCTTCAGGCTGCGCACCGGGAATTGCGTGAGATGCGAGAGCGAGGCCGCGCCCGTGCCGAAATCGTCGAGACACACCGTGACGCCCAACTGCACGCAAGCGCGGAGCGTTTCGAGGATCGCCGCCGAACTGCGATCGAGAACGATGTTCTCGGCGATTTCGAACTCCAGCCGCTCGGGGGAGAGCCCGTGGCGCATCAGCATCGCGGCGATGCGCAGGGCGAAGTCGCGGTCCTTGAGCTGCGCGGCGAAAACGTTGAGCGAGATGCGCCCCGGATCGAGATTCTCCGCGATGAGATGCGAGACCCCCGACAGCACGCGCTCCAGCGTCTGCTCGCCCAAAGCGATGATTTGTCCGGCCTCTTCGGCGATGGCGAAATGCTCCTTGGTCAGGAACAGGGGCTCGCCGTCGCGAATGTAGGGGAGGATCTCGAATCCCCAGTGCTCTCCCGTGTCGAGCCTGATCTGCGGCTGGTAGGCGACCTGGATCGCGCGGGTCGCGACGCTGCGCTTGAGGCGGGCCGCAATCGTCTTGCGTCGGTCGATCCGCCCGCGCAGCTCCGCGTCGAAGAAGCTCCAGGTGTCGCGGCCCGAGGCCTTGGCGTGATAGAGCGCGCTGTCGGCGTCCCGGTAGAGTTCCTCCGCATCCGTCGAATCGGGACGCTTGAGCGCCGCGCCGATGCTCGCGCTCGGCGAGATCGTGCGCCCCTGCAGCGTCAGCGGTGTTCGCAGGCGGGTCAGCAGAGCTTCGATCACCGCATGCGCGTCTTCCTCGCCATGCAGGTTTCGCAGGATCACGGCGAATTCGTCACCGCCCAAACGCGCCACCAGGTCGTCGCCCCGGACGCCCTCGCGCAATCGACGGGCGATTTCGACGAGGAACTCGTCGCCCGCGAGGTGACCGAGCGTATCGTTGATTTCCTTGAAGTAATCGAGATCGAGGAGGAGGAAGGCGCCCATCCCTTCGCCCTTTCGCCGGTCGGCGGCGAAGCGTTTCAGCTCCTCCATCAGCGTCGCGCGATTGGCGAGCTTCGTCAGGGCGTCTTCACGCGCCTGAACGCGAATCTTCGTCTCGGCCTCCATCTGCTCGGTCACGTCCCGAATCGAGCAGACCACACGCGCCGCGCCGCTTCCGGCCTGTCCGACCGGGGCGGCGTTGATCGAGAGGATTCTCCGCCGGCCCGTCGGCCAGACGATCGCGTGACGCACGTCGAATATCGGTTGCCCCGTCGCCATCACACGGGAGAACGGGAGGTCGACCGGGTCGACGGGGGCGCCGTCCAGCGTCGTGATCTTCCAGGCGGGCGCGTTGAAGGGTCTCGAAAGGGCGGTCGCGCGCGGAATGCCGAGAACATCCTCGGCCGCCTGGTTGGCGAAGATGATCCGGCCCTGCTCGTCGAGCGCGGTGATCGCCGATGTGCTCGTCGCCATGAGCTGGGACAGGAAGTCGCGCTCCGCCTTGAGCGTCGCCTCGAGCGCCTTGCGTTCGCTGACGTCCTCGATGATGGACCAGATCAGCGTCCGCCCGCTGCGATCCCTCATCCGCATGCCGCGCAGAAGCACGGGATAGCGTTCGCCGTTCTTTCGGAAGTGTTCTTCTTCGAGCGGACCGTAGAGCAGCGCATCGGGGTTGGCGTCGAAATAGCGTCTGACGCTGCCGCGAAATTCCTCCGGGGACAGATCCCGGTAGCTCATTCCGATGATTTCGTCGCGCGAATAGCCACTTTGAATGAGCATCATCGCGTTGACGTCGAGGAATTCTGAGGTCTCGAAGTCATTGAGCGATATGCCGACGGGCGACAAGGCGAACAAGCCTCGCAGAAGCTGCTCCTGATACTCGATCTCGACCTGAGCCTTGCGGCGCTCGGTCACATCGCGCGCCATCAGGATGCAGGTTGGACGTTCATCGCCTTCAGTCTGCTTGCGCACCGCCGACAGTTCGAACCAACGGCGTCCGGCGAGGACGTTCAACTCATATTGCTTGCCGATCGAGCGCCCGGTTTCCAGCGCCTCGCGCACGGCGGCCATGCCGATTTTCGCGACGTCCTCCGGCATCACCTCGTGCATCTTGCGACCGATGAAGTCGCTCGTCTCCATCATCAGCTGGCCATCCGAGCCCGAATGGTGGTTCAGGAACACGCCGTCTTCGGTGATCTCGAAAAGCAGGTCGGGTATCGCGTCGAGCGTCGCCTGAAGATTGCGCCGGCTCTCCTCTCGCTGGAACTCGGCTTCCTTGCGCTTGGTGATGTCGAGGTGGGTCCCCGACATCCAGAGCGGCGTGCCGTCCGCCGTGCGTTGCGCGACGCGGCCGCGGTCGAGCACCCAGATCCAGCGGCCGTCCTTGTGCCGCAGACGGGTTTCCATTTCGTAGAAATCGGTTTCGCCGCGCATGTGCGCGTCGAGAAGCGAGCGGGCGCGGGCGTAATCTTCGGGATGCGCGATAGAGCGCCAGAAGTCGATCGTCTGGGGTTCGATCTCCTCGAGCGTGTAGCCGACCATCTGCGCCCAGCGTTCATTGTAGAACACCCGGCCCGTGCGCAGGTCGTATTCCCAGGTCCCGACATTGGTGCCGGCGATGATGTCCGTGAGGCGTCGCTCCTGGCGCTTGAGATCGGTGATGTCGATGCGCAGGCCGACGCGCCACCCGTCGGCGGTCTGGTTCTCGACGATGCGAACCCAGCGCCCGTCGGAGAGGGGCTGCTCGATGCTGGAGCGCGACTGAAGATGAGCGTGCATCCGCGCTGCAAGCCATTCGTCTTCGCGTCCGTCGGAATCCGCGAAATGGCCGACTTCCAGCGCCCGACGCAGCAGATCCTCGAATCGTACTCCCGATCTGACCAGATCCATGAAGGAGGGATGCAGATTGCGGTACTGCTCGTTGAAGGCGACGATCCTGTCTTCGTCGTCGTAGAGCACGAAGCCGTCGGGCAACGCCTCGATGGCGTTCTGCAGGCGGGAACTGGCGGCCTGCGCGACGTCTTCCGCGCGCCGTGTGTCGGTGAGGTCCTGGAGAGCGCCGTAGACGCGCGCGACGCGTCCTGCGACCTTTTCGGCTACACCGGTCATGCGCCCGTGGCGCTGTTCGCCGGCCGCGTTCTGAAACGAGAACGTCCTGTCGAACGCCTCGCCGAACTCCTGGAGCCGGCGCAGTCCGTCGCGCATCGCCTCGGCCTCGCTCAGAAGGCCGATGCCAGCGTCGATGTTGAGCGCGCCCGTCTGCAGGTCGAGGCCGAAGATTCGCCGGGCGGCGGGCGACAGATCGAGCGCGCCGGTCTCGACGTCCATCTCCCAGCTGCCCACGCCCGCAAGTTGTTCGATCGCGGCGGCGCGGGAGGCCCAGCGCCTGATTTCCGTAATGTCGCGCATCGTCGCGTAGACGAAACCGTCGACGTCCGAGTGCGCCGCGCGCCATTCGAACCACAAATGCCCCCCGGCCTTGCGTCGGCAGCGGGCGACGAAACGAGCAGCGTCCCCGGCTGGAACGAGGCCCGATATCGCCTCGATGACCAATGTCCGATCGTCGGGATGGAGGAATTCGTCTGCGTCGCTCCGCTGCAAGTCCGCAGCGGTCCAGCCCAGTTCGCCCGTCCAGTCGCCACCGGCCGGCGTGATCCGGCCGTCTTCGTCAATCACGCAAACGAGGTCGAAAGCGCTCGCAGGAAGCGGCGTCGCGTCATGCGAGGCTTGGGCGAAAGCGCTTTTCGACATCGGACCCCTTTGCGGACGTGCGGCGTATGACCGTCTGCAATCTGGGGCAATTGGATTAAGATTGGACTACTGCTCCGCTCAGCCGCCGCGATCAGGCCGGCGCGAACGGAGCGAGGGCGAAGCCCTCGGCGACGAGAGCCTCGCGCACGGCCCGCGCCATGGCGACGGCGGCGGGATTGTCGCCATGCACGCAGATCGTGTCGATCTCGGCGGGAATTTTCTTGCCGGACGTCGTCGTGATGGCGCGTTCGCGCAGCATCGTGACGACCCGGGCGGAGGCGAGCGCGGGATCGTGGATCACGGAGCCCTCGATCTTGCGGCTCGACAGGTTGCCGTCGTCGGCGTAGGTGCGGTCGGCGTAGATCTCGCGCACGGCGCGCAGGCCGAGCGTCTCGGCGGCCCGCTCGGTCGCCTGCGCGGGCATGACCATGTACACGAGGGTCGGATCGACGCCCTTGATCGCGCGGCCGATGGCGAGCGCGATCGCGTCGTCCGCCGCCGCCATGTTGGCGAGCGCCCCGTGCGTCTTGACATAGGTCACGCGGTGCCCCGCCAGCGCAGCGCAGGCCTGCAACGCGCCGATCTGGTAGGCGATCTGCTTCTCGAGCTCGTCCATCGTGTGGCCGGTGATGACGCGGCGCCCGAAGCCCCAGAGGTCGTTGAAGCCCGGATGCGCGCCGATCGCGACGCCCTTCGCCTTCGCGATTTCTGCCGTGCGGTGCATGATCGATGGGTCGCCCGCGTGCCAGCCGCAGGCGACGTTCGCCGAGGTGACGATGTCGAGCATCGCCTCGTCGTCGCCCATCGACCAGGCGCCGAAGCTCTCACCCATGTCGCTGTTGAGATCGACCCGCATCAGACGGTCTCCTCTTCGAAAAATTCAGCCCGCGCATCCACGAAACCGCCCACCAGCGTCAGCGCCAGGAGCCGCTCGCTGGTCAGGTCGATAGAGCCGGCGGGCTGGAGGCGCCCGCGCAAAGCCGCGATCGCCTTCGCTTCCTCGCGCGCGGCGACGATCGCCTCGGCGGCCGTGACGGCGGTGAAGCGGACGGTCTCGCCGGGGCGTAACTGCGCAAACCGCGCGAGATCCGCGGAAATGATCGTCGCAATCTTCGGGTAGCCGCCCGTCGTCTGCCGGTCCGCCATCAGGACGATCGGCTCGCCCGATCCGGGCACCTGGATCGAGCCGGTGACGATGCCGTCCGACACGATGTTGAAGCCGTTCGCGTGCTCGATGCGCGGTCCGTTCAGGCGATAGCCCATCCGGTCCGCCTGCTGCGAGACCATGTAGGCGCCGGACAGGAACGTCTCGAGACCGGCCTGCGTGAAATGGTCGTCCTGCGGCCCGAGCACCACCCGGATCGGACCGACGCGGGGCTTCGGGGGATCGATCAGGACGAGATCGTCGCCTTCGACCACGTCGCGCCGCAGGCCCAGGGCGTCGCCGGGCCGCAAGCCCCGGCCGCCGAGGCCGCCGATGGCCGCGCGCAGATGCAGCGAGCGGCTGCCGAGCGCGGGAGCGACGTCGAGCCCGCCCGCGATCGCGAGCACGGCGAAGGTGCCGCTGCGCGGCGCTCCGACCGCGAAGGTCTCGCCGGCGCGCAGCGTGACGCTCGTGTACGGCGCGACCGGCTCTCCCTCGACGCTCAGCGCCGCCTCGGCGCCTACAAGCGCGACTCGCACAACGCCTTCTGACACCCGGAACCGCCCGCCGAGCCCGGCGAATTCGATCGCCGCCTCGTCCGGCGCGTTGCCGACGAGGAGATTGGCGACGGCGAGCGCCGCGCGGTCCATCACGCCGACGGGGCCGACGCCGAAACGCTGGAGCCCGAAACGCCCCGCGTCCTGGATCGTCGTCGCGGGTCCGCAATCGATGACGGCGATCTCAGCCATGGGCGATCTCCTGCGCGATCCATTCTCCGGCGGCCGCGGCCGCGTCCAGCTCCGCCCATCGGTCGGCCGCAATGGGCTCGAACACCACTTCGTCGCCGGCACCGATCAGAAAGGCGGGGTCGCGGGTGCTCAAGAAGTTACGCACGGGCGTGCGTCCGATCAGATGCCAGCCGGACGGCGCCTCGATCGAGGCGATGTTCGCCTGTTCGCCGCCGATGGCGATCGAACTCGCCGGCGTCACGGCGCGCGGATCATTGCGGCGCGGCGTCGCGATCGACGGATCGAGACCGGCGAGATAGCAGAACCCCGGAAGGAAGCCGAGCATCGCCACCCGGTAGATGGGCGCGCAGTGGCGCTCGATCAGGCCGGCGGGCGTCAGACCGTGGCGCGAGGCGACGTCTTCGAGATCGACCCCGAACTCGCCCCCGTAGACGACCGGGACGCGCCAGCGGCGGGCCGTTTCGGTCGACGCTTCGAGACCGGGCAGGAGGGCGCGCACGGCGTCCTCGATCGCCGCGTGATCCGTCGTCAGGGGATCGAATTGCAGCATCAGCGAGCGATAGGTCGGCACCGTTTCGACGAGCCCCGGTGCGGGCCGATCCTTCAGCGCCGCGTCGAGGGCGAGGGTCAACGCGTTGAGATGTGGATCCACCTCGCGGCCGAACTCCACGGTCAACGCCGTGTCGCCGCAGGGCAGGAAAACGGGATCGGGGATGCTCAAAACGCTCGACCTCGGTTGACCGGTGAAAAGCTGCGATCACACACTGACATTTTATCTTTAAAATGTCGACATAAAATGGAGGAAAGCATTGCTGCAACGCAGCGAGGATCTGGCTTCGAGGCGAGTCTGCGCCCGATATCTTCGGATCAGGGCGTCCAGCCGTAGATCCAGGCGTAGCGGTCGGTCATGCCCGTTGGCCCGAGGCGAGCCATCACGACGTTGCGCGCGAGGCCCAACAAGGCGCCCGCGTGATAGGCGCGGACATTGGACCGCGCCACATTCTGGACGCGCCGGACTCGAGCCGTCCTCTCGCGGGCGTACCGCTCGATCGCCTCGACGGGCTCCGCCTCCTCGACGACCGCCCGCGTGAGCACGGCCGCATCCTCGATCGCCATTCCCGCACCCTGCGCCATGAAAGGCAAAACCGGATGCGCGGCGTCGCCGATAAGCGCGACGCGACCCGAGGCGATGCGTCCGACAGGAAGATCGTGCAGAGACCAGAGCGTCCATTCGGCGGGAACCGAGAGCAGGTCTCGCAAGGCCGTGGCGCAGGCGGGCAGCCCCGCCAGGAGATCGGCGCCCGGCGCGGGCTCGGACCAACCGGCGACGGGCGCGCGACGGCGCATGATCGCCACGATGTTGACGCGCCGCCCGGCCGCTACGGGGTAGTGCACGATATGCGCGTCGCGCCCGAGCCACAATCCGGTCTCGTCTCCCGCCAGCGCGGCCGGCGCGTCGGCGCGCGCGATCGTCGCGCGCCAGGCGACAAATCCGCGATAGGCGGGCGTGCGGTTGTCGCCGAGGAGAGGCCGCGTCTTCGACCAGATCCCGTCGGCGCCGACGACGAGAGCGGCGCGGCGGTTTTCGTCGGCGGACCCTGCTCGCGCGAAGACCAGATCGACGCCCTGTGCGTCCTGCGACATCGCGGCGAGTTCCCGTCCCATCAGGAGCCGGATGTTGCGCTGCGCGCGCACGGCGTCGAGCAGGATGGTCTGCAGATCGGCGCGGTGGATGACGTAATACGGCGCGCCGAAGCGCTCGCGCATCGCCGGCCCGAGGCCGACGCCCCCGATCGTCCGCCCCGAGCGCAGGTCGCGCACGACGACGGAGGGCGGCTCGCAGGACTGGCGGGCGAGGGCGGGACCGAGGCCGAGGCCGGCGAGCACGCGCGTGGCGTTGGGCGAGAGCTGGAGGCCCGCGCCGACCTCGGAGAAACCGGTGCGGCGCTCGACAAGCGTGACGGAGCGTCCGGCCGCTGCGAACGCGAGCGCGGCGGTGAGGCCGGCGACGCCGGCGCCGACGACCGTCACGTCATCAGCGGACATTGGTCAGCGCGACGCGCCGGTGACGAGCCTGTCCGGCGTCGTGGTCGAGGCGCCGTCCCAGAGACAATCCGCCGGCTCCGCGCCGCCGGCGCCGAGCTCCGGCTTGTAGTGGTAAAGCGTCGAGCAATACGGGCAGATCGCCTCGTCCGCGCCGCCCATGTCGATGAACTCGTGGGGGTGGTCGAACGGAGGCCTCGCCCCGATACACATGAATTCCTTCGACCCCGTGTGGATCACGCGAACGCCGCGCTCGTTCTGGAAGTAGGGGGTGGTCTTCTCGGCCATCTCTCGTCCACTCGTGTCGCAGGGCGTTTGATTTGCGGCGCACCATAATGCGGGCGGCAGCCAGCCGCTAGTCTCCAACGGCGCCAAAACGACGCCGTCTCAGATCGCCATGAGAAGCCCGACCGCCACGACGAGGATCACGAACGTCGTCGCGGTGACCGTCGCGACGTGACGCCAGCCGAGCCGCGCGACCGCATCGATCGATGTGCCGAGCCCCAGGGCCGCGATCGCGACGAGGAGGCCCCAGCCCGAGGCGGCGACGAGGATGTCGCGCACGGGCCCGTAGACCGGCGCGAGAGTCGGAACGGCGCTCAACGCGCTGTTGAGCGCGCACAGCGCGAGAAAGACGACCGCGAAGACCGGAACCGGCGCGCGCGCCGCCGGGGCGCCGACGATCGTCGCCCGCGAGGCGAAGATCCAGCCGATGACGAGCACCACCGGCAGGAGCAGGAATACGCGAAACAGTTTGACGACGACCGCCGCGTCGCCGGCTTGCTCAGAAACCGCGTAGCCCGCGCCGACCACTTGCGCGACGTCGTGGATCGTCGCGCCGAGCATGATCCCCGCGAGCCGGTCGTCCATCCCGAGCCAGGCGCAGATGAGCGGATAGAGCAGCATCGCGACGGTGGAGAGCGCGTTCACCGCGACGACGACGAAGGCGACGTCCGCCTCCTTGCCCTTGTAATGCGGCAGCACGCTCGCCGTGGCGAGCGTCGCCGAGGCGCCGCAGACGGCCGTCGCCGCGCCCGCGAGCGCGCCATAGGCGCTCGTCTGCCCGAAGAGCCGCGCCAGCGCGAAGCCCGACGCGATGGTCACGATCATCGATGCGATGACGATCAGCGCCGTCGCCGCGCCGAGATCGACGATGTCTCCCAGCGCGATGCGCAGGCCGAGCAGCGCCACCGCGATGCGCAGGAGCCTTTTTACCGCGAGCGAAAGGCCGGGCTGGAACGACTGGCGGCGCGCCATGGGGTTGAGCGCGATCCCGAGGAGAAGCGCGATCACCATCGCCGGAAGCGGCAGGAAGGCTGGCATGGCGGGCGCAAGCGCCGTTGCGGCGAAGGAGACGGCGAGCGCGAGCGCGAGGCCGGGCGTCACATCCCGGACGGTGGCGGTCATCGCTGGCGACTCGGCTCAGGGATCATGTCGCTTCGAAGCACTCTGGCTTGCGTCGGTCAACGGGCTCGACCCCCTCCGACGCCGGTCAGAAGACGCCGATGCGCACGCCCGCAGCCGCGATCCACACCGTGCCGGCGAGCGCCAGCGCGCAGAACACGGCCGCCGAGGCCGCGTCCTTGATCGCGCCGATCCGCGGGTGGAATTCCGGGGAGACGTGGTCGGCTAGGCGCTCGATCGAGGTATTGAGCAACTCCACGATCATCACCACGATCACCGTCCCGATCATCGCGACGTACCAGCCCGCGTCCGGCGCGATGAAAAAACCGACGACCAGGCAGATTCCCAGCAGAAGAACCTCCTGCCGGAACGATTCCTCGTTGCGCAGGGCGTAACGCAGCCCCGCCACGGAGTTCATCGCCGCTCGCCTCATCCGGTTCATTGAGCGCTCCTCACGTCTTGCCTGGGGGAAGCGCCGGCGGCGCGTCGTCGGAAACCGCGACGACTTTGCCGGGGTTGAGAATATTCTTCGGGTCGAGGGCGCGCTTGAGCGTACGCATCAGATCGACCGCAATGGGGTCTTTGTAGAGCAGCAGCTCGTCGCGCTTGATCAACCCGACGCCGTGCTCGGCCGCGATCGAACCGCTCATCCGGGCGACGATATCGTGGACGATCCGGTTGAAGCGCTCCCATTGAGCCAGATAGGCCAGCTTGTCCATGCCGACGGGCTGGCTGAGATTGAAATGGATGTTGCCGTCGCCGAAATGGCCGAAGGCGCAGACGCGCAGGCCCTCCATTTCGGCCTCGCAGGCGCGCGTCGCCTCGACGATGAAATCGGCGACCTTCGACACCGGCACGGCGACGTCGTGCTTGATCGAGCCGCCCTCGCGCCCCTGCACTTCGGACATCAGCTCGCGAAGCTTCCACATCCCGGCGACCTGCGCGCCGCTGGCCGCGATCGTCGCATCCTCGACGAGCCCGTCCTCGATCGCCGTTCCGAGCACCGTCTCCACGAGGTCCTGCAGCGGCGCCTCGGCCTGGGGCGAGGTGAGCTCGATCAGCGCGAGCGCGGCGTGGTCGCCCGCGAGCGGACGCTGGACGTCGTGCCCGTGCCTCAGGACGAGTTCGAGCCCGAAACGCGGCATGAATTCGAAGGCCGTGAGTTGGTCTCCCGCAGCGGCGCGCATGCGCTCGAACACGGCGAGCGCGGCGTGAGGCCCCTCGATCCCGATGAAGGCTGTGACCTGCGATTTCGGTGCGGGAAAGAGCTTCAGCACAGCCGCCGTGACGATCCCGAGCGTGCCCTCCGAGCCGATGAAAAGGTGCTTGAGGTCGTAGCCTGTGTTGTCCTTGCGCAAGGATCGCAGCCCGTTCCAGAGCCGCCCGTCGGGAAGGGCGACTTCGAGCCCGAGGACGAGGTCGCGGGTGTTGCCGTAGCGCAGGACGCCCGTGCCGCCGGCGTTCGTGGCGATGTTGCCGCCGATCTGGCAGGCGCCTTCCGAACCGAGCGACAGGGGAAACAGCCGGTCGGCGGCGCGCGCCGCGTCCTGGATGGACTTGAGCGTGACGCCGGCCTCGACCGTCATCGTGGCGTTCGTCGCGTCGACATCCCGGATCGCGTTCAGACGGCCGAGCGACAGCACGATCCCGCCGAACGGGACGCCGCCGCCCACGAGGCCGGTATTGCCGCCATGAGGAACCACCGGCACGCCCTCGGCCGCGCATTCGCCCAGCACGAAGGCGACCTCCTGCGCGTCCTTCGGGCGGACCACCGCGGTCGCGGCCCCGCGATAGAGGCCGCGCGACTCGATCAGATGCGGCTCCATGTCCGTCGGGTCCGTGATCACGTAGCCGGCGCCGACGCGCGCGGCGATCCGCTCGAGGAGCGCGGGGGTTGTATTCGATGCGCGGGCTGGCGACGACACGGACATAGGCTTCCTTGACCGTTTCTCTCGGGAACGACTCTCTGTTAGCAACTCGTCCGCGCCTTGGATACGGGCGGAGCGCCCCCTTTGGATCGGAGTCTTTCTTGGCCGCGGCCCTCGAACTGCTCACGCTTTTCCTCGTGGCCTTCGCCTCGTCGACGATCCTGCCCGGCGCGTCGGAAGCGACGCTCGCCGGCGTCATCGCCCTCGGAACGGCGGGCGTCGGGCTCGCCGTGATAGTCGCGACGTTCGGAAACACGCTGGGCTCGATCGTCAACTGGCTGCTCGGCCGCTACGCCGCGCGCTTCCGCGACCATCCCCGTTTTCCGCTCTCGCCCGAGCGCTACGAGCGCTACGCCGCCGCCTACCGGCGCTGGGGCGTATGGTCGCTGCTGTTGTCGTGGGCGCCCGTGATCGGCGACCCGCTGACCCTCGTGGCGGGCGCGATGCGCACCCCGCTCTGGATATTCGTGCCGCTGGTCACGCTGGCCAAGGGCGCGCGGTATCTGGTGGTGGCGGGGGCGGCGCAGTTGATTTGAAGCCCGTTGGCTTGCGCTCCTGCTTGAGCCATGCTCGCGTGCGACAGACGCAGGCGATGGAGCGGTTATGCGGCGGGCGGTGAGGTTACGGTTGAACGGCGAGCTCGTCGAATGCGCGGATTTTCTCCCGCGCCGGACGATGCTCGATTACCTGCGCGAGACGCGGCGCCTGCTCGGCACGAAGGAAGGTTGCGGCGAGGGCGATTGCGGGGCCTGCACGGTCGCGGTCGGGCGGCTGCGTGAGGGCCGGCTCGTCTACGAACCCGTCAACGCCTGCATCGCGCTTCTCGGTCAGATGGACGGAGCCGATATCGTCACCGTCGACGCGCTGGCGCGGAACGGCGTGCTGCATCCAGTGCAGGAGGCGATGGTCGCGCATCACGGCTCGCAATGCGGCTTTTGCACGCCGGGCATCGTCATGAGCCTCTTCACGCTGCACGAGGAGGCGCCCCGGCCCGTCGACCGGCGCATGGTCGAGGACGCGCTCGCGGGCAACCTTTGCCGCTGCACGGGTTACCGCCCGATCGTCGACGCCGCGCTCGACGCCTGCGCCGCCCCCTCGCGCACGCTCTATGCGGAAGAACGGGACGCGCGCGCTGCGGCGCTCGCGGAGCTCGATGACGGCGCCGATCTCTTCGTGGGCGACGAGGCGCGCTTCTTCGCCGCGCCAGCGTCGCTCGAAGCGCTCGACGCGCTCTACTTGCGACATCCCGACGCGACGCTGCTCGCCGGCTCGACCGACGTCGGCCTTTGGATCACCAAGAGCCTGATGGAGATCGAAAAGATCATCTGGCTCGGACGCGTTCAGGCGCTCGACGCCATCGAAGACAGCGACGACTCGCTCGTCCTCGGCGCCATGGCGAGCCACGCGCGCGCGCTCGCGCCGCTCGCCGCGATTCATCCCGATCTCGGCGAATTGATGCGCCGCTTCGGCTCGGCGCAGGTGCGCGCATCGGGCACGGTCGGCGGCAACGTCGCCAACGCCTCGCCCATCGGCGACCTGCCGCCAGCGCTGATCGCGCTCGGCGCGACGTTGACGCTTCGCCGGGGAGGGGAGACCCGTGCGCTCTCGATCGAGGATTACTTCATCGCGTACCGCAAGCAGGATCGCCGGGAGGGTGAATACGTCGCGAGCGTCACCGTTCCCCACCTCGCGCTCGATCAGGCCTTCCGCTGCTTCAAGGTGTCGAAGCGTTTCGACGAGGACATCTCGGCGGTCATGGGCGCCTTTCGCCTCGATCTCGACGGGCGGCGCGTGAGGAGCGCGCGCATCGCCTATGGCGGCATGGCCGGAGTGCCCGCCCGCGCGCGGGCGGCCGAGGCGGCGCTCGCCGGCGCAGCGCTCGACGATCAGGCGACGTGGGAGCGCGCGCTCGACGCGCTCGCACAGGATTTCACGCCGATGAGCGATCACCGCGCCTCCGCCGGCTACCGGGCCCTCGTCGCGCGCAACCTGCTGCTCAAGGCGCTCATCGAGATCGCGGGCGCGGACGCGTCGGAGACGCGGGTGCGCATGCCGGCTGTGATCTGACGGGATTTGACTCCCGGGCGCCTGCGCCCTTCATATCCGCCTGACCCCGAAACCGAGGAGATGACGGATATGGAATACCTTCACACGATGGTGCGCGTCGGCGATCTCGACGCGGCGCTCGATTTCTACTGCGGCAAGATGGGCCTCGTGGAGGTCCGCCGCACCGAGAACGAGAAGGGCCGCTACACGCTCGTGTTCCTCGCCGCGCCCAAGGACGTCGATCGCGCCCGGGACAGCAAGGCGCCGCTTCTCGAACTCACCTACAATTGGGACGAGCACGATTATCAGGGCGGCCGCAACTTCGGGCATCTGGCCTATCGCGTCGACGACATCTACGCGACCTGTCAGGTCCTGATGGACAAGGGCGTCGTCATCAACCGCCCGCCGCGCGACGGCTACATGGCCTTCGTGCGCTCTCCCGACGGGATCTCCATCGAACTGCTCCAGCGCGGCGAGCCGCTGCCGGCCCAGGAGCCGTGGGCGTCGATGCCGAACACCGGGAGCTGGTGAGAAGCGCTCACGCCGTCTGACAGCGCGGGCAGAAGAAGGTCGAGCGGCCCGATTGCACGATCCGCTCGACCGTTCCCCCGCAGGAATCCGCGACGCAGGGGCCGCCCTCGCGGTCGTAGACGCGGAAAGAATGCTGGAAATATCCGAGCGATCCGTCGGTATGCGCGAAGTCGCGCAAGGTCGAGCCGCCGGCCTCTACGGCTTCCGTGAGCACGTCGCGGATGATCGATGCGAGTTCATGCGCCTTCGCGCGCGGACGCCCCGTCGCGGTTGCGAGCGCGCCGGCGGGCGTTTGCGGATGCAGGCCCGCGCGAAACAGCGCCTCACAGACATAGATGTTGCCGAGCCCGGCGATCAGCCTCTGGTCGAGGAGCGCCGCCTTGAGGGGCGCGACCTTGCGGTGGAAAAGGCGCGCGATCGTCTCGCCGGAAAGCTCGTTGCCCAGAGGCTCGATCCCCATTCCGGAGAAATGGCGGCAGTTCGCCAGCCCGTCGCGCGGAACGAGGTCCATGTAGCCGAAGCGTCGCACGTCGTTGTAGGTGATGCGCGCGCCGCCCTCCATCTCGAAGACCACATGGTCGTGAAGCGCGGCTGCGCCCGGATCGTGGTGGAATTCGCCCGGCGCGAAAGCCTCGCCCCCCGCCTCGATGAGGAAGCGGCCCGTCATCCCCAGATGCATGACGAGAGCCTCACCGGTCGAAAGTTCCGCCACGAGATACTTCGCCCGCCGCGACAGCGACTCAACCCGGGCGCCGGCTAGTCGCTCGACGAAGCGCTCGGGGAGGGGGAAGCGCAGATCCGGCCGCCTTTGTTGCGCGCGCAGGAAGCGTCGCCCCTCCATATGAGGGGCGAGACCACGCCGGACGGTTTCGACTTCGGGCAGTTCGGGCATGCGATTTCAAATTCCCGCGACGTTTTTCCTCGACGCCTTACATAGCCAGAGCGGCGCGCTTTCGCTATCAGAGGCGGATGACGCGGATATCGGACAGAGCCATGAGCGACGACAGGACTGCTGACGACGCGACGCATTTCGGCTTCGACACCGTGCCGCTGCGCGAGAAGCAGGGGCGGGTCAACGAAGTCTTCCGCTCGGTCGCGCGCCGCTACGACGTGATGAACGACCTGATGTCGGCGGGGCTGCATCGTCCGTGGAAGGACGCGATGACGACCGCGCTCGCTCCCCCGAAGAGCCGCGCCTTCCGGCATCTCGACGTCGCCGGCGGCACGGGCGACGTCGCCTTCCGCATCCTCGACCGGGGCGGGCCCCGCACCCACGTCACCGTGCTCGACATCAACGGCGACATGCTCGACGTGGGCCGCGAGCGCGCGCACAAGCGCGATTCGTCCTACGAGGGCCGCATCGATTTCGTCGAGGCGAACGCCGAGGACCTGCCGTTCGAGGACAAGTCCTTCGACGGCTACACCATCGCCTTCGGCATTCGCAACGTGCCGCGCATCGAGCGCGCGATCGCCGAGGCGCATCGCGTTCTCAAGACGGGCGGGCGGTTCTTGTGCCTCGAATTCTCGAAGGTCGACGTGCCGGTGCTCGACAAGATCTACGACCTGTACTCCTTCAACGTCATCCCGCGCATGGGCGGCATGGTCACGGGCGACCGGGAATCCTA
Organism: Microvirga sp.; assembly: GCA_022241475.1. The sequence goes on along the minus strand of JAKOMT010000002.1, from coordinate 136,614 downwards.
TCAGTATCTCGTCGAATCGATCCGCCGCTTCCCGCCGCCGGGTCTGTTCGCACAGATGATCGAGGAGGCCGGGTTTCGTCGGGTTTCGTGGAAGCCGATGACCGCGGGGGTGGTCTGCTTGCATTCGGGCTGGAAGATCTGACGTGATCGGCTCCCTCGTCCATCTCGCGCGCAACGTCCGCGCCGGCTACGTGCTCGCCCGCGAGGGCGTGTTCGGCATGGTCGACCCACATCCGTTGCCGCCGGTGGCGCAGCTCGGCCTTCGCGTCGGCCGCCTGATCGAGCGGCGCGGCGCCGAGACGGACCCGGCGCGGCTCTCCAAGGCGATGACGCGCCTCGGGCCGTCCTACGTGAAGTTCGGACAGTTTCTCGCCACCCGCCCCGACCTCGTCGGCTTCGCCGCCGCGCGCGATCTCGAGGCCCTCCAGGACAGCATGGAGCCGTTTCCGCAGGCGGAGGCCGAGAGGGCCGTCGCCGAGGCGCTCGGCCGCCCCGTCTCCGAAGTCTTCGCCGAGTTTGGCCCGCCGGTCGCGGCGGCCTCGATCGCGCAGGTGCATCGCGCGCGGCTGGTCACGCCCGAGGGCGAGCGCGTCGTCGCGGTCAAGATCGTGCGGCCCGGCATTCGCGGGCGGTTCGCGCGCGATCTGCAGGCGATGCGCTTCGCGGCGAAGCTCGGCGAGGCCCTGTCTCCGGAGGCGCGGCGGCTTCGCATGCGCGAAGTCGTCGAGACGCTGGCGCGCTCCGTCACGATCGAGATGGATCTGCGGCTGGAGGCCGCAGCGTTGTCCGAACTGGCGGAGAACACCGTCGGCGACCATGAATTCCGCGTGCCGAAGCCCGAATGGGATTACACGGATCGGGACGTCCTGACGCTCGAATGGATCGACGGCGTCAAGCTCAACAAGATCGAGGAGATCGACGCCGCCGGGCACGATCGCACGGCGCTCGCGCGCATCGTGTTGCAGAGCTTTCTCCGCCAGGCGATCCGCGACGGCTTTTTCCACGCGGATATGCATCCGGGCAATCTCTTCGTCGACCCGGACGGTCGCCTCGTGGCGATCGACGCCGGCATCATGGGCCGCATCGGCTTGCCCGAGCAGCGCTTCCTCGCCGAGATCCTGCTCGGCTTCATCCGCCGCGACTACCTGCGCGTGGCTCAGGTCCATTTCGAGGCTGGCTACGTGCCCGCCCATCATTCCGTGCTCGATTTCGCCCAGGCGATCCGGGCCATCGGCGAGCCGATCCACAACCGCCGCGCCGACCAGATCTCGATGGCGCGCGTGCTCGGGCTCCTGTTCGAGATCACGTCGATCTTCGACATGGAGACGCGCATGGAGCTCGTCATGCTCCAGAAGACGATGGTCGTCGTCGAGGGCGTGGCGCGCAAGCTCGATCCCCATCTCGACATCTGGACCGTCTCCGAGCCCGTGGTGCGCGAATGGATCGAGCGCAATCTCGGGCCGCTCGGCAAGATCGAGGACGCGGGCAGGGGGCTCGGGGCGCTGGCCGGGATCGCCGCGCGCCTGCCCCAGATCGCGCAGCGCGCCGAGCGCGTTCTCGCAAGGCTCGAACGCGACAGCGAAGACGGGCTCGCCGTCTCGCCCCGCGCAGTCGAGCGCGCCGGCGAAGCCTCGGCGTGGCGTGGGCGCATGATCGTGCTGGCGCTGTGGATCATCGCCGGAGCGCTCGTCGTCAACGCTTTCAACTGACGAACGAACGCGAGGATCGCCGCCTTCCGTTTCGCCGTCCGGCGCCTTCCCGAAGAAAAGGCCGACAGGCTGGTGGAGAAATTTCTATCCGAGATTGATCGTCTCGGCTGATTACGCTGAACGCTGCTTGACGGTCCGGCATGCTTGGATTGCTTGCTGCGTAATTCCAAGTTGTAACTTGGCCGTCATCGCTAAAAGAACGGCGATAGTTCAAATTTTAGCGATCTTCTTGCCTCGTCCTTAGCGGTCCGTGCGCGATAGCTGCAGGGTAAACCGCCCTTGGAGGGCACGGCAATGCGTCGATTCATATCTGACAATCGTGGCAACGTGGCGCTGATCTTCGGGCTCACGCTGTTGCCCATCATGGGGTTCGTCGGCGCCGCCGTCGACTACAGCCGTGCGACGTCCGTGCGTGAGAGCTTGCGTTCCGCCAGCGACCAGGTCGCCGTCGCAGTCGCCTCCGCCGAGACGCCTGTGGGCGCGGCCGCTGCGCTCACGGCCGCCGAGAACAGCCTGCGCGCGGAATTCGGACCGACCCTGCGCTCCATTTCGGTCGCGGGCTCCTGGCTCGACAGCGCCAATTACCGCGTCACGATCGACGCGCGGGTGGCCACGACCGTCATCGGCGTGATGCCCGGCGTCGACGACGTGATGTCGGTCGGGCTCGAAACCATCGTCAACCGGATCGCTCCGAAATACCGCACGCTGCCGCCGCGCATGTCGCTGCTCGAGCCCGAGGCGGGCGACTACAACCGCGTCTACCTCTACTGCTTCAATCCCTCGCGCGTGAACGATCGGGACAAGGGCCGCCGCGGCCTCACGCCGATCGCCGACAACGGCACCCCGACGACGGACTATCAGAAAAAGGGCGCCAACCCACTGCCCGAATGTGAGCCGGGCGAGATGGTCAGTTACATGATGCGCAACGTGCGCGACGCGCGCAGCAACAAAAAGCAGTGGGACGATCCCAAGCGGGAAGTGTACGAGTACTACACCGACACCACCATCGATCCGAACACGCGCGCGCTCAGCCAGAACATCCGCGGCTACAGGGTCGTCAACGGCCAGAGCTGGAATCCGCTCAACATGGTCAACAGCCCAATCGTCGAGACCATTCTCTGCGCGACCGAGGCGCAGTGCAAAACCGTCAGCCAGGGCGGCATCATTCCCAATCGGCGCACCAACCGAAACCCCGCGACGCATGTGGGCGCCTGCCCCGAGGGCTCGCTGATGTATTTCGGCTGGGAGGATCGCCCGCCGGGTTTCGGATCGAGCGACCGCGACTACGACGACATCCGTCTGGTGGTTTCCTGCCCGGAGATCATCCAGATCCAGGACAAGCAGGTCCGCATCGTCAAGTGAGGCGCGCTCGCCCGGTTCAGACGAACTGGGCGAGACCCGGGACCGACGCGACGATAGAGCCGACGGCGTCTTCGCCGGCCCGTTCGCGCCCATAGGCCAGCAATTCGCGCGCGAGCGGCTTCATCTGCTCCATCGGCACGCCGATCTGCATCAGCTTTCCGCCGAGCGCCATCACGCCCCCGCCCATCAGGCCGCCCATCATTCCCATCGCTCCGCCGCCCGGCGCCGCAGCCTCGCCGGCCGCCATGGCTGATCTCGCCTCCGGCATCGCCTCGATCAAACGGGCGACGTCGCCGGCTGGCCCCTCCTTTTCGAGGAACGACAGGATCAGCCCGACGGCCTTGAGCGCCGTGTCCGGGTCGAGGCCCGTGACGGCGGCGATGCGGGCGACGAGATCTTCCATGCAATCCTCCTGATCAGGCCCCGAGGTTCGCCGCCCCGCGCGCCTTTGGCAAGGGCGCGCGGGCGAGAGGCCGATAATCGCTGGTGACGCGCAGGTGAAAACCGTGTGAAATCATCGCGCGCATGTTCGGGGGCGCGGCGAATCCGCAAGAGGGGCGACATGGCCGAGGACGGAACCTTTCTCATCGGAAAGAGCAACCTGACGACCGGCGGGGAGGGCGATTCCGGCGCGGTCACGGGCAAGGCCGAGGTGATTCGTCTTCCGCTCGCCAACCGGCACGGTCTGGTCACGGGCGCGACGGGCACGGGCAAGACCGTGACCCTGCAGCGTCTCGCGGAAGGGTTCTCGAACGCGGGCGTCCCGGTCTTCGCCTCGGATATCAAAGGCGATCTGTCGGGCGTCGCCAAGCCGGGCGATTCGAAGCCGCCCTTCGTCAACCGGGCCAGGGAGATCGGGATCGACTACGTTCCCGACGCGTTCCCCGTGGTCTTCTGGGATCTGTTCGGCGAGCAGGGTCACCCGGTGCGCGCCACCGTCTCCGAGATGGGGCCGCTCCTGCTGTCGCGTCTGCTCGGCCTCAACGAGACCCAGGAGGGCGTTCTGAACATCGCTTTCCGCGTGGCCGACGACGAGGGCCTTCTGCTTCTGGACCTCAAGGATCTGCGGGCCCTGCTCCAGTTCATCGGCGAGAGCGCCAAAGCGCTCACCGCCGCCTACGGCAACGTGACGAGCGCTTCGATCGGCGCGATTCAGCGCCAGCTACTGATCCTCGAGAACCAGCGCGGCGACGTGTTCCTCGGCGAGCCGGCCCTCGACATCAACGACCTGATGCGCACGGATCGGGACGGGCGCGGGGTGATCAACATCCTCGCCGCCGACAAGCTGATGAACAATCCGCGCCTGTACGCGACGTTTCTCCTCTGGATGATGTCCGAACTGTTCGAGGCGCTGCCCGAGGTCGGCGATCTCGACAAGCCCAAGCTCGTCTTCTTCTTCGACGAAGCGCACATGCTCTTCGACGAGGCTCCCAAGGCGCTGGTGGATGCCGTGGAGCGCGTGGTCAGGCTCATCCGCTCCAAGGGCGTGGGCGTCTATTTCGTCACGCAGAACCCGCTCGATATTCCCGACGCCGTGCTCGGCCAGCTCGGCAACCGCGTGCAGCACGCGTTGCGCGCCTTCACGCCGCGCGACCAGCGCGCCGTCCGCACGGCGGCGGAGACGTTCCGGCAGAATCCCGCCTTCGACACCGCGGCGGCCATCACGGAGCTGGGCGTCGGCGAGGCGCTGGTCTCCACGCTCGAAGGCAAGGGATCGCCCAGCATGGTCGAGCGCACGCTGATCGCGCCGCCCTCCGCGCAGGTGGGCCCGATCGAGCCGCAGGAACGCGCGGAGTTCGTTCGCCGCAGCCCGCTCCTCGGGAGGTACGACGACACGCTGGACCGCGAGTCCGCCTATGAAATGCTCAAGATTCGCGCCGAGGAGGCCGCCGCCGCGGACTCGCAGGCTCAGGCGCAGGCGAATGGATCGGGCGGCGGGTTCTTCGGAATGCTCGGCGGGCTGTTCGGAATGAACCGATCGCGCGGCCAGAGGCTGAGCCCGACGCAATCGATCGCGCGCGAGGTTACGCGCACCGTCGTCAACCGTGTGGCGGGACAGGTGGCGGCCGATCTCGGCAAGTCGATCGGCGGCGCGACGGGCAGCTCCGTCGGCCGCGCCATCATCCGCGGCGCGCTGGGCGGCATGCTGCGCCGCTGAGCCGTCTTTTTCAGGAGTCATCCATGTCCCAGCTCGACGCGGTCCTCGCCAGGATCGACGAGAATCTCGACGCCTCGGTCCAGCGCCTCCTCGAATGGTTGCGCATCCCGTCGATCTCCACCGATCCGGCTTACGCCGCCCATTGCCGGGCGGCGGGCGATTGGCTCGTGAGGGATCTCGAGGGCATCGGCTTCGAAGTGGGCTTGCGCGAGACGCCGGGCCATCCGGTCGTGCTCGGTCGTGCGGGCGGGGGCGGCGAGAAGCCGCACGTTCTCTTCTATGGCCATTACGACGTGCAGCCCGTCGATCCGCTCGATCAGTGGAAAACGCCGCCCTTCGAGCCGCGGATGGGAGAGGGCGCTCACGGGCGGCCGGTCATCGTCGGCCGCGGCGCGAGCGACGACAAGGGCCAGGTGATGACCTTCGTCGAGGCCTGCCGCGCGTGGATGGAAGTCGCCGGCTCGTTGCCCGTCGAGGTCACGGCGCTGATCGAGGGCGCCGAGGAGGACGGCTCGCGCCACCTGCCGGAATTCGTTCAGGCCAACCGTCCGGAATTGACGGCCGATCTGGCCCTCGTCTGCGACACCGGAATGTGGGATGCGTCGACGCCGGCGATCACCGCGTCGCTGCGCGGGCTCGTCTATGGCGAGGTGATCGTCCGCGCGGCCGATCGGGACCTGCATTCGGGCATGTTCGGCGGCGCCGCGCAGAACCCGATCCACATCCTGTCGCGCATCATCGCGGATCTTCACGACGCCGAAGGACGGGTCACGCTGGAGGGCTTCTACGACGGCGTCGCCGAGCCTCCGGACGAGGTGCGCGAGCAATGGCGCGCGCTCGATCTCACGGCGGAATCCTTTCTCGGCCCCATCGGCCTGAAGGAGCCCTGGGGTGAAAAGGGCCGGATGATCATCGAGAAGATCCAGTCTCGTCCGACTTGCGACGCGAACGGGATCATCGGCGGCTATACGGGGGAGGGAACGAAGACGGTGATCGCCTCGGAGGCGCGCTGCAAGATCTCCTTCCGCCTCGTGGGCGACCAGAATCCGGAGGCGGTCAAGCGGGCCTTCGAGGCGCATGTTCGCGCCCGCATTCCGGCCGATTGCAGCGTCGAAATCATCGAACACAAGGGGTCGCGCGCGATCACGCTGCCTTACGACATGCCCGCGCTCGCCGCCGCCCGCGCCGCCCTCGAGGACGAATGGGGCAAACCGGCCGTGCTGATCGGCTCGGGCGGATCGATCCCCATCGTCGGCGATTTCAAACGGACGCTCGGCCTAGACACGCTCCTCGTCGGCTTCGCGCTCGACGACGACCGGGTCCATTCGCCCAACGAGAAGTACGATCTCGTCAGCTTCCACAAGGGAACGCGCTCATGGGCGCGCATTCTTGCGGCGCTGGCTGAACGAGGCGGTTGAGCAGTGATCGCACGGCGGCCGAGCGCCGCCTCTCGACACCCGCGCGCAGCCCGCTAATGTCGGCTCCGTCATCCGATCGTCGGGAAAGCCCATGAACGCGCCGCCACGCATCGAGCGTCGCTCCTCCGTCTGCCCTCATGATTGCCCCTCGAGCTGCGCGCTCGAGGTGGAGGTGATCGACGGGCGCACGATCGGTCGCGTCACCGGCGATCCGGGGCAGGATTACACGGCGGGCGTSATCTGCGCGAAGGTCGCGCGSTACGCCGAGCGCATYCACCATCCCGACCGCCTCACGCATCCGCTGCGCCGCGTCGGCCCGAAGGGCTCCGGGCGCTTCGAGCGCGTCTCCTGGGACGAGGCGCTCGATCTCGTGGCCGAGAAATTCCTCGAAGCGGAGCGCGATTTCGGCGCGGACTCGGTTTGGCCCTATTACTTCGCCGGGACGATGGGCCTCCTGATGCGCGACGGCATCCACCGCCTGCGCAACGTCAAGAAATACTCCGGCCAGCACAACACCATCTGCACGAACATGGCCTGGACGGGCTATGTCGCGGGGACGGGGATCCTCGCCGGTCCGGATCCGCGCGAGATGGCGAAGTCCGATTGCGTGGTGATCTGGGGCACGAACGCCGTGCACACGCAGGTCAACGTGATGACGCACGCCATCCGCGCCCGCAAGGAGCGGGGCGCGAAGATCGTCGTCGTCGACGTCTACGACAACGCCACGATGAAGCAGGCCGATCTCAAGTTGATCCTGCGCCCCGGCACCGACGCGGCGCTCGCCTGCGCCGTCATGCATGTCCTCTTCCGCGACGGCTTCGCGGATCGCGAATACATGGCGAGCCATTCCGACAAGCCGGAAGAGTTCGAGGCCCATCTGAAGACGCGCGATCCCGCGTGGGCCGCGGCGATCACGGGGCTCGCGGTCGAGGATATCGAGGCCTTCGCGCGGCTCGTCGGCGAGCGCAAGCGCACGTATCTACGTCTCGGCTACGGCTTCGCGCGCCAGCGCAACGGCGCGGTCGCCATGCACGCCGCCTCGTCGATCGCGACGGTCGCGGGCTCATGGAAATACGAGGGCGGCGGGGCCTTTCACAACAACGGCGCGATCTTCCACTGGCGGAAATCGCTGATCGAAGGGCTCGACGCGTTCGATCCGAAGGTGCGCAAGCTCGACCAGTCGCAGATCGGCCGTGTGCTCACGGGCGACCGGGAGGCTTTGCGCGGCGGCGGGCCGGTGAAGGCCCTTCTCATCCAGAACACAAACCCCGTCTCCGTCGCGCCGGAACAGGAGCTGGTGAAGGCGGGATTTGCGCGCGACGACCTCTTCGTCTGCGTCCACGAGCAGTTCATGACCGAAACGGCGCAGATGGCCGACATCGTGCTGCCGGCGACGATGTTCATGGAGCATGACGACGTCTATCAGGGCGGCGGGCACCAGTTCATCCAGCTCGGGCCGAAGCTCATCGAGCCGCCCGGCGAATGCCGCTCGAACCACGAGGTGATCTGCGAAATCGCCCGGCGCGTTGGGGCTGAGCATCGCGGCTTTGAGATGGAGGCCCGCGAGATCATCGACTGGACCTTGCGCGAATCCGGCTGGGGCTCGCTCAATGATCTCGAAGCCGGCAAGTGGATCGACGCGCAGCCCTCGTTCGAGAAAGCGCATTTCATCGACGGTTTCGCGTATCGCGACGGCAAGTTCCGGTTCAGTCCCGACTGGCCGAAGGTGCCCGTCGCGAACGCCGGCCCGATGGGACCGTGGATCGAGATGCCCGCCTTCCCCGACCAATGGGACGTGATCGAGCGCGCGACGCCCGAGTGTCCGTTCCGGCTTGCGACGAGCCCGGCGCGCAGCTTCCTGAATTCCACCTTCACCGAAACGCCCTCCTCGAAAAAGCGCGAGGGGCGCCCCGAGGTGATGATCCATCCCGACGACGCGCGCGACGCCGGGATCGCGGACGGCGATTGGGTTCGGCTCTCGAACCGTCGCGGCGCTGTCATGCTGCGCGCGAAGCTGTTCGAGGGCGTCTTGCGCGGTGTGCTGATCGCAGAATCGATCTGGCCGAACGCCGCCTATCCCGACGGGCGCGGGATCAATACGCTGACGGGCGGAGACGCGGCGGCGCCCTATGGCGGAGCGGCGTTCCACGACATCCACGTCGCGATCGCCCGGATCGACGCGCCAGGTGGCGTCTGAACCGGGTTCGAGAGGAAAGACGATGCGTTTTGCGGGCACCAAGGACTATGTTGCGACCGACGATCTCAAGGTGGCGGTCAACGCCGCGATCGTGCTCGAGCGCCCGCTGCTCGTGAAGGGCGAGCCGGGCACGGGCAAGACGGTGCTCGCGGAGGAGATCGCCAAGGGGCTCGGCGCGCCGCTCATCACCTGGCACGTCAAGTCGACGACGAAGGCCCAGCAGGGGCTCTACGAATACGACGCCGTCTCGCGCCTGCGCGACAGCCAGCTCGGCGATCCGCGCGTCAGCGATATCCGAAACTACATACGGCGCGGCAAGCTTTGGGAGGCCTTCGCGGCCGACGTCCGGCCCGTGCTCCTCATCGACGAGATCGACAAGGCCGACATCGAGTTCCCCAACGACCTCCTGCTCGAACTCGACCGGATGGAGTTCCACGTCTACGAGACGGGCGAGACGATCCGCGCCGAGCGCCGGCCGATCGTCGTCATCACCTCGAACAACGAGAAAGAGCTGCCCGACGCCTTCCTGCGCCGCTGCTTCTTCCACTACATCCGCTTCCCCGACGACGAGACCATGGCCCGGATCGTCGAAGTGCATTTCCCCGGAATCAAGAAGCGCCTCGTCGAGGAGGCCATGAAGGCCTTCTTCGACACGCGCGAGATCCCCGGCCTCAAGAAGAAGCCCTCGACCTCCGAGCTGCTCGACTGGCTCAAGCTGCTCGTTTCGGAGGATGTCTCGCCCGAGACCTTGCGCGAGACGAGCACGCGTAAACTCATCCCGCCCTTGCATGGGGCGCTTTTGAAGAACGAGCAGGATGTGGCGCTGTTCGAGAAGCTGGCGTTCGTGAGCCGGCGGGGGTGAGGGATGGCGAAAGATCGACAAGGCGAACTGATCGAACTTGCAACCCGCGTTCTCGGCTCGCGTGAAGAGGAGGCGCTATGGATGCGGGCCCCGCAGATCGGCCTGAACGGGGCGATTCCAGAGGCTTTGATCGTCGACCCAGAGGGATACGAGCAGGTTCTCGCGCTCCTGATCCGGATGGAGCGTGGGGTTTATTCGTAGAGCGCTGGCGCCCTATCGAACGCATGAAACAAAATGAGAACATTTTTCGCGTCCGGTGCTTCCATTCCGGCGGCGCATCGATCAAGATGCGCTGATGGTAAGTGAAGGGAATCGGATGCGCGTCGCTGGGCTTTTTGCGGGAATCGGCGGTCTCGAAGCTGGGCTCAGCGCGGCCGGTCATCGCCCCGAGATGTTCTGCGAGATTTGGGAGCCTGCACGCGCGGTTCTACGGGCCAAGCATCCCGGCGCCCCGGTCGAGCTGGATGTTCGGACGCTGAGGTCCCTTCCCGAAAACGTAGAGATCCTCGTGGCGGGTTTTCCTTGTCAGGATCTTAGTCAAGCCGGACGAACCGCCGGGATTAACGGGGGGCGCTCGGGCCTCGTCGGTCATGTCTTCCGTTTGCTGGATCAGCGGCGGACGCCGTGGGTCGTGCTCGAGAACGTGTCCTTCATGCTGCATCTCGACAAGGGGAGAGCGCTGCGGACTCTGGTCGATGCGTTCGAAGAGCGTGGATATCGCTGGGCCTACCGTGTCGTGAATTCGCTGGGCTTCCTGCCCCAACGACGCGAGCGCGTTCTATTCGTAGCGACTTTGACGGATATCGATCCTGCATCGGTTCTATTCGCGGACGAAGCTGAACCCCGGCCCCGCGAAACGAACCTTTCGTGCTACGCTCACGGCTTCTATTGGACGGAAGGCGTCAGGGGGCTCGGCTGGGCGCCGGACGCAGTTCCCACCCTCAAGAACGGCTCGACCGTCGGGATCGCCTCGCCGCCGGCGATACTGCTCCCGGACGGCCAGGTGGTGACGCCGGATATTCGCGACGCCGAGCGCCTGCAAGGTTTTGAGGCGGATTGGACGAAACCCGCCGAGGCTGTGGCCCGGGCGTCCATCCGTTGGTCGCTCATCGGCAACGCCGTCACCGTTCCGGTCGCGCAATGGCTCGGCGAGCGCCTGGCGACACCGGGGGATTACAAGAAAGACCGCGACCGCGACCTCGCCGGAGACGGCAAATGGCCGAAAGCGGCCAGATTCGACGGCTCTAAGCGCTGTGGAGTCGAGATCAACGCCTTCCCCGTCTGGCGTGATCGTCCGCCGCTCGCGGATTTTCTCGCCTATCCCGGAAAACCGCTATCAGCTCGGGCGACGCGAGGATTCCTCTCTCGCGCAGAGCGCAGCACGTTGCGTTTCGCGCCGGGATTTCTGGATGCGTTGCGTATCCATCTCGGCGTGATGGAGTACGGCGAGGGGCCCGCGCCGGTCCGGCATGGGGTCTCCGCCATAGCGGCGGAATGAGGGCGCCCAAGCCCGTTGATCCGCGCCGTAGCGCGCTGATGCGTGCGGTGCGGCGGACCGGAACGACGCCGGAAACAATCGTGTCGCTAGCATTGAGAGAGTTGGGCGCCGCCTACAGGCGAGACGTGCGCTCGCTGCCGGGCTCGCCCGACTTCGCCAACAAGAAGCGTCGATGGGCCATATTCGTCAACGGGTGCTTTTGGCATCACCATAAGAACTGCCGCCGCGCGACGATCCCCAAAACGAATTCCGCCTTCTGGCGCGCCAAGTTCATCGATAACCGCGTGCGGGATGCTCGGACGGTGTGGGCGCTGAGGCGACGGGGCTATCGCGTGGTCGTGATCTGGGAATGCGACGTCGCCGAAGCGGGGGAAAGACTGCTGAAGCGGATTTCAAAGGTTCTTGAAACGCGTCGCGTAGATGTGGCCGAGACGGTCGATCATTGAGGCGTATGAATGGATGTCGCCCGCCGGCGGCGCCGGTGGGCGCTCCAAGAGCGTAACGGGCGATCCGTCGTTCGCGCATTCGATGACGACGATCGACAATGCGTCATACCCTGTCTGGTCCGGTCTTGCCCTGCGCGGAAGTTGCTTCACCTTGTCGACCGCGAGCCCAGCGTCACGCGGTTGGGAATGTGCGCTCCACTCGGGATCGCTGCGCCTGTTCTTCTTGTTCAGATCCGGGCTCAGATATTTCTCGGCGGCGTTGACCATGACGAAGCCTGCGGCGATCGCCTGGTCGCTCGCTCCGTGCACGGTCAAATGCGACGAATTGAGTTCATCGTACAAGCGGGGTAGCGCGCGCTGATGGGCAGTCATACATGCCTTAGCTTCCAGCGCCACGAGAACGCCGCCCACAGGCGCGCGTACAAGAGGCGGGAGCGTCGCGAGTTCGCGCTCTTCTTCAGGTGCGAGATCGATCCAGTAATCCGCCGCCATGGCCGCAAAATTCCCGGCTCCAGTCGGCTTCCTCCCGCCAGCGGGTGTACACAGTACGAGGTCGAGGTTCTTCTTTCGGTCGTGAACGAAATCGCGCATTTCATGGTTGATTCCGAACGCGACCGTGCCTGCCGCCACGTGCGAACGCAGTAGCGGACAGGTTCGGAGGAAATCGAAGATGATCCCCCAGCAGGCCACCTTCGAATGGTGGTCGCTACGCGAATGGTATTGCCACTCGTTCCCGAAACGGTCCTTTCGGGTCGTCTTCGACAAGGTCCGTACGAGAATTTCAGGGCAGTACATCCATACCTCTCGACGAATCGCAAAGCTCCACGGCCGATCGTCGTCGAGAAACCGGATGTTGTCGACGAGAAGACTTAGCCCGCTCTCCCCGCCTCACCCCTCCACGAACTCCTCCCGCCCATACCCCTGCATATACAACAGCGCCGTCAGATCCCCGTGATCGACCCGCGCCGCCGCGGCCTCCGCCACGGCGGGCTTGGCGTGGTAGGCGACGCCCAGCCCCGCTTCGCCCAGCATGGCGAGGTCGTTGGCGCCGTCGCCGACGGCCAGTGTTTCTTCCTCCGACAACCCGAAGCGCTCGCGCAGTTCGATCAGCGTGGCGTATTTCGCCTCGCGGCCGACGATCGGCTCCTCGACGAGCCCGGCGAGCTTCTCGTCCGCGATGACGAGGCGGTTGGAGCGATGCTCGTCGAAGCCGATCTTCGCGGCGATCGGCCCGGTGAAGACCGTGAAGCCGCCCGACACCAGAGCGGCGTAGGCGCCGTTCGCGCGCATGGTCGCGACGAGCGCGCGGCCTCCCGGCATGAGCGTGAGACGCGTGTCGATGATCTCGTCGATCACGGAAAGCGGCAGGCCCTTCAGCAGCGCCACGCGCTCGCGCAAAGCCGGCTCGAAGGGCAGTTCGCCGCGCATGGCGCGTTCCGTGATGGCGGAGACCTCGGCCTTGAGGCCGACGAAATCGGCGAGCTCGTCGATGCATTCCTGGGCGATCATGGTCGAATCCATGTCGGCGAGGAACAGCTTCTTGCGACGACCCTCCGCGGGCTGCACGACGACGTCGACCGGCGCGCCGTCGAGCTCCGAGACGATGGCGTTGCGGTAGTCGCTCAGAAGGATGCCCTCGCCCAGCGGCGCGACGTTCGGATCGTCGAGATCGCCCGCGTCGAACACCGCCTCGACGGCGACGCCCGGATCGAGCGTGCGCAATTCCCGTTTGGTGACCCCGCCGAGCGCCGCCTCGACGAGCGCGGGCGTGAGAACGGGATTGGCGGGGTTGCAGATCAGGCTGACGGCGAGGAGCATGGGGGAGGGCATCCGGCGTGAGGCGTTGGGCGTTCGTCGCGCGGGATGTTTGGCAGGCGCGCGCGCGATTTTCAATCGTTCGACGGAAGGCGACGCCGCTATCGCCTTGATTTCGCCGATCCACGGCCGCCAACTCGAGAACTCGTCGCGGCGACGCGTTTGACAAAGGAGGTGCGCATGATCCGGCTTCGTATGCTCGCCGTTTCGGCGCTCGCGATCTTCGGCGCAGCATCTGCTTCGGCCGAGCCCGTCGCCACCATCGAGGTCGTCAACGCCGGTGAGCGGCCGCTGAACTTTCGCGCGGGATCGGGCTTTCAGGGACGTTTCGAAGCGCCGCTGCCGGAGACCCTCGCGCCCGGCGAGAGCGCGCGCGGCGTCTTGCGGGCGGGGTTTCCGGACAGTCAGGGCGGCGGTTTTCGATACGGCGTTCCAGGCCTCGGCGAATGCGATTTCGGCTTTCTGCGACTGCGCGGAGGAGAAAGCTTCTGGCTTCCGCCGACCGTCCGCGCCGGAGGGAGCGGCGGCGTGAATTGTCGCGCGGACGTCGTGACGACGGAGCGGGCGGGCGGCTGGACGTTGCGCTTCACGGTGGAGTAGGGGGCGTCACCCTCCCATGCGCTCGCGCAGGCGCAGCAGCGCGATCTTGCCGATCTCGGCCATCGCGGTCTCGAATTCTCGCTCGGGATCGTTGTCCAGCCGCTCTTTGAAGGCGCTCATGATCTCCGCCTTGCCGCGTCCGCGCACGGCCATGATGAAGGGGAAGTCGAACTTCGCCCTGTAGGCGTCGTTGAGCTCGAGGAAACGGTCGCGCTCCTCTTCCGTCAGCTGCGTGAGGCCGGCCGAGGCCTGCTCGGTCTGCGAATCGGGCGCCATCTCGGCGACCGCGAGGCGGCCCGCGAGATCGGGATGGGCGCGGATGAGGGCGAGCTTGCTCTCGCGGGGCGCGGCGTCCAGGACGCGGACCATCGCCGCCTGCAATCCCTCCGGCGTGTCGGCCGCCTGGTCGAGGCCGGCGTCGTGGGCGGCTTCCGCGATCCACGCAGAATGCTCGAAGACGTCGCCATAAAGTCCGACGAACTGCGCGCGCGTCATGTGCGATGGGCGGACGTTGGTGGGGAGAGTTTGCCGAGAACCGATCGCCATCGCCGCCTCCTCAACTGCCGCGATAGGTGGTGTAGCCCCAGGGCGAGGCGAGAAGCGGCACATGGTAATGCCCGTCGGCATCCGCGATTCCGAAGCGGATCGGGACTTCGTCGAGGAAGGCCGGATCGGGAAGCGCGACGCCGCGCGCGCGGAAATAGGCGCCGATGGCGAAGACGATTTCGTAGCGCCCCGGCGCGTAGGCCTCGCCGGTCAGGAGCGGCGCGTCGGTGCGCCCGTCGGCGTTGGTGCGGGTCTCGACGAGCATTGTTCGCGCGCCGTCACCGCCGAGGCGATAGAGCGTGACGGCGACGCCCTCCGCCGGGCCGCCATGCGCCGTGTCGAGGACATGTGTCGATAAGCGGCCCAAGAGCGCTCTCCGTCGAGGTTTGTCACGTCGCGAAATGAAGCAGGTTCGCCGCGCTCGTGCCAGTGGGCGCAACGAAAAACCCCGGCGCGAGGCGCCGGGGTTCGATGATCGTTGTAGCGTCGAAGCGACTTAGCGGCCGCCCTGACGGCCCTCGCCGGCGAAGCGGCGTCCGCCGCCTTCGCCCTGACGGCCCTGGCCGCCTCCGTTGCCGCTCCCGCCGGGGCGCCCGAAGCGCCTCGGCTTGGCGGCGTCGCGGCCATCGCCGCCCGGGGGACGGCCGCCGGGACGACCGCCGGGATTGCGTCCGCCGCCCGGCTTCGCGGCCGGCTTGGCGATCTGACCCGCGTTCTCCGGCTCCGGGGTGAAGCCCTTCGGCAGCGCCACGACCGGGATGTCCTGACGCGTCGTGCGGTGGATGTCGCGCAGATAGGCGCGCTCCTCGCCGTTGCAGAAGGAGATCGCGATGCCGTCCGCTCCGGCTCGCGCGGTGCGGCCGATGCGGTGGACGTAGGATTCGGGCACGTTCGGAAGCTCGAAATTGATGACGTGCGAGACGCCGTCGACGTCGATGCCGCGCGCGGCGATGTCGGTCGCGATGAGGACGCGGCAGGCTCCCGTGCGGAACTCCGCAAGAGCCCGCTCGCGCTGGCCCTGGCTCTTGTTGCCGTGGATCGCGGCGGCGACGATGTTGTCGCGCTCGAGCAGCTTAACGACGCGGTCGGCGCCGTGCTTGGTGCGCGTGAAGACCAGCGCGCGCTCGATCGGCTCGTTGTTGAGCACGTGCGCGAGCAGCGCCTGCTTCTGGCCGGTCGAGACGTACATCACCTGCTGGGTGACGCGCTCGGCCGTGGTCGCGGCGGGCTTCACGGCGACCTTCGCGGGATTGGTCAGGAAGTCGTCGGCGAGCGTCGCGATGGTCTTGGGCATCGTGGCCGAGAAGAACAGCGTCTGGCGGTCCTTCGGCACGAGCTTCACGACGCGGCGCAGCGCGTGGATGAAGCCGAGATCGAGCATCTGGTCGGCTTCGTCGAGAACGAGAACCTCGACATGCTCGAGCGTCAGCGCGCGGCGATCGATCAGGTCGAGCAGGCGGCCCGGCGTCGCGACGAGAATGTCGACGCCGCGCTCCAGCGCCTTGATCTGCCGGTTGATCGGCACGCCGCCGAACACGACCTGCGTCGAGACGCGCAGGAAGCGGCCGTAAATGCGGATGTTGTCCGCGATCTGGCTGGTGAGTTCGCGCGTCGGGCTCAGGATCAGCGCACGGCAGCCGCGACGCTGCGCGGGCTTCGTGTCGCGGGAGAACCGGTCGAGAATCGGCAGCGAGAACGCCGCCGTCTTGCCGGTGCCGGTCTGGGCGATGCCCTGCAGGTCGCGGCCCTCGAGAACGAGGGGGATCGCCTGCGTCTGGATCGGCGTCGGGGTGACATAGCTTTCGCCTTCGAGCGCCTTGAGGATGGGCGCGGCGAGATTGAAGTCGGAGAATGTGGTCAAGGTATCGAGTCTTTCGCATGGGCGAGGAGCGCCACGCGCGCGACGACGTCACGACATGCGGGCTCACAAGGAGACGACCCGCGTGATCAGGCTGTCGGAAGGGGATTTATGTTTCGGGCTCGAAGCGCTCTGACGCTTCATTCACGCTGCCCGATATGTGGACATAGTCATCCGTCCACGAGCCTTATCCACTTTTGCAGCGCACAAGTCAACGGCTGAACGGCCGACACGGACGGTCGTCGTGTTCGCCCGGGGTCTCATCGGGCGCGACGCGCGCCTCGATCCAGCGCCTGAATGCGCCGCCATCTTATGGTTGCGCTAAACCCTTTGTGGAGGCGCCAGCTTCAGACTGTTGGGGACCTGAGCGGGAACGAGGCCGTTTGTGACGATCGCGACGATATAGGCAAGAGCCGCCAGCAGGTCGCCTTTCGTAAACGGCTTTTCAACGGCGCCGAGTGCGCCGGCGAAGTCGTCGGGAAGAAGCCGGAGGTTCGCCGTCGTATAAACGACCTCGGTCTTGCAGGCGTTCTTGATAAACTGCCCGACGGCCGCCCCTGTCTGGCCATCGGCGAGGCTGAGATCGACGAACGCAAGATGAGGCTCTTCCGCCATTGCGAGCCGACACGCATCGCTGAGCGTTCCGGCAATGCCGATGACGTGATGCCCGGCGGTCGTTACGATCCATTCGACCTGTTTTGCAATTAAAAATTGATCCTCGACTATGAGAATCTTCAAGCCGGTGTCGCCCATCGATAACGATCTCAACTGATTGGCAGCATAATCCTGACGCATGTCCCGGGAGCGGCCGAGGTCCACTCGATGCTGGCGCGCAACTGTCGGACCAACGTCTCAATCAATGTGCGCCCGAACCCCGTCGCGTGAGGCTTCTCGTCGCTCATGCCCACGCCGTTGTCCTCGACGGCGATCTCGTACACGCCGGTTTTCGGCTTGACGCTGACACGCAGGTCGCCAGCCCGGCCAGCGGGAAAAGCGTGCTTCAAGGCGTTCGTGATCGTTTCGTTGATGACGAGAGCGACGGAGGCGGCGTCGTCCGCCTTGATCTTTACGCTTTCGGCATGAACGACAAGACCGATATCGCTACGACCCGATGCCCCAACGAGATTAGTTGCAATCTCGCGAGTAAATTCACCAAGGTCGAAATCCATGATATTGTCTGATTGATACAATCTCTTGTGCACGAGACCCATGGCCTCGATGCGTTCGAGCATCTCTTGCAGCGTATTCTTGATGCTTTCGTCGGGGATGCTGAGCGACTGTAGCATAAGCATCGCGCTAATCATCTGTAGATTGTTCTTGACGCGATGGTCGACCTCATGCAGCAGGAGATTGCTTATGGAGAGAGCGTCCTCGAGCTCTTTCGTGCGTTGGGCCACCCGCTGCTCGAATTCCGCGACAAGCTGCGTGCTTTCCTCTAGAGCCGCTTCCAATTCTTTCGTCCGGACCGAAACCTGACGTTCAAGATCGAGCTGTAGATTCGCGACATGATGCTCGTGTTGCTTGCGCTCGGTCGCATCGACTTGAGACGCGAAGAAATACTGAACTTCCCCGAGGGCGTTGTGAACCGGGCTCATATAAAGCGCGTTCCAAAATGGGGTGCCGTCTTTTCGGTAACTCAAGACATCGATCGCGATGTCATCCCCTGCCTCGATCGCTTTATTTATCTTTTCGATCGTTTCAGGATCGGTGTCGGCCCCTTCTAAAAACCGGTAATTTTTTCCATTCACCTCGCTTCTGCTATAGCCTGTCATCTTCAGGAAAGCTTCGTTGGCGAATATGATTGGATTGCC
This sequence comes from Microvirga sp., assembly GCA_022241475.1. The sequence continues at coordinate 118,334 of JAKOMT010000002.1, read as the reverse complement.
GGGCAGATGAGGGTCCGTCACGATCATCGGCATGCGCGTTGCGCGTATAGCCGCCGAAAAAGGATCGGACTGCCCCTGCGGGAGGTGAAGGTCGTCTGTCAACCTCCAAGCATCGAAAGCTTCCATGTAACGTATCCAACGTAGCTGCGAATCACCGGATAGCGTAAATTAATTTTTGATTAATACAACTAACGGACGCCTGACTCCTGACGGCTCACGCGCTGATCGCCCGACAAGCCCGAACTCGACTTGGGCGGACTGGTTCCAAACCTCGCTGCCCGTATCCGCAGCGCGATTGCGCTACACACGGCCGACCCGCGAGAAGCGCGATGCGCGGACGCTGATCTCCCGTCATCCGGAACGCGTCGTAGCCCGTAGTCTCCACGATCGGTATTCACCGGCGGCGCGTCGAACTCAAGGCCCTGCTTGCGTCTTACGGACGATGGAGATGCGCGCGCGTCGGCGTGCGCGGCCGTGCGCTCACGTCTCGGGCAGGCGGTAATCCCTGAAACGATCGCGCAGGGTCGTTTTCTGGATCTTGCCCGTGGCGGTGTGAGGGATCTCCTCGACGAGCACCACGTCGTCCGGCAATTGCCATTTGGCGATGCGCTTGCCCATGAAGGCGATGAGGTCGTCCCTGTCGGGCGTCCGGCCGGGCTTGGGCACGACGATCAGGAGCGGGCGCTCGTCCCATTTGGGATGCGGCACGCCAATGACCGCGGCTTCCGCAACGTCGGGATGCCCGACCGCGATGTTCTCGAGGTCGATCGAGGAGATCCACTCGCCGCCGGACTTGATCACGTCCTTCGAGCGGTCGACGATCTGCATGTTGCCGTGCGGGTCGATCGTCGCGACGTCGCCGGTGTCGAAGAAGCCGTCGGCGTCGATGATTTCGTCGTCGCGATGGAAATACGCCCGCGCCACCGCCGGGCCGCGCACCAGGAGCCGTCCGAAGGCGACGCCGTCCCAGGGGAGGGGGCGGTTCTCGTCGTCGAGGATCTTCATCTCGACCCCGAACGGCGGAAAGCCGACCTTCTCCTTGAGGTCGAGCCAGCGCTCGCCGTCGATGTCGCCGTAATCGGGTTTCAGAGCGCAGAACGAGCCGAGCGGGCTCATCTCGGTCATGCCCCAAGCGTGGATCACCTCTGCGCCGTAGACGTCGCGGAAGGTCTTCGTCACCGCGCGCGGGCAGGCGGAGCCGCCGATGACCACGCGCTCGAGATCTGGCAGCATCGCGCCCGTCGCTTCGAGGTTCTGGAGCAGCGAGAACCAGATCGTCGGCACGGCGGCCGAGATCGTCACCTTCTCGGTGATGAGCAGTTCGGCGAGCGACGCGCCGTCGAGCTTGGGTCCGGGGAGAACGAGCTTGGCGCCCGCCATCGGCGCGGAAAACGCGAAGGACCAGCCGTTGGCGTGGAAGAAAGGAACCACGGGCATCGCGACGTCGCGGGCCGAAAGGCCGAGGAAGTCCGCGCCGTTGACCATGAGGGAATGCAGCACGTTCGAGCGGTGGGAATAGACGACGCCCTTCGGATCGCCGGTCGTGCCGGAGGTGTAGCACATGCCCGCCGCGGTCTGTTCGTCGAAGCTGCGCCAGACGAAATCCTCGTCGGCCTCCGCGATGAAATCCTCGTAGGCGACGGCGCCTTTCAAGGTGGTGTCCGGCATGTGCTCCGCGTCCGTGAGGATCACGTAGCGCTCGATCGTCTCCAGCCTGTCCGCGATCCGCTCGACGAGGGGCACGAAGGTGAGGTCGAGAAACAGCAGCCGATCGGCCGCGTGATTGACGATGTAGATGATCTGGTCGTCGAACAGGCGCGGGTTGACCGTGTGGTAGACGGCGCCGAGCCCGGTCACGCCGTACCAGGTCTCCAGATGCCGCCAGGTGTTCCACGCGAGCGTTCCGACCCGGTCGCCGAGCCGGAGGCCTTCGCGCTCCAGCCGTTTGGCGAGCCGCAGCGAGCGGCGGCGCAGGCTGGCGTAATCGGCGCGGTGGATCGGCCCCTCGACCGAGCGGGACACCACTTCGCGGGCGGGATGCTGGATGGCGGCGTGGTCGATGATGCGATGAACGAGCAGGGGCCAATCCTGCATCAGGCCGAGCATGGCGCGTCTCCCTCTGCGTCCGCTTGCCGGGACGTTTGGCGAAAGCATAGGCGCAGGCGCCGCGAGCGCAACGGGAAAGGCGGCGCCGACGCCGAATGCGCCTGATCCCGCCTCCGGTATTTCAGTAATCTTTAATGAATGAATGGAACGGTGGAACATCGCCTCGCTCGTAGCGTCCCGTCATGATCCGCGCATCGCTCATCGGCCTGTTCGCCCTCGCATCCGTGACGGCGCCGCTCGCTCTGCTCGGCGGCGCGCGGCCCGGCGCGGACGGCGTCGCAATCATCTTCGCGCCCTGGACGGATGCCGGCGCGGCGATCGAGCGCGTCGCTCGCGCGGGCGGCGAGATCGCCCGGGCCGGCGGTTTTCCCTTCGTCACGATCGCCGTCGCCTCCGGGCCGGATTTCGCGCGGCGGATTCGCGAGGAAGGCGCCTGGCTGCTGCTCGACCCGCAGGCTCTCGGCGGATGTCTCGACTCACGTCCCAACTGACAAGGAAACGCCATGGACGATGTGATCACGGACGCGACGACGGCGGATCTCGCCGCGCTGCGTAAATCCTCGGCGCGCTTGCTGTCGGGGCTGATGGCCGTGCACGTGCTCGTGACCGCCGGTCTGGCCGCCATCGTCGGCGTGGACGTCCTCACGGCCACGCTCGCCGCCGCCGCCATGGCGGGCCCGGGCGTGGCGCTGACGGTTCGTCGGGCGGAGGATCCGGCCGCGCCGTTCGCCATCGCGATCGGCCTCGTGGCGCAGGTCTCGCTGCTCGTCTTCGTGCTCTCCGGCCATCCGTGGCAGCTCGACGTCCACATGTACTATTTCGCCATTCTCGCGATGCTGGCCGGGTTCTGCGACTGGCGCGTGATCATCGCCGGCGCGGCCGTCACGGCCGTCCACCACCTGACTTTCAACGCTCTGATGCCGGCGGCCGTCTTTCCCGGCGGCGCGAGTTTCGGGCGCGTCGCCGTTCACGCCGTGATCGTCGTGCTCGAGACGGTAGTTCTCACGTGGGTCGTGCTGACGATGCAGCGCATGATGGCGCTCTCCCAGGCCGGACGGAGGGCGTCCGAGGAGGCGAGGCGCATCGGCGCCGAGCACGAGGCGGCGCTCGCGGCCGAGTCGGAAAAGGCGGCCCGGCGGGCGAGCGCCGTCGAGCGTCTGTCCGCGAATTTCGAAGGCGATATCGGCTCGGCGCTCGCGAAGCTCGACGACGCCTTCTCCGCGATGCGCGAGAAGGCCTCGTCGCTGGAGGACGTCGCGCGGCGCGCCCGAGAGGGCGTGGGCGAGGTCTCGGAGAATTCCCGGCGAACGGCCGCCAATATCCAGAACGTCGCCGCTTCGGGCGACGAGCTGGCGAGTTCGATCACGGAGATCGGCCGCTCGGCCAGCCAGTCATCCGCCATCGCCCGCCGCGCGGTGGAGGGCGCTCACCGGACCGACGCGCAGGTCAAGGCCCTCTCGGCCTCTGCGCGCAGCATCGGCCAGGTCGTCGATCTGATCCGCTCGATCGCCGAACAGACGAACCTCCTGGCGCTGAACGCGACCATCGAGGCGGCGCGCGCCGGAGAAGCGGGCAAGGGCTTCGCGGTCGTCGCGCAGGAGGTCAAGCTCCTCGCCTCGCAGACGGCCCGCGCGACCGACGACATCGCCTCGAAAGTCTCCGAAATGCAGGGCGCCACCCAAACGTCGGTCGACTCGATCGAGGAGATCAAGCGCACCATCGACGAGATGAGCGAGATCGCCTCGGCCATCGCCGCCGCCGTCTCGCAACAATCCGCCTCCACGCAGGAAATCGCCGTCAACGTCCAGGAGGCCGCCGACGGCGCTCAGGGCGTGTCGGTCGCAGTCGATTCGGTCGCCGCTCTCGCGGACGCGACGGGCGGCGCCGCGCGCGACATCGACGCCGCCGCGCAGGCCGTCTTCGGCGAGGCGGCCGAGCTGCGCCGTCGCGTCGACGCCTTTTGCTCGTCGGTTCGCACCGCCTGATCCGGATAGTCTCAATCTTAGCGTTCCGGGCGGCTCCCGCCCGGCGCGCGTCGGCGCGGCGAGCGCGCTTGCCAAAAGTCGAAATTCAACATAGATTGAAACTTAAAGTTGAGCTTCCTTAATTTGAAAAATTCTTAGTCTGGAGATCGTACGATGCTCGGCCGATCTCGGCCCGCGTTCCCATTCGTCGGCGTTCTCGACGCAAGGGCGGAGCCGGTCCTGCTCGTCAGCATGCGACGAGAGCTGCGTCTGCGCCTGCGCGACGATCTTTGCGCGGCGGGCTTCGTCGTGCATGCGCAGGCGAGCGGGGTCGGGGGGCTGAGCGCGTTGCGCGAGGCGGAGCCCGGCTACGGCTGGCTCGTCTGCGACCTGACCATGCACGGCATGATCGACGGGGCGAGGCTCGCCTACGAATTCCGTTTCCAGCGGCCGCAGCGCCGGGCGTTGTTTCTGGGGCCGCCCGCCGAGGGCGCGCAGTCGCCGTCCGAGGGGGAGTTCGTGGAGCCCGACGCCGTCTCCGTCGCCGCCGCGATCGACCGCATCGCCTCAGAAGACGGGGGTCTCGACGGGGTCGGCAGGCTCTGCTTCCGCTGAGCCTGGCCGAAGGTCTCTACGGGGCCGGAAACAGCGCGTCCGAACGCCCTGTCGCGTAGTAGGCTGCGAGCCCGACCCATTCGCGCGCCACGACGTCGAGACGGCGCAGCCCGCCCGAGACGGAGGCGAAGCCCGGCGGCGGATCGTCCGGTCCCCCCGTTCGGAAATCGACGGGATAGGGGATGACGCGAAATCCCGCCTGGCGGAACGCTCCGACCGAGCGCGGCATGTGAAAGGCGGAGGTCACGAGCAGCCAGTTCTCGCCCTCGGGCGGGCGCGCAGCCTCCATGGAGTAGACGGCGTTCTCGTGCGTGTTGCGCGAGCGCGCCTCGAGGATCATGCGCTCGCGCGGCAGGCCAAGCGCCTGCAGAAGGCGGGCGGTCGCCTCGGCTTCTGTGAAGGTCTCGCCGAAGAGCCGGCCGCTGCCGCCGGAGAGCAGGATGCGCGCCTCCGGATGGCGAAGCGCCAGATCCAGCCCGGAGACGATCCGCTCGCCCGCCTCGTTCAGATCGGGTTGGCCGCGCGCGAAGGTCTCGTCGGGCGCCAGCGCGCCGCCGAGAATGATGATTCCGTCAATCCGCGTCCCGTCGACATCCGGGATCGGGAATCGCGCCTCGAGCGTGCGCAGCGTCATCGACGGGAGGGGAGAGAGGCCCGCGGCGAGAATCGCCAGAAGCGACGCGGCCGACAGCGCGAGCCCGGCGCGGCGCAGGCGGGTCGCGGCGGCGAGCGCGACGCCGACGAGGGCGAGCGTCGGCAGGAGGTTCGACGGCGTCGCCAGAAACCACAGGATCTTCGAGAGATAGAAGAACATCCGCCTCGTCCGTCACGCGGCCAGAGCCGCCCGTAAACGGCAAAAACCCCGATCGTCTCCGACCGGGGTCATCGTCGCCAGGCCTGCGCCGTCGTCCGTCTCCGCCGCGCGGCGGAGACGGGAAACCTCACTTCTTGCCGAAGGAGAGGTTGCCGAAGCGCGAGTTGAAGCGCGAAACGCGGCCGCCGCGATCGAGCAGCTGCTGGTTGCCGCCGGTCCAGGCCGGATGCGAGTTCGGGTCGATCTCGAGGTTCAGCGTGTCGCCTTCCTTGCCCCAGGTCGAGCGGGTCTGGTACTCGGTGCCGTCGGTCATCACCACCTTGATGAAGTGGTAGTCCGGATGGGCGGTAGCTTCTTTGCGTGCCATAGCGAAAACCTCATGATGCCGTTCCGGCGATTTTTTGTGGTCGCCGGAGGCCCGTGGCGATATGTCGAGCCTGTCGAGAAGATCGCGGCGCTATAACGCACTCGGGACCGCAATTCAAGCGAAGCCTGCCGCGAACGAACCAGCCTGGATCACGATGTCGGAAAACGAGACGAAGCCGCAGCAACCCAATCCCGCCGCCGATGCGCGCTCCCGCGCAAGCCTCGGCGCGCTTCGTCCCATGCTGCGCTTCGCGCTGCGCTACAAGTGGCGCATGGCCGCCGCGCTGGCGGCTCTCGTCGCAGCCTCGCTCGCGACGCTCGCGGTGCCGCTGGCGGTTCGACGCATGATCGATTTCGGCTTCGCCGAGGAGCGGTCCGAACTCGTCTCGGCGTATTTCGGCATGCTGATCGTCGTCGTCGGGGTGCTCGCAGTCGCCAGCGCCGCGCGGTTCTATCTCGTCATGACGCTGGGCGAGCGCGTGGTCGCGGACGTTCGCGCCGCGGTCTTCGCGCATCTGACCTCGCTCGATCCCGCCTTCTTCGACGCCTCGCGCGCCGGCGAGATCACATCGCGGCTCACCGCCGACACGACGCAGGTGAAGTCGGCCTTCGGCTCCAGCATCTCGGTCGCGCTTCGCAACATCGCGCTCCTGATCGGCGCGGTCGCGCTGATGATCTGGACGAGCCCGCAGCTTTCGGCGCTCGTCGTGATCGCGCTGCCCTTCATCATCCTGCCGCTCGTATTGTCGGGCCGTAAGGTTCGCCGCCGCTCGCGCATCGCTCAGGATCGCCTCGCCGACGCCTCCGCCTACGCCGCCGAGGCGGTGGGCGCCGTTCGCACGATGCAGGCCTTCGGCATGGAGCGCGAGAGCGCCCGCCGCTTCGCGCACGCGGCCGAGGAGGCCTTCGAGGCGGCCCGCGTCTCGACCCGCGCCCGCGCGCTCCTCACCGGCACGATCATCTTCCTCGTCTCGTCGAGCGTCGTGATGGTGCTCTGGTACGGCGCGCAAGGGGTGATGTCTGGAGAGATGACGGCGGGCGAACTCAGTCAGTTCGTGCTCTACGCGGTCTTCGCCGCGAGCTCGATGGGACAGTTGTCGGAAGTCTACGGCGAACTCGCGCAGGCCGCGGGCTCGGCGGAGCGCCTCAGCGAGATCCTGGACACGGCGCCCGGCGTGGCGGCCCCCGCCGATCCGCTGCCGCTGCCCGAGCCGCCCGTCGGCTCGCTCGCCTTCGAGCGCGTGCGCTTCGCCTATCCCACGCGCCTCGATCGCCCGGCTCTGGACGGGCTCGATTTCGCGCTGCGGCCGGGCGAGCGCGTCGCGCTCGTCGGGCCGTCCGGGTCCGGCAAGAGCACGGTGCTGCAATTGCTCCTGCGCTTCTACGATCCGCAGGAGGGGCGCGTCCTCGTGGACGGGCTGCCGGTCGACCGGGTCGATCCGATGGCGCTGCGCAAGCGCATCGGGCTCGTCCCGCAGGAGCCGACGATCTTCGGCGCGAGCGTCTTCGAGAATATCCGTTACGGGCGTCTCGACGCGACGCGCGAGGAAGTTAGGCGCGCGGCCGAACTCGCGAGCGCGCACGAGTTCATCGCCGCGATGCCCGGCGGCTACGATGCCGAGATCGGCGAGCGCGGCGTGACGCTGTCCGGCGGTCAGCGCCAGCGCATCGCGATCGCCCGGGCGATCCTCAAGGACGCGCCCATCCTCCTCCTCGACGAAGCGACGAGCGCGCTCGACGCGGAGAGCGAACACGCCGTGCAGGAGGCGCTCGACCGGCTGATGGAGGGGCGCACGACTCTCGTGATCGCCCACCGCCTCGCGACCGTGCGCTCCGCCGACCGCATCCTCGTCATGGAGGCCGGCCGCATCGTCGAGGAGGGCGACCACGAGTCGCTGGTCGCGCGGGGCGGGCTGTACGCCCGGCTCGCGCGCCTGCAGTTCGTGCGCGACGAAGCGGCGCCAGCCGTGGCCGCGCAGTGAGAAAGCCGCTGGTTTTCAAGCGATTTCGCGATTCGGCGGATGCGCCGTATGATCGCGCCCGGGCTTGTTTGAGGCGGGAGAGCGCGACTTGCGCCATCATGCCGGCGAGGGGCAGTTGAACTTCAATATCGAAGCGGTCGAAGCGGCGGCTTTCGTGCTGGCGCTGCGCGAGCGCGGCTTGCGCGACGCGGCCGTCCTCGGCGCCATGGAGCGCGTCCCCCGCGATCTCTTCGCGCCGCGCCGCTTCGCCGACCTCTCGCGCCGCGACGTCGCGCTCCCCCTGCCGCTCGGCCAGACGATGACGGCGCCGGGGCCGGTCGCCGTTATGCTGACCGCGCTCAAGATGCAGCCCGGCGCCTCCGTCCTCGAGATCGGAACCGGATCGGGTTACGTCTCGGCGCTGCTCGCGCGTCTCGGCGGGCAGGTCGTCACGGTGGAGCGCTATGCGGCTCTGGCCGACGGGGCGGCGATGCGATTCGCCGAACTCGGTCTCGCCCGATCGATCGATCTCACCGTTCGGGACGGGCTCGATCTCCAGACGAGCGAGCGTTTCGCGCGCATCCTTCTGAACGGCGCGCTGCCTGCGATTCCCGAGACCGTGTCGGCGCTCCTGGCGCCGGGCGGGCGGCTCGTGGGGGCCGTCACGGGGGAGGGGGGGCCGCGCCTCGTCGAGGTCGGGCGCGACGAGGCCGACGGTTTCGTCGAGCGCCTCGGGCCGCCGCTGCGGATCGCTCCTCTCGTCCCGCCGCCCGGCCTGCGCAGGCTGCGTCTCGGAAGCCAGCACCGATAGTCCGCGATGATCAGAAATTGAAAAAGATAGCTCTTCGCAATCTATGATTGAGGCCGGGCGTTTATCCCTTGGCGGTGAACCCTGTTCGCATCGGTGTGATGGACATCATGAAATACTTGCATTCTTTCATCCATTTTATGGGGCCTGCAATCTTCGGTTCGGCAGCGACCATCGGCTTCCTCTTGATGCTCATCGTGATGGTGGTCATGGAAGCGCAGACCGATTCGATCGTCCTTATTCTCATGTTCGGGTCGGTGGGCTGGGCCTTTGGCTTCTTCTTGGCCGGAACCGTCTTGATATTCTTGCGTAAGCTGGGCCTCGCCATCCGATCAGCGTTATTCGGCGGATGGTAGCGGGTCGTTGAACAAGGGCGCTTTTCGGGCGACATCTCTGACGATCGCTCCTACGGCGAGGTCTATCCCCCGCTCCCCGGCTTGGCTATGGTCGCGCCATGAAGCGACTGATCCTCTTCCGGCACGCGAAATCCGACTGGCCCAAAGGCGTTGAGGATATCGACCGGCCCCTCGCCGAGCGCGGCCGCAGCGCCGCGCCACTCATGGGCCGCTACCTGCGCGAGGAAGGGCTCCTGCCCGATCTCGCGCTCGTGTCTCCCGCGAAGCGGACCCGCGAGACGTGGGATCTGGCGCAGGCCGAGCTCGGCGAGGACATCCGCGTCCGGATCGAGCCGCTCATCTACGAGGCCCCGCCGAAGCAGCTGCTCGAGGTCGCGCGCGGGATCGACGACGGCGTGCGCACGGCGATCCTCGTCGGCCACAATCCCGGCTCGCACGAGCTCGCCGGCATGCTCGCAGGCTTCGGCGACCGCTATGCGTTCGCGCGCCTCGCGCAGAAATATCCAACCGCCGGCGTCACCGTGCTCGATTTCGACGTCGAGAGCTGGCGCGATCTCGCGGAGCGCGGAGCCCGGCTCGACCGCTTCGTCACGCCGAAATCCGTCGGCGCCGATCGCGACGACGATTGAGCCGCGCCGACGGCTAAGCCTCGCCGTTCTCGTATCGGACTTCCGCGCCCTCGCGCGATTCCGGCTTCAAGGGCCTGTCGGCGCCGGAAGCGGTGGCGGTTGGCGCGGCGTCGACGGGGGCTTGATTGTTCAGCTCCTCCACGCCTCTGCGCGACTTCAGGGTAAAATCAATCTCGGCGTCCATAGCCCAGGCAAGATCGGCGATCGTTCGCAGCGTGAGATTCGCCTCGCCCTGCAGCCGCTTGTTTACGACGGAGCGGTTCACGCCGAGCCTTTCGGCGATTTCCTGCTGCTTGAGCCCCGAGTCGACGAACGCGTTCTGAAGCTCCTTCTGGACGCGATGGATAAAGCGCCCCGCCTTGCGCGCCCTTGGATCATTACGCATCTGATAGGACATCGTCATACTCCGCACTGGCGACATATTTCGGTTCGTCGAGGTCGAGGGCGTTCCGAACAAAGATCGTCCGGGCGATGTAGCGCCCGTAGAGATTCATCATTTCGATCTCGTCCTTCATGGCGCCGAAGGTGCAGACGAACACGTCCCGCATCGGGATCCACCCGAAAATTCTGATGTCGGGCGTCTTGAACTCCCAGACGAATTCATCAGGTGTCCGAGAGAGTTTCTTGAACCGGCGATCGAACTGCATCGCCTCTCCGACGCAATATTCATGAAAGATGGCGTCGACCTGATCATAGGGCTGCGTCTCTCCTCCAACGACCGTCGTTCGCAGCTGCGGCAATTCGCCGTCCAACCAGTTGACGAAGTCGGGCGTGCCGTACAGCCGCCGCCATGTCTGCTCGGCGCCGTCGAGCGGAACCGAGATCGCAATCAGCGCTTCATCTTGTTCCAAGTCTAGAATTGTTGCCATATATGTCAACAAATTTGGCGACTTTACGGTCGCTGCAGGTCAATTGAGCAGACAATCCTTCAATGAACGCTCTTACAAAAGAAACCTTAGGGTGCATTTAGCCCTGCGCAGTAGACGGAAGCGCGGCTAGCGCAGACGTTGCGGCGGCCGCGACAGTCTAGCGTCACGCCTCGCGATCCGGGCGCTGCATCCAGCGGATCACCGGCATCACGGGCAGGATCCATGCGAGGCCGAGCACCGCGTAGGCGAGGACCTGAACGAGTTGCGGCGCGGCCATGATCCGGCTTTCGGCCAGCGCCATGGCGACGGGGCCGTAGAGCAGGACGAACACGATGATGACGACCGTGCCGATGAGTTTGCGCTGACGTTGCTTCAAGCCGGTCCTCGTTCAGCTGTGTTCGGGCGTTGCGCCGGGTGCGGCGAAGGAGTGCCTAGCAGGCGCGTCCCGATTTATCTATGTCTTGCGCGAAATCAGGCAATCGGCGCCGGCGTGCGGCGTCGCGCTGCGGAGAGTTTTTCATGTCGCCCGCCTCCACGCCGACCGTAAATCCCGGCAATCACTCCGCCGACGCAGCAGTCCGCGCCTGGATCTGGGTGCTCGTGCTGTTCGTGGTGGCGATGGTGGCGGTGGGCGGCGCGACGCGCCTCACCGGATCCGGCCTCTCGATCACCGAATGGCGGCCCGTCACCGGCGCGATCCCCCCGCTCTCGGAGGCGGCGTGGCTGATCGAGTTCGAGAGGTACCGCCAGATCGATCAGTACCGACTGCTCAATCAGGGCATGAGCCTCGCCGAGTTCAAGGTGATCTTCTGGTGGGAATGGGGGCACCGCCAGCTCGGACGCCTGCTCGGCCTCGTCTTCTTCATTCCGCTCGTCTTTTTCTGGCTGCGCGGTCGCGTCAGCGGGCGCCTCGCGGTGACGCTGCTCGCGATCGGCGGGCTCGGCGGGCTGCAGGCGACGGTCGGCTGGATCATGGTCGCGTCCGGGCTCGAGCCCGGCATGACGGCGGTGGCGCCGATCAAGCTCACGGCGCATCTGATGATCGCCAGCGTCATCCTCGTCGGTCTCGTCTGGGTGGCGACGGGCCTGCGAGGCGCGCGGGCCGATGCGGCTCCGGCGCCGGTCGCGCGCGGCGCGGCGATCCTGCTGGGGCTGGTGCTCTTCCAGATCGCGCTCGGCGCGCTCGTCGCCGGGTCCCGGGCCGGCTGGACCTTCAACACCTGGCCGCTGATGGACGGGCGGCTCGTCCCTCCGCTCGCGACGCTGTTCGCCACGACGCCATGGATCGAGAACTTCGTCGACAATGTCGCGCTGGTCCAGTTCAACCACCGCCTCGTCGCCTATCTGCTCGTCGGATACGCGCTTTGGCACGCCTGGTCGACGATCCGCCTCGCGCCGGGCACGCGGCATTCGCGGCAGGCCGTGGCGGTCGCCGGGCTATGTCTGGCGCAGGCGGCGCTCGGGATCGTGACGCTGCTCCTCGCCGTGCCGCTCTGGGCCGGCCTTGGGCATCAGGTCTTTGCGATGGTGGTCTTGATGATGGCGACCGTGCATTTGCGCATGGCGCGTCGAGCGCGCGTCGAGATCGTCGAGCCGGCGCGCGTCCCCGTTACGGCGTGACGCCGCCGCCGCAGGTTTGCGCGCGGCAGCCGCCCGCGAGCCAGTAATCGAGAAACGCGTCGATCCAGATCGCGACGTGCGGATCATGGATCAGCCGGCCCTCGAGATGCTCCTTGCGCGGCCGCGCGCCGGGCAGCGCCATGCGGGCGTGGGCCCGCGTCGTCCAGCGGCAGGTCATCGCGTAGGTGACTTCGGGGTGAAACTGGAAGGCGTAGGCCGCCGGCCCGTACCGCACCGCCTGCACGGGGAAATCGTCGCCGGTGGCGAGCGTTTCCGCGCCCGGCGGACAATCGAAACCCTCGCGATGCCAGTGATAGACGTGCCCGGGCCAGGCGACGCCGAGGCGACGCGCCACGGCCGATCCCTCGCTCGTGGGCTGGAGCGGATAGTAGCCGATCTCGGCCCGGCCCTCGTCATGGGCGTAGACGCGGGCGCCGAGATGGCGAGCCATCATCTGCGCGCCGAGGCACAGCCCGAGATACGGCTTCTCCTCGCGCAGCGGCACGGAGATCCAATCGATCTCCCGGCGGACGAAATCGTCCTCGTCATTGGCGCTCATGGGGCCGCCGAAGATCACGGCGCCGGCGTGCCCCGCCATCGTATCGGGCAGCGGATCGCCGAAGCGCGGACGGCGGATGTCGAGGAAATACCCTTTCTCGGCGAGCAGCCGCCCGACGCGGCCGGGCGTCGAGGTCTCCTGATGGAGCACGATCAGGATCGGGAGTTTTTGGCGGGATTGTCCAGGCATCTTGAAAGAGATTTCGAGGCTTTCTTCGTTCCGGCGAGTCGGGCGCCATGATGGTCACGCGCTATTGTGACGGCGCGACGGCCATCGCACAAGGAAGCGCGAAAGCCCATGCCGCGCGTCGCATGCGCGCACGGAGGGTTCAGATTTCGCCGTGGGTCGCGATGATGCGCTCGGCTTCGTCGATATCCTCGGGGGTGTTGGCGTTGAAGAACGGATCGACCGTCTCGATCGGCCAGGACGCGTGCGCGACGCCGTGCCGGGCCGTCCAGCGGTCTATCTTGCGCATGTCCTCGACGACGAGCGCGTGGCGCAAATCCTGTCGCAGGCGCGCGTCCCAGAGCGCGTTGACCGGATGCGTCCGCCCGCCGCTCTCCGCGCAGGCGAGCGGAACGCCAGCCGCCTCGCGCGCCGCGCGCAGCCTCTCCACGAAATCCCGCGGCAGAAACGGCGTGTCCGCAGCGGCGGAGACGACGAAGCGCGCCTCCGGATAATTCTCGGCGACGTTGTCGAGCGCGGCGAGCACGCCCGCGAGCGGCCCCGCGAAGCCGGGCACGTCGTCGGCGATCACGGGCAGACCGGTGAACGCGAAGCGCTCCGGATCGCCGTTGGCGTTGATCAGCAGCGCGTCGCATTGCGGGGCGAGGCGATCGATGGCCCGCTCCAGAATGCTGCGCCCCCCGATCTCCCGCAGCGGCTTGTCGCCGCCCCCCATCCGTCGCGCGAGTCCGCCGGCGAGCAGGACGCCGATCGTGGCGGGGCGTGTCGAGACGATGGACATGCGAAGGCTCCGGTCGCAGGGGCTCGCGTCACAGATAGAGAATATCGGCCGGTGAGGCCAACGCGTCGGCGTCGCCACTGCTGGACGCGACGGCGCGAACGCCCGTTAGGCGCGGCGGCGGAACGCCTGTCCGGATTTCGATATGGCGCGGATCTCCATGCGCGCGGCGTGGTCATCTTACCAAAATTGAGGTAAATACGCGAAGCACTCAGATGTCGAAATGGTGATATCGTTGCATATTTTGTAGGAATATCGACAATAGTTTTAGTCGTTGTATTTATTTACGTAATTTAGCCGATGAGGTATGCTTCTTTTGCTTGCCTTGCGGGAATGTCGCAGGCTGCGCCTATCGTGTTTGGAGCTTGCTTCATGCCGTGACGCGATAGACGTCAAGCCAATACGGACGATCTGTTCGGGGGAGGCCTCAATGAACGCGCGTTTTGTGATCGCCGTCGGCGTCCTGATGACGCTCGGTGTGGCGCAGGCTCACGCGTCGGGCGCATCGGCCGACAGGGGCTCGCCTCCGCAGGCCACCGAGGCGGCGACGCCGCCGGCCGGCGGCGCTGCGGCGCCCGCGGGCGCGGCGCAGCCGGCCGGCGCCGGCGACGTGGATGCCGGGAAGACGAAATACGCGGCGGCCTGCGCGCAATGCCACGGTCCCGTCGGTCGGGGAATGGCGAGCTTCCCGTCGGTAAGGGGCAGGGACGCCGAGTACGTGGCGATGCGCCTCGCGCAATACCGCGCGCGAGAGCAGGTCGGCCCGAATTCGCTACTGATGATCCCGACTGCGGTCGACCTCACCGACGATGAAATCAGCAATCTCGCCGCGTTCATATCCACGACGTTCCGATGAAGTCGATCCGCTCCGCAAGGCGCTGAGGCGCGCAAGTTTTTAGGCCCGGTCGCGGAATACGCCGGCTGGCGCGTCAATTCGGTCAAGAGGTCCGTCCATGTGAAGCGCGTAAACCGAACTTCCTTTCCGTGACGCAAGTCTGAGCAATCTTGAAATATAGAATTGCGATTATTTATTATTGATCTGAATTGGAATATAATATCGGGATCTTTATTTTGGTCTTCATATTGTATACTTGACGTTCTTCAATTTTGGCTCATAATTTTGGATCCTTGGACCGCGAGAATTCGGTCCATGATCTTTCCGATCTGAATTTAGCGCGAATGAAAAACGATCGATAATGGGAGGATGGTTCATGAGCAATCGAGTAATCACCTGGTCGCTTTGCGCCGCGATGTCGGTTGGCGCGGCGGCGACCGTGAACGCGCAGGCGCCCACTCTCACGTATGAGGTTGTGCTGTCAGAGCTCGACAATCCCTGGGACATGGCGTTTCTGCCTGACGGAACCATGTTCTTCACCGAAAAATGCCTCGGTCTTTCTGTGCGATCTGCGTCCGGCGACGTCACGAAACTGCTCGGGATGAAGGATTCCGAGGGCTACGCCAGCACGGCGGACGACCTGTTCTGCGAGGGGCAGGCCGGCATGAACGGCGTCGCGGTCGACCCCGAGTTCGAGCAGAATCGGTTCGTCTACGTCTACTCCGCCTCCAACATGGCGGACCCGGCAACGAACCACGTCATACGCTTCACGGCCAACGACGATCTGACCGAACTGTCGGACCGCACCGACATCGTCGACGACATCGTCTTCAAGCCGGCGGCGAGCGATCATCCGTTCGGCGGCCCCGGCGCGCATAACGGGGGACGCATCCGCTTCAATCCGGGCGACGGCTTCCTCTACGTGACCACGGGCGACACGCACAACAGCGCGGTGCCGCAGAGCCCCACGCTGATCGGCGGCAAGGTGCTGCGGATCGACCGCGACGGCGCGCCCGCTCCGGGCAACAATCCGCCCGAAGGGTTCGATCCGCGGATCTTCACCTACGGCCACCGGAACGTTCAGGGCATCGCCTTCCGGCCCGGGACGAACGACGTCGTGATCACCGAGCACGGGCCGTGGCACTCCGACGAGATCACGGTGCTCAAGGCCGGCGGCAACGGCGGCTGGGATCCCAAGCCCAACATGGCGGGACGAGCGGATTGCCCGGGCAATTACTGCGGCTACTCCCCCAACCAGATGGAGGCGATGGACCCGGCTGAACGGGCGCGCTTCATGCCGATGACGGACAAGACCACCTATCCGGACGCGATGCCCCCGGCCTGGAACAACAACGGCCTCTCGCAGGGCATGGCGTCCGCCGTGTTCCTGACCGGCGACCAGTGGAAGGACTGGAACGGCAAGATGGTGGTCGGCTTCATGGGCATCGGCATCCACGGCACCCCGCTCGGCCAGCGTCTCGACGTGGTCGACGTGGCCGATGACGGACTGTCCGTCGAGGTCGAGACCGTGCCCTTGCCGATGCCGGCGGGCCGATTCCGGTCGGTCGTCGAGGGGCCTGACGGCGACCTCTACGTCGCGCTCGACGAGGGCTTCATCTACAAGCTGACGCCGAAGTGAGATCGAACCGGCCGCGCCGCCTCAACGCGGCGCGGCCGAGATCGCTTTCCGGGCGGAGGCGACGCACTCACCCCCGTCCCATGCGAAAGACCGCCGTTCCCGCCGCCAGCGCGCCCGTGAGCAGCAGGCCGGAGCCGATGGCGAACAGGATCATGTGATCCTGTGACGTCGCGAACAGCCACGACATGGCGTAGCCCGCGGTCGCCTGCGCGAGGGCGAAGGCGATCGTCATCGCTCCGAACAGCCGCGCCTGCGCCGCTCCTTGCGCGAGCGTCGTCGACACGCCGGCCGCCAGCGCCGCCAGCGCCGGGGTGAGGGCGCCGACGACGAAGGCGGACAGCGTCAGCGAAACGACGTTCGTGGAGACGAGGGGCAGGGCGATCGCGATCCCCTTCACGGTGAGGCCGGCGACGAAGGTCTCGCGCAGGCCGAAGCGCGACGCGATCAGGCCGCAGACGGGCGCGCCCGTCGCAGCGCCGACCCCGAAGATCGCCCAGTAGAAGCCGCCGACGACTTCGCCCTGTCCGAGCGCGCGGGCGACGAAATCGGAGAGAAACAGCGTGTGGGGCACGAACCCCGCCCCGTCCATCGCGTAGGCGAAGACGAAGACCAGCGTGACGCCGCGCCCGACGCCGGGGGCAGGGGCCGCAGCCGCGGCGACGCCCCCCCGCGGCCAGCGTCGCCACGCCGCCGCGGTCAGCGCGAATCCGGCGAGGCCGAGGCAGATCCAGGCGACCGACAAGCCGAGCCCGGCGAGGAGCGGCATGAAGGTCCCCGACAGGACGATGCCGAGCCCGACCCCCATGAAGATCAGCCCCGAGACCCGCGCCCGCGAGCCCGGCGGCGTCACCGCGAAGATCGTCGCCGGGCCGAGCACGATCATGAAGCCGCCCGCCACCCCCGCGATGAAACGCCAGGGCGTCATCCAGTAGAAGCCGAGCGGCCAGGCGCAGGCGAGGAGACTGATCGCGGCCGCGAGCATCGCCCCGTTGAGGATCGCGATCCGCTCCTTCCGCCCCGCCAGCGCCTGCGCGCCGAGCGCGCCGACGAGATAGCCGAGGAGATTGGCGGCGCCAGCGAAAGCGGCCTCCGGTTCGCTCAGCCAGCCCTGGCCGACGAGCGCGGGCAGCAGCGGCGTGTAGGCGAAGCGGGCGAGCCCGAGACCGAGCAGGGCGCCGAACAGCGCCGGAAGCCAGATGAAACGCGGGTTTTCCGACACGTTCGTCCCCTGAATCGACGGTCTCGCAGGCGAGGCCGGCATAGCATGGGCGCTCGCGCCGCGACAGGCGGCCGGATGCCCGTTTTCCCGTCGAGCGCGCGTTTCCGGGGCCCCTTGCGCGGCGGTGCGAAATGGGGGTGGACAAGCGCCGCCGGCGTCGCTAAATACCCGCTATCGACGAGCCGGACGCACGATCGCTCGAACTTTCGTCGTCAGGTCCGTCGGGACCGGTCCCTTGGGGGATAGTTTAACGGTAGAACCGCGGACTCTGACTCCGCTAGTCTAGGTTCGAATCCTAGTCCCCCAGCCACCTTCGCAGTCAAATCCCTAGAATATCGGATTGTTCGCCCTGGCCGCGAGACGGGAAACCGCACCGCGACCAGGCGCCGACGCCTGCCGTCGCTCAGGAGGCCCGAGCGGCGACGCGGTTCCCGGCTCGGGGGACGATGCAAGTCGCCCGTCGCGACACGCGCTCACTCACTCGTCGGTCTGCCGGTCGAGAGCGCCCCAGACGCGCTCGACCAGGTAGCGGAAGGACGGGTCTCGGCGCAGCGTCCTCGGATCTCGTGGGCGCTCGAGGTCGATGCGCAGGTCGAGACGGATGCGCCCCGGGCGCGCCGAGAGTACCACGACCCTGTCGGCGAGCGTCACGGCCTCTTCGATGTCGTGGGTCACGAACAGGACCGCGCGCTGGTGAGCCGACCAGATCCGAAGAAGCTCGTGGCCCATCGCGGCTTTTGTCTGGGAATCGAGCGCTCCGAAAGGCTCGTCCATCAGAAAGATTTCCGGCTCGTAGGCCAGCAGCCGCCCGAGGGACACACGCTGTCTCATGCCGCCCGACAACTCGTGAGGCCGGTGCTTTTCGAAGCCCCTGAGCTTGAGGAACGCGATCAGCTCCGCGAGGCGCGCGCGATCGATGCGCCTGGGGCCGAGCTCCGATCCGATCAGAACATTCTCCTCGACCGTCGCCCAGGGAAGGAGCGTGTCGCGCTGGAACATGAAGCCGATCCGGTCGGTCGCATCGGCGAGGCTCCGGCCGTCGATCGAAGCCGTCCCCTCCGCGGGGGGAGCCAGTCCCGACAACACGCGAAGCAAGGTCGACTTGCCGCAACCGCTCGGCCCGACCACGGCTACGAACTCTCCGGCGGCCACGTCGAGGGAGACGTCGTCGAGCACGCGCACGGTCTTGCCGTCCGGGCTGGGAAAGTCCACGGAGAGGTTTCGGATGGCGATCTTTGGTTCGGCGACGGGCGCTTCGTGGCGAAGCGTCGGCGCAAGGGCGGCGAGCGGGCTCATGTGGGCCTCCATGACGAAAAACGACGTTCGATACGGCTGACGGCGATATTGCCTGCGACCGCGATCGCCATAAGCAGGACGAGCCCGGCGAAGACGCCCGTCGTGTCGAGCCGACCGGCGGACCTCTCGATGTACCAGCCGAGCCCGGCGCTCGATCCGATCAACTCGCCGACGACGGCGCCGATCAATGCGAGACCCACGCCGATCTTCAGCGAGGCGATCAGCCAGGGGACGAGCCAGGGCAGGAGCACCCTGCGGGTGACGTAGCTCCGCGGCGCCTTCATCGTGCGCAGCAGGTCGAGCAGGTCTCGATCGACGGTTTTCAGCCCCTCGTGCACGTTGAGCATGAAAATGAACACTACGGTCGAGAAGGCCATCATCACCTTCGAGAACAGATCGATGCCGAACCAGATGATGAAGAGCGGCGCGAGCGCCACACGGGGCAGCGAGTGCAGCGCCATGATGAACGGCTCGGCGACCGCATGCCCGTACTTGTAGCGGGCCATGGCGATGCCGACGGGAAGGCCCACGGCGAAGGCGAGCCCGAGCCCGAGCGCCGCCGCGGTCAACGTGCGTTGCGTGTTGCGCCAGAGCTCGCCCGACAGAGCGAGCTCGAACAGTCGCTCCGCGATGAGCGACGGCCGGCTGATCCAGAGGGGATCGATCAAGGTGTGGCTGATCGCCTCCCACCCTCCGACGATGACCGCGAAGAGCAGGATCCGGTCGCGGATCAGTCCGAGGCGGCTGCCCCGCGCGCTGACCGCGCGGGGTGGAGCGGCGGCGGTTACGGGTTCGTGAACGATGGCTGACATGGTTTGTCTCCGTACGGCTCTCAGCCCGGCTCGGCGCCGGTGGCCACGGGGCGCGACGGGTCCGAACTCCAGGCGGACCAGGAACCCGCGAAGAGGGCGGCCTCGACGCCTGCGGTCGAGAGGGCGAGGATCTGGTGCGCGGCCGCGACCCCGCCGCCGCAATAGACTCCGATCTGCCGCTTGCCGTCGATCTCGTGGGCGGCGAAGCGGCGGCGGATGGCGTCGGGATCGGCGAAGAAGCCGTCCGGCGTGAGGTTGCCGGTGGTCGGCAGATTGATCGCGCCGGGGATATGTCCCTCCGGCGGCTTTCCGGGCGCGGCCTTGTCGCCCTGATAGGCTTCGGGCGCGCGCGCGTCGACGAGGATCGCCTCGCGGGCGAGGGTCGCGGCGGAATCGGCCGTGAGCACCGGCAGTCGCCCACCCTCCAGCGTGACGTCGCCCGGGTCCGGCAGGACGATCTCCCGCGTCACCGCGCCGCCCGCCGCGACCCATGCGTCGAGCCCGCCGTCGAGGACGCGCACGTCCTCGAGCCCGGCCCAGCGCAGGACCCACCAGCCGCGCGCCGCCTGGACGCCGCGATTGTCGTCGTAGACGACGATCGTCGCGTCCCGCGTCACGCCCCAGCGGCGCGCGTCGCGTTGCAGGTCGCGGATCTGGGGAAGCGGCCTGCGCCCGCTGAAGCCGGCGGGCTCGCCCGCGAGCTCGGTCGGCAGATCGACGTAGACCGCGCCGGGGATATGCCCGGCCCGGTGGCCCGGGCGGCCGTCCGGGCGGTCCGGCCTGAAGCGGATGTCGAGGATCACGGTGGGCTCGCCGCGCGCGATCCGCGCCGCGAGTTCGTCCGCGCCGATCAGATGGCGGGAACGCAGGTCGTCATTTCGGCTCATGGTTCGATCTCCTTCAGCGCGCGGCGGCGCGGCGGCGCTCGCCCGCGCGGGCGAGGGCGAAGCGGTTCTCGGGGCGCGGCAGGCCGAAATGGCCGCGGAACGTGTCGGCCTCGTATTCGGTGCGGAACAGGCCGCGACGCTGCAGCTCCGGCACGACGAGCTCGACGAAGGCGTCGAGCGTGCCGGGCAGCGTCGGCGGGAACAGGATGAACCCGTCCGTCGTCCGCTCGACGAAGCGCTCCTCGAAGAAGTCGGCCACGTCGCGCGCGTCGCCCACGACCTCCGGCCCGCCGCCCGTGCGGCGGAAGAACAGGAACAGCTCCCGCAGCGAGACGTGGCTCGTTCCCCACGAACGCCGCGCCTGCTCGACGATGAGCGCCGCGCGCCCTTCGAGATCGGCGAGGCCCTTGATGTCGTCGATCCGCGTCTCCAGCGCGTAGGGCTGGAGATCGACGCCGAGCGCCGCCTGCAGGCCGGCGAGATCGAACTTCGTCACCGTCAGGTTCTGGATGTCCGCGTAGAGCCGGCGGGCCTGCTCGCGCGTCTCGCCGACATAGACGGCGATCCCCGCGACGAGCTGCTGGTCGCTCTCGCGCCGGCCGTATCGGGCGAGCCGGCTCTTCACGTCGGCGTAGTAGCGCTTCGCCTCGGGAAGGTGGAACGTATGGATGAAGCGGATGTCGGCGAAGCGCGCGCCGAACTCCAGCGAGCGCTCGGACTGGCCGGCGTGAAGGATCGGGATCTGACCCTGGAGGGGGCGCGCGACGTTCAGCGGGCCCGAAACCGACAGGTGCTTGCCGACATAGTCGATCCTGTGGACCTTCTCCGGGTCGAGGAGCAGGCCGCTCGCCTTGTCGGCGACGAGCGCGTCATCCTCCCAGCTGTCCCAGAGCGCCGAGAGGATCTCGGCGTATTCGGTCGCCCAGTCGAAGCGCTCGTCGGTGTCCCAGTGTTTCTCGCGGCCGTAATTGCCCGCCGCCTCGAGATTGCGCCCGGTGACGAAGTTCAGCGCGAGCCGTCCGCCCGACAGGTTGTCGATGGTGGCCGAGGCGCGGGCGACGGAATAGGGATGCGAGTAGGTCGTGTTCACCGTGGTCACGATGCCGATCTTCTCGGTCACGGCGGCCGCGTAGGCGGCGTAGGTCAACGCCTCCGGCCGCAGCGTTTCGTTCGGATGGTCGAACTGCTTGTCGGGGCCGCCCGCCATCTGGTCGCCGATGAAGTAGAAATCGAGCTTGGCGCGCTCGGCGAGTTGGGCCGTCTCCCTCAGGAAGCGGCCGTCGAAGGTTCCGTCGGCGCGCGCGCCAGGAACGCGCCAACCTGCGGGATGAAAACCGGTCGCCCAGATCGAAAACCCGAGCCGGATGTGTTTGCGCTCGTAAGTCATGTCGTGCTCCTTGCCTTCGGGGTAAGTTGGCCGCGAGGGCGGGATTGGCGATCTCGTAGGGGACGGCCTCCAAGTCCGTCTCCAGCTCGAGCACGTCGCGCTGGAGGGTCTCCCAGCCCTCGCGAGAGAACTGCGCGTTTCGCGAGAGCGACGTCTCGAGATTCGCCGAGCCGAGTGCGAGGAGGTTGGGATCGACCTCCGGGAACAGCTTGCGGAGTTGAGCGAGGCGCTCCTCCGGATCTTCCAGGACGAGATGGGCCGAGCGCAGGGTTTCACGAGCGACGGCTTCGGCGACCTCGCGGTTCGCGTCGAGCCACGATTCCCGGGCGAGAAGGGCGAGCGCGGGGACTTCGCGCTGACGCCAGTCGATCACGGGCGTGAGCCCCTTCGATTCGATGTCGAGAGCGTCGAACCCGCTGAGCATCCCGACCGCGATCTGGTCGACGCTCAGCGCCGCGACCTGGTTGTTCGACGGCCCGATGCTGACGATCTCGACGTCGCGGTCCGGGTCGACACCCTCGCGTCTCAAGGCGAGCCGAACGAGGTTGTCGGTGAGGCTGCCAGCCGTGGTGATGCCGATCTTCTTCCCCTTGAGGTCGGCGATCGTCTCCACGCCGGACCCGTCGCGGGCCGCGAGCACGTACGGCGTGCGCTCGTTGAGGGGCAAGGCCACGACGCCGTCGACGCCGCGCCCGCGCAGGCGGATCACATGCTCCGGCGCGCAGATGCAGAAATGGATCGCCCCGCCGAGCAGCGCCTGGATCGCCGGGGCGCCGCCCTTGAAGTTGACGACTTCGGCCTCGATCCCGGCGTCTTCGTAGAAGCCCTTGTCGATCGCGACGGCGACGGGAAGCGAATTGTCGCTCAGAGCGCCCGACGTGCCGAAGATGACCCGCGTCTGGGAGAGGGCGGCGCCGGAATAGACCGAGGTGAGGAGGACGGCGACCATGCCGGCCGAACGGATGATGAACTTGTTCATGAGACTGTATCTCCGGAGAAATTTCAGGCGGCGCTGAGGGCGGGGCGCGAGGTTTCGAGATCGATGCGGGCGGACAGCGCGTCGACGGCTTCGGAGACGAGCTGGTCGAGACGGGTCTGCGTCGGCGCGTCGCGGAGCTGCGCGAGATCGGCGCCGTCGGCGAGCAGCGCGTCGGATACGAAGACTGCGGTGGGGAGCGTCGCGGCCCCGAAGAACGCGAAGAGCGGGCGCAACTGGTGTTCGACGACGAGCGCATGGCGGTCGGAGCCGCCCACGGCGAGCAGCGCGACCGGAACGCCGGCGAGCGCCTTGTAGTCGACGAGATCGATCAGCTGCTTGAAGAGGCCCGTGTATGAGCCCTTGTAGACAGGGGACGCTGCAATCACGAGGTCGGCGCTTTCGATCGCGTGAAGGGCCTGGATGACGGCCGGCGAGGCGTCCGCACGGCCGGCGACGCCGAGGTCGCGAACGAGCGCGGCGATCTCAATGGTGACGGCTCCCGCCCCGGTCGCCTCGGCGACATGCCGTTCGACGGCTCGGGCGAGTTTTGCGGTTCGGGACTGGCGCGACGGGCTCCCGACGATGGTGACGATGCGTGTCATGGATGAAAGCTCCTGTTCAGCTGCCGTAAGGGTATCCCGACAGTTCGGTTTGTCAAACGAACTGTTCTTCTAAAAGAACGGCTGGATTTAGAAAATTCCAGTCGTCCGGACGGCCCCTGACGGATGGGAGCGCCTGTGCGAGCGAAGGCGCCAATTGGAAGGCGGATCGAAGCAGGCGTGCGGGAGCATGCTGATTGAGCCTGAGGATTGGGCGGCTGGAGACCCATCGTCGATGTGCCGCGCTGCAAGTCGCCCGAAGGGAAATGGTTGATCACCGGCCCCGCCAGCGCTTCCATCGCCGTCCTGGGTCGCGACGGGCCAGCCGGGCGCCCTCCATTTCAGGAGATCGCAGGCGTCGCCCTGGTCTCCTGCGGCGGCCTCCCGAGCGTCCAATGACGACGTCGCAGCGCTTTGGCTGTTGAGATGGAGGCGGCCATTTCGTATCGAAGGAAATGCTCACGCAGAAGACGAAATACGGATTGAAAGCGCTCATGACGCTCGCGCATGAGCGGGCGGCCGAGGATCGCGCTCTGAGGATCGAGGAGATCGCGCAGCGTTCCGGCACGCCCAAGAGGTTTCTGGAGCATATCCTTCTGGAAATCAGAGACGCAGGCTATATCGCCTCGCTCCGCGGGCGGCATGGCGGCTATCGACTGATCAAAGAACCCCGTGAAATTCAGCTCAGTGAACTGATCCGGCTGATCGACGGACCGATCGCCCCATTGCCGTGCCTTTCCCGGCGCGCCTATCAGCGCTGCGAGGATTGTCCCGAAGAAGAGGCCTGCACTCTGCGCAAGGTCTTCGGGCAAGTCTTCTTTTCGTACCTCCTGCTGATCGACTCCTTGACGCTGGACGATCTCGTGAGAGCATCGGCTGCGCCTCGCGACGCCGAGGCCGCCCGGATGATCGGGCTCTGACTCGGGGGAGCGTCGGACGCTTCAGGCCGTCGCGCGTGCGCCAGCGGGAGAACCACAATCTAAGTTGCGTTGATAATTCAGCATTCCTCTTCCGTTGCATTAGTCGACAAGCTCTGTCGTGATTACGGAGTGAGCCGCTCGTCGGCGGCAAGGGAGAATGTCAGATGCAAGCACTTGATTTCATGAGCAATTCGGGCGGAGCGGCGGTCCCGTCGCTCAAGGATGTCCCGCAAATCGCGACGGCTGCCCCGGGCTCAACGTCCGCGACTTCCGGCGACGGCGCGTCGCGGCCGGCGAGCGGCGCGCGCAGGCCGGGGGGCTGGAGGCGGTCGGTCGGCGCTCTCGCCATCGCGCTGTCGGCCCTGGCCGGCGCGAGCGCCGTGCAGGCCCAGACGATCCTGAACGTCAGCTACGATCCGACTCGCGAATTCTACCGGGAGTACAACGAACTGTTCAACGCCTACTGGACCGGCCTGGGCAATGCGCCGGTCGAGGTCCAGCAATCCCACGGCGGCTCCGGCGCCCAGGCGCGGACGGTCATCGACGGGCTCGACGCGCAGGTCGTCACGCTGGCGATGTCCGCCGACATCGACGCCATCGCCGAGCGGACGGGCAAGATCCCCGAGAACTGGCAGACGCTGCTGCCCCACAACTCGGCCCCCTACACCTCGACCATCGTATTCGTCGTCCGCGCCGGCAATCCGAAGAACATCCGGGATTGGGACGACCTCCTGCGTGACGACGTCGAAGTGATCACGCCCAACCCCAAGACGTCGGGCGTGGCGCGCTGGAACTACCTTGCGTCCTGGGCCTACGCCGACCGCGCCTTCGACGGCGACGAGGAGCGGATCCGGAAGTTCGTCGGCGACGTCTACCGCAACGTCCCGGTGCTCGACGCCGCGGCGCGCGGCGCCACCACCACCTTCGTCCAGCGTGAAATCGGCGACGTGCTGCTGAACCGGGAGAACGAGGCCTTCCTCGCGATCGAGGAATTCGGCGAGGACGTGTTCGAGATCGTGCTCCCATCGATCTCGATCCTGGCCGAACCGGTCGTCGCCGCAGTCGAGGGCAATCTGCACACCGAGGAGCAGGCGGCGGCGGCGCGCGCGTATCTCGAGTATCTCTGTAGCCCCGAAGCCCAGGCGCTCGCGTTGCGTTACTACTATCGCGCCGTCGACACGAGCCAGGCCGATCCGGAGCTTGTCGCTCGCTTCCCGGACATTGTCCGCGTCTCCGTGGACGAGTATGGCGGATGGGGCGTGGTTCAGCCCGATCATTTCGGCGACGGCGGCGTTTTCGATCAGATCTACGAGGACTGATCTGTGATCCGCTCGCTCGTCTTGCGACAACCGTCGGCGTTGCCCGGGTTCGGGCTCGCCTTCGGGGTGATGATGACGATGCTGTCCATCGTCGTCATCATTCCCATCGCCGCCCTGCTGTTGCGGGGCGTCGATGTCGGCTTCTCGGAAATTTGGCGGATCGTGAACACGCGGCGCGTCTGGAACGCGCTGACCCTGTCGTTCGTGACGTCGCTCTACGCCGCCTTGTTCAACCTCCTCGAGCTGATCCAGTTGCCCGATATCGCGCAACGGTATCCGAGCCAGCTCTCCGGCGGGCAACGCCAGCGGGTCGCGCTGGCGCGCGCGCTCGCCATCGAGCCGCGCATGCTGCTGCTCGACGAACCGTTCGGGGCGCTCGACGCGAAGGTCCGCAAGGAGCTCCGGCAAGGCCTGCGCGATATCCACGACACCACCGGCTTGACCACCGTCTTCGTCACGCATGACCAGGAAGAGGCGATGACGCTCGCCGATCTCGTGGTGGTGATGTCGATAGCCCGGATCGAGCAGGTCGGCAGGCCCGAGGACATTCGCTCGCGGCCGCAGACGCCCTTCGTGCGCGAGTTCATCGCGGCGTGAGCCGCGTCTCCAGCGCTCGCGCCACTGCGGACAACGAAAAGAACGAGGCCTCTATGGCGCCCATCCCGTCCCTCGACCGGATCGACCGGAAGATACTCCACGAACTGATGCGCGACGTCACGCTGCCGATCGCGCAACTGGCCGAGCGCGTCGGCCTGTCGCAGACGCCGTGCTGGAAGCGTGTTCAGAAGCTCGAGGCGACGCGGGTCGTCACGGGGCGCGTCGCGATCGTCGATCCGGCCATGATCGGGCTCGGCCTCACCGTTTTCGTCGAGATCGAGGCGGCCGACCACACGCCCGACTGGCGCGACGCCTTCGCCGCCTTCGTCGACTCATTGCCGGAAGTCGTCGAGGTGCACCGAATGGCCGGCGACGTCGACTACATGCTCAAGGTCGCCGTCTCCGACATGGCGGCTTACGACGCCTTCTATCTCAAGCTGACGCGAAGCGTGCACTGCCGCAACGTGACGTCGAAGTTCTCGATGGAGCGCATGAAGGCGAATACGGCGTGGCCGATCAATACGACCGACCCTTGAGCGCGGTCGTTCCTCCAGGCGGGTCACGGGCACTTCGATGTCGGAGCGCGATCGTCCCGAGCGTGTCCTCCCGGGTCCCGCCTCGTGAGCAGGCCCGGGAAGCGTCGAGGCGGGCTGCGCGGCTCAGCCCGGCTGTTTCGTCGTGCGCAGATAGGGCAGCACACGCTGGAAGACGCCGAAACGCGCCGTCGCGTCCTCGTCCGACACGGCGGCCGTCACGATGACGTCGTCGCCCTGCTTCCAGTTCGCGGGCGTCGCGACCTGATGTCTCGCGGTCAGCTGGATCGAGTCGAGCGCCCGCAGGATCTCGTCGAAATTGCGCCCCGTCGTCATCGGATAGGTGAGCGAGAGCTTGATCCGCTTGTCCGGTCCGATGATGAACACGGTGCGCACGGTGGCGTTGTCGGCGGGCGTCCTGCCCTCGAACGTGCCTTCGACCGACGCCGGGAGCATGTCGTAGAGCTTTGCGACCCTGATCTCCGGGTCGCCGATCATGGGATAACGCACGCCGTGGCCGGTGGCGGTCTCGATTTCGAACTTCCACTTGTGGTGGCTCTCCACCGGATCGACCGAGACGCCGATGATTTTGGCGTTGCGCTTGGCGAATTCGGGCGCGAGGCCGGCCATCACGCCGAGCTCGGTGGTGCAGACCGGCGTGAAGTCCTTGGGGTGGCTGAAGAGCACTGCGTAGCCGTCGCCGATCCACTCGTGGAAGCGGATCGGGCCTTCGGTGGTGTCCGCCTCGAAATCAGGGGCGAGGTCGTTGATGCGCAAGGCCATTGGGTTTCTCCATTCAGTATTTCCGGCTCTCCAGGATCGCCTTCACAACGAGCGCGACGACGGCGATGATCGTGAGCGTGGACGCGGCGGCGAACGCGCCCACCGCGTTCAGGTCGTTGAAGAGCAATTCCACGTGCAGCGGCAGCGTATTGGTCTGACCGCGGATATTGCCCGACACGACCGAAACGGCGCCGAATTCGCCCACCGCCCGCGCGGTGCACAGAACCGCGCCGTAGAGCAGCGCCCACTTGATGTTGGGCAGGGTCACGCGGGTGAAAACCTGCCATCCGCTGGCGCCCAGGGTGACGGCGGCCTGTTCCTGCTCGTCGCCTTGCGCCTGCATCAATGGTAGCACCTCGCGGGCGACGAAGGGAGCCGTCACGAACAAGGTGACCAGCACGATTCCGGGAAGCGCGAACATCACCTGCAGATCGTTCGCCTGAAGCCAAGGCCCGAGCAATCCCTGCCGACCGTAGAGCAGCAGGTAGCAGATGCCGGCGATGATCGGCGAGATCGAGAAGGGAACCTCGATGACCGTCACCAGAAGGCTCCGTCCCGGGAACTGATGCTTGGCCACCGCCCAGGCGGCCGCGACGCCGAACGCGACGTTCACCGGGACCACGATGACCGCCGTGATCGTCGTGAGCCAGATCGCGTGGAGGGTCGTCGGATGCAGGATA
Organism: Microvirga sp.; assembly: GCA_022241475.1. The sequence goes on along the minus strand of JAKOMT010000002.1, from coordinate 90,218 downwards.
TTGGCGACATAAGCCTCCCACCCGCGCGACAGGGCGCGGGCGAAGATGAAGACGAGCGGCGCGAGGATGAACAGGAGCGTCAGCCCGACCGCCAGTCCGATCAACGCATGTCGCGTCGTGCGGCCTGCGACCTGCGCTTGGGAATACGCGACGGCGGTCATCGGGAGGCCTCGCGATATCGGGAGGCCCAGACCTGCAACAGGTTCGAGGCCAGAAGCAGCGTCAGGGCGAAGGCCAGCAGAACGAGCGCGATGGCGGCTGCGCCGTTGTAGTCGAATTCCTCGAGGCGGATGAACGCGAGAAGCGCCGCGATCTCGGTGCGGAAGGGCAGGTTGCCGGCGATGAACACGATCGCGCCGAATTCGCCGAGGCTGCGGGCGAACGCTGTCGTGCAGCCCGCCAGCCAGGCCGGCAGGATCGCGGGAAACACGACGCGCGTGAAGATCGTCCACGGCCGGGCGCCGAGCGTCTCGGCGGCCTGCTCCAGCGAGGGATCGAGATCCTCAAGCACCGGCTGGACCGTGCGCACGACGAACGGCGCCGATGTGAAGGCCATGGCGAGGGCGATGCCCCAGATCGTGTAGACGACCTGAAAACCTGCTCCGTGCAGCGCAGGGCCGAACCAGCCGTTCGCCGAAAACAGCGCCGTCAGCGACAGGCCGGCCACCGCGGTCGGCAGGGCGAACGGCACGTCCATCAGCGCGTCGAGGATGACTTTTCCGGGGAATTCGTAGCGAACGAGCACCCAGGCCATCAAAAGCCCGTAGAGCGCATTGAACACGGTGGCGACGACCGCCGCCGTTATCGTGATCTGAAACGCCGCCACCGCGCGTGGCGATGAGACGATGCTCCAGAAGCGGACCGGACCGATCTCGGCGCCCTTCAGAATCAGCGCCAGCACGGGGATCAGGACGATCAGCGTGAGAAACAGCAGCGTCGCGCCGAGGCTCAACGTGAACCCCGGCAGGACGCGTTTCGCGCGAATGGGCGGCGGAGCGACGGGCATCGACCGATCACTGATTGACGAAGACCTGATCGAGGATCGCGCCCTCGGCGAGATGCTCGGTCCGGATGGCGTCCCAGCCCCCGAAGACGCCGTCGACGGTGACGAGTTCGACGTCCGGCAGGCTCTGCGCGAACTCGGCTGCGACGGCCTCGTCGGTCACGCGATAGAAGTGCTCGGCGAGGATGCGCTGGGCGTCGGACGAGTACAGCCACTCGAGATAGGCGGTCGCGACTTCGGTCGTGCCGTTGCGCTCCGCGTTGGCCGCCACGACGGCGACGGGGAAGGCGGCGAACAGACTCTGCGACGGGGTCACCCGCTCGAAACCCCGGGCCGCGTATTCGCCGGCTATTCCGCCGGTCTCCGCTTCGAAGGTCACCAGAACGTCTCCGATGTCGCGCTCGGCGAAGGTCTGCGTGGCCGCCCGTCCGCCGGTGTCGAAGACGGGAACCGACGACAGGATCGCGCGGACGAAATCCTGCGCCGCGTCGGAGGAGCCGCCGCTTCGACCGAGTTCGAAGGCGTAGGCCGCGAGATACGTGTAGCGCGCGTTGCCGCTGGTTTTCGGGTTGGGGAAGATCGGCGCCACGTCCTCGCGGGCGAGATCGTCCCAGTCGCGGACGTTCTTCGGGTTGCCCGCGCGCACGAGGAACGCCGGCAGCGAGTAATACGGCGACGCGCCGTTCGGGAGGAGTTCCCGCCAGTTCGCGGGAAGCAGGCCGTTCTCGGCGAGAACGTCGACGTCGGTCTCCTGGTTGAACGTCACGACATCGGCGTTCAGCCCCTCGATGATGGCCCGCGCCTGGCGCGAAGAGCCGCCGTGGCTTTGGTCGATCGTGACGGTCCGGCCGGTCGTCGCCTCCCAATGCGCGGCGAAGGCTGGGTTCAGCGCCTCGAAGAGTTCTCGGGCGATGTCATAGCTGACGTTCAGGAGACGGTCCTGAGCGGCCGCGGGAACGGCGCCGAGCGCGAGGGCGACGGCTGCGATCTTGAGAGAAGTGAGTTTCATCGGGTTGTCTCCAGGCGTAGAGGGGAGGTGACGACGGGCGCGGGCGTCGCGGTCGCGCGCCGTAACGCGGGGAAGAGGGCGCCGGCCTCGATCCGGAGGCGGACGCGGCTGTCGACGACGGGCGCCTCGGCCGCGTGGGCGTCGCGACGCGAAACATCGGCCTCGACGTCGCCCAGTTCGGGATGGCGGATCAGAAGCCGCAGATGCGCTCCGTTGCTGGCGCGGCTCGCGACGCGCCAGGGGCCGCCGGCGTCGGGGACGGGGGAAACGTCGCTAGGGCGCACGAACAGACGGGCCTCGCCGTCGGGCAGCGCGCGCCGCGCGAGGGGCGCCAGGTCGAGTCCGGAGCCCTCCGCCCGACCGGCATGCAGACGAACGGGCAACTCCACGGTCGCGCCCATGAAGCGAGCCACGAAGGGCGTGGCGGGATGGTCGTGGATCTCGTCGGCGTGGCCGATCTGTTCGATCCGGCCATCGCCCATGACGACGACGCGATCGGCGAGTTCGAAGGCCTCCTCCTGATCGTGGGTGACGAAGATCGTTGTGGAGCCCGTCGCGTCGTGGACCCCGCGCAGCCATCGCCGCAAGTCGCGCCGGATCGACGCGTCGAGGGCGCCGAACGGCTCGTCGAGGAGCAGGACCTTCGGATCGATCGCCAGCGCCCGCCCGAGCGCCACGCGCTGGCGCTGCCCGCCGGACAGCTGCGCGGGATAGCGGTCGGCCAGTTCTCGGATCTGCAGGAAGTCCATCAACTCCGCGACCCGTCTCTCGATGGCGTCGTTCGCGGGCCGCTCTCGCCGCGGCCGCACGCGCAGACCGAACGCGATGTTCTCGCGCACCCGCATGTGCGGGAAGAGCGCGTAGTGCTGGAAGACGAGCCCGATTCGGCGCTCCCTGGCGCCCAGCGCAAGCCAGTCGGCGCCGTCGACCACGAGCCGCCCCGCGTCGGGCCAGACCAGCCCTGCGATGACCTTCAGAAGCGTCGTCTTGCCCGAGCCCGAGGGGCCGAGCAGCGCGATCAACTCGCCCCTCTCGACGCCGAGATCGATCCCGTGAAGAACGGCCGTCTGGCCGAAGCGCTTGGTGATTCCCGAAATCTCGATCGCCATTGCGTCACTCCCGGACCGGGCCGGCGAACGCTGAGGGCGTGACGCCGGGCGAGCGCGCGTCCGAAGCCGGCGAGCCGTCAAGTCCCGATACGAGATGCGTCCGCGTCATGGCCGTGCCCTCTCTCTGCGGCGGTATTGCTACCAGTTCCGTCCGGGCGGCGGCTTTCGTTCTCCAAGCCCAAAAGAGAACGTCGTTCTCCCTCGCGAGGCGTCGTCGCAGACCGACTGGAGGCGTCGCCGTGCGGTCGGCCGGCGGCGTCCCGCGTCGCGAAGACGCGACTCCGGTCGAGCCATGCGCTCCACAGGGCCTTTGATTGCGAATGTCATGTAACTGTCACCCGATGAGGCTATCCGATGGTCATCGCTTCAGATCGCAGACGTGACCGGAGCGGCAAGGATCCCCAGAAGGAGAAGACCCGTGAAATTCACATCGCTCACCAGCGCGCTCGCCATTGCGGCCGCCGGCGTCCTCGTCGCCGGCGCGGCCAACGCCCAGTCCCGCGAGCAGATCCGCGTCGTCGGTTCGTCGACGGTGTTCCCCTATTCCCAGGCCGCCTCCGAGGAGTACGCCGCGGAGACCGGCAGCCCGGCGCCGATCGTCGAGTCGACCGGCACCGGCGGCGGCATGCAGATCTTCTGCCAGGGCGTCGGCCCCCAGACGGCGGACATCACGGGCGCCTCGCGCGCCATGACGGCCTCCGAGTGGGAGCTGTGCAAGTCGAATGGCGTCACCGACATCACCGAGGTGCTGATCGGCTCCGACGGTCTGTCGATCGCCGTCTCCGTGAACGGCGCGGACATTTCGCTCACCGAGGCGCAGATCTTCCAGGCGCTCGCCTCCGAGGTCGAGGTCGACGGCCAGATCGTCGCCAATCCCTACACCCGCTGGAACCAGATCGACGCCTCGCTCCCGGACATGGAGATCGTCGTCGTCGGTCCGCCGCCGACCTCGGGCACCCGCGACGCCTTCGTCGAGCTCGTGATGCACGACGGCTGCAACGAGTTCGAGACGATCGCGGCTCTCGAAGACTCCAATGAGGACCGCTGGAACGAAGTCTGCTCGCGCATGCGTCAGGACGGCCCCTTCATCGAGGCGGGCGAGAACGACAACCTGATCGTTCAGCGCCTTCAGCAGGACCCGAACGCCCTCGGCATCTTCGGCTACTCGTTCCTCTATGAGAACCAGGACACGCTCAAGGCCGTCGCGGTCAACGGCGTCGAGCCGAGCTTCGACACGATCGCCGACGGTTCGTTCCCGATCTCGCGTCCGCTGTTCTTCTACATCAAGAACGCGCATCGCGGCGTGATCCCCGGCTTGCAGGAGTTCGTCGAGCTCTACACGAGCGAGGACGTGATGGGCACGGGCGGCCTGCTCGCCGAGCGCGGCATGGTCCCGCTCCCCGAGGCGCGCCGCGACGAGGTCCGTGACGCGGTCGTCAACGGCGCCCCGTTCACACGCTACGGCAGCTGAGGTATAGACCCTCCAAATCTGGGTCGCGGCGGCTTCGTCGCCGCGACCCATCGTCATTTTCGATCGGCGCGCGCGTCTTCAACCGGACGGTATCGGTATGGCCGGAAACCTTGTTCTCGTCATCATCGCCCTGTCGCTCGTCGCCTATTTCGTCGGGCAGGCGCAGGGGAGGAAGTTCGTCCTTGCGGGACCGGACGCGACGGTGCATTCCCGGCCGATCTACCATGGCGCATTCGTGGCGATCTGGGTCGGCGTTCCCGCCCTCGTGCTCGTCGTCCTCTGGCTCGGCCTGCAGGGCGCCGTCGTCGAACGGCTCGTGCTCGCGAGCCTGCCCGACACGCTGACGGACGGCGCGTCGCCGGCGCAATTGCAACTCATACTCTCCGAAATCAAGAACGCCGCCGCCGGCCTCGCATTTGGTCAGCCATCGCAGGAGATTCTCGCCGCCGCGGAGCGCTACGCCGCCTGGCGCGACATCGCCCGCTGGGCGATGGTGGCCGTGGCCGCCTCTCTCGCCATCGGCGCGCTTTTTCTGGCGCGCGCGCGCCTCGCTCCGAGCTTTCGGGCTCGGCAGGGTTTCGAACGTTTCATCAGCATCGGCATGATCGTCTCTTCCATCGTCGCGATCCTGACGACTGTGGGAATCATCGGAGCGCTCGTCTACGAATCCTGGCTGTTCTTCCAGCTCGTTCCGATCACCGAGTTTCTGTTCGGGCTCAACTGGGAGCCGCAAATCGCGATCCGCCCGGATCAGGTCGCCGGCGCCGGGGCGTTCGGCGCGGTTCCCGTCTTCGTCGGCACGATCCTGATCGCGACCATCGCGATGGCCGTCGCGATCCCCATCGGGCTGTTCTCCGCCATCTACCTGACCGAGTTCGCGAGCCGGCGGGTCCGATCCATCGTCAAGCCGCTGATGGAGATTCTCGCCGGCATCCCCACCGTCGTATACGGCTTCTTCGCGGTGCTCGTCGTCGCGCCGGCGGTGAGAGCGGCGGGCGCCGCCGTCGGGATCCCGGTCGCGCCGAACACGGCGCTGGTCGCCGGCGGCGTGATGGGGATCATGATCATCCCGTTCATCTCGTCCATGACCGACGACGCGTTGAACGCCGTGCCGCGCAGCATGCGCGACGGGTCGCTCGCGATGGGCGCGACCAAGGGCGAGACGATCACGAAGGTGCTTCTCCCGGCGGCTCTGCCCGGCATCGCCGGCGGCATCCTGCTCGCCGTGAGCCGCGCCATCGGCGAGACGATGATCGTCCTGATGGCGGCCGGCCTCATCGCTTCGTTGCACTTCAACCCGCTCGACTCGGTCACGACGATCACCGTCCAGATCGTCACGTTGCTCATCGGCGACACCGCCTTCGACAATCCGAAGACGCTCGCCGCTTTCGGTCTCGGCCTCACGCTCTTCGTCGCGACGCTGGGGCTCAACGTCGTTGCGTTGCGGATCGTCCAGAAATATCGAGAGAAGTATGACTGACATCGCGGACAGCGGGCCCCGCCCCATCGATTGGACGTCGTCCGAGGCCGACGGTCGCCGCCGTCGTCGCCGGGCCGCCGAGACGCGGCTGCGGTTCTATGGCCTCGCCGCGATCGCCGTGGCGCTGGGATTGCTCACGATCCTGGTGGGCTCGCTCGTCCTGAACGGCTACCGCGCGTTCACGCAGACGCAGATCGCGCTCGACGTGTTCGTCGATCCCGCCGAGATCGACGTCGCGGACCCGAGCCGGGGCGACTATCGCGGGCTCGTCGCGACCTCCATCGCGTCCGCGCTCCCGGGCGCGGACGACGCCGAGCTGCGCGCCGCGCGCGACATCCTGACCCGCAACGTCCACTTCATCCTGCGCGATCACGTCGTGCGCGACCCGAGCGTGGTCGGAGAAACTATACGCATCCAGATTCCGGCGTCGGACCCCTTCGACCAGCTCGCCAAGGGGATCATCGATCGCGACCTGCCCGAAAACCGTCGCCGCGTCGACGACCGGGGCATCGCCCTGTACGATCGACTCGTCGAGCAGGGACGGGTGGAACAGCGCTTCAACACGGCCCTGTTCTTCAATTCGGACAGCCGCTTCCCCGAGCTCGCGGGCCTGTCCGGCGCCGTCGTCGGTTCGTTCTTCGCGCTCGCGGTGTGTTTCATCCTGAGCTTCCCGATCGGCATCGCCGCTGCGGTGTATCTCGAGGAGTTCGCGCCGAAGAACCGGTGGACCGACATCATCGAGGTCAACATCAACAACCTCGCAGCCGTGCCCTCGATCGTCTTCGGGCTGCTAGGCCTCGCCATCTTCCTCGGCTGGTTCGGCATGCCGCGCTCGGCGCCGCTCGTCGGCGGCATGGTCCTGGCGCTGATGACGCTGCCGACGATGATCATCGTCACGCGCGCGGCCCTGAAGGCCGTCCCGCCGTCGATCCGGGAGGCCGCTCTGGGCGTGGGCGCCTCCAAGCACGAGGTGGTGATGCATCACGTGCTGCCGTTGGCGCTCCCGGGCATTCTCACCGGCACGATCATCGGTCTCGCGCAGGCGCTGGGCGAGACCGCGCCGTTGCTCCTGATCGGCATGAACGCCTTCATCACCAGCCCTCCGGGCGGGCTGCTCGAGCCCGCGACGGCGTTGCCCACGCAGATCTTCATCTGGGCCGACAGCCCGGAGCGCGGCTTCGTCGCGCGCACCTCCGCCGGCATCCTCGTGCTGCTCGGCTTCCTGATCCTCATGAACCTGATCGCGATACTTCTGCGCAACCGCCTCGAGCGGAAGTGGTGAGCGAGCGAGGAGACGACATGACCGCAATAATCGCCCCTTCAATGACGCCCAAGCCCGAGGCGACCGTCCTGGAGAAGCCGGAGCCCGCGCGCGTTTCCATGGAGGCGGACCAGCGGGAGACCGTCCGGATCCCAATGGATACGCCGGTGGCGACGAAGGTCGACGCGCGAAACGTGAACGTCTTCTACGGCGCCGCCCAGGCGATCCACGATCTGAGCATCAGCCTTCCCGAAAAGGCGGTCACGGCGTTCATCGGCCCGTCGGGCTGCGGCAAGTCGACGTTCCTGCGTTGCCTGAACCGCATGAACGACACGATCGAAAGCGCGCGCGTCGAGGGGCGGATCACGATCGACGGAAAGGACATCTACGATCCGGACCTCGACGTCGTGACCTTGCGCGCCCGCGTCGGCATGGTGTTCCAGAAGCCCAACCCGTTTCCGAAATCGATCTTCGAGAACGTGGCCTACGGGCCGCGGATCCACGGGTTGGCCAAGACCAAGGCCGAGCTCGCGGAGATCGTCGAGGCCGCCCTGCGCAAGGCCGGCCTGTGGGACGAGGTGAAGGACCGCCTCGGCGATACGGGCACCAGCCTGTCGGGCGGGCAACAGCAGCGTCTGTGCATCGCCCGCGCCATCGCGGTCTCGCCGGAAGTGATCCTGATGGACGAGCCCTGCTCGGCGCTCGATCCGATCGCCACCGCGCGCATCGAAGAGCTGATCGACGAGTTGCGGCGTCAATTCACGATCGTGATCGTCACGCACTCGATGCAGCAGGCGGCGCGGGTCTCCCAGAAGACCTGCTTCTTCCACCTCGGCTACCTCGTCGAGGAGGGACCGACCGACCAGATATTCACCAATCCGCGCAACAAGCGCACGCAGGACTACGTCACCGGCCGCTTCGGCTGACGACGTCGCCGGTCGTTCGGCCGCTGCGGGGGCGGACGGGACGCTCTTCGCGAACGGCGCCTCGCCGCGACCGATCGGGCGGGTCATCAGCAAAACGAAAAAGGCGGCCGCGCGAAAATTCCCGCGCGGCCGCCTTTTTCATGTTTCAGCCACGTCCTCGCGGAAGCAAGGTCCTCGCGGCCCCTTGGCCTCGTCCGATCAGTGCAGGATCTGGCTCAGGAAGAGCTTCGTGCGCTCGTGCTGGGGATTGTCGAAGAACAGTTCGGGCACGTTCTGCTCAACGATCTGCCCCTGATCCATGAAGATCACGCGGTTGGCGACCTGACGCGCGAAGCCCATTTCGTGGGTCACGCAGATCATGGTCATGCCCTCTTCGGCGAGGCTCACCATGGTGTCGAGCACTTCCTTGATCATCTCGGGATCGAGCGCGGAGGTCGGCTCGTCGAAGAGCATGATGCGGGGGTTCATGCATAGCGAGCGGGCGATGGCCACGCGCTGCTGCTGGCCGCCGGAGAGTTGGCCCGGATATTTGAGCGCCTGCTCGGGGATCTTCACGCGCTCGAGGAAGTGCATGGCGGCGGCCTCCGCCTCACGCTTCGGGATCTTGCGCACCCAGATCGGGGCCAGCGTGCAATTCTCGAGGATGGTGAGGTGCGGGAAGAGGTTGAAGTGCTGGAACACCATCCCGACCTCGCGGCGCACCTCGTCGATCTTCTTCAGATCATTCGTGAGCTCGATTCCGTCGACGATGATCTTGCCCTGCTGGTGCTCCTCGAGGCGGTTGATGCAGCGGATCACCGTCGACTTGCCCGAGCCCGACGGGCCGCAGACGACGATGCGTTCGCCGCGCATCACCTTGAGGTTGATGTCCCGCAGCACGTGGAACTCTCCGAACCACTTGTGCATGCCGATGATCTCGATCGCCACGTCGGTTTCCGAGACCGTCATGCGGGAGCGGTCGACTGCGATTTCTTCCGGGCGGACAGCGTTGTCGGTCATATCTCGTTCCCCTCGGCGTTTGGACGCCGTTTCTGAAACAATGGGCGCGGCGGCCGTGGCCGCCGCTTAGCTCCGGTGTCCGGTGTCGAGCCTGCGCTCCATGTAGATGGAGTAGCGCGACATGCCGAAGCAGAAGATCCAGAAGATGGCTCCCGCGAAGAGCAGTCCCGACATGGGCGTCTGCGCCGACGCCCAGTTCGCGTCGGTGAAGTTCTGGCGCACGATGCCGAGCAGATCGAACATGCCGATGATGTAGACGAGGCTCGTATCCTTGAAGAGACCGATGAAGGTGTTCACGATCCCCGGGATGACGAGCTTGAGCGCCTGCGGCAGGACGATGAGCCCCATGGACTGCCAGTAGCCGAGGCCGAGCGACGAGGCGCCTTCGTACTGCCCCTTCGGAATCGCCTGCAGACCGCCGCGGATCACCTCGGCCATGTAGGCGGATGCGAAGAGCGCCACGCCGACGAGCGCCCGCAGGAAGCGGTCGAACGTCATCCCGGCCGGCATGAATAGCGGAAGCATCACGGAGGCCATGAACAGCACCGTGACGAGCGGCACGCCGCGCACCGTCTCGATGAAGACGACGCAGATCAACTTGACCACCGGCAGCTTCGATCGTCGCCCGAGCGCCAGCAGAATTCCCATCGGCAGCGACACCACGATGCCCACGAACGAGAGCACCATCGTGACGAGCAGACCGCCCCATTCCGAAGTCGGAACGTACCGGAGCCCGAAAAACCCGCCGACGAGCAGGAAGAACGCGACGATCGGGAACGCGACGAAGAAGATGAAGGCGTTCGTGAATTTGTACGGAACGCTCGGAATGGCGAGCGGCGTCAGTAGCCCGACGAAGAGCAGGGCCGTGAGATCGACGCGCCAGCGTTCCGACACGGTGTAGCGCCCGTACATGAACTGCTCGAACTTCGCGTTCACGAAGGCCCAGCAGGCGCCGGACCACCCGTCGGGTCGCAACCCGCCCTGTTCGATCGTGGCGCAGACCGAGCGGTCGGAGCCGGTCCAGGCCGCGTCGATGAGCGCCCAGCGGATGAAGGGCGGCAGGATCCAGGCGATCAGGAGAAGGCCGACGATCGTCAGCGCCGTATCGAGCGGCGTCGCGAACAGGTTCTTGCGCATCCAGCGACCGACGCCGCGCTCGGGCTTCAGCGGAGGCTGGGCCGCGAGCATTTGCGCGCGTGTGAAAGAAAGATCGTGCTCCTGCATGGGACTACCTTTCCACCAGCGCCATTTTGGCGTTGTACCAGTTCATGAAGGCGGAGGTCGCGAGGCTGAGGCCGAGATAGATGACCATCCAGATGACCACGATTTCGATGGCCTGGCCGGTCTGGTTCATCGTCGTCTGGCCGATCTGGACGAGATCGGGATAGCCGATGAAGACCGCGAGCGACGAGTTCTTCGTCAGGTTCAGGTACTGGCTTGTCAGCGGCGGGATGATGATGCGCAGCGCCTGCGGCACGATGACGAGCCGAAGCACCGGTCCCTGCCGCAACCCGAGCGCCGAAGCGGCTTCGGTCTGCCCCTTGGACACCCCGAGAATGCCCGCACGGACGATCTCGGCGATGAACGAGGCCGTGTAGAAGGACAGAGCGAGATAGAGCGACAGGAATTCCGGCTTGATGTCCACGCCGCCGCGCAGGTTGAAGGTGCCGAGGATGGGGTAGTCGAAGGTGACCGGCTGGCCCGCTGCGAAATAGGCGAGGATCGGCAGACCCACGACGAGGCCGAGAACCGTCCGAAAGATCGGGAAGCGCTCGCCCGTCGCCATCTGCCGCTTGTACGCCCAGCGCGCGACGAACCACGAGGCGACGACGCCGACGAGAATGGCGGCGACGATGAGCCAGGCTCCCGATTCCCAGATCGGACGCGGCATGAAGAGTCCGCGGCTGTTGATATAGCTCTGGAAGGGCAGTTCGTAGCTGTCGCGCGGGGCCGGAAGAACCGACAGGACGCCGAGATACCAGAAGAAGATCACGAGCAGCGGCGGGATGTTGCGGAACAGCTCGACGTAGAAGGCGCACAGCTTGGCGATCAGCCAGTTCCGGGACAACCGCCCGACTCCGACGAGGAAGCCGAGGAACGTCGCGGTGATGATGCCGATGACGGCGACGAGAATGGTGTTCAGGAGCCCGACGACGACGGCGCGTCCGAAGGTCGAATTGGCGCTGTATTCGATGAGCGCCTGACTGACGTCGAATCCCGCGCGCCGGTCGAGGAAGCCGAAGCCGGTGGCGATGTTGGCGCGTCGCAGGTTCTCGCTGGTGTTGCCGACGATCCACATGATGAAGAGGACGAGGGCGAGCGCCGCGAGTATTTGAAAGAAGATACCGCGGATTTTCGGATCGTTGACCCACGATACGCGCGCTTCGTCGCGCGGCGGCGGGCCGGATTTCCTGGCCATGTCATGTTCCCCAGAACGGGCCCGCAGCGACGGAGCGGCGATCGGCGGATCGCCGGGGACAGGACGCACGAACCCTGTTCGGCTCGGACATCCGTCCGGCCGAGGCGTTCGCAGTCTTCCCGGTGTCGCTTTGAGGGCCTGCGGCCGTAAACGAAGAGGGCGGCCTCAGGGCCGCCCTCGACAGTCTGGATCGCTTAGCGCAGCGGAGGCGCGTACTGCAGGCCGCCTTCGGTCCACAGGGCGTTCAGGCCGCGGGAGATCTGGAGCGGGCTGCCCTCGCCGATGTTGCGCTCGAACACCTCGCCGTAATTGCCGACTTCGCGAACGATGTTGACCACCCAGTCATTGCTCAGGCCCAGGCCGGCGCCGATGCTGGAGTTCTCTTCCTGCCCGAGGATGCGGCGGATCTCCGGATTGTCGGATTCCAGCATCTCGTCGATGTTCTCGGAGCTGATGCCGAGCTCTTCCGCCTGGACCATGGCGAAGAGCGTCCACTTCACGACGTTGAACCAGCCGTCGTCACCTTGACGAACTGCGGGGCCGAGCGGCTCCTTCGAGATGATCTCGGGCAGCACGACGTGGTCGTTGGGATTGGCGAGCGTCAGGCGCAGCGCGTAGAGGCCAGACTGGTCGGTCGTGTAGGCGTCGCAGCGACCGGCCTCGTAGGCGGCGTTGGTCTCGTCGAAGCCCTGGAAGACGACGGGGTTGTATTCGAGGTTGTTGGCCGCGAAGTAATCCGCGAGGTTCAGCTCGGTCGTGGTGCCGGTCTGCACGCAGATCGCCGCACCCGAGAGCTCCAGCGCCGAGGTGATGCCGGGCAGGCGCGACGCGTTGATCATGAAGCCCTGGCCGTCATAGTAGTTGACGCCCGTAAAGTTGAAGCCGAGCGTCGTGTCGCGGCTGAGCGTCCAGGTCGTGTTGCGGGCGAGCATGTCGATTTCGCCCGATTGCAGCGCCGTGAAGCGCTCGGTCGCGTTCGTCGGCGTGTAGCGCACGGCGGTCGCGTCGCCGAAGACCGCCGCGCCGACCGCGCGGCACATGTCGACGTCGAAGCCGGTCCACTCGCCGGCGTCATTCGGCGCCGCAAAGCCGGCGAGACCCGTATGCACTCCGCACTGCACGAAGCCCTTCGCCTTCACGTCGTCGAGCGTGGCGGCCGTGGCGGCCGGCGCTACGAGCGCGAGCGTGGCGGCGCCCAGAACTGCTTTGGTGATGGTTTTCATGGCCCACATACCCCTCTGTTGCGGGTCGACGTTTCGTCGTCGAACCTCATTCTCCGGCGACGGGCCGATGCGAGCGCAGCGGCCGAACGTCACCGATGGACTTGGATGCGCAAATTTAGAAAGGCGGTGTTCGCCTTTCACGCATGGGCGCAATCTAACAGCGACATCAAACGACTGGTCAAGCCGTGACTTTGTGCGAATGCGTGATCAGGCGCCTCGCGCCGCGTCTCGCCCTGTAGTCGCGCCGGGTGGACGTTGCGATGAATTGTCGCGATCCTGGCTTGTGCCGAGACGGCCGTCGCATGTCGTCCCGCCGGACGGAGCGGTTCGTGAATCGTGGTGGAGAGCGGCTTTCACGTCCGTGAAACTGCGGACCGTCGAGGGGCGCGACCCTTCGCTTTACGGCGCCGAGAGCGGAGGCGCAAAGTGATCAACAGAACGATTCCTGCTCGGAACGATGAAATATCGGTCAAATTTTATACGCGCTCCGACGGGCTCGACGCCGCCGACTGCTCCGGTTCGATGAACCCCGGCTCAGTTCGACTCTCGTAACGGCGTGATCGGCATGATTCTTCGGTGAAGCGAAAACGCCATCGCGAGGCTTCAATTCGCCTGCGCTTCACGACGCGCCCTGCGTCGCCCCGTCATTTCGACCCCGTTCGCGCGGTTGCGATCACGGGTTCCTCAACGGTTCTGGACGACCTGATCTGCGCGAGCGCGGCAGCCTCCGCGAGCGCCTCCGCTCCCGCCACGGCTTCGGCGACCGCCTCCGCATCGGCGGTCGCTTCCCGTCGCGTTTGCGTCATGATCTCCCAGGCCGAGATGAAGAGCGCCGCGACCATGGGGCCGATCAGGATGCCGTTCAGGCCGAAGGTCGCGATGCCGCCGAGCGTCGAGGTCAGCACGACGTAACTCGGCATGCGCGTGTCTTTTCCGATCAGGATCGGTCGGACGATGTTGTCGGCGAGGCTGATCACGAAAGCCCCGTAAACGAGCAGCGACACGCCCCGCCAGAAATCCCCCGTGGCGAGCAGGTAGATCGCCACCGGCGCCCAGACGACGGCCGTCCCCACGGCGGGCATGAGCGCGAGGAACGCCATCCCGACGCCCCAGAGCAGGGGACTGGGAATTCCCAGTATCCAGAACATCGTGCCGCCCAATGTCCCCTGCAGCAACGCCACGAATAGGTCGCCCTTGAGCGTCGCGCGAACGACGACCGTGAAGCGTTCGAAGAACGAGTGGCGCTTTTCGGGATCGAGCGGCATGACCTTTCGCACCCAGCGCCCGAGCCCTTCCTCGTCACGCAGGAGGAAATAGAGAAGGTAGAGCATCAGTATGAGCTGAATAACGAAGAAGAAGGCGCTGGCTCCGAGTCCGATCGCCTGGGCGGAGATGAATTCGCTACCCGAGAGGAGCCCTGCATTGATCTTCGCTTCGAGCGCCCCGAGGCTAGTCACGCCGAAGCGTTCCATCAGGCCCGACGCGAATTCCGGCAACGCCGCGCGAAATTGCTCGAAGTAGCTGTGGAGATCGAGTTCACCACTGTCGACGCGCTCATACAGAGCCACGGCTTGCTGCGTCGCGACGGACGCGATGTACATCGCCGGCGCGATGACGATCGTCATGATGATCAAAACCGTGACGAACGCGGCGACGTTTCGCCGCCCGCCGACGTGCCGCGCGATGAGCCTGCACAGCGGTACGAATGCGACAGCGAGCGCTATGCCCCACAGGATCGCTCCGAAAAACGGAGTCAGGATCCAGGCGAAGACCAATGAAATTGCGACAACGAGCGCCATGAACGCGTTGTCTTCGAAACTGCGCATTATTTTTTCCTGCCGGCCCCATCAGCCCAAGCTGACAACGGTCAAGAATGCGCAGGGTTCCGTACGGCCCGACCCGATGGTCAGGCGGGCCGACAGCGCGCGGCGTAGACGCGCCGGGACAGGCGCGCGTCGCCGGTCTCGACCACAGCGGATCCGTCGGCGTCCACGGCGATGCCCGCCTCGGCCTCGATCGTGAAGCGCTGCGCGAGCCAGGCGCGCACGCGTTCCGCCGCGAGCGGCGTGAACGGGCCCTGGTTCGGCACCTGTCCGCGCGCCTCGTCGCGCTCCCACCCGTCGCCGTAATCGGAGGAGCGGTTGCGCACGCTGACGACGAGCTGTCCGTCGGGGCGAAGGACGCGGCGCGCTTCGTCGAGAAACGCCTCGGGGTCCGGCATGTGTTCGAGCGCCTGGAAAGCCGTCATGGCGTCGATCGAGGCGTCGGGGAAGGGGAGGCTCGCGCCGCGCATCGCCGCGCCCTCGATCGTGTCCATCGAGAGCCCTTCGCGCGACAGGCGCTCCATGACGAAGGACAGATTGTGCGGCGACAGCTCCGCGACGACGAGCCGCGAACCTGCCGACAGCCTGCGCGCGAGCTGCGTCGTCGCGGTTCCGCCCCAGGGCATGATGTCGACGACGCGCGCGCCCTCGGGCGTCGTCGCGAGCAAATCGAGCTCCCGTTCCGTGGCGTCTCCCTGACGGCGCGACACGTAGACGCCCGCCAGCGGTGATTTCGCCCAAACCGAATAGCCGCGGAAATCCGCGACCTGATCCCAGGTCCATCGGGTCGGATCCCACTCGGCGTAGGGATTGTTCTCGTTGCTGATGCTGAAATAGGGATAAGCGGGCGCGGGCTTCACGGGATACATCGTGTGAGCCGGGCGCTCGAACCTGTTCCAGCTGTGGACTTCGTCGATCGGACGACGCGGCGCCTTGACGCGGGGCGCAGTGTCCCGCGGCACGCCGAGCGCCAGCGCCCCCTGCGGCTCGAACGTGTCCGGCAGTCCGAGCAGCGCGCGCAGACGTCCGTGATCGCCGATCCCGGCGTTCCAGATGCTCGAGAAGCCGCGCAGATGCGCGCTCAGCATCATATGGTAGCACGCTCCGGCGACCGACTGGACGACGGAGAAATTGTTGTGCGTCCAGCCCTTCTGGAAGCACAGGAAAATCAGGGCCGAGCATTCGGCGAAATGGTGGTTGCCGCCGGCGATGTCGCGTGCGGCGATCTTGGCGGCGTCGTCGTCCACGACGATGAAATGCCATTGTTGCTGATTGCAGGAGGAGGGGGCCTGGACGCCGTCCGCGACGATCGCCGCGAGCGTTTCGCGGTCGATCGCGACGGGCGCGAAGTCGCGGCACGAGAATCGGGTGGCGAGGCGCGCGAGGATGTCCTGCGCGTCCGTCGAGCCTGCTTGCGTCGTGACTGTCATCATCCCCTCGTCGGATCCGTCGATGGCGCGCCCGCCGCCGTGATTTCGCACGATGGCAAATCGGAGCGCCTCGTTTTGCGTTTTGGCGAAAGCGCTGCGGATATCATGCGAAAATCGCAATTGATCTTCGCTGGCGGCGCGCCGAATAATGTCCTCCTTGCGATCGCCGGAGAGGCGCTCAGGTGGGCGGTTGACAGAAAGTCATCGATGGTCAAATCTGTCAACAGTTGACGACAAGGCGACCGTGAGGTTCCGCAGGAACACTCCGTCGGGGCGCTTTCAGCGCCGGGGCGAACGGGCGGATGTCGCCAGCGGTCCAACAAAGAACTCAACAGGGGATCTCAACCATGACTCGGACCTTCTCGTTCCTGGCTTCGACGGCGCTGGCTTGCACCGTTCTCGCAGGCGCGGCCTCCGCGCAGGAATTCACGCTGCGCTACGGCCACTATCTCGGCAATTCGCCGTATCTGGCGGTCGAGCAGCAGTTCGCCGATCGTATCGCCGAGCGCTCCGACGGCCGCATCAAGGTCGAATTCGCCTATTCCGGCGCTCTCGGCGCCGGCCAGGAGCTGCTCCAGCTCGCCGGCCGCGGCGCAATCGACATGGCGGCCATCGTGCCGGGCTACTACGCCGATCAGCTCAGCCTCGCGCGCGCCTTCCAGATCCCGTTCGTGTTCGATTCGCCGCTCCAGGCGATCGAGGTCTCCAGCAAGTCCTTCGCCGAGATCCCGGCCTTCGCGGAAGAGTTCGGCCGCATGAACGTGCGCGTGCTGTTCCAGCAGCCGCTCGGCGCCTACTACATGACGGGCAAGACCGCCGACTGCACGACGGTCGACGCTCTCAACGGCAAGAAGGTCCGCAGCTTCGGCGCCGACATTCCGCGCGCCCAGGCGGCGGTCGGCATCGTCCCCGTCTCCGTCGCCGTCGGCGAAGTCTACGAGGCCATCGACCGGGGCACGATCGACTACTCGTTCCTCAATCCGGGCAACGTGCTCTCCAACCGCCTCTACGAGGTCGGCCGGTACAATTGCGGCCCGGTGATGAACTTCGCGGGCCACTTCATCGTGATCGGCAACCGCACCTGGGATCGCCTGCCGGAGGATCTCCAGACGATCATTCTCGAGGAGGCCGCGACGGCCCAGACGGCTTACGTCGAGGCGATCAACGAGCTCGAGGAGGATGCGATCGAGCAGATCACCGCGCAGGGCGGCGAGTTCATCCCGATCCCGGACGAGGAAATGGCGAAGTGGGTCGCCGCGGCGCCCGACGGCCTCGCCGATTGGCGCGATTCCATCGCCGCCGCCGGCAACCCGGAACTCGCCACCGAAATCTACGACAAGTGGATCGAGTGGACCAGCAACTGAGCGCTCCGGCGCTCTGACTTCAGCCCGACTTCCGGCCTCGTCCGGAAGTCGGGTCTGTTTTTGACCCAAGAGCGATGAGCGGGGGGCGCCGATGCACGTGTTGGCCAAGGGGATCGAGCGCCTGGCGCTCATCGTTCTTCTCGTCGGCGGGGCGGGGATGCTGGCGTCGACCTTTCTCGGCACCGCGGACGTCATCGGCACGCAGATGCTGGGGCAGCCTATCGCCGGCGCGCGCGAACTCACCGAGAGCACGATGGTGCTGATCGTGTTCGGCGCCCTGACCTACGCCCAAATCAAGCGCAGCCACATCCGGGTCGAGATCATTTATCTCGCCGTCGGCGCCCGGGCCAAGGCGGCGATGGACGTCCTCGCCTGCGTCTGCGCCATCATCTTCTTCGGGCTGCTGCTCTGGCAGGGCTATGCCGAAGCGATGTTCAGCACGCAGATCGGCGAGGCGACGGTCGGCCTCGTCCGCTTCCCGCTCTATCCGGCGCGCTGGATCCTTGTCGCGGGCACCTCCCTGATGCTGCTGCGGCTCGTTCTCGACCTTTTTCTGGACATCGACCGCTTCATCAAGGGCGCCGAGCCCGATTTCATGCACATCGAACAACAGATCATCGCCGAGCTCGAGAACAAGCCCGAGCTTGTCGGCAAGCCCGAATAAGGAGTGTGAGCCTTGCTCGATCCGGTTTCCGCGGGCGTGATCACGACCGCCGTCCTCTTCACCATGCTCTTCCTCGGGGTGCATATCGGCGTCGCCCTCGGGCTCGGCGGTTTGCTCGGGATGTATCTGACCATCGGCGAGTTCGCGGCGCTCGCGCAGCTCGCGACCGTCCCATTCGCCACGACCAATTCCTTCACGCTGGCCGTCATCCCGCTGTTCATCCTGATGGGCGCGTTCGCCACGCAGGCGGCGCTGACGACTGATCTCTACCGGGCCGCCTTCGCATGGCTGGGCCGCTTGCCCGGTGGTCTCGCAATGGCCACGACGCTCGCCTCGGCCGCCTTCGGCGCGGCCAGCGGCTCGACGCTCGTCAACGCCGCCGTTTTCACGCGGATGGCCCTGCCGGAGATGACGAAATACGGCTACGACAAGCGGCTGAGCGCCGGATGCATCGCGGCGGCGGGGACGCTCGCGGCGCTCATCCCGCCGAGCATCCTGATGGTCGTGTACGGCATCATCACCGAGCAATCGATCGCGCGGCTCCTCATGGCCGGCCTCGTGCCGGGGCTCATGTCCGCGGCCGTGTTCATGATCGGCATCTACGTCATCGCCAGGCTGCGGCCGGAAATGGCTCCCATTCCCGAAATCGCGTTCACCTGGGGCGAACGCTTCCGGTCGCTCGCCGGCGTATGGGGTATCGCCGCCCTGTTCACGCTCGTGATCGGCGGAATCTATACGGGCTTCTTCATTCCCACCTACGCGGGCGCCGTCGGCGCCGCAGGCGCGCTGCTGCTCGTGATCATGCGCCGACGCATGACGTGGCGCGGGCTGATCGAGTCGTTGAAGGACGCCGGCTCCACGACCTCGACGATCTTCATCATCGTCATCGGCGGCATCCTGTTCGCGCGCTTCCTCACCTATACGGGCCTCGTCGCCAGCATCAGCGACGCGCTCCTCGCGTGGGAGCTCAGCCCCTTCACCTATCTCCTCGCCTATGTCCTGCTGTTCTTCATCCTCGGCATGGTGATCGAGCCGATCGCGATTCTCGTGATGACGCTGCCGATCATGTTTCCGGTCATCACCGGCGCCGGATTCGATCCGATCTGGCTCGGCGTCATTTCGGTGAAGCTCGCGGAGATAAGTCTGATTACGCCACCAGTGGGGCTGAACGTGTACATCGTGCGAAGCGCCTCGCCGATCCCGCTGACGCTCGGCGACGTGTTCACGGGGGTGACGCCGTTCATCCTGATGGAAGTCGTCATCCTCGCGCTGCTGATCGCCTTCCCGGCCATCGCGCTTTTCCTGCCGAACTACATGGCGGGCTGACGGCGCTCGACAATCCAGGAGCCATTCGGAATGAAGCTGCCCAAGCACGGCCGATACGACTACGTCCCGCTCGACGCGCGCCCCACCTACGAGTGGCCCGAAGGCAAGCGACTGGCGGTGACGATCTGCAACAATATCGAGGTCTTCGGCTTTCTCTCGGGCATGGGCAGCGACGGCGCCAACGGCCTCGGGCCTCAGACCACGCGAAACTACGCCTGGCGCGACTACGGCAATCGTGTCGGGCAATGGTACATGTTCGACCTGCTCGACGAACTCGGCGTTCCGGCCTCGCATAACCTGAATTCTCTGGCGCTCGAAGAGTGTCCGCAGATCGGCGAGCGCATCAAGGCTCGCGGCGACGAGGTGATCGGCCACGGCCGCACCAACGCAGAGCGGCAGGACGGGCTCTGGGAGGTCGACGAGGCGCGTCTCATCGCCGACAGTACGAGCGGCATCGCTCGACATACGGGAGCCCCGCCCAAGGGCTGGCTCGGGCCCTACCTCACCCAGTCCCGGGTGACGCTCGATCTGTTGCAGGAGGCCGGATACGAATACGTGCTGGACTGGCCGGCCGACGATCAGCCGTTCTGGATGAAGACGCGCGCCGGCCGCATCCTCTCCGTGCCCTATTCGGTGGAGCTGAACGATTCACCGACGCTCGTATTCCGGCAGCAGAGCGCGACCGATTTCGAGCGTATGATCATCGATCAGTTCGACGAATTGCTGCACCAGTCGCAGAAGCGTCCGCTCGTCTGCACGATCGTTTTGCACAACTTCATCATCGGCCAGCCCTTCCGCCTGCGTGCGCTGCGGCGCGCCCTGCAGCACGTGCTGACCCATCGCGGGGATATCTGGCTGACGACGCCGGGACGGATTTCCGAGCATTGCCGCGCTCTGCCCGAAGGCGTCGTCCCGGGTTCGACTGTCGATTGATCAGTCGGACTTGATCAGGCGGATTTGCGGAGCGACGGCTCGGGCTCCTGGCCCGTCGCGACGGCCGCCACAGCGCTGAAGCGCGCGTTGCGGATATGCGCGCGCATGCGGGCCTCGGCGAGATCGGGATCGCGGGACTGAAGCGCTTTCAGGATCTCGCGATGCTCCTCCAGCGCCGCGCGAGCGCGGCCGGGTCGGGCGCTCGAGCGCAGCCGGTGGATGCGCAACTGATAATAGACTTCGTCGAGGAGGAGCTGCTTGATGCGCTCGCTTTTCGCTGCGTCCACGATGGCGAAGTGGAAATCGTCGTCCATGGAGCGCTGGTGGTAGACTTCGCCGGAGGCCAGGCCGGGACGGTCGGCGTGTTGGCGCAGCATGTCCTCCAGCGCGTCGAGCTGGGCCTCGCTCATGCGTTCGGCGGCGAGGCGGGCGGACATTCCCTCGAGCGCCTCGCGGACGAAGAAGAGCTGTTCGAGATCGCCGCGATCGAACTGGATGACGCTGACGCCGATGCGGGGAGTGCGCGTGACGAGCTTGCCTTCGAGACGCCCGAGCGCTTCGCGCAACGGCCCGCGGCTGATGCCGAGTTCGCGCGCGAGCTTGGCTTCGGACAGGCGCTCTCCCGGCTGGAACTCGCCCGAGGTGATCGCCTCGATCAACCGCTCGAACACTTCGTTCGCAAGGGAGGTGCCGTGTATCGGGTTCAAAGCGCCCATTATGTGGTCGGATCCTTCACGGAATCGGGCGTCGCCGTTCCAGCTGGAGAAATTATCGCGCGGCTCACGAATGCGCAACATGCTGTCGACACTTTGACGAAACCCCAAACTCGTCGTTTGCAATATCTGTCCGCGCCGAATGTGCCGGGGTCGCATCGCTCACATGTAAATTGTTGACAGGCATCCGGCAGCGATTATCCTCGACGACCAAATGCCGCGATCCCGCGTCGATCCGCGCCGCCGCCATAATAATCAGATGGAAACGAAGATGCGCCCGACCCAGTCGCTGAAACAGATCATGAGCCGTCGCCAGGCGGTGACCGTGCCCGGCGCGGCCAACGCTATGTTCGCCCGCGTGATCGAGGATCTCGGCTTCGAGGTCGTCTACGTCACCGGCGCGGGCGTCGCCAACATGCATCTCGGCGCTCCCGACATCGGGCTGACCACGCTCACCGAAGTCGCGCAGACCGTGTCGGCCATCGCCGACGCCGTGTCGCTGCCGATCATCGTCGACGCCGACACCGGGTTCGGCAACCCGGTCAACATGATCCGCACCGTGCGCGTGCTCGAGCGCGCCGGCGCCGCCGGCCTCCAGATCGAGGATCAGGTATTTCCGAAGAAATGCGGGCATTTCACCGGCAAGGAGGTCATTCCGGCGGGCGAGATGGTCGACAAGATCAAGGCGGCCGTGGACGCGCGCCGCGACGGCGATCTCCAGATCATCGCCCGCACCGACGCGCGCGCCATCGAGGGCTTCGAGCGCGCCATGGAGCGCGCCCAGATGTTCATCGAGGCCGGGGCCGACGCGACCTTCGTCGAGGCGCCCGTATCGCCGGACGAACTCGCCCGCATCGGCCGCGACCTGAACGTCCCGCAGGTGGCCAACATCGTGTTCGGCGGCAAGACGCCCGATCCCGGCCGCGAGCGCCTCGCCGAGATGGGTTTCTCGATCGTGCTTTACGCCAACGCCTCGCTGCAGGCGGCGCTGAAGGCGTCCTACACCGTTCTCGGCGCGCTCAAGCGCGACGGCTCGCTCGACAGCGTGGCGGATCTCCTTGCATCTTTCGACGAGCGCCAGCGCGCGGTCGCCAAGGATGTCTGGGACGCCTACGAGAAGCGCTACGCGGGCGCGTGAATTCCAAGGAGACCGCCATCATGACGACGCCCTGGCACGGAATCATCAGCGAGGAAGAAGAGCGCGCCTACGACGCCGCCGGTTTCGGCCGTCCGACCGGCATCGGCAAGCGCCCGGCGCTCCTCATCATCGACGTCCAGTACCGCACCGTCGGCACGACGCCGATGCCGTATTTCGAGGCGATCAAGGAGTTCCCAACCTCCTGCGGCGACGTCGCCTGGAAGGCGGTGCACAAGATCCGCAGCATCCTCGACGTGTTCCGCGAGCGCGACTGGCCGGTGATGTATCCGTTCGTCTCCCCGAAGCAGAGCTTCGACATGGGCCGTCTTTCGGACAAGGTGCCCGCGATCATGGGAATCCAGGCGAAGGGCTACGAGTTCGTCGAAGAGATCGCGCCGCGTCCGCAGGACATCCTGCTGCCGAAGAAGCATCCGAGCGCTTTCTTTGGAACGCCGCTGGTGAGCTATCTCATCAACGCGGGGGCCGACAGCCTCGTGGTCACCGGCTGCTCGACGAGCGGCTGCGTGCGCGGCTCCGTCGTCGACGGCTTCGCCTACAACTTCCGCACGCTCGTGCCGCACGACGCCTGCTACGACCGCAGCGCCACGTCGCACGCGGTCAATCTCTTCGACATGGCGGCGAAATACGCCGATGTGCAATCGACCGAGGACGCGATCGCCACCCTGCGCGCGATCCCCTGACCGTCAGATAGAGGCCGCTCCGCAATGAAAAAAGTCGAACGAGACGAAGCCATACGCGCCGGCATCGGGCGCGGCTTTTCGGCGCTTGGACGCTGGACGGCGGACCTGGCCGGAAAGCCGCTCCCCGCCGCTCCCCGCCGCCGCGCCGCGCTCATCCTGGCCGACGATATCGGCGCGATGATCGTCGCGACCCGCGAGCCCGCGGTGAAGGGCGCGCAGGCGGATTTCCTCAAGACCTCCGCCGGCGCCGAAGCATCGATCTTCGCCGCCGGCGCGCCGCGCGGCGATCGCTATTCCGCCGCCGCCGCCAACGGCATGGCCGCGACCTGGTGCGAACTCGACGAGGGCTTTCGCAACGCGCCCTGCCACGCGGGCGCCTACGTCATTCCCGCGCTTCTGGCCGAAGCCGAGGCGGGCGATCTCACCGTCGGCCAGACGCTGACCGCGCTCGCGCTCTCCTACGAGATCGCCGCCCGCTGCGCGCTCGCCTTCCCCTTCTCGTCCATGAGCGTGCACCCGCATGCCGCCTTCGCGACGATCGGCGCCGCTGCGGCGACCGCCGTCGCGCGCGGCGCCGACGAGCGCACCCTCGTCGGCGCGG
The DNA here is from genome assembly GCA_022241475.1 of Microvirga sp. The sequence continues at coordinate 66,625 of JAKOMT010000002.1, read as the reverse complement.
TGACGGGCGCCGCCAGCATGACTTTCGCCGGGCCCTACGAACACGCCATCGACGGCGTGCTGGTTCGCAACGCCTGGACCTCGGCGGGGGCGTGGATCGGGATGCGCTCGGTCGATTGGGCGGCGCGCGGGATCGGCGGCGTGCCCGAGACGCTCTACGACGTCTTCGTCAGCGCGCTCGGCACTGGCGCCGTCCCCGAGGCCCTGACCGACGACCTCGGCGCCAACTGGGCGGTCGGCGGCGGCTATCACAAGATCTTCGCCTGCTGCCAGTACGCGCACGGCGCGATCGAGGCGAGCCTCGACCTGCATGCGCGCCTCACGGAGCAGGGCAAGGACGCGACGGCCATCGCCGAGATCGTCGTCGAGACGCATCCGCGCGGCATGACGCTGACCACGACCGAGCCCGAGACCGATCTCGCGGCGAAGTTCTCGATGCCCCACGCCGCCGCCGCGTCGGCGGTGCTCGGCACGGGCGGGCAGGCGGCCTTCTCGAACGACACGCTCGGCGACGCGCGCATCGCGGATCTGCGCCGGCGCGTTAAGCTCGTTCCCCATTCGAACGTCCAGCCCTGGCCGAACGACCGCCCCTCGCGCGTCGTCTGGCGCATGCGCGACGGCGACGAATGGACGGCCGAGCGCATGAACGCGCGCGGCGGGGCCGATCAGCCCTTCGACGAGCCGACGCTGCTCGCCAAGCTGAACGAGAACAGCGGCGCCGAATTCCCCAACCTCTCGCGCGCCTTGTGGGACATCGTCGAGGGCGCGACGCCCGACGAGACGCCCTGGCGCGCCGTTCTGTCCAAGGCTTTCGGTGGAGCAAGAGGGTGAGCGACGAATTCGACATCGACGTTCTCGTCATCGGCGCCGGAGCCTGCGGCCTCGCCGCCGCGATCTCCGCTCATGACGCGGGGCTTTCCGTAGCCGTGATCGAGAAGCTCGACCGGCCCGGCGGCAACTCGTCCCTGTCGACGGGCTCCGTGCCCGCCGCCAACAGCCGCTTCCAGCGAGAGGCGGGGATCGAGGACAATCCGGAGAAGATGTTCTCCGACCTCATGGGGATCGCGAAGGAATCCGACGACGCCGCGCTCGTGCGCCGCATGGCCGAGGTCTCGGCCGAGACCGTCGAATGGCTCGTCGACACGGTGAAGGCGCGCATCCAGCTCGTCACCGCCTACAAGCATATCGGCCATTCCGTGCCGCGCCTGCACGCGCCCGTGTCGCGGCGCGGGCAGGATCTCGTCGACGACCTGATCGCCGCCGTCGAAGCGCGCGACATCCCGATCGCGGTGGGGAACGGCGCGCGCGACCTGATCGTCGAGAACGGCGCGGTCATGGGCGCGATCGTCGAATCGAGCGAGGGCGTTCAGCCCATCCGCGCGCGCAAGACCATCCTCGCGGTGAACGGCTTCGCCGGGAATCCCGAGCTCGTGAAGCGCTATTGCCCGGAGATCGCGGGCGCGCAGTATTTCGGCGCGCGAGGGTCGACGGGCGAGGCGATCATCTGGGGCGAGACGATCGGCGCGGAGCTCGCCAATATCGCCGCCTATCAGGGCTACGGCGCCGTCGCGCATCCGCACGGCAGCCTGCTCTCCTGGACGACGGTGGAGAAGGGCGGGATCATCGTCGGCGGCGACGGGCGCCGTTTCGGGGACGAGAGCATCGGCTATTCGGGCTTCGCGCGCGTCGTGCTCGGCCAGGGCGAGTTCGCCTACGCGATCTTCGACCAGAAGATCTTCGACGTCGCCGCCGGCGAGGAGGAATTCCTCGAACTCGCCAGTTACGGCGGCCTGAAGAAATCCGACGATCCGGCGGAGCTTGCAGCGGCGTTCGGGCTCGATGGCGCCGCGCTCGTCGCCGACATCGAGGCCTACAACAAGGCGGCCTCTGGAGACGGCTCAGACGCGTTCGCTCGCAAGGATTTCGGCCTCGGACCGCTGACGGCGCCGTTCTATATCTGCCGCGTCGTGCCGGGCCTGTTCCATACACAGGGCGGGCTTCGCATCGACGGCGACGCGCGCGTGCAGAAAAAGGGCGGCGGGGCCGTGCCGAACCTCTTCGCGGGCGGCGGCGCGGCCGCCGGCATCAGCGGACGCTCGGGCGCGCTCGGCTACGCCTCCGGCAACGGCCTCCTGACGGCGATCGCGCAGGGGCGCCTCGCGGCGCTCGCCGCCGCGCGCGAGATCGGAGCTTGACCATGACGCTTTCCCGTCGCGTCGCGCGCACGCTGGCTGCGCTGAAGGACCGCGAGCTTCCTCCGGAAGTCGCGCAGGCGGGAGCCCTGCATTTCGTCGACGCGATCGGGACGGGCCTCGCGGCCGCCGGCGTGTCGATGGGCGAGGCCTATCGGCGCTACGCATCCGGCTTGCCCGAGGGCGGCCGTTCGAGCCTGCTCGCCCGCGCGGGCGCGACGAGCGCGTCGAGCGCGGCGCTCGTGAACGGCGGCCTGTGTCATTCGCTCGAATACGACGACACGCATACCGGCTCGATCATCCATGCGAGCGCCGTGCTGATGCCCGCCGCGCTCGCCGTCGCCGAGGATGTCGGCGCCTCGCCTTCGAAGATGCTCGGCGCCTATGTGCGCGGCTTCGAGTTTCTCGTGCGCGTCGGCCGCGCCGCGCCGGGCGGGTTCCAGAAGAAGGGATTTCAGGTCACGTCCGTCGCCGGGACCATGGCCTCCGCCCTCATCGCGGCGGAGCTGCACGGGCTCGACGAGGACCGGACGGTCGCGGCGCTCGGGATCGCGCTGAGCCAGGGCTCGGGCGTCTTCGAGTTCCTATCCAACGGGTCGTCCGTGAAATCCCTGCACCCGGGCTGGGCGGCCCATGCGGGCGTCATCGCCGCCGAATTCGCCAAGGCCGGGATGACCGGGCCGGAGACGGCGATCGAGGGAGCGCGCGGGCTGTTCAACGTGTTCGTCGGAGACGCCGGAGCCATCGATCGCTTCGCCGCCGAATGCGAGGATCTCGGAACCGTCTGGTGCGTGCGCGAGGCGGCGTTCAAGTTCTCGCCCTGCTGCCACTACCTGCATCCCTTCATCGAGGCGATGGGCCTGCTTTCCGCGCGCGGGATCGCCGCCGACGACGTCGAATCGATAATCTGCGAGGTTCCGCTTGGGGCCGACGCCGTGATCTGCGAGCCGTGGGCCGACAAGCTCGCGGCGCCGACCGGGCATTCCGGGCGCTGGAGTCTCCCCATCGTCGTCGCGTCGCGCCTCGTCGAGAGGCGCGTCGATCTCGAAACCTTCGAGCGCCCCGCCTCCGACGCGGTGCGCGCGCTGGCGCAACGCGTCTCGTGGCGTCCCCTGGAGAACGCGGACTTCCCAAACCGCTTCGAAGCGGTCGTGATCTGCGCGACCAAGGACGGCGCGAGCCACACGATCCGCGTCGAGGACGCCTACGGCAACCATACACGACCGCCGGCGCCGGAGGAGGTCATGGCCAAGTTCCGCGACAACGCCGCTCGCACGTTGACGGCGGACGCCGGCTCCGTTCTGGAGGCCGCGCTCCTCGCCATGCAGAGCGCGCCGGACCTGACTCGCGTCACTGCGGCCCTGCGCGGCGCGCGGCGGCCCATCGAGGGAGCATCCCGCTCATGAGCGATTTCGATCTCGTCATTCGCGGCGGCGACGCCATCCTGCCCGGCGTGGGCCGCACGACCTGCGACATCGCGCTCAAGGACGGCAAGATCGCCGCGATCCTCGCGCCCCGCTCGGGCGTTTCGGCGGCGGAGGTTCTCGACGTCCACGGCTACGTCGTGATGCCCGGCGCGATCGACGCCCATATCCATCTCGGCCACGGCAAGGACATCTCCCGCCCGCGCGTTCCCGGCGACGCCGATCGCGAGACCGCCGCAGCGGCGACGGGCGGCGTCACCTGCTTCATCGCCTACCTCATGTCGGGCGAGCCGTTCGAGGATTTCGCCGACGAGGTGATCGCGGTCACGGAAGCGGGCGCCCGGGTCGATTTCGGTTACCATTTCATCATCTCGACCGAGGCGCAGCTCGCGCAGATTCCTGCCTACGTGACGGATTACGGCGCGCCGAGCTTCAAGATCTTCATGAACAACCGGGGCGGGGAGGGCGCGCGCCTCGGGCTGCCCGACATCGACGACGGTTTCCTGTATCGCCTGTGCGAACAGGCCGCCGCCCATGGCGGCATGGTCTGCCCGCATCCCGAGACCATCGAGATCGCCTGGGTGTTGCGCGATCGCCTCAAGGCCGCCGATCCGGACGGCAGGGGAGGGCTCGCAACCTGGGACGCCAGCCGTCCCGACTTCGTCGAGGCGGACGCCGTGCAGCGCGCGGCCTTCATCGCGCACCAGACCGGCGCGCCGCTCTATATCGTCCACACCTCCTCGGCCGCGGCGCTTGACGCGGCGCTTCGCCAGCGCGACGCGGGGGCGGACGTCTGGATCGAGACCTGCCCGCATTACCTCACGCACGACGTCAGCTGGTCGGGCGGCGATCTCGGCAAGATCAACCCGCCGCTGCGCAGCGCCGCCGATTGCGAGCGGCTCTGGGACGGGCTCGCTTCCGGCGAGATCGACACCGTCGCGACGGACCACGTCCATCGGGACGCGTCGGGCAAGGCCGGCGGAATCTGGACGGCCTCGCCGGGCTGTCCGGGGCTGGAGACCCTTCTGCCCGTGCTCCTCACCGAAGGGCACCACAAACGCGGCCTGCCGCTGGAGCGCATCGCGGAGCTGACGGCGACGAACCCCGCGCGCGCCATGGGCCTATCCCACGTGAAGGGAGCCATAACGCCGGGGCTCGACGCGGATCTGGCCATCGTCGACATGCACGCGCCGTGGACGTTGTCGCGCGAGGACGTGGTCTCCTCCGCAGGGTATTCGATCTACGAAGGCTGGAACTTCGAGTCCCGCATCGTGCACACGCTCGCGCGCGGGCGCTTCGTATTGCGCGACGGGGCGCTCGTCGACGATGCGGTCGGGACCGGCCGTTACCAGCGCCGTCGCCTCACGGCCGACGCGGCGCGCTGAATTCGGCCGGAAAGGATTGTTGACGCTATGACGAAGCCGCGCGTCGCCGTCATCGGCTGCGGGGGGACGATCTCCTCCATCTCGGCGCATGCGCTGGACGTGCTCGACTACCCGGATTTCGGGCGCAAGATGAGCGTCGGCGAAGCCCTCGGCATGGTTCCGGAAATCGAGCGCTTCGCCGAGCCGGTCCTCATCCCTTATCGCGAGGTGGGCTCCTCGGCGATCGGTCCGCAGGACTGGCTGCACCTCGCCGAAACGATCGCGCGGACGATCGTCCAGGATGAGGACATCGCGGGATTCGTCATCCTGCATGGCACGGCGACGATCGAAGAGACGGCGTATTTCCTCAACCTCGTCCTGAAGACGGACAGGCCCGTCGTGCTGGTCGGCGCGCAGCGGCCGATGAACGCGCTCAGTTCCGACGCCCCGATGAACCTCGTCGGCGCCATGCGAACGGCGGTTCATCCGGGCGCGCGCGGGAAGGGCGTGCTCGTCGCGCTGAACGATGAAATCCACGCCGCGCGGGACGTCACGAAAACCTCGACCTACCGCCTCCAGACGTTCCGCTCGCCCGATTTCGGGGCGCTCGGGCATGTCGACGGCGACGCCGTGGTCTTCTATCGGGAGCCGCTCCGCAAACACACGCTGGCGACGCCGTTCCACCTCGAGTCCGTGCGCGATCTTCCGCGCGTCGACATCGTCTACGCCTATGCCGGCGCCGACGCCGTCGCGATCGACGCGTTCCGCGCAGCCGGAGCGAGGGGGCTCGTGTCGGGCGCCTTCGCGCCGGGCCTGCCGACGCCTGCTCAGAAGGCGGCGTTGGCGGAGGCGGCGGCCGACGGAATCGTCGTCGTGCAGGCGAGCCGGGCGGGGAGCGGGCGCGTGGCGCGCCGGCGCTACCTCGTGGAAAAGGGGATCGTCGGCTCCGACAACCTCCCGCCGCACAAGGCGCGAATTCTGCTGATGCTCGCGCTCACGCTCACGCGGGACGTGGACGCGATCCAGGAATTGTTCGAGACGTATTGAGGCGCGGCGCGAGGGAGCGTCCCGATCGCGCCGCGCCTGTCGCGAGGTCTCGTCAGACGCCTTCGACGATGATGATGTCGGCGAGCGCCGCGCCTTCGCGCTTTGCCTTCGCGCCTTGGTATTCCGGCGAATTGTAATACTCCCTCGCGGCGTCGAGGCTCTCGAATTCGAGCAGGACGTTGCGGCCCCGGCCCTCGCCCTCGAGCGTCTCGTACGCCCCGCCCCGGGCGAGCATCTTCGCGCCGTACTTCGCGATCGCGACGCTCGCGCCCTTGATGTATTCGTCGTACTTCGCCTGATCCGTGATCGTGATCCGGCCGACCATGTAGGCTTTGGGCATCGCCCGCCTCCTCGTTCGTGTTTCGGTTTCGCTGGCTGGGCGGCTCGTGATCGAGCGCCTGCGGGGCGAGGAGGCCGCCGCAGGCGGCGCATGTCAACTGTCGACCAGAGCCTAACCAGATTGGCGAACGTTCGGAGTGTGGGGCAGCGTGGCGTTCAACGCGATCTGTTCAGAACGAATGCGCGCGCGGGACCCGGGCTCTCACGGCGCGCCGACGGCTTCGCCGGCCTGATGGCCTTCGGTCGTGGCGAACAGGAGATCCTGCGGCGAGCGGCAATCGCCCACGCAGCGCACCGTGATCCCCGCAGCCCGCAGCGGCGCGGCGAGCGCGTCGCGCGGCGCCCGGGGCGTGGCGTAGGCCATGAAGGCGACGTCCTCGATCAGCGCGCGCTCGCCCGTGTAGACGTTCTCGCAGGTCAGCGCGCCGTCTTCGATCGAATCCGTCCAGACAGGTTCGCAGGAGCGCATGACGACGATCCCCTTGCGGTAGAGCCGGCGGAGGATGCCCTGACGCGCGACGATCCACATGTCCTCGGCGATTCCGTCGCGTTGCGTGACGATGACGACGCGCTCGAAGATCTCGTGCAGGCGCTCGGCCGCCGCATAGACCGCGTCGGTGTGGTCCATGTCGTAGACGATCGCCGTCCCCGGTTGGCGGGCGGTGACGTCTACGAGCTCCCACATCGCTTCGCCGAGATCGCGGACATAGCCCATCTCCGCGATGTCCTCGGGCAGCCAGTCCGGCCGCAACATCGCCGCGCCCGTTGCGAGGATCGCCTCGTCGGGCGCGAGCGCGAGGATGTCGGAGAGCTCTGCGGTCACTCCCAGTTCGAAGCGGGCGCCGGAGCGCACGGCCGCCGGATATTGCCAGTCCGGGATGCTGGTGATCGTCTCGCCGCCAGGCAGCAACGCCCGGAGACGCGTGCGCCCGCCGACTTCGCCCGACGCCCCGAACACGGTCACGTCGTGCCCGCAGGCAGCCGCGACCCACGCAGCTTCGAGCCCCGCGACGCCGGCTCCGACGACGACGACGCGCTTCTTGACGGGCGCGGGGGCGGGCTTGAAGTCGACCTCGTCGGGCGCCGCGACGCGCGGATTGTTCACGCAGCGCAGCGGGGAGTGATGCAGCGTGCCGTAGCCCCAGCAGGTGTTGCAGGAGAGGCAATAGCGGATATCGTGCGTGCGCCTGGCCATCGCCTTCTCGAACCACGCGGGATCGGCCAGCAGCGTGCGGCCCATGCCGATCAGTTCCGCCTCGCCGCGCGCCAGCACGCCCTCGGCCTCGGCGGGATCGGTGATGCGCCCGAGCGACATGAGAGGCGTGTCGCCGCAGGCCTCGCGCAGATCGCGGAAGAGCTGGAGAAATGGCACGTAGGGGCCGTATCGGTCGGGCAGGTGGTCTTCGAGCGAGCGGGCGTGCGCGCCCTGGGCGAAGGTCAGGTAATCGACTTCGCCGCGGCCGGCGAGGAGCCGCGTGATGGTGGCGGCCTCGGACAAGCCGATCCCGCCCGGCACGCCGTCGTCGCCGGGCAGCTTCAGGCCGATCACGAAGCCCGGCCCGCAGGCGTCGCGGATCGCGGCGATGAGCATTGCGAGGAGCCGCGTGCGCCCCTCCCAGTCGCCGCCGAACTCGTCGTCGCGGCGGTTCGAAAGCGGAGACAGGAATTGATGGAACAGATGGCCGTGGCCGGCGGAGATCTCGATGCCGGCGAAGCCGCACGAAGAGATGAGCGCCGAAGACTCGGCGAACTCCGCGACGAGCGTCGCGATCTCGTCGCGATCGAGAGCGTGGGGAATGCTCCAGCTCATGTCGTCGGGGAGCGCCGAGGCGCCGATGGCGTAGGGCGAGCGTCCCGGTTGATGGCGCCCGCGTCCGGGATCCTGCACCTGCGCCAGCAGCAGGCTGTCATGGGCGTTGACGGCGTCGGCCCAGCGCTTCAGGTCGTCGCGGGCGTTCGCCGTGCGGGTCTGCACGCGCGGTAGCTTGTCATGCTGGCGGATCATGCCGAGCGGCTCGGTCACGACGAGCGCCGCGCCGCCCTTGGCGCGGTTCGCGTAGTAGTGGACCAGCGTGTCGGTCGGGCGTCCGTCGCGGTGCATCCGCGTCGTCATCGAGGCGTGGGCGACGCGGTTGCGCAGCCGGCGGCCGGCGATCTCGAAGGGCGAGGAGAGGAGGGGAAAATCGGCGCTTTCAGGCAATGGTCCGTCCCTGTGGATGCGCCGTCACGGCCTTGCGCGAGCCGCCGCGTCGCGGCCGGCGAGAGCGCCGAGCGCGACCGATTGCCCGAGTCCGTGCCCGGGCAAATAGCCGGCCGGCGAGACGCCCGTAATCCCGAGCGCGCAGCCGCCCGCGGCGTATAGCCCGTCGATCGCTCTTCCGTCGTCGCGCACGACGCGCGCCCGCTCGTCGACGCGCAAGCCGCCCTGGGTGTGAACGAGCGCGCCCGTCACCCCGACCGCCCAGAAGGGCGCCGTGATCTCGCCGCCGAAATCGACGCGACCCAGCGGATCGGTCGTCTCGCCACGCGCCATCGCGTTGAACTCCGCAAGCGTCCCGGCTAGTTCGCCCGCGTCGACGCCGAACGCCTCGCAGAGCGACGCGAGGTCGTCGAACCGCCGAACGCCGCCGCGCTCCATCGCCTCGCGATAGGGCGCGAAACGCAGGAACGCGTCGTGCATGGCCTGCGAATAGATCTCGATCCCGAGCGCGCCGTCGCGCGCGGCGACGAAGCCCGCGAGCGCCGAGGGGCTGATGTCCTCGCGCACGAAGCGCCGGCCGGATCTGTCGACGATCATCGCGCCGACCGACGTGACGCCTGCGCCGAGCCGGCCCATTCCGTCGAGCGTCGCGTGTCCGTGGCCCTGATAGCCGCTCATGAAGGCTGGCGTCGCCCCGAGCGTCTCGGCCCAGCCGAAGGCGTCGCCGGTGTTGCTCGGCGCGCCGATATAGAACGCCTCGGCCATTTCCGGCATGTGCCGGCGCACCATGTCCGGATTCGCGCCGAACCCGCCACTTGAGAGGATGACGGCCTTCGCCCTGATATCGCTCGTCGCGCCGTCGCGGGCGATGCGCACGCCGCGAGCCGCTCCATCCTCGACGATGATCTCCGTGACGGCGCATCCGGCATGGATCGTGATTTGCGGCGTAGTGGCCGCGCGCTCCATCAGGAGCGCTGCGAGCGTCGTGCCGGATCGTCCGCCGAGCTCGTGCAGGCGCTGGCGCGAATGGCCGGGAAAGCGCACGTCGCCGACGAGCGTGAAGCGCTCGCCCGTGGCGACCTCTATGATCGCGATCGCTTCGGCCGCGTTGCGCGTGACGGCCTCGACGAGCCCCTCGGGGAGGACGCCGCCCGTCGCCTCCGCGATGTCGCTGGCCCAGATTTCGGGCGTGTCGTCGACGCCGCCGGACTTCTGGGCGCGCGTGCCTGCGGCGGCGATCAGGCCGCCGCTCACGGCGAGGTTCGAGGTCTTCCCGTCGTCCCGCTCCACGAGCGTTACGAGCGCGCCGGCCTGCGCGGCGGCGAAGGCCGCAGTCAGTCCCGCAGCGCCCGCGCCGACGACGACGACATCCGTCGCCCGCGTCACGACGCGCGGCTCCGGCGGCTGCGGATGATCGGCGAGACCAGCGCCCAGAGAAGCAGGGCGGCGGTGATCGCGATGAACGTCCCGCTGATCGGGCGCTCCAACACCGACATGAAGTCTCCGCGGTTCACGAGGAGGGTGCGGCGCAGGTTCTCCTCCAGCATCGGGCCGAGGACGAAGCCCAAAAGCACGGGCGCCGGCTCGAAGCCGTACATTTTGAGCAGGTAGCCGACCACTCCGAAGGCCATCACGAAGACCACGTCGAGGATGTTGAGGTTGACGGAGAAAACGCCGATGCAGACGAGCACGATGATCGCCGGGAAGAGATAGCCGTAGGGGATCTGGATGATCCGCACCCACACGTTGATCAGCGGGATGTTGAGGATGCACAGCAGCACGTTGCCGATCCAGAAGCTCGCCACGAGGCCCCAGAACAGCTCGGGGTTCTGCGGGATCAGGTTGGGGCCGGGCGTGATGCCGTTGATGAGCAGCGCGCCGAGGATCAGCGCCATCGTGGCGCTGCCCGGAATGCCGAGCGTGAGCGTGGGAATGAAGGCGGTGATGCTCGCCGCGTTGTTGGCCGCTTCGGGCGCGGTGATGCCTTCGATCGCGCCGGTCCCGAACTTCTCGGGCCGCTTCGAGATGCGCTTCTCCATCGCGTAGCTCATGAAGGCCGCGATGGTCTGGCCGGCGCCCGGAAGGGCGCCGATGAAGGCGCCGATGGCAGACCCGCGCAGGGCCGGCGCGGTGAACTCGCTCATGTCCTGTCGCGTCGGTATCATCGAGCGGAGCGTGATCGCCTGCTCCGACGTCCGCTGGCGCGTGACGCGGATCGACTGGATGATCTCGGAGACGCCGAACAGCCCCATCGCCACGACGACGATGTTGAAGCCGTCGTAGAGGGTCGGCACGCCGTTGGTGAAGCGCTGTTGCCCGGAATTGATGTCGGTGCCGACGGTTCCAAGAAGCAGGCCGAAGGCCACCATGATCAGCCCCTTCATCGGGGCGCCGTTGGTGATCGTCGCCGCGCCGACCAGTCCAAGAAGAATGATCGCGAAATACTCGGCCGACGTGAAATTGTTCGCGACGGACGCGAGCACCGGGGAGAAGAAGGTCAGGATGATGATCCCGATGGCCGCTCCCACGAAGGACGCGATCGTCGTCATGAACAGCGCGACGCCCGCGCGGCCCTTCTTCGCCATCGGGTGACCGTCGAGGCAGGTCACGGCGGCCGAGGCGGTGCCGGGCAGGTTCAGCAGGATCGAGGCGATGGATCCGCCGTACTCCGCCCCGTAGAACACGCCGGCCAGCATCACGAGCGCAGTGGTCGGCTCGAGATAGAACGTCACCGGAAGCAGCATCGACACGGCGGCGAGCGACCCGATGCCGGGCAGGACGCCGATCAGCGTGCCGAGCGTCACGCCCGCGAAGCAGTAGATGAGGTTTTGCAGCGAGAAGGCGACGCCGAACCCGGCCGCCATGTTTGCGAGGGTTTCCATCACCAGGGCGCCCTGAAGGCCGGAATTGAAACGGACAGCCCGGCGATGAAGATCGCCCAGGCGAGAAAGGCGAGGCCGGCGGCGAGGACGAGGATCATCCTGATCGGCGTTCGCCTGTCGGCGAGGGCGGCGACGATGAAGGTCGCGATCACCGCCGGAATCAGGCCGACCGAGCGGACGGAATAGGCGAAGACGAGGATGGCGAAAGAGATGACGGCGAGGCTCGACCAGTCGAACGGCGGGTCGTCGGAGGCGCGGTCGCCGGCGCCCCGCGAGAGCTTCACGATCTCGGTGACGAGGCCGAACGCCGCCATGGCGACCATCACGATGGCGACGGTCGTCGGGAAGAAGCCCGGTCCGATGTTGGACACCTGCCCGAAGGTCAGATTACGACCGGCCCAGAGGAAGTAAGCCGCTGCGGCGCAGACGAATACGTAGCCGATGATCGGCCGGAGCGAGGTTCGTGACATGACCGGGTGACCGCCGTCGCGCTCGAGTAAGGACCGACGCGCCGCCGCGACGAACCCGGGTGGGTCCGCCGCGGCGACGTTTCAGGCGTCAGCGCTGGGCAAGTTCCACTGCGCGGGCCCACTTGTCGAGCTCCGCGAGATGGAACTCCCGGGTCTCTTCCTGCGACTTGCCGAAAATCACCGCGCCGATCTCGGCGAGGCGCGCCCGCACGTCCGGCTGGTTGACCGAGTTGGCGAGCTCCTGCGCCATCGTCTGCACGATGGCGTCGTCGGTGCCGGCCTTGGCGAAGAAGATGATCCAGGCGGCTGCGTCGAATCCCGGGATCGTCTCGGCGACGGCCTTGATGTCCGGATAGTTCGGCGAACGCTCCGGGGACGTGACGGCGATCGGAATGATCGTCTTCGCCTCGATCTGGCCGGGCAGGGAGGGCAGGCCCTCGGTCGCGACGTCGATCTCGCCCGAGATCAGGGCCTGGATGGCGGCGGAGCCGCCGCGATACGGCACGTGGATCATCTCGGCGCCGGCGTCGGCGAGAATCAGCTCCATCGCGAGGTGAGAGGTCGAGCCCTCGCCCGACGAGCCGAAGCGCAGCTCGCCCGGCCGTTCCTTGGCCATGGCGATCAGCTCCTCGAGCGTCGTGATGTTCATGTCCGGGCGTACGCAAACGGCCTGCGGGAAGCTCACGACGTGAGAAAGCGCGATGAAGTCCTCGCGCGCGTCGTAGGGAAGGTCGGGCAGGAGCGACGGGTTGATGCCCATCGAGCCCGAGGAGCCGACGAGGAAGGTCTGGCCGTCCGACGGAGCCTGCACGACCGCTTCGGTGCCGATGACGCCCGACGCGCCGGTGCGGTTGTCGACGCGGAACGGCGTGCCGAGACGCGCGGTCATGTCGTCGGCGATCAGGCGCGCGACGACGTCCACCGCGGAGCCGGCGGCGAACGGATTGATCAGCATGACGGGCTGGGTGGTCCAGGCCTGAGCCCGAACGCCGCTGATTCCGCCGAGGGTGGCGATCGCGGCTGTAGACAGCATGAAATGACGACGATTGATCATTGTAGTCCCCTTTTTTTGTTTCGTTTTCTGCCTTGCGGCCCGGATCAACAGAGCGCTACGGGAGCGTTTTTCACGTTATGTCCCTGACGCAATAGCCAACCCGTCCTCCAAGGCGGCCGAAGATCCAGCGCGAACAGTGCGGCGTCTCCTGTGATGTGTCAACAGATTACAGTATGGCTGTCCGGCCGCCCTCCGCCCTCGGTTGGGCGCGTTTCCAGCCGCGATACAGAGGTCGTTTGACTCCGCCCCGGCGCGATGGTTCATCGGCGCTCGAACAACGGAGTAGCCTGCATGAACAGGACCGACGTCACGCGGGACCCCCGCGACAAGGTCATCGTCGCGCTCGACGTCGCCTCCGTCGACGAGGCGAGAGCGCTCGTCGCGCGGATCGGAGACGCGGGGACCTTTTATAAAATCGGGTACCGGCTGGGCTTCGCCGGGGGGATCGACTTCGCCCGCGAACTCGTCGACGCCGGCAAGCGCGTGTTCCTCGATTTCAAGCTTCACGACATCGGAAACACCGTCGCCGAGGGCGTCGCGTCGGTGGCGACGATCGGGGTCGATTTTCTCACCGTGCACGCTTACCCGCAGACGATGCGCGCAGCCGCGCAGGGGCGCTCCGGCGCCGATCTGAGGCTTCTGGCGGTGACGGTGCTGACCTCGTACAACGATTCCGACCTCGCCGAGGCCGGCTACGCCTGCGACGTCGCCGCGCTCGTCGCCCGCCGCGCCGGTCAGGCGCGGGACGCCGGGGTCGACGGCGTCGTCTGCTCGCCTCACGAGATCGCGCCGGTGCGCGCCGCCCTCGGTCCCGAGGGCCTGATCGTGACGCCGGGCGTGCGTCCGGCGGGAGCGGCTGCGGGAGACCAGAAGCGCGTCATGACGCCTGCGGACGCGATCCGCGCGGGCGCGGATCATCTCGTCGTCGGCCGCCCGATCACGCAGGCCGCTGACCCGCGCGCCGCGATGGCGGCGATCGTCGAGGAGGTCGCGGGGGCGGGTCTCGCTCCACGCGACTAGAGACAAGCGCGGCGTCGCGGCGTGAAGGACGCCGCGACGCCAAAAAAGCAGAGAAGGGAGCGGACATATGGCGAAGGGTTACTGGATCGCGCGCGTCGACGTTCACGACGCCGACGCCTACAAGGATTACGTCGCGGCCAACGGCGCGGCCTTCGCGAAGTTCGGGGGACGCTTCGTCGTGCGCGGCGGCAAGTTCGAGCGCGTCGCCGGCTCGAGCCGGTCGCGCAACGTCGTGATCGAGTTCCCCTCCTACAAGGCCGCGCTCGATTGCTGGAATTCCGCCGAATACCAGGCCGCCCGCGCCCTCCAGCGCGGCGGCGCGGAGATGGACGCGATCGTGATCGAGGGCTACGACGGCCCGCAGCCCGGCGGTAGCTGACGCATCCCCTCGTGACGCCTCCCGTCATTCGTGACGCGCGGGAGAGCGATCTCCCGGCTCTCGCCGAACTGGCGCGCGCGGGCGGGGGCGCGGCGCTGGAATTCGCGGCCCTCGACCTGTGCCGGGCGGCGGGAACGTTGTGGGCGGGCCTCGATGAGGGCGGCGGACCGATCGGCTATCTCGCGGCGAGCGAATGCGACGGCGCGCTGCTCGTGCTGGATCTGCGGGTGAGCGAGCCCGCGAGACGCCGGGGCGTCGCGGCGGCGCTGCTGATGCGCGCGATCGACCACGCGCGCTGGGCCTTCATCCCGGCCGTGGTCGCCGTCGCCGACCCGGAGGCGCCGTGGGGCGGGCCGTTTCTCGCCCGGCGCGGCTTCGTGGCGCTCGACGCGTCGCGCGCCGGGCCGGGTTTGCGCGCCCGCCTCGACGCGGAGCGCTCCGTCGCCGGCGCGGGCGAGCGCCGCCTGATGGCGAAATTGCTATGAGCGTCGCCGGCGGCGACTTTCAATCGCGGGCTATCGCCGCTATACCGCAGCGGCTTTCGACGGGAGACGGCAATGGCGAAAACCCGGATCGTGGTGGTCGGCGCCGCAGGGCGCATGGGCCGCATGCTCATCAAGACGATCGACGAGACGCCGGGCTGCGTGCTCACGGCGGCGCTCGAACGCCCTACCTCGGGCTGCGTCGGCCAGGACGCGGGGCTCGTCGCGGGCGTCGGCGATCTCGGCGTGCTCGTGACCTGCGACGCGCGCACGGCGATCGCGGCCGCGGACGCGGTCATTGATTTCACCACGCCCGAAGCGAGCCTCGCCTACGCCGCCATCGCCGCCGAGACGCAGACCGCCCATGTCGTCGGCACCACCGGCTTCACGCAGGGCGACCTCGACGCGCTGAGCGTGTTCGGCGAGCAGACGGCGATCGTCCAGTCGGGGAACATGTCGCTGGGCGTCAACATCATGGCCGCCGTCGTGCGCAAGGTCGCGGGCATTCTCGGCGAGGATTTCGACATCGAGATCGTCGAGATGCACCACCGCCAGAAGGTCGACGCGCCGTCCGGCACCGCGCTTCTGCTGGGCAAGGCGGCCGCCGCGGGACGGAACATCGACCTGTCCGAGCGCGCCGTGCGCGCACGCGACGGCATCACCGGCGTTCGTACGGCGGGCGATATCGGCTTCGCCTCCCTGCGCGGCGGCACCGTCGTCGGCGACCACAGCGTGATTTTCGCCGGCCCCGAGGAGCGGATCGTCTTCCAGCATGTCGCCGAGCAGCGCGGCCTGTTCGCGCGCGGCGCCGTCAAGGCGGCGATCTGGGGCAAGGGGCAGCCCGCGGGCTTTTATTCGATGGCCGACGTGCTCGGCCTGACCAATCTTTGAAGATCAAGTCTGAAAGGGTCTCGCAATGGAGCGTCTCCTCGTCCTCGTTCGGCATGGGCAGAGCGAATGGAACAAGCTCAACCTCTTCACCGGCTGGCGTGATCCGGGCCTCACCGAACTCGGCGTCGAGGAGGCGATCAAGGGCGGTCGTCTTCTGAAGGAGCAGGGCCTGACCTTCGGCGTCGCCTTCACCTCCGTCCTGACCCGCGCGCAGAAGACGCTGGACCTGATGCTGGGCGAGATCGGCCAGAGCGGCATCGAGACGATCCGCGACCAGCGGCTGAACGAACGCGACTACGGCGACCTCGCGGGTCTCAATAAGGACGACGCGCGGGCCAAATGGGGCGAGGAGCAGGTGCATGTCTGGCGCCGCTCCTTCGACATCGCGCCCCCCGGCGGCGAGAGCCTGCGCGATACGGTCGCGCGCGTGCTGCCCTACTACATCCGCGAGATCCAGCCCCGCGTCATGCGCGGCGAGCGCGTGATCGTGGCCGCCCACGGCAACAGCCTGCGCGCTCTGATCATGGCCCTCGACGGCTACACGCCGGAGACGATCCCGAATCTCGAACTCGCCACCGGCGTGCCGATGGTCTACCGGCTCAACGCCGACACCACCGTCGCGTCGCGCGACGTGCTCGGGGAGTGACGCGGGCGGGCGTTGACGCGGCCGTGACAAGGCCTTGCCCGGGCGGGCCGTCGCGCTACCCTGATGACGCATGGCCGTCACGCTCGAACCCGGATTGATCCACCATCCCGGATGGCTCTCGCGCGGCGAGCAGGAGGACCTGCTCGCCGCGTTGCGCGACGTCGCCCGCGCGGCGCCGCTGTTCACACCC
Source organism: Microvirga sp. (assembly GCA_022241475.1). The sequence goes on along the minus strand of JAKOMT010000002.1, from coordinate 50,046 downwards.
CGCATGCCCCGCACGGGAAAGCCGTTCTCGGTCCGCATGACGAATTGCGGTTCGCTCGGCTGGGTCTCCGACGTCGACGGCTACCGTTATCAGGCGACGCATCCTGAGACGGGCTCGCCCTGGCCGGCGATCCCCGCGCTCGCGCTCGCGGCCTGGCGCGGCCTCTCCGACTACGCGCACGATCCGCAGGCCTGCCTCGTGAACCACTATGTCGCGGGCGCCCGAATGGGGCTCCATCAGGACCGGGACGAGGAGGCGCTGGACGCGCCCGTCGTCTCGCTGTCGCTCGGCGACACGGGCGTGTTTCGTTATGGGGGAACGCAACGGGGCGGGCCGACCCGCTCGATCAGGCTCGCATCGGGCGACGCCCTCGTCTTTGGCGGGCCGGCCCGGCTGGTGTATCACGGGGTCGACCGCATTCTCGCCGGTTCGTCCACGCTTTCGCCGCATGGGGGCCGCATCAACCTCACCCTGCGCCGGGTGACGAGGCCTTCGCGATGAGGCCGGGCGCCGCCGACCTTGAACCCGCGTCCGCGCGGCTCCAACCTGTTTCGGAGATCCAGATTTTGGCGAAATCCTTCATGCGAGTGCCGGCGGCTGTGTTCGCCCTCGTCTTCACGACGTTCTGCGCCGGCGGCGCGGTCGCCCAGACGGTCGAGGCCCCCGCCGCAGCCGCGACGGTTTCGCGACCGCAGTTTCCGAGCGGCCTGAGCATCGGGCTGACGCCGCCGGAAGGCATGTATCCCGCGATCGAGTTCCTGGGCTTCGAGGACCGGCGCACGGGCGCCGCGATCACGATCTTCGAACTGCCCGCCGAGGCGTTCGAGCGCGTCGTGGCCGATTTCACGGACGAGAACCTGAAGGCTCAGGGATTCGTCGATCCGGCGCGCGAAACCGTGGAGATCGACGGCGTGCGCGAAGCGCTCCTCGTCATGGGCCAGCAGGATATCGGGCGCCTGATCGTCAGCAAGACGATCCTCATCGCGGCCGGCGAAGAACGCACGGCGTTGATCGTCGCCGAGCGAATCGCCGACAGCGCGACCTATGACGGCGACACGATGCGCGAGGCGCTGCTGACCGCGACGTTCCGTCCGCCGCCGAGCCTCGAGGAGCGAATCTCCGGGCTGCCGTTCAATCTCGGCGACCAGGCCGGTTTTCGGCCCGTCGGCGTCATCGCGAATAGCTCCCTGCTGCTGACCGACGGCCCTCTCGACGAATCCCCGGACCTCGCCCAGCCCATCGTTCTCGTCGCCAACGTTCCCGGCGGCGCGGTGCCGCCGGACCAGAGAGACGCCTTCGCCAGGCAGGCTCTCTATTCCATTCAGGATGTCCGGGACGTTCGCATCGAGCGCTCCGAGGGCTTCCGTCAGCGCAACGCCGACTGGTACGAGGTGGTGGCGCAGGCGCGCACGCAGAGCGGGCGGGACGCCGTCGTGATCCAGACGTTCCGGTTCACGCCGCAAGGTCTGATCCGCGTCGTGGGCCTCGCCCGCAACGACGAGCGCGAGCAGTGGATGCCGCGCTTCCGCCGCCTGATCGACAGCGTCGACCCGCGTTAGCCGCCCGCCCTGAGCTTGCGCGCGACTCGCGGGGCGAAATACGTCAGCACGCCGTCGGCGCCGGCCCGCTTGAAGGCGAGCAGGCTCTCGATCATCGCCCGCTCGCCGTCGAGCCAGCCGTTGAGCGCGGCGGCCTGGATCATCGCGTACTCGCCGGAGACCTGATACGCGAAGGTCGGAGCGCCGAATTCGCGCTTCACGGCGTGGATGATGTCGAGATAGGGCATGCCGGGCTTGACCATCACCATGTCGGCGCCTTCCTCGAGATCGAGCGCGACCTCGCGCAGGGCCTCGCGGAAGTTCCCGGGGTCCATTTGATACGTGCGCTTGTCGCCGGTGAGCGTGACGCTGGTGCCGATCGCGTCCCGGAACGGACCGTAGAAGGCCGACGCGTATTTCGCGGCGTAGGCCATGATCTGAACGTCCTCGAAGCCGGCGGCGTCGAGCGCGTCGCGAATGGCCCCGACGCGCCCGTCCATCATGTCGGACGGGGCGATCACGTGGGCTCCGGCCTGGGCCTGCACCACGGCCTGGCGGGCGAGGATCGCGACGGTGGCGTCGTTCAGGATCGCCCCGTTCTCGATGAGGCCGTCATGACCGTGACTGGTGTAGGGATCGAGCGCCACGTCCGTGATCAGGCCGATCTCGGGCACCGCCGCGCTGATCGCCCGGCAGGCGCGGCAGACGAGATTGTCGCCGTTGAGCGCCTCCGAGCCGAACGCGTCGCGCAGGCGGGGGTCGGTGTTGGGAAACAGCGCGAGCGCCGGAATCCCGAGCCGCGCCGCTTCCTCCGCCTCGCGCACCGCCATGTCGATCGAGAGCCGGTCGACGCCGGGCATCGAGGCGATCGGCTCGCGCAGGTTCTCGCCCTCGGTCACGAAGATCGGCCAGATCAGGTCGGAGACCGACAACTCGTTCTCGCGCACCATGCGTCGCGTCCAGTCGGCTTTGCGGTTGCGACGGGGGCGCCGTCGCATGGCGATCGTGCGCGAGGCGGCGTCGAGCTGCAGGCGATCATGGGACATGGCGGACTCCGGAGCGCCGTTTTCCTCATCGGCGGAGTGTTTTGCCGGAACCTATAGCATCCTCGACGTCTGACCTGAACGGCTAATCGATGCGCGCGCCGCCCTTCGGGCGCGGTTGACCTGCGCGCAGGGGGCCGTCTAACTGACGCTACGCCGCGCCCGAGATTGAATCGGCGGGCGCATGCGCGGCGTGGGACGCCGGGCGAGGGGAGGCCGGATCATGGCGGAACAGAACGAGGCGATCTGCGAGCGCGTCGGCGCCGCCGGCGTGATCACGCTCAATCGTCCGCAAGCGCTCAACGCGCTCACCTTGCCGATGGTGCGCGCCATGCGCGCGGCGCTCGATTCCTGGGCCGAAGACGCTGCGGTCACGCGCGTCGTGGTCGAGGGCGCGGGCGAGAAGGCGTTCTGCGCCGGCGGCGACATCCGAAAGCTCGTCGAGGCGGGCAAGGCCGGGCGCCCCGAAGAAGCGCTCGCCTTCTGGCGAGAGGAATACGAGCTCAACGCCCTGATCGCCGCGTATCCCAAGCCGTATGTCGCGCTGATCGACGGCATCTGCATGGGCGGCGGCGTCGGCGTCTCGCTGCACGGCTCGCATCGCGTCGCGGGCGAGCGCTATCTCTTCGCCATGCCGGAAGTCGGCATCGGCTTCTTCCCCGACGTCGGCGCGAGCTACGCGTTGCCACGCCTTCCCGGTCGCGCCGGGCTCTATCTGGCGCTCACCGGCGCGCGCCTGAAATGGGCGGACGCGCTGTTCCTGGGGCTCGCGACGCATGCCGTCCGGTCCGCCGATTTGGAGGCCGTTCGCGGGGCGCTCGTGGCCGGCGAGGATGTCGACGTCGTGCTCGCGCGCCATCGCCGCGAGGCCTCCGACGCGCCCTACGCCGCGATGGCGGGGCTGATCGACCGCGTCTTCGACGCGGCGTCCGTGGAGGAGGTTCTGGCCAATCTGGATTTCGAAGGCTCCGACATCGCCGACGGAATCGCGAAGACGATCCGCGCCAAGTCTCCGACGTCGCTGCGAATCGCCTACGAGCAGGTGCGCCGCGGCGCCGATCTCGATTTCCGGGAGGCCATGCGCATGGAGTATCGCATCGTCTCTCGCATCCTCGACGGACGCGACTTCTACGAAGGCGTGCGTGCTGTGCTGATCGACAAGGATCAGACGCCGCACTGGGATCCCGTCAGGCTGAAGGACGTGCCGGACGCCGATGTCGAGGCCTATTTCGCGCCGCTCGGCGACAGGGAACTCGTGGTTTGATCGGCCGATTGCGCCCGGGGCCGCCGCCCGCGTCTCCTCATCCGGAGGATCCGCGAAGCGATGCGGCCTTGCGCGCCGTGTCGCGGGAGGGAGAAAAGCGGGGATTCCGCTGGAACCTCGTCCTGATCTGGTTCATGCGCGCCACCGCGCTGATCTGGATCGCCAAGGGACTGAGCTTCTGGGCCGTGATTCTCGGCGCCGGCGAATCCGCGACATCCTTCGACGCGCGTCCCGTCGCCTTCCAGACGACGGTCGTCTATTTCGGGATCGTCGACCTCATCGCCGCCGTCGGTCTTTGGCTGACGACCGCCTGGGGCGGCGTCCTGTGGCTGATCGCCATCATGAGCCACGTCGTCGTCGCGTTCTTCTTCCCCGGTCTCGTGCCGTTGAACGCCGTCCTCGGCCTCGTCTACGCCGGGCTGGTGGCGTCCTATCTGGCGATCTCGTTTCTCGCCAACGGTGAAGAACAGTAAGGGTTAATCAAATACTCCGACAATTCCCGACAGTCCCGCTTCGGCACGGTAAACAACATTCAAATTTGAATTTGATTCATCCCAACGGGTAAATCGCAGATTCATCTTATTATTTAAACTCGTTTTCATCCGCATAACCTATCTTCACCTCACAAGCAGATCGGATTGCATGTCCGGCGAGATAATTGGTGAGGTGTACTATGGCAAATCTTGCAAAGGCGATGAAAGAGCCGGTCGACAACGCCGAAACTTTCGACATCAACCCGAACTACCTCGAGGCCCTGCACCTCGTGGAGCGCCTGCATCGCCGCCTCCTCGACGTGATCAAGGACGAGTTCGAGCGTCAGGGCCGCGACGACGTCAACAGCGTCCAGGCGCTGCTCATCTACAACATCGGCGACAAGGAGCTGACGGCGAGCGAGCTTCGCACCCGCGGCTACTATCTCGGTTCGAACGTCTCCTACAACGTCAAGAAGCTCGTCGAGATGGGCTATCTGCATCACGCCCGGTCGCGCGTCGACCGCCGCTCGGTGCGCATCAGCCTGACCGACAAGGGCCGCGACATCCACGCCATCATCCGGGCCCTGTACGAGAAGCACTCGCGCACGATCCAGCCGATCGGCGGCATCTCGGACGACGATTTCGAACGGCTGAACGCGTCGCTCAACCGGCTCGAGCGCTTCTGGACGGATCAGATCCGCTACCGCCTGTGACCGGCGACGGCGCCTGCGCCGTCTTCTCCGGGTAGCGGCACAGATCGATGATCGGGCAGCGCTGGCATTCGGGCCTGCGCGCCTTGCAGATATACCGCCCGTGCAGGATCAGCCAGTGATGGGCGTGGCGGCGGAACACTTCCGGAACGATCGTCGTGAGCGCCGCCTCCATGGCGTCGGGCGTCTTCGCGATCGCGAGCGGGATGCGGTGCGCCACGCGGAAGATGTGCGTATCAACCGCGATCGTCGATTCTCCGAACGCGACGTTCACGACCACCGCCGCCGTCTTGCGTCCGACGCCCGGCAGCGCTTCGAGCGCCTCGCGCGACGCCGGCACGATTCCTCCGTGGCGCTCGACGAGCAGGCGCGAGAGCGCGACGACGTTTTTCGCCTTGGCGCGAAACAGCCCGATCGTCTTGATGTGCTCGCGCACCGCGTCCTCTCCGAGCGCGACCATGGCCGCCGGATCGCTCGCGACGGCGAAGAGCCGGCGCGTCGCCTTGTTCACCCCCGCGTCCGTCGCCTGCGCCGACAGCACGACGGCGACGAGGAGCGTGTAGGCGTCGGTGTATTCGAGATCCGAGCGAGGTTCGGGATTGGCGTCGCGGAAGCGCCTGAAGATCTCGGCGCGGGTCGCGGCGTCGACTGGCTTCGGCGCCCGGCTCTTTGGAGCGCCGGCCCGCGCAGGCGTCAGCGCGGACGCGCTCTTTCGCGGCGCGGCTTTTGGTCTCGGCTCCTTCACGCCCCCGCCTCCCTGACGTTTGATGCTCGCCGCGTTATATTGCCTGGATGGTCAGCGGCAAGGCATTCGCCCGATGAATTCCGACGACGCCGGTAGCACACGAGACGAACCGCTATTTTCGGCGATCATCACGCCGCATCGCTCGCTCGACGACAAGTCGGCGCGCCTCGTCCTGACCCTGTGCTGCATCGCGACGATCGTCTCGACGATCCCGTTCATCCTCCTCGGCGCCTGGCCGGTCGCCGGGTTCTTCGGCGTGGATCTCTTGGCGATCTTCATCGCGTTCCGCGTGAACTTCCGGTCCGCGCGCCGGGCGGAAGAGGTGATCCTCACGCCGATCGAATTGCTGTTGAGGCGTATCGGTCATCGCGGCGAACGCTCCGAGCGTCGCTTCAACCCGCTCTGGACCCGGCTCGACCGCGAGGAGGACGACGAGTTCGGGCTTCGGGGGCTCGCCATCGTCTCGCGCGGCGAGCGCGTCGCCATCGCCGCCGACCTGTCCCCGGCCGAGCGAGAGAGCTTCGCGCAGGCATTCGGCGCGGCGCTCGCTCAGGCCAAGCGAGGGCACTGACCTCGGCTACTGGTCGCCGTCTCGATGAGAGCGTCGGATGTGGCGCACGACGAGCGCCAGACCGATCAAGATAAACGGGATCGCCACCGCCGTCGCGACCGTCGGGTCGACCGGGACCACCGCCTTGTTCACGCCCTCGAGGAGTTTGTAGACGAGCGCGCTGATGTAATAGGTCATCGCCGCGACCGAGAGGCCCTCGACCGTCTGCTGCAAACGCAACTGCGTGCGCGCGCGGGCGTTCATCGCGCGAAGCAGATCCCCGTTCTGGCTCTCCAGCTCCACCTCGACCCGCGCCCGGAGCAACTGCGTCGCCCGCGTCAGCTTGCGTGAAAGGTTCGCCTGCCGCTCCTCCGTCGACATGCAGGTGCGCATCGCGGGCCGGAGACGACGCGCGAGGAAGTCCGACCAGCTGTCGAAGCCCGGGACGGCGCTTTCCTCCACGGCGGCGAGGCGCAGCCGCACCAGTTCGTCATACGCGCGCGTCGCCCCGAATCGGTAGAGCGAGGCTGAGGCCGCGCTCTCGAGTTCGGCGGCGAGCGACGTCAACTGGTCGAGAAGAAGGCGATTGTCCTCGAACCCGGCGCTCTCGCGCATCGCGTCGACGAGACCGGGCAGGGCGGTTTCGATCCTCCGGATCGACGGCGCGAGCGCCTGCGCCTCCGGGAGGCCGAGGAGCGCCATCGTGCGATAGGTCTCGATTTCGAGGACGCGCTGGACGAGCGATCCGGCCTGCGCCCGCGTGAGCGATCGGTCGAGAATCAGGATGCGGACATAGCCTTCGGCGTCCGGCTTGAAATCCGTCGCGATCAGCGCCGCGCCGCCTTCGACTTCGGCCACCGCCAGGTTGACGTCTCCGAATGCTTTCTGCGGCCCTTCCGGATGGGCGGCGGCGGGGAGGATATGGAGATCGACGGCCACCATCAGGAGCCCGGGGGCGGACAGGCCGCGCATCGCGGCCGCCAGCGATTCGGGCCCCGGCCTGAAGGGCGAATCCGCCGCCCCGGCGGGGCTTTCGCAGGGAAATTCCCAGGTGTAGGTCGTGAACTCGCTGTGACCCTCCCAGCGCAGGGTCGCGCCCGAGAACTGGGCGCGGTGGTGTCGCGCGCTCTCGTCCGGCGGCTCGACGCCGAGGGACCGGCAATGCCCCGCGAGGGCGTCCCGGGCCGTGTTGGCCGCGGCCTCGTCCGTCATGAAGGCGAAGTGGAGGATTCGCCTGGGGGCGTCGATCGGCGTGAAGGGCCGCGCGTGCAGCTCGGCGAGGACCCGCCCCCTGAGGGGATGCGCCAGGAAGGAGCCGCTCATGCGCTCTCCGATATCGCGCGCCCCGTGCGCGCTTTCGCGCACCATGCCCCAGCCCGGTCCCATCGCCAATCCTGTTGACCCTGCCCGCGTGGCGGTGAAGATGATTCCGAACGACCGGAGAGGATGAGATCAGCCGATGACAACGCAACTGCGCAAGAAGCCTCGCGTCGGACTGTTCGCGACCTGCCTCGTAGACCTGATGCGCCCGTCGGTCGGCTTCGCCGCCGCCAAGCTGCTCGAAGACGCGGGATGCGTGGTCGAGGTTCCCGCCCAGACCTGCTGCGGCCAGCCAGCCTATAATTCGGGCGACCGCGGAACGTCGCGCGATCTCGCGGAGCAGGTCATCGACGCATTCTCCGGGTTCGACTACGTCGTCGCGCCGTCCGGCTCCTGCGCGGGAATGATCAAGGCCCATTACCCCGAATTGTTCGCCGACGACCCGAACTGGTCCCCGCGCGCCAACGCGCTCGCGGCCAAGACCTACGAGCTGGTGAGCTTTCTCGTCGACGTGATGTTCGTCTCCAATGTCGACGCCCGCTTCGATGGTCGGGTGACCTATCACGATTCCTGCGCGGGCCTGCGCGAACTCGGGGTCCAGTCCCAGCCGCGCAAGCTGCTCGCGAGCGTGAAGGGGCTTCAACTCGTCGAGATGGCGGAAGCCGACGTGTGTTGCGGCTTCGGCGGGACGTTCGCGGTCAAGTACAGCGACATCTCCGGGGCGATCGTCGAGAAGAAGGCGGCGAATATCGTGGACGCCGCAGCCCCGACGCTGCTCGCCGGCGATCTCGGCTGCCTGATGAACATGGCCGGAAAGCTCTCGCGCGACGGTAACCCCGTCGCCGCGCGCCACGTGGCCGAAGTGCTCGCCGGAATGACCGACGCACCGGCCATCGGCGAGCCCGAGTGACGACGCCTCACATTCCGCGCGCGGCTTTCCACAGGCGATAGGCGTCGCGCATGCAGTTCCCGCAGGGGCGGTAGCCGGCGGCCGCTGCCGTCGCCTCGTCCGCGAAGAAGACGCGATGCGGGGCGTAGGGCAAGCCACGGGCCAGGGCCGATAGCGCGCTGGGGCAGTCGAGCCGCCCGTAGATTTTGGCCTTTGCGTTGCCGCCGATCGCGCCGGGGAGCTTTGAGGCGTAGGGGCGGTCCTCCCGGTCGCGAAGCGTCCAGCGTCTGTCGGGCGTCTCGCCGCTCATGCGTCCATCGTCAGCACGATCTTGCCGACATGGGCGCTCGAATCCATGAGTTCATGGGCGCGAACCGCCTCCGCGAGCGGAAACACGCTGTCGATCAACGGCTTGCAGCGCCCTTGCGCGAGGAGCGGGAGCACGTGCTGGCGCAGGGAGCGCGCGATCTCCGCCTTCTGCGCCACCGACCGCGGACGCAGCGTCGAGCCCGTATGGGTCAGCCGCTTCATCATCAGCTTGCGGAAATCGGCCTCGACGTTGCCGCCCTTCATGAAGGCGATCTGGACGATGCGCCCGTCCTGCGCGGCGGCGTCGTAGTTGCGGCTGACGTAGTCGCCGCCCACCATGTCGAGAATGACGTTCACGCCGGCCTTGCCCGTCGCCTGCTTCACCGCCGCGACGAAATCGGCTTCGCGGTAGTTGATGGCGAGATCGGCGCCGAGCCGGCGGCAGGCCTCGCATTTCTCCTCGCTCCCGGCGGTGACGAACACCGTCGCGCCGAAGGCCTTGGCGAGCTGGATCGCCGTCGTGCCGATCCCCGACGAGCCGCCATGGACGAGAAGCGTCTCGCCGGGCCTCAGTCCGCCGCGATCGAAGACGTTGGTCCAGACGGTGAAATAGGTCTCGGGGATCGCGGCCGCCTCGATCATCGTCAGACCGTCGGGGACGGGCAGCGCGTTGTCCTGGGCGGCGACGGCGTACTCCGCGTAACCGCCCCCCGCCACCAGCGCCATCACCGCGTCGCCGAGCGCGAACTCCTCCGCGCCCGGTCCGCGCGCGACGACCTCGCCCGCGATTTCGAGGCCCAGCGTGTCCGGCGCGCCGGGGGGAGGGGCGTAATGTCCTTGCCGCTGCACCACGTCGGGACGGTTCACGCCGGCGGCGCGAACGCGCACGAGGATTTCGCCGGGGCCGGGTTGCGGAACCGGGCGCGTCACGACGCGCAGGACTTCCGGGCCGCCGGCGCCGTCGGCGACGATCGCGCGCATGGTTTCGGGCTGGCTCATCGAAGTCTCCTCCACGACGTTTCCGTAGTTCCGATTGCGAGTCGCATGCAGGCGCCGGCTTGGCAAGGTCGTGGCGTCGGGCGTACCGTCGTTGATCGACTTTGCCGGATACACGGGGATGCGCCATGGCTTTCGATCCGTTGTCAGAAGAGACCCCGCGCAAGAGCGCCTCCGGGCATGAGATCGGCCAGGATCTCTCGACGCTCTCCGTCGCCGAAATCGACGAACGGATCGCCGCGCTGCAGGCCGAAATCGAACGGTTGCGGGACGCGCGCTCCAGGAAAGAGGCGTCGAAGTCGGCTGCGGACGCATTCTTCAGCGCGAAGTCTTGAGCTGTCCCATTATCGCGCAGTCGTTCTCAACTGACGGCGACGCGTTAGGCGTTTGTTAAGGTTTCCAGCGTATCACTGATGGTGTTCAGCCTTCTGGACGCCGAGTGGACTTGTCCATTCATTCTGACGCCTCCCTGTTGAGACTTGCGAGCCGCCGTCACTGGCGGCTTCTTTTTGACGTTCTCCACAGCGTTAACCCTAACGGAAGGCTAACGCGGCGCGTCGGCCTCGACGGCGCTAGAATTGCCTCAAATTGCGCAGACATTCGCCCGCGTCTCCATTCGGAACAGGGCGCAGGGATCGCGCAGAGGAGGCGTAGCCATGCAAGCGGACATCACTTTTCGGGAAGAAGGCGACCCGGTCGATTTCGGCCGCACCTTCGTGGGCTCCGAGGCGTTCCGCGCCCTGTTCAAGGAAGGGATGGGCCTCGTAGAGAAGACGGCGGCTTATCTCGACGGGGAGGGGCGAGAGGAATCGCGGCTCCTGTCGCGTCAGGCCTCTCTGACCTACGCCAGTGAAAGCATGCGCCTGACGACGCGGCTGATGCAGATCGCTTCGTGGCTCCTCGTGCAGCGCGCCGTCGCGGAGGGCGAGATCACGCCTGAGCAGGCGTTGCATGAACAGTCGCGAGTCAGGCTCACGGCGCAGGAGACCGCCAACCCCGTCTTCGACGCTTCGGCCCTGCCGCCGCGCCTGAAGCACCTGATCGGCGAGGCCGTGCGGCTGCACGCCCGCATCATGCATCTCGACGGCCTGATCAGCAGCGACGAGCCCGTGCGCCGGAGCCGAGAAAGCCCCGTCGCGGCACAGCAATGGCTGATCCGCTCGGCCTTCGGCGCGAACTGAGCGACAAAAAAGGCCCGCCGGGATCACCCGGCGGGCCTTTTCGATTCCCGGCCAGTCCTTAAGCGGGGCGGCCGTTGCTGATCGGCGGCTGGAAGCTCAGTCCCATATCCCACGGGAAGTAGATCCAGGTGTCCTGGCTCACCTCGGTCACGAAGGTGTCGACGAGCGGGCGGCCGGCGGGCTTGGCGTAGACGGTCGCGAAATGGGCGTTGGGCAGCATCTCGCGAACGACCTTCGCGGTCTTGCCCGTGTCGGTCAGATCGTCGATTACGAGCACGCCCTTGCCGTTCCCGTCGCCCAAGGCCTTGATCGCGGGCGCGATGTCCTTGAGAACCTTGAGGCCGCCCTGATTTTGATAATCATGGTAGCTGGCGATGCAGACCGTCTCGATGACCCGCACCTCGAGTTCGCGCGCCACGATCGCAGCCGGGACGAGACCGCCGCGCGTGATGCAGACGATTCCCTCGAACGGGCCGGCTGCGGAGAGGCGCCAGGCGAGGGCGCGGGCGTCGCGGTGAAACTGGTCCCATGAGACGGGAAAGGCCTTGTCGGCGGGGCTTGCCATAGCGTTCGTGATCCTCGAAGTGGCGAAAGTCAGGCGGGCGCCCCGTCGCCCCGGAGCGGGACGAGCAGCGCGCGAATGGCGGCGACGCAGGCCGCGACGGCGGCGGAATCCTTGCCGCGCACCACGATCTGATTGCGGAACCGGCCGTCGACGAGCGACGGATAGGAGCCGACGGACACGGCGGGATGCTCCTTCGCGCAGACCGCGAGCGGACCAGCATAGATGCCTTCGGGCATGCCGTGGGCGTCGATCGTCTCGATGATCATCCGCACGCCGGTGCGCAGGCGCGGCGCGACGTCGTCCAGCATCGCCTGCATGATCGCCGGCACGCCCGCCATCACGATCACGTTTTCGATCATGAAGCCCGGCGCGCGGGAAATCGGGTTCTGGATCAGGTCCGCGCCGAAGGGGATGCGGGCCATGCGCAGGCGGGCTTCGTTCAACTCTCCCGCCGAATAGCGCTCGCGCATCATCGCGACGGCGCGATCGTCGATGTCGATCCCGACGCCGAGCGCCTTCGCTACGCTGTCGGCGGTGATGTCGTCGTGCGTCGGGCCGATGCCGCCCGTGGTGAAGACGTAGGTGTAGCGGGCGCGCAGCGCGTTCAGCGCGGCGACGATCTCCTCCTCCACGTCGGGGACGATCCGCACCTCGCTCAGGTCGATGCCGAGCGCGCCGACGTAATCCGCGATGAAGCCGATATTCTTGTCCTTGGTGCGCCCGGACAAGATTTCGTCGCCGATGACGAGGATGGCGGCGGTGATCGCGGTGTCGGTCATGATCGGGGTTCCGTGCTGGACAATGGGCTTTAACCCCGGTCGCGCCGGGGCTCAAGAGGCGCGATGACGGCGTTCCGGTTGAGCCTCGCCGCGCCATGGTCTACGACGCCGGGCGATCAACGGACGAGGCGCCGCATGAAATTCGAAAAGCCGCTCACGCCCGCGCGGCTCGTCCGGCGCTACAAGCGCTTTCTGGCGGACGTCGCGTTCGAGGACGGACGCGTCGATACGGTTCACGTCGCCAATCCCGGCGCGATGCTGGGCCTCGCCGCGCCCGGCGCACGGGTGTTGCTGTCGCGCTCGGACGATCCCAAGCGCAAGCTCCCCTGGTCGTGGCAGATGGTCGAAGCGGCGCCGATCGGCGGCGTCCCGCAATGGGTCGGCGTGAATACCGCGCTGCCGAACCGCCTCGTCGCCGAGGCCCTGCGCGCCGGCGCTCTCGCGCCCTTCGCCGAGTACGACGTGGTCCGGCCGGAGGTGAAATACGGCAAGGCGAGCCGCGTCGATTTCCTGCTGACGCGCGATGGCGCGCCGCCCTGCTATCTCGAGGTCAAGAATTGCCATCTCATGCGCGACGAGGGGCTCGCCGAGTTTCCCGATTGCGTCGCAGCGCGTTCGGCCCGGCACATGGCGGAGCTCGCCGCCATGAAGGGGGAGGGCGCCCGCGCAGCGCTCGTCTACGTGGTGCAGATGCGCGCCGAGCGCTTCGCCGTGGCCGCCGATATCGATCCGGCCTACGCAGCCGCATGCCGGGCGGCGCGCGAGGCGGGCGTTGAAGTCTACGCCTACGCCTGCCGCGTCGGGCCGGACGAACTCGCGATCGACGGGCCGATCCCCGTCGCGGATTGAGCCGGGCCTCGCGAAAGTCGCAATCCCAGAACCTCCAAGAGGTCCGTGAAGCCGTTGGAGGAAAGATACATCAATTCGCGCATCCGGCGCTCGGCGCGCCGATCGAGCCGCTCGATCTCGTCGTCGAGATAGGACGGCCGGCAGACGACGAGATGCGCCGGCCCACGATGCTGGAGATAGCGCTGGAAGTCCCGCTCGACAGGGAAGTCGGCCGGTCCCGCGACGAAGCCCGCGAAGCCCTCGTTCGTCGCATAGCCGCGCCGACGCGCTTCGCGGGCGAAGCCGAGGGCGAGCGCGTTGGCCATGAGCGCCTGCGCGCGCGCCCGGCCGCGCCTCAGAACCGTGATCGGCGAGGCGGACGGGTTCCGCAGCCAGACTCGGCCCTCGAGACCGACGCGTTCAAGCGCGAGGAACAGGGCGCGGCGGTGTCCCGGAAAGACGTGCGCGTGGCCGCGCGCGCCGACGAAGTCCGGCGAGAAGCCGGTCGCGTCCCGAAACGTCTCGACCTGCCGCTCCACGCTCGCCACTGCGTCGGGCAGCGCTACGGCGCCGAACGGCGAGGACGATCCGTCGCCGAGCGAAAGATGCAGCCCGATTCCGACCTCCCGTCGCAGTTCCGCGAGCGGCTGCGCGAAACGTCGCCACGCTGCGCCCTCGACCTCCGCTGCGACCGCCGAGACGCGCTCCATGCCGATCAGATCAAGGATGGCGTGGCTCGCGCCGTCGGTGACGCCGTATTCGTCCGCGCAGACGATGACTGTCTTCTGCGGGGGAGCGCCGCTGCGGATGGTTCGCCGATCGCGCACGGGCTTCTCCTGCTGCGCGGCCTCAGCCGAAGCGGTTGTTCTTGGGGAAGCCCTTCGGCGGCAGGCGGCCGGCTTCCGCCCGGTTCCCGATCCAGTCGCCGAGATCGGCCTTCGCCACGGTCCAGGTCCGGCCGGACGTGTCGAGCCAGGTCAGGCCGTCGTCGAGCGTGAACACCTTGGCGTCGGCGACGCCTCCGTCCTTGTAGCGCTGGAGTCGCACGCCCTTGCCGCGCGTCATTTCCGGCACCTGATCGAGCGCGAAGACGAGGAGCTTGCGGTTCTCGCCGATGATCGCGACATGGTCGCCCTCGGCGGCGACGCAGAGCGCGACGCGGCCGCCCGGCTCGACGTTGAGCGCCAGCTTGCCCTTGCGGGTGTTGGCGACGAGGGAATCGGCCGGGGCCGTAAAGCCGCGACCGTCCGCGCCGACGAGGAGCAGCTTGACGCCCGGCCGGTGCACGAAGGCGGTGAGGATGTCCGCGCCCTCGTCGATGTCGACGAGCAGCCGGATCGGATCCCCGAACCCGCGGCCGCCGGGCAGCTTCGACGCGTCGAGCGTGAAGACCTTGCCGTTCGTCGTGACGACGAGGATTTTCGCCGTCGTCTCGGCGTGGAACGAGATCGCGAGCCGGTCGTCGCCCTTGAACTGGATGCTCGAAAGGTCGGATTGATGGCCCTTGAGCGCGCGAATCCAGCCCTTCTGCGAGACGATCACGGTGATCGGCTCGCGCTCGACCATTGCCTCGGCGAAATCGATGCCCGAGGTGTCGCGCGCCTCGCCGAAGGTCGTGCGGCGACGCCCGAGCGCGGTCTCGGGGCCGAAGGTCTTGCGGACCTCGCGGATCTGGTGGGCGACGACCTTCCACTGCTTCGTTTCCGAATCGAGCAGCGCCAGCACCTGCGCCTTCTCCTCGGTCAACGCGTCGAATTCGCGTTTCAGCTCCATCTCTTCGAGCTTGCGCAGCGAGCGAAGGCGGGTGTCGAGGATGGCGTTGGCCTGGATTTCCGCGAGCTCGAAAGCCTTCATCAGCTCCTGCTTGGGCTCGTCCTCCTCGCGGATGATCCGGATCACGCGGTCGAGGTCGAGATAGACGATCAGCAGGCCGCCGACGATCTCGAGCCGGTGCTCGATCTTGCCGAGCCGGTGGCGCGAACGGCGCACCAGCACCTCGCGGCGATGGCCGAGCCATTCGCTCAGCGCCTCGGACAGGCCGATGACGCGCGGCACGACTCCGCCGACGAGGACGTTCATGTTGAGCGGGATGCGGCTTTCGAGCTCGGTGAGCTTGAAGAGCGATTCCATCATCAGCTCGGCGTCGACCGTGCGCGAGCGCGGCTCGATGACGATGCGGACGTCCTCCGCCGATTCGTCGCGGATGTCGCCGACGAGCGGGAGCTTGCGCTCCTGCAGCAACTCCGCGATCTTCTCGATCAGCCGCGACTTGGGCACGGAGTAGGGGATCTCCGTCACCACGACGGACCACATCCCGCGCTGGCTCTCCTCCTTCGACCAGCGTGCGCGCACGCGAAAGCCGCCGCGACCCGTGCGGTAGGCCTCGGCGATCTGCTCGCGACGCTCGACGATGACGCCGCCGGTCGGGAAGTCGGGGCCGGGCACGAAATTCAGGAGCTGGTCGGAGGTCGCCTGCGGGTGCTGGATCAGGTAGAGCGCCGCCTCGCAGAGTTCGGCGACGTTGTGCGGCGGGATCGACGTCGCCATGCCCACCGCGATGCCCTGCGAGCCGTTGGCGAGGAGGTTCGGCAACGCCGCCGGGAGCACGACGGGCTCTTCGGTGGAGCCGTCGTAATTCGCGCGGAAATCGACCGCGTCCTCTTCGATTCCGTCGAGCAGGAGCCCCGCCACCAGCGTCAGGCGCGCCTCGGTGTAGCGGTAGGCGGCGGCGCCGTCGCCGTCGATATTGCCGAAATTGCCCTGCCCGTCGACGAGCGGGTAGCGGGAGGCGAAATCCTGCGCGAGGCGCACCAGCGCCTCGTAGATCGCCTGGTCGCCGTGGGGATGGAACGAGCCCATCACGTCGCCGACGACCTTCGCCGATTTCTTGAAGGCGGAGCCCGGATCGAGCCGAAGGAGGCGCATGCCGTAGAGGATGCGGCGGTGGACGGGCTTGAGGCCGTCGCGCGCGTCGGGCAGGGCGCGGTGCATGATCGTCGAGAGCGCGTAGGCAAGATAGCGCTCCTCGAGCGCCGCCTTCAGCTCGACGCTTTCGATGTCGCCGCCGGACGGCGGATTGACCGGCTTGCCCATGAACGTTTCTCCACGCGGCCGCTTCAGGGCCGCTCCTCGCGCGTGACGCTCGCCACGAAGCGCGTCCGCTCCTGCGGGGCTTTTAGCCCCTGCGGCTCGAAAATCCAGCGTTCGAGAAAGTAGCCGGTCAGGGCGAAGGCTTCAGCAAGCTGTTCGCCCGGGACGCGGTTGAGGCCCCCGTCATGCACAAGAAAGGCGGGCAGGGGAAGCAGTTTGTCCCGCCACGGCTCGCCGGCGGCGCGGCTCACGGCGCGCCCGGTGCGCGGCGAGACGAAGACGAGGTCGACGCGCGCGCCCGTCGCGGCGCATTCAGAGAGATCGAGCCCGAAGCCGAGTTCGGAGAGCAGCGTCAGTTCGAAGCCCACGAAGAGCGGGCCAGCCGCCTCCGGCTCGTCGAGATGGTCGGCGAGCTCCTGCGCCGCATCGAACAATGTGGGATTGGGGTCGCGCTCTGGCAGGAGGCGCAGCAGCGCCGTCATCGCCGCAAGGCCGTAGAGCGAGCGCGGGTTCGCGATGTAGCGCGCCGCGCGCAGCTCCGTCGCCTCCACCGCGAAGGTTCCCAGATGTTCGTCGAGCCGCGACCGCCATGTCGCGCGAACGGCGTTGCCGGGCTGGAGCATCGGCGCAACGCGGCGCGAGCGCCCGCCGGGGACAAAGCCGAGATGGCGCCCGTGGTCGCGGGTCAGGATTTCGAGCAGAAGTCCGCTCTCGCCGTGGCGGCGCGATCCGATGACGAGGGCGTCGTCGCTCCATTCCATCGCAGGCTCCAGGCGGCTTCAGGCGCGACGGAAATCGCGCGGCTCAGCCGCCTTTGGGAAATTCGAGGCCCATCTCGCGGTAGCGCTCGGGATCGTCCGCCCAGTTCTCGCGCACCTTGACGAACAGGAACAGGTGCACCGGGCATTCCGTGAACTCGGCGATCTCCTCGCGCGCCGATTGGCCGATCGACCGGATCGTGCGCCCGCCGTCGCCGAGCACGATCTTGCGCTGGCTCTCGCGCGCCACGAAGATCGTCTGCTCGATGCGCACCGAGCCGTCCTTGCGCTGCTCCCACTGCTCCGTGACGACATGCGCCTCGTAGGGCAGTTCCTGATGCAGGCGATCGTAGATCTTCTCGCGGGTGATCTCGGCCGCCAGCACCCGCAGCGGCGCTTCCGAGATCTGGTCCTCCGGATAGAGCCACGGCCCCTTCGGCATCATGCCGGCGAGCGTCTTCTTCAGATCCGCGACGCCGTCGCCCTTGAGGGCCGAGATCATGAAGGTGTGGTCGAAGGCGACGCGCTCGTTGATCGTGGCGGCCAGCGCCAGCAGCCTCTCGCGGGCGATGAGATCGATCTTGTTGAGGACGAGGATCTTCGGCCCCCGCGCGTCGCCCATGCGCGTGAGGATCGCCTCGGCTTCCTCGTCGAGCCCCCTGCGGGCGTCGATCAGAAGGCACACGGCGTCGGCGTCCGCCGCTCCGCCCCATGCGGAGGTCACCATCGCGCGGTCGAGCCGCCGGCGCGGCTTGAAGATGCCGGGCGTGTCGACGAAAACGATCTGCGCCGCGCCCTCGATGACGATGCCGCGCACGAGCGCGCGCGTCGTCTGCACCTTGCGCGAGACGATCGAGACCTTCGAGCCCACGAGCTGGTTGAGCAGGGTCGACTTGCCGGCGTTCGGCGCGCCGATCAGGGCGACGAAGCCGGCTTTCGTTTCTTCAGTCACCGGACTTGTCCTTCCTCAGGCCGAGCGCGACGAGCGCGTTCTCGGCGGCGTTCTGTTCCGCGGCGCGCTTGTTGGCGCCCGATCCGCGCATCGGCTGGAGCCCCTCGCCGACGACCTCGATGAGGAAGACGGGAGCGTGTTCGGGGCCTGTGCGCTCGACGAGATGATAGATCGGCGGCTGGCCGCCGCGAGCTTGTATCCATTCCTGCAGCGCCGTCTTCGGATCGCGCTGGGTGCGCGCCGCGCCCTCGAAGGCCTCGGCGAAGCCCGTCTCGATCACGCGCCGCGCCGCATCGAAGCCGCCGTCTCGATAGACCGCGCCGATCACGGATTCGCAGATGTCGGCGAGGATCGAGCGGTTAGCGCGGTTGACGGTGCGCGGAACGCCGAGCCCGAAGATGATATGGGGGCCGACACCCCAATTGTCCGCCACCTGCGCGCAGGTTTCCCGGCGGACCAGTTCCGACAGTCTCCGCGACAGCTCGCCTTCCTTGCTGTCGGGGAAGCGGTGGAAGAGGATGTCGGCGGCCACGAGCCCGAGCACCCGGTCGCCCAGAAACTCGAGGCGCTGGTAATTGTAGGGCTGCCCCTCGATCGGTCGCGCCACGCTCGTGTGTGTCAGCGCTTCGCGCAGAAGGGCCTGGTTGGCGAAATCGTGGCCGATGCGCTCTTCGAGATCCCCGAAGCCGGGCCTGCCTGCGCGCCTGCTCATGGTCACTCGATCGTGCTGAAGAGCCGGCTCCAGCGCACCGTCATCGGCCAGTCCCAGATCCGCCATGCGGAGGCGCCTTCCTCGATCGAGAAGAAGATGATCTCGGCCCGGCCGACGAAGTTCTCGATCGGCACGAAGCCGACGCTGGAGAGATCGCGGGAATCGGTCGAGTTGTCCCGATTGTCGCCCATCATCATGAAATGCCCTTCGGGCACCTGATAAAGCTCGGTATTGTCCCAGAAGCCGCGATCGCCGTCACGCTCGATGACGTAGTAGGACGTGCCGTTCGGGAGGGTCTCGCGATAGCGCGGAGCCTCCTGCGTGCGGCCGAAGGCGTCGTAGGCGCGGTAAGTCCCGGCCTCTTCGCGCTGCACGATCACCCCGTTGATGTAGAGGCGGCCGTCGAGCATCTGCACCGCGTCGCCCGGCAGGCCGATCACGCGCTTGATGTAATCGGTCTCGTTGTCCTTCGGCAGCTTGAAGACGGCGATGTCGCCGCGCTGCGGCTCGGAGCCGAAGATCCGCCCGGAGAAGACCGGCGGGCCGAAGGGGATCGAATAGCGCGAATACCCGTAGGAGTATTTCGAGACGAACAGATAATCGCCGACGAGGAGGGTCGGGATCAGCGATCCCGAGGGGATATTGAAGGGCTGAAACAGCACCGTGCGGATCACGACCGCGATCAGCAGCGCCTGCACGATGACCTTGATGGTCTCGAAGAGGCCGCCTTCGTCCTTTTTCGCCGTCGGCTTGAATCTGTCGCTCACGTTCCTCGGTCCGTTCCAGATGCGGGCGGCGCGAGCCGGGCCCGTCCGAAACGGGGTCTAGCCCAACGCCGCGTCCGCCGCAATCGTCGCCGGCGTCGCGCGATCAGCGTTTCGGCGCGTAGGGCGGGCGCGGGATCGCCATGTGGGCGGCGCGCAAAGCCGTCGACCAGCGCTCGCGCACATCGTTGAAATAGACCTCGCCCGCTTCGATGCGATGCGAGGTCTCCGCCACCAGCGCGTCGCGGCGCACGACGGCGAGGTCGATCGGCAGCCCCACGCCGAGATTGGAGCGCATCGTGGAATCCATCGAGATCAGCGCGATCTTCAGCGCGTCGTAGAGATCCATGTCGTAGAAGACGGCGCGGTCGAGGATCGG
The DNA here is from genome assembly GCA_022241475.1 of Microvirga sp. The sequence continues at coordinate 30,201 of JAKOMT010000002.1, read as the reverse complement.
CTTGCCGTATTTGTGCTCGCCGACCTGGAGGAAGGGCGCGTCCTGGCCGCATTCGATGAAGTTGCCGGCGGCGTAGACCATGAACAGGCGCATCGGCTCGTCGCCGATCTGTCCCCCGAACAAAAACGACACGTCGAAGGGCAGCTTCGCCTCGGCGAATCCGGGAGCGTATTCCGCGCGCACCTGCCGCACTGCGCGGCCGACGAACTGAACCGCCTTGAACAGCGTCGGAGCGTCCTCCAGCCGATCCACGCGTCCGGTCTCGGGGTCCTCGATCCCCTCCATGACCAGGCTCACGACAGATTGCGACATCGACAGATTGCCCGCCGAGGCGAGGGCGAGCACGCGGTCGCCGGGCTTTTCGATCAGCGTCAGCTTGCGGAAGGTCGAGATGTTGTCGAGGCCGGCGTTGGTGCGCGTGTCCGCGATGAAAACCATGCCCTGCTCGAGCAGCAGGGCGACGCAATAAGTCATGATATTCGTCCGTTCGTGATGGGCTCTTCCGGCCCTGACTCTATTCTTCCGCCCGTGACTGCTCCGGCGCCGCGCGGTCCGCGTTGGCGACGGTCAGACGCACGTCCATCGTCTCGCCGCCCCCGCCCCAGCGACTGCCCCGGATGGGGGCTGCGCCCAGATAATCGAGCCCGATGGCGACGCGCACATGCGCCTCGGTCGTGCAGATTCCGTTCGTCGGGTCGAAAGCGACCCAGCCGAGCTCCGGAATCCGCGCCTCGGCCCAGGCGTGGCCGGCGTCCTGTTCCACGACGCCGTCTGCGCGGAAGAAGTAGCCGGAAACGTAGCGGGCGGGAATGCCCAGCGAGCGCGCGCAGGCGATGAAGATGTGGGTGAGGTCCTGGCAGACGCCGGTGCTCATGGCGAAAGCCTCACGCGCCGTCGTCGCGACGTGGGTCGGCTCGGTGTCGAACAGGACCCGGCCGTTGATTGCGTTCATCAATCGGTGCAGGGCGGCGAGCGGGTCGCTCCTGACGTCGCCGGCGACGTCGGCCGCGAACGCGCGCAGCGCCTCGTCGGCCTCGGTGAGTTCGGTGTCGCGCAGGAAATAGGAATCGGGCGTGCGCACGACGGCGCCTTTGACGAGGCCTGCCGTATCGCTCGTCTCGATTTCGCCGACGACGCGCAGAGTCAGCTCCTCGGCGCCGCGATCGGCGGAGAAGTGGTGGACCTTGTTGCCCAGCGCGTCTTCGTCCTGCCGCAGCCGCCCGTCAATGCTCGGTTCGATCCGCCAGTTGCGCACGTGCTGGCCGTCATGGCTGCGCGGCGTCATTCGCAGGATCTGGATCAGCGAGCGGATCTGCGTTTCGTAGACGTAGTGTGTCTCGTGTTCGATGCGGACGCGCATGCTTCCCCCGGGGCGGTCGGCGATTACTTCGGGCGCAGACGGACTTCGCCGCGCCTCAGATGAGATACTGCTCAGCGATCGCCGCGCCGAGCCGATTGTTCTCCACGACGAATTCGCTGACCCATTCGTGCAGGCCGTGTCCGAACACTTCCTCGATCCGCGCAGCGCCGAGACGGGCCGACGTCGCGCTGGCGAATCGCTGGGCTGGACCGCGCCGGCCGTAGACGTCGGCGATGAGGTCGAGGTTGCGCACGAGCGATTCGCAGCAGCAGGCCAGCGAGCGCGGCATCTGGCGGTTCAGGATCAGCAGGTCGGCGACGAGCCATGGCCGCACGCTCTCCCTGTAGACCCAATGATAGGCCGTATGGGCCTGCACTTCACGAAGAATCGTGGTCCACTGGAAATAATCGAGGCTGCCGCCCACGCGCTCCGTCTCCGGCAGAAGCATGTGATATTTCACGTCGAGGATGCGCGCGGTGTTGTCGGCGCGCTCGATCGACACGCCCAATCTGGTGAAATAATAGGCGTCGTTGCGCAGCATCGTGCGGTAGGCGGAGCCGTCGAAATTCAGCGACACGGACTTCGTGAACTGAAGGAAGTCGGAGAAGGCGTTGCGGTCCATGTCAGCGCGCCGGCCGCGCTTGAGCTCGAGCCAGGCGTCGTTGATCGTCTCCCACATCTCCATCGTCAACGCCGTGCGCACGCCGCGCGCGTTGGTGCGGGCGTATTCGAGACAGCTCCTGATGGAGGAGGGGTTGTGCGGCGAGAAGGCGAGAAAGTCGCGGACCGTCTCCTCGTTCACGACGTCGTAATGCTGGTGAAAGATCTCGCTGTCGCCGGCGACCGCGAGCGCGCTCTCCCATTCGTTGCGCACGCCGCTATAGCTTGTCGGCAGAGCGGCTAGGCGCATCGAGGCGTCGAGGATACGGGCGACGAAATCGGCGCGCTCGGTGTAGCGAAACAGCCAGTATAGATTGTCAGCGGTGCGGGAAAGCATCGGTGGTCCAGTCTGTTATCGGGAATTTTCGATGTGGCGCATGGATCAGGCGTCGACGATCCAGGTGTCCTTGGTGCCGCCGCCCTGACTGGAATTGACGACGAGCGAGCCCTCTTTCAGCGCCACCCGCGTCAGGCCGCCGGGGATGATCGTGACCCCCTTGGACCCAGAAAGCACGAAGGGGCGCAAGTCGACGTGGCGTGGGGCCACGCCGGACGCGACGAAGGTCGGGCAGGTGGAGAGCGCCAGCGTCGGCTGCGCGATGAACCCCTCGGGATTGTGTTTCAGCTTGCGTCTGAATTCCTCGACCTGCGCCTTCGTGGCGTGCGGGCCGACGAGCATGCCGTAGCCGCCCGAACCGTTGACTTCCTTGACGACGAGATCGCCCAGATTGTCGAGCACGTAGTTCAGCGACTCGCGTTCTCGGCAGCGCCAGGTCGGCACGTTGTGCAGGATCGGGTCTTCGCCCATGTAGAAGCGCACGATCTCCGGCATGTAGGTGTAGACCGCCTTGTCGTCTGCGACGCCGGTGCCGACGGCGTTGGCCAGCGTCACGTTGCCCGCCTGATAGGCGCCGAACAGGCCTGGCACGCCGAGCACCGAATCCGGCCGGAAGACGAGGGGATCGATGTACTCGTCGTCGAGGCGACGATAGAGCACGTCGATCCGCCGCGGCCCTTCGGTTGTGCGCATGTAGACGACGTCGTCGCTGACGAACAGATCGCTCGCCTCGACGAGATCTACGCCGAGTTTGTCGGCGAGGAACGAGTGCTCGTAATAGGCGGAGTTGAACTGGCCCGGCGTGAGGAGCGCGACAGTCGGCTCGCGCCGCCCGCTCGTCGGAGCGACCGATTGCAGGCAGGCGAGCAGCGCGTCGGGGTACTCCTCGACCGGCGCGACGCGATGGCGCGCGAACAGCTCGGGAAAGAGCCGCATCGTCACCTCGCGGTTCTCCAGCATGTAGGAGACCCCGGACGGCGTGCGCGCGTTGTCCTCGAGGACGTAGAACGTATTCTCGTCGACGCGCACGAGATCGATGCCCGCGATGTGGCTGTAGATGTCGTGGGGGACCTTGAGCCCCTTCATCTCGAGCCTGTAGGCGGGATTGGTCAGTATCAGCTCGTAGGGAATGATTCCCGCGCGAAGAATCTCCTGCTTGCCGTAGAGATCGGCCAGGAACATGTTGAGCGCCCGAACACGCTGTTCCAGACCTTTCTCGACCCTGCGCCACTCGTCCTTGGTGATGATGCGGGGGATGATGTCGAAGGGGATGAGGCGCTCGCTCGCCGCCTCTTCGCCGTAGACTGCGAACGTGATGCCGATCCTGCGGAAGAACAGCTCGGCCTGGCTGCGGCGCGCGTCGAGATGGTCGCGAGGCGTGTTCTTGAGCCACTCCGTGATCCGCGAATAGGGCGACCGGATCACCGCTTCACCGTCGTGGCCGTTCATCTCGTCGAAAGCGGGCATGCATGCTCCCCATGGCGCGGTCTCTGGCGACCAGCCTAGTGGCAAGGAGCATGCCAATACAAGGGAGTCCGACCGCCGTCAGCGGGTTTCGCAACTTTCGCCAAGCTCGCGTCTTTCGCCGGGCCAGCGTCCGTGAGGGCCGCATCGCAGGAACGTCTACCGGGAAATCAGGCCGGTTCGGCCCAGACTGAAAAGCCCGGCCGCCGTGGCGGCCGGGCCGAGGCGCGGCCGTCAATTGCCGACGCTTGCGCCGATTCCACCGTCGCCGCCGACGCTCGCGCCGATCCCGCCATCTGCGTTCAACGGCTCTCTCAGAGGTCGTCGCGTCGCCTCGGGCCCGGCCGGCGCGGAGCCGGACATGGCGCGTCGAGCTTGACAGATCGACGCGCTGAGCCTATCTCCCGGTGCATAGTTGGCACTCACCGCGAGGGAGTGCTAACACCTTCTCAACCCGGGGCGCGCCGCACGGCGCGCTCCATATAGTCAGAAATTGAGGACCCGCATATGAAATTCCGTCCCCTGCACGACCGAGTCGTCGTCCGCCGCATCGACGCGGAAGAGAAGACCAAGGGTGGGATCATCATTCCGGACTCCGCCAAGGAGAAGCCGCAGGAAGGTGAAATCGTCGCCGCCGGCCCCGGCGCTCGCGACGAAAGCGGCAAGATCGTCGCGCTCGACGTCAAAGCCGGCGACCGCGTCCTGTTCGGCAAGTGGTCCGGCACCGAAGTCCGCATCGACGGCGAAGACCTTCTGATCATGAAGGAATCCGACATCATGGGCGTCGTGGCGTAAAGCCGACCCCCATAATCCCGGACAGTCTATCGGGCCGCGAGGCCGCCTTGCGGCGCGCCCCGGCCCAGACAACAAGAGGTTCAACACCATGGCTGCTAAAGAAGTTAAGTTCTCGACCGACGCCCGCGACAGGATGCTGCGCGGCGTCGACATTCTCGCCAACGCCGTCAAGGTCACGCTCGGCCCCAAGGGCCGTAACGTCGTGATCGACAAGGCCTTCGGCGCTCCCCGCATCACCAAGGACGGCGTCACGGTCGCCAAGGAGATCGAGCTCGCCGACAAGTTCGAGAACATGGGCGCCCAGATGGTGCGCGAAGTGGCCTCGAAGACCAACGACGTCGCCGGCGACGGCACGACCACCGCGACGGTTCTCGCTCAGGCGATCGTCCGCGAGGGAGCCAAGTCGGTCGCCGCCGGCATGAACCCGATGGACCTCAAGCGCGGCATCGACCTCGCCGTGAAGGCCGCCATCGAAGACATTCTCGCCCGCGCTCGTCCGGTCGCCTCCACCGCTGAAGTCGCGCAGGTCGGCACCATCTCCGCCAATGGCGACAAGCTCATCGGCGAGATGATCGCCAACGCGATGCAGAAGGTCGGCAACGAGGGCGTCATCACGGTCGAGGAAGCCAAGACCGCCGAGACCGAAGTCGACATCGTCGARGGCATGCAGTTCGACCGCGGCTACCTCTCGCCGTACTTCGTCACCAACGCCGAGAAGATGGTGGCCGAGCTCGACGAGCCCTACATCCTGATCCACGAGAAGAAGCTGTCCTCGCTCCAGGCGATGCTGCCGATCCTCGAGGCGGTGGTGCAGACCGGTCGTCCGCTGCTCATCGTCGCCGAAGACATCGAGGGCGAGGCTCTGGCCACGCTCGTCGTCAACAAGCTGCGCGGCGGCCTCAAGGTCGCGGCCGTCAAGGCTCCGGGCTTCGGCGATCGCCGCAAGGCCATGCTGGAAGATATCGCGATCCTGACCGGCGGCACCGCCGTCTCCGAGGACCTCGGCATCAAGCTCGAGAACGTGACGATCGACATGCTCGGCCGCGCCAAGCGCGTGCGGATCGAGAAGGAGAACACCACGATCATCGACGGCTCCGGCGAGAAGACCGACATCGAGGGCCGCGTCGCCCAGATCAAGGCGCAGATCGAGGAGACCACCTCGGACTACGACCGTGAGAAGCTCCAGGAGCGTCTGGCCAAGCTCGCGGGCGGCGTCGCGGTGATCCGCGTCGGCGGCTCGACCGAGGTCGAGGTGAAGGAGAAGAAGGATCGCGTCGACGACGCTCTCAACGCGACCCGCGCCGCGGTTCAGGAAGGCATCGTCCCCGGCGGCGGAACCGCTCTGCTGCGCGCCAAGGGCGCCGTCGACAAGCTCGAGAGCGACAACCCGGACATCCGGGCCGGCATCAAGATCGTGTCGCGCGCCCTCGAGGCTCCGATCCGTCAGATCGCCGAGAATTCCGGCGTCGAGGGTTCGATCGTGGTCGGCAAGATCGGTGAGAACCCCTCTCCGACCTTCGGCTTCGACGCCCAGACCGAGACCTATGTCGACATGCTCGCCGCGGGCATCGTCGATCCGGCCAAGGTCGTTCGCACGGCTCTTCAGGACGCCGCGTCGATCGCCGGCCTGCTCGTGACCACCGAAGCCATGATCGCCGAGATCCCCAAGAAGGATTCCGGCCCCTCCATGGGCGGCGGCGGCGGCATGGGCGGCATGGGCGGCATGGACTTCTAAGTCCGGCGATCCAGCCAGAAACACGAAGGCCCCGGAGCGATCCGGGGCCTTTTTCGTCGGCTTGCCACTGGCGCTATTTTTTCTCATTGTTATTGTTAAAGGCGGTCGCCCCCTCGTTCTAACTGCCATCTTTGGTAGTGAAGATGGAGGGCGCGATATCCTGTCGCGCAATAAATGGAATGCTCGAGCATGCTTGAGCTTTGTGAAAATTTCCGAGGGCCAATTGGCTGAGCAATTGTCGTTACTCCAGATTCTTGAGCGCCCAGCTCTTGAGGCCGTTTATCGACCAGATGCAATTTTTGAATGCGACGATTGGCAGTTAATCCGGCGCCTCGTTGAGGATGGGCGGTTTGATAGGAAATCGAGTCGGGTCCAGCCTAATGTGCTTGCCCAACTGCTTTCGGGATTCGGGAATGGGCCAGCTATCGAAGGGGGCGTTATTGCCATTGGCATAGAAGACGATGGAAGGATTTCTGGCTGCAAGTCTCTTGATGGTGGACGCATCGCTGAAATCGAATCGGCTGGACGAGACAGGTGCCCCGACGGACGCTTCAAGACACGACGCTTACAGTGCGTCAATGCTAATGACGAAGATGATTTTATTATTCTGATTAGAGTTTTTTATGTCGAGAATCGGCTGGTTGAATGTACGGATCATAACGCGTATTGCCGTGAGGCAGACAAGACGCGTCGTCTCAGTGAGGCTGAGAAGCAAGAATTTAGAATTAATAAGGGAGAGCGTGCTTTCGAATTGGAGCCTTGCAATTTGCAGTATCCCGATGATTTTCAATATAACAGTATAATAAAGTTCTCTCAGCGTCTTCGTGAGACAAGAGGTGGTTCAGATTCGCTTTCAAGCGAAGAATTGCTTCAATCAATGCGCATGGGTAAATATAATAATGGCGTTTTTATACCCTACAATGTCTGCGCCCTTCTTTTTGCAATAGATCCTCAGCTGGTCTTCCCTGGAGCGTATGTACATTTTTTAAGATTTAATGGTACTGAAGAGAAATCGGGTGTGGAGTATAATGTAATAAAGGACAGAATTATATCTGGTAATGTCGTTGATGTGATTAAAGAAACCGCATCTTTGATAGATGGAAATCTTCGTGAATTTACAGAATTTAAGAATGGAAAATTCTACCCAGTTCCTGAATATCCGCGAGATGCATGGTATGAATTGGTAGTGAACGCTGTTGTTCATAGGTCGTACCATGATAAAAATTCTCCAATATTTGTAAAAATTTTTGACGATCATTTGTCAGTTCAGAGTCCTGGAACATTTATGCCGCAAGTAACGCCAGAAAATTTGTTTCATAAGCCTCGAAACCCATTCTTGATGTTTGCCATGAGAGAGTATGGAGAAGTTCGACTCATCGGGGAGGGAACGCAGCGTATTAAGCGTGAAATGAGTGAGGCCAAACTTCCACAGCCAAAGTTTGTAGGCAAGCCGAATGCTGTTATCGCAACACTATATAATGAGGTTGCGAATCGTACGAATTCTCTTGATTCGGAAGCTTATAAAATTCTCGGCGAGTCAATATCATTTTCACTCGATGAGGATGAGCGTCGGATTGTTAATTTTGTAATTGAAAACAAGACGATCAAGCCAACAGATGCCTTGCGGGTTTTGTCGACAACTTACTGGCAGACCGCCCAAAAAAAGCTCCAGAGACTAACCGAACGTGGCATTTTGGAGTTTAAATCAACAAAAAAACGCGATCCGAATTCATACTACACCTTGCGTCTTCCGGATTCGCCAAAGAAGTAAGTTCTCACTCCGCCTTCTCGTAAACGAGGTTCAGCCGCGTCTTGCGCAACAGCCTGTAGCCGCATCCGGCGAGGAATTCCGGCAGGTCGATCTGCCAGCGGCCGGAGCCGTCCTCCACGATGATCATGCGCGGATGCAGCGCCGCCGGCGCGTTGCGCAGGAAGGGCTCGAGGATGATGTCCTCCGCGCCCTCGACGTCCAGCTTGATCGCGTCGATATGGCCGTAGCCCTCGGCCTCGACGAGTTCGAGGAGCGTCGTCGCCGGCACGCGGATGGGCTGGGCCTGCCCGGAGCCCACGATCTTCACGCTGGCCTCGCCGCTGTTGCGCGGATCGAGAAAGAGCGTCAGTTCGCCGGGCTTGTCGGCGACGGCGCAGTCGACCGCCTTGATCACCGCCCCGGGATTCTGACGGATGTTGTAGACGAGCCGATCGAAAATCGCCGGCTGCGGCTCGACGCAGAGGATGCGCGCGTCCGCTCCGGCGTTGGCTGCGACGAACAGCGAATAGGCTCCGATATTCGCGCCGATATCCACGAACACATAACCGTCGCGCAGATGCGCCCGCAGGATCTCGCGCTCATCGGGATCGAAGAATTGCGGCGTGAACAGAACCCGCTTCTCGCAGACGTTGTTGTAGGGAAACAGCCGCATGCGCGCGCCGAGTCGTTCGACGTCGACGGGCTTTCCGCGCAGCCGCGCGATCGCGATCCGCCGCAGGAGGAAGGAGATCCGCTTGGAGAGCCAGGCGTCTTTCGCCTCGGCGGTCCGGTCGAGAACCCAGGCGACGAGGCCGCTCGGGGCGTAGGCGCCGAATGGCGCTGAATCCGACATGTCGTTCGTCTCGGAAATCGGTGTCGCATCGCCGCCGGAGCCGTCCGCCCCGGCGTCGCAACCGCTTATGGCCGTCTTGGCGGCGCCTCGCAAGGTCCGCCTCGCAAGGCCCGCGTCGCGCGGGCGCCTTTCGCTCGCCATGCTCTTGCGCCATATGCTGAAAACCTTATGGTCCCGAGCGGACAGAGGACAACGCGACGCATGATGATCGACGACGACGTGATCGAGGGGCGCTCGGAGACCCCGCCCATCCACGGAGCGGAAGGCTTCGAGGCGATGCGTAAGGCCGGGCGGCTCACCGCGCAGGCGCTCGACCTGATGGCCGAACTCGTGAAGCCGGGCGTCACCACCGAATATCTCGACGAGATCGCCTTCCAGTTCGCCATGGACCACGGCGCCTATCCCGCGCCCTTGCTCTATCGCGGCTATCCGAAATCGATCTGCACCTCGATCAACCACGTCGTCTGCCACGGCATCCCCAACGACAAGCCTTTGCGCGACGGCGATATCGTCAATATCGACATCACGCTCATCGTCGACGGCTGGCATGGGGATTCGAGCCGGATGTTCTACGTCGGCGAGGTTCCGCGCAAGGCGCAGCGCCTGTGCGAGATCACCTATGAGTGCCTGATGCGCGGCATCGCGGCGGTCAAGCACGGCGGCTCGACGAACGATATCGGCCGCGCCATCCAGACCTACGCCGAAGCCGAACGCTGCTCCGTCGTTCGCGATTTCTGCGGCCACGGGCTCGGCCGCGTCTTCCACGACGCGCCGACGATCCTGCATTTCGTCGAACCGTCCTACGACGTGCCGTTGAAGGCCGGCATGATCTTCACGATCGAGCCGATGATCAATCTCGGCCGGCCCCACGTGAAAGTGCTCGGCGACGGCTGGACGGCGGTGACGCGCGACCGTTCGCTTTCCGCCCAGTTCGAGCACACGATCGGCATAACCGAGACGGGCGTCGAGATCTTCACGCTCTCGCCCAAGGGCTACGACAAGCCGCCGTTCCAGATTGCATAAGCGCTGAATTTGCAATCTTCGCGCTTTCTCGCGCGCGCCTCCCGTGGCTAGATGGAGCCGCCGGGAATCGGGTTCCGGCTGCATGTTCGGGCCGGAGGCGCATGGGCGCGGGAGATAGGGACTCTCGGGAATACGAGACGCCGCATTATCACGGCCATCGCGACCGGCTGCGCGCCCGCTTCGTCGACGTCGGCGGCGACGCGCTGCCCGACTATGAGTTGCTGGAACTGGTGCTGTTCCGCTCGATCCCGCGCCGGGACGTGAAGCCGCTCGCCAAGGAACTGGTGCGCCGCTTCGGCGGCTTCGCGGAAGCGCTCGCCGCCTCGCCGACGCGGCTCTCCGAAATCTCCGGCATGGGCGAGGCGACGATAACCGATTTCAAGATCGTCGAGGCCTCGGCCCGGCGCCTCGCCAAGGGCGCGGTGGCCAAGCGCCCGGTGCTCTCCTCATGGAGCGAGGTGATCGCCTATTGCCGCACGGCGATGGCCTTCGCCGAGAAGGAGCAGTTCCGCCTGCTCTTCCTCGACAAGCGCAACGCGCTGATCGCCGACGAGGTGCAGCAATCGGGCACGGTCGACCACACGCCGGTCTACACCCGCGAAGTCGTCAAGCGCGCGCTCGAACTTTCGGCGACGGCGATCATCCTCGTGCACAACCACCCCTCCGGCGACCCGACGCCCTCGCAGGCCGATATCCGCATGACCCGCGAGATCGTGGAGGTGGCCAAGCCCTTAGGGATCGCCGTCCACGACCACATCATCGTCGGACGCGAGGGGCATGTGAGCCTGAAAGGGCTCAAGCTGTTCTGACTTGGGGAGCGCGCCCCGTCTCAGACGCTCCTGATCGCCCCGCCGTCGACGCGCACGAGCGAGCCCGTCACGTAGCTCGCGCGCTGCGAGGCGAGGAAGCACACGACGTCGGCGAATTCGCGCGGATCGCCGTAGCGGCCGGCGGGAATCGCGGCGCGGGCGGCGGCCGAGATGTCCTCGACGCTCTTGCCCTGGCGCTTGGCGTTGGCGGCGTCGAGTTCGTCCGTGCGGTCGGTCTTGATCCGGCCGGGCAGGACGAGATTGACCGTGACGCCGTCCTGCGCGACCTCGCCGGCGAGCGTCTTCGCCCAGCCGACGATCGCCGAGCGCAGCGCGTTCGACATGGCGAGGTTGGGGATCGGCTGGATCACGCCCGAGGAGGCGATCACGAGGAGGCGCCCGAAGCCGCGCTCGCGCATGCCGGGCAGCGCCAGCGAGCCGAGCCGGAAGACGGGCTTCACCATGGCCTCGAAATAGGGCGTCCAGTCCTCGGCCGCGACGTCGACCGCCATGCGCGCGGGAGGCCCGCCGGTATTGGCCACGAGAATATCGACCCCGCCCATGGCCGCGACGGCCGCCTCGAAGATTCTGTCCGTCTCGTTCGTGAGGTCCGCCGCGAGCGCATGCGCCTTGCCGCCCGAGGCGACGATGTCCTTGACCGCCGCGTCAAGCTTGTCGCCGCTGCGCGCCGTCATGAACACTTCCGCGCCTTCGTTCGCGAGCGAACGGGCCGAAGCGAGGCCGAGGCCCCGGCTGGAGGAGAGGACGAGGGCGCGCTTGCCCTTGAGGCCGAGATCCATGCGTGTCTCCTTGTATACGGGCGCCTACGGGGCGCGGGACATGGAGGGGCGTTTAGCATTGGAGGGGGAGGGGGGATAGTGGGGCTTGGATGACTCGGCGGACCTTGTTTCCGAGCGCAAAGTTTGGGCTAGCTTTGGCAACGTTGATCCGGGAGGCAGACCGGCGGGGGCGCACATCGCCCGTGCGGCGCATGCTGCGGCAAACTCGCTGCGGAATGATCTGGACCGGTTCGGAGCTAATCTCGCGCACAGTTGCACTAACCCCTACTCTGTTATTCTGGATTGGCTTGAGGCGAATCGATCCGGCAACGAATTTGGTTATCGCAGGAGATAGATTCATGTTTTTGAAGAAAATTACCAAAATTAATAATGTCGGTCGGTTTAAGGCGGCGCGCATCAGCGGGGGTGAGTATGGCCACTTTACGCTAATCTACGGCGGTAACGGACGCGGCAAGACGACCCTTTGCGCCATTCTTCGCTCCCTCCAGCTCAATGAGCCCAAACTCATCCAGCGCCGAAAAACCTTCTTGGCCACCTCGGAACCCGAAGTCGGGCTACTCCTTGACGGCGGCCCAGTTCGATTTTCAGGCGGTGCCTGGACGTCTGCGCAGCCCGACATTCACATTTTCGATCAGCAGTTTGTCACCGAGAATGTTCACGGAGGCGATCAGATCGATGTCGAGCATCGTCGTAATTTCTATCGGATTGTCGTCGGTCCAAAAGGCGTTGCATTGGCCGAGGAGGTGGATCGGCTCGACGCCGCGGCTACCGCAAAGCAATCAGAAATAGGGGCCGAGAAGAGGGTTCTGGAGCAGCATGTCCCCGCCAGCATCAAGCTGGAAGCATTTCGGAAGCTCCCGGCGGATGCCAACATCGACGATAAGATCGACAGGGCGGCGAGAGTTCTCAAGGCTATAAACGATGGCGTAGCGATCGCATCTCGCAACCTGTTGAGCGTGCCGTCGCTGCCTGCCTTGCCGAACGGGTTTCTCGACCTGCTGGCCAAAGGCGTTGACGGGATCGCCGCCGACGCGTCGGCGCGGGTTCAGGGGCAGCTTGCGCATCATCGTTTCCGCGATGGCGGCGAGGTATGGTTGTCGCAAGGCTTGCCTCACATCGTCGACGATCTCTGCCCCTTCTGTGCGACATCGCTCGACGGCAACAGTCTAATCGAGGCCTACCGCGGCTATTTCAGCGAGGCATATGCCGCACATAAGGCCGCCATCGCCGATATGAGCACCAAGCTCGATCAGGCGCTGTCATCGACGGCCGCGCTCCGGGTCGAACAGAGCTTTGTGCAGGTCTCGACTGACGCTGAGTTTTGGAAGGCCTATTGCGATCACGGCTATAATCCATCGGGCGCTGCCGATCGTATCAGCGATGAGGTCGGGGCTCTGCTCGACGCAGCCAAAGCGATGTTGGTGGCGAAGGCCAAGGCGCCATTGGAGCCGTTGGAACCATCCACCGCCTTCATCGAGGCGCAAGCTACTTGGTCGGCGACATGCGTTGAACTGGACGCCGACGTGGCGATGTTCGTTGAGGGGAACCGCCGCATACAAGCGGTGAAGGATGCAAATGCCGTCGCGAACAGAGCCAGCGCCGAAGCGACGCTCGCTGCGCTTCAAGCGGTGAAGAAGCGGCACTCTGAGCCAGTGCTCAGTCTGGCCACGAAATACGACACGCTGCTCAGCGAGAAGAAGGCGCTCGTTGAAGCGAAGGAGGCGAAGAAGGACGAACTCGATACCTATGACTCGACGATTCTTGGCGCCTATGAAGCCGACATCAATCGGTTTCTGGCGTTGTTCGGCGCAAGCTTCCGTCTTGCACAATGTAGTAAGAACTATGTTGGCAAGGTGCCGCAGTCGACCTATTGCCTGCGCTTTGACACCAGTGATATTGATGTGACGAAGTCCAGTGCAGATGATCCTGGCTTCGACACCACGATGAGCGCCGGTGACAAGAACACTTTCGCGCTCGCCTTCTTCCTGTCCCAGCTAAAGCGTGATCTTGATATCGCAAGAAAGATCGTCGTGTTCGATGATCCCTTCACCAGCCTCGACGACTTTCGCAGGGCGATGACCGCGAAGGAAATCGTGCGAACGGGCGAGCCAGGCAAGGCTGCGCAAGTCATCCTGCTCAGCCATGACAAGTTCTTCCTCAACGCTGTGCGCGACAAGATTCACGACGCGACGTGCACACCGCTTCAGATCTCAGCGAGCGCGGGCTGCTCGTCGGTCGAATCGTGGGATATCGAGCGCGAGGTCAGGGAAGGCTATCTGCACGACCATATGCGGCTGCTGGATTTCGCCGAGGGGCGCAGCGGCGATGCGCGCGATATGCGGATGATCATGCGACCGTTGCTAGAGAAGTACATTCGCTATCGGTTCCCGAACCAAATTCTTGAGGGGAAATGGTTGGGCGATATGCTAGCGATCATCCGGGGCGACCCGGCCCATCCGCTGATGCCGCAATACGACGAGCTAGACGACATCAACGGCTATACCGCGCCCTTCCACCATGATCCCGACACTCCGTTCGTCGAAACTGAGGTTCGGACTTACGCCCAGCGGACGGTCGCGATCGTGGGCGGGTGTTAAAAATTTCGAACGTTTCGAATTGAGCGGCGGTTTCGGGGATGGAGCATTGAAGCGCGGAGCATCGTCGAAGGGGCAGCCTTGGGCCGAAACCTTCGATGGTCCTGTAACCCTCCCTCCCTTGCGCCTCCATCACCCCGGCGCGATGCGTTCCTGATCACAGTTTGCAGGGTAAATGCGCTTAGAGCGCCAGACCCGCGAACGCTAAAACCAACCCGAGACGATCATCACCACACCCCCAACCCCCGCCGCATACGCCAAAACCGCCCCCAGCGTCCGCGCCAGCACCTCTCCATCCCGTCCCGATAGCCCCACAGTCGCCGCTCCCGCGATGATGTTGTGCGGCGCCACCGCGTTGCCGATGGCGGCTCCGACGCCCTGCGCCGCGGCCATCAGCGCGACCGGCAGGTCGAGGGCGCGGGCCGTGGCGGCCTGACAATCCGTGTCAGGATGTTCGAGGCCGTGGCGGAGCCCATCCCGCCCGCCTCACGCCGCTCCGATCGCTCCCACCACCTCCACCCCACTCCCCACCTCATCATTCAAATGACAAGCCGACAGCCGCCCCGCCCCGATCTCCTTCAACGCCGGCCGCTCCACGCGGCACCGGTCGAACGCGAACGGACAACGCGGGTGGAAGTGACACCCCGGCGGCGGGTTCAGCGGGGAGGGGATTTCGCCCTTCAGCGCCGTGAACTGCTTCTTCTTCGCCTCGAGGCGGGGCACTTCTTCGAGGAGCGCCTGCGTGTAGGGGTGGTTCGGCGTCGTGAAGATGTCGTCGGTCGCGGCGAGTTCGACGATGCGGCCGAGATACATCACGGCGACGCGGTCGGCGATGTGCTCGACGACGCCGAGATCGTGGCTGACGAAGACGTAGGTGAGGTCGAGGTCGCGGCGCAGCTGCATGAACAGGTTGATGACCTGCGCCTGGATCGAGACGTCGAGCGCGGCGGTGGATTCGTCGCAGACGAGCACCTGCGGCTTGACCGCGAGCGCCCGCGCGATGCCGATGCGCGCGCGCTGTCCGCCGGAGAACTGGTGCGGGTAGCGCATCCGCGTCGTCGGATCGAGCCCGACGGTGCGCATCACCTGGCAGACATAGGCGTCCATCTCCGCCTTCTTCACCACGCCGTGGACCACCGGCGCCTCGCCGATGATGTCGATGACGCGCATGCGCGGGTTGAGCGAGGCCATCGGGTCCTGGAAGATCATCTGGATCGCGAGATCGGCGGCGCGGCGCTCCGTCGCGTTCATCTTGGCGACGTCGCGGCCGTTGTAGAGCACCGTCCCGTCGCTCGGATCGAGGATGCCGGAGATGACGCGCCCCAGCGTCGACTTCCCGCAACCGGATTCGCCCACGAGCCCGACGACCTCGCCCCTGGCGATGTCGATGTTCACGTCGTCCACGGCGCGCACGATCTGGTCCTTGAGGCCGGCGCCGAAGAGGTTGGCGATCTTTTCGGCCGCGTCGAGGCGGCGCGAAAAGCGCTTGTGGATCTGGTTGAGGCTGAGGATCGGCTGGTTGTCCATGGGTGTCTCTCGCGCTCGTTCGTCAGGCCGCGACCGGCGTCGGCGACGTCAGCGGATGGTGGCAGCGCGCCGCCCGTCCGCCCGCGTAATGCGTGGCCTCGGGGAAGACGCTGCGGCAGATGTCGGTGGCGTAGGAGCAGCGCGGCGAGAAGGGACAGCCCGGCGGCAGGTTCGCGAGCGAGGGCGTCATGCCGGGGATCTGCGCCAGCGGCACGCCGCGCTTGTTGCGGCTCGGCACCGAGCCGATGAGGCCCGCCGCGTAGGGGTGGATCGGCGCCTCCAGCACTTCGGCGACCGAGCCCTCCTCGACGATGCGCCCGGCGTACATGACGGCGACGCGGTCCGCGAGTCCGGCGACGACCGAGAGGTCGTGCGTGATCCAGACGAGCGCCGTGCCCGTCTCGGCGCAGAGCTTCTGCACCTCCGCGAGGATCTGCGCCTGGATGGTGACGTCGAGCGCGGTCGTCGGCTCGTCGGCGACGAGCACCTTCGGGCGGTTGAGCAGCGCCGTCGCGATGGCGACGCGCTGGCGCATGCCGCCGGAGAACTGGTTCGGATAGGCCTTGAGGCGCTCGTCGGCGGAGGGGATGCCGACCTTGGTGAGCGCGTCGCGGGCGCGCTCACGGGCGGCCTTGTAGGAGATCTTCTCGTGCGCGCGCACGGCCTCGATCATCTGCGTGTCGATGCGCAGGACCGGGTTGAGCGTCGTCATCGGGTCCTGGAAGATCATCGCGACGTCCTTGCCGCGAACGCTGCGAAGCTCCTTCTCGGAGAGCCCGACGAGCTCGCGCCCGTTCACCCGGATCGAGCCGGCGGCGATGCGTCCGGGCGGATCGATCAGGCCGAGGACCGCGAGACCCGTGACGGACTTGCCCGACCCCGATTCGCCGACGAGGCCGAGCACTTCGCCGGCGGCGACGGAGAAGCTGACGTCGTTGACGGCGGTCACGAGCCCTTCGCGCGTCTGGAACGTGACCGACAGGTTGTCGACGTCGAGGACTGTATTGGGGGCTGTGCCTGTCATCGGGCGACCTTTTTACGAAGGGCTGTTGGCGGGCGCGTTCATCGCGACAGCCGCGGGTTCAGAACGTCGCGCAGGCGGTCGCCCACGAGGTTGATCGCGACGATGACGATGACGAGCGCAACGCCGGGGAAGGTCGAGATCCAGTAATTTCCCGAAAGCAGGTAGCGGTAGCCGTTGGCGATCAGCATGCCGAGCGAGGGCTCCGTCACCGGTACGCCGACGCCGAGGAAGGAGAGCGTCGATTCGAGCGCGATGGCGTTGGCGATCTGCACCGTCGCCACGACGATCAGCGGCGGCAGGCAGTTCGGCAGCAGATGGCGGAACACGAGCCGGGAGTTCGGCAGGGCGAGGCAGCGCGCCGCCTCGATATATTCGCGCCGCTTCTCGACGAGCGCCGAGCCGCGCACGGTGCGGGCGTAATAGGCCCATTGCACGATGACGAGCGCGAGGATCACCTTGTCGACGCCGCGTCCGAACACGGCCAGCAGCACCAGCGCGACGAGGATCGAGGGAAAAGAGAGCTGCAGGTCGACGACGCGCATCACGAAGTTCTCGACGCGCCCGCCCGCATAGGCGGCGAGCACGCCGGCCGAAGCTCCGATCAGCGCGGCGATGAACACCGAGGACGCGCCGACGATCAGCGAAACGCGAAGGCCGTAGAGAATGGCCGAGACCATGTCGCGCCCCTGCTCGTCGGTGCCGAGCAGGGCGAGCATTCCCGTGTCGAGCCTCTCGCCCGGCGGGAGCATGTTGTCCATGATCGACAGGGTCGAGAGGTCATAGGGGTCCTGCGGCGCGAACCAGGGCGCGAGAAACGCGGCGGCGACGAGGGTGACGAGGACGACGAGGCCGATCGTCGCCCCGACGCTCTCGAAGAAGTTCGCGATGTGGCGGCGAAGCAGGCTCTCGCCCTTGTCCTCGACGGGCGGCGGGGGCGCGGCGGCGGCGGTTGTTTCCGTCATGACGATATCTCCCGATCAGCCCTTGGGCTCGGACAGCCGAACGCGCGGGTCGATCGCGGCGTAGAGCAGGTCGACGACGAGGTTGATGACGACGAAGATCACGACGGTCATCATCAGGTAGGCCACGATGACGGGGCGATCGAGGCGGTTGATCGAATCGATCAGCAGCTTGCCCATGCCCGGATAGGCGAAGACGCTCTCGGTCACGACGGCGAACGCGATCATCGAGCCGAGTTCGAGGCCGAGCACGGTGACGACCGGGATCATCATGTTCTTGAGCACGTGCACGAACACGATGCGGTTGTGCGACAGGCCCTTGGCTCGGGCGAAACGGATGTAGTCCTGCAGCATCACGTCGCGCGTGCCGGCCTGCGCGATGCGGATCACGAGCGAGGCCTTGTAGAGCGCGAGCGTCACCGCCGGCAGGATCAGATGGCGCAGGCCCTCCCAGGTCACGAAGGTGAGGGGGAGCCCCAGCACCTCGGTCACAGGCCCGCGCCCGCTCGCCGGCAGCCAGCGCAACTGCACGGCGAAGAGCAGGATGAACATCAGGCCGATCCAGAAATTCGGCAGCGAGAAGCCGAGGATCGACGTCGACATGATCGTGCGGCCGAGGAAGGAATGGGGCTTGAGGCCCGCGATGACGCCGAGCGGCACGCCGATGACGATCGAGAAGACGAGCGCGACGAAGGCCAGTTCCAGCGTCGCCGGCATGCGCTCGAGGATCACCTCGACGGCGGGCTTGGCGTAGACGAAGGAGCGGCCGAGATCGCCCTGGAGCGCGTTCCAGACGAAGATGCCGAACTGCTCGTACATGGGCCTGTCCAGCCCGAGGCGCCGCGTGATCGCGTCGAGCTCCTGCTGGTCCGCGTCCTGGCTCGCCAGAATGTCGACCGGATTGCCGATCGCATAGATCGAGAGGAAGACGAGCGTCGCCATGACGGCGATGACGAGGATGGATTGGCCGATACGGCGAATGAGATAAACCAGCATGTGCGGCCGTCGTCCGGTGGGAGAGGATGGCTGCGTCGTCCCCGCTCGGGGCGGAGCGCATGACGCGACGGTTTGCGTCGGCCGGGGGAGATCCGGCGAGTGGGCGCGATGGCGCCGTGCGGGGGCTGACCCGCCGATTGTTTCGATACAAGCCGCGCGACGACGCAAGCGACCTGCCGCCCCGTTTCCCGGGGATTTCGCCGTCGACCTCCGGCGGAGTCAACCGCCCGGCTCGACGGAAGCGCCGCCCCGCTCGACGCGGGGCGGCTTTTCTCGTGGCGCGATCAGTTCGCGGCGCTGATGTCCGTCGCCAGCGTGTACTGGTCGACGCGAGGGGTCAGCGCGAGGGTCGACTTGAACGCCCAGGGCGTCACTTCGAAGTGGAGCGGGATGGTGGCGTAATCGTCCATCGCCATCTTCGAGGCGCGCTGCAGGATTTCGCGGCGCGCGTCGTCGTCGACCGTGCGACGGGCTTCGGCGATCAGCGCGTCGAGCTCGGGGTTCGAGTACTTCTGCATGTTGGTCAGACCCGTGCCCGCATTGGTGTCGCGGGTCGCCGTCAGCGCGACGAGCGGGTTGGCCATCTCGCCGGAGGCGGCGCCCCAGCCTGCGAGCCAGAAGCCGAATTCGCTCTGGCCGCGACGCGAGAAGAAGGTCGAGGCCGTCATCGAATCGACGCTGGTGCGAATGCCGATCCGGGCGAGCATCTGGGCGACGGCCTGCGAAACGCGCTCATCGTTGATGTAGCGGTCGTTGGGCGTGAAGAGCGTCACCTCGAAGCCGTTCGGGTACCCGGCCTCCGTCAGCAGTTCGCGCGCGCGATCGGGATCGAACGCGTCGGGTTCCGCGTCCTCGCTCGTGCCGAAGAGCGGCCAGGGCAGGAGCTCGCCGGCGGGAACGGCGACGCCGCCCATGACGCGATCGACGATCGCCTCGCGGTTGACCGCCTTGGAGATCGCCTCACGAACGCGCACGTCCGCGAAGGGGTTCTTGCCGTCGGTGCCGGAGACGCCCGGAGGAACGGCTTCGCCCGAATCCACGTGCAGGTAGATCACGCGGTTCGACAAGCCCTGCTCGATCTGGAAGCCGCGCGAGCGGATCTGTTCGAAATCCTGGATCGGCGGCGTCTCGATGACGTCGACGTCTTCGGCGAGCAGCGCCGCGACGCGGGCGCCGGGGTTGGGGATCGCGCGCAGGATCACGTTGTCCCACTCGACTTCGCCGCCCCAGTAATTCTCGTTGCGGGTCAGCGTGATGCGGTCGCCCGGGTTATAGCCGACGAGTTTGTAGGGGCCGGTGCCGACCGCGACGGAGGGGTTGGAGAAATCGGCCGAGGCGGAGTAGGTTCCCGCGTTCTCGCAGGCGTCCGTGCCGAAGACGACGTTCTCGCCGCCGAAAGCCTCGGCGGACAGGATCGCGACCGAGGCGAGGTTCGTCGGCAGGAGCGGGGAGGGCGCGCTCGTCGTGAAGACGATCGTGGTCTCGTCGGGAACGTCGACCGCGACGATGTCGCGCACGAAGCTCGTGAAGGAGGAGGGCGATCCCTCGACGCGGGGGACTCGGCAGATCGAGTAGATCACGTCAGTCGCAGAGAAGGGCGTTCCGTCGGAGAAGGTCACGCCTTCACGGATCTTGAACTCCCAGGTCGTGTCGCCCGTCGGCTGCCACGATTCGGCGAGCGACGGCTGGGTCAGCTGGTTTTCGTCCGCCTGGGTCAGGCTTTCGAAGATATGCTGACGCATCGCGTTGTTGGGAGCGAGGTTGTGGAAATGCGGGTCCATCGACGTCGGCTCGGCGCTCAGGCCGATGGTGAGGTCGGCCGCTCCGGCCTGGCTCACCGCCATAAAAGTCAGTGGGACCGCTACTAATGCGAGCGGCTTGAAGCCATTCTTCATGGTTTTCTCCTCTGGTTTTTCTAACGTTCCGACGCAACGTCAGTCTTGACCGGGCGCGTCGGAAAAACAATCAAGCCACCCTGAAACTGCAAGCTTGATTGCTCCCAAACGAACGCTAATATGCGGATCAAATATTGTCACCATGGAAAAACATCAGGAACGGTAATACGTAAATGCGTGAAACGGATAGCGAAGACGATACGCGCTCGTCCCGACCCAGCGTGAGAGAACTCGAAGTACTTCATGCGGTCATTACGACCCGCAAGACGACTGCGGCCGCCCAGCGGCTCGGCGTCTCGCAGCCGGCGGTGTCTCGCGCCATCGGCGCGCTCGAGGCCCGGCTCGGCCGCGACCTCTTCATCCGGGACGGCGGACGCCTCGTTCCGACCGCCGACGCGTTCGCGCTGGACGCGGAAGCCGCTCCGATCTTCGCCGCGCTCGCCCGGCTCGACAACTGGCCGAATACGCCGAACGTCGGCGCGAGCCTCAGGATCTTCTCGCCGCCGACGATCGCCCATACCTTTATCGCGCCGATGGTGCAGCGGTTTCTGAAGGTGGAGCCCGAGACGCGCATCCAGATGGAGATCGGGCGCTCGGACGACGCGGTCGGCTCCGTCGCCGACGGCAGCGCGGATCTCGCGGTGCTCGACGTCCCGCCGTCGCATTTCGGCGTCCGCGCCGAGCCGTTCCGCCAATCGGTCGCGCACGTCCTCATGCCGGCGGATCATCCGCTGGCCGCCAGGGAGGTGATCACGCCGACCGATATCGGCGACACGCCGATGATCTCGGTCACGCGGCGCTTCTCCGCCCGCGCCCGGATCGAGCGCGCCTTCGCGGATCAGGGCCTCGAGCCCCGTACGGTTCTCGAGGCCGGGACGGTGCAGTTCCTGCTCGAAATGGTGCGCGGCGGGGTCGGCATCGCGGTGATCAACCCGTTTCCGATCGCCTACGTCGCGGGACCGGGGCTGGCGTTCCGTCCCTTCGAGCCGATCATCGAATATGAAACCGCATTCGTGTTCCCGGCCGTGGGCGGAAATCTGCCCGTCGCGCGGCGTTTCGTCGATTTCGTGCGCACCGAGCAGATGTCGCTGACGCCGGCTTCGTGAGCGGCGGACGATAAGGAGCAGTCCGATGAGCACTGACAGAATCGCATCGATTCTGTCGACGCTGGTGGCGTTCGATACGACGAGCCGAAACTCGAATCTCGAACTGATCGCCTGGGTCGAGGCCTTCCTGCAGCCGCTCGGCTTCCGGATGGAGCGTATCTACGACGAGACGGGGACGAAGGCCAATCTCTGGGCGACGATCGGCCCGGCCGGCGCCCCCGGCTTTATCCTTTCCGGCCATACCGACGTCGTGCCCGTCGACGGTCAGGCCTGGTCGTCGGACCCCTTCAAGCTGCGGTTCGAAGGCGGGCGCATCTACGCGCGCGGCTCCTGCGACATGAAGGGCTTCCTCGCTGTCTGTCTTGCGCGCGCCGAGGACATGGCGCGCGCGCGCCTCGCCCGCCCGATCCATCTTGCGTTTTCCTACGACGAGGAGATCGGCTGCGTCGGCGGGCGCAAGCTCGCGGAATGGATCGCCCGGCAACCGGTTAAGCCCGAAGCGTGTTTCGTGGGGGAGCCGAGCAACATGCAGGTGGTTCTCGGCCACAAGGGCAAGCGCAGCGTCGTCGCGCGCGTGCGCGGCCTGACGCGGCATTCCTCGCTCGCGCCCGAGGGCGTCAACGCGGTGGAGTTCGGGGCGCTTCTCGTCGCCGAGATCCGGCGCATAGCCGAGGAATTGCAGGCGAGCGGACCTCGCGACGCGCTCTACGACGTGCCCCATTCGACCGCCCATGTCGGAATCATGCGCGGCGGCACGGCGCTCAACATCGTTCCCGACGAATGCGAGATCCGCTTCGAGGTCCGCGTCGTCGGGCAGGACGACGCGGACGCGATCGTCGCGCGCATCGTCGACTACGCGCGACGCGAACTCGAGCCGCGCATGCGCGCGGTCGATCCCGGGACGGGGATCGATTTCGAGCTCTTCGCCGGTTTCCCGGGTCTCGACACTGCGCCCGACGCGCCCGTCGCCACGCTCGCCAAGCGCCTCGCCGCGCGCAACGATCACGCCAAGGTCGCCTATGGAACCGAAGGCGGGCTGTTTCACGAAGTGGCGGGCGTTCCGACCGTGATCGTCGGCCCCGGCGCGATCGCGCAGGCGCATCAGGCGGACGAGTGGGTCGCCGAGGACGAACTCGCGAAATGCGACGCCTTTGTCGGCCGCCTCATCGCCCATTGCGAAGCTCCTTGAACGGGGAGCGCATTCCAGCCCTTCCCCCGCCTTGCGAAATCTCCTAAACCGCGAAAACGCGCGAATGCGCGGGACGCGTTTTTGGGAGCATCATGACGGCGCCTGAAAAATCCTCTCGCGCGGTCGGCGCGGTTCGGCAATCCTTCGCCCCCTGGAACGAGCCGGGGAAGAGCCCGTTCATCCGCTTCGAGAACGTCTCGAAGCGTTTCGGCGGGACCGTCGCGATCGACAATCTGACGCTCGACATCTTCGAGGGCGAGTTTTTCTGCCTGCTCGGCCCTTCCGGCTGCGGCAAGTCCACCCTGATGCGCATGCTGGCCGGATTCGAACAGCCGACGAGCGGGCGCGTCCTTCTTGCGGGCGAGGACATGGCGGGCGTGCCCCCCTATCGACGCCCCGTCAACATGATGTTCCAGAGCTACGCGCTCTTTCCGCATATGAGCGTCGAGAAGAACGTCGCTTACGGTCTCGTGCAGGAGGGAATGCCAAAGGACCAGATCGCCGCGCGCGTCGCCGAGATGCTCAAGCTCGTGCAGATGGAGCGGTTCGCCTCGCGCCGGCCCGACCAGCTCTCCGGCGGCCAGCGACAGCGCGTCGCGCTCGCCCGGGCGCTCGCCAAGCGCCCGAAAGTGCTGCTCCTCGACGAACCGCTCGGCGCGCTCGACAGGAAACTGCGCGAGGAGACGCAGTTCGAGCTGATGGACATTCAGATCGAGCTCGGCACCACCTTTCTCGTCGTCACGCACGATCAGGAGGAGGCGATGACGATGGCCGACCGCATCGCGGTGATGGATCACGGCCGCGTCGTGCAGGTCGCGACGCCCGGCGAGATCTACGAGCAGCCGGCGTCGCGCTTCGTGGCGGACTTCGTCGGCGACGTGAACATCGTCGAAGCCGTCGTCGAGGGCGGCGGGCGCGGCGCCCATTGGACGCTTCGCGCCACGGCCGACGGCGTGGTCCTCGCCGTCGACGATCCCGACGAGGATCTGAACCCCGGCGATCCCGTCGCCGTCGCCGTGCGGCCCGAGAAGATGCGCGTCTCGCGCGAGCGCCCGGACGGCGCGGCGAACGTCCTCGCCGGCGAGATCTGGGACATCGGTTATCTCGGCGACTGGACGGTCTACCGCGTCAAGCTCGACAGCGGCGCGATCGTGCGCGTCACCCGCGCCAACGCCACCCGCTTCACCGAACGGCCGCTCGACTGGAAGGAGCGCGTCTTCGTCTCCTTCGCGCCCGACGCCGCCGTTCTCCTGACGACGTGACCGCCATGTCTCTCCGCGACAGAATCGGCCGCGCGCTCGTTCTCGGCGTTCCGTTCGCCTGGCTCTCGATCTTCTTCCTGCTGCCCGTGGGGATCGTCCTCAAGATCGCGCTGTCCGAGCCCCGGCTGGCTCAGCCTCCCTACTGGCCCGTCCTCGATCTCGCGGCCGGCTGGGACGGCTTCGTCGCGTTCCTCGGCGATCTCAACGTGGAGAATTTCATCTTCCTCTTTGAGGACGATCTCTATCTGGCGTCGGCGCTTTCGTCCTTGCGGATCGCCGCGCTCGCGACCCTGATGCTGCTCGCCGTCGGATTTCCGCTCGCCCACGCGATGACCCGCGCGCCGCGCTCGTGGCGGCCGATGCTGGTCGCGGCCCTGATCCTGCCGTTCTGGACGAGCTTCCTGATCCGGGTCTACGCCTGGATCGGCATCCTCAAGCCGGAGGGGCTGTTGAACCACTGGCTGATGAGCGCCGGGCTGATCTCGGCCCCGCTCCAGATCATGGACACCGAAAGGGCCGTCTTCATCGGTCTCGTCTACACCTATCTGCCCTTCATGGCGCTGCCGCTCTACGCGGCGCTAGAGCGCCTCGACGACACGCTCATCGAGGCGGCGCAGGATCTCGGCGCCACCGCGTTCAAGGCGTTCTGGACGATCACCGTGCCGCTCGCGAAGCCCGGCATCATCGCGGGCTCGCTCCTTTGCTTCATTCCGATCGTCGGCGAATTCGTGGTGCCGGACCTGCTCGGCGGATCGCAGACGCTGATGATCGGGCGCACCCTCTGGATGGAGTTCTTCGCGAACCGCGACTGGACGCTGGCGTCGGCGGTGGCGATCGTTCTGCTCGCCATCCTCGTCGTCCCGATCGTGCTCTTTCGCGAAGCGGAAGCGCGGCGCATGGAGGCGGGACGATGAGGCGGGGGCTGTCGCCTTTCAACGTCACGGCGCTCGTCCTCGGCTTCGCCTTTCTCTATCTGCCGATCCTGCTGCTCGTGATCTATTCGTTCAACGAGTCCCGCCTCGTGACGGTCTGGGGCGGCTTCTCGACGCGCTGGTACGGCGAATTGTTCCGCAACGAGCAGCTCATGACGGCCGCCTGGGTCACCTTGCGCGTCGCCTTCGTCACGGCCCTCGTCGCGACGGCGCTCGGCACGATGGCGGCGATCGCGCTCACCCGGTATGGGCGGTTCCGGGGGAGGGCGCTCTTCACCGGGCTCGTCTACGCGCCGATGGTCATGCCGGAGGTGATCACCGGTCTGTCGCTCCTGCTGCTGTTCGTGGCGGTGGACATGAGCCGCGGCTTCTGGACGATCGTGATCGCGCACACGACCTTCTGCATGTGCTTCGTCACCGTCGTGGTGCAATCCCGGCTCGTGACGTTCGACCGGGCCCTGGAGGAGGCGGCGCAGGATCTCGGCGCGACGCCCTGGACGGTGTTTTTCAGCGTGACCCTGCCGTTGATCGCGCCGGCGATCCTTGCCGGTTTTCTCCTCGCCTTCACGCTGTCGATGGACGACCTCGTGATCGCGAGCTTCGCGTCCGGCCCCGGCGCGACGACCCTGCCGATGCGGATCTACAGCCAGGTCCGGCTCGGCGTGACGCCTGAGATCAACGCGGCGTCGACGATACTCATCGCTCTCGTGACCGTGGCCGTGATCTTCGCCGCGCTGGTGACCAAGCGCGCCGCGCTGCGCGCGCAGGTCGACGGGTGAGAGTTCCCGCGCGCCGTCAGCGCGCGGGCGCGTCTTCGGCGGATTGGACTGCGGCGGTGGGATCGAGCAGCAGCCGCGCCGCCCCCGATCGCTGGATCAGCGCGTTGGCGTCCGGCAGCACCGCGATGTCCCGCCACGGCCCCTGAACGTCGAAGGAGAGCGCCGGGATCACGCCGCCCGCCCCGACGGGCTCCTTGCTCTCGACGGCGACGCGCGCCGCGATCCGACGGTCGGGCACGAACAGAACGCCCTGCGCGACGCCCTTGAGGCGGGAGGCTTCGAAGCCCGCATCGACGATGCGCCCGACGCCGCGATCGAGGTCGATGCGCCCGAAGGCTTGCGCGAAAGGCGTCGAGCCGTTGTGGAGATTGAGCGAGGCGGTGAGGGGCTGGCGCTCGAAGCGCCGCAGGGCTTCGTCGAGCGCGATGCCGACGAACTGGCCGTCGCGGATCGTCACGTTGGCTTGGCCGACCGCCGAGCGCGCCAGCTCCGCCGCGCTCGGGCCGCGGGCCTGAAGCGTGAAATCCCCGTCGCCGCGCCCGGCGAGCCAGGGCGATACTCCCGTCTCCCGGAACGCGGCGGCGATATCGACGTTCTCCGCGCCGCCCTGCGCCCGCAATTCGAGCGCCCCGTCGGAATTCGTGAGGGACAGCCGTCCGCGCAGCAGCCCGCCATGCAGCGCCGCGCGGCTGAGCGTCGTCTCGATCCGGCCCTTCTTGACGAGGATTCCGAGCGCGACGTCGGTCATGGCGAACGTGCGAAGGCGCGCCGTGTTCGCCGAGAGGCGAAGGTCGAGATCCGCGTTGGTGGCGCCGGAAAAATCGTACGCCTGCGAGCGCCACGGACCCGTCGCGGGGGCGGCCGCGAGGAACGGGGCGGCGAAATTGTCGAGCGCGAGCGTGTCGGCTGCGAGCGTGCCGTTGATCGAGATGCGGCCGTTTTCCGAGCGGGCGCTAAGCGCGCCCTCCATTTGGTCGGAGCCGAGCGTGATGCTCAGCGAGGGCCAAGAGACGACGCCGCCCACGCCGGTGACTTCGCCCTCGAGCGCGAAGGCGCGCACCATGTGGCCGAGAGGGAGAGGCTGGCCGCTCCAGATCAGGAGATCGCGCAGCGCCGGCGTCTCGAACGAGGTCCGTCCGACGAGCCACGGGCTGTCCACTCCGCGGCTGACGCTTCCCGAAACCGCCAGCCGCCCGAAGCGGCCCGCGAGCCGAAGGTCGATCGGGCTGCGCTCGTTGGCCATGAACGCAGCGGGCACGAAATCGCGCAACGTGACCTGAACCGTCTCGCCCCGTAGCGCGAGCGAGCCCGAAAGCGCCACCCGTCCGCGCGGATTTGGCCAGTCGAGCGTGAGATCGACGTTGCGCAGCATGTGGCGCGCGCGGGAGCGGGCGTCATGGTGGTGGAGCTGGACGTTCGCCAAAGAGACCCTGGTCAAGCCGGGCGCCTGGGCCCCGCCTTCGATCGCGGCGCGCGCGCCGGCGAGCAGTCCGTCCCAAGCGCTCGCGCCCGATTCGTCGATCGCGACGTCCACGCGGGCGTTGGCGAGCCCGATCTCGTCCACGACGATGCGGCCATAGAGGAGGGCGCGCACGGCGAGCCGCCCGCGCAACTCGCCGCCCGTGACGAGCGGCCTGCCGTCCCGGGCGGAGATCGTGATATTTTCGAATTTCACGCGGGGCAGGGGCAGGAAGGCGATCACGGCGCGTCCGCCGCTCGTGAGCGAAACTCCGAATTCGTTCTCAAGCTGGTCGGCCAGCGAGGAGACGAGCGCGCGCGATGATATCGTCCACGGCGCGACGGCCATGACGACGCCGATCAGAGCTGCGAGCGGCAGAAGGAACTTGAGGACGCGCTTGATCAGCATGCGCCTGAAGCTCTCTTCGCGCCGTGCGCGGGGATGTGCGTCGCGGTTCGTGTCACCGCCGTATCGCCTCCGGTCTGGTCGTTCATGCGCCGCCGCTCTTTCTACAAAAGGACGCGCGTAAAGTCTAAACAAGAAGCGTAAAAATGCGCGAACGCGTGCTCGCAGCGCGCAATTTCGCTCGTGTCGCCTCTGCCCATACGAGATTTCGACCTTGAACGCGATTCGGGGCGACAATGCGTCGGCGATTCGGGCTATCGGGATTTCACAGGGGCGGCCCGATCGTCTAAGGTCGCTGTCGCGTTTGCGTCGGGGGAGTGAGAAGCGATGGTCGACATCGCCACGCGGGTCTACAACCACACTTGGAAGATAGATCCGATCGTCAGGTCCGTGCTGGATACGGACTTCTACAAGCTCCTGATGGCGCAGACCATCTACCGCCGCTATCGCGACGTGAGCGTGACCTTCGGGATCACCAACCGCTCGCTCTCGGTTCGGCTCGCCGATTTCGTCGACGAGGGGGAGCTGCGCGAGCAGCTCGACCACGTGCGCAGCCTGCGTCTGTCGCGGGGCGAATCGACCTGGCTGCGCGGCAACACGTTCTACGGCAAGCGGCAGATGTTCTCGCCCGAGTTCATCGCCTGGCTCGAGGGGTTCCGTTTCCCCGCCTATCATCTCGAGAAACACGACGGGCAGTATACGCTGACCTTCGAGGGTCCGTGGATCGAGACCACGATGTGGGAGATCCCCGCTCTCGCGATCCTCAACGAACTGCGCTCGCGCGGCGTCACCAAGACGATGGGCAAGTTCGAGCTGCAGGTTCTGTACGCGCGGGCGATGACCCGCGTCTGGGAAAAGATCCAGCGCCTCAAGACGCTGCCGGGGCTCAGCATCGCGGATTTCGGCACGCGTCGCCGCCACGGTTTCCTCTGGCAGGACTGGTGCGTCCAGGCGATGGCCGAAGGGCTCGGCGCGTCCTTCCTAGGCACCTCGAACTGTCTCATCGCGCTGCGGCGGGAAGTGGAGGCGGTCGGCACGAACGCGCATGAATTGCCGATGGTCTACACGGCCCTCGTCGCGGACGACGAGACCGCGATGCAGCGCGCGCCCTACGCGGTCCTCGCCGACTGGCAGGAGGATTACGACGGCAACCTGCGCGTCATTCTGCCCGACACCTACGGCACGGCGAATTTTCTCGCCGGCGCGCCGGAATGGGTCTCGCAATGGACGGGCATGCGCATCGATTCCAAGGAGCCGATCGCAGGCGGGGAGGAGGCGATCGCCTGGTGGCGCTCGCGCGGCGAGGATCCGCGCCAGAAACTCGCCATCTTCTCCGACGGGCTCGACGTCGAGACGATCGAGCGCATCCACCGGCGGTTCTCGGGCCGCATGCGCATCGGCTTCGGCTGGGGCACGCTGCTGACCAACGATTTCCGGGGGTTTGTCTCCGACGAGACGCTGGATCCGATATCGGTGGTCTGCAAGGTCGTCGCGGTCAACGGTCGACCCGCCGTCAAGCTCTCCGACAATCCGACCAAGGCCGTCGGCCCCGCCGAAGAGATCGCCCGTTACCGCCGCGTGTTCGCGGTCGGGGATCAGATGGCGCAGCCAGTGCTCGTTTGAACCGATCAGGCCGCAACGCCGGCGGCGAATTGCGCCATCTATTATAATTTGAAATTATTAATTCAATAATATATATAATATTTTAGCATATAAATGTCGTATTTAACATTCTAGACATTAATTAAATAATCTGTTTGTATAGTGAATAAATCTTTACCGCTGATGGAGGGTTTCATGTCTCTCGAGTTGAACGCGCGTCTGCAGAACGCGCCCACTTCTATGGTCTCATCCTCCCCCGGCTTCTCCCTTCGCGCGTCGTCGGTGTCCGGGGTTTCGTCCGCGTCGCTGTTGGCGTTCGCGCCGCCGACGGCGCCGGCGGGGGCCGAGCTCGAGCTGGCGCGGCAGGCTCTGGAGCGTGTGTTCAACCTGCCGTCGGCGCCCCCGCCGCCGCCGCCTGCCGGGCTTGGGGCGCGCGCGCTCAACATGCTGGGCAATATCGGCAGGCTCGGCCTCGCCTTCGTCGCCGGCCGCTACCTCACCTCGGAGGGCGAGCTCAATCTGGCCAAGGACACCGGGCAGATCGGCCGCGAGGTGACGATAAACGACATGCGCGACGCCTCCTCGGCCATGGCGCGCGTCGGCATGAGCGGCGAGGGGCTGGGCGGCGACTGGAACGTCGACCAGCGCACGCGCTTCATCGTCGGCGCGGCCGGGCTGGAGCGCCTCGTCGCGGGCGGGCGCATCGGCGAGGCGACCCTGCGCCAGGCCATGAACGAACTCATGACCGGCGTCGAAAACCCCCGCGCCCAGACGACGACGCCCGCTCCCGCTCCGACGCCGGCGCCCTCTCCCACGCCGACCCCGACGCCCGCGCCCGTGCTCGGCCCCGCCGACGCGGCCGGGATCGCGGATTGGGGCGCGCAGG
>JAKOMT010000033.1 GCA_022241475.1 Microvirga sp. | reverse complement strand
GCGACGATCTCGGGGACGGCGTAGATGCCGAGACCGACGATGATGAGCTGCAGCCCGTCGACGAGATACGGCATGTCGTAGGTCGACATGCGCAGGCTGCCGCCGGCGCCTGCGGCGCCGATCGTGCCGGCGAGCAGGCCGAGACCCCAACTGGATCAGGTTTGGGCGCGTCCTGCCCGGCAAGAAGATTGGTCATGAGCGCGCTCTTCGGCGCGGCTTGCCCCGGCTCACCGCGAAACGGCAGTTCGGCAACACGGGACGTGGAGATCTGAATGTCGGCGAGCTGCGGGGCAAGCTTTGCCATTTCTGCAAGGGCCCGCTTGTCGTATCCGACAATGAAGCCCGCTTCCGCGTCGCCCTGCCCGAAATAGCTTGCGAAGGCGTGGGACAGGTCCTTCGCGTCACCGGCGCCGGATTTGAGACTGCGCGCCAGCAACCGGCCYGTAGCCTTCATGTTCAGGCATGGGTCGAACATGTCGGTGATTGACAGGTCGAGATCGCGACCGGCCTCGACGCTGATGCCGCCGAGCCCGATGTCGATCAACTCGCCGGCGGCCATCAGGGACGCGGCAAGCGCAACCGCCTCATCCCTTGTCGCGGGCTGCTCGTTCAATGGAGGTCCGCTGTTGATGCGGATGGCGTTCGGATTGAAGCCGCTTTCGATGCTGATGATCGCGGCCAGCGCGGTGGGATCGACAGCTGGCGCGCACTGTTCGGCGAGAAGCAGGAATGATGCAGGCATGATCAGTACCACACCCGCTGGGTACCGACGCTGTCAATCGTCACATCCACATAATTGGGCTGGTCGCGCTCAAGCGGCCGCACGGTCTTGTAGTCCATGCAGACGGTCTTGCCATCGCGCTTGATGGCACGCGCTGTCGAATCCTTGCCAGCATCGGCGCATTTGTTCAGTGTGACTTCGACGCGTTTATTTGAAGTACAGCCCACACTTGCCCCGTCATCGTCGCGATTTCGGGTGAGTGTGTAGCCGTCATTACAATAAAAAGGCTGATAGCCGGGCTGCGACGTGCGGTATCCAACGCCGGAGCATATCGGAAATCCGCCACCTAGCTTAAGAATGTTATACAACTTGGTGATGGGGGGAACACATGCTGCGTATTGCGTAGGCCCGCCTGGATTGGACAGGCACAAAATGACCTCGCACGCCCATGTGTCGGCGTAAGCCGGGCTGGAGGAAGAGCTCCAAACACAGGCRAATGCCGCAACAGCGGCAGCGAGCGTTTTATGCCGCATTACCATTCCCTCGCGCAAGGGCAGTGTCCCCACACCCCCTTCACAAAACTTGGACTCGTATATAAGCAGGTGCTTGGCAGGTGCCAATCGATTTACTTAAATCACTCGATGAGCTCTTGGTCACAATGCGCGCCGCCGACTTCATAAGAAAAAATCCCCT
>JAKOMT010000032.1 GCA_022241475.1 Microvirga sp. | reverse complement strand
GCCCTTCACCAGCACGAGTTCCGCCGTGCCGATGATCCCGGCGCCGACCCCCGTCAGGAAGGCGGCGCCGGCCGCCCAGGTGCCCGCCCGCAGAAAGAACGGGTCGGCAAAGAACCAGTAGAGAAGGTCGAGGACCAGCGTGCCGATGACGAGGGCTATTGGAAAATGAACGCTCATCGCATGCAGGGGATGGCCCGCAACCGCGATGGCCGATTGCAGGTCGTATTGCTTGATATCCGCAATGACCGGGTTTTCGACGTCGCGGCTTTCGGACATGCGGGCTCTCCTTCGGTTGCTGGTTTCAACATAGGCCGCGCTGCGCGCTTGGGGAGCCTCGCCGGCACCTTCGTGGTATCCGGCTGCGCCGGGCCGCTGTCCACGCTCGACCCTGCAGGTCCGGCCGCAAGCACCATCGCAACCATATGGTGGGTCATGCTGGCCGGGGCCGCCATCCTGATGGCCCTCGTTCTTGGCCTGTTCGCCTATGCGTTCCGGGGGCAGGGCGCGGCATGGGCCAGGGCCGGACACAAAAGTTTCATCCTGTGGGGCGGGCTGGTGATGCCCATGGCGGTGCTGACGGCCTTGATGATCTATGCGCTGATCGCCGGAGAGCGATTGCTGGCCCATCCCGCGCCGGACGTCTGGCGGGTCGAAGCGCGGGGCGAGCGCTGGCAATGGCGGTTCAGCTACCCCGACCGTCCCGACCTGGCCGCCACGATCGACATCGTGACCATACCCGCAGGGCGTCCGGTGGACGTGGAGATCGTCTCGGAAGACGTCATCCACAGCTTCTGGGTGCCAAGGCTTGCGGGCAAGCTGGACGCCATTCCSGGCCACCGGAACACATTACGCATCGAAGCGGACAGGCCCGGCCGCTTCGGCGGCGTCTGCGCCGAGTACTGCGGCATCGGGCACGCGGGCATGATGTTCACCGTCGAGGCCCTGACGCCCGAAGAGTTTKCCGCATTCGCGGGGGAGGCGGGCCAATGAACCTTTCAAGCGATTACGACGCAGCAGGCTTGCCAGAGGCGCCGCAGCCGGGCGGGCCGATCCGGCTGCACAAGGCGCTCGACGCCATCTGGAGGACCGAGCGCGGCTGGGGCCGCCTTGCCGCCGTCAATCACACCATCATCGGCCGTCGCTTCATGGTGGCCGCCTTCATCTTCTTCGGCATCGGCGGCATCCTGTCGATGATCATTCGCGCCCAGTTGGCAACGCCCGAAAGCGCCTTTATCGGCCCGGAAATCTACGGGCAAATCTTCACCATGCACGGCACGGTGATGATGTTCCTGTTCGCGATCCCGATGTTCGAGGGCTTCGCCATCTACATGCTGCCGAAGATCCTCGGCGCGCGCGATCTGGCGTTTCCGCGCCTCGGCGCCTATGGCTTCTGGTGCTACGTCTTCGGCGGCTCCATCC
>JAKOMT010000031.1 GCA_022241475.1 Microvirga sp. | reverse complement strand
GACGTCTTCGTGGTCTGGGCCAAGTCCGATGCGCATGACGGCGCCATCCGCGGCTTCGTCCTGGAAAAGGGCATGGCCGGCCTGTCCGCACCGAAGATCAACGGCAAGCTTTCCTTGCGGGCCTCCGTCACCGGCGAGATCGTCATGGACGGCGTCGTCGTGCCGGAAGATGCGCTGCTGCCACATGTCAGCGGCCTGAAGGGACCGTTCGGCTGCCTCAACCGTGCCCGTTACGGCATTTCGTGGGGCGTTCTCGGCGCCGCGGAAGATTGCTGGCATCGCGCCCGCGACTATACGCTGGAGCRCATCCAGTTCGGCCGTCCGCTTGCGGCGACCCAGCTCGTCCAGAAAAAGCTTGCCGACATGCAGACGGAGATCACGCTCGGTCTTCAGGCCTCGCTGCGTGTCGGGCGGATGTTCGACGACAACGCCCTCGCGCCCGAGGCGATCAGCCTCGTCAAGCGCAACAATTGCGGCAAGGCGCTGGATATCGCCCGCGTCGCTCGCGACATGCATGGCGGCAACGGCATCATGGGCGAGTATCACGTCATGCGCCACCTCCAGAACCTGGAGACGGTGAACACCTATGAGGGCACGCACGATGTGCACGCGCTCATTCTGGGCCGTGCCCAGACCGGACTTCAGGCCTTTTCCTGAGCCATTCACGGGTCCGGGTGTTTTTTTTCGCCCGGACCCGCGGTCCGCGCCCTATTTCGCATGACAGACGCGAAAGGACGTGACCCATGACCAGCCCCATACCCGACCTTGCCCTCAATGACGGAACGCAGCTTCCGGCGCTCGGCTTCGGCACCTACAAGCTCAACGGACAATCGGGCGTCGAAACCATCATTCGCGCCATGCGCAACGGTTATCGCCTGCTGGACTCTGCCTTCAATTACGAGAATGAAGGCGCCGTCGGCGAGGCTGTCAAACGTGCCGGCCTTCCGCGCGAGACGATCCGCGTGACGTCCAAATTGCCGGGCCGTCGGCACAAATACGACGAGGCAACCGCCACGGTCGAGGAGTCGCTCTTCAGGACCGGCCTCGATCACCTCGACATCTACCTGATCCACTGGCCGAACCCGAAAACGGATCTGTATGTCGAGGCATGGCAGGCACTGGTGGATGCGCAGAAGCGCGGTCTCATCCGCACCATCGGCGTCTGCAACTTCCTGCCCGAGCATCTCGACCGTATCATCGAGGCGACCGGCGTAACGCCGGCGATCAATCAGGTCGAGTTCCACCCCTACTTCCCGCAGCCCAAACAGCTTGAATTCGATCGCTCCAGGGGCATCGTGACGGAAGCGTGGAGCCCGCTCGGCCGCGCCAACGACATCATCCATAACGAGACTATCGGGGGCCTCGCAAAACGTCACGGAAAGTCCATCCCGCAGATCATCCTGCGCTGGCATGTACAGCAGGGCGCGGTGCCCCTGCCCAAGGCGACATCCGACGAGCGGCAGGTCGAGAACCGCTCCGTCTTCGACTTCGAGCTGTCCG
>JAKOMT010000013.1 GCA_022241475.1 Microvirga sp. | reverse complement strand
GACAGCCGCCAGGCGAGGACTTTGCGGCTGAACCAGTCGACGACGGCGGCGAGATAGACGAAGCCGCGCGCCATCGGAATGTACGTGATGTCCATCGCCCAGACGTGATTCGGGCGGGTGACCGGCAGCTTGCGCAGGAGATAGGGATAGATCCGGTGGCCGGGCGCCGGCTTCGAGGTGTTGGGCCGGCGGTAGATCGCCTCGATCGCCATGCGCTTCATCAGGGTGCCCGTCCACACTCGGCGCTCGGCTACCTCACGCCTGCGGCCTACGCCGCCAAACTCACCGCAACGGACAATCGGCTGCGCAACCCTGACCAACTCCGCCGATCGTCCGTTGCTCCACCGGCGCAGCTGCGCCAATCTCAGCCAAGGACTCTGACATCAGCCGGATGACAAGCCGGGGTCACAGCAGACGAAGCGCAGCACGGCGTCCCGCTTTGCCAATGCGGTGTCAAGCGTTGCCCTGATCCGGTCGCGATCTTCGGGGCGCGTGATGTCTGCGGGCAAGGCCAGCGATGCGTGCCCCAGCGGTGCGGCGACCGCTTCGAGATGTGCCGCCCGGCGTCCCACCAGGACCACACCCACGCCTTGGGCGACCAAAGCAGCCGCCAGTGCCGCACCAATCCCGCTGCCAGCACCGGTGACAAGCGCCCAGACTTTCGGGCTTGTCATGGCGCGTTGCGCTGCGACGGGTCGCGGTCGAATGCAGCCGTCGCGGCGGCTTCCCCCTCAAGGCGTTGGCGCTGCGCGGCCTCTGCCCACCATTCCAGCTGACCGAGGGTGCGCCCGACATAGCCGTCCCATCTGGCGGCGTCCGAAGTCCATGCCCCTCCTTCGTCGAGAACCTCTTGTGCCTTGGGAAGGTGGGTCATCGCCGACACCGGCAGGCATCCCAGTTCTGACAGAAACCCGCGCATGCCCATGGCTGCGCGCGCCCCGCCCCATTGGCCGGCCGAATAGGTGACGATGGCGCTTGGTTTCCATGCAAAGCGCGACGCGCCGAAGTGATTGAGAAGATGCGCCAGCGCGGGCGACATCGAATGATTGTATTCCGGGCTGACCATCACATAGCCGTCCGCTGCCGAAATCGCCTCTGCCAGATCGCTCAGGGCTTGCGGCGCGCGTCCCTCGGCATAGGCGAAATGCGGCTTGAAGATGCTCCCGATGTCGTACTCCAGCGGGTCGATGATCTGCGTGTCATGCGCACGGTCGGTCAGAAGACGATGGCACATCGTGCTGACGCGCTGCCCCAACCGTGCTGGACGGGGCGGAGTGCTGTCACGCACTGATCCCAGAAAGACGAGAAATCTCATGTTTTGAGGATAGAGCAGCCGGGCGGATAGCTCAACGCGACATGCCGGGTGCCTCAAAAGCTGCCAAAAGCCATTCCCAGCGCAATGATCAACACGCAGGCAATCGTGGGCACCAGCACGGCCACGACAAAGATATCTCCGTAGGCCTGCCTGTGTGACATGCCGCAAATCCCCAAGAGGGTGATGACCGCCCCGTTGTGGGGCAGCGTGTCGAGGCCCCCCGTGGCAACGGCTACAACGCGGTGCAGCAGCGCCGGATCGACGCCCTGAACCGCAGTCTGCGCCATCAGGGATGGCTCCAGCGCACCCAGCGCAATCGACATGCCCCCCGAGGCGGAACTCGTGATGCCGGCCAGAGCGCTAGAAGACAGCGCCGCCGAGATCAGGACATTGCCGCCAGAAAGCCCGTCGAGGCTTGCCCGCAAGAACTCGAACCCCGGCAGTGACGCGATCACCGCGCCAAAGCCCACGAGACTGGCCGTGTTGAACAAAGGCAGCAACGCAGACTCGGCCCCTGTGTTCAAAACCTGCATCATCCTTGGCGGGCGACTGACGACAAGCGCCAGCGCCAGCGCCACCCCAAGTGCCGTGATCACCGCCCACAGCCCCTTGACCCGCGACAGGTCCGTCGCGCCGTAGGCCGGATCGGCGAGGTATCCGGTGTCCAACGCAGGCAGGATGACGTTGCCCATCACCAGTGTAACCACCCCAACGGACAGGATCGGTACCAGTGCGATCCAGAGGGGCATTGGCCGCGCATCAGGCGTGGCGTCGGGCACAACGGGCGCCGCATCCCCGGCAAGCGACCGCACGCGAAATTGCAGCCAGACCAACCCGAGGATCAACATGACACCGCCCGCGATCAGTCCCAGACCAGGGGCGGCAAAGGGGGTCGTGCCAAAGGTTGCCATCGGGATCGCATTCTGGATCGACGGTGTGCCGGGCAAGGCCGTCATGGTGAAGGTAAAGGCCCCCAGCGCGATGGTTACCGGGATCAGCCGTGCCGGTAGCCCGGTCTGTGCGAACAGGGCGCGTGCCAGCGGCCACGCCGCAAAGGCCACGACGAAAAGCGACACCCCGCCATAAGTGAGCAGGGCGCAACTCAGCACCACGGCGAGAATGGCGTTTTGCGGTCCCAGCGCTGTCGTGATCGCAGAGGCCAGACGCGCGGCTGCCCCGGATGCCTCCATCACCTTGCCAAACAGCGCGCCCAGCAGAAACAGGGGGAAGAAGGCCACGGCAAACCCGCCAGCCGCCTGCATGAAGACCTGCGTATACCCGGCAAGGACTGGCGCGCCCGATGCCAGCGCCGCAAGCATGGCCAGCACCGGCGCCAGCACCAGCACGGATATGCCGCGCCACGCGCCCGCTATCAGCGTCGCCAATGCGATAAGGATCAGGAAAACGCTCATGAGGCCCCGCTTGCTGCGTCGCAGCATAAGCGAATGCTTCAGGATGTGCGAGAGATCCACGGACGCCACCGGCTCACGTCGCTCAAGTATCGCTATCGCATCTTTGCAATGAGAGTTCACTGCGCGCAGCTGCCCGGCGATCTATCCGGCGATTCAGCATTGGCGAAAGTCAGCAGGGATCAATTGCATGCCTTCAAATGGAATCGCTTTTCAATTTTCGACCACGATCTCGGTAGGCATGACTCCGAGCCGGTAGCCCCGGTTGCGCACGGTCAAGATCAGGGCCTTGCTCTCGGCATCGGTGAACCCGGCACCCTTGAACGCGTCGCGCAGCTCGCGGATCAGATCCTTGGCCTCGCGCGCCGTCGTGCCTTCGACATGGGATCCGGAGGCGACCTGATCGCGCGACATCGCCTTCTCGAGCAGGCGCTCGAACACGGGGAAGATCTGACGCGACAGAATGACGGAGCAACCGTTCCATTGAACCTCGGCCGTCGCCCTCCGAACACGAAGCAAGGGGGCCAGCGGGACCGGCGCCGAAGCCATTTGTGGCGGGCATCAGCACCGCGAGTGTTTCGATCAGATGAAAACCCGCATCGTAGTGTCGCCGCGCAGCCTCCGCTGGCAACTGCGGCGCGAGGATCGTGACGTCCGAGCCCGGCGCCGCCTGGCGCAACGTTGCGATGATGCCGTCGCCGGTCATGGCTGCAGGCTCAAGCGCAAGAAACACCGCCCGACCCGATGGCGTGTCGCCGAGCCGCCAGACCTTCTCCACTGCGCGTTTCGGGGCCGCGCCGAACCCTGCCGCGGTGCCGATTACGGATGCCAGCGCCCCGCCGCCGATGCGGAACACGCGCAAATCGTCCTCGGTGAGATCGACTTCGTGTCGGCGGTCGAGCGGACACTCAGCCCGAAACGCATCGCCGATTTTCCGGATCGGCCGACAGGGGAGTCCGCATTCACAGCCGTCGCAGACGCCCCAGTCGGCAAGCGGCGCCTGTTCGACGAGGCCACGTTTCGCGAGCAGCCGGTCGAAAACCGGACCGAAGAACGGCGCGGCAAGCTCGCCGGGCAGGATTGCATCGTCGCCAGCCTCACTCAGCCGCGTCAAGAACCTCAAAATCGTCTCGGTCATTCATCAGTCCGTTCCGTTCGATCAGCTTCATCACCCGCGCCTCATGCTGTGTACGGCGGAACTGCACGACGCCCGGGGGCCGTAGCTTGACCGTGACCTGCGGCTGGCGCTTGCCGTCGCCCTTGAACAGGATCCGGAACACGAGCTCGCCCAGCCGCCAGGCGCCGCCGAACGAGACCGGCGTGCTGCCGAAATGCTGGAGCGCGTCACCGCCGAGATCCCGCGACCGCAGCGTGCGCACCACACGTGGATACCCCTTCTTGCCGGGCACCATCAGATCGGCAGCCGCCTCAATGATCAGCACCTTGTCGATCAGCGGATCGTAGGCGGCGTCGAAGGTGAAGCCTGGTCCGGCCAATTCGACCGGGCGCAGGGTATAGAGGTCCTGCGCATCGTCGCCGTCGAAGAAGCCGGGCCTGTCGAGGATGATCGAGGCGAAGAGTTCCGCGATCTCGGGCTGATGCGCCTTCCGGATGCGGGCCAGCCGCAATATGCCGGTGTTCTCGGAGTATCGCAGCACGGCGTGAGAAATCTGGCGCACGCTGATGACCCGTTCGACCTGGCCCTCGACGACCGGCATGGTCGAAACCATGGAGCCGTGGCTGACCACGAGGTTGATTTCGTCATCGTCGTCGTAGTTGCCCACCCGGCAGTAATCCCCGAGAAACGCGTCGCGGAAGAGCGCGGTAACGGCCGTCCGGAACGCCTCGACCTTCTCCACCGTCAGGTCGATCGCAACGCCACGTTCCCGTCCGGCATATTCATGCAGGCGGTCGGCGGTGAGCATCGCCATGTGATCGGCGGCCGCGTCGAAGAGGTCGGGATGCTCCAGAAACACCCGGACGGCGATGTGCTTGTGATCATGCGCCTTGTTCGGCGCGTCGTCGTCGCCGGTCTTCATGTCGGGGAACAGATCGACGCCCTAACGGGCGGCTTGCGCCAGGATGATCTCGAGGCCGCGGGCATCGCCCAGTTCCGCGATGCGGTGCAGATCGCCGCGCAGCCCCTCGGGATAGCTGTCCTCGGCGCCGGTCAGCAGCTTCTCCAGCGCCTCGCGGGCGGCATCCTCCTCCTGGTCCAGCAGGTCGACGGAGAAGCCCTTGTACTTGCCCACGTGCCGCGCAAGCAGCGGCTTCATCAGGGCGAGAGCGATGGTCTTAATGAACCGGGGGTTCACGAACTTCTTCAAATTGCCGGCCACGTCGAATCCCCTTTCCTGCAAGACAAGTGTTCCTGATACGTTCTTTTGCGCGATCCTTCAACTTGCGCGGGATCGGCTGGGACGGTTTTTGATACTGACGAGTAGAGGCCCAAGGAGACAACTGCTCCGAGGCCCGCATGAAACGCCCTAATCCGTTGCCGCCCGACCAGATGACGCCCGCAGAGCGCCGCGCCGAGCTGTGCGCCCTGTTGGCGCTCGGGCTGGTTCGGTTGCGGATGCGCGATAGGAGTGAAGTATTGGACGATACTGGAGAAAGTTGCCTACACTCTCCGCCCAACCAATGCCGTCATGCAACTCCAACTCATCGGAGAAATGCATGAACAAGCCCGATCCCATCCCCGCGCGCCCCGCCGCGCTCAAGACCACGCCGACGCCCGACCTGAAGCAACAGTGGCGCGATCTGTTCGACAGCGAGCCGCCGCCCTTCAACAGGCGCTACCTCGAGTCCCGCCTGGCCTACCGCATCCAGGAACTGGCCTATGGCGGGCTGAAACCTGAGACCGTCCGGCGGCTGGAGCGGCTGGGCGAGGAACTGGACGGCGGCGACAAGAAGAAGCGCGGCATCCGTGCTGACCGTGACCGCCCGATCACTGGTACGCGGCTGCTGCGCGAGTGGCAGGGCGTCGAACAGGTCGTCACCGTCACCCCCGACGGCTTCGAATGGCAGGGGCGGCCCTACAAGTCGCTGTCCGCCATCGCCCGCGCGATCACCGGGACGCGCTGGAACGGCTGGGTCTTCTTCGGCCTCAAGAACCGCCGAGGGCAGACATGACGAAGCCAGCGGAAAAATCGAAGGTCGTCCGCAAGCTGCGCTGTGCGGTCTACACCCGGAAATCCTCGGAGGAAGGGCTGGAGCAGGAGTTCAACTCGCTCCACGCCCAGCGCGAGGCCTGCGAGGCGTACATCGCCAGCCAGCGCTCCGAGGGATGGGTCCTTGTCCGCGATCAGTATGACGACGGTGGCATCTCTGGCGGCACGCTGGAGCGGCCCGGACTGCACCGCCTGCTGGAGGACATCGAGGACGGGTTGGTCGACGTGGTCATCGTCTACAAGATCGACCGCCTCAGCCGCTCACTCGCCGATTTCGCCAAGCTGGTCGAAGTGTTCGACCGGAACGGTGTGACCTTCGTCTCGGTGACGCAGTCGTTCAACACGACGACCTCCATGGGGCGGCTGACGCTAAACATCCTGCTGTCCTTCGCCCAGTTCGAGCGGGAGGTGACCGCCGAACGCATCCGCGACAAGGTCGCCGCCTCTCGGCGCAAGGGCATGTGGATGGGCGGGGTGCCGCCCTACGGATACCGGGTCGAGAACCGGAAGCTGGTGATCGACGAGGAAGCCGCCACGCACGTCAGCTGGATCTTCGCCCACTTCCTTGAGATCGGGTCGGGCACGGAGCTGGCGAGAGAGATCACGAAACGCGGCATCCGGACGCCGCGCGGCAACCGGATCGACAAGAAATACATCTACCGGATGCTGAGCAACCGCGCCTACATCGGCGAGGCAGTGCACAAGGGCGAAAGCTATCCCGGCGAGCATGATGCGATCGTCGAACGCCAGACGTGGGAGCGCGTGCACGCAATCCTGCAAGAAAGCCCGCGCAAACGCGCTGCACGCACACGCGCCGAGACGCCCGCGTTGTTGAAGGGGCTGCTGTTTGGGCCCGATGGCGCCGCGTTCTCACCGACGCATACGCGCAAGGGCGACAGGCTCTACCGTTATTATGTCAGCCAGACGGTGCTGAAGCATGGCGCTGGGTCGTGCCCGGTCGGGCGCGTGCCCGCCGGCGAGATCGAGGTCGCAGTCACCGACCGACTCCGCGCCGTGTTCCGCCAGCCCGAGATCGTGGCGGGGACGTGCAAGGCCGCGCGCGCCCATGCCGCCAACATCACCGAAGCCGACGCACGCACCGCACTGCAGCAGTTCGACCAATTGTGGGGCGAACTCTTCCCCGCCGAGCAGGCGCGCATCGTGGCGCTGCTGGTCGAGCGCGTCGATATCGGAACCGAGGGGTTCAACGTCCGACTCCGTGTTGATGGCCTCGGCAGTCTCGCGCGCGAAATGCTGGCGGGAGACATGGTGGCGGCCGCATGACCCGCGGCACCCAGATTTCCGAAACCATGAAGCTCCATGTCCCGTTCCGCATCGTGAAACGTGGCGGCCGCAAGGAGATGCGACTGCCCGAAGGAGCCGCGCAGCCGCGGCGCACAGACAGCGCGCTGGTCAAGGCGCTGGCGCGCGCGTTTCGGTGGAAGCGTATGCTGGAGTCGGGCGAGTTCGCCACCATCGCCGAACTGGCCGAGCGCGAGGGGATCGCGCCCTCCTACATGACCCGCGTCCTTCGTATGACGCTGCTTGCGCCGGACATCGTCAAGGCGATCCTAGACGGGAAGCAGGGGCCGGAGGTTACGCTGGCGCGGGTGCTGGAGCCATTTCCAGTGGAGTGGAGGGAGCAAAAAACTGGCAAAGTCATAAAGACCGCACTGCAAGAGGGACCTGAAAAAAATTAGGCATCACACCCACCGGGCTGCGATATTGGGCCATACAAACTCGATAATCGAGCATTGGCATGACTATGAATTCCTGCGCGTGAGCTAGTCAGAGAGCCGACCTTGCATTGACTGAATTGTAATCGCTAGTTTCCGCTAGGTCTTCGTCATCATCTGGTGGCAAAATGGTTAGGCTCCATTGTCCCGTTGCACTATCGAGCATCGCTTCGAGAGCCTGCAAAGCACCAGAGATAACTGGCTTGTCGATCCTCCTACCAATTCGGCTCTCGACCAATCCAGTAATTCTCTCAAGAGTAAGTGGGGTGCCGGCTCCTTCAAGGACGGCCGAAACCGCGTGACCGATCGTTTCGCGCCTTGGGTTGCCCCATTGGGCTAGATAAACATAGCGACCCTGAGCGATTTTTAACCGATCGTCCTGTGAGGCAATTGATAGAAATGCATCGGTCGGACAGTCTAGTAGGGGAAGAACACCGGACAGTTCGCTTCCATGAATGCCTGATTGCTTCTCTTCAAGCAGGCGTACGAGCTGCTCGATAAGCTCGCGTTGTTCTTCACGAGAAAAAGGCACGTCCCTGTCGTTTATGCCCCACAAGCCGGGCTGCACCCGAATAAGAGGATCTACAGGGGAAATCTGGAAAAACTCGTTGACGCCCCTCACAGCGGTAAGGCGTTCCTTTATCTCGCTGGTGCTCAGCGGGCAGCCTGCCGACTGAACGATCGCGACGACAGCCTGATGAACGTCGATACGGGATTGATCTTCGGTGTCAACGCCGGCTGCGATCCAAGTCATCTTTCCCAGAGGCCTAAGCATGCTCGATTTCAAGAGCGCGATATCCAGCAAATACTTGTCCAGGCTCTCAATACCTCCATCCATACGCTCCGATATCTCTGATAAGATCTCAGAAGTGTGCCATTGTCTACCAGGTGCTTCGGAGCAAACGATATCTTCGGCTTCAGTGCGAACTTGAGTGATCTGTTCGTCGGATAGCGGCACATGCCGTGCAAGTCCATAAGTCCCGCGCGCGAACAAGAAACCTATGTTTGCGGCAGCGCTATGCGCCCTTCTAATATCCAGGCTTCTTCCATCCCGCATTTTTGCGCGCTCGGCAATTTCCGTGTAGTGCAGCGGTGTATCAGACTCGGCCAGAATTGCTTCAACCACTTGATCCGCCCCGCGACCATAACTGGTGAGAACGCGCAAACCGTCCGGGCTGGTGCTGAAGTGGCAGAGCCGGGACGATTTATCCCACAGTATCGTCGCGAATTCTTTTGCGTTGTCTGGCAGTAAGCCGTGCACCAGCGAGCGGGCGTAGTCTTCACTCCATTCCCTTCCCGCTCCAGAGGACAACAGCCCGGAGGCCTCAGAAACCGTGCGCCCCCAAGTCTCCTGCGCCATGAGGCTGAAGTAGTAAAGGCCATCGATGTGAAGCGTATGAATACGGTCACTGCATACGGTCTGCACCAAGTTTCTAAAAAACACCCTGTGTACCGATACGCCTTCAAACCACGCGTCTATGGCTTCTATGCCAGCAACCGGGAGGGGAAAGCTTCGGCCGATCATGAGTTGGGAGATCTTCTGTTCGAGTATGTCATCCCAGGATGACTCGCGGATCCACCTCTTGGTAGCGCTCGCCTCGATCTGCCTTATGCGCTCACGCGTTACGCCGTAGTCGTCCGCAACTTCCTGTAGTGTCTCCGGGGTTGTTTCGAAGCCAAGGCGGCGTATCAGCACGTCGCGCTCGCGGACGGAAAATGTCAGCAGCGACCTCCGCACCTCTGTCAGAAAATGGCTTGATTCAGGAAGAGATTCCGCTGTCGCCATCCGAGGCGGACCATCGTTAAGAGCGACGAGCAATGCTTGTAACGTATCTCCTAATGATTTTCGCCCGAAGTTCTTTTGGTTCAAAAGAGCCTCGATCGAAAACTCGGCGAGATCGCGCACCGTCTCAATGCCGCTGACCTGGAAGACGTTGGCGGCCCGCACGGGCAAATTCAAGGAGATCAGATTCCGCGCTGCCAGCCACGGCGGCGCGGCGCAGGCAAGTTTGCAGGGGTCATCGCAATTCGCGCCAACGATGTGATGTAGGCGAAACCGCCCAGTGCGGTGACGAACGTTTCGTTCCAGTTCCACTTCCCGGTCAAGATAAGTACTGTCGTCGAATATTCCGTGCTCCGACAACTCATGCGCATCCGTAGGATGCTGGTTCAGAAACGAAGCAACCCAACCCTGCGGTTCATGGGACGCGGCTTCCGCGTGTGGCGGCTCAATATGCCCTGTTCCCGCTGTCGGGTCTTCAAGTTTGTATCCCCAGCCTTGCAATCCGATAAACACGTCGGTGTTCTCTGCACTGCCTACTGGGGCAGCGGACGAAATGAACGTGGTCGGCACGGCATGCTTCGCCGCTGTGGTCAGAAGCAGGCGACCAGGATACGCATCTACGACTTCATTAAAGCTATGCGATGGCGGGCGATCGAAGCCAACGTGCAGCACGGCCACGTCCAAGTTCGGCTCCTTCCGCGCTCTCCATGTGCGTACGACGGTACCGAGGTCGCGGCAAACCGTGACTGTCCAAGTTCCGTCAATCGAACGCACCATGAGGAAGGCACGAAGGGGAGCCTCCATCATGTATCGGCGGCCTCCTTTTCGCCTGCAAGGTCGAGCAAGCTAACAAAGTCAAGACTGCCGACCTCCGCCTGGGCAGAAAGTTCGTTCACGCCCCATTCCGCAAGTCGCTCAGCCATTTTGTATATCGAAGCACCCTGAACCCGATCTCCCATCAGCGCTTCGATTGAGCGCTTTAGGGATTGGTCGGGATCAACG
This sequence comes from Microvirga sp., assembly GCA_022241475.1. Next base: position 38,744 of record JAKOMT010000013.1, on the reverse strand, counting down.
GTCCCTACGTTAAAGATCGTTGTTCGCTTCTGGACTTCGGGCGGCTCAACTCCCTGCGCAAGCGCAAGTCCTATGGCAAAGCGATATCCATCGAGGAGATCTCGGAATTGCCGTTCCTCCTGGAGTCGCTTCAGCTTTTCGTGAGCGCCCTCCGACAGGCCGATTGTGGTCGGTTCCGCAATGCTCAAAGTGTGGTCCTTTCCAGCCGCGATTGTGTGGAGCTGATCTCCCTGATCTCGTATACAGCGCCAATTCTTTCGGCGATGATGGCAAGATCTGTTTCCTTCCTGATCTCGCCACTATGAACCAGCAGCACGAACTGGCTCGTTACCGAAGGCAAGTAGCTGAGAATGTTGTCGCGGTGATTCAGGTCGAGGCGGCCGAACGGCGTATCCATGATTACTGGTCCGGCGGCGCGTCCGGTCCGGTTCAGACCGTCGATGAGGGACAGCGCCACGATCTGTTCCGCGCCTGCGCTTCGCACGGCTACGTGACGACCGGACGGATCGACGATCTGCAGGCCATAATTCTCGTTGATCGCAAGACCGCGATAACTCTTTTGTGTGGTCATATGTTTGAAAGCGTCGTTCGCACGTTCTTCGACACGTTTACGTAACTTGCTTCTTAGCTGCTCAATGCTCTCAGAAAACACCCTTTCAAGATCGGAGCAGAGCGATACCTTACGCGTACTGCGCTGCGTGCGATCCTTGGTCAGGCCCTCGATTGCCTTCTGCGAAACTGCAAGTTCGTCTACCAGTTTCTTGCGCTCGGAATTCTGATCCAAAATGGCGCCCTGCAAACGACCTTCTTCCTTAATTTTTTCGCTCAGCAATACTCTCTTGCGTGCAATCTCCGCTGTATCGTATCCAGCGATCTCGTCGCGCAGCCTTTCTATGTCATTTTCGATCTGCGTCAGGCGCACGTTATAGCCTTGGAGATCTTTTTCTACCTGCCTGAGCCGGTCTTTGGCATTAATGCCTCGGATTTTCGACAGCGCGTCAAGCTGCCCCGATATGTCCTGTAGCGCGGAGCTGCTGTCATCAATGGATCGCAAGTCAGTCTCGGCCTTGCCCAATGCCTGACCAATCTGAAACCGCCGTTCGTCATTCAATTCCTGCTCACAGGTCGGACATTCTCGCGTGTCAAGCAACTGCTTCAGATCGGAGACTTTCTGCGCTAGGGCGCTTCGCTTCTTGATCGAGTCAACCAACTCTCTACGCCGCCTTTCGAGCTGGTCGCGCCTAATCTGGAGCTGCCCATCGATGAGATCTTTCCACGCCCCAGAAATTAGATCGAGCCGCTCCCCTTCCTTCCTGTCGCAATCATCAATCACAACCTTTCGCTCTCCGACTTTTGCGTCCAACGTCGCTTTCGCGCTGATCACAGACTGTGCCGCTTCAACTTCGTCGTCGAGCGCGGTGCGTTCTTCACGAACTTTCTTCAGTCTTAAATTCAAATCCTCAAGGTCTCGGTCGATTGCATCAATCTTTCCGGTCAAATCCGCGTGCCGTTCCGCTTGTTTTTCGAGTCCAGCAATCTGCTTAAGATCGGAGTTCTGCCGCTTTTGCGCCTGCTTAAGGATTGTCTGAATATCAACACGACCATTTGTAAGCGCTGGCACGCCAAGCACCTGCTCAATGGCTTCTTTTATTTGCTGGCCTTGCTGGCTATCTTCGATCAGCAGCGTTTCATATTCTTGTAGTAATTCCCCATCGAATAAGAAGAAACGCGATATTTGCTTTGGCGCAATCAATCCAATCTCGGCTTCAACTTGATCCCCAGATACTGCGGAGCCATCGCGAGTTAGGTGAATCGACCGAATGAAGTCTTCAGGTCTGGAGGGTTTGGCGACCATATTTCTGCGCTCGGCAACCCGGCGCAGATCATATGCATGGCCGTTAGCGTCGAACTTGACGTGAACTTCCACCCTCCAATCGTCCACCAAGGCCGCGTCCTTGTTGACGATCTCCTGCAGCGGGATTGGCCGCGAGTGGCGGCCTAGTGCTTCACCATAGAAGGCCCAGCGCATTGCGTTCAGGATGCTTGTCTTGCCGCGCATGTTGTCGCCGAAGACAATCATGACGTTGCGCTGCTCGTCCTGCGGAAACGCCAGTTCCATCTCGCCTTTGTAGGGCATGAAATTTCGGGCTCTGAGACTGTGAAGCTTCATTCTGTCAGGCCCCGCCCTCGGTTTGCTTTACATCGGCTTTTTTGACACAGTCCTCGATGAGGCGGTCCATTGCCTGTGTGGACAGTGTCCTATCATGATTAAATTGGTACTTCTTTTGGATCGCGAAGCACGCTTCCAGGAAATCATCGTCCAAATCGAGGCCCAGCTGAGCTTTCACGGCAAGAAGCGTTTCCAGGCCAAGTTCATTATCATCCGACATCAGGCTTCCTCCTCGTCCTCCTCAAGCCCGCTGTCGAGCAGGCCCTCGGGGTCAATACCCATACTGGTCGCAATATCGCGGAGCTCGGCACCAGCGCCCTTGTTGATCGCGTGCTCGGCAAACTCAATCGCCCGCACCAGTTCCGACTTCAGCAAGCTGATTTGATCGGGCTCGTCTTCGGCGCTGACCGGTACGACTATGGCATCATGGAGGACTGCGACCTGTTTGTCAGGTGCGCGCCGCAGGACGCGGCCACGGCGTTGAATGAACTGGCGCGGACTCTGCGATGAGGCAAGAATGAGGGCGTGGGATACGTCCGGGATGTCAACGCCCTCATCGAGACAGCGGATGGACACCAAGATGCCACCGAAGGAGCGGAACCATAACATTGTGGCGGCGCGATCCCCGTCCATCTTCGAATGATATTCGACAGGGTCCATACCCTCTTGTCGCAATACAGTGAGAACTTGCGCGAGCTGGTCAGCGTCTTCGCAATAAACGAGCCAGCTTTGCCCCTTCTCGAAATGCGCTTTAAGCACATCGCATGCGAGCCGAACCTTGGACGCAGCCTTTTTGGCAATTCGGGACCTTTGTATAAGCAGCATCTTTGCCTTGTCGGAAAGAGGGCGTGCGCCCGCTTCGTCTGCTTTCTGCCGCACTATCTCGCGCCGTATCCGATCGGTATAGTTTCGCCAAGCGTCCGCTTCGTCAGCGGTTAAGTTGAGCGCATGCGGCTGATACTCGTATGGAACAAGACGGCCAGCCTCGATTGCATCCGCTAGGGTTATTGGCGGGGGTATGACACCGCCGAAATACTCAAATATCTGCCGGGTGCCTTCAGGGTCGCCGTAGCGAATGGGCGTTGCGCTTAGCCCAAGCCTCGACCCGGCATTGAGCGTCATGATGCGGGCGTGCTGCGGACTACCGATCTGGTGCACTTCGTCTGCGACCAGTAGGAGATGTTCGCCGTCGATAACCGCATGACGGAATGCGTCCATGGAGGCGGTTTGCATGGTGGTAAGAACGATTCGGCCGCCATGCGCCGTATCGGCGCCCGTCATGCCCTTGAGACGATGGGGCGCCCGCCATGCGTTGTTCCCGCCGCCGGCAAGTAACAACGCCGCTTCCGGAATTTCATCCCTTATTTCGGAGGCCCATTGGTCAAGTAGCAGTCTACTCGGCACAACCACCAACGTCGGTTTTCCGCACTCTGCCTGGCGGCGAATTGCCATCAACGCTGTGAATGTTTTGCCGCTACCAGTGGCATGTTCAAAGATCCCCCTTCCGCCCCGAGACAACCATTCACTCACGGCTGCATCCTGGTGAGGTAGCGGTGTCCGCCGCTTTTCATGGGACGTTGCGTCTTTCGGATCCACGGCGTCCAAGTCCTTAAATGCTGCCTTCTTGAGATGAGCCACCGCTCCATCTGGAAACGAAAATACCTCGATATCCGGATCGTCCTCGGACCACAGCGCATCGAAGTGTGCCGTGTGGTTTCTGACGCGCTCCGCTTCCAAGCCCTCTCGCCAACTGCAGAATACTTCTACAGACTCGAAATTTCCCTGCCGATGCCATCCGCTCCAAGTTTCATTGGCTGAACCCTTGAAGCTGACAGAATTGCCGATACCATCCAGAAAAATGCCGATCTTCTCGTGATAAAGGCCCTTCCGGTCGGCGCGAACGGCGACTTTGATCTCCAAAGCGCCGAGCGAAACGAGTGTAGCCAGAAGTCGCGTATTGAAAGCTGTTTCTTCGGAAGACATTAAGAAGTCGATTTGTTGTGTCAGCCTTTGAGCTATAATTTCGCTCTTTCTGGCATATCCAAGGGCAATACTGTCGACATCTTCCTCAGACATTTCGGGTGAGCAAATAAGTTCAGTCCGACCTCCACGGCGAGCGAATTCAATAGATGACGCACCTATCACGTTATAAACCGTTGATCGAAAGTACCCGACCGCTCGCTTGTAGATAATGGAGTTCAGCAGACACGGCCTGTAGAAATCTCTGACGGGATTTTCCTTTAGGGAGCGGTACTCTGTCTTAAGGTCGAGCACCGTTAGATCCCCCAGAAACGGTCGCGCATCGCGCTTTGTACCATCACTGCTCACTCGCGCCCGTTCTTCATCTCTTGGCTGCGGCATATTTTGCATCTATTTTAGAAGAATCTCAGAGGACGATGCAGTCGGCGGCGCTTTAGCATTATAACTGCGATCGCCTAGTTCCTCGTTCTGCTCGATCTCGTTGACCTCAAGTCCTTCGCAGGTCGATGTGAGTGCCGTGGGTTCGAAGCGTCCAATGGAGTGGGCGGCGTAATTCCAGTCTGCCTCAATGGAGAGCCATCGCCGGCCTAGGTCCTGCGCAACTGCCCCCGTCGTGTTGCTTCCCGCGAACGGGTCAAGCACAACATCGCCTTCGTCAGTCAGGAAGTTGACAAAGAACTCGACGAGTGTGGAAGGCATTCGGGCTGGATGAATTGGAGCACCCCGTTCTAGGCAGAATTTGCGATAGCAGTCGCTAGACAGAGTATTGGCTGCCTTGAGTAGATTAGCGGTTTGTTCAAGGTACTCTGCGAAACCCTTCGGAGTGATGACACCGTCCATGGAGGGTAGCGCGTCCACGCCACCGACATTGGGCGGAATTGCACCATTGTTGTTGGCTTTGAAGCTTTCGGCGCCGATATGATGCTCTGATGGGCGCGCGCCGGCGTTGTACTTGCCGGTCTCGATGAGGCGCTTCATGCTCGGACTGTATTCCCGCAGTACCTTCCGGTTGTCCGCCTTCGGGCGTGGGGTCGGCGACATCCACCATATACGGGTGAAGGCGTCCTTGACCCGTGAACGCTCCTTGTTGACCCACTCGATCGGCGACGGCAGCCTCGCCGGGTTATACCAGATAAACTCCTGACACAGGTGCAGATCGCCCTTCTTGAGGAACCGCAAGAACGCCTCGAGCACGTGGGTGGACATGGTCGGTTGACCTGGCATCCACGCGTTGCCGATTTCGATGACGATGGAACCGTCCTCGGTCACCATGTCGCGAAGGAGGGGGGCGAACTTGGCGAACCACCGGACGTAGTCTTCACCCTGCAGGTTTCCGTAACTCTTCTTCGTATTCAGGGGGAACGGTGGCGAAGTAAACGCTAGTTGTACCATCCCCTTGTGTACCGAAAACGGCTTGCTACCGAGCACCTTCAGAGAGTCGCCGCAATAGGCCGAACCCAAGTTGGTTTGGTAGATGGGCGACGATGCCCGGCGCCCCTCTCTGAGAGCCTCGGCCACTGCAACGTCGTGCGTTTCCCCCCATGCCGGCATATCTTGAATCTGTCTCTCTAAAGGTCTGGTCCACGATATCTACGGTTCCAGCTGCCGTAAACACCGAAATCTAGGGGCTAACGCTGTCTCCACCCCGACAGTTCACTCTCACCGGCGAGCTTGGAATCCAATGGACGCCGTCGACAGAGAGCTTTCGACTACTGTCGCAGAAGGATCAATCGCGACCTCAATCCAAGCAATTTTGTTCTTCCAGATTTACTTAATATTGTCAATATCTTAGGGGCTGTTCACCAAAACGGCGCAGTCATCAGCCCCAGAGAATATCGGCCCTGAGAGACCGCTTCAGGGCCTCCCGGCACCGGGGCTGGTGCTCAGCCTCTCCCGCATAACCCTCGAAAACAACGCAAAAATCCGGCCGAAGCCGGATCGGGAGAACGCTTTCGCGAGGGCAGGTGGCGGAGGGATAGGGATTCGAACCCGCGGTTCCGACTACGGTGCCGTAAACAACGACAGCCCCCCAACTCGACTGGACTTCCTCGTGACGGCAAGCATGCATGGTCGTGAGCCCGGAAGCATTCCGGGCTCCAGGTGGTAGTAGCGCTGGCATCGGGCTGGCGCCTGGAATGGGAGAGCCCCATGACGACCACCACCAAGCTGACCGCTGCCCACCTCTCTATCCTGAACCATGCCATGCAACGCCCTGAAGGCCGTGTCCTGCCGCTGCCGGATGGCGTTTGCAACAAGGGGGGCGCGGGGAGGCGAGCGCTGAAGTCGCTCCTACGGCGGCGGCTGTTGCAGGAAGAGTTGGCTCGCCCCGAGGATCAGGAATGGGCGCGCGCACAGAACGGTGAGCGCTTGACCCTCGCGATCACGCCGGCAGGGCTCGCCGCCATCGGATCGTCGGAGCAGGCCGAGCAGACGAATGATGGATCGGCAGCAAAGCCGTCAGCCGACGCTACCGCCTCGACGGTTGCCCCACGGGTCAGCGGTGATGTCGGTGCGAGCAATAGCGGGTCCGCTGACGACGTAGCCTTCCGCGCAGGCACGAAGGGCGCAGCCATCGTCGAACTGCTCAGTCGGGATGCGGGCGCGACACTGCCAGACCTGATGGCGGCGAGCGGCTGGCAGGCCCACTCGGTGCGCGGCTTCCTCTCCGGCACGCTCAAGAAGAAGTGTGGGCTGACCGTCGCCAGCGAGAAGGCCGATGGCATCCGCCGATACCGGATCGCGGCCTGAGGAGGCGGCGGTGACGGATCCCGCTGTTCAGGAAGAGATTGGCGGCCTCGCCGATCTCGACCTCGCTCTGCTGCGCAGCCGGTGGCTCGATCTCTATGGCTGTGAAGCGCCGGCGCGGATGAGCCGCGAGTTGGTCATCCAGGCCATCGCCTACCGACTGCAGGAGATCGCCTTCGGCGGTCTGTCCTCGGTCACGCGCGCCGCGCTCATTTCTGCGCGGGGAGCAAAGAAGAACGAGCGCACTCGCGTGGAACGCAGCGTGAAGGCTGGCACGCGCTTCATTCGAGAATGGCGGGGGCGGACGATCGAGGTCGTCGCCCATGGAAGCGGCGGCTATCTTTATCGTGGCTGCACCTACAGGTCGCTGAGCGCCATCGCCCGGGAAATCACCGGCACAAGATGGTCCGGCCCTGCCTTCTTCGGACTTCATGCAGCGGGGCAGGGCGGCCATGGCCCGGCGTGAAGCGAAGCAGCCCCAGGCGCGGGGTCAGAAACGGCGCTGCGCCGTCTATACCCGCAAGTCGAGCGAAGAAGGTCTGGAGCAGAGCTTCAACTCGCTTCACGCCCAGCGGGAGGCTTGCGAAGCCTACATCGCCAGCCAGACACATGAAGGCTGGAGATTGCTGCCGGATGCGTATGACGATGGCGGCCTCTCCGGCGGCTCAATCGAACGACCCGCCCTGAAGCGCCTGCTGGAGGACATCCGCAACGGCCTCATCGATACCGTCGTAGTCTACAAAGTCGACCGGCTGACACGATCGCTCGCCGACTTCGCCAAGCTCACGGAGCTGTTCGACGCGCACGGCGCCTCGTTCGTATCAGTGACGCAAGCCTTCAACACCTCGACCTCCATGGGCCGGCTGACGCTCAACGTCCTCCTCTCCTTCGCCCAGTTCGAGCGCGAGGTGGCGGGCGAGCGCATCCGCGACAAGATCGCGCTCTCGAAACGGCGCGGCATGTGGATGGGAGGCCTGCCGCCGCTCGGCTACGATGGCGTCAATCGCAAGCTCGTCATCAACCAACCCGAAGCCAAGACCGTCAGGCTGATCTTCCAACGCTATCTGGAGGTTAACTCCATCGCGGCCCTGAAGCGGTCGCTCGACGCTGATGGCATTGTCTCGAAGCGCCGCCGCTACCGTGACGGAAAGGAAATGGGCGGCGCCAGCCTCAGCCGGGGCGCCATCTACCAAATCCTCCGCAACCGCCTGTATCGCGGCGAGATCGAACATCGTGGAGAGGTCCATCAGGGCGAGCACGAGGCGATCATCCCGGAGAACCTGTGGCAAGATGTGCAGTCCCGTCTGGCGGACCAGAGCCATCGGCAGCGGGGAACACAATCCCGCGCGGTCTCCGCCCCCCTGGCGGGGCTGGTGTTCGATCACGACGGCGACAGGATGAGCCCGACCTACGCCATCAAATCCGGGCGGCGCTACCGCTACTACACGTCCGCGCCGCTCGTTCGAGGCAAGGCCGACGGCACGGGCATCCGGATACCGGCGCCGGATCTGGAGCAACTGGTCGTCACCACCATCGTCGACCACCTTGGCGATCCCATCTGGATAGCAGGCCTCGCCGGAGCCAGAGTACTCCCCCAGTTGACGAGGATCATCGATGCCGGCAAGCGGCTTTCCGAAACAATCAGCGAAACGGGAGCTGATGCGGAGGCGGAACTGCAGCTGACGATGGTCCGGCAGTTCCTCGAACGGATCGCGGTGGGGCACGACAGCATCACCCTCGCCATCAACCGCGCGGCGCTGGCCGAGGCGCTGGAAATCGAAGAGCGCGACGGCATCGCCGACCTCACCGACGACGAGGAGCCGATCAAGATCACCGTCCCGATTCGATTGCAGCGGTGCGGCAAGCAGGTCCGGCTCATCCTGGGCGAGGTGAGCAGCAGGACGAGACGGCCCGATGGCGATCTCGTGCAACTCATCCGCGACGGCCATCGCTGGTTCGAAGATTTGCGCTCCGGCCGCGCAGCCACCATCGCTGCGATTGCAAAGCGGGACCGGCGACAGGTCTCCCATGTCAGCCGGAACCTGTCGCTGGCCTTTCTCGCCCCCGACATCACGAAAATGATCCTTGCGGGTCGCCAGCCCATCGCGTTGACGCCCGAGCGATTGAAGGCCGCGCGGCCGCTGCCTCTGGACTGGAACGAACAGCGTTCCCTCCTGCTCGACTGACGCCATCAACCGAAGGCCTGATGGTGTCAGCTGGCTGCCGTCAGCGGCGCTCCTCGTTCGTGTCCTGACATCAGGCCCGCCGCCCCTTGGCATCCGAAACATCCCGCGAGCATGTCGGGAATCGGGCCGACGGAGAAAACGAGGCGACCATCGCGCGGAAACCGGCGAAATCGCCACGGGGGAGAGAGACGCGCAAGGCTGACAGGGCGCCAAGCTACGGAAAGGACGGACCTTTCTCGGAAGCCCCCGCATGTCGAACGAAAACCGCTGACTGGTTGGCTGGGGCGCCAGGATTCGAACCTGGGAATGGCGGTACCAAAAACCGCTGCCTTACCACTTGGCGACGCCCCATCGCGGCGCCGGAACATAGTGGGGGCGCGGGGGCTTGGCAATGGCGTTTCGATTGTCCGAAACCCGATTTTGCCGCTTGCGGCGCGCTCCCGCGACGGCTATACGATCCGCGCCAGCGCAGTCGGAGTGTAGCGCAGCCTGGTAGCGCACCTCGTTCGGGACGAGGGGGTCGCAGGTTCGAATCCTGCCACTCCGACCACTCCTTCAAAATGCCGACAATTGAGGGTTCGAGCGCGCTTTCCGCCGCTCAGAACCCGCTCTCCCGCACCACGATCGCCACCCCCGCGCGCCACAGGCGAGCCGCGATGGACTGGCGTTCGCCCTCCATGCGCACGGTCCCGCGCAGCGCGATCGCCGTCGGCGCGGCGGGATCGCGCGGCGCGAGCAGGACGCGGTAGACGGCGCCGTCGGGCGTGATCTCCTCGGCCCGCAGATGCGCCGCGATCCCGCCGCCGAAATCGGAGGCGAGTTCGGGCGCGCTTTCGAGGCGACGCGTCGCCGTCGTCGCGATATCTAGCACGGCGAGGGCGATCGGCGCGCGGCCGGGCGCTTCGGGGTAGAACCGCGCCGCCGAGCCCGGCGCGACGCGCGCGAGATCGGCCTCCGCCAGATAGGCCTCGACGAGCGCGCGATCGGGCGAAATCACGGTCGCCAGCCATTCGCCTTCCGCGACCCAATCCCGGGGCTGCGTCTCCTCGTCACGCTCGGCGAGAAGCCCGTCGTGCGGGGCGTCGACCGACAGGCGGGCGGCGAGCGCGCGCAGGGCGTCGCGCTCGGAAATCGCGCCCTCGAGTTCGCGCCAGATGGCCTCGCGATTGGCGCGCCCGCCCGTCGCCTCCACCTCGGCGCCGGCGCGCCAGCGCAGAAGCGTGATGCGCCGCTCGATCTCGGCGAGGCGATGGTCCATGTCGGGCGACTCGAAACGATAGAGCGGCGCGCCCGCGATCACCTCATCGCCGGGCTCCGCATGAATCGTGGCGAGGCGCGCGTCGGCGGGAGCGAAGATCCGCGTTTGCCGCTCGGGCCGCATCAGCGCCGGCGCGTGGATCGGCCAATGCAGCGGCGCGGCGAACAGCGCGATGACCAGCGCCAGGCCGCCGAGCGACGTGAGCGTATTGCGGTTCAGCGCGTATTTCTCTCGCCGCGACGCCCATTCGCGCAGTTCGAGCGCGATCGGCCGGCCGATGAACCAGGCGAGTTCGACGATCATCAGGACGATCCCGAGCGCCTTGAAGAAGAAATGGTAGACGAGGAGCGCGATGCCGAGGAAGAGGACGAACCGGTAGATCCACGTCGCGACCGCGTAGGCGACGAGGAGCCGCGCGCGGCTGCGGGGGAAGACCTCAGGCGGCGGCTCGCCGAAACCGAACAAGGCCTCGCGCAGGCGCCAGCGGGCGAGGCGGAAGGCGCGATCCTGAAGGTTGGGCGTATCGATCGCGTCGGAGAACAGGAAATACCCGTCGAAGCGCATGAACGGGTTGAGATTCACCGCGAGCGTCATGATCCACGTCGTCGTCGCCAGCACGAAAACGGCGCTGCGCGCGGGGCCGTCCGGCAGGAAGCTCCAGAGCAGCGTCATCCACGCGGCGAGCGCCAGTTCGATCGCCATGCCGGCGTAGCCGATGCGCAGGCGCCGCGCACGGTCCGGCACCCGCCAGGCCGCCGTGGTGTCGGTGTAGAGCACGGGGTAGAGCACCATCAGCGCCACGCCCATGGTCGGCACGGGCAGTCCCTCGCGCTTGGCGGCGTAGGCGTGGGCCAGTTCGTGGAGCGCCTTGGCGAACAGGAGCGCGACGCCCGCGAGGAGCGCGCCTTCCAGCGTGAAGACGTGCAGGAAGGTCGTGGCGAACTCGTCCCATCGCCGCAGGGCGAGGAACAGCCCGACGAGCCCGGCGATCGCCGTGGCGATCCAGAAGGCGGGGTGGAAGAAGGGCGCCGCGAGTGGCGACGTCGCATCGAGGAAGCGGTCTGGGCGTGCGAGCGGGACGCGGAAGAAGAGGTAGTTCTTCAGGAGCGCCTTCAGCGGCCCCATGCGGCCCGCGCGCGCCTTTTCCAGCAGGCGCGCATTCGCCTCCGGCCCGTGGCTCCGGAGAAGGTCGGCGCCCGAGAGAAATCGCACGAACGCCTCGACGTCGGCGGCCCGCAGCGTGAGGGTCGTCGCGGCCGATACGGCGCGCGCGATGGCGGCCGGATCGCCCGCCACCCAGCGCGCCAGCATCTCGACCTCGGCCCAGCCGATGCGGAAAAAGCGCGCCCGCGCCGGGTCCTCCAGCGTCCAGGTCGGCGCGCCGTCCCGTGTCGGCGGCCCCGCGTGCAGGATGAGTTCCTCGCGGATAGGCGGGGGACGGGGGCGGGCGACGACGGCGGAGCGGGCTTGCGCGAGCCCGCCCTCGGGCAGGCTTACAGACCCAGCCACAGCCGCGCTCCCGCAATGGGCCGACGCAGGAGATAGACGATCAGCCGCGTCTCCTCGCCATAGATCTTGGCGGTCCCGCGCAGGCCGATGCGAAGCCGGGAATCCTCCGCCGTGAAGGCCGCGCGCAGGCGATACGCCATCACCCCCTCGGGCGTCGCCGAGGCCCTGTAGCCCGCGCGGGTGAGACGCGCGGGGATCGGGTCGGCGGGGTCGATGTTCAGGAACAGGTCGACGCTCGCGCCCGGCTCCAGCACGATCGCGTCCGGCACGGCGAGGCGGATTTCGAGCGCCCGGTCGTCCGGATCGGCGAGCAGCATGATCCGCTCGCCGAGCGCCACCGGGCGGCCTTCCCAGTCGGCGGCGTCGTCGAAAATCGCGACGCCGGCGCGCGGGGCGGCGACGTCGATGCGCGCGAGGAGGCCTTCGACGAAGGCGACCTCGGCCACGTGCTGTTCGCGCCGGCCCTGGAGGATGGCGAGTTGCGCCCGGGAGCGCTCGTCGAAAACCGCCTGCTGCCTCGCCTGGCGCAGCTCGGCCTCGGCGACGGCGAGTTGCTGGCGCGCCACCTCGCGCCTCGTCGCCAGTTCGCGCCCGTCGAGCGAAAGGAGCGGCGCGCCGGCGGCGGCGGCTTCGTTGGGGCGCACGTGCACGGTTTCGACGACGCCGGGAGCCGGCGCGCGCACGAGCGTGGCGTTCTCGGCCACGATCTCCGCCGGCGCGAGAACGGACTGGCGCACGGGCAGGAGCGCAAGCAGCGTCGCCAGCGCGGCGCAGCCGCCGACCACGATCGCCCGGCGGGTTCGTCGAAGGCTGCGCGCGCCCTTGCCGGTCAGCGCGACGAGGGCGTGCGCATAGGCGTCGGCGAGGTGTTCGAGGAGGGCGATCTCGGCCGGGGCGAAGGGCGTTTCGCGCGCGAACAGCAGCGCGCCGGTCTCCTCCCCGCGAAAGCGCAGGGCGAGGCGCAAGGCGTGATCGGGCAGATGCGCGGCGAAGTTTTGCTCCGCCTCGCGCCGCGCCTCGCTGTCCGGCGCGCCGAGAAACTCCGCGAGCGCGCCCGTCGGCAGGGCCCAGGCGGCGCCCGGCTGCTCCGAAGCCTCGGCGCGGCTGCGTTCGAACCATGTTCGCAACAGGCGTGTGAACGGCGCGTCGGGATCGGGCATGGCGAGGCCGGAGAGCGCCTGAACGACGCGGCGATCCGCCCTGTAGAACGCGGCCTGGCGGTAGGGCGCGACGAGATGCGTGTCGTTGACGACGAGGAAGCCCAGTTCCTCGACGGTGAGCGCGGCGCGGGCGCGTTTCTCGATTTCGAGCACCGCGCCGAGCGCGAGCAGGCCTCGATCGGGCCGCGCGTTCATCGGACGGCGCTCCCCGTCGCCTCGTGGGGCGCGGCGATCGACGCCTCGCCGCTCATGCCGGCGACGAGGCCGTCCGCGTTGCCGACGACGGCGCCGAACACGCGGATCGACTGGCTCACGGGATCGACCCGCGCGCCGATGCGCGTGATCCGCGCCTCGATCGCGCGCCCGAGCTCGTCCACGATCACGGTGAAACGATACCCGGGCGACAGCCAGGACAACCACCGCGAGGGCGCGATCAGTTCCACTTCGAGCACGGAATCGTCGATGATCTCGATCAGTTTTTCGCCTTCCGCGACATATTGGTGCGGCTGGGCGAGGCGGGCGGCGACGCGCCCGGCGAAGGGGGCCAGCACGTCGCAGCGCGCGACGAAAATCGCAGCCAGCGCGGTCTCAGCCTCGGCGGCGGCGAGCGTCGATATCGCCTCGTCGAATTCGAGCCGGCTGATCGAGCTGAGCCGGTCGAGCCGCCCCGCGGTCTCGAGCCGGCGCCGCGCGCCCTGCTCCTGCGCCTGCGCCCTGTCGAGCCGCGCCGCATGCGCGCCGCAATCGATGCCCGCAAGGCGCTCGCCGGCGGCGAAGGAATCGCCCTCGCGCGCCTCGAGATGCACGATCTTGCCGGGGATCTCCGCCGAGAGAACCGTTTGTCGGCGCGGGGAGATCTGGGCGCGGATCGTCGGGCTGAAGGTCTGCGTCGCGCTGTCGGGCGGCGCGAACGGGTTGCCCGCGAAGCCCGGGAGCGGCGCGTCCTGCGCTGCCGCCGGCGTTGTCCCGGGCGGGAAGGGGGTCGAGCAGGCCAGCAGCGACACGGCGAGCGTCACGGCGCGAACCGCGGCTGCGCTGAAGGCGACGCGCGAGGAATCGCCCGCGCCGGCGCAACCGCGCGGCCCCGAATGATCAGCCCTCCGACGCAGCCCCAGGCCGCGCATGGCTCAGTCCACAGCCGGCGCGGCCCGGAGCATGGCGTAGTCGGCCCCGGTCTCCGCCCCGGCGGAAGCGCTGCGCGGCGCGTCGGCCGGCGGCGGGGTCGGCAGCGGCGCGCGCCCCGACTGAATCAGCGCGGCGGCCTCACCGATGGCGCGCGCGAGCCCCGCCACGTCGTCCTCTTCGAGGACGTTCGGCAGCGGGTTGAATCCGGCCGACGCGTAGACCGCGCCGAGCGCGTTTTGAACCTCGGCGAAGGCGCGGTTGCGCGCGCGCTGGGCGAGCACGGCGGCTGCGGCGGCGCGCACGCGCTCGAGGCGGGACTGCGCGTCGCTCTCCTCGGCCGAGCGCGTCGCCTGTGCGATACGGGTCTCGACGTCGAGGATTTCGGACGCCCGGGCGTAGAGCCGCGTGGCGCGCTGGTAGCGGCGATAGGCGAGGTTGACCTGCGTCAGCACCGTCATGCGAAGCGCCAGCCGCTGCGTCTCCGCCACGTCCGTGCGCGCCTCGTTCTCGGCCATGATCGAGGGGATGGTGAGGAGGCGCAGCAGGTTCCAGGTGACCTGAACGCCGGCGTCCGCCCACGAATTGTTGAGCAGGAAGCTGTTCGAATCGTAGTTCACGCCGGCGAAGAGGTTGGCGCCGGGCAGGAGTTTCAGGATCGCCGAGCGCGTCTCCAGCGCGACGTTGCGCGCTGCGTAGATCTGCTCGCGGATCTCGGGCCGCTCGACCATGGCGACGGCCTCGAGGTCGGCGAGGCGGTAGGGCAGCCGGGTCGCGCTGCGGCGCTGAGGGGCGAGGCGATACTCGGCCGAGGGCGGCACGTTCATCAGACCGGCGAGCTGCGTCTTCGCCGTCGCGAGCTCGCTGTCGAGAATTTCGAGCTGCTGTACGATTTCCAGGAGCGTGCGCTGATACTGCAGCGTCTGCAGCGGCGGCAGCAGACGCTGGCTTTCGGCCTCGCGGGCGAAGGCGAGAGCGGAGCGCGCCTCGGCCAACACGGCGCGCACCCGAGGCGCGAGCTCCTGCGCGGTCACGGCCTCCCAATAGGCGGCGCGCACCTGATCGGCGATCGAGAGCACGATGCGCCGACGCCGCTCCTCCGATGCGAGGAGGCGGTTTCCCTGCGCCTTGGCGCCGTAATAGCTGAGCCCGAAATCGAGAACGTTCAGCGAGATCTGCAGATCGGCGGCGCCGAGGTCGCGGTCGTTGCTCGTCGACGGCTCGAGCGATTGCCGGCCGGTCTCGACCGAGCGGCTCGACGAGGCCTGCGTGTTGTCGCGCGTCCGCAGGCCGGCGCGGCCGGCGAGTTGCGGCAGGAGATCGAGGCTCGCCCGTTCCGTCAACCTGTCCTCGAGCGCGCGCTCCATGATCGCGACGCGATGATCGAGATTATACTTGAGCGCCCGCGCCATCGCTTCTTCGAGGCTGATAGCGCCCGAAACCGGCTCCTGCGCCGCATAAATGGCCGAACGGTCCTCCGCCGCGAGCGAAATCTGCTCGGCGAGACTCAAGGGCTCCGGGTTCATCGCGCAGGCGGAAAGCGCGAGCCCCGCCGCCAGCGCGACCACGCCGCGCACGGTTCGTCCAGCTTGCGCCGGTCGTTGCGCCCGCAGTGACGAATGCGACGTCTGGCGCGTCTCGCAGCCGTCGGCCGCCGGCATTGATTGATACCGCATCGCCAAGATCGCCCCCACGCCCCGGTGACCAATGAGCCTGCAGGTGCGCAAGGCGAAGGCCACATCCATAAATTTGTAAAATGATTCGTTAAACAGTCTCTGATCGCTGTCGAATTTGCTCTTCCGGATCGCTATTTCGCAAGTCTGCAATCAGAAGATTCATCAACTGCTCCGTCTGTGTTGCCATTGCGCCACGGCCGGCGGCCTTGAGCGCCTCGCTTACGGGCGGCTTTCCTGCCGCATCCGCATGCGTCGAGACGGGCTCTGGATACAGCCAGCCGTTACGCTGGGGCGGTTGCGGCTCCTGCTCCTGCTCCTGCTCCTGGGGCCCGACGTTCTCCTCGTCCTCGCGTTCGATCGTCACGCTGAAGCCCGACTGCGCCTCCTGTCCGTTCGGCAGGGAAGCGATCACGAGCACCTCCAGAACTCCGACGAAGCCGGGGGGCGCGTCGATCTTGAACGTCCCCGTCGACGGATCGAATTCGATCCATGCGGGCAACGGGCGTCCGTCCGAGAGGCGCGCGCCGACGAGGAGGCGCAAGCCCGCGTTTTCGACGACGAACGTCGAGGTCGGCAATGCGAACGAGATCGTGGTATCGCCGCGCAGGACCACGGGCGCGATCGGCGTCTTCGCCAGCAGGCCGAAGCCCGGCGCTTCAGCGGCGCCAGCGACGGTGACGAAGAACGCCGGGTCCCCGGCGACCGACCCGCCCGCGAGGGCGGGCGTCAGGGCGAAGGCGCCGGATTCGAAAGGTCGGGCCACAGGAACGGCGGCGGGGGGCGTCGGCGTGAAGAGGATCGGCGGCGGCGATCCCGCCCCGAACGCTCGCGACGCTCCCGTTTGAGCTCCCGCGTCGGCCGGGATGGGGGCCGGAGGCGAGTGCGTGAAGCCCTCCGGCGTCGGCGGCTCCACGGACGGGGCCTCCGGCGCGGGGCCGGATATCGTGAGCGACGTGTTCCCAGTACCGGTCGCGATCCCGTCGGAGACGGAGATCGAAAACAGCGCGATTTCGCTGGCGCCGGGCGCAAGGGCGCCCGCGATCGGCCGGAAGACGAGCGCGCGAAGGGCGGCTTGGGCTTCCGCCGCGTCCGCGCCGTCGAAGGCGTAGACGCCGCCGCCCTGAGCCGCGAAGCCCGAGGCGGTCAGCGACTCGGCGGTGAAGCCGCCGAGGCCCGGGTTTGCGATGGTCACGTTGACGGTCGCCGGCTGGCCGGGGTCCGGATCGACGATGGTGACGGCCGCGAACGGGGTGACCACGGCGTCCTGACCCGTTTGCTGCTGCGCTGGCAGGCCGCCGAGCGCGGGGGCGTCGTTGACCGAGGTCGCCTCGACGCTCGCGGTCCCGACGACGGTCGCCGCGACGCCGTCCGAGACGGTGACGGTGAAGGTCGAAACCTCGGAATCGCCGACGGCCAGTCTGTTCGCCGCCGGCGCATAGACGAGCGCGCGCAGCGCCGCCTGCGCGGTCGCAGCGTCGGCCGCCGTGAGCGCATAAACGCCGCCGCCCTGATCCGCGAAGCCGCTGGCGGTGAGCGAGGCGGCGGTGAACACACCTCTCGCGACGTCGTCGAGCGTCACGGAGACGGTGATCGGCTGGCCGCTGTCCGGATCCACGATCGTCGCGGCCGCGAACGGGGCGATGGTCGCGGCGTCGGTCGTCGTCTGACCGAGCGCGAGACCGTCGAGCAGCGGGGCGTCATTGACGGAGGTCGTCTCGACCTGCGCCGTCGCGCTCACCGTCTCCGCGCCGTCGTCCACGACGATGGCGAAGGACGTCGTCTCGCTCGCGCCGGGCGCGACGCGGTTCTGCGCCGGCGTGAAGACCAGCGCCCGCAAAGCGGCTTGCGCTTCGGCCTGCGTCCCCGCGAAAACGTAGAGCCCGCCGCCCTGGTCGACGAAGCCCGCCAGCGTGGTGAAGCCGCCCCTGGCCGCGTCTTCGATCGTGACGGTGACGGTGAGGGGCGTATCCGGACCGTCGGGATCCGCGACCGTTGCGGCCGCGAAGGGCGAGATCGTCTGGGTGTCGTCGATCGCCTGCGCGGCGGGGTCGATCCCCGTCAGAGCCGGCGCGTCGTTGACGCCCTCGATCGTGATCGTCACGAGAGAGGCGAGGCTCGTCGCCGCGCTCGGGCCGGCCGCCGCGTCGCGGATCGTGACGGCGATCGTGCGCGCGGTCTCGGTCGGCGCATCGTTGTCGAGGTTCTCGTAGGCGATCGCGCGCAGGAGCGTCGTGACGCGTTCGGGCGTCGCGTCGGCGTTGAGGGACACGACGAGGTCGGCGCCGTCGGCGCCGCCCGTGATCGCGCCGACGATCACGCCGCCGACGCGCAGGTTCGCGCCGTCGATCTCGATCTCGCCGACGCTCTGGACGAAGGAGAGGCTGTCTTCCGCCGCCACGCCGCCGGCGGTGATCGTCACGCGCAGCTCGCCGCCGTCGAAATTCACCGAATCCGCGTCGGTGACGACGGCGTTCTGGCCGATGTCGATCCGCACGGGCCCGTCGCCCTCGCGATAGACGAAGGCGTCGCCGTCGAGCCCGGCTATGATCGGCCGATTGGGCGTGGCCGCGATGGTGAAGGAGACGGTCGCCGTCGACTGGTCTTTATCGGCGCCGCCGCTCGGCCCGCCGTCGTCGATCGTCAGCGTGAAGCCCCGGTCGCCGAGCCCGCTCGGCGCGTCGTAGGCGAGCGCGCGCAGGAGGGCCTGAACCCGCTCGGGGGTAGCGTCGGCGTTCAGCGTGAGTTCGAGGATCGCGCCGTTCTGGCCATCCTGGCCGGCGAGAACCGCGCCGATCACGACGCCTCCCACGCTCACCGCGTCGCCCCCGGCGAACGCGGCGTTTCCGCCGGAAACGGCGCCGGGGCCGAGGCCGAAGGAGCCGTTCGCAAGGCCGCTGGTCTGTTCGATCCGGAGCGTGCCGCCGTCGAAATTCGCGTTGTCGACATCGGTGACGGTCGCGTCCGCGAAGAGCGCGACGGCCTGCGGTCCGCCGCCCGACACGACGCCCGAACTCTCGCCGTCCACCCCTGCGATAACCGGCGCGTCGTTGACCGGCGTGACGGAGATCGCGACTGTCTGCATCGCCTGAAGCGCTCCGCCGACGCCGGTGTTCCCGCCGTCGTCGATCGTGACCGTCAGGGTCGCGGGCGCCGTGTCGTTCGCGGCCGTGACGTAGGCGAGAGCTCCGCCTGCGAGAAACGTGTTGATGTCGTCCACCGAGCCCGTCAGCGCCACGGTTCCCGTGCCGGATCCGGCGACGGTCACGCCCCCGGAGGCGGCGCCCGCGAACGAGCCGCGCGTCGCTGCGAAGGTCGCCGTCACGGCTCCCGCGCCGGCGTCCACGTCTGCGAAGGAGATCGCCGTCAGTGCGAAAGGCGCATCCTCGACCACCGTCAGGTCGGCGGGGGCCGTGATCGTCGGCGCATCGTTCACGTCGGTGACGAGGATGCTCGCCGTGGCCGTCTGCGCGGAAAACGGCGTCGTCCCGCCGTTCGTCGTCGCATCAGCGAGCGTGCCGCTTGCGCCCGACGAGGCGTCCCAGCCGCGCAATGTCAGGGTCGCGCTCTCGCCCTGCTCGCCGTTTGGAACGTAACGGATCGACGCGCTCGCCTCGAGCAGCAGCGCCGCGCCCGGGGTCACGGGCCCGACCGCCAGCCAGGTCGTCCCGTCGGTCGAGTATTGCCAGGCTCCAAGGCCGCTCGAGCCGATGACCGCCAAGCCCGACGAGGGGCCGTCGACATCCGCGAAGGCGAGGCCGGTCAGAATGTCGTCGACGCTCGTCGCCGCGCTCGTCGTGTTCTCGTCGATTCCCGTGAGGGCCACGCTCGCCTCGCCCAGAGTCGGCGCGTCGTTGACGTCGGCGACGGCGATCGTCGCTCCGGCGATTTGCGTCGAAAACGCGCTCTCGCCGCCCGTTGCGCCGATGGCGACCATATCGCCGGCCGCTCCGCCGCCCGTCTGGTCCCAGGCCCGGAACGAGAGCGACCCCGTTCCGCCGCCGACGCCGTTGGTGAGGAAGCGCAGCTGGTCGCTCCCCCGCAACAGCAGCGCCGAATCGCCGTCGACCGCCCCGACGGCGGTCCAGTCGGCGCCGCCGTCGGTCGAATACTGCCAGACTCCGGGGCCGGAGGCTGCGATCAGAGCGAGGCCCGGAAGGGCCCCGGCGTCGACATCCGCGTAGCCCGCGCCCGCGAGGATCGTGGAGACCGTCACGGACGCGCCGGGCGTGTCCTCGTCGGTCCCCGCGAAGACGTAATCGCCACCGTCCGTCAGCGTCGGGGCGTCGTTGACGTCGGTGACGACGATGCTCACCGTCGCCGACTGCGCCGAGAATGCGGTCGTCCCGCCGTTCGTGGTCGCGTCGACGAGATCTCCGCTCTCGCCCGACGAGCCGTCCCAGCCGCGCAACGTCAGGGTCGCCGTCTCGCCGTTGGCGCCGTCGGGCGCGTATCGGATGAGAAAGGACGCGTCGAGGAGCCGCGCGGCGCTCGCGCTCACCGGCCCGATCGGCAGCCAGTTGACCCCGTCGCTCGACGCCTGCCATTGGCCGGAACCGGTGAGGCCCGTGACGACGACGCCGGTCGCCGGGCCGTCCACATCGCCGAAATCGAGCCCGGTCAGGATCGTGGCGACGCTGGTCGAGCCGCTCGGCGCGTTCTCGTTGGTCTCGGCGAGCGTGAGCGCCGTCTCGCCGAGCGTCGGCGCGTCGTTCACCGCGACCAGCGTGATCGTCGAGGCGATCGCGAGCGCGGTCGTATCGACGCCGCCATCGGCGACGCCGCCGGAATCGGAAATGCTCGTCAGCGTCGCGACGCGCGCCGTCGAGACGTCGGGGGCGTCGCTGGCGTTGCGATAGGCGACGCCCTCCACGAGCGTGCGGGCCTCGGCGACGCTGCGGTTCAGCCCGGCGACCGTCACGGTGGCGACACCGCCCGCCACGCTGATCGCCACGGTTCCTCCGCCTGCGAGCGCCCCGCCGCCGTCCACGAGCTGGAGCTCCGTCCCGTCGACGACGATGCGCTCCGCGGCGCCGTCCGCGAGGTTGGCCACGGTCAGCGTGAGGCCCGATATCGTCTGCCCGGCCTCGACCGTGGAGATCGCCGCCGCCGTGAACAGGGGGACGGCGGCGCCGTCCTCCGTGAAGGTCGGCGAGATCCCGGTCGCGGTCAGCGTCGGGGCGTCGTTGACGGGCGTGATCGTGATCGTGGCCGTGCGCGTTTCGCTGGCCGTCGTCCCGTCGTTCACGACGACAGTCACGGCGCGGTTCGCCGTCGCCGGATCCGCGCTCGCGTTGTCGAAGGCGATGGCGCGAAGGGCCGCCTGGATGTCGGCGCGGCTATGCGCGCCGGTGATCGTGATCGTCGTCCCGCCGGACCCGGCGATCTGGCCCGCGCCGATCGTCCCGAACGTCCCGCTGAGGTTCAGGCTGTCGCCCGCCTGCGCGTTCGTCAGCGTGACCACCATCGAGGTGATGCTGTCGCCGGCGTCGGGATCGGTCACGAGCGCGTCGGGAGCGATCGCGACCGGGCCGCCGCCTTCGATGAAGGCGCGCGTCGCGTCGTTTCCGGCCGCCGCGCCGTTCAGATCGACCTCGGGCGCCGCGTTGGGCGAAATCGCCGCTCCGAAGACGAGAGCGTCGAGCACGACGATCGTGTCTACGCCCGTGATCCTGATCTCGTCGACGAAGCCCCATTGGGCATTGAAGGAGACGGTTCCTCCCCGACCGGCGGCGACGGCGTTCTTCGCGTAGGCGATCGAGCCGACGGCGTCGGACACGGCGGTGTCGACCGTGTCGGAGACGACCAGGACGCCGTTGCGGTATCCGGAGATCGTCAGGTTGGTCGACGTGCCGAGACTGGCTCCGGTGTCGATCTCCATCGAGGTCATGCGGAACGGGTCCCCGCTCGCCGATGCGAATCGGGCGTCGAGAACGCCCGGCTCCGCCGTGCCTCCGGTGTAATTGAACATGATCGCGCGATCCGAGATGTCCGGCGTGATGCTGATCTGAGAAGGCACCGATGTGATGCCGAACGTGCCGCCGGCGGGCGAAACCAAGGTGTAGGTCACGCCGGCGATCGTCTCGCCAGCCGGATTGAGGAAGCGCTCCGCTTCCGAATCGAAGTTCTGGTCGGGCGGTTCGGCCAGCATCACCGTCAGGCCCTCGACCGCTCCCGGCGTGAACGGCGACTGCGTCTCGATCTCGCCCGTCGACGTCTCGAGA
Organism: Microvirga sp.; assembly: GCA_022241475.1. The sequence continues at coordinate 16,717 of JAKOMT010000013.1, read as the reverse complement.
ACCCAGTCGCCGCCGAGCCTCTCGGCGCCGGTGGCGTCGACGGAGGCGGCGACGTCGGCGTTTGTGAAGCCCGCGATCAGACGGATCAGTTCGCCGCCGTCGCTCGCGACGCTGCAGCCGTAGATCAGGATGTCCGCGCCCGTCGCGAGCGCGCCGCCGATAGCAGCGAAACTCTGCGCGAACGTGTCCGCGTTCGTCGCGTCGATCGCAATCGACCCGAGCGTCAGACCGCCGGTGAATCCGTGCGAGAAGAGATGGATCGCGTCGACGCCGGAGCGGCCGGCCAGCGCGTCCGCCACGCGCGTCGCGCCGTCCTCGTGCGCCTCGATCAGGATCACCTCGATATCGGGGCGGATCGCGTCCCTGATCGTCTCCCAGCCGTCGACGCTCGCGTCGACGAACGCGATCTCTGTGCGCGGTTCGGCGTCCTGCGCCTCCGTCGGGGGAGGGGGCTCGACATCGGTCGCGTCCGCGTAGGTCGCCGCTCCGGCGGCGTCGAACATGATCCGCGGCTCCAGCGACAGCCAAAGCGGCGCGCGCGCCCAAGGATTCGATTCGTCGCCGCGACGCCAAGCCATAACCGCTCTCCACACGGGCCGAATCACCTCAGCCTCGCCCTCTGACGCATCCCCGGATATTTAAATAGGAGAGTCAAGCAATCCTCGGATGCTAGCGGCGATGCGCGTTTCGTATCGGCGGAGCCGGTTAGCTAGGCGTCAATGAGACGATCAAAAATCGTGCAAAAATAAAAAACAACCTCTAATTTATAATATTGTAATCATTCTCCGTTGCTGTTGGCGCCCGTAGCGTTGCGGCTCACAGGTCGGCCGGGCGCATTCCTGAGGAGGAGATCGAGAATGGATTCGCCCTATATCGCCATGATCATGATGTGGGCCCCGTCGTGGGCGCCCTCGGGCTGGGCGCTGTGTGAGGGGCAGGAGTTGCCCGTCCAGCAATACCAGGCGCTCTATTCCCTCATCGGGAACATTTATGGCGGCAGCGGCAGCCAGACCTTCAAGCTTCCCGACCTGCGCAGCCGTCTGCCGGTCGGCGTGGGAAGCGGTCCGGGGCTGTCGACGCGCGCGCTGGGCCAGATGTCCGGTCAGGAAGGCGCGACGCTGACCGTCGCGAATCTGCCGGCCCATACCCATGCCGGCGACGCGCTGGCCCTCCACGCGACGACCGCCACGGCGACCTCGCAGGCTCCGACGGCGCAATCCCGGCTCGCTGCGGCCGTCATTCCGCAAGGGCTGCAACAGTCGCCCGCCCTCATCTACGGACCGACGGGCTCCGGCGACCAGCCGCTGGCGCCGGGCTCGATTTCCGGCGTGACGGGCTCCACGGGCTCGGGCGCCGCGCTGTCGACGATGCCGCCGTTCCTCGCGATCAATTTCTGCATCGCGCTCGAGGGGCTCTATCCCCAGCGTCCGTGACGCGTGTCGGCGCGGGGGGCCGGACCGCCCGCGCCGCTCACCGTCAATTGAAGACGGCCTCGTAAATCCGCACGTCGTTCAACTGGTCGAGGAACTGCGGAGGCGGCGCGATCGGGGTGATGAAGACGCCCTCCATCAGGCCCTTGGCGGGGTGGCGGATATTGTACATCCGGTTGGCCAGCGACGGCTCCCTCGGGGCCGTGAACAGGATCGCGAAGGCGCGACGGCGAGTCGGCATCTGCGGGTAGGGCGAGAGCCGCACGTCGAGCAGGCGCATCTCGACGTTTCCGCCCGCCCCCTCGAGTGCGAACGTGGCGCCGCGATAGTCCTTGAAATCGTCGAAGGTCAATCGATCGAGCATTATAGTCTCCATCATCGAATCAACCTTAAATAGCGCTGATTCGATCCTGAGCGAAGTCTTTCGCCAAAAGCTTTCCGACACGCGCGCGCGCCTTGACACCGCCGACGTTTTCGCGCATCGGCTTTCTCCACGCGCGAGGCTCTTCCCGCGCGTCCGCTGCTTGCAGGAGCGACGACATGGTCCGCGCGACCGCGCTCAAATCGAAAGCGATGACCACAGCGCTCGTGAAAACGACGCGCTGAGCGCGCTCTCGTCCCGGAGATCTCTCCCGCCGGGCGGGAGGGCTGCCCCCGAGCGAAGCCGGCGCCCCGCGCCGTCTCCGGGGCGCGAAGTCTAACGGGAGAGCGGCTTTTCAGGAGATCGTCATCATGAGTTACAAGGTCGCCGTCGTCGGCGCCACGGGCAATGTCGGGCGCGTCATGCTCGACATCCTTTCCGAGCGCGCCTTTCCGGCCTCCGAGGTCGTCGCGCTCGCCTCCCGCCGCAGCCTCGGCAAGGAGGTCTCGTTCGGCGACAGGACCCTCAAGACGAAGGCGCTCGACAATTACGATTTCTCCGACGTGGATATCTGCCTGATGTCGGCGGGCGGCGACGTGTCGCGTGAATGGTCCCCGCGCATCGCCGCGCAGGGCGCCGTCGTCATCGATAATTCGAGCGCCTGGCGCTACGATCAGGACGTTCCGTTGATCGTGCCGGAAGTGAACGCGGCCGCGGTGGCGGGCTTCAGGAAGAAGAACATCATCGCCAATCCGAACTGCTCGACGGCGCAACTCGTCGTCGCGCTCAAGCCCCTGCACGACCGCGCGACGATCAAGCGCGTCGTCGTCGCGACCTATCAGTCGGTGTCCGGGGCCGGCAAGGACGGCGAGGACGAGCTCGATCGGCAGACCCGCGCGATCTACTCGCTCAAGGACGCCGAGACGAAGAAGTTTCCCAAGCGCATCGCCTTCAACCTCATTCCCCACATCGACGTCTTCATGGAGGACGGGTACACGAAGGAGGAATGGAAGATGATGGTCGAGACCAAGAAGATCCTCGACCCGTCGATCAAGCTGACGGCGACCTGCGTGCGCGTGCCGGTATTCGTGTCGCATTCCGAGGCCGTCAACGTCGAGTTCGAGAAGCCGATCACGGCCGACGAGGCGCGCGCGATCCTGCGTTCGGCGCCGGGCGTGCTCGTCATCGACAAGCAGGAGCCCGGCGGCTACGCCACGCCGCTCGACGCCACCGGCGAGGACGCGACGTACGTCTCCCGCATCCGGGAGGACGCCACGGTGGAGAACGGCATCACGTTCTGGTGCGTCGCCGACAACCTGCGCAAGGGCGCGGCCCTGAACGCCGTGCAGATCGCCGAGGTCCTGATCAACCGCAGGTTGATATCGCCGAAGGCGGGCTGATTTTTCGGCCGGACGTCCTGGTCCGCGCATGAAACCCGCCGCGCCTTCCCTCCCCTCGGGGAGGGAAGGCCGTTGGCGCACGGACCACGCCAAACCAGATCACGCCTCCAGCAAAGCCTCGAGAAACGCCTCGCCATAGCGCGAGAGTTTGGCCTGGCCCACGCCGTGGCAGGCGGCGAGCTGGTCCAGGGAGCGGGGGCGCAAGAGCGCCATGTCGACGAGGCTGCGATCGGTGAAGACGACGTAGGCGGGGACCTCCTCGTCCTTGGCGATCGTCAGGCGCAGCGCCTTCAGGCGCTTGAGCAGCGGATCGTCCGGCGACAGGCCCGCCTCCTCGATCGCGCTCGCCCTGCGCTCCTTGCGCGAGGACGCCTTGTCGAGCACGTCCGAACGCAAGGTGACCTTCTCCAGTCCCCGCAGGGCCGCGTCGCCTCGCTCGGTGATCCGCCAGCGGCCGTGGTCGTCCAGCGCGATCTGGACGAGGCCCGCCGCGTAGATCTGGCGCATCAGCGAGCGCCATTCCTGCTTCGGCCGGTCCTTGCCGACGCCGAAGGTGCGCAGGCCCGCATGCCCGTGCCGGCGGACCTGATCGGTCTCCTCGCCGGTGAGGATCGCGACGATGTGCTCGGCGCCGAAGCGCTCGCCGGTGCGGGCGATGGCGGAGAGGATCTTCTGCGCCTCCACCGTGCCGTCGAAGGTCTTCACGCCCCCGGCGCAGAGGTCGCAGCGCCCGCAGGGCTCCGATTTCTCGCCGAAATAGGAGAGCAGCGTCTGGCGACGGCAGCGCGGCGCCTCGCACAGCGAGACCAGCGCATCGAGACGCTGGCGCTCGATGCGCTTCTGGTCGTCCGAGACCGCCGATTCCTCGATCTGGAGACGCCGGACGCGGATGTCGTCGATCCCGTAGAGCGTCAGCGTATCGGCGCTCTCGCCGTCGCGACCCGCGCGGCCGATCTCCTGATAATAGGCCTCGATCGATTTCGGAAGCGAAGCGTGGGCGACGAAGCGCACGTCCGGCTTGTCGATGCCCATGCCGAAGGCGACGGTCGCGACCATTACGATTCCGTCCTCCTGCAGGAAGCGGTCCTGCCGGCGCGAGCGCTCCTCGGACGCGAGCCCCGCATGATAGGCGATGGCGTCGACGCCGTGCTCGCGCAGGTTTTCCGCGATGTCCTCGGTCGCCTTGCGCGAGAGGCAATAGACGATGCCGCTCTCGCCCTTGTGCTTGTCGAGGAAGCCCCTGATCTGGCGCGCCCGGTTCGCGCGCGGCTCCATGGCCAGAAACAGGTTCGGCCGGTCGAAGCCGTGGACGAAGACGGTCGGCTCCCGCTCGAACAGCCGCGATGCGATGTCGGCGCGGGTGGCGACGTCGGCGGTGGCCGTCAGCGCGATGGTCTGGACGTCCCCGAGACGCCGGCGCACCTCGCCCAACTGCGCGTATTCAGGCCGGAAATCGTGCCCCCATTGTGAAACGCAATGCGCCTCGTCGATGGCGAGCAGCCGCACGCCGGCGCGAGCCAGCCATTCCGCCGTGCCGTTGTTCACCAGCCGTTCGGGCGAGACGTAAAGCAGCCGCAGCGCCCCCTCGCGCAGGGCGTCGCGCACGCGGTCGTTCTCGGCCTGATCGTTCGAGGAATTCAGCGCGCCAGCCGCCACGCCGTTGTTGCGGAGCTGCGCCACCTGGTCGCGCATCAGGGCGATCAGCGGCGAGACGACGACGGTGAGCCCCTCGCGCACGAGCGCGGGCAGCTGATAGCACATCGACTTGCCGGCGCCCGTGGGCATCACCGCGAGCACGTCGCGGCCCTCGAGCACCGCGTCGAGAACCTCCGCCTGTCCGGGGCGCAGGTCGGGATAGCCGAACGTCTCGCGCAGCACCACGCGGGCGGCGTCCAGACGGGTCTGCGAATCGGCGGCGGGAGACGGCATGCCGCTGGATAGAGGGTTTCGCGCGCGAGCGGAATGCGCGGAGCCGCAAATCCGGTGGACGCAAGCGTCGCTAGAAGAACGATCGCACGAGCCCGCCGATCAGCAGGTTCCAGCCGTCGATCAGCACGAAGAACAATATCTTGAACGGCAGGGCGATGACGGTGGGCGGCATCATCATCATGCCCATCGACATGACGATGGTGGCGACGATGATGTCGATCACGAGAAAGGGCAGGGCGATGATGAATCCGATCTCGAAGCCCCGGCGCAGTTCGGAGATCATGAAGGCCGGGATCAGCACGCGCAGCTCGATCTCGTCATCCGCCTGACTGGTCCCGAAGCTCTCCTCCGCGAGCTCCGTGAACATGGCGAGATCCTTCTCGCGCACATGCGCCAGCATGAACTCGCGGAACGGCCCGGTCGTGCGCTCGTACGCCTGCTCCTCGGTGATCTCGCTGCGCAGAAGCGGATCGATCCCCTCCCGCCAGGCCCGGTCGAAGGTCGGCGCCATGACGTAGAAGGTCATGAACAGGGCGAGCGAGATCAGCACGAGATTGGCCGGCGTCGATTGCAGGCCCATGCCCGAGCGCAGGAACGAGAGCGCCACGACGAAGCGCGTGAAGCTCGTCACCATGATCATCAGGCCGGGCGCGATCGAGAGCACCGTGAGCAGGATGAGCAGCTGGACGATCCGCCCCGTCGTCGCGGCCTCTCCGTCGGGAATCAGCCCGCCGAGATCGATGCTCTGGGCGACGGCGTCGCCGGGAAGGGCGAGCAGGAGGGCGAGCCAGACAACGCGGCTCATTGCACGACCAGGGATTCGAGCACGACTTCGCGCACCGCGCCCTGCGAGCGGGCTGCGGCGCGGTCCGTCAGATCCTCGCGGAGAAACAGAAGGCCGCTCGCGCCTTCGATCTGGGCGAGGTCGAGCGTGCGCAGGTAGGAGAGCGCGTCCGCAGCGATCTCGGTCGCGAGGCGCGAGCGTGCGCCCTCGTCGGGCTCCTCCATGACGAGGGCGAGATCGACGCGGATCCAGACGTCGGACGGAGACCGAAGGTTCGTCACGACGGGCGAAAGGCGATGCAGCGTCGCGCCGGCGGCGTAGCGCAAGGGCTCGACGGGTCGCTCCGCCGCCGCCGTCTCGGGCGGCGGCGCGATGCGGTCGTGGACCAGCCAGGCGAGCGCGAAACCGGTCGCGACCGCGAGCGGCGTGAGCACGGCGAGGGCGGCGAGGAAGGGGCCCGCCCCGCCCCTGGCGGGCTCCGCCGCGCGGGCGCGGCCGTTGCGAAGACCTTCGGGAGCGGGGAGCTGCGCGACGGCGTCGGCCATGTCGGTCGTCTCCCGGATCAGAACGGCGTCACGATGTCGTAGATCTGCTGCCCCCAGGCGGGCTGCTGGACCTCGCTCGTGCGCCCGCGCCCGCCGTAGGAGATGCGCGCTTCGGCGATCTTCTCGTAGCCGATCGTATTGGCGGCGGAGATGTCGCGCGGGCGCACGACGCCCGCGACGTTGAGGATGCGCAGTTCGTAGTTCACGCGAACTTCCTGCGAGCCGCTGATGAGGAGGTTGCCGTTGGGCAGGACGCTCGTCACCACCGCCGCCACGTTGACGTCGATGCGCTCGGAGCGGTTGATTGAACCCTGTCCGCGTGAACTCGTGCCGGAATTGATTCCGCCGCCGGCGCCGCCGCCCGATCCGACGCCCCCGAACTGGGCGGAGAAGTCGAACCCGAGATTGGCCTCCGAGTCGCGCGAACGTCCGGTCGCGTTGTTGAGCCGCGCCTCGTCGTTCATCCGGATGTGCACCGTCAGCACGTCGCCGACCTTGGCCGCGCGGGAATCGGCGAACAGGTTCTCGCGACCGTCGCTCCAGACCGAGTGGAACTCGCGGCGCGATTGGTCGGGGAAGGAGCTTGCGGGAAGCGTGGCGTGATAGGCGGTGAGCCCGGCCCCGACCGGGGTCATGCCGGGCTCGCGTCCGATCTCCGAGAGATCGGCGGCGCAGCCCGCGAGAGCGCAGGAAGCGGCGATCGCCGCGACGAGGAGCGGAGGGGAGGTCACAGGGCGTTCTCCGTCGAAGGAAGTTCTCTGGCCGCGTTATCCTGGGAGAAGGCGGTTCCGGCGATTCCGCGCGTCAGCAGCGCGGCGCGTCCGGGCTCCATCTCGTTGAGAATGGCGCTCGACTGGCGCGGATTGAGTTTCGCGATCACGGCGCCCGCCGTCTCGTTGTCCATGGCGGCGAGTTGGGCGGCGGCGGCGTCCGGGCGCATGCGCGCGTAGATCGAGATGACGGTTTCCTCGGCCTTGCGCAGGAAATCCTCGCGCCGCGCCAGCCAGGTCTCGTATTCGGCGCGCAGGGCCGCGAGCTCGGCGATGCGCGCCTCGACGCGCGCCTCGATGTCGAGAAGGGATTGCGCCTGCCAGGCGACGCGCGCCTCGCGGGCGGGATCGCGAATCGCTTCGCAATAGCGCGCGGCGTCGGCCTCGGACGCGTCGGCCGGAGCCGGCGCGCACAGTGCGACGACCAGCGCCGCCGCGGCGACGCGCCCGATTCCATGTGCCGTGTTGAGCATGCCTCGCATAGCGCCCCGCCGATTGGTCACGAACGGAGATAGGCGAACAAGCTTGCTTCAGGCTGGAATCGAAACGGCCCGCCGCTTGCGCGACGGGCCGATCATGGCGAGGCGGGGAGGGCGCGCGCGGTCAATGCCGCGCTTGCGCCGCCGCGATGACCGCTTCGTCCGGCCCCTGCGGTTCGCGGGCGATCTCCTTGCGGGAGACGAGCGTGTAGACCGTGGGCACGACGAACAGCGTGAAGAGCGTGCCGACCGTGATCCCCGAGAAGATCACGAGGCCCATGGCGAAGCGCGCGGCGGCGCCCGCGCCGTCGGCGAGCATCAGCGGCACGACGCCGAGCGCCGTCGCCGCCGTGGTCATCAGGATCGGACGGAGCCTGAGCTTGGCGGAGGCGATCATGCCCTCTTCACGGGAGAGGCCCTTCTCGCGGCGAAGCTGGTTGGCGAACTCCACGAGCAGGATGCCGTGCTTCGTGATCAGGCCGATCAGCGTGATCAGGCCCACCTGCGTGTAAATGTTGAGCGTGCCGAGCCCGAGATTGAGCGGAACGATCACGCCGAAGATCGAGAGCGGCACCGACATCAGGATGATGAACGGATCGCGGAAGCTTTCGAACTGCGCCGCGAGGACGAGGTAGATGACGAGGAGCGCGAGCGCGAAGGCGATCGCGATCGAGCTTCCTTCGTTCTTCTCGAGCCGCGACTGGCCGGCGTAGTCGATGAAGAAGCCGTCCGGCAGAAGCGGCGCGGCGATCTCCTCGATCAGGGCGAGGCCGTCGCCCGTCGAGACGCCGGGAAGCGGAAGCGCCGTGATCGTCGCCGAGTTGAGCTGGTTGAACTGCTCGATCGCCGCCGCCGTCGCCGTCGTCGAGACGTTCATCACGGCCGAGAGCGGCACCATCTGGCCGTTCGTCGAACGGACGAAGAACTCGCCGAGTCGGTCGGGATTGTCGCGATACTCGCGCGGCACCTGCGTGATGACGTCGTAGCTGTTCGAGTCGCGGTCGAACTGAGCGATCGCTCCGCCGCCGACGAGCAGGCTCAGCGCCGCGCCGATCTCGTTGGCGGGGAGGTTCAGCGCCGCCGCGCGGTCGCGATCGATCGTCACCACGACCTGCGTCGTGTCGAAGGCGAGCGAGTTCTGCACGACGATGAAGCGGCCGCTCTCGGTCGCCTCGCGCTTGATCTCCTCGGCGATTTCGAAAACCTGCGAGGGCTCGCCCGTCGAGCGCACGACGACGGAGATGGGAAGTCCGCCGCCCGCGCCCGGAAGCGAGGGCGGGGCGAAGACGAAGGCCCGCACGCCGGGCACCTTGTCGATGCTCGCCTGGAGATCCTGCTGGATCTCGCTCTGCGAGCGGTCGCGCTCGGCCCATTCCTTGAACGTCCAGATCATGATCGCCGAATTGGTCTGGCCGCCGAAGCCCACGATCGAGAAATTGGCCGACAATTCGGGCAGGTCCTGCGTCAGCTCGCGAATCTGGTCCACGTAGCCGCCGGTATATTCCGACGTCGCGTAGGAGGGCGCGTTGACGATGGCGAAGAGCGCTCCCGAATCCTCCTCCGGCGCGAGCTCGCTCGCGGTTTTCGTGAAGAGAAAGCCCGTCACGCCCATCAGCGTCACGATCATGAGGATCATAACCGGACGGTAGCGGAAGGAATTCGTCACGCGGCGCTCATACCAGCCCTCGAAGCGCGTGAAGGTGCGGTCGATGATCTTCTGGAAGCGGCCCTGCTCGCGTCGCAGGATGCGCCCGGCCATCATCGGCGAGATCGTCATCGCGACGATGCCCGAGATGAACACCGCGCCGGCCAGCGCCACCGCGAACTCGCGGAAGAGCGCGCCGGTCAGCCCCGCCGTGAAGAACAGCGGCATGAACACGGACACGAGCGTCAGCGTCATCGCGATAATGGCGACGAACAGCTCCTTCATCGACAGGAACGCCGCCTGCAGCGGCGGCACGCCGTCGTCGACGTGGCGCTGCACGTTCTCGACGACGATGATCGCGTCGTCGACCACGAGCCCGATGGCGAGCACCATCGCGAGCAGCGTCAGCAGGTTGATGGAATAGCCCATCATGAAGAGGATGAAGAGCACGCCGACGAGCGACAGCGGGATCGCGATCAGCGGTATCAGGAGCGAGCGGAACGAGCCGAGGAACAGCAGGATGATGAGGGCCACGATGATCGTGGCCTCCACGATCGTGCGGATGACCTCGTCGATCGACGCCGCGATCTGCTCGGTCGCGTCGTACATCAGGGTCAGCGTCATGCCCTGCGGCAGGCTGGCCTGGATCGCCGGCAATTCGTCGAGGACCGCCCCCGCCGTGTCGAGCGGATTCGCCGCCGGGGTCGGGAAGACGCCGATGAAGGTTCCGGGCGCGCCATTGAAGGTCACGATCGTGTCCGTGGACTCGGCGGCGAGTTCGACCTGCGCCACGTCGCGCAGCCGCACGACCTGGTCGCCCGTGCCGGCGATCGGCAATTCGCCGAAGGCCTCGGGCGTCTGCAGCGTCGAGCGCATCGTGATGGCGTAGGCGACGAGTTCGTTCTGCGTGCGGCCCGGGGCGGAGAGGAAGTTCGAGCCCGTGATCGCGGCGCGCACTTCGGGCGCGGTCAGGCCCTGCCCGGCGAGCCGCACGGGGTCGATCCAGACCCGCATGGCGTAGTTCGCCGCGCCGAGCACCTGCGCTTCGGCGACGCCCTCGATCGTCGACATGCGGGGCACGATGACGCGCTCGATATACTCCGTGACCTGCTCCGGGGTCATGTTGACGTTCTGCACGCCGAGATACATCGTCGCGAAGGTCATGCCCGTGCCCTTGACGATGCTCGGGTCCTGCGCGTCCTGCGGCAGGCGGCTTCGGACCTCCTGGACCTTGGACATCACTTCCGTGAGCGCCGCGTCCGGGTTCGAGCCGAGCTGCATGTTGATGGTCACGACCGAGGCGGAGGGGCGCGACTGGGTCGTGACGTAGTCGACGTTCTCCGCCGTCGCGACGACCGCGGCGATCGGCGAGGTGATGAAGCCCTGGATCAGGTCGGCGGAGGCGCCGGGATAAACCGTCGTGACCGTGATGACGGTCTCGTCGACCTGCGGATACTGGCGCGTCTGGAGGTTGAAGAGACCCTGCAGCCCGAGCAGGACGATCATGAGGCCCAGAACGGTCGATAGCACCGGGCGCTTGATGAAGATGTCGGCGGGACTCATTGCGCGCTGGCCTCCGGTCCGGGAGCGTCGGTCGCCCCCGCCGCATTGTCGAGGGTCACCGGCGAACCGTTCGAGAGGCGGTTCTGCCCGACGGAGACGATCCGGTCGCCTGCCTCGACGCCCCCGCGCAGTTCGACGAGTGCGCCGGAGCGGCGCCCGATCTGCACGAAGGCTTGCCGGGCCTCGAGCCGCTCGGCGTCATCCTCGCTCGGTCGAACCACATAGACGAAATCTCCATAGAGGCTGGAGACGACCGCCGTCTGCGGGAGCGCGATCACCGCCGGCTCCTCGGGCAGGTCGACCGCGATGCGCACGAACTGGCCCGGCGTGAGGCCGTTGTCGGCGTTCTCGATCGCGCCGCGCACCGAGACCATGCGGCTGGCGGGATCGACGCGGGGATCGATGCCGGTGATCACGCCGTCGAAGTCGCGTTCCACGCCCTCGATACGAACGTGTAGCGGCTGGCCGATGGCGATGTTGGGCAGTTGCTGTTCGGGCAGGGTGAAATCGACGCGCATCGTCTCGATGTCCTGAAGCGTCGCGACGACGACGTTCGACATGACGTACTGGCCGAGATCGACGCGCGGGATGCCGATCGTGCCCGAAAAGGGAGCCACGAGCTGGCGCTGCTCGAGGATCGCGCGGGCGCGCTCCATGCGGGCCTCCGAGGCCTGAGCGGCGGCCTGCGCGGCGTCCAGCGAGACGTTCGTCGCCACGCCGCGCGTCTGCAGGTCGCGCGTCCGTTCGAGACTGACGGTGTCGAGTTCCGACTGCGTGCGGGCGGCCTCGAAATCGGCGCGCTGGACGTCGTCGTCGAGCCGCAACAGCACGTCGCCGGCCGCGACGGACTGGTTCGACGTGAACAGGATCTCCTTGACGACGCCGTTCGTCTCAACCGTCAGGTCGACGCCCTGCGAGGCGTTCACGGTGCCGATGGCGTTGATCGCCGGGCGCCAGACCGACGGCTGGGCCTCGACGGTCGAGACGACCATCGCCGGCACGGGGCGGTTGGCGAAGAACTCGCCGATCATCCGGTCCCGGAAGAAATTGAACCACACGAGGCCGCCGCCGACGACGCCGAGCAGGACGATGGCGATGATGAAACGCTTGATCATGGTATGACCTTCGGTCGGTCCGACCGCCGCCGGCGCAATATCGCCGGCCGCCTGACGAACCTCTTGCAATCTGAGCGCAGGTTACTGTACCGTCCGGACGGTAAAGTCAAGGCTCCGGAGATCATGGACGCAACAAAAACCGATACGCGCGGCAGAATTCTGGCCGCAGCACAAGATCTGGCGCGCGAGGTCGGCCCCGGCAACCTCTCGCTCGATGCGGTGGCGGCCCGGGCCGGAGTTTCGAAGGGCGGACTTCTATACCATTTTCCCTCGAAGAGCAGTCTGATGACCGGTCTCGTCGAGGATTTCGTGGCCCGTTTCGACGCCGCGGTTCGGCAGGGGGAGAGCGAGGGGCGCGCGAATTCCGTCATCGGCGCCTATCTCGACGAATTCCGCCGCGACCGCTGCCGGGGCGCGCCCCCGCCCTCGGGGCTCCTCGCGGCGCTGGCCGAGAATCCGAGCCTTCTCGATCCGGTGCGCGAGCAGGAACGCGATTTTCTCGACCGCATCCGCACGAACGCGACCGATCCCGATCTCGCGACGGCGGCCTTCCTCGTCGTTCACGGGATCCGCAGCATGGAGCTGCTCAACGTCAAGGTGGCGGCCGAGGATGAAGTCGACGGCGTGTTGAAGCGCCTGCACGCGCTGCTCGAAGAGCGCCAGGGCGAGCCCGGCTGAGGCCCGGGCGGATCGACTTTAGCGCCCGCAGCGCTACCTTGCGCCGGTGACGCCCGAACCTGAAAACCGCCTTCCCGAACGCTTCGCGGCCTGGTTCGCCGGCCGCGGCTGGCGCCCGCGCGCGCATCAGCTGGAGCTCCTCGCGCTCGCGCGCGCAGGCCGCGGCGCGCTCCTCGTCGCGCCGACCGGAGCGGGCAAGACGCTCGCGGGCTTCCTGCCGAGCATGGTTGATCTGGCGGAGGGCGGCGTGAATGCGGGCGAAAAACCCCGCCTCCATACGCTCTACATCTCGCCGCTGAAGGCGCTGGCGGTCGACGTGGCGCGCAATCTGGAGAGTCCGGCGCGCGAAATGGGCCTGCCCATCCGCATCGAGACGCGCACGGGCGACACCCCGGCGCATAAACGCGTCCGGCAGATGGAGCGGCCGCCCGACATCCTGCTGACGACGCCGGAGCAGCTCGCCCTCATGCTCGCCCATCGCGACGCTCGCGAATTGTTCGGCGGCCTGCGGCGCGTCGTCCTCGACGAACTGCACGCGCTCGTCGCCTCGAAACGCGGCGACCTGCTCTCGCTCGGCCTCGCGCGGCTCTTCTCGCTCGCGCCCGATCTCGCGGCGGTTGGGCTGTCGGCGACGGTGCGCGAGCCGATCGCGCTGGCGCGTTACCTCGCCTCCGATCTCTCCCGTCCGCCGGAGATCGTCACGGTGACAGGCGGCGCGCCGGCCGACATTCGCATGCTGGAGACGGATCGCGTTCTCCCCCAGATCGGGCATACCGCCGCCGTGTCGATGCCGGCGATCTACGACTTGATCCGGGCTCACCGCACGACGCTCGTCTTCGTCAACACGCGCATGCAGGCCGAGTTCGTCTTTCAGGCCTTGTGGAGCCTCAACGACGACGTGCTGCCGATCGCGCTCCATCACGGTTCGCTCGACGTCGAGCAACGCCGAAAGGTCGAGGCTGCGATGACCGCCGGGCGCCTGCGCGCGGTGGTCTGCACGGCGACGCTCGATCTCGGCATCGACTGGGGCGACGTCGATCTCGTCGTCAATGTCGGAGCGCCGAAAGGGGCGAGCCGGATCATGCAGCGCATAGGGCGCGCCAATCACCGCCTCGACGAGCCGTCGAAGGCGTATCTGGCGCCGGCGAACCGCTTCGAGATCCTCGAATGCCGCGCCGCCCTCGACGCGGTGGAGGAGGCGGCGCAGGATACGCCCGACCTGAACCCGGGCGCCCTCGACGTGCTCGCCCAGCATGTGCTCGGCATGGCCTGCGCCGAGCCGTTCGCGGCCGACGCGCTCTACGAGGAGACGCGGCGCGCCGCGCCCTACGCCGACCTCGACCGCGAGACGTTCGACGACGTGATCCGCTTCGTGGCCACGGGCGGCTACGCGCTGACCGCCTACGAGCGCTTCGCCCGCATCGTTCAGGGGACGGACGGGCTCTGGCGCGTGCGCGACAAGCACGTGGCCCAGCAATACCGCATGAACGTCGGCACCATCGTCGAGGCGACGATGGTGAAGGTGCGCCTCGGACGCATCGGCCGGGCCGGCGCGCCGATGGGGCGGGGAGGGCGCGTGCTGGGTGAGGTCGAGGAGTATTTCGCCGAGACGCTGACGCCGGGCGACACCTTCGTCTTCGCCGGGGAGGTGCTCGCATTCCACGGCCTGACCGAGGACGCCGCGATCGTTTCGCGGGCGAGAGCGGGGACCGACCCGAAGATCCCCTCCTACGCCGGCGGAAAGTTTCCGCTCTCGACTTTTCTCGCCGAGCGCGTGCGCGGTTATCTCGCCGAGCCGGAATCGTGGAGCCGGCTTCCCGCCCAGCTCGTCGAACTTCTGGAGCTGCAGCGCCGCCGTTCGCTGCTGCCGGGGCGCGAAAACCTCGTCGTCGAGACCTTCATGCGGGCGGGGCGCTCGTATCTCGTCGCCTATCCGTTCGAGGGTCGCCTCGCGCACCAGACGCTCGGGATGCTGCTGACGCGGCGGCTGGAGCGCGCGCGCATGAAGCCGCTCGGCTTCGTCGCCAACGATTACGGGCTCGCGGTCTGGGGCCTGCGCGACATCGGGTTGGCGGCGGCGGGCGATCCGGGGTTCGTCGACGCGCTCTTCGCGCAGGACATGCTCGGCGACGATCTCGAGGAATGGCTCGAGGAATCGAACCTGATGAAGCGCACCTTCCGCTATTGCGCCGTCATCGCCGGTCTGATCGAGCGCCGCTTTCCCGGCCAGAAGAAGACCCAGCGCCAGGTCACGGTCTCGACCGATCTCGTCTATGACGTGCTGCGCCGGCACGATCCCGGGCACATCCTCCTGCGCGCGGCGCGCGCGGATGCGGCGACGGGCCTGCTCGACATCAAGCGCCTCGCCATGATGCTCTCGCGCGTCGAGGGGCGAATCGTTCATAAAGCCCTGGACCGCGTCTCGCCGCTCGCCGTCTCGATCATGCTGGAGATCGGTCGCGAGCGGGTCTATGGGGAAGGCGCCGACGATATGCTGGCGGAGGCGGAAGCGATGCTCATGCGTGAGGCCGACGGCGAGGGGAGCGCATGAACGCGCCCGCCCACGCCCCCCGCGCGGGCGCCCTCGGGCGTCTGGCGATCATCTGCGACGTTTCCGGCGTGTTGTATCTGCCGGACGAGGACGCGGTTCTCGTCGCCGACCTGCATTTCGAGAAAGGCTCCTCGCGCGCCCGCCGCGGCTTCCTGCTGCCGCCCTACGATACGCGCGAGACCTTGTCGCGGCTCGCCGCCGTGCTCGCGGCCTATGCTCCGCGCCGGGTGATCGCGATGGGGGATTCCTTCCACGATCCTCACGCCGCGCAGCGTCTGGGCGTAGACGACCGCGAGGCGCTCGCCGGGCTGATGCGCGGGCGCGACTGGCTCTGGCTCGCGGGCAACCACGATCCCGGCGCGCCCGAGGGGCTTGGCGGAGACATTGCCGACGAACTCGTTCTCGCCGGCGTGCGCCTGCGCCATGAGCCCTCGACCGAGCCTGGCCCTGAAATCGCGGGCCACCTGCATCCGGTCGCGAAAGTCGTCGGGCGCGGAGGGCGCGTGCGCCGGCGCTGCTTCGCGATGAGCCGGGAGCGCTGCGTGATGCCCGCTTTCGGCGCCTATGCCGGCGGCCTCAACGTCCGCGACGCCGCCTTCGTCCCGCTCTTCCCCGAGGGATTCGTCGCCGGCGTGATCGGGCGTGAGCGGGTGTACAGCGTCGGGGCGGGGATGTTGGTCGGGGATTAGTCGCCAGCGCTCAAGGGCGGGTGAGTTCGTCGATTTCGGCGGCGAGGGGAGCGTCATCGCCCCGAAAACTCTCGACCATCGCGGGGATGAACCGCTCGCGTACGAGGCGTTCCAGACGCAGCGGATGTCCGGCGCGTCGCGCCAGTTCCGCCATGAACGCCATCTGCGCCCGGCCGTTTCCGTCCCGAAAGGCGTGGATGGCGTTCAGTTCGGACAGGACATGGGTCGCTCCGCCGACGAAATCAGTGCGGTTGAGGCGGGCCAAGAGAGTTCGCGCGCGCAGCCATTCGAACACCCGGTCCAACTGGCCGGCGATATATTCGG
Organism: Microvirga sp.; assembly: GCA_022241475.1. The sequence goes on along the minus strand of JAKOMT010000013.1, from coordinate 454 downwards.
GATAGCAAAACGAGTGGCCTTCACGAGAAATCCGCACGGTTCTGATCCTGCCGGCCCACTCGTACACGTCTTGAAACAGGTGGTGGTGGATGGCGAGATAATGTTCTCTATCGAGACGCCGTCATATATGCCGGTCTCAAGCGGTCGTCGCAACATCATCTTGGGCAGTCTTGAGGAAGGCGTCCAGTGCCTCGGCGGGCGTTCGCCATTGGAGGGTCTTACGCGGTCGGCCGTTGAGAACCGCGGCCACGGCCTCGAGGTGCTCCGCGCTGTGCAGGCTCAGGTCCGTTCCTTTCGGGAAGTACTGCCGCAGCAGCCCGTTGGTGTTCTCGTTGCTACCTCTCTGCCAAGGAGAGTGCGGGTCGCAGAAGTAGATCTCCAGACCAGCCTCGACCCGAAGCTGCGCATGCTGCGCCATTTCGGACCCCTGGTCCCATGTCAGCGATCTCTCTCC
>JAKOMT010000030.1 GCA_022241475.1 Microvirga sp. | reverse complement strand
TCCTCTTCTCGGGCGCGATGGAAGTGCTGAAGCCGAAGATCGACTCCGGCGAGATCGTCAATGTCGGCGAAGCCTACACCGACGGCTGGCTGCCGGAAAACGCGCAGGCCAACATGGAACAGTTCCTGACGGCCAACAACAACGAGGTTGCGGCCGTGGTTGCGGCCAATGACGGCACCGCGGGCGGCGCCATTGCGGCGCTGGAAGCGCAGGGTCTTGCCGGCGCGGTGCCGGTGTCGGGCCAGGACGCCGACCATGCGGCGCTCAACCGTATCGCGCGCGGCACGCAGACGGTTTCCGTCTGGAAGGACTCTCGCGAGCTTGGCCGTGAGGCAACGGAAATTGCGTTGCAGCTTGCCGACGGAACGGCGATGTCGGATGTCGAAGGCGTGACGACCTTCAATGGCGGGCCGAACGGCGTCGAGATGACGTCTCTTTTCCTGACGCCGGTGGCGATCACTAAGGAGAACCTCGGCACGATCATCGATTCCGGCTGGGTGTCGAAGGATGTGGTCTGCCAGGGCGTGGCCGCCAGCTCGGTGCCGGCCTGCGACTAAGCAGCCCGACCTCGGCCATCTGCAATCAGGAGTCTTTCGCATGTCCGATGCAACAGTGGAGCGCCGCCGCCAGGACGGCGGCGCGGGATGGCTGGCACGCGCCGTGCGGGCCACCGAGGTGGATACCCGGATGCTGGGGATGCTCGGCGCGCTTCTGGTTATCTGGCTGGTTTTCCATGTTCTGTCCGGCGGCATCTTCCTGACGCCGCGCAACCTTTGGAACCTGTCGGTGCAGACAGCGTCCGTCGCCATCATGGCGACGGGCATGGTGCTCGTGATCGTCACCCGCAACATCGATCTGTCGGTCGGCTCCATACTGGGCTTCACCGGCATGATCATGGCTGTAACGCAGGTGCAGTTGCTGCCCCCGCTTCTCGGCTTCGAGGGGCCATTCAACTGGTTGCTGGCCAGCCTTGCCGGAGTTGCCGCGGGTGTCGCCATCGGCGGCTTGCAAGGCCTGATCATCGCCTATGCCGGCGTACCCGCCTTCATCGTCACGCTCGGCGGCCTTCTGGTGTGGCGCGGCGGGGCATGGTGGCTGACATCCGGCAAGACCATCGCGCCGATGGACAGCACCTTCCGCCTGATGGGCGGTGGGGCCGACGGCTCGCTCGGCGAAACCTGGACATGGATTATCGCCGTGGCCGCCTGCGCCGTCGTTTGCCTGTCCTTTGTCGCCGGGCGTCGCCGTCGCCGCCGCTTCAACTTCCAGCAGCGTCCGGTCTGGGCCGAACTGCTTCTGGGCGGCGTCGCCTGTGCCGGTATTCTCGGTACGGCCGCCGTACTCAACGCCTATAAATGGCCATCGGCGATTGCGGCCCGTTATGCGCAGGCAAACGATATTCCCGTGCCGGAGGGTGGCCTTTCCATCGGTTACGGCATCGCCATCCCTGTCCTGATCGCCGTGGTCGTCGGCATCGTCATGACCTTCGTGACCACGCGAACGCGCTTCGGCCGCTACGTCTTCGCCATCGGCGGCAACCCAGAGGCGGCGGAACTGGCCGGCATCAACACACGCTGGGTGTTGATGAAGGTGTTCATGCTGATGGGTGGCCTTGCGGCGCTGGGCGCGATGATCTCGACGGCGCGTCTCAACGCGGCCACCAACGCGCAGGGCACGCTGGACGAATTGCTCGTCATCGCGGCCGCAGTCATCGGAGGCACATC
>JAKOMT010000029.1 GCA_022241475.1 Microvirga sp. | reverse complement strand
AGTTGGGCACTCTAAGGGGACTGCCGGTGATAAGCCGAGAGGAAGGTGGGGATGACGTCAAGTCCTCATGGCCCTTACGGGCTGGGCTACACACGTGCTACAATGGCGGTGACAATGGGCAGCCAACTCGCGAGAGTGCGCTAATCCCAAAAAGCCGTCTCAGTTCGGATTGCACTCTGCAACTCGGGTGCATGAAGTTGGAATCGCTAGTAATCGTGGATCAGCATGCCACGGTGAATACGTTCCCGGGCCTTGTACACACCGCCCGTCACACCATGGGAGTTGGTTCTACCCGAAGGTGGTGCGCTAACCGCAAGGAGGCAGCCAACCACGGTAGGGTCAGCGACTGGGGTGAAGTCGTAACAAGGTAGCCGTAGGGGAACCTGCGGCTGGATCACCTCCTTTCTAAGGACGATCCTGTCACGCTTATCGGTCCACCATCCTTGGATGGTCCGCCGGTTCGTCGTACCGGATTGTTTTAGAACAACAGGCATGGATCAGTCAGGTTCGTGCCGCGCATACACAGCGCCATGCCGATCTTTGGATCGTCGTGGTCAGGCAGGCGCCGCCGCCCACGTTTCTCTTTCTTCACTGGATGATTGTCCGCTCGCCCTGTTTTGGCTTGAGCGGACAGGACGACCTTGTCGCCTCATGTTGCTGACTTTGGATCATTGGATCGGGCCCGTAGCTCAGTTGGTTAGAGCGCACCCCTGATAAGGGTGAGGTCGGTAGTTCGAATCTACCCGGGCCCACCAGCTTGACGTTGATCGATCGGATTGGCGTTTTGTGTGGCGGTACGGGGCCTTAGCTCAGCTGGGAGAGCATCTGCTTTGCAAGCAGAGGGTCGTCGGTTCGATCCCGACAGGCTCCACCACGCCGTTTTGGGTGTTTGGTGTCGGGTTGTTTGAGGATCATCCAGGAGAAAGAAGCCAAGTTTGCAGGCGATGCGAAAGCGCGTTGTCTGCCTGTTCTGATGACAAAGTGAAGAGAAGACGGGTCCTGAGGGATCGTTGACGCGGGTGCCATTTGGCGTTCGGTGCGACGGTTCCGTCCGGGTCGGTGTGCCGGAAGGTTCATCGCCTTTCGGATAGCCATTCCGACCCTACCGGTGCGGATGCATTCTTTTAGAATGCGTTCGACGCCCTGATTGATGTGCCTGACCGCCATCATCGGTTCCCGTCTCTGGAAGCTGGTCTTTTTGCCGGCGTGACTGCTTTTTGTAGGGGCAGTCGTGTCGGCATTGGCACCGCTGCAGGACATGAGGGGCTGTTGCACGCAGTCTCATGTTTGCGGTGTCAAAGAGAATGGCGTCGATGTTCGTCCTCTCTCGGTTCATGCGATGTGAAGTCGTATGGATCTGGATGGGCATTGGCGATGAGAACGATCAAGTGTCTTAAGGGCATCTGGTGAATGCCTTGGCATGCACAGGCGATGAAGGACGTGATACGCTGCGATAAGCCATGGGGAGCTGCGAATAAGCTTTGATCCGTGGATTTCCGAATGGGGCAACCCACCTTTGATGCCTGGAAAACCGGTCTGGCTGTTTCTTCGAGAGGAGGGGCGGCCCGAGCGGTTTCCAGGTATCGTTTAGAAGGTATCTAACTTTCGAATACATAGGGGTTAGAAGCGAACTCGGGGAACTGAAACATCTAAGTACCCGAAGGAAAGGACATCAACCGAGACTCSGTTAGTAGTGGCGAGCGAACGCGGACCAGGCCAGTGGCCATATAAGGAAGAAGCGGAACAAGCTGGAAAGCTTGGCGAGAAGGGTGACAGCCCCGTACGCGTAATGTCCTGTATGGTCCATGAGTAAGGCGGGACACGTGAAATCCTGTCTGAAATTCGGGGGACCACCCTCGAAGCCTAAGTACTCGTGCATGACCGATAGTGAACCAGTACCGTGAGGGAAAGGTGAAAAGCACCCCGACAAGGGGAGTGAAA
>JAKOMT010000028.1 GCA_022241475.1 Microvirga sp. | reverse complement strand
CAGATGCTGGCCAAGAACGGGCATATCCTGCTGGACGGCGCGCCCTTCACCGCCGCTGACAGCCGCATCGCCATCGAGCCGGGGCTGGAAGACCGGCTTGTCGTGGATGGAGAGCGGCTGGACCCACTGCCCGGCGTCGTCCTTCTGATGCACAAGCCGCTTGGCGTGACCTGCTCGCACAAGGAGGCCGGGCCGCTGGTCCACGATCTGCTGCCACCGCGCTGGCGGCGGCGCGAGCCGGCCCTGTCCACCGTCGGCCGGCTCGACAAGGAAACGTCCGGCCTGCTGCTTTTGACCGATGACGGCGCATTCCTGCACAAGGTCATTGCGCCGCGCAGCGATGTCTCGAAGCGATACCGCGCCGTGCTGGCACGCCCGCTGCGCGGCGACGAGGGGGAGTTGTTCGCCGCCGGAACGCTGATGCTGGACGGTGAGACCAAGCCGCTTCTTCCGGCGTCGCTCGACGTTCTGGGCGAGCGGGAAGCATGGCTGACGGTGGGCGAAGGCCGATACCATCAGGTGCGGCGCATGTTCGCCGCCGTCGGCAACCATGTGGAAGCCCTGCACCGCGACAGGCTGGGCGGGCTGGACCTGCCGGCGGACCTCGCGCCCGGCGCTTTCCGCCGCCTCGATGCGACAGAAAAAGCCGCGATCTTCGCTGGCTGAAACGAAGCGGGGCCGCGAAAGCGGCCCCGGCACATTCCGATATTCAGGAGCGGTCAGACCGCCGGCCACTGGTGGTGGAACACGCCATCCTTGTCGACGCGGTGGAAGGTATGCGCGCCGAACAGGTCCCGCTGGGCCTGCGTCAGGTTGGTGGTGCCCCGCGCCCGCCGGTAATCGTCGAAATAGGACAGGGCGGCAGCAAGTGCCGGAACGGCGATGCCGGCCATGGCGGCCTTGGCGACGACGTGCCTGAGGGCGCCCTCGCCGGCGCTGACGCGCGCGATGAATTCGGGCGCATGAAGAAGGTTGGCCGGCGGCTCCGCACCCTCATAGGCCTTGGTGATATCATCCAGGAACTGTGAGCGGATAATGCAGCCCGCACGCCAGATGCGCGCGATCTCACCGAGGGGCAAGTTCCACGAATGCTCCGTGGATGCCGCCGTCAGCACCGCGAAGCCTTGCGCGTAAGCGATGATCTTGGCCGTTTCCAGCGCCGATTCCAGCTCGCTCAGGCCATCCTTGCTACCATGAAACTCGCCCTTCGCGCCGGAGACGGCAGCATAGAGGCTCTCGGTCAGCGCCCGCTCGGCCTTGCGTGAGGAAACGCTGCGGGCCGACACGGCGGCCTCGATGGTCGTGGCGCCGACGCCGAGCTTCTGCGCCTCGATGACGGACCAGCGCCCCGTCCCCTTCTGCCCGGCCTCGTCGAGGATGACGTCGACCATCGGCTTGCCGGTATCGGCATCCTTTTCGGCCAGCGTCACCGCCGTGATCTCGATCAGGTAGGAGGACAGGCCCCGCGTGTTCCAGTCGGCGAAGATGTCGGCCATCTCGCCGGCGGCCAGCCCGAGTCCGTCGCGCAGGATGCCGTAGATTTCGGCAATCATCTGCATGTCGGCATATTCGATGCCGTTATGGATGGTCTTCACGAAGTGGCCGGCGCCATCCGGCCCAAGCCATGCCACGCAAGGCTCGCCCTCGTATTTGGCGGAGATCGGCTCCAGTATCGGCTGGAGGGACGCATAGGTTTCGCGCGCTCCGCCCACCATCATCGAAGGGCCGTGGCGCGCACCGAGCTCGCCGCCCGAAACACCCATGCCGACGAAGTGGAACGGCGTATCCTCGACCAGCTTCGAGCGGCGCACCGTATCGTTGAAGTCGGCGTTGCCGGCGTCGATCATGATGTCGCCCGGCGACAGGAGCGGCATGATGCGCTGCATCTCCTCGTCCACGATCGGGCCGGCCGGCACCATGAACAGTACCAGGCGCGGGGCCTTGAGCCTGGACAGGAAGTC
>JAKOMT010000027.1 GCA_022241475.1 Microvirga sp. | reverse complement strand
TATGGCAGGAGTACAACGCCGCCGGGACGCCGAGCCGCTGCTTGAGGCTTTCGACCTCGCTCGATTCCACGACGCTCACCGGGAAGCCGGCCGCCTCGATATGCTCGACCCATGCGCCGCAGCACCCGCAATTCGTATCCTTGGTGACGGTCACCAGAGGCAGTCCTGCCGAGCGAACCGTTCCCGCCGTTGAGAGCAGGAGGGGGAACGCGGTGGCGCTGGCGAGGAAGGAGCGCCTGCTGATCATATGGATGGTTTGCATCTCAGTTCCTCCATCTGGGCCGCAACTTCGTCAAAGCTGGATCACCGGAAAAATACGTATTTGATCAAAGCGGCGGCGGTAAGGAGCACGAGCACCAGAAGAACGATGCCCCACATCATCCCGCCCGACATCATGACATTGCATCATGGCCTGTTCTGMCCTTCCGTCGCAAAGATACTCATAGCGGCCCCCTTCGCCGCAGACTTTGACTTAGCGCAAGGATGGGACGGTATCCGGGCTGTTGGCKCCACCATCGTCACCAATTTTTCCAGATGGAGGACCTTCGCCCACGTCAGCCTCCTACAATCTCGTGACCCGCAGCCGGGAGGCGTTCGCGATGACGCTCACCGACGACAGCGCCATGGCGGCGGCCGCGATGATCGGCGACAGCAGGATGTCGAAGAACGGGTAGAGCACCCCGGCCGCCACCGGCACGCCGAGCGCGTTGTAAATGAAGGCGAAGAATAGGTTCTGGCGGATGTTGCGCATGACAGCCTCCGAGAGCCGGCGCGCGCGGACGATGCCCGTGAGATCGCCCTTGAGCAATGTGACGCCTGCGCTTTCCATTGCCACATCGGTACCGGTGCCCATGGCGATGCCCACATCGGCCGCCGCCAGCGCCGGTGCGTCGTTCACGCCGTCGCCTGCCATCGCCACCACCTCGCCTGCCGCCTTGTGACGCTGCACGACCGCGCTTTTCTGGTCGGGCAGGACCTCGGCCTCGACCTCGTCGATGCCGAGCCGGCGCGCGACCGCCTTGGCCGTGGTCCAGTTATCACCCGTAAGCATGACAACGCGGATTCCCTGCGCCTTCAGCGCGGCAAGCGCCTCGGGCGTCGAGGGCTTGACCGGATCGGCGATGGCGAAGATGGCAGCGATGCGGTTGTCCACTCCCATGAAGATCGCGGTTGCCCCGTCCTCGCGCAGCCGGTCGGCCTCATCCGCCAGTGGGGCGACATCAACGCCTTGCTCGGCTAGGAACTTGGCATTTCCAAGGGGAATGCGCTTGCCTTCGACCGTGCCGTAGGCGCCTTTGCCGGTCGGCGAGTCGAAATCCGCGACCGGTGCGGTCACGATCCCCCGCTCCTCGGCAGCGCGAACGATGGCCAGCGCCAGCGGATGCTCGCTGGCCCGCTCCACGCTGGCGGCAAGCCGCAAAGCCTCGTCCTCGGTGAACCCCGGCGCCGGCACGATTGCGGTGACGGCGGGTCGTCCCTCGGTCAGCGTACCGGTCTTGTCGACTATGATGGTATCGACCTTCTCCATATGCTCCAGCGCCTCGGCGTTCTTGATCAGCACGCCCGCCTGTGCGCCACGCCCGACGCCGACCATGATCGACATCGGCGTTGCCAGCCCGAGCGCACAGGGACAGGCGATGATCAGCACGGAAACCGCCGCGATCAGACCGAAGGAGAAGCGCGGCTCCGGACCCCAGATCGACCAGGTTATGAAGGCAAGGATTGCGACCACGATCACCGCCGGCACGAACCAGCCCGACACCTGATCGGYGAGGCGCTGGATCGGCGCGCGACTACGCTGCGCCTCGGCGACGAGCTGGACGATCTGCGACAGCATGGTGTCGCGGCCGACCTTCTTCGCCTCGATCACCAGCGCGCCGGACTGGTTCATGGTGCCGCCGATGGCGGTGGCGCCGACCTCCTTGGTGACCGGCATCGACTCGCCAGTCACCATCGATTCATCGACGGCGCTGCGTCCTAAGCCTGCAGTCCGGACACCTCTTGCGGCAGCGCAGGCCTCACTGCGCCGTATCGCTGTGCGAACGCTGCTGACGCATGTATCACTCCAGTGCCGAATTGATATGCGAGACTCAGGCGCATGAGTCAGGACACCTCCGCGGCCACGAGCGACGCCGCCCGAGCCGACGATTTCCCGCTGCTGCATGAGCTGATGGATCTGCTGT
>JAKOMT010000026.1 GCA_022241475.1 Microvirga sp. | reverse complement strand
GAAATGGTCAAGGAGGTGCTGGACACGATGATCGACCTCGCAAACGAGGGCATGACGATGCTCTGCGTGACGCATGAGATGGGCTTTGCCCGGCAGGTAGCCGACCGCATCATCTTCATGGACAAGGGCGAGATCGTCGAGATCGGCACGCCCGATACCTTCTTCGATAACCCGAAGGAAGAGCGCACCCGCACCTTCCTCGGCCAGATCTCCCACTGAGACGCGCCATGAAACCCGCAATCATGCTTGTCGAACCGATGATGGAGTCCATCGAACGGTCGCTCGACGCCGCCTACACCGTGCATCGCCTGTACGAACCCGCCGGAAAGGATCGTATCGAAGCCGAACCCGGCAGCATCCGCGCCGTCGTCACGGGCGGCGGCACCGGCCTTTCGGCCGACTGGGTTGCGCGCCTGCCGGAGTTAGGTCTCATCGCCGTCAATGGCGTCGGCACCGACAAGGTGAACCTTGAAGAGACGGCCCGGCGCGGCATCCATGTGTCGACCACACCCGGCGTCCTGACCGGCGATGTCGCCGACATGGGCATGGGCCTGCTGCTGGCAGTGCTGCGCCGCATCGTCGATGGCRACCGGATGGTGCGGGACGGTGGCTGGGCGGCGGGCGCCAAACTGCCGCTCGGCACGCGTCTCGGAGGCCGCACGCTCGGCGTTCTCGGCCTCGGGCAGATCGGACGCGCCATCGCCAGGCGCGCCGCGGCCTTCGACGCGCAAATCCTGTACTGGAACCGTTCGCCTGTCGACACGCCGGCAGACTGGACCCCGGCAGAGACGCCGGAAGCGCTGGCGCACAAGTCCGACATCCTTGTCGTGGCTGTGGCCGCGACACCGCAGACGGAGGGCATCGTCTCCGCTGCCGTGCTGGAGGCACTCGGCCCGGATGGCGTCTTCGTCAACGTCGCGCGCGGCAATGTCGTGGACGAGGCGGCGCTTCTGGCGGCCCTGCGCAACGGCGGCATCGCCGCGGCCGGCCTCGACGTCTTCCGCAACGAGCCTGCGATCGATCCGGCCTTCGCGGCGCTCGAGAACGTCGTCTTGGCCCCGCATCAGGGCAGTGCCACGGTGGCCACCCGCGAGGATATGGGCCGGCTGGTGCTGGCCAATCTTGCCGACTATTTCGCCGGGCGCATCCCGCAGACATCCGTCAATGCCGGCAGGATCACGGAGTTGCACGAAGCATGATCGTTCGGCAGGCATTTTTTCGCGGGGAGATCGCGCCCGGCCGCGAGGCGGAGTTTCGTGCATTCGTGCTCGACAGGCTGAAACCGCTTTGGCTTACCTTTCCGGGGCTGGTGGATCTGCGCATCCAGTTCGAGACGGATCGCGACGATGGCGCAGCGCCCATTCCGCTGGCGTTGTCCATGGTGTTCCCGGATGCCGAAGCGCTGGCCGCGGCGCTGGAAGCGCCGGTCCGCTTCGAAAGCCGGGGTGTAACGGGCGAGTTGATGCAGATGTTCGACGGCCGGATCGAACACTACGTCTTCGAATTCTGATATCTTGATAAGCCTTTATAACTGACGCATATTAACGTCAGTTATAAAGGCTATGTCATGAACCYCGCTCTGTTGTCTGAAGATGGAATGTTCGCCCCGGCCCGCATTGCCACGACCCTGCSGACCAGCAAGGACKAGCTTGSGAATTCGGCGGGGCTCGGGCGCGATGCCGTTCAACGCAAGGACAGGCTTGCCTCCGACCGCACGCAACGACGGCTGCGCGAAATGGTCGAGGTGTTGAATAAGGTCGAACCCCGGTTTGGCTCTGCSCTCATTGCCTATGCCTGGTACCGTTCCGAGCCGCTTCCGGGTTTTTCTGGGCAGACGGCCATGCAATTGGTGCGTCAGGGCCGTGCCGACGAGGTACTGGATTATATCGATGCCGTCGATGCCGGTGTCTTTGCCTGACGTCGATGCGGTTTTGCGCGACAGTTTACCGGGCGATCAACCCTGTTTACGCGCAGGATCCGCTGTCGGGACGGGGCGCTGCCCTGTATGGCGGCCGCCTGAACGCAAAAGGCACGCCCGCGCTCTATCTTTCCCTTTCCATCCAGACTGCCTTGCGGGAAGCCAATCAGGCCGGCGCGTTCCAGCCCGTGACGCTGGTCGCCTATGAAGCGGATGTCGAACCCGTCTTCGACACGCGGGATGACGGTGCGTTGAAGGCCGCATCCATCGACTTCGACCTG
>JAKOMT010000025.1 GCA_022241475.1 Microvirga sp. | reverse complement strand
GACGCCCAATCCGGCCAGCACCACGATCGCCATCATGATCAGATAGGCCCGGCGCTCATGGTCGCGCAGCTTGATCGCAGGAGCTTGGTCTTTGCCACCGATCGGCCTGGGCTTGCCGTTGCTCGGAAGGACCAGCAGCACGAGCGGCAGGCAGATCGCGAGATGAATGCCGGCATAGGCCATGCAGGCCCCGCGCCATCCCAGATGCTCCAGAAACAAGGCCGAGAGCGGCCAGCAGACCGTGCTTGCGAAGCCGCCCCACAAGGTCAGTGTAGTGATGGCGGATCGCGCGGAACGGCCATAATAGCCCCCGAGCGTGGCAAATGCCGCATCATAAAGGCCGGCCCCCATGCCGATACCGAGCACGATCCATCCGGCGACGAATACCCATAGGGACGGCGCAGCCGCAAGGATGACGAGGCCGGCAGCGAACAGCAGGCAAGCCAGAGCAAGGATGGGACGCCCGCCGTGCTGGCCAATGGCGTCACCCACGCGCGGGGAAACGACGCCGGCCGCGAGCAGGCCAATGGAGAGAGCGCCGACGATCCATGAAAGCGGCCAACCCGTATCGGCYGCGATCGGGGCGGCGAGAACGGCGAGCAGGTAATAGGAGCTGCCCCATGCAAATATCTGTACGATGCCGAGCGCGGAGATGACGGGCCACCTTCTCGCGTCGGGAGACAGGCCCGTTTGAGCCGGCAGGTTTGTCGTCACCGGACGCGCTTGAGCGCCATACGCTCTTCCAGCTTTTGGGCGGTTTCCTTGCGCTCGCTGTAGCGGTCGGTGAGGTAAGGAGCGACGTCGCGGGTCAGAAGCGTGAACTTCACCAGTTCCTCCATCACATCGACCACCCGGTCGTAATAGGATGAAGGCTTCATTCGACCCGCTTCGTCGAACTCCTGATATGCCTTGGCGACCGAGGACTGGTTGGGGATGGTGATCATCCGCATCCAGCGGCCGAGGACGCGAAGTTGGTTGACGGCGTTGAAACTCTGCGAGCCGCCAGAGACTTGCATCACGGCCAATGTGCGGCCCTGGGTGGGGCGAACTGCGCCAACCGCGAGCGGTATCCAGTCGATTTGCGCCTTGAGGACTCCGCTCATGGCACCGTGACGTTCGGGGCTGGTCCAGACCTGCCCTTCGGACCATTCCGAAAGTTTCCGAAGCTCCTGCACCTTCGGATGATCAACGGGCGCACCATCAGGCAGCGGCAGGCCGTGCGGATCGAACACACGGGTTTCCGCGCCGAAGTGGTTGAGGAGCCGTTCGGCTTCGAGCGTGAGCAGCTTGCTATAGGAGCGTTCACGCAACGAGCCGTAGAGCAGGAGAATGCGCGGCGGATGAGCAGAGGGCGTCGTTCGTAGGCGTTCAGCCGATGGGCTGTCGAGCACCGCGCGGACCACATTAGGAAGGTCGGAAACCGTCATGGCTTGGCCTCGGCCGGAACGGCAACGGGCGTCCCTTTCTCGGGAAACCACTTCGCGCCGAGCCTGAGCGCGACATGAACGAGCAGGATCAGTGCGGGCACTTCCACGAGCGGGCCGATGACGGCGGCGAAGGCCACCGGCGATGCGAGACCGAATGCCGCGATGGCGACCGCGATGGCCAACTCGAAATTATTGCCGGCAGCGGTGAAGGCGATGGCCGTGGTGCGCGGATAATCCGCCTCGATCAGCCGGCCCATCGCGAAGCTGATGAGGAACTGGATGACGAAATAAAGCGCCAGGGGAATGGCTATGCGCAGGACATCGAGAGGCAGCGACACCACGTCCGCGCCCTTGAGGCTGAACATGGCGACAATGGTGAACAGCAGCGCGGCTAGCGTTATGGGGCTGATGCGCGGCAGAAATTCGTGCTCATACCAGCCCGCGCCTTTGCGAGCGATGAGGATGCGGCGCGTCAGGAACCCGGCGAGGAAGGGAATGCCGAGATAGATCAGCACCGCTTCGGTAATGGTCCAGAAGCTCACGTCTATGACGCTGCCCTCAAGGCCGAAGAGGGGTGGCAAGACGGAAAGGAAAAACCACGCATAGGTGGAGAAGAACAGAATCTGGAATATCGAGTTGAAGGCAACCAGACCGGCGACATATTGATTGTCGCCGCGCGCGAGTTGGTTCCAGACCAGCACCATAGCGATGCAGCGGGCGAGTCCGATCAGGATCAGTCCTGTCATGTATTCCGGGTGGTCGCGCAGGAAGATCACGGCCAGCGCGAACATCAGCGTCGGGCCGATGATCCAGTTTTGTACCAGCGAAAGGATCAGCACTCGCTTGTCGGAAAAGACCCGGTGCAGTTCTTCGTAGCGCACCTTGGCGAGCGGCGGATACATCATCAGGATCAGGCCGATGGCGATCGGTATGTTGGTGGTGCCGACCGACATGGCGTTGAGAGCTTCCGGCAAGCCGGTGAATATCGTGCCCAGCAC
>JAKOMT010000001.1 GCA_022241475.1 Microvirga sp. | reverse complement strand
CGCCGCTCGGAACAGCCGATAGCCGACCGGCTGCGATATCCCGATTGCCATCGCCGCGTCCTCACTCGACAGCCCGTCGGCGATAAAAGCCCAGAACCGCCGAAGATCATCGCGTCGGACAAGCCCCGGTCGACCGGGCGACCTCAGCTTACCCCGAATACACCGATCCGAACGCCTTCGACCCGCCATCGCGACCACCCTCCACAGAGTTGTTGCGACGACCGATTGAATCCACCGAGGAAATTGCCGGTGCCGCAGGCGGGGTCGAGCACGTCGATGGTGCAGAGCGCGTGATGGAAGGCCTTCACGACCCCCAGCGCGCCGGCCTCGTCGCCGGCCCGCCGCAGGTCCTCGACGCGGCCCTTGACGACCTCCCATTCGGCGCGCAGCGGCTCGATGATGGTGGGGATGACGAGGCGCTCGACATAGGCGCGCGGCGTGTAATGGGCGCCGAGCTTCGCCCGCTCGCGCGGATCGAGGGCGCGCTCCAGAAGCGTGCCGAAGATCGCGGGCTCGACGTCACGCCAGTCGCGCTGCGAGGCGATCCAGAGCTCCTCGATCTCCTCGCGCGCCAATGGCAGGGCGCGACGGTTCTTGAAGAGCGCGCCGTTAAAGCGCTTGAGCGTCGCCATCATGCGCGGCTCATAGCCGCCCGAGTCCATCGTGGCCCAGAGCGATTCGAGCGCGGGCGCGAACTGGTCCGGGCGCTCGACGAGCGTGCCGAGAAGCTCGCAGAAGGCCCTGTTCGGCAGGAGCCCGACATCCTCCGCGAACATCGTGAACAAGCAGCGCATGAGGAATTCGGCGACGTCCTTGGCGTCGTGCCGGCCCTCCAGTCGCTTGGCGATGCGCGCGAGCCGGGCGGCGATGTCGCGCGTGACCTCGGCGGCGACGCGGGCCGGGTCGAGCGCGTGCGGATCGGTCCAGATCAGCCGCAGCCGCTCCTGCACCTCCGGATCGCGCAGGTCCTCCATGCCGATGCGGTAGGAACGCCTGTCGGGGAAATGGGCGTAGTTCTTTCCCTGCCCGGAGAAATCGGCGAAGACCTCGATCACCTGACCGACGTCGACGACGATCAGGAAGGGCGGGTAACCGTGGTCGACGGGAAGCGCACGGGCGTAGTTCTCGGCCTGCCGGCGGGCCTCGATCAGCACCTGATCCCAGCCGCGCCCTGCCTTCGCCCGGCGCGGCTGCGGCAGGGCCGGTGGCGCGGGCAGAGCGGCGGCCGCATCGGCGCGTTTGCGCGACTGCTTGGCCTCCAGCACGAAGCAGTCGCGCTTGTAGCAATCGATAAAGCCGGGCGTCCACGAGCCGTCGGGATGCGCGAAATCGACGCGACGCTCGAAGACGTAATCGTTCAGCCGGCTCTCGTCGGACGCGTAGGAGGGCTTTTCGAGGTCGAGCGTGGCGCAGAGATCGAGGATGAAGAGCTGATAGTTCGCACGCTCGGAGCCGCCGGACGCGCGGACCTTCGCGATCAACTCATCCAACATCGCGTCACGGCCCCCCGCATCTCCGAACGGTCGGACGATAGGGGGGCGATCCGGCGTTGTCCATCGGCCGACCCCTCCTATGGCCCGCGGCCCGGCTTTGCGCTAATTGAGGGCTCGCATCTGGAGGTTCGGGGATACATGGCCGCTTCGTCGCTTCGCCTCGGCGTCAACATCGATCACGTCGCCACCGTGCGCAACGCGCGCGGCGGGCCGCATCCCGATCCCGTGCGCGCTGCGCATCTGGCGATCGCGGCGGGAGCGCAGGGCATCACGGCGCATCTGCGCGAAGATCGCCGGCACATCCGCGACGAGGACATGGAGCGCCTGCGCGCCGAGATCGAAGCCCCGCTCAATTTCGAGATGGCGGTGACGGAGGAGATGCTCGCCATCGCGACGCGGCTTCGTCCGCACGCCGCCTGCCTCGTGCCCGAGAAGCGCGAGGAGCGCACCACCGAGGGCGGGCTCGATCTCGCGGGCCGTCCCGAGGTCCTGCGCGACGCGGTGGCGCGGCTGGCTCAGGCGGGGGCGCGCGTTTCGCTCTTCGTCGAGCCCGAGGAGCGGGTGATGGACGCCGCGCGCGCGCTCGGCGCGGCGGTCGTCGAACTGCACACCGGAACCTACGCCGAGGCCTGGCTCGCGGGCGACGAGGCGGCGGTGTCGCGGGAACTCTCGCGGCTGCGGCGCGCGGCGGCGCACGGGGCCTCGATCGGGCTCGAAATCCACGCCGGCCACGGGCTGACGACGCAGAACGTGCGCCCCGTCGCCGCCATTGCGCAGGTCGTGGAGCTGAACATCGGCCATTTCCTCATCGGCGAGGCGATTTTCGTCGGGCTCGAGCGCGCCATCGCGGACATGCGCGCGGCCATGGACGAGGGGCGGCGAGGGGCGGGTCGAGCGGCGCGGGCAGGGGCGTCGGCATGATCGTCGGCATCGGCTCGGACCTGTGCGACATCCGTCGCATCGAAGCGGCCATCGCCCGCTTCGGCGAGCGCTTCACGCATCGCATCTTCACTCAGGGCGAGCGCGATCGCAGCGAGCGCCGGCGCGCGACCGCGCCATCCTACGCGCGCCGCTTCGCCGCCAAGGAGGCCTGCGCCAAGGCGCTCGGCACGGGGCTGTCGCACGGCGTGTTCTGGCGCGATATGGAGGTCGTCAACGACCGGTCGGGGCGCCCGACGATGCGACTCACGGGCGGCGCGGCGCGGCGCCTCGCCCAGATGATCCCCCACGGCTTCGAACCGCGGCTCCACGTCAGCCTCACCGACGATCCGCCCATGGCGCAGGCCTTCGTCGTGATCGAGGCCTTGCGCGTGGGCGGTGAGCCCTGATGCGCCGCGCGCTCCACGCCATCGCTTTCGCCTCGATCGCAAGCCTTTCGCTCGTCGTGGCGCCCCCACTCGCGCCCCCGGCCGCCGCCTTTCAGCCGATGGAGGGGCGTTTCGTGGCCGCGCGCGATTGCCCCGCGCTCCAGCGCATCCGGGACCGCGCCTCGCATGCCGGCGCGCGTGTCGAGGCGGGAGAGAGCTATTCCATGCGGGCGCTGAACCGCGCCGGCGGCGATCACGCGCTCGTGGCGATCCCCGGCGCGCAGCCGGCGGAGCGCTGGGTGGCCCTCGCCTGCGGCGAGATCGTCGCCGCGGGCGCGGCTGCGACGGCGAGGGGCGCCGCGAGCGATTTCGCGCCGATCTTCCGCCGCGACGGCGGATCGCGCGGGGGCGCCATCCCCGCCCCCGCGCTCGGAGCCTTCGACCGCGCCGTGCTCGAGATCTGCGGCCCCTGGGGCTCGCGACCCTCACGCGCGGCCTTCCGCGCGCTGTTCGACAAGCGGGAATTCGCGCCCGACGTCGCGGCGATCGCGACGGCGCTCGATTTCACCGTGCGCGACCGCCGCCTGTCGCCCGGCGCCTTCGCCGAGGCGATGACGGCGCTGTGGTTCGCCGAGGACGGGTTCCGGCACGTCTTCTGCGGCGAACCGGGAGAGGAGCGTCTGGGCGGATTGCACTACAAGGGCCGCTTCCTCGAAGCGCAGGAGCGCGGCTTCGGGGGGCTCACGCCCTGCCGGGCGGGGGACCTCGATCCGCCGCTCGTCAGCCTCGGCTTCGCCTATCGCACGCCCTCGGGCGGGCGGGCGATCGCCTGTCCCAAGAGCTTCTCGACGCGGCTCGACGCGCGCGCGCTCCTCGTCGAGGCGACGCGGGCCTTCCGCGCCAAGGGGCGCGGACCCGCAGGCGAGCGCATGTGCCTGCATCGCCTCGGCGAAGCGCATGGCGCGTCCGATTACGCGGTGCTCGTCGAGCGCTCGGGCGCGATCCGCACGTTTTATCCGACCGGTTCGCCCTCCTGCGACGGCGGAGCGCCGGCGCGCGCCTGTCTCTGTGGCGAGTGAGCCGCATTCGTATCACAGGCGCCCGAGGGGAACTCCTAATTGACCCTCCGACCGGCGCGCCGAAAACTGCCCCCATCGCCGCCCTCTCTTGACAGCGCGAGGCCGCCTTGCGGATCCATATCGTCGAGGATGACTATGCGGTTCGCGACGCGCTGATCGAACTCGTCAGCGGTTTCGGCCACCCCGTGCTCGCCTACGGCGACGGCGAAGCCTTCATGCTGGGCTGTTCGCCGCGGCCCGGCGACGTCGTCTTCGTCGATCTCGGCCTGCCCGGCATAGGCGGCGTCGACGTCATCCGATGGCTGCGCAAGTTCGACACGCCCCCGCGCATCGTCGCAATCTCCGGGCGATCGCGGGCGGACATCGAAGCGATGCTGCGCGGGATGCCCGGCGAGTTGCTCCTGCTGCGCAAGCCGATCGCGCCCGAAGCCGTCGCCGCCGTGATCTGAACCGCCTCTGGTGCAGTGCTTACGGGCGAATCCGGATGCGCGTCCGCAGCTGTTGTCCGATCCTTTGACGTCGACGCTCCGATCCCCCGGACGCATTTAAGGAAGACGTCATGGATGCGCCCAGCCCGAGGCGGGATGCTCTCGGCAAACACTACGCGAATCCCAAATTCGACGCCGCCTGGAACCTGTCCTTCACGGGCGAGGCCGCCCGTCCGCGATCCGCGGAAACGCGCGTCCTGGCGTTCGCCCAGCGCGTCTCGATCCTGGAAGAGGGCGACGAGACGAATTCCGTCTACGAGGTGATCGAGGGCAGCGTTCTGCTGTTCAAGCTCCTGCCCGACGGTCGACGCCAGATCATCGAGGTTCTCGGCGCCGGCGACGTCTTCGGATTGTCCATCAACGGCGTGGCGGACGTCGGAGCGGAGGCGCTGACCGATGTCCGAGTCGCCGTCTACGGCAAGCGGCTGTTCGACGGGGATCCCGACCTGCGCGAGCGGATTTTCACGCGCCTGCGGCGTCAGATGTGCGCCCTGCACGATCATGCGCTGCTGCTGGGGCGAAAATCCGCGCAGGAGCGGGTCGCGACCTTCGTCCTGCGGCTCGTGCCGGATCGTGGCGGGTTCGCCTGCGAGGGGCCGCCAACGCACGGCGACAGCGTCACCGTCGAACTCGCCATGACCCGTCAGGAAATCGCCGATTACCTCGGCCTCACCATCGAGACCGTCAGTCGCGCCTTTTCGGCGCTGAAGCGCGCCGGCGTGGTCGTGTACGGGCGTCAGGACAGCGTGACCATTCCGCAGGTCTGCAGGCTCTGTCGCCTGACGGGCTCCCACTGACGAGGCTCCCCGATCCGCCGGTACGGTAAGTCGCGCGTCGGGCGGGCGCGCGTCCGGCGCCCTTTTCTCCAATCGGCGAACGCGCGATAACGAAGCGCGCCCGACGCGACTCCCCCGAGACCGCGCCGGGCGCCTACGGCGATCCTCGCCTGCGAGCGTTCCGCCGTGGTCCCTTGATAAACCCGCCCCAACGGGCGGCATTGATCGAACGCAAGGCCGACGGAATCGTGACCGCATCGCTTCTCTCCCACGCGGGCAAGTTCCTCGCGGCGATTCTCTTCGGCTTCCTGTTCGAACTGCTCGGCGTGCCCGCCGCCTGGCTCTCCGGCGCGATGGCTGGGACCGTCGTTTGGGGCATGCTCGGATTCAAGAAACCCCTGCCGCGCCCATTCATCCACGCCGCGATGCTCGTTTCGGGCGTCGTCATGGGCGCCGCGATCACGCCGGAAGCGATGGCGGCGATCGCCTCCTATCCGGTCAGCATCGTCCTGCTCGCGCTGTCGGTCGCAGCGGTGACGGCGGCGAGCGCGGCGTTCCTGATACGCGTTCACGGCTGGACGCGCGACGACGCCGTACTCGCCTCGGTGCCCGGCGCGCTCTCCGCCGTTGTGGCCGTCGCGCTTTCGCGCAACGCCGACATGAGCCGCATCCTCGTCGTCCAGGCTTTCCGGCTTCTCGTGCTCGTCGCGGTCCTGCCCTTCGCCGCGACCTATGCGACGAGCGGCGCGGGCTCGGGCATCGCCGCGACGAACGTCGAGCTCGCCACGCTGGCGGCTTTCATCATGATGATCGCCGGCGGCCTGGCGCTGGGACTTGTGTTCGAGCGCTGGCGCGTGGCCGCCCCCTTGCTCCTCGCCGGCACCGTGGCGAGCAGCGCGTTGCACCTGACCGAAATCGCCCCCGGGGCGGTCGCGCCTGAAATCGCCACCGCAGCGTTCATGACGATCGGCATTCTGATCGGCGAGCGTTTTGCGTCGATCGACCGCGCCACGCTGCCGGCGCTCTACCGCGCCGCGATCGGCTCGTTCGTGATCGGGCTTGGCGTGTCGGTGTTCTTTGCGGGGCTCGCGATGCTCGCCGTCGGCGTCGACGCCGCGGTCGCGCTGGTGGCGTTTTCGCCCGGCGCCGTCGAGTCGATGATCGTCCTCGCGCTCGTTCTCGGCCTCGACCCGCTCTACGTGGGCGTGCATCATATCGTCAGGTTTCTCGGGATCGGGTTCGCGCTGCCGTTTCTCTTCCCCGTCGGCCGGCGGAAGACCGATGAAGACCAATCGGCGCGATAAGCCTCGATTTCTCGTTGATTTGTAACGTGTCCTAAACGTGCTCGCCTTAGGCTCCGGCCTGAAGGTGAGAAATTGATGCTGAGTGACGATGCGGAAAAGCGGTGGGCTTTGCGAGGTTGGAAGGGCGATCTGACGCAATTCCTCGGCAGTATCCGCGCGCGGCTATTGATCTTCGTGCTCATAGCGATTTCGCCGCTCGCGCTGTTCCAGATGCAAACCTTGGGCGACGCCCGCGAAGACCGTATCGAGGAGGCGCGCAGCATCGCGGCGGCGGAGGCGCAGCTCGGCGCGTCCGCCTATGGCGAGGCGCTCGACAGGGCGCGCACCGTTCTGGCGCTGGTGGCGCGTACGCCGCCCGTCGTCACCGGCGACGGTCCGACCTGCGGCGCGTTTCTGCGCGGCGTGGAGGCGTCCGGGGAGGTCACGGGCGACATCCGGGTGCTTGACGCCGACATGCGCGTCATCTGCGCTTCCGACCAGGCTCTGGTGGGACGGCTCATGGATCTCACGCCTCACGCGGAAGGCGAGGGCGCGCGTTACGCCGTCGAGGGTTTCGCGCTCGACGACGCGGGCCAGCCCGTCTCGTTCGTCAGCCTCGCGGGGGTCGGCGAAAAGATCTATGTCGCAGCGATAGATTCCGGCTGGTTCCGCCGGTTCGCCGTCGATCTGCGCGATAAACGCCAGGCGGAGGTCGCCCTCGTCGCGGCGTCGGGCGCTCCCATGATCGTATTCGGAGAAAGCCCGGTCGATTTACCGGACGAACGCCTCGACGGCTCCGCCGCGCTCGCGGGGGACGATGCGCGCGTCGTCGTGCGCTACGCTCGCGACGCGGTGCTCGCGGATATCGATAGCCTCGCCCTGCGCAGCTATATGGGGCTGTGCGTCCTTCTCATGCTCGTGGCGCTGTCGGGCTATCTCATCGGACGACGCTTGCTTCTCGCGCCGATCGACGATCTGCGCCGCGTGGCGGATTCGTTCGCGAACGGCGATTTCAGCGCGCGGGTCGCGCCCGGTCGGTTCGACGCCCGAAGTGAATTCGCCGTCCTCGGCCGCGCCTTCAACGGAATGGCTTGCGCTCTTCAGGAGCGCAAGGACGCGCTCGACGCGGCGCAGGCCCGCCTCGACGCCAAGGAGGTCGAACTCGTCGCCGCGAACGAACGTCTCGACGCGCTCGCCCATCTGGATCCGCTGACCGGCCTCGCCAACCGCCGCCGCTTCGACGAGAGCCTCGAAAGATCCTGGGAGCGCATGGCGCGGGACGGCGAGCCGATCGCCATCGTCACGATCGATATCGATCATTTCAAGCTCTACAACGACAATTACGGCCACCCGGCGGGAGACCGCTGTCTCAAGGAGGTCGCCGAAGCGCTCGCCATCGCGGCGCTGCGGACGGAAGATCTGGCCGCGCGCTGCGGCGGAGAGGAATTCGCGGTGCTGCTGCCCGGGCTGCCCCCGGAGCATCTGGGGGTCGTGGCGGAGATCGTGCGCACGCAGGTCTTCGATCGGGCGCTGGAGCGCGCCGACACGCCTCTCGGACGCGTGACCGTGAGCGTCGGGGCCGCGCTGGTTTATCCGAGCCTCGGCGGCTCGCCCGAATTCCTGCGCGTCGCCGCGGACCGGGCGCTCTACGAGGCGAAGAACGCCGGCCGCAACCGCAGCGTCGTTCACGTCGACCCGCCGCCACAAGGGGCCGACGGCCGATTGCGCGTCGCGCTCTGAAGCCCGGGCTCGCGCTTGACCTTCGTCGACGCCGTCCCATCTCCGGCGAACGGGCGTCATCATTCGCGCCCCCGTTCTGGAGGAGAAACGACATGCGCTCGATCAGGATCGCCGCAGCTGCGGTTGGAATCGCGCTCGCCTTCGCCGGCGCGCCCGCTCTCGCTCAGGGCGGCCACGGCGCGCACGGGGGACCTGGCGCGCATGGGGGGCCTGGCGCGCACGGGGGACCTGGCGCGCACGGGGGACCTGGCGGGCATGGCGCTCACGCGGCCACGGCCGCCGAAACCGACAGCGAGGCGACGAAGGCGTTCCGCGAGGTCAACGAGCGCATGCACGCCGATATGGACATCAACTACGAGAACGACGTCGACATCGATTTCGTGCGGGGAATGATCCCCCACCACGAGGGCGCGGTCGCGATGGCGAAGGTTCTGCTCGAGCATTCGCAGGATGCTGAGCTGCGGGCCTTTGCGCAGGAGATCGTCGACGCGCAGGAGAAGGAGATCGCCTTCATGCGCGCGTTCCTCGACAAGCGCGCCGCGCGCTGACGGGCGCCGCTTCAGTCCAGGGGCGTGGCGAAGCAGCCCATCGGCGCGAGGGGCCCATCGGCTTCGGCTTCGGCGGCGGCGTCCGTCGTCCTGAAGCGCGCATTCTGCCCGGGGCGCACGCGCACGCGCCGCCGGACCACCTCGCGCTCGAACGCGACGAAATGGTCGATCTGGCCATCCGGGCCCCGCAGCGGGCGAATGTCGATCTCGCAGAGATAAGGCTCGCCGTCGGCCCGGTAGTTGGTCAGGCAGGTGTGGAAGGGCCGTCCGGCGCGCAAGGCGTCGCTCAGCGCCTTCAGCGTGAAGCGGCTCGTCGCCTTCCCCTGAAAGATGCGGGGCGTCGCGCCGAGGAGCTCGTCGCGCGGATACCCCGTCAGACTCTCCATGGCGGAGTTAGCGTAAACGATCGTCGGGCCACCGTTGTCGAGCGCGCCGTCGGTCACCAGGACCCCTGTATTGAGGCCTTCGGCGAAACGTTCAACGGCTTCACGGCTCGTCATGATGGTCTCCTGCTGGATTGGTCGATCCGAGGTGGTTTCGCGGCGCGGATTTCTCATTTCCAAGTCGACCAGATATTTCCGCAACAATCGAGGCAATAGTAAATTGTATCCGTTTTGTGAATCAGTGCTTTCCCTTACATTGTGACGTCGCGCGCATGTTCAGGCTGGTTTCGGCGCGCGTGTATGGAAAACGGCATATCCATATTGTCTTTCCCGCATCCCGACCTTATGGTTGCGCCGCTTCCAAGCACGGCGATCCCGGAACTGGCGGAATCATAATGAAACGTCGCCCATAGAGGGGCCGGCATGGGGCGGAAACGATAACGGAGGGTATAGTATGGAACGTCGTCAATTCCTGAAGGGCGCGGCGCTCGGCGGCGCGGCTGCGGCTACCGGGCTCGCGGCTCCTGCGATCGCGCAGGGCAACCAGACGTGGCGCATGGTCACGACCTGGCCGCGCAACTTCCCGGGCCTCGGCGTCGGCGCGCAGCGCCTGGCCGATCGCATCACCGCCGCGTCCGGCGGACGTCTGAMGATCCAGGTCTTCTCTGCGGGCGAGTTGGTCCCGGCTCTGCAGTCGATCGACGCCGTCATCGACGGCTCGGCCGAAATGAGCCACGGCGCGGCTTATTACTGGCAGAACAAGAACGTCGGCCTGTCCTTCTTCACGGGCGTGCCCTTCGGCATGACCTCGCGTGAGCTGGCGGCCTGGGTCCGCTTCCTCGGCGGTCAGGAAGTCTGGGACGAGATCTACGACCAGTTCGGCCTGCAGGGCTTCCTGTCGGGCGACACCGGCACGCAGGCCGGCGGCTGGTTCCGTAACGAGCTCACGGGCCTCGCCGACATCCAGGGCCTGCGCTTCCGCACCCCGGGTCTCGGCGGCCGCTGCTGGGAGCGCCTCGGCGCCACTGTGACGAACCTCGCCGGCGGCGAGATCTTCCAGGCGCTGCAGTCCGGCGCGCTGGATGCGGCGGAGTTCGTGGGTCCGTACAACGACCTCGCGCTCGGCTTCCACCAGATCGCCAAGAACTACTACTTCCCGAGCTTCATCGAGCCCGGTCTCGCGACCGAGCTCGTCGTCGACAAGGCGAAGTATCAGGCCCTCCCGGCCGATCTCCAGGCGATCGTTCGCGACGCCTGCCAGGCCGAGTTCGACAACGTCGCGTCGGACTTCGCCGCAAACGATCCGCGCGCGCTTCAGACGCTCGTCGACCAGCACGGCGTTCAGGTCCGCCGTTTCCCGGACGAGATCCTCGAGGCCGGCGCCGTTGCGGCCAAGGACATCCTCACGGAGCTGCGCGACAGCGGCGACGAACTGACCAAGAAGACGGCGGAGAGCTTCGTCGCGGCGCTCAACATCGTCCGCGTCAAGACGGAAGGCACCGATCTGCCCTTCCTCGAGGCGCGCAGCAAGTTCTTCACGCTGGATTGATCCGGCTTTGCGCCGCGCCTTGCGCGCGGCGTGAGTTGACGGCCCGGGCTCACGCCCGGGCCGTTTGCGTTTGAACGGCGTGCGGAGCAGATCGGTATGCGCACGCGGCATGCGCAGGAAGCGGGTGGCGCGAGGCCGCTGAATCGCGCGATGGATGGCGCCCCGTGATCCAGCGAGTCGTCTCATGTCGCCTTCCACTTCCCGGGCCATGTCGCCCGTCGAATGGCTTACCCTCGTCGGGTTGTCCCTGCTCTGGGGCGGATCGTTCTTCTTCGCCGCCGTGGCGCTGCGCGAACTGCCGCCGTTGACCATCGTCGCCGCTCGCGTCGTCGTCGCGGCCGCGACGCTCTTCCTCGTGATGCGCCTCATGGGCGCCCGCATTCCGCGCGAGCCCGCGATCTGGGCGGCCTTCGTCGGCATGGGGGTGCTCAACAACGTGATCCCGTTCACGCTGATCGTCTGGGGGCAAAGCCAGATCGCGAGCGGACTGGCCGCGATCCTCAACGCCACGACGCCGTTGATGACCGTGATCGTGGCGCATGTGGCGACGGCCGACGAGCGGCTGACGCGAGGACGCGCGCTCGGCGTCGCGCTCGGCTTCGCCGGCGTTCTGACGATGATCGGCCCCGATGCGATCGCGGGCGCCGGCGCGAGCGTCGTCGCGCAATGCGCCATCCTCTGCGCCGCGCTGTCCTACGCCTGCGCCGCCGTGTTCGGGCGTCGCTTCCGTCGGCTGGGCGTCCCGCCATTGACGACGGCGGCCGGACAGGTCGCGGTCTCCGCCGCGATCGTCACGCCGCTCGCGCTCGTCGTCGATCGCCAGTGGGAACTCGGGTGGCCCTCGATCGACGTCCTCGGCGCTTTGATCGGCTTCGGCGCCCTGTCGACCGCGCTCGCCTACGTTCTGTTCTTCCGGCTGCTCGGCAGCGCGGGCGCGACCAGGCTTTCGCTCGTGACCTTCCTGATTCCGGTGAGCGCGATCCTGCTCGGCGTGGGCGTTCTCGGCGAGCGGCTCGAGCCGCTCCAGGTCGTCGGCATGGCGATCATCGCGCTTTCGCTCCTTGCGATCGACGGCCGTCTGCGCCGGCTGCGGGCCGGAACGTGAAAAGGGGCCCCGCGAGGAGCCCCTTTCCGACGCCGGTCCGCCGTGCGGGTTTCGTCAGCCGTAGATCTGGCGCGGCAGCCAGAGCGCGATGTCGGGGAAGACGAACAGGAGGAACATCGCCAGCAACTGGATGAAGACGAACGGTATGACGCCGCGATAGATCATCATGGTCGACACCGACGACGGCGCTACGCTCCGGAGATAGAAGATGGCGAAGCCGAATGGCGGCGTCAGGAAGCTCGTCTGCAGGTTCACGCCGATCATCACGCCGAGCCAGACCGGGTCGACCCCGAGATTGAGCAGGATCGGGGCGGTGATCGGGACGACGATGAAGATGATCTCGAACGTGTCGAGGATGAAGCCCAGCACGAACATGATGGCCATCACCACCAGCACCGCGCCGATCACGCCGCCCGGCAGGTTCGCGAGGAACTCGTGGACGAGGTTGTCGCCGCCCATCAGGCGGAACACGATCGCGAAGACGGAAGCGCCGAACAGGATGATGAAGATCATCGAGGTGATGAGCGCCGTCGACATGGCGACATCGCGCAGCACCTTGAACGACAGGCGCCAGCGAGCCGCGGCGAGGACCGTCGCGCCGACGGCGCCGACCGAGGCGGCCTCAGTCGCCGTCGCCACGCCGCCGAGGATCGAGCCGAGGACCGCGCCGATCAGCAGGAGCGGGGGAAGCAGCGCCACGGCGACTTCCTTCCACAGGCCAGCCTTCTCTTCGGGCGGCACCGGCGTCGCCGGGCAGGTCTGCGGCGCGACGATCGCCTTGTAGACCATGAACAGCAGGTAGAGCACGACGAGCATCAGCCCCGGAAAGATCGCGCCGGCGAAGAGGTCTCCGACCGAAACCGGGGCCGGGGCGAAGTTGCCCTTCGCCATCTGCACCTGGGCGTTGATGCCCGAGAGCATGTCGCCCATGAAGATCAACACCGTCGAGGGCGGAATGATCTGGCCGAGCGTGCCGGAGGCGCAGATGACGCCGCAGGCGAGGCGCGGATCGTAGCCGGCGCGCAGCATGGCGGGCAGCGAGATCAGGCCCATCGTCACGACGGTCGCGCCGATGACGCCGGTGGACGCGGCGAGCAGCGCGCCCACGACGATGACCGACATGCCGAGGCCGCCGCGCAGGTCGCCGAACAGGCGTCCCATCGTCGACAGAAGCTGCTCGGCGATCCGCGATCGCTCCAGCATCACCCCCATGAAGATGAACAGCGGCACCGCGACGAGCACCTCGTTGATCATCAGGCCGAGATAGCGCGACGACAGCGAGCCGAGGTTCGAGAAGTCGAAAACCCCGAAATACCAGCCGACCAGGCCGAAGATCAGAGAGGTTCCGGCAAGGCTGAACGCGACCGGAAAGCCGAGCATGAGAACGCCGATGATTCCGAAGAACATCAGGCCGGCGAGAATCTCGCCGAGCAGTACGGGATCCATCGAAGATTACTCCTTGCCGGTCGAGTAACGCAGGGCGGGCGGCAGTGATTCCTCGCGTCCGGCGAGGACCAGAATGCTTCGACCGATCATCGCCAGCCCCTGAAGGGCGAGGAGCACGGCGAAAACGAGAAGGAAGGACTTGAGAACGAACAGACCGGGCATTCCGCCGGTGTTTCCCGATCCCTCATACAGTCGCCACGAGCGCTGGACGTAGGGCACGCCCCAGGCCCAGAGCACGTAGCAATAAGGCAGCAGGAACGCCGTGACCCCGATGATGTCGACGATGGCTTTCGTGCGCACGGTGGCGGTTCGATAGAAGATGTCGACCCGCACGTGTTCGTCACGCATCAGCGCGTAGCCCGCGATCCCGGTGAACATCGCCCCGTTCAGCCACACGTACAGATCCTGCATCCAGACGTAGCTGGTGGCGAAAACGTAGCGCTGAATGACGACGGTGAAGCACACGACGACGATGCCGACGGAGAACCAGGAGAACATCCTCCCGAACATCGTGTTGACGCCGCAGATCCCGCGAACCAACCATACAAGAGATTGCAATTGACCCTCCCTCCAGAACTCGAGGCTCCCCCGCTGCGTCGGGAGCCGGCGAGGCCGGTCGTGGAATGCGACCGGCTTCCCGCTGGCGCGCGAAGCGCCGCGGCGATTTTCGCCTTCGTCAGTCGACGGGTGCGGCGCTCTGGCGGCGGCGCATGGCCCGTTGCAACGCTGCATTCAGCAGCCGCCATCTTTACCGACCGGACGGCCGCACTGGGGCCACGGTCGCCACGCTCGCAAAATCGCGACCGCACAATGGTTCTGGCGCTTGCTATTGCCCCGTTCCCTTGCAATGTGCAAGAGCAAGTTTCGCATTTCCGCCCGATTTGAGACGACCGTTTCCCGAGCCGCCGAGACTGCGGCGCGCGTGGTCCCGGGCGACGCTTCAGCGACGGCCGGGAGCGCCGTCGATCTCGCCGATGTCCCAGTACAAGCCGGCCATCAGCGCGAGGCCTTCGCGCGCGATCGTGACCGGCATGTGCTCGTCCGGAGCATGCTGCGAGCAGCCGGGATAGGAGTGGGGAATCCAGATCGTCGGCAACGAGAGAATGTCGGCGAACGCGTCGTTGGGTAGAGAGCCGCCGAGATTGGGCAGGATCGCGGGCGCGACGCCCGTCGTGCGCGTGATCGAATCGACGGCGAAGGCCACCCACGGATCATCCGGATCGAGCCTCGTCGCGGGAAAGACCTCGTCGCGCGCCTTGCCGATCTGCACGCGTTCGAAACCGTGCGCGTCGAGATGACGACGCAGGGCGGGCAGGACGTCGTCCGGATCGACGCCGACGACGAAGCGCAATTGCCCGCGGGCCCAGGCGCGCGGCGGGATCGCGTTCACGGGCGCGCCCGGATCGCCGCACAGAAAGGCGAGGATCTCGAACGACGACCAGCCGAAGACCTTCTCCGCCATGGTGAGGCCCGGCTCGCCCCACCAGGGCTCCAGCGCCGGACCGCCGGGATCCTCGCTCACCTCGATGTCGGCGAGCGCGCGCCGCACGGAGGCGGGGATCTCGCCCGGCGTCCATTCGGGAATGCGGATTTCGCCCTTCGGCCCGGTGACGCAGGCGATGGCGTGGGCGAGTTCGATGCCCGGATTGGCCAACAGCCCGCCGTAATTGCCCGAGTGTCGCGCCCCCTCGCGCGCGTCGATCCAGAGGTCGATCGGATAGCCGCCGCGCGAGCCGAGGAAGATCGTCGGGCGCGACGCCGACAGGCGGGGGCCGTCGGAGGCGATCAGCGCGTCGGCCCGCAGCAACTCGCGATGGGCGGCGCAGAATTCGCGCAGGCCCGGCGATCCGAGCTCCTCGCCCATCTCGATCAGGATCTTCGCGTTGAAGCCGAGCCGGCCGCGCTCTGCGATCACGGCGTGCATGGCGGCGAGGTTGATCGCGTGCTGGCCCTTGTTGTCGACGGCGCCGCGGCCGTAAAGCCGGCCGTCGCGTTCGGTCAGGCTCCAGGGCGAGAGCCCCGCGCTCCACCTTGCGTCCATCCCCATCACGGTGTCGCCGTGCCCGTAGCCGAGCACGGTCGGGCGCGCCGGATCCTCGATCCGCTCGGCGTAGAGGAAGGGGCCGCGGGCGGGCGCCTGCGTCAGGATCCTGCAGGAAAAGCCCATCTCCTCGAGAATCGGTCGCACGCCCTGCTCGAGATATCTCGCCAGCGCATCGGCGCGCTCCGGATTCTGGCTCTCGCTCGGGATGGACACGAGACGCGCGAGGCGGTCGGCGAACGCGCCCGAATCGTAATGCGCCTGCGCGCGCTCGACGGCCTTATCGCGCGTCATGTCCATCTCCGGGTTATCGAAACTCGCCTCGCGGCGACGAGCAGGCTAAGGCGTGGGCGGTTCGGGTCAAGGCGCGTCGACGGGTCCCGAAACGGGAAAGGCGAGGACATGGTCGCGGCAAGGGTGGAGTGGGCGCAGGGCTCATGGGGACGCGAGGTCGTCGCCACGCTGGCGTTGAGCGCGCCGATGGTGCTGATCAACCTCACCCAGGCCGGGCTCGGCGCCACGGACGTCCTGATGATCGCCTGGCTCGGGCCGGAAGCGCTCTCGGCGGCCGCGCTCGGGACCAATCTGTTCTTCGTCTGCTATATCGGAGGCCTCGGGCTGATCAGCGCCATCTCGGCCATGATCGCCGCCGAGCGTGGCGCCAACCGTTTCGCCGTGCGCGAGGTGCGGCGCAGCTTCAGGCAGGGCCTGTGGAGCGCCGTCGCGATCGCCGTCCCGGTCTGGGCGGCGCTCTGGCATGCGGAGCCCTTGCTCGTCCTGTTCGGGCAGGAGCCGGCGTTGGCCGCCGCGGCGGCCGAGTATCTGCGCTACCAGCAATGGGCTCTGTTCCCGATGCTGTGTTTCGTCGCCCTGCGCTTCTTTCTCGCGGGCATGGAGAGGCCCGCGCCGGCGCTCGTCGTCGGCCTCGCCGCGATCGGCGTGAACGCCCTGTGCAATTATGCGCTGATCTTCGGCAATTTCGGCCTCCCGGCGCTCGGGCTCGTCGGGGCCGGCCTCGCGACGACGACGACGGCGTGGTTCATGTTCTTCGCGCTCGCGGCGCTGGCGCGGGCGGATCGCCGGATCAGGCGGTATCGTCTATTCGGGCGGTTCTGGCGGCCGGACTGGCCGCGTTTCGTCGAGTTGTGGCGCCTCGGCGCGCCCATCGCCGCCACGATCCTGTTCGAGGTGACCATCTTCAGCGCGGCGCTGCTTCTCATGGGGATGATCTCGGCGGACGCGCTCGCCGCCCACGCGGTCGCCATCCAGATCGCGTCGCTCGCGTTCATGATCCCGCTCGGCGTCGGGCAGGCGGCGACGGTTCGGGTCGGGCTCGCCTACGGCGCGCGCGACGAAACGGCGATCGCGCGCGCCGGCTGGACCGCGTTCGCGCTGGGCACGTCGTTCATGCTCCTGTCGGCCGCGTTGATGATCGGCGCGCCGCGCCTGCTCGTCGGCGCATTCCTCGATCTCGACGATCCGGGCAACGCCATCGTCGTCGGGCTGGCCGTCTCGTATCTCGCGCTCGGGGCGCTGTTCCAGCTCGCGGACGGCGCGCAGGCGGTGGGCTCGGGGATGTTGCGCGGGCTGCACGACACGCGGATCCCGATGCTCTACGCCGGGTTCGGCTATTGGGTCGTCGGCTTTCCTCTCGCCGCCGGCCTGGGCCTCTGGACGCCGCTCGGAGGCGTCGGCGTCTGGCTCGGTCTCGCAGCCGGTCTCGCCGTCGTCGCCGTGATGATGCTCGTTCGCTGGATGAGGCGCGACGCGAACGGGCTCGCGCCGAAGCCTTTATCCATGAGCGTCATGCGCAAATGAAAACGGGGCGCCTTTCGGCGCCCCGCTTCGTTCTCGCCGCCGATCGCGAAGATCAGCAGGAATAGTACATGTCGAACTCGACCGGATGCGGCGTGTGCTCGAAGCGGATGACGTCCTGCATCTTCAGCTCGATGTAGCTGTCGATGAAGTCGTCCGTGAACACGCCGCCGGCCTTGAGGAAGGCGCGGTCCTTGTCGAGGGAGGAGAGCGCCTCGCGGAGCGAGCCGCAGACGGTCGGGATCTTCTTCAACTCGCGCGGGGGCAGGTCGTAGAGATCCTTGTCCATCGCCGGGCCGGGATCGATCTTGTTGACGATGCCGTCGAGGCCGGCCATGAGCAGCGCCGCGAAAGCGAGGTAGGGGTTCGCCGTCGGATCGGGGAAGCGAACCTCGACGCGCTTGGCCTTCGGCGAAGTCGTCCACGGGATACGGCAGGAGGCCGAGCGGTTGCGCGCAGAGTAGGCGAGCAGCACGGGAGCCTCGAAGCCGGGGACGAGACGCTTGTAGGAGTTCGTCGACGGGTTCGTGAAGGCGTTGATGGCCTTCGCGTGCTTGATGATGCCGCCGATGTACCAGAGGCACTCCTGCGACAGGTCGGCGTACTTGTTGCCGGCGAAGACGGGCTTTCCGTCCTTCCAGATCGACTGGTGCACGTGCATGCCCGAGCCGTTGTCGCCGTAGACGGGCTTCGGCATGAACGTGGCGGACTTGCCGTAGGCGTGCGCGACGTTGTGGATGCAGTACTTATAGATCTGCATCTGGTCGCCCATGCTCACCAGATGGTCGAACTTCATGCCGAGCTCGTGCTGGGCGCTGGCGACCTCGTGGTGGTGCTTCTCGACCTGGACGCCCATGTCGGCCATGGCCGCGAGCATCTCGCCGCGCATGTCCTGCGCGGAATCGAGCGGCGGAACCGGGAAGTAGCCGCCCTTGGTCGGGATGCGGTGGCCCATGTTGCCGCCCTCGTACTCCGTCATGCCGTTGGTCGGCAGTTCGGTGGAGTCGAGGATGAAGCCCGTGTTGTAGGGCGTCGAGGAGAAGCGCACGTCGTCGAAGATGAAGAATTCGGCTTCGGGGCCGACATAGATGGTGTCGCCGATGCCCGTCGACTTCAGGAAGGCTTCGGCCTTCTTGGCGATGCCGCGCGGATCGCGGCCGTAGGGCTCGCCGGAAGCCGGCTCGAGCACGTCGCAGACGATCGACATCGTGGAGGCCGCGAAGAAGGGATCCATGCAGGCCGTCTCGGGGTCGGGCATGAGGACCATGTCGGACTCGTTGATCGCCTTCCAGCCGGAGATCGAGGAGCCGTCGAACATCACGCCGTCGGCGAAGAGATCCTCGTCGACGATGGTGACGTCGAAAGTGACGTGCTGCCACTTGCCCTTGGGATCGGTGAACCGGAAGTCGACGTACTTGACGTCGTTGTCCTTGATCGCCTTCAGCACATCGTTGGCCGTCTTCATGATGGACTTGTCCTCTTCTGACATAGTTTCGCCTGCAGCTTGCCGCTGCGGTTCAGGGCGGTTGTTCGTGAAAGTCAGATCGCGTCCGCGCCGGTCTCGCCGGTGCGGATGCGGATCGCCTCCTCGACTGCCGATACAAAAATCTTGCCATCTCCGATGCGGCCGGTCTGGGCGGCCTTGCGGATGGCGTCTACGGCCTTGTCGACGAGTTCGTCGGCCAGCACGATCTCGAGCTTCACCTTGGGCAGGAAATCGACCACGTATTCGGCGCCGCGATAGAGCTCGGTATGGCCCTTCTGGCGGCCGAAGCCTTTGGCTTCGATCACGGTGATGCCCTGCAGGCCAACGTCCTGAAGAGCTTCCTTCACCTCGTCGAGCTTGAAAGGTTTGATGATCGCTTCGATCTTGCGCATCGTGAGGCCGCCTTTTCTCGCGCGGTTGGTGGTCGTCGACGCGACCGTGATACCATTTTCACTATTCGCCCGCCATGGCTCCCGGGCGGGAAGGGAAGCCCATTCGCCTAATTATTGGGCTCATTTTGCACAAAAAACAGGCGCAAGCCTGTTGCGCGAGCCGGGATCGCCAGCCGATTGAGCCGCCGCACCCGTGGTCCGGCGAGAGGAGATTACGGAATGGGCGAAATCCGAGTGCTCGACGCGGCGCAGATGCGGGCGGCCGATGCGCGCGCGATCGCCGGGGGCGCGCCGGGCTCCGTCCTGATGGAGCGGGCCGGGGCGGCCGTCGCCCGATGCGCGCTGGCGACCGAGTCCTCCGACGCGCCGATCCTCGTCGTTTGCGGCCCCGGAAACAACGGGGGCGACGGCTTCGTGGCGGCGCGTCTGCTCGCTTCGCAGGGCCGCCGCGTCAGCCTCGCGCTTCTGGGGTCCCGCGAACAACTGCGCGGGGACGCCTCGGAAGCGGCTGCGCTCTGGGGCGGCCCGGTCGGCGACGCGCGCGCCTGCGCTCCGGGCGAAGCGGGTCTCGTGATCGACGCGCTCTTCGGGGCGGGCCTGACGCGCGATCTCGACGGCGAGGCGGCCGCGCTGGTCTCCGCGCTCGCCGGGTGCGGCCGCCCGATCCTCTCGGTCGACATCCCCTCCGGGATCGACGCGGACACGGGACGGGCGCGCGGCGTGGCGCTGAGCGCGACGTGCACGATCACCTTCGCCGCCCGCAAGCCCGGCCACCTGCTTCTCCCGGGGCGCCTCCATTGCGGCGCGGTGAGCGTCGCCGACATCGGGGTCGATCCCGGCTCGGTGGCGGATTTCGGCCAGCCCACTTTCGCGAATGAGCCGTCGCTATGGCTCGACGACCTGCCGCGCCCTTCTGTCGACGCGCACAAATACACGCGCGGTCATGCGTTCGCGCTCTCGGGCGGGATCGCCCGGACGGGCGCCGCCCGGCTCGTCGCCCGCGGCGCGCTGCGCGTCGGCGCAGGGGCGGTGACGCTCGTCTCGCCGCGCTCCGCGCTCGCCGTCAACGCGGCGCACCTGACGGCGATCATGCTCGTCCCATGCGACGGACCGGACGAACTCGCAGGCCTTCTGACGGACGACCGGGTCACGGCGGTCGCGCTCGGCCCCGGCTTCGGGGTGGGCGAAGCTTGCCGCGCCATGGCGGGCGCGGCCGCCCGGGCGGGGAGGGCGCTCGTCCTCGACGCCGACGCGCTGACCTCCTTCGCCGGAGAGCCGGAGGCGATCGCGGCGCTGGCGACGGACGCCGGCGCCCTCGTCGTAACCCCGCACGAGGGCGAGACGCGCCGGCTGTTCTCCGCCTCGCCCGCCGTGCTCGGCGCGCCCTCCCGGCTGGCGAGGGCGCGGGCCGGCGCCGCGCTCACGCGCGCGATCGTCGTCGACAAGGGAGCGGACACCGTCGTCGCCGCGCCCGACGGGCGGGCGGCGATTCTCGCGGAGACCACGCCCTGGCTCGCCACCGCCGGCTCCGGCGACGTTCTCGCCGGGTTCGTCGCCGGTCTCCTCGCCCAAGGCATGCCCGCGTTCGAGGCCGCCTGCGCCGCCGTGTGGCTGCACGCGCGAACGGGGATCGCCTGCGGGCCGGGTCTCGTGGCCGAAGACCTGCCGGAAGCGCTGCCGCGCGTCCTCGCGGGGCTCGTCAGGGCCTGACCACGCCCGTGGCCCGGGGATTGCGCGGTTACGCTGCGTAATCGGCGGGGCGTCCCGTCGCCGGGCGGGATTGTCCCGTTCCGGAACAGGCAAGGCTCGGGAGCGGGAGATGCTGTACGTAATCGCGACGGGATCGGCCATTCTTCTGATGTACCAGGCGCTCATCCATCTCGGGGCGTCCCCGGGAGTGATGGCGCTCTCGCTGGCTTTCGCCTTCGTCGCCTCGATCATCTACGGCATCCTGCGCGACGCCTGAAGCGCAAGACGCGCGTCGCGTCTCCCGCGCCCCCCGGGAGGCGGCGGCGCGCCCGCCAACTTTTTTGGTGCAAGGCGTTTCAACCGTGATATAGAGCCGCGACCCGGAGACGGGGCGGCGAGCCGCCTCCCAGCGGGCGTGGCGGAACTGGTAGACGCACTGGATTTAGGTTCCAGCGGCGAAAGTCGTGGGGGTTCGAGTCCCTCCGCCCGCACCAAACCCGTCGGAAACCGGGTCTCCGGAGCGTTCCTCATCGCCGGTTCGACCGGCGTGCGGAGAGTTCGCCCCGAGAGCGTCGTCGCGTTGCGCGCAGCTCTCGGTCATTCGAATTGGAAGAGCGGGTTTTGACGATGCAGGTGACGGAGACGCTGTCGCAGGGTTTGAAGCGTGAGTTCGAGGTAGTGCTTCCGGCCTCCGATCTGGAGACCCGGCTGTCCAACGAACTTGCGACCCTGAAGGATCGGGTGCGGATCAACGGGTTCCGGCCGGGCAAAGTGCCGCTCGGCCACTTGCGCCGCCTCTACGGCCGCTCCGTCATGGCCGAGGTCGTGCAGGGCGCCGTCGCCGAGGCGGAGCGCAAGATCGTCGACGAGAACGGTCTCAAGCTCGCCGGTCAGCCGCGCTACGAGTTCCCCGAAGACAAGGACGTGATGGAGCAGGCCCTCGAGGCCAAGGCCGATCTCGCGTTCAAGGTCGCGCTCGAAATCCTGCCGACCTTCGATCTCGCGGATCTGAGCGACGTCTCTCTCAGCCGTCCCGTCGCCGAGCCCGGCGACGACGACGTCAAGCAGACGCTCGAGCGCATGGCCTCGCAGAACCGGACCTTCGCCGCCGAAGAGGGCCGCGAGGCCCAGACCGGCGACCGCGTCATCGTCGATTTCGTCGGCAAGATCGACGGCGAGGAGTTCGAGGGCGGTTCGGCTCAGGACATCCAGGTCGAGATCGGCTCGAACGGCTTCATCCCCGGCTTCGAGGAGCAGCTCGTCGGCCTGAAGGCCGGCGACGAGCGCCTCGTGAAGGTGACCTTCCCCGTCAATTACGGCGCCGAACACCTCGCCGGCCGCGCGGCGGAATTCGCCGTCACGGCCAAGGAAGTGCAGGCTCCGGGCGAACTCGTCATCAATGACGAACTGGCCAAGGGCTTCGGCATGGAGTCGCTCGAGGCGCTCCAGACCGCGATCCGCGAAGCGATGCAGCGCGACTTCGACGGCCAGTCGCGCCGCAAGGTCAAGAAGCTGCTTCTCGACGCCCTCGACGCGAAGTACGATTTCGACCTGCCCCCGAGCCTCGTCGAACAGGAGTTCGGCGCGGTCTGGTCGCAGGTGCTGGCCGACCTGAACAACAATAGCAAGACCTTCGAGGATGAAGGCACGACCGAGGACAAGGCGAAGGACGATTATCGCAAGATCGCCGAGCGTCGCGTCCGTCTCGGCCTGGTGCTCGCCCAGGTCGGCGAAAAGGCCGAGATCAAGATCGCCGACGAAGAGGTGACGCAGGCGCTCGTCGAGCGCGTCCGCCAGTATCCCGGCCAGGAGCGTCAGGTGTGGGAGTTCTACCAGAAGAACCCGCAGGCGCTCGCCGAGATCCGCGCCCCGCTGTTCGAGGAGAAGGTCGTCGACCACATCCTCGCGCAGGTTAAGGTCGAGGACGTGACGATCAGCCGCGAGGCGCTCTTCTCCGACGAGGAGGCCGAGGCCGAAGCCGGCGACGCCGCCGCCGAGACCCCCGCGGAGCCCAAGAAGAAGCCCCGCGCCAAGGCGAAGAAGGCCGAATCCGACGAGGCGTGACCTCTGGATTGTCCTCCTTCCAATCCCTAGTATGAAAGAATCAGCGGCCGCGCCCTCATCAGGCGCGGCCCTACTATTCAGGAGCCGAGACACGATGAGAGATCCGATCGAGGTCTACAACAGCACCCTGGTGCCCATGGTGGTCGAGCAGTCGAGCCGCGGGGAACGCGCCTTCGACATCTATTCCCGCCTGCTGCGTGAGCGGATCATCTTCCTGACCGGACCGGTCGAGGATTACTCCGCCTCGCTGATCGTCGCCCAGCTCCTCTTCCTCGAGGCCGAGAACCCCAAGAAGGAAATCTCCTTCTACATCAACTCGCCCGGCGGCGTGGTGACGTCGGGGCTCTCGATCTATGATACGATGCAGTTCATCCGCTGCCCGATCTCGACGCTCTGCATCGGCCAGGCCGCCTCGATGGGCTCGCTGCTGCTCTGCGCCGGCGAGGCGGGCCACCGCTTCGCCCTGCCCAACGCGCGCATCATGGTGCACCAGCCCTCCGGCGGCTTCCAGGGGCAGGCGACGGACATCCTGATCCACGCCCGCGAGATCGAGGCGCTCAAGCGTCGCCTCAACGAGATCTACGTGAAGCATACGGGCCGCGACCTCGCGAGCGTCGAGAACACGCTCGAACGCGACTACTTCATGACCGCCGAGGCGGCCAAGGAGTTCGGCCTGATCGACGACGTGATCGAGAAGCGCGCGGACGCGTCGGTCTGAGCGGACCGCGAAAAACGGACTGCGGAGCGACGCGGGGCGTGGCGTGATTTCGCCGCGCCGCGCGTCGCCGCCATTGATCCCCGGGCGCCGACATGCTTGCATCGTGGCGTGGCGCGAAGCAGCGGGGGGCGAGTCCGCAGTCGGGGCTACATTTTGTTAGCCTGCCGCTTATATATTGAACGAATCGGAGGCCGGCTCGCGTCGGCCCCGGAGATTCTGGAGAAACGGTATGAGCAAGGCTGGCGGAAACGACTCGAAGAGCACGCTTTACTGCTCCTTCTGCGGCAAGAGCCAGCACGAAGTTCGCAAGCTCATCGCGGGCCCGACGGTCTTCATTTGCGACGAATGCGTCGAGCTGTGCATGGACATCATCCGCGAGGAATCGAAGTCCTCACTCGTGAAGTCCCGCGACGGAGTGCCGACGCCCAAGGAGATCCGTAAGGTTCTGGACGATTACGTGATCGGCCAGGGCCATGCGAAGAAGGTCCTCTCGGTCGCCGTCCACAATCATTACAAGCGCCTCGCTCACGCGACGAAGCACAACGACGTCGAGCTCGCGAAGTCGAACATCCTGCTCATCGGCCCCACCGGCTCGGGCAAGACGTTGCTCGCGCAGACGCTGGCGCGCATCCTCGACGTGCCCTTCACGATGGCCGACGCGACGACGCTCACGGAAGCGGGCTATGTCGGCGAGGACGTCGAAAACATCATTCTCAAGCTGCTCCAGGCCTCCGACTACAACGTCGAGCGGGCCCAGCGCGGCATCGTCTACATCGACGAAATCGACAAGATCTCGCGCAAGTCGGACAATCCGTCGATCACCCGCGACGTCTCGGGCGAGGGCGTGCAGCAGGCGCTCCTGAAGCTCATGGAGGGCACGGTCGCCTCCGTGCCGCCGCAGGGCGGGCGCAAGCATCCCCAGCAGGAGTTCCTGCAGGTCGACACGACGAACATCCTCTTCATCTGCGGCGGCGCCTTCGCGGGCCTCGAGAAGATCATCTCGAGCCGCGGCAAGGGCACGTCCATCGGCTTCGGCGCGGCGGTGTCCGGTCCCGACGATCGCCGCACTGGCGAGATTTTCCGCGAGGTCGAGCCCGAGGATCTCCTGAAGTTTGGCCTGATCCCGGAATTCGTCGGCCGCGTGCCCGTGCTCGCCACGCTGGAGGACCTCGACGAGGAGGCTCTGGTGCAGATCCTGCGCGAGCCCAAGAACGCGCTCGTCAAGCAGTATCAGCGCCTCTTCGAGATGGAGAACGTGCAGCTCTCCTTCCAGGACGACGCGCTGTCGCTGATCGCCCGCAAGGCGATCGAGCGCAAGACCGGCGCGCGCGGCCTGCGCTCCATCCTCGAGGCGATTCTCCTCGACACGATGTACGATCTTCCGGGTCTCGACTCCGTCGAGCAGGTGGTGATCAGCCAGGAGACGGTCGAGGGCAAGTCCGGGCCGCTGTTCATCCACGGCGACCGGGCGTCTGACGCGTCGCAGAGCGCCAGCGCCTGAGCGGGAACCGCGACGCGAGGCCGCCGCCGGCTTGAAACAGCCCGACGGCGACGCCAACTAAATATGGCGAAGGCTCGCCTCGCTCGAGCGAGGAGGCGGCCCGACCAGGGGTCCGGACCAGGCGTCCGGACCATTCGTCCGTCGTGTTGCTCATCGGGAGAATGCGCCGGGCGCTGCTCAGAGGACGTCGTTTGATGACACAATCCAAGAACCGCCTCCCCGTCGTTCCCGGAAGCGTTGGCGCCTACGCGGTCCTGCCGCTGCGCGACATCGTGGTCTTCCCGCACATGATCGTGCCGCTCTTCGTCGGCCGCGAGAAGTCGATCCGTGCGCTCGAGGAGGTCGTGAAGAACGATCAGTACATCGTGCTCGCGACGCAGATCAACGCGACCGACGACGATCCGAAGGGCGACGCGATCTACGAGGTCGGCACGATCGCCAGCGTGCTGCAACTGCTGAAGCTGCCCGACGGCACGGTCAAGGTGCTGGTCGAGGGCGCGGGCCGCGCGCGCGTCCGCAAGTACCTGCGCACCGATGAATATTACGAGGCGGAGATCGAGGTTCTCCCCGACGATCTCGGCGACAAGATCGAAGTCGAGGCGCTGGGCCGCTCCGTGCTCGGCGAGTTCGAGAACTACGTCAAGCTCAACAAGAAGGTCTCGCCCGAGATCGTCGCCGCCGTGTCGCAGATCGACGAGCCCTCCAAGCTCGCCGACACCGTGGCCTCGCACCTCGCCGTCAAGATCGCCGACAAGCAGGCGATCCTCGAGATTCCGACCGTCGCCGAACGCCTCGAGCGCGTTCTTGGCCTGATGGAGAGCGAGATCTCCGTGTTGCAGGTCGAGAAGCGCATCCGCACGCGCGTGAAGCGCCAGATGGAGAAGACCCAGCGCGAGTACTATCTCAACGAGCAGATGAAGGCGATCCAGAAGGAGCTCGGAGACGAGGAGGGCCGCGACGAGCTGTCCGAACTCGAGGAGCGCATCGTCAAGACGAAGCTCTCGAAGGAAGCGCGCGAGAAGGCGACTGCGGAGCTGAAGAAGCTGCGCCAGATGTCGCCGATGTCGGCTGAAGCCACGGTCGTGCGCAACTATCTCGACTGGATGCTCTCGATCCCGTGGGGCAAGCGCTCCAAGATCAAGAAGGATCTGAACGCCGCGCAGACGATCCTCGACAACGATCACTTCGGCCTGGAGAAGGTCAAGGAGCGCATCGTCGAGTATCTCGCGGTCCAGCAGCGCGCCAACAAGCTGACCGGCCCGATCCTCTGTCTCGTCGGCCCCCCCGGCGTCGGCAAGACGTCGCTCGGCAAGTCCATCGCGAGGGCGACGGGGCGTGAGTTCGTGCGCATGTCGCTCGGCGGGGTGCGGGACGAGGCCGAGATCCGCGGTCACCGCAGAACCTATATCGGCTCGCTGCCGGGCAAGATCATCCAGTCGATGCGCAAGGCGAAGACCGCAAATCCCCTCATCCTGCTCGACGAGATCGACAAGATGGGACAGGATTTCCGCGGCGATCCCTCGGCGGCCCTGCTGGAGGTTCTCGATCCCGAGCAGAACGCGACCTTCAACGACCATTACCTCGAGGTCGATTACGACCTGTCGAACGTGATGTTCGTGACGACCGCGAACACGCTGAACATCCCTGCGCCGCTGCTCGACCGCATGGAGACGATCCGTATCGCCGGCTACACCGAGGACGAGAAGCAGGAAATCGCGCGTCGCCACCTGATCCAGAACGCGATGACCAAGCACGGCCTGAAGCCGGACGAATGGGCGATCGAGGATT
Source organism: Microvirga sp. (assembly GCA_022241475.1). The sequence goes on along the minus strand of JAKOMT010000001.1, from coordinate 98,499 downwards.
CGGGGCTGATGTTCCTGATCCGCCGCTACACCCGTGAAGCGGGCGTGCGGAATCTGGAGCGCGAGCTCTCGAACCTGATCCGCAAGGCGGTCAAGCAGATCCTCACCACCGACGTGAAGAAGGTGGTCGTCACGGAAGCGAACCTGCCCGACTTCCTCGGCGCGCCGCGCTATCGCTACGGCGAGGTCGAGGCGGAGGACATGGTCGGCGTCGTCACCGGACTGGCGTGGACCGAGGTCGGCGGCGAATTGCTGACGATCGAAGGCGTCATGATGCCGGGCAAGGGCAGGATGACGGTGACCGGCAACCTGCGCGAGGTGATGAAGGAATCGATCTCGGCGGCGGCGTCCTACGTCCGCTCGCGAGCCGTCGATTTCGGCGTCGAGCCGCCGTCCTTCGATCGCCGCGACATCCACGTTCACGTGCCGGAAGGCGCGACTCCGAAGGACGGACCGTCCGCCGGCATCGCGATGGCGACGGCGATCGTCTCCATCCTCACCGGCATCCCCGTGCGTCGCGACATCGCGATGACCGGCGAGGTGACGCTCCGCGGTCGCGTTCTGCCCATCGGCGGCCTGAAGGAGAAGCTCCTCGCGGCTCTGCGTGGCGGCATCAAGACGGTGCTGATCCCGGAAGAGAACGTGAAGGACATCGCCGACGTGCCCGCCAGCATCAAGGCGGGGCTATCCATCGTGCCGGTCTCGCGCATGGAGCAGGTGCTCCAGAACGCATTGGTGCGCATGCCCGAGCCTATCGTGTGGGACGAGAAGAGCGCAGTCGACGACAAGCCGCCGACTGCGGTGGAGGACGAGGCTCCCGGGATCCTAGCTCACTGAGCGACGGCACGAGCCAATACTGACGTCAAAAGCGGGCCGGATCGCGGGATCCGGCCCGTTTCTTTTGGCGCTCCGGGATCAAATCCGCTCCCGAATCAGCGGAAAACCGCACGATTGGTCCGTCAAGGCGCAGATTTCAGCTTGCGGTCGGGCCGTCTTTCGGTAACACCGGACATACCGAAATGTCGGCAAGGCAAGGCTTTCGCGCCGGCATGCCCAGTTGGAGGAAGATGCGATGAACAAAGGCGAGCTCGTCACCGCCATGGCCGAAAAGACCGGGTTGAGCAAGGCTCTTGCCGGTGAAGCCCTCGACGCCGCCCTCAGCGCGATCCAGGACGCCCTGGCGACCGGCGACGAAGTCAAGATCGTGGGCTTCGGCACGTTCGCGGTCGCGCAGCGCGCCGCCGGCGAGGCCCGCAATCCCCGCACCGGCGAAAAGGTCCAGGTTCCCGCCAGCAAGACGCCGAAGTTCAAGGCCGGCGCTGGCCTGAAGGACGCCGTCAACAAGTAAGGCGCGCTCTGCGCCTGCCCCCGGGCGGCGAAGCGCTCCGATCGAGTCGAAGCCGATCGCGACCTTGCGCGATCGGCTTTCTGTGTTTATTGGCAGGTTTCGCGACGCCGCCTCGCTCGAGGCGGCGACAGGGGCGGTTAGCTCAGTTGGTAGAGCATCTCGTTTACACCGAGAGGGTCGGCGGTTCGAGCCCGTCACCGCCCACCAATCCCGTCCACGATCCCGCCCGCACTTCTCACGCGCAGCGCGTCGTCGCGGCCTCCGTGACGGTGGCGCGAAAAAAGGCCCCCGTCCAGCATCGGGCGCTTGACAGGGGAGGGCGGTCGCCGTACACCCCCGCCACTGCCGCCGACGAGCGGCGGTTTGGAAAAGCGGGCGTAGCTCAGTCGGTTAGAGTGCCGGCCTGTCACGCCGGAGGTCGCGGGTTCGAGCCCCGTCGCCCGCGCCAAACACCAGACGCACCTCACAGACTTTCGACAGCGACCAATCTCGTTCGGGCGTCCCGATCACGTCTCGCGTCGGCGATTTGCGCTGGCCGTCACGTCCGCGACGTTCGGGCGCCTTGCCTCCTGAATCCGCTTAACCATTGGTCAGTGAAGGAGCGCTATGGTGTCCCGGCGATGGATTTGTCGCACATTCCGGACAAGCGCCCATGTTGACGATGCCGCAAAACACCGATGGCCGACGCACCGACCGGGCGCGCACTTTCATTGCGGCGCGGATTCTCTTCAACAAGGGATCGATGCAGGTCGAATGCACCGTCCGTAACCTTTCGGACGGGGGCGCCAAACTTGAAGTCTCGGAGGCCGTAACGCTCCCAGACGAATTCGATCTGCTCATTCCGCAACGCGCCGTGACCCGGCGCGCGCGCCTGTGCTGGCGATCGGCCAGTTTTTGCGGCGTCGCCTTTCTGGACGCGGTCGAGCCGCATCAGCATCAGCATTCGCAGCAGGGGCCGACGGTCGGCGAGCAGAACCTGCGTGGCCGCATCCAGGATCTCGAGCAGACCATCGCCTCGCTCCAGCGCCGCATTCGGGAATTGACCGGAGGCTGAGCGGCGCCGGTCGTTCGACGTCAGTCGACCGGCCTCGGGCGCTCGGCCCCCGGAACGAGGGGGCGAGTCGTCGCGCCCTCGGCCGGAGCCGACGGCTCGATCACGATATGGCCCGGCGACCGCTCGATCGTCCGCTCGATCGTCCTTGGGGCGCCCTCGCGCGCGACGCCGCTCAGGACGGAGCGCGCCTCGTCGCCGAGGAGAGGGGTCTCCGGCTTTTCCGAGCATGTCTCGACGAGGGCGCGAATGGAGGTTTCCGCCCCCGCCATATCCAGAAACGGACGCTGCGCGGCGCCCGTATAATACCCGTGCAGCCAGAGCGCGATCTGTCGCTTCTGCGCGGCCGGCAGGCGGTTGAACTGGGCGCAGTTCACGCGGCTGAAATCCACGACCTGCGCCTGCGCCGCAGGCGTGGACGCGGTCCAGACGATCGCCGCCGCCGCGAGGGCGATAATATGTGCGCCCTGCGCCATCGAAGCGTCCTTCCTCGGGCGGGGCGAATCGCCCGCCTTTGCGAGTGTAGCAGCGGCGCGAACCTCGCGGCGCCCCGCTGGAATCGGCCGAAAACCGTGGTTCCAGTCTGGAATGCGACGCAGCAACCCCTTGTCTCCTTACGGCCCGTGGGCTAAGGCTCCCGCGCGGGCGAAAGGTCGCGACGGGCGGCGCGGCGCCCTTCGGCGCGGCGCTCTTCAGGCCCCGCGGCCGGTCGACATCGCAAGGCTTCGAGGAAGGTCGCCGTATGACTGACATCCTGGCGAATTATCTGCCGCTCGTGATCTTCATCGCATTGGCGATGGTGATCGGCGGCGCTTTGCTCATCGCCCCGTTCGTGGTGGCCTACAGCAATCCCGACCCGGAGAAGCTCTCGACCTACGAATGCGGCTTCAACGCCTTCGACGATTCGCGCATGCGCTTCGACGTGCGATTCTACCTCGTCGCCATCCTCTTCATCATCTTCGACCTCGAAGTCGCGTTCCTCTTCCCCTGGGCGATCGTCTTCGGGGAACTCGGCTGGTTCGGCTTCTGGTCGATGATGGTCTTCCTCGGCGTGCTCACCGTCGGCTTCGTCTATGAGTGGAATAAGGGAGCCCTGGAATGGGATTGATCCTTCGCGACGACCAGCGCGCGCTCGCGCCGAACGCGGAAGGCGCCGACCTGCTGGAGCAGGCGCAGCGCAACCCGTCACAGGTGAAGGATCCCTTCTTCTCCGACGTGAACGCCGAACTCGCCGACAAGGGCTTTCTCGTCACCTCGACGGACGACCTCATCACCTGGGCGCGCACCGGCTCGCTGATGTGGATGACGTTCGGCCTCGCCTGCTGCGCCGTCGAGATGATGCAGATGTCGATGCCGCGCTACGACGCCGAGCGCTTCGGCTTCGCCCCGCGCGCCAGCCCGCGCCAGTCCGACGTGATCATCGTCGCCGGCACGCTCACCAACAAGATGGCGCCGGCCTTTCGCAAGGTCTACGACCAGATGCCGGAGCCGCGCTACGTCATCTCGATGGGCTCGTGCGCCAACGGCGGCGGTTATTATCACTATTCCTACTCGGTGGTGCGCGGCTGCGACCGCATCGTGCCCGTCGACGTTTACGTGCCCGGGTGCCCGCCCACGGCGGAGGCGCTCCTCTATGGCGTGCTGCTTCTCCAGAAGAAGATCCGCCGCACCGGCACGATCGAGCGCTGAGGGTGAACGATGGACACGGCGTTGCACGATAACGAGGCGGGATTGATCGAGATGGGCGAGCGCATCCTCGCCAATCTGCCCGGCAAGGCGCTGACGGCGGCTCTCGCCAACGGCGAACTGACGGTCACTGCCGAGGCGGCCGCGATTCGCGAGGTCATCGCGTTCCTGCGCGATGATCCGGAGTGCGATTTCGTCTGCTTCATCGACATCTGCGGCGTCGATTACCCGGCCCGCGAACTCCGCTTCGACGTCGTCTATCACCTGCTCTCGCTGTCGAAGAACCGGCGCGTGCGCGTCAAGATCGCGACAAACGAGCACACGCCCGTGCCCTCGATCATCGAGCTGTTCCCGGCCGCCAACTGGTTCGAGCGCGAGACCTACGATCTCTACGGCGTGATCTTCACCGATCACCCGGATCTGCGCCGCCTGCTCACCGATTACGGCTTCGAGGGACATCCCCTGCGCAAGGACTTCCCGCTCACGGGCTTCGTCGAGGTGCGCTACGACGACGCGCTCGCCCGGGTCGTCTACGAGCCCGTGAAGCTGACGCAGGAATTCCGCAACTTCGACTTCCTCTCCCCCTGGGAAGGGACGGAATACGTGTTGCCGGGCGACGAGAAGGCGAAGGGCTGAGTCATGGGCGAGCACGACATCCGCAACTTCTCGATCAATTTCGGCCCGCAGCATCCGGCGGCGCACGGCGTGCTGCGCCTCGTGCTGGAGCTCGACGGCGAGATCGTCGAGCGCGTCGATCCGCATATCGGCCTCCTGCACCGCGGCACCGAGAAGCTCCTCGAGCACAAGACCTATCTGCAGGGCACGCCCTATTTCGACAGGCTCGACTACGTCGCGCCGATGAACCAGGAGCACGCTTTCTGCCTCGCGATCGAGCGCCTCACCGGCGTCGACGTCCCCCGGCGCGCGCAGCTCATCCGCGTTTTGTTCTGCGAGATCGGCCGCATCCTGTCGCACCTTCTCAACGTCACGACGCAGGCCATGGACGTCGGCGCGCTGACGCCGCCGCTCTGGGGCTTCGAGGAGCGCGAGAAGCTGATGGTGTTCTATGAGCGCGCCTCCGGGGCGCGCCTGCACGCCAACTATTTCCGCCCCGGCGGCGTTCATTCCGACCTGCCGCCCGATCTGATCGACGACATCGAGGCCTGGTGCGACCCGTTCCTGAAGGTGGTCGACGATCTCGACGACCTCGTCATGAAGAACCGCATCTTCAAGCAGCGCAACGTCGACATCGCCATCGTCGACATCAAGGACGCCTACGCCTGGGGTTTCTCCGGCGTGATGGTGCGCGGTTCGGGCGTCGCGTGGGATCTGCGCAAGTCGCAGCCCTACGAGTGCTACGAGGAGATGGATTTCGACATCCCCGTCGGCAAGAACGGCGACAATTACGACCGCCAGATGATCCGCATGGAGGAAATGCGCCAGTCGGTGCGGATCATGAAGCAGTGTATCTCGAAGCTGCGCGCGGTCGACGGGCAGGGCCCTGTCCAGACCAAGGACGGCAAGATCGCGCCGCCGCGCCGCAGCGAGATGAAGCGCTCGATGGAAGCGCTCATCCATCACTTCAAGCTCTACACGGAGGGCTTCCACGTGCCGGCCGGCGAGATCTACGCGGCTGTCGAGGCCCCCAAGGGCGAGTTCGGCGTCTATCTCATCGCCGACGGCACGAACAAGCCGTATCGCTGCAAGATCCGCGCTCCCGGGTTCGCGCATCTTCAGGCGATGGAGTTCCTGTGCCGGGGGCACATGCTGGCCGACGTCGCGGCGATCCTCGGGTCGATCGACATCGTGTTCGGCGAGGTGGACCGCTGAGGCGTTCGCGCCCGCCGGTTTGAAATTAGTCTGGGCCGCATGCAGCGGCCGGTATCGAGAAGGCGACAGAAACGATGGCCGTTCGCAGGCTCGCATCGGATGACGTGCAACCCGACAGCTTCTCCTTCACGCCCGCAACCGTGGCGTGGACGAACGAGCTCGTCGCCAAGTATCCGGAAGGCCGTCAGGCCTCCGCCGTCATTCCGTTGCTCTGGCGCGTTCAGGGCGATTGCGGCGGCTGGCTGCCGCGCAAGGCGCTCGAAGCCGTCGCCGACCGCCTGGCGATGCCGTATATCCGCGTCTTCGAGGTCGCGACCTTCTACACGATGTTCAACCTCGAGCCCGTGGGCAAGTTCTTCGTCCAGATGTGCGGCACGACGCCGTGCATGCTGCGCGGATCGAACGAGATCAGGAAGGTGCTCGAGAGCCGCGTCGGCCCGCAGCAGCACGTTTCGGCCGACGGCATGTTCTCGTGGCTCGAAGTCGAGTGCCTCGGCGCCTGCTGCAACGCGCCGATGGTGCAGATCAACGACGATTACTACGAGGATCTGACGCCCGAGAGCTTCAACACGCTGCTCGACGACCTCGCAGCCGGGCGCCCCGTCAAGATCGGTCCGCAGAGCGAGCGCCGCACGTCGGAGCCCGAGGGCGACGTCAAGACGCTCAACGATCCCGCGCTCTTCGACGGCTCCGTCGTCGGATCCTGGCGCAAGCGTTTCGACGAGGAAGCCGCCGCGCGCGCCGCGGAGGCGCGGGCCAAGGAGCAGGGCGCCGCTCCCGCGACGGCTCCCGCGCCCGCCGCTTCGCCGGCCGAACTGAAACCCGCAAAGCCCGACGCCGGGCGGGCGACCGATCGCCCGGTCGCGGACGCTCCGGCGCAGAGGTCGGCCGCAGGGGAGGCCCCGACGCCGGTTCAAGGGACCCCGGCCGGGGAAAACGCGACGCGGGCGGACGCGCCCGCCGACGACAAGCACATCTCGGCCAAGCTCGCCGCATTGCCGAATACGGCGACGCCGGAGGAGCGGGCGAACGCCGTCGGCTCCCGCCCCGCCGGGCTCGAACAGCCGCGCGGCGGCAAGGGCGACGACCTGAAGAAGATCGACGGCATCGGGCCTGCAAACGAGGCCAAGCTGAATTCGCTCGGAATTTATCACTTCGACCAGATCGCTTCCTGGGATCGCGACCAGATCCTCTGGGTCGGGACGTATCTCGCCTTCCCGGGACGAATCGATCGCGAAGGCTGGGTCGCGCAGGCGCGCGAACTCGCCGCACAGAACAAGTCCTGAGAGGGGTCGGCATCATGCTTCAGGACAAGGACCGCATCTTCACCAACCTCTACGGCTTCCATTCGCCGGATCTGGACCCGGCGCGCAAGCGCGGGGCCTGGGACGAGACCAAGTTCCTGCTCGACCAGGGTCGCGACTGGGTCATCGACGAGATGAAGAAGTCGGGGCTGCGCGGCCGCGGCGGCGCCGGCTTCCCGACCGGCCTGAAATGGTCGTTCATGCCCAAGAAGTCCGACGGGCGCCCGCATTACCTCGTCGTCAACGCCGACGAATCGGAGCCGGGCACCTGCAAGGACCGCGAGATCATGCGCCATGATCCGCATCTCCTGATCGAGGGCTGCCTGATCGCCTCCTTCGCGATGGGCGCGCACGCCTGCTACATCTACCTGCGCGGCGAGTACATCGCCGAGCGCATCGCGCTCCAGCGCGCCGTCGACGAGGCTTACGAGGCGAGGCTCGTCGGCAAGGACAACGTCCACGGCTATCCCTTCGACATCTACGTGCATCACGGCGCCGGCGCGTATATCTGCGGCGAGGAGACGGCGCTGCTCGAGAGCCTCGAGGGCAAGAAGGGAATGCCGCGCCTGAAGCCGCCGTTCCCGGCGAATATGGGCCTCTACGGCTGCCCGACGACGGTCAACAACGTCGAATCGATCGCCGTCGCCGGCACGATCCTGCGCCGGGGAGCGTCGTGGTTTTCGGGCCTCGGGCGCCCCAACAACGTCGGCACCAAGCTCTTCTGCGTCTCGGGGCACGTCAACAAGCCGTGCAACGTCGAGGAGGTGATGGGGATCACCTTCCGCGAGCTGATCGACAAGCATTGCGGCGGCATTCGCGGCGGCTGGGACAACCTGCTCGCGGTCATCCCCGGAGGCTCCTCGGTGCCGCTGGTGCCGGCCGAGCAGATCGCCGACGCCTACATGGATTTCGACACGCTGCGCGGCCTGCAATCGGGCCTCGGCACGGCGGCTGTGATCGTCATGGACAAGTCCACCGACATCGTCAGGGCGATCGCGCGCATCTCCTATTTCTACAAGCACGAGAGCTGCGGCCAGTGCACGCCCTGCCGCGAGGGCACGGGCTGGATGTGGCGCGTCGTCAGCCGCATGGCCGAGGGCCGCGCGCAACGGCGCGAGATCGACATGCTGCTCGACGTCTCCAAGCAGGTCGAGGGCCACACGATCTGCGCCCTCGGCGACGCGGCCGCCTGGCCGATCCAGGGCCTGATCAGGCATTTCCGGCACGAGATCGAGCGGCGCATCGACCAATATGCGGCCAACCCGCATGTGGATCGCGTGCCGGTGGCGGCGGAATAAGAGCGGAACGCGAACAGGACGACGTGAATATGACCAAAATCATCGTCGACGGCATCGAGATCGAGGTTCCGCCCGAGTACACGCTGCTTCAGGCGTGCGAGCAGGCGGGCGCCGAGATTCCGCGCTTCTGCTTCCACGAGCGCCTCTCGGTCGCCGGCAATTGCCGCATGTGCCTCGTCGAGATCAAGGGCGCGCCCAAGCCCGTGGCGAGCTGCGCCTGGGGCGTGCGCGACTGCCGCCCCGGCCCGAACGGCGAGCCGCCTGAAATCTCGACGAAGTCGCCGACCGTGCGCAAGGCGCGGGAAGGGGTGATGGAGTTCCTGCTGATCAACCACCCGCTCGATTGCCCGATCTGCGATCAGGGGGGCGAATGCGACCTGCAGGACCAGGCGATGGCCTACGGAGTCGATTCGACCCGCTTCCACGAGAACAAGCGCGCCGTCGAGGACAAGTATATCGGCCCGCTCGTGCAGACCTGGATGAACCGCTGCATCCACTGCACCCGCTGCATCCGCTTCGTGACCGAAGTCGCGGGCGTCTCCGATCTCGGCGCCATCGGCCGCGGCGAGGACATGGAGATCACCTCCTATCTCGAAAAGGCGATGAGCTCCGAGCTTCAGTCGAACGTCACCGATCTCTGCCCGGTCGGCGCGCTGACCTCGAAGCCCTACGCCTACAACGCGCGTCCTTGGGAGCTGTCGAAGACCGAGTCCGTCGACGTCATGGACGCGGTCGGCTCGGCGATCCGCGTCGATTCGCGCGGCCGCGAGGTGATGCGCATCCTTCCGCGCGTCAACGAGGCGATCAACGAGGAGTGGATCTCCGACAAGACCCGCCACATCGTCGACGGCCTGCGCCGCCAGCGCCTCGACCGGCCGTATATCCGCGAGAACGGTAAGCTGCGCCCCGCCTCGTGGCAGGAGGCCTTCGCCGCAGTGGCCGCCGCCGTCGCCGCCGCGAAGCCCGATCGGATCGGGGCTATCGCGGGCGACCTCGCGGCCGTCGAGGAGATGTTCGCGCTCAAGATGCTGATGGCCTCGCTCGGCGTGACCAACCTCGACGCCCGTCAGGACGGGACGGTTCTCGACCCCGCCCATGGCCGCGCGTCCTACATCTTCAATCCGACGATCGAGGGAATCGAGGACGCCGACGCCATCCTGATCATCGGCTCGAACCCGCGCCTCGAAGCCTCGCTCGTCAACGTGCGCATCCGCAAGCGCTGGCGCATGGGGGCTTTGCCGATCGGCGTGATCGGCGAGCAGGCGGATCTGACCTACGATTACGAGTATCTCGGCGCCGGCCCCGACACCCTGGCCGAGATCGTCGCCGGCAAACATTCCTTCGCCAAGGTTCTCGAAGGCGCGCAGCGCCCGCTGGTGATCGTGGGGCAGGGCGCCCTGACGCGGCCCGACGCCGGGGCGATCCTCGCGCTGGCCGCGAAGGCCGCCGACGCGTTCGGCGCGGTGGCGGACGGCTGGAACGGCTTCGGCGTCCTGCACGGCGCGGCCTCGCGCGTCGGCGCGCTCGATCTCGGCTTCGTTCCGGGCGAGGGCGGGCTCGACGCGAGGGCGATGGCGGCTCCTGGCGGGCTCGACGTCTTGTTCCTGCTGGGCGCCGACGAGATCGACGTCGCTCCCGGCGCCTTCGTCGTCTATCAGGGAACGCACGGCGATCGCGGGGCGCATCGCGCCGACGTGATCCTGCCGGGCGCGGCCTACACCGAAAAATCCGGCCTCTACGTCAATACCGAAGGCCGCGTCCAGCTCGCCAACCGCGCCGCGTTCCCGCCGGGCGAATCCCGCGAGGACTGGGCCGTGCTGCGCGCGCTGTCCGACGCGCTCGGCCGTCGGCTGCCCTTCGACAATCTGGCGCAACTGCGCGGGGCTCTCGTCGCGGCGCATCCGCATTTCGCGGATGTCGACATGATCGCGCCCGGCGACGGCGCGGCGGCTCTGGCGGCGCTCGCGAAGCTCCCGGGCAAGCCGTCGAACGACCCGTTCACCAGCCCGGTGACGGATTTCTATCTGACGAACCCGATCGCCCGCGCGTCGGCGGTCATGGCCGAATGCTCGGCGCTCGCGCTCGGCGCGCGCCGCGAAGCGGCAGAGTGAGGAAGGGCGGACACGACCATCATGGCTGACATTCTCCTCACCCTCGCGATCATCGCCGGCAAGAGCCTCCTCCTCATGGTGGCCCTGCTGATCTTCATCGCCTACATCCTCTACGCCGACCGCAAGATCTGGGCGGCCGTGCAGATGCGTCGCGGCCCGAACGTGGTCGGGCCGTGGGGGCTGCTGCAATCCTTCGCGGACCTTCTGAAGTTCGTGCTCAAGGAGCCGGTCATTCCGGCGGGCGCCAACAAGGGGCTGTTCCTGCTCGCGCCCTTCGTGCTGGTGGTGCTCGCGCTCACGACCTGGGCCGTTATCCCCGTCGCCGAGGGCTGGGCGATCGCCGACATCAACGTCGGCATCCTGTTCATCTTCGCGGTGTCGTCGCTGCAGGTCTACGGCGTGATCGTCGGCGGCTGGGCGTCCAACTCGAAATACGCCTTCCTCGGCGCGCTGCGCTCGGCGGCGCAGATGGTCTCCTACGAAGTGTCGATCGGCTTCGTGATCATTACGGTGCTGCTCTGCGCCGGTTCGCTCAATCTCACGCAGATCGTGCTGGCGCAGGACAACGGCTGGGGCATCTTGGGCTGGTACTGGCTGCCGCTCTTCCCGATGTTCGTGATCTTCCTGATCTCGGCGCTGGCTGAGACGAACCGTCCTCCGTTCGATCTTCCGGAAGCCGAATCGGAGCTCGTCGCGGGCTTCATGGTCGAATATTCGTCGACGCCGTATCTGCTCTTCATGCTGGGCGAGTACGTGGCGATGATGACCATGTGCGCGCTGATGACGATCCTCTTCCTCGGCGGCTGGCTGTCGCCGATCCCGTTCGCGCCCTTCACCTGGGTGCCGGGCGTGGTGTGGTTCGTCCTGAAGATGTGCCTGTGCTTCTTCTTCTTCGCGATGGCCAAGGCCTTCGTGCCGCGCTACCGCTACGACCAGCTCATGCGTCTGGGCTGGAAGGTGTTCCTGCCGCTCTCGCTCGCGGCCGTCGTGATCGTGGCCTTCGTGCTGCAGATCACCGGCTGGGCGCCGGGCGCGTCGTAAGGGGAGGGGCCGCATGCCGGAGTGGTTTTCGCTGGCTGGAGTGATCGGGGCCGTGATCGGCCTCATCATCGGCTGGGTCGATTACCGCATCGTCGGCGGAATCGTCGTCGCGAAGCTTCGCGCGACGGACAAATCGAAGACGGCCGCGGAGAAGGCCGATTACGAGCGGCGGATCGCCCTGTTGCAGAAGGGGCTGTTCGTCATGACCGTGGTCGCGTTTCCGGTCGTTGGTTATTTTCTCGGTCTCGCCGTCGCCGGCTGGGCTGCTTGAGGAGTGTTGGGAATGGCGAAGGCGATGAGGCTCGATCAGGCCGCGAAGTCGATCTTCCTCCGGGAGTTCGTCTCGGCGTTCATCCTGTCGATGCGGTATTTCTTCAAGCCGAAGTCGACGATCAACTACCCCTTCGAGAAGAACCCGACCTCGCCCCGGTTCCGTGGCGAGCATGCGCTGCGCCGCTATCCCAACGGCGAGGAGCGCTGCATCGCCTGCAAGCTCTGCGAGGCGATCTGCCCGGCGCAGGCCATCACCATCGAGGCGGGGCCGCGCCGCAACGACGGCACGAGGCGCACGACCCGTTACGACATCGACATGGTGAAGTGCATCTATTGCGGCATGTGCCAGGAGGCCTGCCCGGTCGACGCCATCGTCGAGGGGCCGAACATCGAGTTCTCCGTCGAGACGCGTGAAGAGCTGCTCTACGACAAGCAGAAGCTTCTCGACAACGGCGACAGGTGGGAACGAGAGCTCGCGCGCAATCTCGCGCTCGACGCGCCCTATCGCTGACGCATTTTCGCCGTGGCCGGCCGGGGGGAGCGGGGGCGCTTTTTCTTCGGAATGGTCGCATGGGATGGGCCGCGCGCGGGTTGTGCGGCCGGGAATCGGGGTCTATAGACAGGCCGCCCGCCTATGGCGGGTGGACTGTAAACGGGCCATCCGAACGGGGTTCGAGCCAAGCGCATGAGCGTCACCGCCGCCTTTTTCTACCTTTTCGCCGGGATCACGGTGGCTTCGGCCTTCCTCGTGATTTCCGCGCGCAATCCCGTGCACTCGGTGCTGTTCCTCATCCTCGCCTTCGTGAACGCGGCGGCCTTGTTCATCCTGCTCGGCGCCGAATTCCTCGCGATGATCCTCGTCGTCGTTTATGTCGGCGCGGTGGCGGTGTTGTTCCTGTTCGTGATCATGCTGCTCGACATCGATTTCGCGGAGCTGAAGCAGGGATCGCTGCAATACCTGCCGATCGGCATGGTGGTGGGCGCGATCTTTCTGGTCGAGCTGGTCCTCGTCGTCACCACCTACGTCGTCGACCCCGCGCTGCTCAACCTGCCGGCGGCGTCGCAGGCGGTGGAGGGCGTATCGAACACGGCCCAGATCGGCGCGGTCCTCTACACCAAATACGTCTACTTCTTCCAGCTCTCGGGCCTCATCCTGCTCGTCGCCATGATCGGCGCGATCGTGCTCACCCTGCGCGAACGCCCGGGCGTCAAGCGTCAGGACCCCGCCCGGCAGTCGGCGCGCACCCGCGAGACCTCGATCGAGCTCCGCAAGGTCAACTCGCGCGAGGGCGTGTAAGGAACGAATGACATGATCGGCCTCGTCCATTACCTCACCGTCGCCGCGATCCTCTTCGCGCTCGGCGTGATCGGGATCTTCCTGAACCGCAGGAACGTGATCGTCATTCTGATGTCGATCGAGCTCATCCTGCTCGCGGTCAACATCAACCTCGTCGCCTTCTCGAGCTTTCTCAACGACATCGTCGGACAGGTCTTCGCGCTGTTCGTCCTGACGGTGGCGGCGGCCGAGGCGGCCATCGGGCTCGCGATTCTCGTCGTCTTCTTCCGGAACCGCGGCACGATCGCGGTCGAAGACGTCAACACGATGAAGGGGTAAGGGCGCTTTCGATGTATCACGCGATCGTCTTTCTGCCGCTTCTCGGCTTCCTCGTCGCCGGAATCTTCGGCCGCGTCATCGGTCCGCGCCCGAGCGAGATCGTCACGACCTCGTTTCTGATGATCGCTGCGGTGCTGTCGTGGGTCTCCCTCATCGACGTCGGCTTCGGCGACGGCGCGACGACGATCGTCGTCGCCAACTGGATGATCTCCGGCGGTCTCGCGGTCGACTGGGCCTTCCGCATCGACACGCTGACGGCGGTGATGCTCGTCGTCGTGAACTCGGTCTCGGCGCTCGTTCACCTCTATTCCATCGGCTACATGCACGAGGATCCGTCGCGCTCGCGGTTCTTCGCCTACCTGTCGCTGTTCACCTTCGCCATGCTCATGCTGGTGACGTCGGACAACCTCGTCCAGATGTTCTTCGGCTGGGAGGGCGTCGGCCTCGCCTCGTATCTGCTGATCGGCTTCTGGTATCAGAAGGAATCCGCGAACGCCGCCGCGATGAAGGCCTTCGTCGTCAACCGCGTCGGTGATTTCGGCTTCGCGCTCGGCATCTTCCTCGTCTTCTACCTCTTCGGTTCGACGAGCTTCGACGTGATCTTCCCGCAGGTCGAGGCCTTCGTCACGGGAGCCGACCAGGCCGGCTTCGCCTTCCTCGGTCTCGACGCGCAGGGAACCCTGACGCTCGCCTGCCTGCTGCTGTTCATGGGCGCCATGGGCAAGTCGGCGCAGTTCCTGCTGCACACCTGGCTGCCGGACGCCATGGAGGGCCCGACGCCCGTCTCCGCGCTCATCCACGCCGCCACGATGGTGACGGCCGGCGTCTTCCTCGTCGCCCGCATGTCGCCGCTGTTCGAGTACGCGCCCACCGCCCTCGTAGTCGTCACGTTCGTCGGCGCGGTGACGGCGTTCTTCGCGGCCACGATCGGCCTCGTGCAGAACGACATCAAGCGCGTCATCGCCTATTCGACCTGCTCGCAGCTGGGCTACATGTTCGTCGCGCTTGGCGTCGGCGCCTACGGGGCCGGCGTGTTCCACCTCTTCACGCACGCCTTCTTCAAGGCGCTCCTGTTCCTCGGAGCCGGTTCCGTCATCCACGCGATGCATCACGAGCAGGACATCCGCAACATGGGCGCCCTGCGCAAGGCGATCCCCTTCACCATGCTGATGATGGTGATCGGCACGATCGCGCTGACGGGCTTCCCCTTCACGGCGGGCTACTATTCGAAGGACGCGATCATCGAGGCGGCCTACGCCTCGAACGCCGGGATGGCCGATTTCGCCTTCGTCGCGACGGTCTTCGCGGCGCTGATGACCTCGTTCTATTCCTGGCGTCTGTTCTTCCTCACCTTCGCCGGCACGGCGCGCTGGGGCGGGCATGGAGCCCATCCCACGCACGAGGGCGTCGAGCACGACGATCATGACCGCGATCTCGAGCCCCCCCAGGCGGCGGCGCACGAGCATGGCGATCACGGCCACCACGGCGATCACAAGCCGCACGAGAGCCCGATAGTGATGCTGATCCCGCTGGCGCTCCTCGCGATCGGCGCGCTCGTGGCCGGCTTCCTCTTCAAGAACGCCTTCATCGCCGATGGTCACGTGGAGTTCTGGAAGGGCGCGATCTACACGCGTCCCGACAACACGATCCTCGAGGACCTCCACCACGTGCCGGCGTGGGTCGTCTGGTCTCCCTTCGTCATGATGGTGTTGGGCTTCGGGCTCGCCTACTGGATGTATATCCGCGACACGGCGGTTCCGGCGCGCATCGCGCGTAGCCAGCCGATGATCTACCGCTTCCTGCTCAACAAGTGGTATTTCGACGAACTCTACGACGCGATATTCGTGCGTCCGGCCAAGTGGGTCGGCCGCCTGTTCTGGCGCGAGGGCGACGGCCGCATCATCGACGGTTTCGGCCCTGACGGGGTTTCGGCGCGCGTGCTCGACGCCACCTCGTGGGTCGTGCGCCTGCAGACCGGCTACGTCTACCACTACGCCCTGGCCATGCTCGTCGGCGTCGCCGCTCTGGTGACCTGGTACCTGCTCACGGGAGCCCCCTGATGTTCGGCTTCGGAATCCTCTTCGGGCTCCTCGTCCTCCCGCTGATCGGCGCCGCCTTCATCCTGATGCTGCGCGGCGACGACGACGCGGCGCGCTCCAACGCGCGCTGGGCCGCGCTCGCGACGACCGCCGTCACGTTCCTGCTCTCGCTCGTCGCCTGGGCGCGGTTCGACGCGGGCAGCGCCGAATTCCAGCTCGTTGAATCCCACGCCTGGCTCGGAGAGACCACGCGCTTCTCGCTCGGCGTCGACGGCTTCTCGCTGCCCTTCATCCTGCTCACCACCTTCCTGATGCCGTTCTGCATCGTCGCGTCCTGGAATTCGATCCAGACGCGGGTGAAGGAGTACATGGTGGCGTTCCTCGTGCTCGAAACGCTGATGATCGGCGTGTTCGCGGCGCTCGACCTCGTGCTCTTCTACGTCTTCTTCGAGGCCGGCCTGATCCCGATGTTCCTGATCATCGGCGTCTGGGGCGGCAAGCGGCGCATCTACGCGAGCTTCAAGTTCTTTCTCTACACGCTGCTCGGCTCCGTGCTGATGCTGATCGCGGTCATCGCGATGTACTGGGACGCCGGGACCACGGATATCCCGTCGCTCCTGCGCCACGACTTCGCGCCCTCGCTCCAGACCTGGCTGTGGCTCGCGTTCTTCGCGTCCTTCGCCGTGAAGATGCCGATGTGGCCGGTGCATACCTGGCTTCCCGACGCGCACGTCGAGGCGCCGACGGCGGGCTCTGTGATCCTGGCCGCCATCCTGCTGAAAATGGGCGGCTACGGCTTCATCCGCTTCTCGATCCCGATGTTCCCCGACGCCTCGCTCGACTTCGCGCCGCTCGTCTTCGCGCTGTCGGTGATCGCCATCGTCTACACCTCGCTCGTCGCGCTGGTGCAGGAGGACATCAAGAAGCTGATCGCCTATTCCTCGGTCGCCCATATGGGCTTCGTCACGATGGGCCTGTTCAGCCTCACGCCGCAGGGCATCGAAGGCGCGATGTTCCAGATGATCTCGCATGGCCTGATCTCCGGCGCGCTCTTCCTCTGCGTCGGCGTCATCTACGACCGGATGCACACCCGCGAGATCAAGGCCTATGGCGGCCTCGTGAACCGGATGCCGCTCTACGGCGTCGCCTTCCTGCTCTTCACGATGGCGAATGTCGGCCTGCCGGGCACCTCGGGCTTCGTCGGCGAGTTCCTGACGCTGCTCGGCGCCTTCCAGGCGAGCTTCTGGGTCGCGTTCGTCGCCACGACCGGCGTCGTGCTCTCGGCGGCCTACGCGCTGTGGCTCTACTGGCGCGTGATGAACGGCCCGCTCGTGAAGCCCGAGCTTCAGGCGATCAGGGATCTCGACAGCCGCGAGATTGCGCTGCTCGCCCCGCTCGGCGTGCTCGTGATCTATTTCGGCGTGCAGCCTCAAGCCATCCTGACCGCCTTCGCCGCGCCGACGCAGGCCCTGCTCGCCTACGCCTATCCGGCGGCCTCCGCCATCGCCGGGATCCAGTGAGGTTCGATCGACATGCCCGTTGAAATCACCGCATCAGGGATCCCGCTCTACGCGCTGCCCGCGCTCTGGCCGGCCTTGCCGGAGATCGTCATCGCGATCGGGGTGCTGGCGCTCGTGCTCTACGGCGCGCTGCGCGGCGAGCGCTCGACGGGCGAGGTGCACGTCGCGGCGCTCGCGCTCCTCGCGATCGGCTTCGTCCTCGTGGTGACGAGCCCGGCGGAGACGCAGGTGACTTTCTACGGCGCCTTCGTCGCGGACGGTTTCGCGAAACTGATGAAGGCCTTGGCGCTTCTGGGCTCCATCGTCGCCCTCGCCATGGGCAAGGAGCATTTCGAGAAGGCGGGAATCGCGCGCTTCGAGTATCCGATCCTGATCGTGCTGGCGACGCTCGGCATGATGGTGATGATCTCGGCCAACGATCTCATCGCGCTCTATCTCGGGATCGAACTGCAGAGCCTCGCGGCCTACGTCATCGCCTCCTTCCACCGCGACGACGCGCGCTCGACAGAGGCCGGCCTGAAATACTTCGTCCTCGGCGCGCTCGCCTCGGGCATGCTGCTCTACGGGTCCTCGCTGGTCTACGGCTTCACCGGAACGGTGTCCTTCCCCGAGATCGCCCTGGCGCTCTCGGACGGGGCGAACCCCGGCGTGATCTTCGGCCTCGTCTTCATCGCGGCGGGCCTCGCCTTCAAGGTCTCGGCCGCGCCCTTCCACATGTGGACGCCCGACGTCTATCAGGGCGCGCCGACGCCGGTGACGGCCTTCTTCGCCTCGGCGCCCAAGATCGCCGCCATGGCGCTCGCCGTGCGCGTCTTCGTCGGCGCGTTCCCGACCATCGTCGACGACTGGCGCCAGATCATCGTCTTCATCGCGCTCGTCTCGATGTTCCTCGGCGCCTTCGCCGCGATCGGGCAGCGCGACCTCAAGCGGCTGATGGCCTATTCCTCGATCGCCAATGTGGGCTTCGCGCTGGTCGGCCTCGCCGCCGGCACGGTCGAGGGCGTCCAGGGCGTGATCATCTACATGGCGATCTATCTCGTCATGACGCTCGGCGTCTTCGCCTGCATTCTCGGAATGCGCCGCGGCGGCGTCGCGCTGGAGACGATCGACGATCTCTCCGGCGTCGCGCGCACGCATCCGGGCTTCGCCTTCGCGATCGCCATGCTGATGTTCTCGCTCGCCGGCATTCCGCCGCTGGCCGGGTTCTTCGCGAAATACTACGTCTTCCTCGCGGCGGTCGAGGCCGGTCTGGTGACGCTCGCGGTGCTCGGCGTTGTGTCGAGCGTGATCGGCGCCTATTACTACCTCCGCATCGTCAAGATCGTGTATTTCGACGAGCCGAAGGGCGCCTACGAGCCGGCTCCGTTCACGCTTCGCGCGGTGATGGCGGCGTCGACGGCGTTCATGCTGATCTTCTGGCTGGCGCCCGCGCCCCTCGTCTCTGCGGCCCAGAGCGCGGCCCGCTCGCTGTTCTGAGCGGTGCAGCTATCGCAGGAAGCCACGGAGCGCGGGTTCCGCCTCGTCGCCCGCGACGAGACCGGATCGACCAACGACGACGCGGTGGCGGCGCTGGCGCGGGGGGATCGCGGGTCGCTGTGGATCACCGCCCGTTCGCAGGCGAGCGGGCGCGGTCGGCACGGACGAAGCTGGACGTCGCCGCCGGGCAATCTCTACGCCTCGCTGCTGCTCGTCGAGCCCTGCGAGCAGCGCTACGCGGCGCAGTTCGGGTATCTGATCGGGCTGGCGCTGCATGACGCGCTGTGCGCCACGGCTCGCGCTCATGCGGCGCGTGTGCGATTGAAGTGGCCGAACGACGTGCTCGTCGACCGCGCGAAGATCGCCGGGCTTCTGCTCGAGGGGCATCGCACACCCGACGGGCGCTTCGCGTTGATCGCGGGGATGGGCGTCAACATCGCATTCACGCCGTCGGATACGCCGTATCCTGCGGCGAAACTCGCAGACCTGCGGCCGGACGCGCGGCCGGACGACCTTTTCGAGGCGCTGTCGCGCGCCTTCGCACTGCGCTTCGAGGCGTGGCGGGATGCGAAGGACGCGCGGGCGGCCCTCGCGGCGCTTCGCGACGAATGGCTTTCGCGCGCCTTCGGGCTCGATGCGGAAGTGGCGATCCGCCCGCCATCGGGCGAGCGGCGCGGGCGATTCGTGGGGCTCGACGGCGAGGGGCGGCTGCTCCTCGCGACGGAATGGGGCGTCGAGACGATCGACGCCGGAGACTTGTATTTCGCGGGCGCCTCGGGCGCGCCGCCATCGCATGAACATTGAGGATAGTCGAATGACGTCTCGCAAGGACGAACTGGTATTCCTGCCGCTTGGCGGGCTGGGCGAAATCGGCATGAACGCCGGGCTCTACGGCTTCGGCCAGGGCAAGAAGAAGAAATGGATCCTCGTCGATTGCGGGGTGACCTTCGGCGACGAGGAAAACCCCGGCATCGAACTGATCCTGCCGGATCTCCACTTCATCGAGGAGCGCCGCGAGGATCTCGTCGGCATCGTCATCACGCACGCGCACGAGGATCATATCGGCGCGCTCGTCGAGATGTGGCCGCGCCTGAAGGCCCCGGTCTACATGTCGCGCTTCGCCGCGAATCTGCTGGAGACGCGCCGGCTCGGTGAGCCGGGCGCGCCCAAGATCCCGATCACCGTCGTCGAGCAGGGCGGGCGGGTGCAACTCGGACCCTTCGACGTGCAGCTCGTCCCCGTCTCGCACTCGATCCCCGAATCGAACAGCCTCGCGATCCGCACGCCGCTCGGACTCGTCGTCCATACCGGCGACTGGAAGCTCGACGCCGCGCCCTTCATCGGCAACGTCACCAACGCCGAGACCTTCAAGGCCCTCGGCGACGAGGGCGTGATCGCGGCGATCAGCGATTCGACCAACGTCATGCGCGAGGGCGTCAGCCCCAGCGAGACGGATGTCGCCGCGGCCCTGACTGAGATCATCGGACGGGCCGAGCATCGCGTCGCGATCACGACCTTCGCCTCGAACGTCGCGCGCATCTCGGCGGTCGCCCAGGCGGCGCAGGCTTGCGGGCGACAGGTCATCCTGGTCGGCCGGTCGATGGAGCGCGTCGCGGTGGTGGCGCGCGAGCTCGGATATCTCGACGGGATTCCGGAATTCCGTTCGGCCGACGCCTTCGACCATCTGCCGCGCGACAAGGTCGTCCTGCTCCTCACAGGGTCGCAGGGCGAGCCGCGCGCGGCGCTTGCGCGCATCGCGCAGGACGATCACCGCCAGATCGCGCTGACCCAGGGCGACATCGTCGTCTTCTCCTCGCGGCTGATTCCGGGCAACGAGAAGCCCGTTCTGCGGATCGTCAACGCGCTCGCCGAGAAGGGCGTGTGCGTCGTGACCGACAAGGACGGGCTCATCCACGTCTCCGGCCATCCCCGCCGGGGGGAAATGGCCAAGATGTACGAATGGCTGCGGCCGAACCTCGTCGTCCCCGCCCACGGCGAGGCGCAGCACCTCGCCGAGCACGTGCGGTTCGCGCGGTCTCTCGGCGTTCCCAACGCGCTCGTCGCCCGCAACGGCGCAATGTTGCGCCTGGCGCCGGGCGAGCCAGAGATCGTCGATCACGTGCGTCACGGACGGCTCCTCAAGGATGGGGCGATCGTCCTCGATCCCACGGACAAGGCCGTCTCCGAGCGGCGCAGGCTGTCGCTCGCCGGCATCGTCACCGTGGCGATCGCCATCGACGCCAAGGGCGAGATCGCTGGCGACCCGGTCATCGACGTGATGGGCCTTCCCATGAAGACGCGCGACGGCCGGGAGCTGATCGACATCGTCGCCGACGCCGTGGGGCAAACGCTCGACAGCCTTCCGCGCGGTCGTCGCAAGGATTCCGAACTCGTCGAGAACGCTGTCGACCGCACGGTCCGCGCCTCGCTCAACGGCGTATGGGGCAAAAAGCCCTCGTGCCATGTGCTGGTGGTCGAGGTATGAAGCGGCTCCGCGTGAGCGGGGCGTGAGAGGGGAGTGACGGGATGATCGGTCGCCTGAACCATGTCGCAATCGCCGTGCGCGACCTCGAGAAGGCGACGGCGGTCTACCGCGACACGCTGGGCGCCCGCGTCTCGGCCGCGGTTCCGCTTCCCGAGCACGGCGTGACGACGGTGTTCGTGGAGCTCCCCAACACCAAGATCGAGCTGCTCGAGCCGTTCGGTGAAAACTCGCCCATCGCGAAGTTCCTAGAGCGCGCTCCGGACGGCGGCGTCCACCACGTGTGTTACGAGGTCGACGACATTCGCGCGGCGCGCGACAGGCTCGTCGCCGGGGGCGCGCGCGTGCTGGGCGACGGCGAGCCGAAGATCGGGGCGCACGGGAAGCCCGTGCTGTTCCTGCATCCGAAGGATTTCTGCGGCACGCTCGTCGAGATCGAGGAGGTCTGACCATGGTCGCCGCAATCAGGATGATCGCCCGCTCGACGGGCGCCACGATCGTCACGGTCGTCGCGCTGATGGCGGCGGCGATCGTCGTATCGACGACCGCGTTCGGGCTCGGCGTCACGGGGGCGCTGGCGCTCTACTTCGTGGTCTGGTGGATCATGCTGTTCGCGGTCCTGCCGTTCGGCGTCCGCAGCCAGATCGAGGCGGGAGACGTCGTGGCCGGCTCTGAGCCGGGCGCTCCGGCGCAGCCCGCGCTCCGTCAGAAGGCGATCTGGACGACGATCGTCGCGGGCTTCGTGTTCAATCTCGCCGCCGCCCTGTTGCCGCTCGCCGGACTGGGCTGACAAGTACAGATTCAGCGCGGGAGGCCGGGCGCGGGTCTAGTTTGACGGACAGACGGCCTTGTCGGCGAAAGCGCCACCCGCAAAAAGAAAAAGCAAGGCGTTAGCCTTGCTTGCTTGAAAGTCGTTATTGCCTGCCTTCTGCGAAACTGCCCATTGTAGGGCGTTCTGGCGTATCCCTCCCCAGACTTGGACCGTGCCCCGCGCCCGTCTTTATTACGTATTTCAGGCGATCTGGTGGAGATTCTTATAGGGCGAAGAATCCCGCTTGTCACCACCTTCCATAACCTTCACGCACAAAAAATCGCACTTATGATTGCTGCGTCGCAACATTGTTTCGCATTTGCAAAATTCATCCGATCTGGATGCGGGCTTCGCGCCCCAACAGTTTCCCGAGCTGACGCATGCGTCCCATGAGGCGTTCGCCCGCGAGGGGAGCCATGTCTTCGGGAAGGCCGAGCACGACCCGGCCGCTCTTCCCGAAGAGCGCCGTCCGCGGCAGAACGCCTTCCATCGCGACCGAGATCGGGTAGGCGACGCGCAAAGCCCCCGCGTGGATCCGCGCGAGATCGATCAGGCGCGGCGTCGCGAGGTTCTTCAGCGAGAGGCTGGCCTTCTCGATCGAGAGACCCTCGTGGCGGAAGAAATTCGCGAGGGCGAGATAGGCGCGGCCCGGATGGTCGATGCCGACGAAGGCCCCGTTGGCGATGATGTTGAGGCTCTGCTCGCCCCGGTAGTCGGGATGCGCCCGCCAGCCGATGTCGGCCAGCAGACAGGCGGCGTGGCGAAGCCGCTGTTCGTCTTCGGTCTCGGCGATCTCCAGCGTCCGGAACAGCCCGTCCGTCCATCCGATCAGTTCGACGCAATGGCCGGGCGAGCGGGAGCGCAGGAGGTTGAAATCGGCCGCGGCGGTGATCAGCGGATCGGCGCTCTTCAGTTCTTCGTCGAGACGCTCGTGCAGGACGCCCTCGCGGACGCCGAGCGCGGAGGTGACGATCGCCGACGGCGCGCCGGCGCGGATGATTTCTTCGAGTACGATCGCTCCGTATTTGATGAGCGGCCGGCGCGCCGCCGAGATCGCGTCGATCTCCTTCAGATTGGCGGGATCGGCCCTTTCGAGAAGCTCCATGAAGGCGAGGCCGTCCTGCGGGTCGATGCGATAATCGTGCATGACGCGCAGCGGATAGTTCCGCTCGGCCATATGGAGCCGGGCCAGCGCGCGCCAGGTTCCGCCGACGGCGTAGAAAGCCCGGCCGGCCAGCGCGGCGAGCGGCGTCGCGCCTTCGAGCGCGTCGCGCACGATCTTGCGCGCACGGCGCGGCGAGTTGTCGGAGAGGTCCTGCAGGGCGAGGCCGCCGAGGCGCAGGCTGACGCTGTCCCCGACGCGCTGGTCGCGGACGTCGACGAGCTCCAGGCTGCCGCCGCCGAGATCGCCCACGATCCCGTCCGCCTTGTGGAAGCCGGAGATGACGCCGATCGCCGACAGCTCGGCCTCGCGCGCGCCCGACAGGAGCTCGATCGGCTGGCCGATGGCCTCCTCGGCGCGGGCGAGAAATTCGGCGCCGTTTTCGGCGTCGCGCGCGGCCGCGGTCGCGAGCACGCGGACGTCGCCGACCCGGATCGTCGCGCACAGGATCTTGAACCGCGCCAGCGCCTTGAGCGCCCGATCGACCGCCTCCTCGTCGAGGCGACCCGTCGAGATCACGTTCCGGCCGAGGCCGCAGAGGACCTTCTCGTTGTAGATCGGAGTCGGCGCGCGGGTCAGGCCTTCATAGGCCACGAGACGCACCGAGTTCGAGCCGATGTCGATAATGGCGACGGGGCGCCCGACCTTGAGGCGGCCGGGCGCGTCATCGCGCATCAGGAACTTTTCAGTTGCGATGTCCACGTTTTGAAAGCGCTCGCGGGCTCGAAGTCTTCAGCGATTTCCCCCGCCCCGAGAGGCTGGGATTCGTCATGAAATACTTGTGCGCGTTGAACGGCTCCTCTCCCTCGGCGGGTTTGATGCGTTCGCTCGCGCCGGAGGGAAGTACACGCCAGCTCTGTTGGTTGTCGAGCAGATTCGCGAGCATGATCTGGTCGAGCACCTGCTGATGCACGGTGGGATTGAGAATCGGCAGCAACGCCTCGACTCGCCGGTCCAGATTCCGCTGCATCAGATCGGCCGACGAAATGTAGACATGCGCCTGTGGGCCGGGGAGGGGGCCGCCGTTTCCGAAGGCGTAGATGCGGCTGTGCTCCAGGAAACGCCCGACGATGGATTTGACGCGAATGTTGTCCGAAATGCCGGGGATGCCCGGCCGCAGGCAGCAGATGCCGCGCACGACGAGGTCGATCTGAACGCCTTCTCCGCTCGCCGCGTAGAGCGCGTCGATGATCTGGGCGTCGACGAGGGCGTTGCACTTCAGCCAGATCGCCGCCGGCCGCCCCGCCCGGGCGTGCGCGGCTTCCTCGCTGATATGCTGCAGGAGGCGCTTCTTCAGATTGACCGGGGAGACGGCCATCCTCTCCAGCTCCGCCGGCTCGGCGTAGCCGGTGATGAAGTTGAAGATCCGCGCCACGTCGCGCGCGGTCACGGGATCTGCGGTGAAATAGGAGAGGTCCGTGTAGATGCGCGCTGTGATCGGGTGATAGTTGCCCGTGCCGATGTGGCAGTAGCTGATCAGCTGCCCGCCCTCGCGCCGCACGACCATGGACAATTTGGCGTGCGTCTTCAATTCGATGAACCCGAAGACGACCTGCGCGTGGGCTCGCTCCAGATCGCGCGCCCAGCGGATGTTGGCCTCCTCGTCGAAGCGCGCCTTCAGCTCGACGAGCGCGGTCACGGACTTGCCGGCCTCCGCGGCCTCCGCGAGCGCCGCGACGATCGGCGACTGGTTCGACGTGCGGTAGAGCGTCTGCTTGATCGCGACGACATTGGGATCGCGCGCCGCCTGCGACAGGAACTGCACGACCGAGTCGAAGGATTCGTAGGGGTGGTGGACGATGATGTCCTTCTCGCGGATCGCGGCGAAGCAATCGCCGTTCTTCTCGCGGATCCGCTCGGGAAAGCGCGGGTTGTAGGGCTTGAACTTGAGGCCGGGGCGTTCGAGCGAGACGATCTGCGAAAGATCGGCCAACGCCAGCATCCCGTCGATGGTGACGACCTCTTCGAGAGCCACGTCGAGTTCGGCCGCGACGAAGGCCCCGAGATCCTCGGGCATGCCCCGCTCCATCTCGAGCCGGATGACCGAGCCCCGGCGGCGCTCCTTCAGCGCGGTTTCGAACACGCGCACGAGGTCTTCGGCCTCTTCCTCGATTTCGATGTCGGAATCGCGGACCACCTTGAAGCAGCCGGTGCCGATCAGTTCGTAGCCGGGGAAGAGCCGGCCCGTATGGATGACGATGGTCTGTTCCAGCGTGATGAAGCGCATCGCGCCCGTCTCGGCGAAATCGGGGATGCGCACGAAGCGATCGATCTTGAGCGGCAGCCGGATCAGCGCGTTGAGCAGGCGTCCGTCGCTCTGCCGGCGCAGCTTCAGCATGATCGACATGCCGAGGTTGGGGATGAAGGGGAAGGGGTGCGCCGGGTCGATCGCGAGCGGCGTCAGGATCGGGAAAATGTGGTGCAGGAAGTGGTCTTCCAGCCAGGCGCGCTCCGACTTGGTCAGATGCTCGTCGTCGATCAGCAGGATGCCCTCGTCGAGGAGGTCGTCGCGCAATTCGCGCCAGCGCGCCTGCTGGTCGGCGGCGAGTATCGCCACTTCGCGCCCGATCTCGGTCAACTGCTCGACCGGCGTGAGCCCGTCCTGCGAGACGGCCGTCACCCCCTCGCGCAACTGACCCTTGAGGCCCGCCACCCGGACCATGAAGAACTCGTCGAGGTTGTTCGCCGAAATCGACAGGAACCGCACCTGTTCGAGCAGCGGATGGGCGCGGTTCGAGGCCTCCTCCATCACGCGGCGGTTGAACTGGAGCCACGACAATTCGCGATTCATGAAGCGCTCGGGCGAGGCGGCCAGAGCCGCTCCCTCGGCTGCGGGATCAATCGCCCGCTCCTCCTCGAGAGGCCGATCGATGGTCGCGACGGTCGTGGTGACGTTGGACGGTGACAAGATGGGCACTCCTCGCCTTGAGACGCGCTTCGCGCGCGCGGGCGACTTCACGCTGCTTTCATGACGGTGTGATGATACAGCGTCAGGAGCCGTTGCGCTCCCCCTCAACGCCGGAATCCGCGTCGTCGGCTCGCCCGCCCGTGATCCTGTCGGCGATTTCTGCGGCGAGCGCGCGCGTGACGCGCTTTCCGCGCCGCAACGCCTCCTGATCGAGCGCCTCGACCACGGCCCCGGCCATCGCAAGGGAGCGGTCGATGCGCAGCGCGAGGGCGTCGACGACGCGCGTGTCGACGGTGAGCTGCCGATCGACGAAGAGCTTGACGAGAACGGCTTTCAGCAGCGCGTCGTCGGGCGGTTCGATTCGCGCGCTCGGCGCGAGACGCAGCCGCGAGAGCAGGTCCGGCGTCGTCAGCCCCCAGCGTGAAACTGGCGCAGCGCCGGTGACGAGCACGAACGTCGCGCGCTCGCGCGCGAGATTGAGCAGATGGAACAGCGCGGCCTCGTCGAGGCCCGGATGGTCGGCGTCTTCGATGACGAGCGCCCGGTTCGAGGTGAGATAGGGGACATTGGCGAGCGTCACCGCGCCCGCGTCGACCGTCCAGGCGCGCGCGCGTTCGGCCCAGATGGCCGCGAGATGCGTCTTGCCCGAACCGGGCGGGCCTTCGATCAGCGCGATCGGATCCGGCCATTCGGGCCAGGATTCGATGAGCGAATAGGCCCGCTCGTTCGAGGCTCCGACGAGGAAATCCTCGCCGCCGTAGCGCGGTTCGAGCGGGAGGTCGAAGGCTAGCTGCGGCGGCGACGCATCGTCGCGACGCCCTCGTCCCCGCGACGGCGGGGGCTCTTCAGGCATCCTTGTCCTCCGGCGCGATTATTCGGCCGCCCTCGCTGTAATACGGGCTCGCCAGGTAGCGCCCGAGGACGAAGCGGGCGAGCACGCCCACGATCGCCGCGAGCGGCACCGCGAGCAGCAGGCCGAGGAAACCGAAGAGCGATCCGAAGGCGAACAGCGCGAACATCAACCAGACCGGATGCACGCCCACCGACCGCCCGAGCAGTTTGGGCGACAGGAAATTGCCTTCAACGAATTGCCCGAAGACGAAGATCGCGAGCGTCGCCCCGATCCAGAAATAGTCGGGCCAGAACTGCACGATGGCGACGCCGACCGAGAGAATGAGGCCCGTGAGCGAGCCGACATATGGAATGAAGCTCAGCACGCCCGCCGTCATGCCGATGAGCGCGCCGAAGTTCAGTCCGATCAGGGAGAGGGCGATCGCGTAGAAGGAGCCGAGGATCAGGCAGAGCGCGGCCTGCCCCCGGATGAAGCCGGCGAGCGCGTCGTCGATCGAGCGGGCGAGGCCGCGGATGGTTTCGCGATGGCGGACGGGAAGCCAGCCGTCGACGGTGCGGATCATCACGTCCCAGTCGACGAGGACGTAGAACGCGACGACGGGCGTGACGACGAGGAGCGAGACGATCGAGAGGGCCGCCTGGCCGCCGGCGAGGACCGAGCCGATGAAGGCGACGAGATAGCCGCTGCCCTGCGACACCATGTCGGCGATCGAGCGCTCGAGGTCCTGAGCCCCTCCTTCGAGCCCGAAGAACCCGAGCACCGGGCCCCCGTGCTCCATGGCGAGCTGCTGAAGCCGCGTCACGGTGCTCGGCAGCGTCTGGAGGAACGCCATCAGCTCTCGCAACGCGATCGGCAGGGCCAGCATCAGCAGCAGCACGAAAACCAGCACGAAGATTGCGAGGATGAGCAGCGTCGCGCCGAGGCGGCCGAGGCCGAGCCGCTCGAGCCTGTCCGCCACGGGATCGAGCATGTAGGCGAGCGCGAGGCCCGCCACGAAGGGCAGGAGCACGCTGCTGAAAGTCCAAAGAAACAGGATAAGCGCGACGAGCGCCGCGATCCAAAATCCGACCTGCCTCTGGACGGTCATGCGGGCCTCGCTTCAAGGACGGCCGGAGCCGGACGCGCGCTCACCGCGTCATGTGCCTCAACCAGACCACGAGATAGGCGGCGGCGGTGACGATGGTCAAGGCCGTGACGACGAACGCGAGCGCCGCCGTCAGCGAGCCGATATCGAATGTGAACGCCAGGGAGCCGAGGACGAGCGCTGCAAAGGCGATCTGAACGAAAGTGTTGACCTTCGAGATCATCAGGGGCGCGATCTCCACGGGCTGGTTCAGCAGCCACGACGCGAGCACGGCCATGACGATCATGACGTCCCGCGACACCACGACGACCGCGAGCCAGCCGGGCAGGATTCCGACGATGGCGAGGGTGACGAAGATCGCGACGAGGAGCGCCTTGTCCGCGAGCGGATCGATGAACGCGCCGAGTTTGCTGCGCATGTCGAAGCGCCGCGCGATATAGCCGTCGGCGCCGTCGGAGGCGCCGGCGAGCACGAAGAACAGGAAGGCCGCGAGCCAGCTTTCCTCGAGGATCGCCACGATCACCACGGGGACCAGCACGAGCCTGAAGATCGTGATGAGGTTGGGTATCGTCATGCGCTCCCCCGTCGAATGATCGTCAGTTGCGCACGTTTCTCGGTCGAGCGCGAACTTTCCCGCGAATTCCTCGGAAATCGGCGGCGGCGCGCTTGCTTGCGCGCTCGCTCCGGCTTAACTGCCCGCATCCTGTCCGCAGAAGGGGCGCGCCATGGCCGAGACGCCGCGCAACGGATTGACCTACGCAGACGCGGGCGTCGACATCGACGCCGGGAACGCCATGGTCGACGCGATCAAGCCGCTCGTGCGCTCCACGCGCCGGCCCGGCGCCGACGGCGAGATCGGCGGTTTCGGCGGCCTGTTCGATCTCAAGGCGGCGGGTTTCGTCGATCCGATCCTCGTCGCGGCGAACGACGGCGTCGGCACGAAGGTCAAGATCGCCATCGAAACGGGGATCCACCACACGGTCGGGATCGACCTCGTCGCCATGTGCGTCAACGATCTCGTAGTGCAGGGCGCGGAGCCGCTGCTCTTCCTCGACTATTACGCCACCGGCAAACTCGACCCGGCCGCAGGCGTCGCCATCGTCAGCGGCATCGCGAAGGGCTGCCTGCAGGCCGGATGCGCGCTGATCGGCGGGGAGACGGCGGAAATGCCGGGGCTCTACGCGGGCGACGATTACGATCTCGCCGGGTTCGCCGTCGGCGCGGCCGAGCGCGGCGAGCTTCTCCCGCGCGGGGACCTCGCCGCGGGCGACGTCATCCTCGGCCTGCCTTCTTCGGGCGTCCACTCGAACGGATTCTCGCTCGTGCGCCGGATCGTGGCGCGCGAAGGGCTCTCCTTCGACGCGCCCGCGCCGTTCGAGCCCGCGCGCAGTCTCGGCGAAGCGCTGCTCGAACCGACGCGCATCTACGTCAAGCCGCTGCTTTCCGCGATCCGCGCGACGGGCGCTATCAAGGCGCTCGCCCATATCACGGGGGGCGGTTTTCCGGAGAACGTCCCGCGCGTGCTCGGCCCGGAGCTCGGCGCCCATCTCGACATCGGCGCGATCCGCGTTCCGCCGGTCTTCGGCTGGCTGGCGCGGGCGGGAGGCGTCTCGCAGTCGGAGATGCTGCGCACGTTCAATTGCGGAGTCGGCATGATCGTCGTCGTCGCGGAGGCAGACGTCGCGGCGGTTACGGCGGCGCTGAGCGAGGCGGGCGAAGCGCCCTTCGTCTTCGGGCGGATCACGCCTCGCGGCGAGGGCGCCCGCGTCACGTTCGAAGGCGCGCTCGGAGCATGACCGCCAGGAAGCGCGTCGCGGCGCTCATTTCCGGGCGCGGCTCCAACATGATGTCGCTCATCGAGGCGGCGCGCGCGCCCGATTATCCGGCCGAAATCGCCCTCGTCCTCTCCAACCGGACCGACGCCGGCGGGCTGGACCGCGCGCGCGCGGCGGGGATTGCGGCGGTCGGCGTCGATCACAAGGCATTCGCCGATCGGGAGGCTTTCGAGCGCGCCATAGATCAAAAGTTGCGTGACGAGGCCATCGATATCGTCTGCCTGGCCGGATTCATGCGCGTCCTGACGCCGTGGTTCGTCGCGCGTTGGGAGGGGCGGATGATCAACATTCATCCCTCGCTCCTGCCCCTGTTCCGAGGCGTCCACACGCACCGTCAGGCGCTCGAAGCCGGCGTTCGCGTCCACGGCTGCACGGTGCATTTCGTGGTCCCTGAGCTAGACGCAGGGCCGATTATCGCTCAAGCTTGCGTAGCCGTTCATCCCGGAGACGACGAGGACGATCTCGCCGTGCGGGTGCTCGCCGAGGAGCACCGCATCTATCCGCAGGCGCTCGCCGCGGTGGCGGCGGGCGAGGCCGCGCTCGAGGGCGGACGCTGCGTCTTTCGCGGGCCGCTCCGCGTCTCAGCGCGCGCCGGGGGCGATGCAAGCAACGGTTTCTAAGGGAATAGCCGATAGTCTGCCGGTCGACCAATAGCGACGGCGTCATGGCTTCAAACAATAACCAGTTGTCACGCAATTCGACCGCTCTGCTGTCGCGCCTCGTCTGGGTCGCGGCTATCCTGCTCGTCGGAATGGTCGCGCTGGGCGTCGGAATCGTCGCGACCATCGCAGACGCCCAGAACGGCGACGCGGCCGTGCTCCAGCGTTCGGATGCCGCCTCTGCGCTCGAACGCAGGGCGCGCGACGTCGCCAACAAGGTCGCCGCCGTGATCACGGTCGAGGCTGGCGCGCAGGCGGCCTCGGAGCGGCTGGCGCGGCGCCTCGGCCTGCACGTCGTCGTCAGCGGCGGCGATGGGGAGCGTGAGGTTTTCGCCCCCCCCGGAAGCGTCGCGGAAGAGATCGACGAGCGTCTCTTCCGCCGTCTCTCCGAATGGGCGGCGATCCAGGAATGGGGGCCGAACGAGCCCGTCCCCGCCACTTACGGCGTGGATGGCGGTCGGTTCGTCTTCGTCGCGGCCGTCGCGCTCGACGATCGGCGCCGGCTCTTCGCGTTCGACCGGGCGACGATCGACGAGCTACGGTCGTTCGGAGGCCTGCGCCGGCTGAGCGGCCTCGCTCTCGCCGACGGCCCGCCGCCAGCGGATGAGAGCGGTCTGCCGTTCCGCGATCTCTCGACGGGCGAGACGAACTCCCTGCTGTGGAGCCCGGCGCGTCCGGGCGATCATCTCGTGGCGCGGATAAGCTGGATCGCCGTCCCGCCGTTGACCGCCACGTTCGTCATCTTCCTGCTCGTCGCGATCAACACGCGTCGCGTCGCGGCCGCGCTGGTCGCCTCGCACGAGCGCGTCGCCGATCTCGCCGTGCGCGATCCGCTCTCGGGCCTGCCCAATCGTGTGTTGTTCGCCGAGCGTCTCGACGCGGGGCTCGCGGCGCTCGGAGACTCCGAGGGCGGCGGGCTCGCGATCATGTTCCTCGATCTCGATCGCTTCAAGGAAGTCAACGACGCCCATGGCCATCAGGCCGGAGACGAACTGATCATGCAGGTCGCCCGGCGCCTTCAGACGGTTCTCTCCGAAACCGACATGCTCGCCCGGTTCGGCGGCGACGAGTTTGCGATCATCGCCGCGTCCGCCGCGGACGAAGAGGGCGCGCGCGATCTCGCGGGACGGATACTCCACGCGCTCGGGCCGCCGTTCTTCATTCAGGACGCCACCGTGAATATCGGCGTATCGATCGGCATCGCTTTGGCTCCACGCGATGCGCAGGAGCGTGAGGCGCTGATGCGGCTGGCCGACACCGCGCTGTATCAGGCGAAGGCGGCCGGTCGAAATCGCGCGATTCAGTATCGGCCGCAGATGGACGCCGACGTTCAGATGCGCAAGGTCGTCTCGGAAGACCTGCGCCGCGCGATCGACTGCGACGAGCTGATGATCCACTACCAGCCGATCTATTCGGCGGCGGGGGATCGCGTCGTGTGCCTCGAAGCGCTGGTGCGCTGGCCGCATCCGACGAAGGGCATGATCGCGCCCGACAACTTCATTCCGCTGGCGGAGCAGAGCGGCCTCGTCATTCCGCTCGGAGAATGGGTCCTGCGGCGCGTGTGCCGGGACGGGATGCGCTGGCCCGGAGTGCGTCTCGCCGTCAACGTTTCGCCGATTCAGTTCCGTCAGCGGAATTTCGTCGACAGCGTGCTCGCGGTGGTCGACGAGGTGGCGTTCGATCCCTCGCGCCTAGAACTCGAGCTGACCGAGGGCGTCGTGGTCGACGATGCGGACGCCGCAGAGGCGGCGATGCGGCGCCTGCGCGATCACGGCTTTCACCTCGCGCTCGACGATTTCGGGACGGGCTATTCGTCGTTGATCTATCTGCGCCGGTTCGCGTTCGACAAGATCAAGATCGACCGCTCCTTCCTCGAAAGCCTGGAGGGCGTCGGCGAATCAGCGATCCTCGTCCACTCCATCGTCCATCTCGGCCGCGCGCTCGGCATGACGGTCACGGCGGAGGGAGTCGAGACGAAGGAGCAGCATCGCTTTCTTCAGGCGCTCGGCTGCCACGAACTGCAGGGTTTCCTCTTCTCGCGGCCCGTTCCCGCCGAGCAGATCGACGCGCTCCTGGGCCTGCCGCCCGCACGTCGCGAGAAGGTTGCCGCGAACTGAGCCTCTAGAAGGGGATGAGACCGGCGGGGATCAGCGTCGCGATCCGGAAGAGGCCGAAGGCGAGGCCTGCGATCACGGCGATGGCCACGATCCCGACGACGATTCCCGCCCCAACCCACACGCCGTCCCGCTCCAGCATCCCAAACCCCATCAGGGTGATCGCGAGGGCCGGCGGGGAATTGCCCACGACCGGTATCGGAAGCGCCATGATCGAGGCCAGGACCACGATCAGGACGCCGATCGGTCGACGCGCGGCGATACGCGTCAGCCAGACGAAGCGCGGCCGGCTCAGGCGTTCGATCCGGCGCAGCTTGGGAACGGTCCAGTCGATGACGCGTAAAAGGTGGCGCGTCTGCATCGACCGGTAGCCGAGGCGTTCCGGCAGCCAGAGCGACGTGCGCCCGATCACGAGCTGGATCGCGACGATGAGAATCAGCGCGCCCGCGATCGTCGAGAACCCCGGCGGCATGGGCAAGAGGTTGGGCACGGCGAAGACGATCAGAAACACCCCGAACGCGCGCGCGCGGATGCGAGCGAGGATCTCGAACAGCGAGACGCGCTCTCCCTCCGTCTGGGCGGCGAGCCGTGTCAGGATTTCCGATGTCCGCAGCATCCGCGCCACCGCCGTCGGTCGCATCATGCGAACCTATGGCGGTGAGAAACGGAACGCCGGCTGGTTTGTCAATGCAGCGTGAAGACGCCGTCGACGAGCTTGAACTGCGCCGGCCGGATCAGCCTCGAATGGGCGATCGTCACCGAATGCAGCGGCCCCTCGATGTCGCGTGTCCAGAAGTCGAGGAAACCGCGCAGCACGGGAAAGTCCGGCGCGAGGTCGTATTCCTGCCAGACGAAGCTCTGGAGGATGCCCGGATGGTCCGGCAGGCGGTAGAGAATATCCGCCGTCGTCAGCCCGAACCCGTCCATCTGGCGGTTGAAAGCGCTTGAGACCATTGAACCTCCTCGCGAGACCCGACAATCACGGTGGCGGGGCGAAACGCCTTGCATCAGGATGCTGCGCAGTGTAGAGGCCTGCAAGATTTATTTTGAAAAATACGACTATATATCAATATGTTGGCAGCGCTCTCTCGCGAGTGCTGCCAAATTCGCGTCGGGCCGCCTCCGTCACGAAACCTCGGATTTCGCGCCCTCGCCGCGATCGTCGTCCGCCGGGACGTCGAGATTGGGATCGAGCGCGGCGGCGACGGGCGTCGTGTTCGGCAGGCTCTGGTAGGGACCCTGGAGCTCCGCCGGGACGGAGGGGCGCGCGGCGAGGCGCCATACCGCGAATCCGATCGAGCCGATCCCGATCAGACCCGTGAAGATAAACAGTCCCGAGGGGCCGGCGAGGCTCATCACCCCGGCGGCGAGCGGCGGGCCGATCGTCGCGCCCACCGAATTGGCCAGAATGAGCCCGCCCGTCGCCCCGATCCGCTCCTCGTTGGCCAGGTGGTCGTTGGTGTGGGCCACGCACAGCGGATAGAGAACGAAGCACAGGCCTCCGAACGCCCCGCCGAGGATCAGAAGCGTGCCGTAGCCTCCCATCGGCGCGGCGAGCATCGCGGCGCTCGTGAGCGCGCCCGCCACGATGACGCCGACGATGACCGTGCGTCTGTCGACGAGGTCGGAGAGCCGTCCCACCGGCCATTGCAAGGCGACGCCGCCGAGAATCAGGGCGCTCATGAATTGCGACGTCTGGACGAGGTCGAGCCCGCTTCCCGTCGCGTAGACGGGAGCCAGGCTGTAGATGGAGCCGAGGATCAGACCCGACGAGAAGACCCCGAAGACGCCCAGCGGCGAGGCCTCGTAGAGCCGGCGGAAGCTGAGAGAGGCGATGTCGGGCAGGGTCGGCGGCGCGATGCGCGTCACCGCGACGGGCGCGGCCGCAAGGCTGAGCAGGATCGCCGTGACGATGAACAGCATGTACCCGCTCTCGTCGGGGAGGCCGATCAGAAGCTGGCCTCCCGATAGCGCGAGGTAGAGGCAGGTCATGTAGGTGGCGAGCACGACGCCCCGATTGCGCGCGGTCGCGCCGTCGTTGAGCCAACTCTCGATACAGACGTACATGCCCGCCATGACGAAGCCCTGCGTCAGTCGCAGCGCCGCCCAGAACAGCGGATCGGGCAGGAGCGGATAGGCGAGCGTCGTTGCGGTCATCACGGCGGCGAACGCCGCGAAGGCGCGGATATGCCCGACGCGCGTCACGAGATGGAAGGTGAGAAGCGATCCTGCGGTCAGCCCGGCGAAGTAGGAGCCCATGACGAGCCCGATCGTCAGGGTCGAGGACGCCTGCGCCTCGAGGCGCACGCTGATCAGCGTCGTGAGGGGCCCGGCGCCGGCCATCAGCAGCGCGACGGCGGCGAGAAGCGCGAGCAAGGGGCGAATCGCGTCGGTCATGACCGAAGGCGGTACGACAGAAATCCGTCCGTAGTCTGGCCGAGGCGCTCGAGGTCGCAATCGCCGGGCTCGCGCCCGGCGGCGGCCGGTCCGGTGTGGAACACGACGTTCGCGGTGTCCGGCAGGGGGGCGAAGCGCCAGTTCCGCCGCGGCCGCGGCGTGATCCGCCCGAACTGCGCGGCCGCGCGCGCGACGTATCGCGTGACGACGTCGCGCACCAGATCCGTCGACGAGGCGATGACCTCCGGCTCCCCCTCGGCGAAGAACGTCCCGCCGCCGCCGGCGCGATAATTGTTCGTGACGACGAGAAATTCGTCGTCGTCGCCGACGGGTCGCTCGCCGTGCCGCAACTCGACGATACGCCGCCCGTCGGGCGCCACGATCGCGCCGTCGCGGTCGTGGCGGGCAGGGGAGGCGAGGTCGATGACGTAGTCGAGGCCGAAGATCACGTCGAAGTGGTAGGAGGGGAAATCCCGCTTCACCAGACGCTGCTCGCCTGCGCCGGCGGATCTGATCCGGTTGAAGATTCCGGCCGACCGCTCCAGCCATTCCCGCAGCGTGCGCCCGTTGACACGCACGACGCAGACGGTGTTCGGATAAAGATAGAGATTGGCGAGGTCGCGCATCGTCAGCGGCCCCGCCGCGATGTCGGTGTAGAAGCGCGGCCCCCCGCGCCCGCCCGCCTTGAACGGCGCGGCGGCCGAGAGAAGCGGCGGGTGATCGGTGAGCCCCGCTTGAGCCAGCAACGTCCGCGCCTCGTCGAACTGCGCCTCGGCGACGATCTGCATCGCGGCGTTGTCGCCGAGAAGCGCGAAATAGGAATGGATCGGCGTATCGGTCTCGCCGACGGTCTCGCGCACATAGGCGAGGGTGCGCGCATGGCTCGCCTGGGTCGCGCTCATCACGCTGGCGTCGGGCGCGATCCTGTCGTTCGCGGCGTCCTTCGTGAAGCGCAGCGTCGAAGTCGCCGACGCGATCCGCCAGCCCCCGTCCTCCCGCGCGAGATCGAGATCGAGCACGCCGATCGCCGCGCCGAAGCAGGACGGCATCACGGCCGGCTTGCCCGAGAGCGTCCCGCGCTGGTTGTCGACGTCGATGATCCCGTCGAACTCTCCCGAGCCGGGAAAACGCAGATGCTGGTGCCCGACGATCAGCGCGTCGATACCCTCGACCCCGGCGAGCGCGGCGGCGGCGTTCTCCTGTCCCGGTCTGTACGGC
Source organism: Microvirga sp. (assembly GCA_022241475.1). The sequence goes on along the minus strand of JAKOMT010000001.1, from coordinate 62,385 downwards.
CCGCCGGCGATGCCTGAATGGCAGAGGGCGACGACGACGTCCGCGCCGGCGGCGCGAAGGAGCGGGACCTCGCGCAGCGCCGCCTCCACGATGTCCTCGGCGACGATCCTGCCGTCGAGATGGGCCCGGTCCCATTGCATCACCTGCGGCGGGACGAAGCCGATGACGCCGACGCGTAAGGGGAGCGAGTCGCCTTCCGCCGGGGTGGCGGCGTGATCGATGATGCGCCAGGGCTCGCTCAGCGGCGCGCCGTCGATCCGGCGCAGATTGGCGCAGACGATCGGAAACCCGGCCTGGCGAAGGCAATGGTCCAGAAAATCGAGGCCGTAGTTGAATTCGTGATTGCCGATCGCGCCCGCGTCGTAGCGCAGGAGGTTCATGGCCGCGATCATCGGATGCGCTCCCGCCTCGCCGCAGGCGAAGTCGGCCGCCGCGACGTCGCCCAGCGGCGATCCCTGTAGAAAATCGCCGTTGTCGAGCAGAAGCGCTCCCGGAGCCTCGGTCCGCGCCCGTTCGATCAGCGGCGCGAGCGCCGCCAGTCCGATCGCCGGGTCGGGCGCATCGCGAAAGTAGTCGTAGGGACGCACGTGGATGTGCAGGTCGGACGTGGCGATGAGACGCAGCTTGGTCATGAGTACCACTTTTGGCGCCCTCGCGCCGCCGAAAGCAAGCGCCGTCGCTCCGTCACGAGCCCGGCGGTTCGATCTGGTCGCGCTCAGCGAGAATCTGCGACTGGGCGGGATCTCCGGGAAGGTCGACCTCGTCCAGGCAGCCGAACGCTTCGAGCGCGAGATAGGCCGCCTCGAAATCGTGCGCGCCTTCGGCGAGACGGGAATCGTAGGCGGCCAGGCATTCCGGTCCGCAGCCATGCGCCGCGCCGCGTCGGGACACCGCCTCCCGCCACGTCTCAAGGCCCACGCGTCTCGCCGCAAACGTCATCGATCCGACCGAATCCACATTCCGCGCGACCATGGCGCCGAGGGCTCGCGCGGGCAAGCGCGAGGCTTGCGGCGACGATTCCCCGTGAACTCGGCGCGCTCGGACGCGGCGGGACGGTAGCCACTGGACAAAACCGCGAATGCGCCGCAATCGGCTTGATCATCCTTAACGAAGGGTTCACGATTCGCCCCGTTCCGGCCAGCGCCGGAACCACGCGGCGGGATCAGACGAGGCGGCTATGGCGGGACGAACCGACGAGGCCCGGACGCGGACCATCTTCCTCACCCTCGCGGGACTGGCTGCTCTTGGCTGGGCCGCGGCGTTCTACGCGCTGTTCGACGGGATCGAACAGCGCGCGCGCCTCTCCCAGTCGACGGTCGTCGCTGAGACGCCGGTGAGCGCGCCCGTGGAGATCGCGGTCGATCCTGCGGCTTCGGCCGCGGCTTCGGCGCTCGCCGATGTCGAGGCGACGCTCGCGCGCGCTCGCGCGGAGCTCGAATCGACGATCCGTCGCCGCAATGATCTCGAGGCGAACATCGCCGCGCTCAACGCCGAACTCGCGATGCTCAGCGAACGGCCGACGCCCGTTTCCGCGACGTTGCCCGCGCGCGAGCCGCGCGCCGAGAACCTCGACGCGGCCCTCGCGCGCCTCGACGCAGCCATCTCCGAGCGCAGCGCGGAACTCGTGCGGATGCGGCGCAGGCACGATGATCTGGAAAGCCGCATCGCCGCAGCCGACGCGGCCTATGCGGAGGCGGATCGTCGCCTCGCCGGGCGCGCGCAGGAACTGGCGGCCGCGCAGACGCGCCTATCCGCGCTTCTCGAAGACGTGTCCCGGCTCGACGCCGTGGCCGCGCGGCGTCAGGAGGAGGCGTCGGCGCTCGAGACCGAACTCCGGCGGCTGCGCGCCGAGGCCGCGCGCCTTCGTGCGACGCCGGCCCGAAGCGCTCCTGCCAGCGCGCCGGCAAGGGAGCAGGCGAGGGAGCCGGCAAGCGAGGCGGCAAGGGCGCCTGCCGCCGCGAACCCAGCCGCCGCGCCCCGTCGCGACGGGGCGCGCGTCATCCGCATCACGCCGCCTTTCAACTGACGGCGCGGGCGCGAAAGYCCTGTCAGGCCCCCGTGTCGGCGACGAGGCCCGTCGCTTCGATCCCCGCGCAGGCGGCGATCTCGTCGTTGTCCGAGGTGTCGCCCGAAACGCCGACGGCGCCCAGCAACGCGCCCTTCTTGTCCCTGACGAACACGCCGCCCGGCGCCGGGATCAGCGAGCCGCCGACGGCGTGGGTCGTCGCCGCGATGAAGTGCGGGCGCTCGACCGCCATCGCGCCCAGAACCCGCGAGGTGACGCCCATCGCGATCGCCCCGAAGGCCTTGCCCATGGCGATCTCGCCGCGCTTCAGGCTCGTTCCGTCTTCAGCCTGAAAGGCGACGAGCGCGCCGCGCGTATCGTAGACCGCCACGGCGACGGGCTTGAGGGAGGCGTCGCGGGCGGCCTTGAGCGTGGCGGCGACGATGCGCTGCGACTGGCGGGACTTCAATTCGGGCATTGTGTCTTCTCCTCGTTGGAACGATGCGGGGCGATCATAGCCGCTCGCGCGGCGATTGGTCGCGCGCGTCGGGCGAAAGTGCTTTTCGACGAGGGAGAAGACCGGCTCAACCGCCGCGCCCGCGCCGGACGGCCTCGTATTCGGCGAGCCATTCGGCGACGAGCCGACGCTCGGCGAGCGTCATCTCTGTGATGTTGTTGGGGGGCATAGAGCGCGTGTCGACGCTGTGCACGCGGATCTGCGAGGCGTGGCGCAGGATGTCGGTCTCCGTCTCCATCTTCACGCCCTTGGGCGCTGAGGCGATGCCCGGCCAGAACGGTTCGCTCGCGTGACACATGACGCAGCGCCCCTGCAGCGTCAGCGTCGCCTCCTCGAAGAGCGGCGTGCGCAGCTCGGCGGGAGCCATTCCGGCGTCGAAATTCACGTCGTCGAGGCTCGGCTTGCCCGCGATCGACAGCCAGACCGCGAGAGCCATGCAGGCGGCGGCGGCGCCCCATGTCCAGACCATGGTCCCGGCGGACACTTCGCCATGGGCGTGATGCGTGTTGAAGAAGTGCCGGATCGAGGCTCCGGTGAGCAGCACGAGCGCGATGATCGCGATCGCGTAATCTCCCGACCACGCCAGCGGATAGTGGTTGGAGAGCATCAGGAAAATGACGGGGAGGGTGAGGTAGTTGTTGTGCAGCGAGCGCTGCTTGGCCTGCTTGCCGAGCGCCGGATCGGGCGTGCGCCCGGCGATGAGATCAGCCACCACGATCTTCTGGTTGGGGATGATGACGCGAAAAACCGATCCCGACATCCAGGTCCCGATCAACGCGCCGGTGTGGAGATACGCCGCGCGCGGCGAGAACACCTGGAAAAAGAACCACGCCGCGAGCAGGATCAGCCCGAACAGCACGAGGCCCAGCGCGAGGTCGTTGCGCCCCAGCGGCGACTTGCACAGGCCGTCATAGATGAACCAGCCGCCGACGAGCGCGCCGATCCCGATCGCCGCCGCCTGCCACGGCGCGAGCGCCGTGACGGAGGGGTCGACTGTGTAGAGCTCGGCCTGCACGTAATAGACCCAGACGAGCAGGAAGAAGCCCGAAATCCAGGTGGCGTAGCTCTCCCACTTGAACCAGGTGAGCTGCGTCGGCAATTCCGCCGGCGCCACCATATACTTGCGCATGTGGTAGAAACCGCCGCCATGGACCTGCCAGGCCTCGCCGCCGACGCCGGGCGGCATCGCCTCGCGCTTCTTCAAACTCAGATCGAGCATGATGAAGTAGAAGGACGAGCCGATCCACGCGATCGCGGTGATGACGTGCAGCCAGCGCAGGAGCTGGCTGGTCCATTCGGTGAGGGCGGGATCGATCATGGATTCGTCCGGGCTGGAGGCGACCGCCTATGTGAGCGCAGGCGCGGGCGCGATTCAAGCGCCGCTCCGACGCGAGCGCTTCCCCGGTGCGCGCGACGCCCGTGGCGCATGGCCGCCTTCGCAACGGCGCGGTCGGCGTGTAGTCTGTCGATGATCGACGCGCCGCGATGAAATCCTTGTTTTCGCCGCGGAGCGCACATAGGTTGCGAGCCATTGGTTCGAGACGCGCCGCTCGGTCGGCGCTTTGGGAGGTTCCTCATGAGCCCGAGTATCTGGCAAATCGTCGTCGTCGGCTTGCTCGTCGTGCTTCTGTTCGGCCGCGGCAAGATCTCCGAGATGATGGGCGACGTCGCCAAGGGCATCAAAGCCTTCAAGAAGGGCATGTCCGACGAAGAGATCGCCGCCAAGGCCGAAGAAGAGAAGCTTCCGCCCAAGGCGATCGAGCATCAGGCCGCCGCGACGATGGAGGCCAAGGACGCCTCCGTGCACAAGAAGGCGAGCTGAGGCGGCCCTTGTATATTCCGCAGGGCGCTGAGGACGGCTGGCCATGTTCAACCTGAGCTGGGGCGAGATGTTGATGATCGGCGCGGTCGCGCTGATCGTCATCGGGCCCAAGGAGCTGCCCGGCGCGCTTCGCACGCTCGGGCGGGTGATCGGGAAGGCGCGGCGCATGGCCGGCGATTTCCAGAGCCAGTTCAACGAGGCGCTTCGCGAGGCCGATCTCGATCAGGTCCGCCGCGACGTCGAAGGCTTCAGCCGGACGGCCTCGAACGTATCGAACCCCGCCCGCATGATCCGGGACGAGGTCAAGGGCGCCATCGACGGCCCCGCCAAGAAGCCCGCCGCCTTCAAACCGGGCGCCCCCAAACCGTCGGCGCCCGGCGCGGCTGCGTCCTCGGACGCCGCCACCGCCAAGACCGATAGCCCGGCGCCCGACAACCCCGGGCCGACCAGCCCCGCGCCGGGCGTAGCGCCTGCGACGTCCCCGCCGGAGATATCCGCCCCGACCGCCGATCCCGTCCGCCAGACGCCCAAGCCGGCGACGATCCCGACCGGGACCGGCGCGCCGGACGTTCAGCCCGATCCCGTCAGGACCGAAGAGAAGAGCACGTGACGACTTCGGCACCGGAAGAGGACGCCATCGAGGCGTCGCGCGCGCCTCTCATCGAGCACCTGATCGAGCTGCGCCAGCGACTGATCTACGCGCTGGCCGCCTTCGTGATCATGTTCGCGATCTGCTTCGCCTTCGCGGGCAGGATCTACAACGTCCTCGTCAATCCCTACGTCCAGGCTGTGGGCTCGCCGGAATTGGCGCGGCTGATCTATACGCACGGCCTCGAGTATTTCTTCACACAGCTGCAGGTCGCCTTTTTCGGCGCGGCGTTCTTCGCGTTCCCGTTCATCGCGATGCAGATCTACAAATTCGTCGCGCCGGGCCTCTACAAGAACGAGCGCGACGCGTTCATTCCCTATCTCGCCGCGACGCCGGTGCTCTTCGCGCTCGGCGCGGGCATGGTCTATTTCGTGGCGATGCCGCTCCTGATGTATTTCTCGGTTGGAATGCAGCAGCTGGGAATGGAGGGGCAGCCGACGATCGAGTTCCTGCCCAAGGTCGGCGAATACCTCTCGCTGATCATGACGCTGATCTTCGCTTTCGGCATCTGCTTCCAGCTTCCCGTGGTGCTCACGCTGCTCGCCCGCGCCGGTCTGATCGATTCGCAGTTCCTCAAGGACAAGCGGCGCTACGCCGTCGTGATCGTCTTCGTCATCGCCGCGGTGGCGACGCCGCCGGACATCATCAGTCAGTTCGCCCTTGCGGTCCCGACGCTGCTTCTTTACGAGGCGAGTATCTTCGCTGTGCGCATGGTGGAGAAGAAGCGGGCGGAAGCCGAGGCCGCTCGCGAGGCGCAGAGCTGAGGGCGATCGCTCCGCCTCGGCGCCGCCCTGACCCCGGCGCCGAGACGATTGACCCATGCACGACATCCGCGCGATCCGCGACGACGCCGACGCCTTCGATTCCGGCCTGAGCCGCCGGGGGCTCGCGCCCGAATCCCCCCGTCTGCTCGCCATGGACGAGCGCCGCAAGGCGATCATCGGCGAGTTGCAGGCCGCCCAGGAGACCCGCAACGTCCGCTCGAAGGAGATCGGCAAGGCCAAGGCCACGAAGGACGAGGCGCTGGCGCAGACGTTGATGGCGGAGGTCGCCGCGCTCAAGGAGCGGATTCCGGCGCTCGAAGATGAGCTGCGCGGCGTCGAGAAGGAACTCTCCGACGCGTTGGCCGCCATCCCGAATATCCCCGCATCCGAAGTTCCGGACGGCGCGGACGAGCACGGCAACGTCGAGAAGAGCCGCTTCGGGACGCCGCGCGAGATCCCCGACGCGCAGCAGCATTTCGAGATCGGCGAGGCCATTGGCCTGATGGATTTCGAGACGGCGGCGAAGCTCTCGGGCTCGCGTTTCGTGGTGCTCAAGGGGCAGCTCGCCCGGCTCGAGCGCGCGCTCGGCCAGTTCATGCTGGACCTGCACACGACCGAGCACGGCTATCTGGAAGTGAACCCGCCGCTGCTCGTCAAGGACGACGCGATGTTTGGGACGGCGCAGTTGCCGAAGTTCCGCGACGATCAGTTCGCCGCGACCGGCGATTTCTGGCTCATCCCCACCGCCGAAGTCCCGCTGACCAATCTCGTGCGCGAATCCATCCTCTCCGAGGAGGAGCTTCCCTTGCGCTTCACGGCGCTCACGCCCTGCTTCCGCGCGGAAGCCGGCTCGGCCGGGCGCGACACGCGCGGGATGCTGCGCCAGCACCAGTTCACGAAATGCGAACTCGTCTCGATCACGGCGCCCGAGAAATCGGCCGAGGAGCACGAGCGGATGCTCGCCTGCGCCGAGGAGGTGCTGCAAAAGCTGGAAATCCCCTACCGGGTGATGACGCTCTGCACTGGCGACATGGGCTTCGCCTCGCGCAAGACCTACGACATCGAGGCCTGGCTCCCGGGGCAGAAGACCTATCGCGAGATCTCCTCCTGCTCCGTCTGCGGCGATTTCCAGGCGCGGCGCATGAACGCGCGCTTCCGCCGCGACGGCAGGCCGCATTTCGTCCACACGCTCAACGGCTCCGGCGTGGCCGTAGGCAGGGCGCTGATCGCGGTGCTCGAAAATTACCAGAACGCCGACGGCTCGGTCACGATACCGTCGGCTCTCGCGCCCTATATGGGCGGCGTCACGCGAATCGAAAGGCCTGCCTGAACCCATGCGCATTCTCTGCACCAACGACGACGGCATCCACGCTCCCGGCCTCAAGGCTTTGGAGGCTATCGCGAAAGCGCTCTCGGACGACGTCTACGTCGTCGCTCCCGAGACCGACCAGAGCGGCGTGTCGCACTCGCTGTCGCTGAACGATCCTCTGCGCCTGCGCGAGATTTCGGAGCGTCATTTCGCGGTGAAGGGAACGCCGACCGATTGCGTGATCATGGCGATGCGCAACATCCTCGTCGACCGCAAGCCGGACCTCATCCTGTCGGGCGTCAATCGCGGGCAGAACGTCGCCGAGGACGTGAGCTATTCGGGCACCATCGCCGCCGCCATCGAGGGCACGATGCTGGGCGTGCGCTCCATCGCGCTGTCGCAGGCCTACGGGCCGGGCGGGCGCAACGCGGTGAAGTTCCATTGCGCCGAGGCGCACGGACCCGACATCATCCGCAAGCTTCTCACCCTCGAAGTGCCGAAGAACTCGCTCGTCAACGTCAATTTCCCCGATTGCGAGCCCGACGAGGTCATCGCCACCGTCGCCACCAATCAGGGCCTTCGCGATCAGGCGTTCCTCAAGATCGACGAGCGGATGGACGGGCGCGGCAACCCCTATTACTGGGTCGCCTTCGCCAAGGCGGATTTCACGCCGGGCCAAGGCACGGACCTCTGGGCCATCGCCAACAAGCGCATCTCGATCACCCCGCTCAAGCTCGACTACACGGACGAGCCGACGCTGACGCAGTTCGCGCAAGCGTTTCGCTGAGGCTCTTGCGCCGAACGCCGTTCGGGCCGGCCCTGTCGACAGGCGCGCCGTCGCACGTTATCTCTGGCCCGCTCGCCCGGACGTTTCCGCTCGAGCCAAAAGACAACGCGCAACGTCGCGACAAGCCAAGGAGCCGTGGGCATGAGCGTGGAGCCGGGGATCGAATTGCCTGAGCGCGAGGCGATGGATTTCGACGTGGTCATCGTGGGAGCGGGGCCGGCCGGCCTCGCCACCGCGATCCGTCTGAAGCAGATCGCCGCCGAGGCGGGCGAGGACTTCTCCGTCGTGGTCGTCGAGAAGGGAGCCGAAGTCGGCGCCCACATCCTCTCCGGCGCGGTGATCGATCCGAGCGGCCTCGACGCGCTTCTGCCCGACTGGCGCGAGGATCCCGACCGCCCGCTGAAGACGCCCGTGACCGAGGACCAGTTCCTGTTTCTCGGCCCCGCCGGCGGCGTGCGTCTGCCCAACATCGCCATGCCCGCCCTGATGAACAATCACGGCTCCTTCATCGGCTCGCTCGGCGAAGTCGCGCGCTGGCTCGCGCCACGCGCCGAGGCGCTCGGCGTCGAGATTTATCCCGGCTTCGCGGCCTCCGAGGTGCTGTTCGACGCCGACGGCCGCGTGCTCGGCATCGCCACCGGCGACATGGGCGTCGACCACGAGGGCAAGCCGGGGCCGAACTACACGCGCGGCATGGAGCTGCGCGGGCGCTATACGATCTTCGCCGAAGGCGCGCGCGGGCATCTGACGAAGCAGCTCATCAGGCGCTTTTCCCTCGACGAGGGCCGCGAGCCGCAGAAATACGGCATCGGGATCAAGGAGACCTGGCAGGTCGCGCCGGAGAACCATCGTCCCGGCCTCGTCCAGCATTCCTTCGGCTGGCCGCTCGACAACGGCACGGGCGGAGGCTCGTGGCTCTATCATTACGGCGACAATCTCGTCTCCGTCGGCTTCGTCGTGCATCTCAACTACGAGAACCCGACGCTCTCGCCCTTCGACGAGATGCAGCGTTTCAAGACGCATCCGCTGATCGCGCCGGTCTTCGAGCGCGGCAAGCGCATCGCCTACGGCGCGCGCGCCATCGTCGAGGGCGGCTGGCAATCCGTGCCGAAGCTCGCCTTCCCGGGCGGCTGTCTCGTCGGCGACGCGGCCGGATTCGTCAACGTGCCGCGCATCAAGGGCAGCCACAACGCCATCCAGTCGGGCATGCTCTGCGCGCAGCATCTGGTCGAGGCGCTGCGGGCCGGGCGGTCGCACGATGAACTCGTCTCCTACGATTCAAGCTGGCGCAGCTCCCCCGTCGGGGCCGATCTCGCGCCCGTGCGCAACGTCAAGCCGCTCTGGTCGAAATACGGCACCATGATCGGCATCGCGCTCGGCGGCGTCGACATGTGGCTGAACCAGATCTTCGGCAAATCGCTCTTCGGCACGCTGTCCCACGGAAAGCCCGACTTCGCCTGCCTCAAGCCAATCGATCAGGTGAAGCCCAAGACCTACCCGCGCCCCGACGGCGTCCTCACCTTCGACAAGCTTTCCTCGGTGTTCCTGTCGAACACCAACCACGAGGAAGACCAGCCCTGCCACCTGCAGCTGAAGGATCCGTCGATCCCGATCGCGGTCAACCTGCCGAAATACGGCGAACCGGCGCGGCTCTACTGTCCCGCAGGCGTGTACGAGGTGGTGTACGGCGACGAGGCGCGGAAAACCGATCCGCGTTTCGTGATCAACGCGCAGAACTGCGTGCACTGCAAGACCTGCGACATCAAGGACCCCGCCCAGAACATCAACTGGGTGGCGCCCGAAGGCGGGGGCGGCCCGGTCTACCCCAATATGTGAGGCGCGCGCTGGCGCTCACGTCGTCGAGAGCGGGGCCCGTTTCCCGGTCGTGCGGCGAGGTTACGCCTTGCCGTCGCCATCGGGACGGGCCATGTTCGTCGCCGGGTCTGGATCAATCGCAGGCGGCGCCGAGCCTGGCGCGGCCCGCCCGCTAGAGGAGCCGCGTCACCCGTGTTCTCGCGTTCTCGACTTCGCATCGCCGGTTTTCTGGCCGGCGCTCTCGCATTCTCGTGCGCTTTCCTCGTCGACGGCGCGCAGGCGCGCGAAGCGACGACGGAGAACAGCGCCCGCGCGTCCCTCGCTCCGGCCCTGACCATTTCCGGGAATTTTCTCTCCGCCTACGTCGCCAATTCGTCGAACGACACGGTCGCGGCCGCGGTGTTCTACCGGCGGCTGTTCGAGAGCGACCCGGAGAATCCGGGCATCGTCGAGAACGCCTTCATCGCCTTTCTCGCCGACGGCGACATGGACCTGGCGTTCCGGGCGGCGGAGCGAATCGTCAACGTGTCTCCCGACAACGGCCTCGCTCATCTGGCGCTCGCCGTGCGGGACCTGCGAGAGGGTCGCTTCGCGGCGGCCCGCGCCAGGCTGCAGGAAGGCGGACGCGGCGGCGCGGCGGATCTGACCGCGACGCTGCTGCGCGCATGGAGTTTCGCGGGAACGCGAAGCGCCGACGACGCGATCGCGAGCGTCGATCGGCTGGCCGGCGAAGCGAGCTTCGACATTTTCCGCGAGTTCCACGGCGGGCTGATCGCGAGCTTCCTCGGCCGGGACGACGAGGCCGAAACCCGCCTCAAGGCGGCGCTCGACCGTCAGCCCGGCGCGCTGAGCGTCGTCGACGCCTATGCCCGCCACTCGGTCCGCGCCGGTCGCGCTGCGGACGCGATCGCAGCCTACGAGGCGTTCGCCGAACTGTTCCCGCGCCATCCGGTCGTGGTGGAAAACCTCGCCCGCCTGCGAGCGGGCGAGCCCCTGCCGCGTCCGGTGTCGAGCGTCGCGGAGGGCGCCTCGGAGGTGTTGTACGGCCTCGGCGCCGCCGGCGCGTCCGACGCGGACGAACTCGTGGCGATCATCTACCTGCGCCTCGCCCTGCATCTCGCGCCGGCCCACGACATGGCCCTCGTCACCCTCGCCGACGTGTTCGAGCGGATGGAGCGATACGCCGAATCGATCGAGGCGCTGCAACGGATTCCGGAGACCTCGCCGCTGCGCGCGTCCTCCGAGATCCAGATCGGCCACGCTCTGGAGCGGCTGGGTCGCAGCGAGGAGGCGACCGCGCATTTCGAGGCGCTGCAAGCGCGCGATCCCAACGACGTCGAAGCCGTCATCGCGCTCGCCAACGTGCTGCGCACGCGCGAGAAATTCGCCGAGGCTGCGGAGACCTATACGCGCGCCATCGAGCTGATCGACGAGCCCGATTCCGGCCACTGGACGCTGTTCTTCTTCCGCGGCGCGTCGTTCGAGCGCTCGAAGCAATGGGACCGGGCCGAAATCGACCTGAAGCGCGCCCTCGAACTCGTGCCGCCGACCTCGCCGATCGGAGAGGCGCAGGTTTTGAACTATCTCGGCTATTCCTGGGTCGATCAGGGCGTGAACATCGACGAGGCCTTCCGGATGCTCCAGCGCGCGATCGAGTTGTCGCCGCGCGACGGCATGATCATCGACAGCCTTGGCTGGGCCTATTACCGCCTCGGCCGCTACGAGGACGCGGTGCGCGAACTCGAACGCGCCGTCGAGTTGATGCCCGGCGATCCGGTGATCAACGATCATCTCGGAGACGCCTTCTGGAAGGTCGGACGCACGCTCGAGGCGCGCTTCCAGTGGCGTCACGCGCTCGACAGCGATCCCGATCCCGAGGAGCGCGAGACGATCGAGCGCAAGCTCGAGGTCGGCCTCGACGAGGCGACGAACCCGACCTCCGCAGAGGGCGCGCCTCCGGCGCCCGCAGACGGCGGCTGAGGCGAAGCGCGCCGCCGTGTCGTCCATCCTGTCGCAAGAGCCTCTGCGCGAGGTGGCCCGCGCCAAGATCAATCTGACTTTGCGCGTCCTCGGGCGACGCGCGGACGGCTATCACGAACTCGAAAGCCTCGTGGCCTTCGCGGCGGAGGGCGACGCGCTCGTCCTCGAACCCGGCCCCGAATTCTCGCTCGTCGTCGAGGGGCCGGAAGCGGGAAGCCTGCAGGCTTGCGGGGGAGGGGGCGGCGACAACCTCGTCGCGCGCGCGCATGCGGCGCTGGCGTCGAGGGCGCCGCATCTGCGCGCCGGGCGTTTCCGGCTCTTCAAGACCCTGCCCGTCGCCTCGGGGATCGGCGGAGGCTCGGCCGACGCCGCAGCAGCGCTGCGTCTGCTCGCGCGCCTGAACGGCGTCTCCATCGACGATCCCCGGCTCATGGACGCGGCGGCTTCGCTGGGGGCGGACGTGCCCGTCTGCGTCGCGCAACGGACCCGGGTGATGCGCGGGATCGGCGACCGGCTCGAGCCCGCGTTGTCGACGCCCGCGATCCCGGCGCTTCTCGTCAATCCGCGCGTGGCGACGCCGACTCCCGCGGTTTTCGCGGCTCTCGGCCTCGCGCGCGGCGAGACGCGCGAAGCTTCCGCCGGCGACGCCGAGGCGATCGCCTCGCCGCCGGCCGATCCGCTCGCGCTGGCCGCGATGTCGCGAAGGGGCGTCAACGACCTGACGAAGCCGGCGATCGCGATCGCGCCCGAGATCGCCGATGTTCTCGCTGCGCTCGACGCGGCGCCGGGAAGCCTGTTCGCACGCATGTCCGGATCGGGCGCCACCTGTTTCGCGCTTTTTGCGACGCCGGAGGGCGCGCGGGCCGCCGGCGCAGCGATCTCTCGGGAGCGTCCTGATTGGTGGGTGCGAGCGACCACGATCGGCGACTAGGTCCGTGACTTCACTTCCCGCTCAATTTGGGGCGTCTGCGCGCCGCCGCGCGTTCCTGAGCCACGAGCGACTTGACGTCGGTCACGCTCGAGAGAACGGCGCGGGCTTCGTCGCGCGAGCAGTCGCGGAAATTGCGCAGCGCCCGGTGCGGCGTGGTCTGGCTGGAGATCTGCTTCAACCGCGAACAGACGATCTTGAGGAATCCCCATTCGTCGAGCTCCGCCGCGCGCGCCAGCAGCACGAGCCCGCGCTCGTAGGAGCCGCAGATCAGGTCGAACGCGAGGCCCTCGTCGACGCCCGCACGTTCGGCGAGCATCTTGGCGGCGCGCGGCAGCGAGGCGGGCTTGGTGTGATGGAGGACGAGTTCGGCGAGCTGGCGCTCGGTCTCGAAGCCGGGATCGACCTCCTCCGCGGCGCCCGGTTCGGGGGGCGGCGCGGTCGGCGCGTCGGAATCGCTGCTGAACCCGGCGACGAGCAACCGCGCCTTCTCGGCGTCAGCGCAGGCGGGCCAGAAGTTCGGCAGGATGTCTTCGGGAATATCGGCGCGTTCGCACAAGGCCTTGCGCAGCGTCTCGTCGTTTCTGGCCTCGAGCGCGACGCCCGCGAAGCTTGCGAGCGACAGCCGGGCCTTGCGATTGCGCAGGCAGGCCGCCGTGGCTTGGTCGTCCCCGCGCGCGATCAAGCGAGCGGTGGCCTGTTCGGAGAGCTTTTCGCCGGCGGCGATGTCGCGCAGGTCCAGCGGGTGCGCGCTCGCGACGCGGCGGGTCATCTCGTCGGGGATCTCCTCCTCGGCCGGCGCGCTTTCAGCCGGCGCGGAAGTCTCGCGCGCGGCCGCGATCTGCGCCATGGCCAGAACGAGCTTGCGCGACACGAACTGGAATCCGGCGAGGCGTTGGGCTGCGAGTGCGACCTCCCGGGGCGAGCAGCGACGGGCGACGGCGAGGGCCAGTTCGGCGCATTCCTCCCGCTTTTCAGGAGCGAGGGCGGAGCCGCGTTCGGCGAGCACGTCCACGACGAGCGCGAGGGCGCGATCCGGCGTCCCGCCCTGCGTCAGCAGCAGGTCGAGTTTCGCTTCGATCGATAGCGCCGCAGCCTCCTCGCTTCGCATCTGGCTCCCGCTACGTCAGGCGCATGCCGGGCCGCCTACACGTTCCACTATGATTGATGTCGAAGAATGATTTAAGTCCGCTTAAAGGATATCGTCCGAAGGGCGTCGAGGCCGAGCCGACGCCGCAATCAGCGAGACCGCACATGCCGATCGACGAGACCCTCGCGTTCATCCCCGTCGCCATCGCCGTCCTGACCGTCTCCGACACGCGCGGGCTCGATCAGGACCGCTCCGGGGATACTCTCGTCGCGCGGATCGAGGCCGCCGGGCACAGGCTCGCGGACCGGGCGGTCGTCCGCGACGACGTCGCGGCCATTCGCGGCCAGGTGGCTCGGTGGATCGCGGATCCCGCGATCGACGTGGTCGTCACCACGGGCGGAACCGGCTTCACGGGGCGCGACGTCACGCCCGAGGCGATCGAGCCGCTTTTCGAGAAGCGGATGGACGGCTTCTCCGCCGTGTTCCACCGCATCAGCTACGACAAGATCGGCACCTCGACGCTGCAATCGCGCGCCACGGCGGGCGTCGCGAACGCGACCTATGTCTTCGTCCTCCCCGGCTCGCCCGGCGCCTGCAAGGACGCCTGGGACGGCATTCTCGGGCCGCAACTCGACTACCGCCATCGCCCCTGCAACTTCGTCGAGATCATGCCCCGGCTCGACGAGCACATGAAGCGCGGCAAGGCGTGCGGCTGAAGGCGGCCCCGGCGCGTTCACGAGGCGAATTCGCAAGATGCTTGCGTCGAGGCCGAATTCAATATAAAGATATCTTTATATGTAATTTCGGACTTGGATTGCGGCGACAGCATGGACGCCACGCCGAACCTGACGATGAGCGAAGCCCTGATCGCCCTGCGGGCGGCAGGGGAGGAGACGCGTCTTCGCATCCTCGCGCTGCTCTCGCGCGGCGAACTCACCGTTTCCGATTTCACCGACATCCTCGGCCAGTCCCAGCCGCGCATCTCGCGACATCTGAAGCTCCTCGTCGAATCGGGCCTGGTCGAGCGCCATCGCGAGGGCGCCTGGGCGTTCTTCCGTCTGGCGGATCGCGGCACGGCGACGCGTCTCCTGCATCCGCTGCTCGCGGCGCTCGAAGATTCCGATCGCAGCGTCGGCGCCGACAAGGCGCGGCTCGCGGCGGTGCGCGCCCAGCGCGCGGAGGCGGCGCAGGCCTATTTCGCCCAGCTCGCCCCGCAATGGGATCGCCTCCGCTCGATGCACGCGAGCGAGAAGGACGTCGAGCGCGCCGTGGTCGACGCGCTCGGCGAGAAGCCGATCCTCAATCTCCTCGATCTCGGCACCGGCACCGGCCGCATGCTCAGGCTCGTCGCGCCGCTGGCGGGTCGCGCCGTCGGCCTCGACGCCAGCCACGCCATGCTGTCGGTCGCGCGCGCCAATCTGGAGAAGGCCGGGCTTTCGCGCATCGAACTGCGGCAGGGCGATATCCACGCCCCGCCGGTCGAGTCGAACGCGTTCGACCTCGTGATCATCCACCAGGTGCTGCACTATCTCGACGATCCCGCCCGCGCGCTGCGCGAGGCGGCGCGGCTCGTGGCGCCGGGCGGGCGGCTGCTCGTCGTCGATTTCGCCCCCCACAACCTCGAATTCCTCCGCGAGACGCAGGCGCATCGTCGCCTCGGCTTCTCGCGTGAGCAGATCTGCGACTGGCTCGACGAAGCCGGTCTCGACTGCACGCTCACCCGCGACCTGCCGCCCCCTGAGGGCGTCAAGGACGCGCTCACCGTATCCATCTGGCTCGGGCAGGACCGGCGCGTCGTCACCGACTGGCCGCTCAGCCCCGCCAACCGTGAGGTCGCCTGATGTCTTACCTGCCGCGCGCCAGCCGCAGCGGATCGCCGTTCCGGTCCGTGTCCTTCGAATTCTTCCCGCCGAAGTCCGCGGAGATGGAGGCGACGTTGTGGTCCTCGATCGAGCGCCTCGCGCCGCTCGGCCCCACTTTCGTCTCCGTCACCTACGGCGCGGGCGGCACGACCCGCGAGCGCACTCACGCGACGCTCACCCGGCTGGTGCGCGAGACCGAGCTCAAGCCCGCCGCGCATCTCACCTGCGTCGCCGCGACGCGCGAGGAGGTGAACGAGGTGGTCGAGGGTTATCGCGACATCGGCGTTCGCCACATCGTGGCGCTGCGCGGCGATCCCGTGGCGGGTCCGGGCACGCCCTACGAGGCGCATCCCGGCGGCTACGCCACGTCTTGGGATCTGATCGCCGGCATCCGCGAGATCGGCGATTTCGAGATTTCCGTCTCGGCCTATCCCGAGAAGCACCCGGAAGCCGCGAGCCTCGACGCCGATATCGACGCGCTCGAGCGCAAGGTCGACGCCGGCGCGACGCGGGCGATCACGCAGTTCTTCTTCGATAACGACGTGTACTTGCGCTATCTCGACAAGGTGCGCGCGCGCGGGATCGACATACCGATCGTGCCGGGCATCGTGCCGGTTCAGAATTTCAAGCAGACGGCGAGCTTCGCGGCGCGCACCGGCGCGAGCGTTCCCGCGTGGCTGGCCGCGCGCTTCGAGGGGCTCGACGACGACGTCCAGACCCGCAAGCTCGTCGCCGCGGCCGTCGCCGCCGAGCAGGTGATCGACCTCATCGACAGGGGCGTCGAAGACTTCCACTTTTACACGATGAACCGCGCCGACCTCGTCTACGCCGTCTGCCATCTGCTCGGCATGCGCGCGGACAGGCCGCTGCAGCGCGCCGCCGCCTGAGGGCGAAGGGCGTCGATCATTTCATTTGAAGGAACGGCCGGAGACGCTTCGGCCGTTCGCATCGTTCAGGACAGTCAGGAAAAGTTCATGTCGCAGATCATCCAAGCCGACGGCCGGGAAGTTCGCAAGGCGCTCCGCGAAGCGGCGGCGCAACGCATCCTCGTCCTCGACGGCGCGATGGGCACGCAGATCCAGGACAAGAAATTCTCCGAGGAGGATTTCCGGGCCGAGCGTTTCCGCGACCACGCCCATGACCAGAAGGGCAACAACGACCTCCTGATCCTCACCCAGCCCGACGCGGTGCGCGACATCCACCTCGACTACTTCCGCGCGGGCGCGGATATCGTCGAGACGAACACCTTTTCCGGCACGACGATCGCTCAGGCCGATTACGGCATGGAGGCGATCGTCTACGAGCTGAATGTCGAGGGCGCGCGCATCGCCCGCGAGGCGGCCGTGATCGCCGAAAAGGAAGACGGCCGTCGTCGCTTCGTCGCCGGCGCCATCGGCCCCACGAACCGAACCCTGTCGATCTCGCCCGACGTCAACAATCCGGGCTACCGCGCCGTCACCTTCGATCAGGTTCGCGACGCCTACGCCGAGCAGGTGCGCGGGCTCGTCGACGGCGGGGCGGAGCTGATCCTGATCGAAACGGTGTTCGACACGCTCAACGCCAAGGCGGCGATCGTGGCCTGCCGTCGGGTCTTCGCCGAGAAGGGCTTCGATCTGCCGGTGATGATCTCGGGAACGATCACCGATCTATCCGGGCGCACGCTGTCCGGCCAGACGCCGGAAGCCTTCTGGAACTCCGTGCGACACGCCGATCCCTTCACCATCGGCCTCAACTGCGCGCTCGGCGCCAAGGAGATGCGCGCGCATATCGCGGAATTGTCGCGCGTGTCCGATACGCTGATCTGCGCCTATCCGAACGCCGGCCTGCCCAATGAATTCGGCCTCTACGACGAGAGCCCGGAGGCGACCGCCGATATGCTGGCGGAATTCGCCGATTCCGGCCTCGTCAACGTCGTCGGCGGCTGCTGCGGCACCACTCCCGACCATATCCGCGCCATCGCGCAGGCGGTCGCCGGCAAGAAGCCGCGTGAGATCGCGAGGCCGAAGCCCTACCTGCGGCTCGCAGGGCTCGAGCCCTTCACGCTGACGCCCGACATCCGCTTCGTGAACGTCGGCGAGCGTACGAACGTCACGGGCTCGGCCAAATTCCGCAAGCTGATCACCAACGGCGATTACGCCGCCGCGCTCGACGTGGCGCGGGATCAGGTCGCGAGCGGCGCGCAGGTCATCGACATCAACATGGACGAAGGCCTGCTCGATTCGCAGAAGGCGATGGTCGAGTTCGCCAACCTCGTCGCCGCCGAGCCGGACATCGCGCGCGTTCCGGTGATGGTCGATTCCTCGAAGTTTCCGATCATCGAGGCGGGCCTGAAATGCCTTCAGGGCAAGGCCATCGTCAATTCGATCTCCATGAAGGAGGGCGAGGAGCAGTTCCTCGAACAGGCGCGAATCTGTCGCGATTACGGCGCGGCCGTCGTCGTCATGGCCTTCGACGAGAAGGGGCAGGCGGACACCCGCGACCGCAAGATCGAGATCTGCACGCGCGCCTACCGCACGCTCGTCGACAAGGTCGGCTTCCCGCCCGAGGACATCATCTTCGATCCGAACGTCTTCGCGGTGGCCACGGGCATCGAGGAGCACGACAATTACGGCGTCGACTTCATCGAGGCGACGCGCACGATCCGCGAGACCTTGCCGCATTGCCATATTTCGGGCGGCGTCTCGAACCTGTCCTTCTCGTTTCGCGGCAACGAGCCGGTGCGCGAGGCGATGCACACGGTGTTCTTGTATCACGCCATTCAGGCGGGCATGGACATGGGGATCGTCAACGCCGGCCAGCTCGGCGTCTACGAAAACCTCGATCCCGAACTGCGCGAATTGTGCGAGGACGTGGTCCTCAACCGGCGCAAGGATTCGACCGAGCGTCTTCTCGAAGCGGCCGCCCGCTTCAAGGGCGACGGCTCGGGGGCGGCGCGCGTCGTTGACCTCGAATGGCGCAAGCTTCCCGTCGAGAAGCGGCTCGAACATGCGCTGGTCAACGGCGTCACCGAATTCGTCGACGAGGACGTCGAAGAGGCGCGCCTAAAGGCGCAGCGGCCGCTGCACGTCATCGAGGGGCCGCTCATGGCCGGCATGAACGTCGTCGGCGACCTCTTCGGCGCTGGAAAGATGTTCCTGCCGCAGGTCGTGAAATCCGCCCGCGTCATGAAGCAGGCGGTGGCCCATCTCATGCCCTACATGGAGCAGGAGAAGAAGGATTCCGGCCTCGATCAGCGCTCGGCCGCCGGCAAGATCCTGATGGCGACGGTCAAGGGCGACGTGCACGACATCGGCAAGAACATCGTCGGCGTGGTTCTCGCCTGCAACAACTACGAGGTCATCGATCTCGGCGTGATGGTCCCGGCCCAGAAGATCCTCGACGCGGCGCGCGAGCACGACGTCGACATCATCGGTCTGTCCGGCCTCATCACGCCCTCGCTCGACGAGATGGTCAACGTCGCGTCCGAGATGGAGCGGCAGGGCTTCGACATTCCGCTGCTGATCGGCGGCGCGACGACCAGCCGCGTGCATACGGCGGTGAAGATCCATCCCTCGTATCACCGGGGGCAGGCGCTCTACGTCACCGACGCCAGCCGCGCGGTGGGCGTCGTCTCGGCGCTCCTCTCCGACGAGCAGCGCGGACCGTATGTCGAGGAGCTGAAGCGCGAATACGCCCGCGTCGCGGACGCACATGCGCGCGCCGAACTCGACAAGCAGCGTCTGCCGCTCGCCAAGGCGCGCGCCAACGCGCTGAAGCTCGACTGGAGCGAATGGCGCGCCACGAAGCCGAGCTTCACCGGCCCGCGCGTGTTCCGCAGCTACGACGTCGCGGAACTGATCCCCTATATCGACTGGACGCCCTTCTTCCAGACCTGGGAGATGAAGGGGCGCTACCCCGCGATCCTCCAGGACGAGAAGCAAGGCGAGGCGGCGCGCCAGCTGTTCGAGGACGCCCAAGCGATGCTCAAGCGCATCGTCGACGAGCGCTGGTTCAACCCCAAGGCCGTGATCGGCTTCTGGCCGGCCAACAGCGTCGGCGACGACATCCGCCTCTACAAGGGCGAAAGCCGCGCGGAGACGCTCGCCACCCTCCACGGCCTTCGCCAGCAGCTGACCAAGCGCGACGGGCGCCCGAACGTCTGCATCTCCGACTTCGTCGCTCCCGAAGACCGCGGCGCCGCCGATTACGTGGGCGCCTTCGTGGTGACCTCCGGTCTCGAGGAGGTGCGCATCGCCGAACGTTTTGAGCGCGCCAACGACGATTACGGATCGATTCTCGTGAAGGCCCTCGCCGACCGCATCGCGGAAGCCTTCGCCGAACGCATGCACGAGCGCGTCCGCAAGGAGTTCTGGGGCTACGCGGCGGACGAGAACTTCACGACCGACGAGCTCATCGCCGAGGCCTATGACGGCATCCGCCCGGCGCCCGGCTACCCGGCGCAGCCCGACCACACGGAGAAGGAGACGTTGTTCTCGCTGATGCGGGCCAGAGAGAGCATCGGCGTCGAACTGACCGAGAGCTTCGCCATGTGGCCGGGCTCGTCGGTGTCGGGCCTCTACCTCGCCCATCCGCAGGCCTATTACTTCGGCGTGGGCAAGATCGAGCGCGATCAGGTCGAGGATTACGCCTTGCGCAAGGGCATGGATCTCTCGGAGATGGAGCGCTGGCTCGCCCCCGTGCTCAACTACGATCCCGCCCGCTACCTGCGCGCCGCCGCCGAGTGATCGGCGCCGCGCCCGACTGGTAGAGGTTGCGGCGCGCGAGCCTGCGATGATATAGCCCGGCTCGTCGTTCACGCAGTCGGGATTGGAAACGCATGTCGGTCGATCAGCAGACAGTCCGCCGCATCGCGAAGCTCGCGCGCATCGCGGTCACCGACGAGGACGTGCCCCACCTGCAGGGCGAGTTGAACGCGATTCTCGCCTTCGTCGAGCAACTCGACGAGGTGAACGTCGACGGCGTCGAGCCGATGACCTCGGTCACGCCGATGGCGCTTCGCATGCGCGAGGACGGCGTGACCGACGGCGACAAGGCGGCCGCGATCGTCGCGAACGCTCCGCTCACTGAAGACAGCTTCTTCCTGGTGCCCAAAGTCGTCGAGTGATCCGGGCCGATCCGTCGCCCGCGCCGCAATCCGCAGAAAGAGCCCGTCCGTGACCAATCTCACCGATCTGACCCTCGCCGAAGCTCGCGACGGCCTCGCCTCGAAGTCGTTCTCGGCGGTCGAACTGACGCAGGCTCATCAGGGCGCGATGGCGCAGGCGAGGGGACTAAACGCCTATATCCGCGAGACCCCCGATCAGGCGCTCGCCATGGCGGTCGCCGCCGACGAGCGCATCGCGCGCGGGCAGGCGCGCCCGCTGGAGGGCCTGCCGATCGGCGTGAAGGATCTGTTCTGCACCGAAGGCGTCGAGACGACCGCCTGTTCGACGATCCTCAAGGGCTTCGTCCCGAGCTACGAATCGACCGTCACGGCCAATCTCTGGAACGCCGGCGCTGTGATGCTCGGCAAGCTCAATTGCGACGAATTCGCGATGGGCTCATCCAACGAGACGAGCGCCTTCGGTCCCGTGGTCTCGCCCTGGCGGCGCGCGGGCGACGACACGAAGCTCGTCCCCGGAGGCTCCTCCGGCGGCTCGGCCGCGGCCGTGGCCGCGCGGCTCTGCCTCGCCGCGACGGCGACCGACACCGGCGGCTCGATCCGCCAGCCGGCGGCGTTCACCGGCACCGTCGGCATCAAGCCGACCTACGGCCGCGTCTCGCGCTGGGGCACGGTCGCTTTCGCCTCCTCGCTGGATCAGGCGGGGCCGATCACGAAGACCGTGCGCGACGCCGCGATGATGCTGCGCGCCATGTCGGGGCCCGATCCTAAGGATTCGACCTGCGTCGACATGCCGGTCCCCGATTTCGAGGCGGCGGTCGGGCGCGGCGTGAAGGGGCTCAGGATCGGCATTCCGAAGGAATACCGCGTCGAGGGCATGTCGCCCGAGATCGACCGGCTGTGGGAGGCCGGGCAGGCGTGGATGCGCGACGCCGGCGCAGAGATCGTCGAGGTTTCGCTTCCGCACACGAAATACGCGTTGCCGGCCTATTACATCGTCGCGCCCGCCGAGGCCTCCTCGAACCTCGCCCGTTACGACGGCGTTCGCTACGGCCTGCGCGTCGAGGGCAAGGACATCGCGGACATGTACGAGCGCACCCGCGCCGCCGGCTTCGGCCGCGAGGTGAAGCGCCGCATCATGATCGGCACCTACGTGCTCTCGGCCGGCTATTACGACGCGTATTATCTTCGCGCCCAGAAAATCCGCACGCTGATCAAGCGCGATTTCGAGGAGGTCTACGCCGCCGGCGTCGACGCCATCCTCACCCCCGCGACGCCGTCCGCCGCGTTCGGCATCGGCGAGAAGGGCTCGGCCGATCCGGTCGAGATGTATCTCAACGACATCTTCACCGTCACCGTGAACATGGCGGGGCTGCCCGGCATCGCCGTCCCGGGCGGCTTCGACGCCCAGGGCCTGCCGCTCGGCCTCCAGCTCATCGGCCGCCCCTTCGACGAAGAGACGCTCTTCGCCGCTGGTCAGGTGATCGAGGACGCGGCCGGCCGCGTGGCCCAGCCCGCCGCCTGGTGGGCGGCCTGAGGCGGGTCGCGCGGGTGGGCCGGAGGTGATGTGGTCGACATCTTGGATCCATCGCGGTCTCGATAATCCTCGGGCTTAGCCGCAGAAAATCATGCTTTTCGCGACGAAGGATGCTAAACGCGCCGCACCTTTCGTCGGCAAAATGATGGGGCGCGCGTGGCCAAGAGTAGTCTCGACAAGGATCTCGGCAAGGTCGACACGCTTCAGACGGCGACCTACTCCCTGTCGCGCAATCTCGCGACCCCGGGCCTCCTCCTCGTCTTCTTCATCGGCGCGATCACCGTGGCGAGCCTCTCGGTCGTCGGAGGACCGCTCAGCTATCTCGTGATCGCGGGGGCGGTCGTCGCCGCCTACATGGCGCTCAACATCGGCGCCAACGACGTCGCCAACAACATGGGCCCGGCCGTCGGCAGTCGGGCGCTGAGTCTCGGCGGCGCGCTGGTCATCGCCGCGTTCTGCGAGGTGTCCGGCGCGGTCCTCGCCGGCGGCGACGTGGTCAGCACGATATCGAGCAGTCTGCTCTCGCCGCCAGAGACGGTCGGCGCTCTGCAGTTCATCCTCGTGATGATGGCGGCGCTTCTCGCCGCCGCCATGTGGATCCATCTCGCGACCTATCTCAGCGCGCCCGTCTCGACGACGCATTCCGTGGTCGGCGGGGTCGTCGGCGCGGGCGTCGCAGCGTTCGGGTTCGGCGCCGTCTCATGGACGATGATCGGGGCCATCGTCGCGAGCTGGGTGATATCGCCGGCTCTGGGCGGATTGATCGCCGCGGCTCTCCTCGGCTTCGTGAAATGGACGATTCTCTTCCGCGATGACCGCATCGAAGCCGCGCGTCGCTGGGTCCCCGTGATGGTCGGGCTGATGACGGGCGTTTTCGCCATGTATCTATCGAGCAAGGGATTTTCGCGCGTCTGGCGCCCGTCCGCTGTGACGGTTCTCGCGCTGGGTTGCGTGTTTTTCGGGCTCGGCTACGCCATGTCGCGCCCCTGGGTGCGCCGCCGCTCGGTCGGAATGGAGAACCGGCGCAAGTACGTCGCTGGCCTGTTCACGGCTCCGCTCGTACTCGCGGCCGCGCTGCTCTCGTTCGCGCATGGCGCCAACGACGTCGCCAACGCGGTCGGTCCGCTCGCGGCGATCGTGGCCGCTGCGGAGACGGGCGGCGTCGACGTGGCCCGCGTGGCGCTGCCGATGTGGATCCTCGTCATCGGCGCCGTCGGAATCGCGGTCGGACTCGGGCTGTTCGGCCCGCGGTTGATCCGAATGGTGGGAGAGAAGATCACCCGAATGGACGCGATCCGGGCCTTCTGCGTCGCGCTCGCGGCTGCGATCACGGTGCTCGTCGCCTCGGCGCTCGGCCTGCCGGTGTCGTCGACCCACATCGCCATCGGCGCGATCTTCGGCGTCGGCTTCCTGCGTGAGTTCATCACCAACAAGGGCGTACGCAACCCCGCCGTCCAGCCCCGCACCCTGTTTCTCGACGTGTCGCGTCTCAACAAGACCGCCGAAGAGGCCGTCGCCAACGCCGTGAAGCGCGAGCGGCGGCGGCTCGTGCGCCGACAGCACCTCGCCGGAATCGCCGCCGCATGGGTGATCACGGTTCCAGCGGCCGGCGTCCTCGCGGGATGCCTCTATTTCGTGCTGAGCATCGTCGCGGAATTCTGAGGCGCCCGCCTGAGCGATTCGTTGAGGGATTTCGTCAGGTCGACGAGCCCCGGCTCGGAGAGCAGCCGTCGCGCCTCGGACCAGATGGCCCAGTGACGGCGACGCTGGGACATTTCTTGCCAGGTTTCGTGCTGGATGGTCACTTCGAGCGGATAGGCGTCGACCACGACGCGCCGCCTCTGAATGCCCTCGACTTTCGCCGTTTCGTAGGAGCCGACCGGCTCGCTCCAGATCGCCCCTTCGACGCCGGCCTCCTCCCACGCTTCGCGCGCCGCGCTTTCGGCGGGCGTCAGGCCGGCGATGACGGAGCCCTTCGGGAAGATCCAGCGGCCGGTGCGGCGGGACGTCACCAGCAGGAAAGCCGGCTGACCCTCGACGATGCGATAGGGGATCGCCCCGATCTGCCGCAGGGGCTCGTTCGCTCCGATGGGGATGGCGCGCGTCAGGAAGCGTGAGAACACGTCGAGCCGTCCTTTCTTCTTCCCTTCGGATTAGCAGCGCGCGCGTGATTCCTCAATCACTCGACGGATCGAGCGGCGCGCGCGAGAGGGATAGAACGGTGAAGGCTCGACCCGCCGCGCCGCGCGCGACGGGTCATGCACGCGTCAGGCGCGGGCGGCGGCCGCCGTGCGACGCTTGCGGCGCTGCTGACCGAGGCCCATCTCCTTGGCGAGATCGGAGCGCGCCTTGGCGTAGTTCGGCGCCACCATCGGGTAATCCGACGGCAGGCTCCACTTCTCGCGGTAATCCTCGGGCGTCATGCCGTACTGAGTCCGCAGGTGCCGGCGCAGGGACTTGAACTGCTTGCCGTCCTCGAGACAGATGATGTAGTCGGGCGTCACCGATTTCTTGACCGGAATGGCCGGTTTCTGCGGTTCGAGCGGGGCCTCCTCGGCCTTCGTCGCGACGCCCTCGAGCGCGGCGTGGATATCCCTGATCAGGGCGGGAAGCTCCGCCGTGGGGAGGGAATTATTGCTGACGTAAGCGGACACGATGTCCGCCGTCAGCTCGATGAAGTGGGCGCGATTGTCGTCGCTCATGATCTGAGATGATTCCTTGAGGCTGGATTTGCGATCGTCCGATCCTCGTGCCCAGGTCGCCTTCCGAAAGACTGTATTGTTTTTGGCTCAACGTTGAACGCAGCCTTGATCGCGAAGATGTTAGCCACGTTAGCGCTGCGGAAGTTAGTCTTTGGTGCAAATCTTGGCAAGTGACAATCTCTGATGATCGTATGCTTGCTCGTCTGCTTCGCTGCGCTGGACGTTCGACAATCGGCGCCGGCGGCCCTATTTAAGTCCCAGCGAGGTTCCGGGCCCGGAGAAACCGATGAGCGACGCCGCTAAAGAGCCGAAGATCCGCAAGACAGAGGAGGAATGGCGCGAGCAGCTGACGCCGGAGCAATATGCGATCACCCGCAAGCACGGCACGGAGCGCGCGTTCAGCGGTCCGGGCTGGGACGAGAAGCGTCCCGGGCTTTATCGCTGCGTCTGCTGCGGCAAGGGGCTTTTCCGTTCCGAGACGAAATTCGATTCGGGCACCGGCTGGCCGAGCTTCTTCGCGCCCGCCTCGCCTGAATCTGTCGGCGAATCGGTCGACCGCTCCTGGTTCATGCGCCGTACCGAGATCCACTGCGCAGATTGCGAGGCCCATCTCGGTCACGTCTTCACGGACGGTCCTAAGCCCACGGGCTTGCGCTATTGCATGAACGCCACCTCTCTCGACTTCATTCCCGACGAGACCTGATGCCCCATTTTCCGGATATCGCTCCGCCGCGCGCGCTGCGGCGACCGCTCGCCGTCGTCGCGCACGGCGAGACGCTCGTCGACGACTACGCCTGGCTGCGCGCCGACAATTGGCGCGAGGCGCTCGACGACCCCGCCGTTCTGGATCCGGCGATCAGGGCGCATCTCGAGACGGAGAACGCCTACGCGGATGCGATGCTTGGCGGAATGGAGGCGTTGCGGGAGCGCCTCGTCGCGGAGATGCGCGGTCGAATTCGCGAGGACGACGCGTCCGTTCCAGTCCCTGACGGCGCCTTCGCCTATCTGCGGCGCTTTCGCGAGGGCGGCGAGCATCCGCTCTACTGCCGGACGCTGCGCGAGGGCGGCGAGGAGACGTTGCTTCTCGACGGCGAGGCGCTCGCCGAGGGACATTCGTATTTCGACATCGGCGCCGTCGCGCATTCGCCCGATCATGCGCTGATCGCCTGGTCGCTCGACGACGAGGGCTCCGAGAGCTACGTGATCCACGTGCGGCCGGCCGGACGCGGCGAGGACATCGCCGACCGCGTGGAGCGCACGACGGGCGACGTCGTCTGGTTCGCGGATTGCGCGAGCTTTCTGTATGTCGAACTCGACGACAACCACCGTCCCGTGCGCGTGCGCCGACACGTCTTGGGAACGGATCAGGCAGCCGACGCGCTGGTCTACGAGGAGGACGCCCCGGGCTGGTTCGTCTCGATCGACCGCACGCACTCGGGTCGCTACGCCGCGATCATCGTCTCGGATCACGAAACCTCCGAGACGAGGCTTCTGAGCCTCGACGACCCCGACGCTGGACCGCGCCTCGTCGTCGCGCGCGAGGCGGGCCTCCGCTACGCGGTCGAGGATCACGGCGATCGGCTGATCATCGTGACGAACGCCGACGGAGCGGAGGATTTCAAGATCGTCGAGGCGCCGCTCGGGGATCCCGGCCGGGACCAGTGGATCGACCTCGTCCCGCATCGGCCCGGGGTGATGATCCTCTCGGCGACCCCCTTCGCCCGCCATCTGGCGCGGCTCGAGCGTGAGGATGCGCGCCCGCGCATCGTCTTGCGCGACCTCGCGACCGGCGAGGAGCACGCCGTCGCCTTCGAGGAGGAGGCCTATTCGCTCGGCCTCTCGCCGGGGCTGGAATTCGATACGAATACGCTGCGCTTCGGTTATTCCTCGCTGTCGCGGCCGAACGAGACGTGGGACTACGACATGGCGACGCGGGAGCGGATCTTGCGCAAGCGCGAGGAGCTTCCCTCCGGTCACGACCCGCAGGCCTACGTCACGCGCCGCGTCTTCGCGACCGCGCAAGACGGCGAGACGGTCCCGATTTCGCTGCTCTACAGGAACGGTGCGCTCGACGACGGCCCGGCCCCCTGTCTCCTCTATGGCTACGGCTCCTACGGGCACGCGATGCCGGCGAGCTTCCGATCGAATATTCTCTCCCTCGTCGACCGCGGATTCGTCTACGCCATCGCGCATGTGCGGGGCGGGACGGAGAAGGGCTGGCGCTGGTACGTCGCCGGGAAGCGGGACAAGAAGACCAACACCTTCAGCGATTTCCTCGCCTGCGCGCAGGCGCTTTGCGACCAGGGCTTCACCCGGCGCGGGGCGATCGTGGCGCATGGCGGGAGCGCGGGCGGGATGCTGATGGGCGCCGTCGCCAACGCCGATCCGGGCGCCTTCGGCGGCATCGTCGCGGAGGTCCCGTTCGTCGACGTGCTCAACACGATGCTGGACGCGGACTTGCCGCTGACGCCGCCGGAATGGCCCGAATGGGGCAACCCTGCGCAGAGCCGGGAGGATTTCGACACGATCCGAAGCTATTCGCCCTACGACAACGTCCGGGCGCAGAGCTATCCCCCGATCCTCGCGCTGGCCGGCCTCACAGATCCTCGCGTGACCTATTGGGAGCCCGCCAAATGGGTTGCGCGGCTGCGCGCGACGATGACCGGGGGAGGCCCGGTCGTCCTGCGAACCCAGATGGAGGCCGGGCACGGCGGCGTTTCGGGCCGCTTCCGGCGGCTCGAGGAGATCGCCTCGATTTACGCGTTCGCGCTCGCCTGCGTCGACCGCGCCTGATCCTGACGACGAACGCGGAACCTGCGGCGCCGCCGGGAGTTTACCTGTCGGTGGGGCGGCTCGTCGGAGGTAGGCGTTATGGTTGGGAAAACGGGTGTCGAGAAGTCCCCTGCGAAGCGCGGCTTTGCGGCCATGTCTCCGGAAAAGCGGCGCGAGATCGCCAGCAAGGGCGGTCGTTCAGTGCCGGCCGACAAGCGCTCCTTCGCGCAGGATCGCGCGCTCGCCTCGAAGGCGGGACGTAAAGGCGGACGGACGTCCACCAGCGATCAAAGCGCCGAAGAACGCAATCCAAGATAAAATACGTCCGATCCAAAAAATCTCAAATGTCGAAACCTGACGCCGCTTGACGGCGTCGAGGGTCCATTTTAGCCTGACCTCTGTTTCACCAAGTGAGACAATTCGACGAGGTCAGGTCCCGAAGCCCGATCCGCCGACAATAAGCGAGGCGCGTTTGAAGCGCCCGCGAAAGACGTCAAAAAACGTCGTCCGGGGAGGTCGGGGAATGGCGGAGACTCAGGTCTCGTCGGTCAAGACCATTGGTCGCGCTGCGACCGTGCTGCGCGCGCTGTCCGGCGGTCCGCCGGGCGGCCTGCGGCTGAGCGACGTCGTCGAGCGCGCGGATCTCGGCAAGGCGACCGTCCACCGGCTTTTGCAGGCGCTCTCCGACGTCGGATTCGTGGAATTCGACGATTCCGACAAGGTCTATCGTCTCGGCTACGCTTTGTTCGCGCTCGGCGCCGAGGCGCAGGCTTACAACATCGTCGCGTTGGCGCGGCCCAGCCTGCAGAGGCTCGCGGCCGCCACCGGCGATACGGTCTACCTCTCGGTTCGCGACGGCGACGAAGTCGTCTGCGTCGATCGGCGCACCGGTCCCTTTCCGATCCGCACCCTGACGCTGGACGTCGGCGACCGTCGACCCCTCGGCGTGGGCGCCGGCGCGCTCGCGATGCTCGCCTTCGAGTCCGACGAGGAGATCGAGCGCATCCTGCGCGCCAACCGCGCCGCCCGTCTCGCGTTCCCGGCCTTCGACGACGCGACAGTGCGCGCGCAGATAGCCGAGGCTCGAAAGCTTGGTTTCACTCTCAACGACGGCGCGATCGTCAGTGCGATGACCGGCATCGGCGTCCCCGTGCGCGACGCCGCGGGGCGGGTCGTGGCGGCGCTGTCGCTCGCCGCGATCCGCGAACGGTTCGAGGGCGAACAGCTCTCCGACCGCGTCGCGCTCCTGCGCGCCGAATCCGATGAATTGTCCCGCACGCTCGCCGCGCGGCCGGCTGCGCCGGCGCGCCAGCGGCGCTCCCGCGTCAAGGAGGAACAGGTTTGAATCAAACGTCCCGAATTCCGGCGCGCGAGGGCGCCAATCTCGACGTCGAGCGCTTTACGAAAGCGTTCGGGACGATGTGGCGCGTCCGCGCTTTCGAGGAGCTCGCGATGCGGGCGCAGACTGAGGGGCTGGCGCTCGGCGCCATCCACCCCTCGATCGGTCAGGAGGGCGTCGCCGCCGGGATCTGCCTGAACCTGCGCCGCGACGACCTGCTGCTGTCGACCCATCGCGGACACGGGCACACGCTGGCCAAGGGGGCCGACGCTCTGGCGATGATGCGCGAATTGTTCGGCCGCGCCGGCGGGACGTGCGGCGGCAAGGGCGGCTCGATGCACATCGCCGATTTCGACGTCGGCATGCTGGGCGCGAACGGCGTCGTCTCGGCCAACATCACCATCGCCGCCGGCGCGGCGCACTCGCTGCGGCTGCTCGGCTCCGACAGGATCACGGTCTGCATCTTCGGCGACGGCGCCATCAACCGCGGCCCGTTCCTCGAAGGCCTGAACTGGGCCAAGGTGTTCGACCTGCCGGTTATTTTCGTCTGCGAGGACAACACTTATTCGGCCACGACCCGCACCGGGTCCATGACCGCCGGACCGGGGGCGGCGGCGCGGGCGGAGAGCCTCGGCCTGCCGGCCGTGACGCTCGACGGCAACGACGTCGTCGCCGTCGACGCGGCGGCGCGGGCGGCGATCGAGGCGGTGCGCTCGGGCGGGGGGCCGCGCCTCCTGCATTGCAAGACCTACCGCGTGACCGGCCACACCGCGACGGACGCGGCGGCCTATCGCGATGAAACGGAGGTCGAGGCGATGCGCGAGTTCGATCCGATCGCGCGCCTCGCCGACGCGCTGGCCGCAGCCGGCGTGGCCCGGTCCCGTCTCGAGCAGGAGAGGGCCGCCGCCTATACCGAGATGGAGGCGATCTACGCGGCTGCGCGCGCGACGCCCTGGCCCGACGTAGCCGGCGCCTTCACGGACGTGCAGGATCTCGGCGACCCCCGCGAGAGGGCCTATTGATGCAGAAGATCACCTATCTCGAAGCCGGCAGGCGCGCGCTGATCGAGGAGATGCGCCGAGACAGCCGCGTCTGGGCGCTGGGCGAAGATCTCGGTCGCGGAGGCGTGTTCGGGCAGTACAAGGGCCTCTCCGAGATGTTCGGGCCGGACCGGATCGCCGACACGCCGATCTCGGAGGCCTGCATCATGGGCGCCGCCGTCGGCGCTGCGATGACGGGAACGCGGCCCGTCGTCGAAATGCGCTTCTCCGATTTCGCGCTCTGCGCCATCGACGAACTGGTCAACCAGGCGGCGAAGGCGCGGTTCATGTTCGGCGGGCAGATGCGCGTTCCGCTGGTGGTGCGCGAGCCGGTCGGCATGTGGCGCTCCTCCGCCGCCCAACATTCGCAATCGCTCGAGTCCTGGTACACGCATATCCCGGGCCTCGTCGTCGTCGCGCCCGCGACGCCCGCCGACAACCTCGGCCTCCTGAAGAGCGCCATCCGCAACGACGATCCCGTCGTCTATCTCGAGCACAAGGGCCTCTGGCCCCTCGAGGGAGAGGTTCCCGAAGACGAGCGTCTGACGCCTCTCGGCGTCGCCGACGTCGCGCGCGAAGGCCGCGATCTCACTATCGTGACGTGGTCGGCGATGCGCCACACCAGCCTGAAGGCCGCGGCGGCGCTGGCGCAGGAGGGGATCGAGGCGGAGGTGATCGACCTGCGCACCCTCTGGCCCTGGGACCGCGACGCCGTCTTCGCGTCCGTCGAGAAGACGGGGCGGCTTCTGGTGGCGCAGGAGGCCGTGTCCGTCTCGGGCTTCGGCGCCGAAATCGCCGCGAGCGTCGCCGAGGCGCTACACGACCGGCTGAAGGCGCCCGTCAAGCGCCTCGGCGCGCCGCGCATACCCATCGCCTACGCGCCTCCGCTGGAGGACATGGCCCGGGTGACCCCCGACAGAATCGTCGCTTCCGCTCGCGCGATGTGCGCGCGCGCGGAAGCGGTCTGAACCGACGATCACGCAGCGATCGGCGGAATTTCACAAAAGGGAGGACAAGAGCATGAAGTTCGTCAAATCGCTTCTCGCCGCCGCGACGGCCGTCGTCATGCTGGGCGGGGCCACGACGGCCATCGCCCAGGATTACAAGGAGGAATACCGCATCTCGACCGTCGTGCCGGTGCCGTTCCCGTGGGGCATCGCCGCGCAGACCTGGGCCGATATCGTGCGCGAGCGCACCGACGGCCGCATCAACATGCAGGTCTATCCGGGCGCGCAGCTCGTTCAAGGCGAGCAGACCCGTGAATTCACCGCCATGCGCAGCGGCGTGATCGACATGGCCGTCGGCTCGACCATCAACTGGTCGCCGCAGATCCCCGAACTGAACGTCTTCTCGCTGCCGTTCCTGATGCCCGATTACGCCGCGATCGACGCGTTGACGCAAGGTCCGGTGGGCGAGCGCATCTTCGAGTTGATCGAGGAGAACGGCGTCGTGCCGCTCGCCTGGGCCGAGAACGGCTTCCGCGAAGTGAGCAATTCGCGCGTCGCCATCCGCACGCCGGCAGACATGCAGGGCTTGAAGATGCGCGTCGTCGGCTCGCCGATCTTCAACGACATCTTCACCGCGCTCGGCGCCAACCCCACCCAGATGAGCTGGGCCGACGCGCAGCCCGCGCTCACCACCGGCGCCGTCGACGGCCAGGAGAACCCGTTGACGATCTATCGTGTGCTGAACATGCACGAGGTCGGCCAAAAGTTCGTCACCCAGTGGCGCTACCTCGCCGATCCGCTGATCTTCGCGATCAATCGCGAAATCTGGAACTCGTTCACGCCCGAGGATCAGACCATCGTGCGCGAGGCGGCCGTCGAGGCGGGAGCGCACGGGATCGAGGTCGCCCGCACGGGCCTGACCGACGACGACCAGACGCTCGTCGAGACGATCCGCGGCCTCGGCGTCGAAGTCATCACGCTGACCGACGACGAGCGTCAGGCCTTCGCCGACGCGACGCGGCCGGTCTATGACGCGTGGCGCGACCGCATCGGCGCCGACTTCGTGAAGCTCGCCGAAGATTCGATCGCCAACCGCTGATCGGCCCGACACGCCGCCAAAAACGCCGCGTCCGCTCCGTCGAGGGGAGGGCGCGGCCCAGAACCAACAGCCGCGACAAGGCGATACGCCGCGCCCCGAGGGAGCCTCCGCACGATGAGCGACGAACGCGATCCGGCCGATAGGCCGCACGTCCCCGATACCGGCGCGGACCACGTCGTGGTGCCCGTGAAGATCGAGGAAGCGCTCGGCGCCGCGGCGATGGCGGCGATCTGCCTGATCTCGTTCGGCAACGTGCTGGCGCGGTATTTCACCAACGTCTCTTTCGCATTCACGGAGGAGTTCTCGGTTTTCCTTCTGGCGTTCATGACCTTCGTCGGAGCCTCGGCGGCCTTCGCCACGAACGAGCACATCCGCATCACGTTTCTCGTCGACCGGCTGAACCCGACCTGGCGTTTCGTCTGCGAGATGATCGCGCTGCTCGCGACGACGATCATGTTCTCGTTGATCGTCTATTACGGAGGGAAGGTCACTTACGACGAATGGTACTGGCGCGAGACGTCTCCGGGCCTCGGCAATCCGACCTGGCTCTACACGATCTGGCTTCCGCTGCTGTCCGTCGCGATCATCCTTCGCGTGATCGGGCGCGCGTGGGCGAAGACCATTCGTCCGCGCCTGCGCGCCGGCCGGGTCTAAGGAGCGGGCCATGATCGACGCCAATCTCGCGCTCCTCTTTTCCTTCATCGCGCTGATGCTGATCGGCGCGCCGATCGCAGTCTCGCTCGGCCTCGCCGCCGCCATCGGCATCCTGATCGGGCTCGACGTCGTGTCGCTCGGCACGATCGGCACCAACACCTACAACGGCGTCGCGAAATACCCGCTGATCGCCATCCCGCTGTTCATCCTCACCGGCATGATGTTCGAGCGATCGGGCGTCGCCGCGCGGCTCGTCGGTTTCGCGCAGGCCTGCATCGGTCCGCGCAAGGGCGGGCTCGGCCTCGTCGCGATTCTCGTCTGCATGATCATGGGCGGCATGTCGGGATCCGGTCCGGCGGACGCGGCGGCCGTCGCGACGGTGATGCTGCCCTCGATGGTGAAGGCCGGTTATCCGCGTCCCTTCACCGCGAGCGTGATCGCCGCCTCCGCCTCGACGGCGATCCTCATTCCCCCCTCGATCGCTCTGATCGTCTACGCGGTTCTGGTTCCCGGAACGGATCTGCGGGCGCTTTTCGCGGCCGGTATCATGCCGGGCCTCCTTATCGGGCTATCCATCGCCGTTCCGACGCTGATCCTGTCGCGCAAGTTCGGATTCGGGGCGGATGAAAGCCCCGATAGGCCCCCGTTCTGGCCGAGCCTCTGGCGAGCGCTGCCGGGGCTCATGGCGCCGGTGATCATCCTCGGCGGATTGCGCAGCGGCCTGTTCACGCCGACGGAGACGGCCGTCGTCGCGGTCTTCTACGGCCTGTTCGTCGGCACGGTCCTCTATCGGACCATGGGCTTTCGCGACATCTACGAAGCGCTGGTGGAGAGCGCGAAAATCTCCGGCGTCCTGATGCTCATCATATCGCTCGCCGGACTGTTCGCCTGGGCCGGCTCGACGATGGGCGCCTTCCGCGCGACGACGCAGGCGCTGCTCGCGGTGAGCGAGAACCCCTGGATCATCCTCGCGCTCATCATGGCGGTCCTGCTGATCGCCGGCATGCTGCTCGATGGCGTGTCGATCTACCTGATCACGCTGCCGCTTCTGGTGCCGATCGCGCAGGCGTTCGAGTGGTCGATGATCTGGTTCGGCGTGATCATGGCGATGAACATCGCCATCGGGCAGGTCTCGCCGCCCATTGCGGTCAATCTCATGGTCACGGCCAAGATCGCCGGAATTCCGATCGAGAGCACCTTCCGCTGGGTCTTCTGGCTCCTCCTCTCGATGGCCGTGGCGATGGGCCTCGTCATCGTCTTCCCCGAAATCGCGCTCTGGCTGCCCAGGGCTCTCGGTTACCGCATCACATGAGAAAGGTGTCAGGCATGACCGTCGCGGATCGCGCGAACGAAATGACCGGGGGCGAGGCGCTCGCCCGGATGCTCCTGGCGCACGAAGCCGGGCCGATCTACGGCATGGGCGGCTTCCAGCTTCTGCCCTTTTACGACGCCGCCCGCCGGCTCGGCCTGCGCCACATGCTCATCAACGACGAGCGCTGCGGAGCCTTCGCCGCCGACGCCTACGCCAAGGTGAGCGGCCGCGTCGGCCTATGCGACGCGACGCTCGGGCCGGGCGCGACGAATCTCGTCACGGGCCTCGTCGAGGCGCTCAACGCCGGCAGTCCCGTCGTCGCGATCATCGGCGACACGCATCGCGCCCATTCGTGGAAGAACATGACGCAAGAATCCCATCAGGCGGAAATCTTGCGCCCGGCCTGCAAGGAGGTGCTGCGCGTCGAGCATATCGCGCGCATCCCCGAGCTCGTGCGCCGCGCCTTCGCGGTCGCGACCACCGGCCGGCCGGGGCCGGTCGTGCTGATCGTCCCCGAAGACGTCTGCCACGACCAGCATCCGTTCGACGCCGACGAATTCGACGCCGATCCGCGCTACCAGGCGGCTCCGGCGCTGCGCGCGCGGCCGGACGCCGAGGATCTCGCCCGCGCCGCCGCCCTGCTGGCGAAGGCGGAGCGCCCGCTGATCCTCGCCGGCGGCGGCGTGCACATCTCTCAGGCTGCGGAAGCGTTGCAGGCTTTCGCGGAAGCCGCGCGCATCCCCGTGGCGCATACGCTGAGCGGCAAGGGCGCCATCGCCTGCACGTCGCCGCTGTCGGCCGGCCTGTTCGGACGCTACGACCGCATCGCCAACGGCATGATCGCGGAAAGCGACTGCCTCCTTGTGATCGGCTGCAAGCTCGGCGAGATCGCGACGAAGCGCTATACGGTGCCCGAGCCGGGCAAGACGCTCATTCATCTCGACATCGTCGCCGAGGAGATAGGCCGCACCTATCGCCCGACCGTGCCGCTCTGGGGCGACGTGCGCTCGGGCGTCGAGGATCTCGCGGCGGCGCTGAAGGCGCACGGTTCGGCGCCGGCGGCGCGCGAGGCCTGGTGCGCGCAGGTTCCCGTGCGCATGGCGGCTTGGCGCGAGACGGCGCGCGAGCGCCTGGAGAGCGAGGAGGTCCCGATCTCGATGGGCCGCCTGATGGGCGAACTCAACAATATCCTCGCCGACGACGCCATCCTCATCGCCGACGGCGGCTTCGCGGCGCATTGGGGCGGATTGCTCTACGATTCGAAGCGGGCGGGGCGGGGCTTCACGCCCGATCGCGGCTTCGCCTCCATCGGCTACGGCGTGCCCGGCGCGATCGGCGCCTGCCTCGCGGCGCCCGAGCGGGACGTCGTGGCGATCACCGGCGACGGCGGCTTCAACATGACTCTCGGCGAGATCGAGACGGCGCGGCGGATGGGGCTTTCCCCGACGATCATCGTCGTGAACAACGCCGCCTCCGGCTATGTCAAGGCGTTGCAGCACCTGATGTACGGGGAGGGGGCCTACCAGTCGAGCGACCTCGCGGAGACGAATTACGCCAACGCCGCCGAGGCGCTGGGCTGCCGGGGCATTCGCGTCGAGGAGCCGGGAGCGCTCGCCGACGCGATCCGCGCCGCGCTCGCCGAGAAGGGCCGTCCGACGATCCTCGACGTCGTCGTCACCCGCGATCCGGCCAAGATGCTGCCGGCCGCCGACAGCCGCGCCGTCAAGATCAAGAAGGGCGACCGTGTCGCCTGAACGCGCGCCCGTTCTCGCCGACAGCGTCACGCGGCTCGGCCCCGAAATCGTCGGGGCCGTGCTCGTGACGGGCTCCCACGGCGGCGTCTACGCCGCCTGGCTCGCGCGCAAGTCCGGCGCGCGCGCGGCGATCTTCAACGACGCCGGAATCGGTCTCGACCGGGCCGGGATCGGCGGGCTCGACTGGCTGGACGCGCAGTCCATGGCGGCGGCGGCGGTCGCGGCGGACAGCGCGGAGATCGGCGACGCTCGGGCGATGCTCGCTCTGGGCCGTATTTCCCACGTCAACGCGAGGGCCGCGGCCCTCGGCGCCGCTCCCGGAATGTCCTGCGCGGACGCGGCGCATCGCCTCGCCGCCGCCGCGACGCCTCGGGGCGATGTCGCGCCGGTCGCGGAATCAAGGCGCGTGCTGACGCCGTTCGGCGCCGTTCGGCGCATCGTGCTCATCGATTCGGCCTCGCTCGTCGCGCCCGAGGACGCAGGACACATCGTCGTCACCGGATCCCACGGCGCGCTGTTCGGGGGAGATCCCATGAACGCGCTCAAGGTCGACGCGGCGCTGGCGCTGTTCAACGACGCCGGGGGCGGCGTCGGCGTCTCGCGCCTTCCGGCCTTGCAGGGGCGCGGCATCGCAGCAGCAACCGTCGCCGCCATGAGCGCGCGCATCGGCGACGCGACGTCGACCTACGAAGACGGAGTGATCTCCGCCGCTAACGAGGCGGCGATCGCGATCGGCGCCCGGATCGACATGCGCGCGCGCGACTTCGTCGACGCTGTCGCCCGGGCGTGATCTCGATAGTAGCAATTTTGCAACATCTTTCGCGCTCGCGATTTCGTCATTCGGAATTGCGCCAAAAAGGTCACGATTGGAGGGCGAAGCTCTACGCAGATCAATTTTCGACAGAAGGATAAAATGTCCCGTTCCGCTCCTGCACTGATTTCCCGCCGCGTCTTTCTCGCGGGCATGCCCCTCACGCTGACGGCCTGCGTTTCCGCCGCCCAGGCGCCTCCGCCCGTCGCCGCGATTCCGTTCGTCGATCCGTTTTATGTGTCGATGTACGGCGCGTTGCCCGAGGAACGCTTCCCCGTGCCCGCCATCGACCTCACGGAGGTGGACCCGGTCTACCTGCGGCAGGAAGTGATCTTCGCGGGTCCCGAAGGACCTGGCGAAGTCGTCGTCGATCCGGCGCGCCGGTTCCTCTATCTCGTGCGCGAGAACGGCCGGGCCCTGCGTTACGGCTGCGGCGTCGGCAAGGACGGCTTCGATTATCAGGGCGACGCCGTGATCGCGCGCAAGGCCGAATGGCCGCGCTGGACGCCGACGCAGGCGATGGTTCGGCGTGAGCCTGAGCGCTACGGCCCCGTCGCCGGCGGACTGCCCGGCGGGCTCGAGAACCCGCTCGGCGCCCGCGCGCTCTACCTGCACAAGAACGGCCGCGACACGCTCTACCGCATCCACGGCACCAACGAGCCCTGGTCCATCGGCGAGTCGGTGTCCAGCGGGTGCGTGCGCCTGTTCAATCAGGACATCATCGACCTGCATCGCCGCGTCCCGACGGGCACGCGGGTGACGGTGCTCACCTTCGGCGCTCGCGACCGGACGGCGCAAACGCTGGTCTGACGGCCGTCTGGCTCACTGGGAAGCCCGGCGTCGTTGCGCCGGGCTTTTTATGCCGGAGCGAGGGGACTGCGGGCGATCGCCGCGGCGATCGGCGCGACGCGCGAGGGGCCGCCCTCCAGCCGCGAGACGTGCACGACATCGCCGGCCCGTGCGCCGGGCGCCCAGCGCGCCAGGGCGTTGGCGAACCATTCCCGCAGGCCTCGCGAGCGCCGGGCCAGCCGTCCGACGGGGAAGCCCTCCCGGCTCGCGACAAATGCGAAACGGTCGACGGCGTCGATCCAGCCTTCGAGTGGAAGATCGCCGGATTCGAGGCAGATGAGCCATTCGCGCCGCGCGACGCGCGCGCCCGTGCGCCATGGATCCGAGCCGGCGGACATCACGACGTATTCCGCGCCGATGGCGTCGGCGATCCGGGCGTGGTCGGGGTTGTGTTCTTCGACGATGACGACGGCGTCGGCGACGACGCCTTGTGCGACGCCCGCGACGAGGGCCGAAAGAGTGACGGCCAGCGCTTCGGGGCCGTCGCGGGAAAGGATGAGGGCGCTCAGCATGGCCAAGACTATAGGACGTCAGGTCCGCCTTGTCTTGTGTTGCGGTGCAAAAACTCAAAAAGGCGCGCTCCGGAACGTTCCGGAAGCGCGCCTTCGCCGTTCCCCGCCGGCTTGTTTCTTCAGCCCACCTTGTCCTTGAGGACGCCGCGGCGGATCTGGTCTTCCTCGATCGACTCGAACAACGCTTTGAAATTGCCCTCGCCGAAACCCTCGTCGCCCTTGCGCTGGATGAACTCGAAGAAGATCGGCCCGATCATCGTCTTCGAGAACCGCTGCAGCAGGCACTTGGTGTATCCGCCCTCGACGACGCCCTCGCCGTCGATGAGGATGCCGTTGGCGCGCAGGCGCTCGAGAGGCTCCTGATGATTTGGGAGGCGCTTGTCGATGCGTGAGTAATAGATCTCGTTGGGCGCGGGCATGAAGTCGACGCCGCTCCCGACGAGCGCCTCGATCGAGGCGTAGAGGTCGGTCGAGCCGAGCGCGACGTGCTGGATGCCCTCGCCCTTGTACTCCTCCAGATATTCCTGGATCTGCCCCGCTTCGCCGGCGTCCTCGTTGATGGGGATGCGGATCTTGTTGTCCGGGCTCGTCATCGCGCGCGAGTGCAGCCCGGTGAGCTTGCCCTCGATATCGAAGTAGCGGATCTGCCGGAAGTTGAAGAGCCGGACATAGAAATCCGCCCAATCGTTCATGCGTCCGCGATGCACGTTGTGCGTCAGGTGGTCGATGTAGTGGAGCCCGACGCCCGCCGGCCGCGGATCGCGTTCGCCGATCCACTCGAAATCGACGTCGTAGATCGAGCCCTTCGCGCCGTAGCGGTCGACGAGATAGATCTGCAGCCCGCCGATCCCCTCGATCGCGGGAATGTTCAGCTCCATCGGCCCGACCTGCGTGCGGGCCGGCTTGGCGCCGAGGCTCAGCGCGCGCTCATAGGCGCGTCTGGCGTCGACGACCCGAAACGCCATCGCAGGGGCCGAGGGTCCATGCTCGGAGGCGAATTTCGCGGCGAAGCTCTCCGACTCCGCGTTCAGGACGAAATTGATGTCGCCCTGCCGGTACAGCGTCACGTTCTTCGAGCGATGGCGCGCCACCGGCGAAAAACCCATACGTTTGAACTTCGCGTCGAGTTCGGCGGGGTCGGGATGGCAGAACTCGACGAACTCGAACCCGTCGGTTCCCATCGGATTGTCGTCGCTGATCTGCGGCGGCGGGGCGTCGTGGGGAAAGGGTCCCATCGTGTCCTCCTGTCGTGTGTCGCGCGAGCGCCGCGTCAGGCGGCGTCCGGCTGGTTCTCGGGGGCGGCCGTGACGAAAGCCGGATGCGCCGCGCAGGCCGCCGCCACGGCGCGTATCTTCGGGAACGCATCGAGCGAGACGTCGAAGCGGTCGGCGTTGTAGACCTGCGGAACGATGTAGAGGTCCGCCATGGTCGGGGTCCGCCCGAAGGCGAAGGGGGAGGGCGCGATCATCGCCTCGACCGCGGTGAAGCCCTCGACGATCCAGTGCGCGTACCAGGCGTTCCTGGCCTCCTCGGGCGCGCCGATAGGCACGGTGAGATATTTCAGGACCGAGGCGTTGTTCAACGGGTGAATATCGCAGCCGATCACCGCGCAGACGGCCCGGATCATTGCGCGGTTCTTCGCGTCGCCCGGCAGAAGAGGGGGCTCGGGCCGGGTTTCCTCGAGATATTCGAGAATGGCGGGCGACTGCGCGATGGCGATCCCGTCGGTATCGAGAAGCGGAACGCGCCCTTGCGGGTTGAGCGCCCGGTAGGCGGAATTCCTCTGCTCGCCCTTGAGGAGGTTCACGTAACTCTGCTCGCAGGCGATCCCCTTCAGCGCCAGAGCGATGCGCACGCGATAGGCGGCCGACGAGCGGAAATAGCCGTAGAGCCTCACGCCTCGATCTCCCCGTCGGGCGCGAGACTGCGGGCCTGCGCGTCGAGTTTCTCGACCATCGCGAGGAAGAGTCGCCGCTCCTGCGGTTCGAGCGCGGTCAGCAGCCGCGCCTCGAAGGCCAGAGCCTCGGGCACGATCGCGTCGTAGATCCGCCGCCCGGAATCGGTCAGCCGCAGATCCTCTTCGCGCATGTCGTTCGCATTCGGCTCCTTGCGCAGCAGCCCCCGCCCGAGGAGCGACGACACCGCGCGCGAGACCGTCGATTTGTGCATCATGCCGTGGCCGGCGATGTCGCGCGCCGTGGCGACGGGGAACTGGCCGAGGGTGGCGATCACGCGCCATTGCGGGATCGTGAGTTCGAAGCGTTCCGCATAGATCCGCGCGAGAGCGTTCGACGTGCGCGCCGACAGCGCCACCAGCCGATACGGCAGGAAGCTTTCGAGGGCGAGCGCGGGCGCGCGGGTGCGGGCGGCGGTGGAAGCGGTCATGATCTCGCGACGATTTGGTTGACTGTGCAACCAAACTGCCACAGCATCAGTCTCACGCGCAACCAATTTGTGCCGCCCGTCGAACGCCGGGCGCGACGCCGCGATCAGGGGGGACGATGCTGGGGGATGGGCCTGGGCCCCCGCCGGAGGCCGGCGGAGACCCATTGTCGAACTATTTGCGTTCAGGAACGTCCGCGCGTTCGGGCCATGAAATTGTCGAAGGCCAGCTCGTTGACCGGCCACCACAGCAGCGCGTCGTTGCGATAGTCGGCCATCGAATCGTAGGCGCGCTTGAAGGCGGCGTTCTCGGCGGAGAGCTCGGCGTAGAGTTCGTTGGCCGCGCTCAGCGCGGCCTCCATGACCGGCTGGGGGAAATACCGCAGCTCGGCGCCTCCGGCGACGAGCCGGCGAAGCGCCGGGGCGTTGACGGAATCGTACTTCGCGAGCATCCAGTTGTTGGCGGCTTCCGCCGCATGGAACAGAATGCTCTGGTAATGCTTCGGAAGCTCGTTCCACTTCGCCTGGTTGATGATCGCGTGCAGCATCGCTCCGCCTTCCCAGAAGCCGGGCGCGTAGTAGAATTTCGCGACCTGATGGAAGCCGAGCTTCTCGTCGTCGTAGGGCCCGACGAACTCGACGGCGTCGATCGTCCCTCGCTCGAGCGCCGGGTAGATGTCGGAGGGCGCGATCTGCTGGGGCACGACGCCGAGCTTCTCGAGAACGCGTCCGCCGATGCCGCCGATGCGGAATTTCAGTCCCTGCAGGTCGTCGACGCTGGCGATCTCCCTGCGGAAGAATCCGCCCATCTGCGCGCCGGAATTGCCGCAGGCGAGCGAAGTGCAGCCCATCGCCCCGAGCACCTCGTTGATGATCTCCTTGCCGCCGCCGAAATGCCACCAGGAATGCTGCTGACGGGCGTTGAGCCCGAAGGGCACGCCGGTGCCGAGCGCCAGCGCCGGTTCGCGGCCGTAATAGAAATAGGTCGGCGTATGGCCCGCCTCGATCGTGCCGTTCGAGACGGCGTCCAGAACCTGCAGCCCGCCGACGATTTCGCCGGGGCCGAAGACCTGGATCTGAAAGCGGTTGTCCGTGGCCTCGGCGACGTATTGCGCGAAGGTCTCCATCGTGCCGAAGATGGTGTCGAGGGATTTCGGGAAGCTCGAAACCATGCGCCAGGTGATCTCCGGCGCCGACTGGCCGATCGCGGGTGCCGCGAACGTCGCCGCCGCCGTCGAGCCTGCGGCCGCGAGGCCCGCCGCCTTCAGGAAGCTTCTTCTCTTCAGATCCGTCATCGCACCCTTCTCCCCGATACGGGTCGTCGTCCGCCCCGTCGCAACGCCGCGAAAGGTAATCCAGCGCCATGAAGATTGCATCCCTGAAACATGGCCGTGACGGCCGTCTGGTCGTCGTTTCCAAGGATCTCACCCGGGCCACCGACGCCTTTTTCGTGGCCCCGACCCTGCAAACCGCTCTCGACGAATGGGCGCGCCTCGCGCCGCGCCTTGAAGATCTGGCGCGTCAGCTCGAGATGGGCTCGGTGCCGAGTTTCCGCTTCCACGAGCATGATTGCTCCTCGCCGTTGCCGCGCGCGCATCAATGGGCGGACGGCTCGGCCTACGTGAACCATGTCGCGCTCGTGCGGCAGGCGCGCGGGGACGCGCTTCCCGAGAGCTTCCTGAGCGATCCCCTGATGTATCAGGGCGGCTCCGACGCTTTTCTCGGTCCGCGCGACCCGATCCGAATGGCCGAAGAGGAGTGGGGGATCGATTTCGAGGCCGAGATCGCCGTCGTCGTCGACGACGTGCCGATGGGGGCCACCCGCGAGGAAGCGGCGGCCGCGATCCGGCTCGTCATGCTCGTCGACGACGTGTCCCTGCGCGGGCTAACGGCCGGCGAACTCGCCAAGGGCTTCGGATTCTTCCAATCGAAGCCCTCCTCGGCCTTCTCGCCCGTGGCGGTCACCCCGGATGAACTGGGCGAGGCCTGGGACGGCGGCCGGCTTCACCTGCCGCTGCTCTCGAGCCTCAACGGCCAGCCTTTCGGGCGCCCGAACGCCGGCGAGGACATGACCTTCGATTTCCCCGACCTGATCGTCCATGCCGCGAAGACGCGCCCGCTCGCGTCCGGCGCGATCATCGGTTCGGGCACGGTTTCGAACCGCGATACCGACGGCGGCCCCGGCCGGCCGGTGGCGGAAGGCGGGATCGGCTATTCCTGCATCGCCGAGCAGCGCATGGTCGAAACGATCCGCGACGGCGCCGCAAAGACGCCGTTCCTGCGGTTTGGCGACGTCGTGCGCATCGAGATGAAGGACGCCCGCGGGCGCTCGATCTTCGGGGCGATCGAGCAGGAGGTGGAGCGCTACGCGCGGTGAGGCGATAGCCTCTTGAACCACGCCTTGATTCCCTCCCCGCCGGGGAGGGCCAGGGTGGGGTGGTTCGCGCGATCAGCGCGAAGCCGACACGCCCGCTTTACTCGCTCGAAAGCCCGAAGCGCTCCACGACCTCTGGCTGAAGCACCTTCGCGTGCAGCGTCAGGAGGATGAGCTGGGAATCGAGCCCGTCGCCGGCGTCGAGCGCCCTGTCGATGCGCGCCTCGACGCGCTCGACGAGCTCCTGCGGGTTCGTCGCCGACAAAGCCGTCGGCCCGAGCATGCAATAGGCGATCAGCTCAGC
Source organism: Microvirga sp. (assembly GCA_022241475.1). The sequence goes on along the minus strand of JAKOMT010000001.1, from coordinate 19,368 downwards.
CGCCGCCGGGTAAGCCTGCGGCGCGGGCTCCGGCCCGATGGCGTGGTCCTTCAGCAGGTTGACGATCGTCAGCTTGATCGCCTCCGGCACGACGCCCGGATGCAGGTCGACGGCGCGTAGCGCCGCGTCGAGCTGCTTGAGGTCGTGCGAGCGTCCGAAGAGGCCCATGAAGCCGAGGGAGGAGGTTGAACGCGCCATGGGCCCGACTTTAAGCCCTCAGCAACGAACGCGCCATATCGGACGACAGGGCCGACCAGTGGCGGAAGGCCGCCGTCGCCTCGCGGTACGACGCGACGATGCGGCCCGCCAGCTCCGAGCTCGCCGCCGTCTCGTCCATCAGCGCGTTCGACGCCTCCTGCGCGGCGCGCATGACGTCAGCCGGGAACGCTTCGAGCGACACCCGGCCCGTGCGCATGATCGCGTCGAGCGCCACGGCGTTTTGCGCGAGGGCGTCCGCGAGGCCCATCGTGTGCTCGGCGCGGGCCGATTCGCGCACGATCGTCTTGAGATCGTCGGTCAGCAGCGACCAGGCGTTTTCCGAGATCAACAATTCGCTCGCTCCGTTGGGCTTGTTGAATCCGGGCGCGTAGTAATGGGCGGCGTGCTGGTGCAGGCCCGTCTCGTAATCGGTCGAGGGCGCGAGAAACTCCACCGCGTCGATCGTGCCCCGGTCGAGGGAGGTCACGAGATCGCCGGCCGGGATGCTCATCGGCGTCGCGCCCAGCCGCTGGAAAACCTCCGCGCCGATGCCCTGCACGCGGATGCGCAAGCCCCGCAGGTCCTCGACGCTCTCGATCTTGCGTCGGAACCAGCCGCCCATCGAGGGCCCGGTATTGCCGGCCATGAAGGCGCGCACGCCATAGGGGGCGTAAAGCTCGTCCCAGAGCGCCTGACCGTCGCGCAACTCGATCCAGGCCTGATGTTCGATCGGGCCGAGGCCGAAGGGGGCCGTGGTGAAAAAGCCCGCCGCCGGGTCCTTGCCCTGCCAGTAGAGCGAGGCGGTGTGCCCCATCTCGACCGTTCCGTTCGATATGGCGTCGAGGATCCCGAGCGGCGCCACGATCTCGCCGGCGGCGAACAATTCGACGCGCAGCCGCCCGTTCGCCATGGCGTTGATTCGGTCGGCGATGCGCTGGGCGGAGACGCCGGGACCGGCGCGCCCGCGCGGCCACGATGTCACGAGCCGAAAATTCAGCGTCTCGCGGGTCTGGGCGAGGGCTGGAGCGGCAAGGCCCGACGCCGCGGCGCCCCCGAGGAGAAGACGACGTGAGATCATTTCGGCCACCATGCGTGAAAGTGATGAACCGGACCGGCGCCGTGGCCGATCCGCAGAGCGTCTGAAGCCGCTATCGCCGCGCTGACATAGGCCTTTCCGGCCTCGACCGCGTCTCGCAGCGGAAGCCCGAGGGCGAGCCCCGCCGTGATCGCCGACGAGAGCGTGCAGCCCGTTCCGTGGGTGTTTTTCGTCGCGATGCGCGGACTCGCGAGGCGATGGACGCCGTCCGCGTCGATCAGGAGATCGACGCTTTCCGGTCCGTCTCCGTGGCCGCCCTTCATCAGCACGGCGCGCGGGCCCATCGCGAGAATGCGCAGTCCCTGCGTGAGCATCGTCTGCTCGTCGCGCGCCATCGGTTCGTCGAGGATCGCTGCGGCTTCGGGCAGGTTCGGCGTCACGAGGAGCGCGCCCGGGATGAGGAGTTCGCGCAAGGCCGCCACGGCGTCGTTCGCCAGCAGCCGGTCGCCGGAGGCGGCGATCATCACCGGGTCGAGCACGATTTTGAAGGCGTGATGGCGCGCAAGTCCTGCAGCGACCGCCTCGATCACGGGAACCTGTGACAACATGCCGATCTTCACGGCGTCGACGTCGAGGTCCGAGAACACGCTGTCGATCTGCCTGCCCGTGAATTCGGGGGGAACGTCGTGGATCGCCTGGACGCCCTGCGTGTTCTGCGCGGTGAGCGCCGTGATCACGCTCGCGCCGTAGACGCCGAGCGCCGAGAAGGTCTTGAGGTCGGCCTGAATGCCGGCGCCGCCGCCGGAATCCGAGCCTGCGATCGTGACTGCGATGGCCGTCATGTCATCCCGTCTCCGTCAGGCGCCGCGCGCGGCGAGCGCGCGGTCGATGGCGTCGCGCAAGAGGCGCGCGGCTTGTTCGATGTCGTCCCGCCCGAAGATCGCCGAGATCACCGCGACGCCGTCGGCGCCCGCGCCGATGACGGCCGGGATCTCGCGCAATCCGATGCCGGCGATGGCGCCGACGGGCGCATCCGGGAGCGCCGTTCGGGCGATCGCCTGGATCCGCGCCAGCCCGTCGAGCCCGACCGGCGGATCGGGATTGTTCTTGCTCAATGTTGCGAAGACGCCGCCGATGCAGGTGTAGTCGACGGGCGAACTCTCGAGCGCGCGCGCATGCTCGGGCGTCTTGAGCGTGAGGCCGATGATCGCGCCGGGGCCGAGAAGGCGGCGCGCGTCCTCCGGCGCAATGTCGCCCTGGCCGAGATGGACGCCGTCGACCTCCGCCGCGAGCGCAACGTCGATCCGGTCGTTGATCAAGAGCGACGCGCCAGACCCCGCGATGGCGCGCCTGATGGCGCGCGCGTTTGCGACGAGTTCGCGCCCCTCCGATTGCTTGTCGCGATACTGGATCACGGTCGCCCCGCCCGCGACGGCGGCCGCCGCGCATTCAGCGAGATCGCGGCCGCGCGTGTCGCCGGGGCCGAGGATGGCGTAGAGGCGGATGTCGACGCGGTTCATGAAATCCTCGCGAGCGAGCGGATTGCGCCTTCGTCGGCCGCGTAGACCGCGTCGAGGAAGGCCGGTTGGAAGGATCCCGGTCCCTGCGCGAGGCCGCCCGCGATCTCGCCGGCGACGCCGAGCCGCAGAAGCGCCGCGAACGCCGCCTCGAAGGGATCGTCCGTCAGCGCCGCGCACGCCGCGATCAGCGCCGTTCCGGCGCAGCCCATGGCGGTGACGCGAGCCATCAGCGGATGTCCGTTCTCGATGCGCGCGAGGCGGGCGCCATCCGTGACGAGATCGACCGGGCCGGTCAACGCGACGACGCAGCCCCATGCCCGGGCTTGCGCCATCACGGCTTCCTCGGAGGCTGGCGCATCGGCGAGCGCGGCGAATTCGGCCGCGTTGCAGCGCAGGATCGCCGGCCCGTCGGCGAGGCGGTCGCGCGCGGCCGCAAGCCGGGGAGGGGAGCGGTCGACGAAGACAGGATCGAGCACGAAGGGACGTCCCGCCGCTTTCGCCGCCGGGATAGCGCGGGCTATTCCCTGACGCCTGTCGCGGTCGAGCGTGCCGAGATTGACGAGCAGCGCGTCGGCGCGGGTCGTGAAGGCCTCGACCTCCTCCTCAGCGTAGGTGAGGGACGGCACGGCGCCAGCCGCGAGCAGAAGGTTCGCCGTGAAGACCTGCGCCGCGAAGTTGGTGATGGCGTGGACGCGCGGCGCGCGCTCGGTCACGCGGCGCGTCAGTGCGATGCAGGCGTCAATGTGCGGATTCGCGAAAGTCCGGCCTTGGACGTCATTCATCTCTCATCCCTCCGCCGGCATGACCCGGATCAGGTTCGATGGGTTGACGCGAAAGCGCCTCTCAGCCCGATCGGGCACCCCAAGGAGATTGTTCACATTACGAGTAGTTAGGCGGCTGCGCCGACCGATGCAAGGGCGATCGGCGGAGGTCAAATCCCGATCGTGTTTTGCGCCCCTGCAGAAATTCGACGTCAGCGCTAGAAGATATTTACAATACTAGAAATGTAGTTATATTCTCCGCATGAGCACGACGAGCCCCAACGCCCGCGCCCTGGCCGCGCTTGGTCATGACGCCCGCCTGTCGATCTTCCGCCTATTGGTCAGGGCGGGGGACGAGGGGCTGCGGGTCGGCGATATCGGCGAGCATTTGCAAATGGCGCCTTCGACGCTTGCCCATCATCTGTCCGCGCTCGTCGATGCGGAACTGGTGATGCAGGAAAAGCAGGGGCGTGAAGTGTTCAATCGCGTGGATTATCCCCGGATGCGCCGCGTCCTCAATTTCCTGACGTCGGAATGCTGCGCAGGGATCCAGTTGCAGACAACAGAAACCGCGGCGAACTGATTTTTTTGGGACATATATAACTACAAATCTGGAGATTTAGTTATGTCAGAAATGATCCTTTCTCGGCTTGGGACGCTGACGGCGCTGCATCATCTGTGGCGCGAACAGCGGGTCTGGCTGGCGTCGGTGTTGCTGCTCGGAGTCCTGGGCTTATTCGATCCCGCTCAGGCGTCCGAGAGCGCGCTGTTCGCAGGCGGCGCGCTTCTCAGGACGGCGCCTTTTCTGATCCTGTCGATCGCCGTCGCCGCCTGGGCCGGGGCCACCGGCGCGGACAACCTTATCGCCCGGGCTTTCACCGGCGCTCCGCTGCTGATGATCGGACTTGCGGCGTTGGCCGGCGGTGTTTCACCGTTCTGTTCCTGCGGGGTGATCCCTCTGATCGCGGCTCTGCTGGCGATGGGCGTGCCGTTGTCGGCCGTCATGGCCTTCTGGCTGGCCTCGCCGCTCATGGACCCGTCGATGTTCGTGCTCACGACCGGCGTGTTGGGGCTCGAATTCGCCGTGGCCAAGACGCTCGCGGCTGTGGGAATAGGCTTATTAGGCGGAAGCGTCGTCCACCTTCTCGCGCGGCGGCGCTCTTTCCGACCCGCTGCGCGAGGGGATCGGAAACGGTGGGTGCGGAGGCGCGAAGGTGCGGGCGCCCAAGCCCGTCGACTGGAAATTCTGGCGCGACGCCGAGCGCCGGGGGAAATTCGCGGGAGCGGCCTGGAAGACGACGCTATTCCTCGCCAGTTGGCTGACCCTCGCCTTCCTTCTCGAAAGCCTCATGCTCGCATGGATTCCCGCCGAGGCGGTCACTGCGGCGCTGGGCGGGGAGGGGCTGGCGCCGATCCTGACAGCCACGCTGGTCGGCGTCCCCGCATACCTGAACGGTTACGCCGCCTTGCCTCTGGTAGGCGGGCTGATCGGGCAGGGCATGGCGCCGGGTGCGGGGATGGCGTTCCTGATCGCAGGCGGCGTCACGTCCGTCCCTGCGGCGATGGCGGTCTGGGCGCTGGCGCGGCCGCAGGTCTTCGCGCTCTATATCGGGCTGTCACTGGCGGGCGCCTTCACGTCGGGCCTGCTGTTCCAGCTTTGGACGGTATCGTGACACGCCCGAACGCCGCAACCGGCGCGGCGACCGGACATCGGAGCGGCGCACCGCCGCTCAGGCCGCGAAATAGCGCTCGATCACGCGGCCGTATATCGCCGCCAGCCGATCGAGGTCGGCGATCGCCACGCGCTCGTCGACCTTGTGCATCGTCTGGCCGACGAGGCCGAACTCGACCACGGGGCAGGCGTTGCGGATGAAGCGGGCGTCGGATGTGCCGCCGGTCGTCGAAAGCGCGGGACGCAGGCCCGTCTCGGCCTCGACGGCGTCGCGCACGAGCTCGACGAACGCGTCCGGCGGGGTCAGGAAGGAGAGTGAATTCGTCGGATCGAAGGCGAGGCCGAACTCGACGTCCTCCCCCGCGGTCGAAGCGAGACGGGCGCGGATCTCGTCGGCGAGCGTCTGTGGCGTCCAGCGGTCGTTGAAGCGGATGTTGAAAACGGCGCGCGCCTTGGCCGGGATGACGTTCGTCGCCGGATTTCCGACGTCGACGCTGGTGATCTCGAGGTTCGAGGCGTCGAAATGCTCCGTGCCTTCGTCCAGTGGCGCGGCCTTGAGCGCCGCGAGAAGCCGCACCATGCCGTCGATCGGATTGCGGGCGAGGTGAGGGTAGCCCACATGGCCCTGCACGCCGTCGACCGTGAGCCGACCGGTCAGCGAACCGCGCCGGCCGATCTTGATCATGTCGCCCAGTCGCTCGGGGTTCGTCGGCTCGCCGAGCAGGCAATGGTCGAAATGCTCGCCGCGCGCCCGCGCCCATTCGAGGAGCTTGATCGTGCCGTTGATCGCCGGGCCCTCCTCGTCGCCGGTGATCAGAAAGGCGATGGAGCCGTTGAAATCCGGCCGGGCGCGGATGAAAGCGAGCACCGCGGCGATCTTTGCGGCGATCGCGCCCTTCATGTCGACCGCGCCGCGCCCGTAGAGCTCGTCTCCGACGACCTCGGCCGCGAAAGGAGGGCGCCGCCACGAGCCCTCGTCGCCCGGCGGCACGACGTCGGTGTGGCCGGCGAAGAGCAGGCAGGGGCTTTTCGTGCCATAGCGCGCGTAGAGGTTCTGGACGTCGGGCGTGCCGTCCTCCGAAAACACGGGCCGGCTCACGGCGAAGCCCGCGCCCTTCAGCGCGTCGGCGACGACGTCCTGCGCGCCGTTGTCCTCGGGCGTGACGGAGGGGGCGCGGATCAGCGCCTGCGCGAGCCCGAGGGCTGAGGGCGAGGACATCATCGTGCTCCTGAATTGGCGCTTCCCGGTTCAGTCGCGCAGCAACTCGTTGATGCTCGTCTTCGACCGGGTCTGCGCATCGACGCGCTTGACGATCACGGCGCAATAGAGCGAGGGGCCGGGCGAGCCGTCGGGCAGCGGCTTGCCGGGCAGCGCGCCCGGCACTACGACCGAATAGGGCGGCACCTTGCCCCGGAAGATCTCTCCGGTCTCGCGGTCGATGATCTTCGTCGAGCCGCTGATGAACACGCCCATCGACAGCACCGAGCCCTGCCCGACGACGACGCCCTCGACGACTTCCGAGCGCGCGCCGATGAAGCAATCGTCCTCGATGATGGTGGGGTTGGCCTGCAGGGGCTCCAGAACGCCGCCGATGCCGACGCCGCCCGAGAGGTGCACGTTCTTGCCGATCTGCGCGCAGGAGCCGACCGTGGCCCAGGTGTCGACCATCGTGCCGCTGTCGACATAGGCTCCGAGATTGACGAAGGACGGCATCAGCACGACGCCCGGCGCGATGTAGGCGCCGCGCCGCACGACGCAGTTCGGCACGGCGCGGAAGCCCGCGTCCTTGAAGCGCGCGGCGTCCCAGGCGTCGAACTTCGAATCGACCTTGTCCCACCACACCGACTGGCCGGGGCCGCCCGAAATGATCTCCATGTCGGCGAGGCGGAAGGAGAGGAGCACGGCCTTCTTCAGCCATTGATGCACGGTCCACTCGCCGTCGACCTTCTCCGCGACGCGCGCTTGCCCCGAATCGAGCATGGCGAGTGCGGTCTCGACCGCCTCGCGAACCGCGCCCTTCGTGGCTGCGGAGACGGAGGCGCGATCCTCCCAGGCGGCGTCGACGGCGGCGGCGAGATCGGCGTGGGACATGGCGTTGTCGCTCCGGATTGGCGGATCGTGGAAGTCGAGGCTGTTCCTCGGCTGCTTAGCAACATGGCGCGGCTTTGGGTAGAGCGTCGCGCGAGGGGCCGCCGACGCGTCATTTCATCGCTTGACCGGCTTTGGCGGCTGCGATACTTTCCGCGCAACTTTCGTGAAGAGAACCGCGACCCATGCGTAAGCTTATTCTCGTAATTCGAACGCCATCGACGGAGCGGGCCTAGCCCGCACGATCCGGCGATGGCGCGCAGGCCCCCCAGGGGGCCTTTTTTATTGGCCAAACACGACGAAGCACGAACAGGGCGGACCGGAATGGTCCCAAGCCACGAGCGAAGGAAGCCAGCCATGAGCGAGACGATGACCGGTGCGGAAATGGTCGTCCGCGCCCTGCAGGATCAGGGCGTCGAGCATCTGTTCGGATATCCGGGCGGCGCTGTGCTTCCGATCTATGACGCGCTGTTCCATCAAAACAGCGTTCAGCACGTTCTCGTGCGGCACGAGCAGGGCGCCGTTCACGCGGCGGAGGGCTATGCGCGCTCCACGGGCAAGGTCGGCGTGGTGCTCGTGACGTCTGGTCCGGGCGCGACGAACGCCGTCACCGGCCTCACCGACGCCATGCTCGACTCGATCCCGATCGTCTGCATCACGGGGCAGGTGCCGACGCATCTGATCGGCTCCGACGCCTTCCAAGAATGCGACACGGTCGGCATCACGCGCCACTGCACGAAGCACAATTACCTCGTGAAGGACATCGCCGACCTGCCGCGCATCCTGCACGAGGCCTTCTACGTGGCGGCGAACGGACGTCCGGGTCCCGTTGTCATCGATCTGCCCAAGGACATCCAGTTTCAGTCCGGCCTCTATGCGCGCCCGACGAGCAGCCAGCACAAGACCTACCGCCCGACCGTCAAGGGCGATCTCGACAAGATCCGCAAGGCGGTCGAGATGATCGGCGTCGCCAAGCGCCCGGTGTTCTACACGGGCGGCGGCGTGATCAACTCGGGTCCGCAGGCGGCCGACCTCCTGCGCGAACTCGCCCGTCTGACGGGCTTTCCCGTCACCTCGACGCTGATGGGTCTGGGCGCCTATCCCGCCTCGGACAGGCAGTTCCTCGGCATGCTCGGGATGCACGGCACCTACGAGGCGAACCTCGCGATGCACGACTGCGACCTGATGATCTGCGTCGGCGCCCGCTTCGACGACCGCATCACCGGCCGCATCGACGCTTTCTCCCCGAACTCGCGCAAGATCCACATCGACATCGATCCTTCCTCGATCAACAAGAACGTCAAGGTCGATCTCGGCATCGTCGGCGATTGCGGGCACGTGCTCGAGGACATGGTGCGCCTGTTCCGCTCGACCTCGCCGCAGATCGACAAGGCGGCGCTCAAGGATTGGTGGGCGCAGATCGAGCGCTGGCGCTCGCGCAAGTGCCTCGCCTATCGCCCCTCGAGCGAGGTCATCAAGCCGCAATACGCCGTCGAGCGTCTGTTCGCGGCGACGAAGGGTCCCGCCAACAAGGGGCGCGACACCTACATCACCACGGAAGTCGGCCAGCACCAGATGTGGGCGGCCCAGTATTTCGGCTTCGACGAGCCCAACCACTGGATGACGTCCGGCGGTCTCGGGACGATGGGCTACGGTCTGCCGGCGGCGATCGGCGTGCAGCTCGCCCATCGCGACGCGCTGGTCGTCGACATCGCCGGCGAGGCCTCGATCCTCATGAACATCCAGGAAATGTCGACGGCGGTGCAGTACCGCGCGCCGGTCAAGATCTTCATCCTGAACAACGAGTACATGGGCATGGTGCGCCAGTGGCAGGAGCTTCTGCACGGCGGTCGCTACTCGCAGAGCTATTCGGAATCGCTGCCGGATTTCGTGAAGCTCGCGGAAGCCTACGGCGCCGTCGGCATGCGCTGCGACAAGCCGGACGAACTCGACGCGGCGATCGCCGAGATGATCGCGATCGACCGGCCGGTGATCTTCGACTGCATCGTCGACAAGACCGAGAACTGCTTCCCGATGATCCCCTCGGGCAAGGCGCACAACGAGATGATCCTGAACGACTATCTCTCGGAGGACGCGCTGGATATCGGCGCGATCATCGACGAGAAGGGCCGGCAGCTGGTCTGAGCTGTGATCGTTTGCTTGAGGACTGCGCCGTGACGCCCTCCCTCGCCGAACTCGAAGCCGCTCGCACCGTCGTGCGCGCGGCGATGCCGGAGACGCCCCAGATCGCATGGCCACTGCTGGCCGAGCGGCTGGGCGCCCAGGTCGTCGTCAAGCACGAGAACCATGCGCCGACGGGAGCGTTCAAGGTGCGGGGCGGGCTGGTCTATCTGGATCGCCTTACGCGCGAGCGACCCTCCCCGCCCGGCCTGATCTCCGCAACGCGCGGCAATCACGGGCAGAGCCTCGCGTTCGCCGGAAGGCGTCACGGAGTCCCGGTGACGATCCTCGTTCCAGAGGGCAATAGCATCGAGAAGAACGCCGCCATGCGCAGCCTCGGAGCGACGGTCATCGAACATGGCGAAGATTTTCAGGCGGCCCGCGAAGAAGCGAGCCGGCTCGCGCAGGAGCGGGGGCTCGTTATGGTGCCGTCGTTCCATCGCGATCTCGTCGCGGGCGTCGCCACTTACGCCGTCGAACTCCTCACATCCGTGCCGGATCTCGACGTCATCTACGTCCCGATCGGCCAGGGATCTGGCGCGTGCGGCTGCATAGCGGCGCGAAACGCGCTCGGATTGCGCACGGCGATCGTGGGCGTCCAGTCGACGCAGGCGGACGCCTATGCCCAGTCGCTTGAAGCGGGCCGGCTGGTGATAACTGAATCCGCCGCGACGTTGGCCGACGGCATGGCGACGCGCGTGCCGGACGAGGACGCGCTGGCGATACTGCGCGGCGGCCTCGACCGTGTCGTGCGCGTCACCGATGCGGAGGTGGCCGAGGCCATTCGCGCCTATTGGACGGACACGCACAATCTCGCCGAAGGGGCCGGGGCGGCCCCGCTCGCCGCCGCGCTGCAGGAGCGCGACCGCCTTCGCGGCCTCAAGGTCGGGGTCATCCTGTGCGGCGGCAACATCGATCTGGCCCTCTTCCGGAGCTGGGTTCTCGCGGAGGCCGCATGACCGATACGATAAAGCTCGTCATCGCCAACAAATGCTACTCGTCCTGGTCCCTCCGGCCGTGGCTCCTGATGCGCCATCACGGGATCGCCTTCGATGAGATCGTGATCCCGCTCGGCCTGCCCGACACCCGCGAGCGCATCCTGCGCCATTCGCCGTCCGGCAAGGTTCCTGCGATCGTCGACGGCGACGTCTCGGTCTGGGAATCGCTCGCGATCATGGAGACGCTGGCCGAGCGTCGGCCGGATCTGTCGATCTGGCCGCGCGATCCGGCGGCGCGGGCGCTCGCCCGGGCGATCTCGTGCGAAATGCACGCGGGCTTCGGGGCTCTGCGCAAGGCGCTGCCGATGAATCTCGGCAAGCGCTACGCGCATCGCGACCGGGGCGAGAGCGTAGCGGCCGACGTCGCGCGCGTCGTGGCGATCTGGACGGACGCGCGCGCCCGCTTCGGCGCGGGCGGCCCGTTCCTGTTCGGAGCGGACTTTACGGCGGCGGACGCGATGTACGCCCCCGTCGTCACGCGGCTCGACACCTACGGCTGGCCGGTCGACGGCGCGGCGCGCGCCTACATGGACGCGATCCTGTCGCTGCCGGCCTATCGGGAATGGCTGGCCGATGCATTGCGCGAGACGTGGATCGTGGCGCATGACGAAATCGACGAGGAGGCGATCGCGAACCTTCGCGACGCCGGGGCTTGAGGCGGGAACAGCATGAACAGTCAAACCCATTATCCGGCGCAGACCGTGTCGCAGACCGTGAACCGGCACACGCTCGCAGTCATCGTCGACAACGAACCGGGCGTGCTCGCGCGCATCGCTGGTCTCTTTTCGGGACGCGGCTACAACATCGAGAGCCTGACCGTCTCCGAGACGGAGCACGAGAAGCACATCTCGCGCATCACCATCGTGACGACGGGCACGGCGAACGTGATCGAACAGATCAAGTTCCATCTGCTGCGCCTCGTTCCGGTCCACAGGGTGGACGACCTCACCGTGCACGGCGAGGCTGTCGAGCGCGAATTGTGCCTCGTGAAAGTGATCGGCAAGGGTGAACATCGGCTCGAGGCGATGCGTCTCGCCGCCGCGTTCGGCGCCCGCACGCTCGATGCGACGCTGAACTCCTTCATCTTCGAATTGACGGGCGCGAGCGACGAGATCGAGCGCTTCATCAAGCTGATGACCGTCGTCGGCCTCACCGAGGTCGCCCGCACCGGCATCGCCGCCATGAGCCGTGGCGCCGAGTCGTTCTGAAGCGCCTTGCGCCGATCGGCCGCTTCGGGCCGCGCCTTCGGGCGCGGCCCTCTTCGTTTGTCGTGTGATCAGGGAAAGGGGAGGCGGCTCCGGAAGGGAGCCGGAGCCGCCGGGGTGCGAGGCCAAGGGCGAGAGGGGAGCGCGCCCTGGGGAAGGCCTCGCGGGGAGAGGTCGAGCCGACCGGGGGCGGCTCAGAAGGGAAGCAGGATGTCCATCACCTGCTGGCCGTAGCGGGGCTGCTGCACGTCCGTGATCTGGCCGCGTCCGCCGTAGGAAATCCGGGCCTGTGCGATCTTGGTCGAGTCGATCGTGTTGTCGGCCTCGATGTCTTCGGGTCGCACCACGCCCGCGACGATCAGTTCGCGGACCTCGAAATTGACGCGGATCTCCTGCTTGCCTTCGATCACCATGTTGCCGTTGGGCAGCACCTGCGTGACGACGGCCGCCACGTTCGTCACGAGTTGCTCGGCGCGCCGGGTCGAGCCCGCGCCCTGGCTGGACGAATTCGAATCGAGCCCGACGAGCGCGTCGGCCCGCGCCTCCTCCGGAAAGACCTTCGTCAACTGGCTCTCGAAGCCGAAGACGCTGTCGGCGGACAGGCTCTCGCCGTTCGAGCGCGAGCGGCGCGTCTGGTTGTCGAACTGGGCGCGGTCCGTGACGCGCACCCTGACCGTCACGAGATCGCCGATGCGGGCGGCGCGCTGATCCTTGAAGAAGGCGCGCGAGCCCTGGCGCCAGAGCGAGTTCGAGGCGAACGCGGCGGGCTCGATATCCGGCATCGGCATGCGGACCGGCTTGTAGCCGGGCAGGGCGGTCGGGTCCTCGATGGCCGAGAGCGCGGGCGCGCGGCCGACATTGGCGAGCCGGTCGGCCGTCGAGCAGGCGCCGAGCGCGAGCGCGATTCCGACGATGGAGAGGATCTTGACGGAGCGGGAGGCGGGCATGGGATTTCTCACTTCTTCCTGCTCGATTTCACTGGACGCCGCGGCCGCTCGAGGCGACCGGGCCGAAGAAGGCCGGGCCTTCGACGACGACCTGTCCGGGCGCGGCGACGGTCGCCTGCAGGACGCGGCTGCTCTGGGAGTTGGTGACGGAGATGATGTCGCCGCGCGCTCCTCCCTCGCGGGCGACGCCGCGGGTCGTCAGCGTCAGATTGCGCGTGCGGTAGACGATCATCACGTTCTCGTTGCGCCCGACCAGTTGCGGACGCGCCAGGTCGGCGGCGCGCAGCGCCGCGCCTGCGGACAGCGCCCGGCGGGCGATGACGTCGCGCAGGTCGATCCCGTCGAGCCGGGCGTCCGGCGGGACGGAGCCGCGCGGACGCCGCTCGATCGACACATCGCTCTGTCCGACGACCTCCCCGCGCTCGATGGCGCGGTTCAGGATCGCGATCTCGACCGTTTCCAGGACGCTCGCCGACACCATCGCCTGCGCGCGACGACGATTGGCGTCCGGCCCGACATAGACCATGGCGGAGAGGCGTCGGCTCGTGGGGTCGATGCGCATGTCGGCGACGGCGACCGCCTCCGTCACGTCGGGAGAGACCACGAGCGAGGGGGCGTCTCCGTCGAAGCGCAGCGACAGGGTTTCGGGCGCGAGGGCCAATCTGCTCGCGGCCTCCGCCGTCAACGCCGCCACGATCTCGTCGCGCGCGATGATGCGGGCCGCGCGAACGACGTTCACCTCGCGACGGCCGAAGGTTTCGAGGTCGCCGAAGCCGAGCGATTCGGCGGCGGCGGCGATGCGGGCGATCTGGATCGTGCCGGTCTCGCCCAAAGCCGGGGCGCGGAAGACCGGGATCTCCGCGACGTCTGCGGGCGCGCCGGCGACGAGGTCGCCGAAGGTCACCACGTCGCCGCGCACCGTGACGTCGCCGCGCAGTTGCGGCCGGTCGGCGGCCTCGGCCGGAATGGCCATGAGCGCCGCGCCGAAGCCGATGGCGAGGGCGCCCGCGAGCGCGGCGGCGCGAAGAAACGGCCCGAAGCCGATGCGGCCGCAGCGATTGGAGCCGAGAGGAGGTACGTGGAGATCGAGGCTCATGACGCGTTACCCCCTGAACATCTGGTTGGCCGCCGTCAGCATCTGATCGGCCGCGCTGATGACCTTGGAATTCATCTCGTAGGCGCGCTGCGCGGCGATCAGCGAGGAGATCTCGGTCACCGCGTTGACGTTGGCTTCCTCGAGGAAGCCCTGCTGGAGCGAGCCGAATCCCTCTTCGCCCGGCTGGCCCTCGATCGCCACGCCCGAGGCCGCCGATTCGAGGAACAGGTTGTCGCCGATCGATTCGAGGCCGGTCTTGTTGACGAAGCGCGCGAGCTGGATCCGGCCGACTTCCTGCGGTTCGGCCTCGTTTCCGACGATCACCTGCACGCCGCCCTGGTTGCTGATCGAGACGCTGCGCGCGCCCTGCGGGATCTGGATGCCGGGATCGACGAGATAGCCGTCCTTCGTCACGATCTGGCCCTCGGCGTCGAGATCGAATCCGCCGTCGCGGGTGTAGGCGGTGCGGCCGTCCGGCATCTGGATGCGGAAGAAGCCCTCGCCGCGAATGGCGATGTCGTATTCCTTCTCCGTGGGCGTGATGTTGCCCTGCGACATGGCGCGCGCGGTCGAGACGGTCTTCACGCCCGTGCCGATCTCCACGCCGGACGGCGCCCGCGTGCCCTGTTCGGAGGTCGCCGAGCCGGTGCGCCGCAGGTCCTGATAGAGCAGATCCTGGAAATGCGTCTGCTGGCGCTTGAAGCCGGTCGTGCGCATGTTGGCGATGTTGTTGGAGATGACCTGGACGTTCAGCTCCTGAGCCGCCATTCCGGTCGCTGCGGTGTAGAGGGCGCGCATGGCGTGTTCTCCTTGTTCGTCAGACCGCTTCGCCGAGGCGCTGGATCGTCGTCCGCTTCATCTCGGAAAGGCGCTGGAGGGTGTTGGCGACGCTCGTGTAGGCGCGGCTCACATCCATGAGCCGGGTCATTTCGAGGACCGCATTGACGTTGGAGCGTTCGATCACGCCGTTCTGGACGCGCGTCGTGTCGAAGGCCGGGATCGGAGCTTCGTCGCTGGCGAAGACGTTGGCGCCCTCGTTGCGCAAGGCGGCGGCGTTCTCGAAACGGGCGAGGCGGAGCCGGCCCCGGTCGCCCTGATCCGACGAGATCGTGCCGTCGGCGCCGATCGTCACCCCGATTTCCGTTGGATCGAGGACGATCGGCCCGCCGTCGCCGAGAACCGGCCAGCCGTCGCTCGTGACGAGACGACCCGCGTTGTCGATCTGCAGGGCGCCGTTGCGCGTGTAACGCTCGCCGCCCGGCGTCTCCACGACGAGGAAGCCGTCGCCCTGAAGCGCGACGTCGAGCGGGTTGCCGGTCTGCTGCATGGAGCCGGCGCTGAGATCGAGCGGCGTGCCGGCGTCGATCACGTAGGACATGCGGCGATCGGGGCGCGGAAACGCGTCGGCGCTCGCACGCTCCATGAGATATTCGTTGAACACCGACGAGCGCGACTTGAAGCCGTTCGTCGAGACGTTGGCCATATTGTTGGCGATGACGTCCAGCTCACGCGCCAGCGCCACCTGCCGAGACAGGCCGATGAGAAGCGTATTCTCCATAAGAGCCGCTCCGGTTCCCTTTTCCCCGCCAGAACCTCGGCGCTCCCCAGCGCGGTTCCGACGCCAGATCCGTCGCAGGAGCCGTGCCAAACGTGGTTAACTCACGAAAATCTATGAAAATCAGACAGTTGAGTGACTAGAGGACGCGTTTGCGAAGACGCCGGTCCCGCCGGGCGGCAGAAACGCGTCGGCAGAAATTGCCCACCTTAACGAGCCGTTAACCGTAAAGCGTGATCATGAGGCGGGCGAACGAGACGTTGGCGCGGACCGGGGAAGAGCGCGTTCGATGGCGAAGAACCAGGATGACGACGATCAGGCCGACGGCGAGGCCGAGGGCGCGGCCGCAGGCGGCGGCAAGAAGAAGCGGCTCGTGATCTTCGCGGCTGCCGGCGCGCTTGCGTTGCTGCTCGCCGGGGGCGGCGGCTATTTCTTCCTGGCCGGCGGCGATTCGGCGGACGTCGACGTCGAGGCGCCCAAACCCATCGTCTTCGTCGACATGCGCGAGATGATCGTGAACCTCGCCTTCGAGCCGCCGCAGGAGCGCCCGCGCTTTCTCAAGTTCCAGGCCTCGCTCGAACTCGACGACCCCCTCGTCGTCGCCTCGATCCAGCCGCTGATGCCGCGCATCGAGGACGCCTTCCAAGTCTATCTGCGCGAGTTGCGCCCGAGCGAGCTCGACGGCTCCGCCGGCGTCCATCGTCTGCGCGAGGAGCTCTTACGTCGCGTCAACATCGCGGTGCATCCCTCGAAGGTGAATGCGCTGTTGTTCAAGGAAGTCGTGGTTCAGTGAGGAGCATGGGCCGTGGCTGACGATCCCGAAAATCCGCAGGAAGAGGGGATGGACGACGACTGGGCCGCCGCCCTCGCCGAACAGGGCGCGGGCGATCCCGGCCTCGCGGACGAATGGGGCGCCGCGCTCGCCGAGCAGGGCTCCGCCGCCGCCGTGAGCGACATGGCCGCCGAATGGGCGACCATGATTGACGAGAGCACGGACGACGACAGCCCGGACATGGCCGGCGCCGACCGTATTCTCAACCAGAGCGAAATCGACCAGCTACTCGGGTTCTCGCTGCACGAATTGTCCGCGACGGGCGCGGGCGGCATCAAGGCCATCGTCGATTCGGGCGTCGTCTCCTACGAACGCCTGCCGATGCTCGAAATCATCTTCGACAGGATGGTCCGCCTCCTGTCGACGAGCCTGCGCAACTTCTTCCAGGACAACGTCGAAGTCACCCTCGACAACATCCGCTCCGTGCGCTTCGGCGACTACCTGAACTCGATCCCGCTGCCGGTGCAGCTCGCTGTCTTCCGCTGCGACGGCTGGGACAATTCGGGCCTCGTCACCATCGAATCCAATCTCGCCTATTCGACGCTCGACCTGCTCCTCGGCGGCAAGCGCGGCAGCCAGGACACGCGCCTCGACGGTCGTCCCTTCACCACGATCGAGATGCAGCTGGTCAAGCGCATGGTCGAAATCGTGCTGGGCGACCTGCAGGTGTCGTTCGCGCCGCTCTCCCAGGTCGAGTTCGTCGTCGACCGGATCGAGACCAATCCGCGCTTCGCCACCATCACGCGGCCCGCGAACGCCGGGATCTTGATCGATCTCAAGCTCGACATGGAAGGGCGCGGCGGCGTCCTCCAGATCATGTTCCCCTACGCGACGATCGAGCCGATCCGCGACCTCCTCCTCCAGAGCTTCATGGGCGAAAAGCTCGGGCGCGATTCGGTCTGGGAAGGCCATCTCGCCACCGAGATCTGGCAGGCGGATTTCGACGTGAAGGCCGTCCTGCACGAAATGCGGGTTCCGCTCAAAAAGATCGTCAGCCTCGAGGTCGGCGACACGCTCGTGTTCGACGCGAGGCCCTCCGACCTCGTCACGCTGCAATGCGGCGAATGGCGGCTGACGCAGGGTCGCGTGGGTCGCGTCGACGACAAGATCGCGGTGAAGATCGTGCGCCCCCTGCGGCGCGCGCGCACGACGCTCGCCGCATTCGAGGCGAGCGCCAAGAACCAGAGTGAGGCGTAACGGGATGAGTTCGATGCTGATGCTGGTCGCCGATATTCTCGTCGCCGTTCTGCTCGTCGCAACCGTCGTGACTTGCGTGCGGCTGAGCCGCCGAATCACGAGGCTTCAGGCGGACGAGGCCTCTATGCGCAAGACGATCCTCGAACTCGTCGGCGCCACCGACAACGCCGAGCGCGCGATCGCGGGCCTGCGGGCGACGCTCGGCGAATGCGAGAAGACCCTCGCCGACCGTCTTCGCACGGCCGAGCGCTACGCCGCCGATCTCGCCGAGCAGGTGGAGGCGGGCGAAGACGTGATGTCGCGGATGATGACCATCGTCGAATCCTCGAAGGCCGCCCAGCGCGTCGCGAGCGCTCCGGCCCCGGCTCCGGAGGTCGCGCCCGCTCCCGTCCACCGCGAGCCGCAAGTCACGGAGCCCGTCCATTATCGCCTGATGAGCGACCGGATCAGCGACGCCGCCGAGCTTCTGGCGCAGCGCGCCATGCGCCGCGTCGGCGGCGGGGACGGTCGGGCATGAAGACCCGCTTGCGCCTGATCGACGCCGTCGCGCTCGCCGCCGTGGCGTTGCTGGCGTTGAAGGGGCTCGATTACCTGCGCCGCGAGCAGGCGCCGCAGGTCCGGGCGCAGGCGCAGGCGACGTCCCAGCCCCGGCAGGACGCGGCGCGCG
Source organism: Microvirga sp. (assembly GCA_022241475.1). Next base: position 1,414 of record JAKOMT010000001.1, on the reverse strand, counting down.
CATCCGACGACCTTCCGGCCTTCGGCCGCGCCCTGTCCTACGCGCATTCCGACGCCCGGGGCGGCGAGGTCGTCGCGACGGGATCGACCGAAAATGGCGAGGCCGCCGCTCCTGCGGACGGGCCGCCGACGGACGCGCTCGCCTCGCGCGAAACCGCGCGCTCGCCGGCCGAACAGGCGATTCTCGAGCGTCTCGAAGACCGTCGACAAAACATTCAGCAACGCGGCCAGGACCTCGAGCTGCGCGAACGCCTCCTCGAACAGGCCGAGGAGCGGCTCGAGGCGCGGCTGCGGTCCGTGCGCGAACAGGAAGGCGCCGAGGCGCCCGCCGAGGCCGACGAGCAGCGCAGGGCCGGCATGCGCAACATCGTGGCGATGTATCAGGCCATGCGGCCCAAGGACGCCGCGCGCGTCTTCGACCGCCTAGGCCTCGACATTCTCGTGCCGGTCGTCCTCGACATGAACCCGCGCACGATGGCCGAGATCATGGCGGCGATGTCGCCTGAAGCCGCCGAGCGCCTGACGGTCGCCCTCGCGCGCCGGGCGCAAGGCGAGGCCGCCCCCGTGCGCGCCATCGGAATTTCGGGTGGGGGCACGCCGAACGAGCTTCCCGCTCTGGAGTTGCCGCAGCGGCGCTGAAACAATTTCAGCGTACGGGATCGCATCGAGTGAGCACAATTCGAGACGCTGCATGGTTCACGCCTGCGCAAACGCCAATCACGGCTGCGTCTTTTCGGGTCTCTGACCTGTGACTATTTGCGCCTATCCACATAGTTGTGCGCACGCCCTCGACGATGACTGCGGCGGCGCGATTGAGGTATTTGGCGGGCGTGGCTATGGCGGGAGCGCGGAAAGTCTGGGTCGAGGCCGCTCTCAACGGGCCGTGGGGGCGCGACCGGCAGGCCGGGATTCCCGTGAGCGTTTCCGAGATCGTGGCCGAGGGCGTGGCCTGCGCGAAGGCCGGCGCCGCGATCATCCATCTGCACGCCTATGACGAATCCACCGGCCTGCAGCGCGACGACGCCGATCTCTACGCGGCGATCATCGACGGCGTGCGCGCGCAGGTCGACGCGATCGTCTATCCCTCGATTCCGCTCTCGGGCGATACGCGCGTGGGCGAGACCGGCGCGCAGGCGCGTTTCGCGGCCGTCGCGGAACTGGCGCGCCGGGGCCTGCTCGAATGGGCGGTGGTCGATCCCGGAAGCTGTAATTTCGAGCGCTATCCCGACCTCGCCGCGGGCAGGAGCGGGTTCATCTACCGCAATCCGCCTGAAGACGTCGCGGAGGGCCTCGCGCTCGCCGAGCGCTACGGTTTTCATCCGAGCTACGCGATCTACGAGCCGGGATTCCTGCGCCTCGGGGCTGCGCTGGCGCGCGCCAGGCCCGGAATGCCCGGGCCGATCTACCGGTTCATG